>CAVRKB010000001.1:0-178564 GCA_963721545.1 uncultured Chloroflexia bacterium
AGTTTCGGCTCCTTCGAACAACTCGTCGCAAACTGGAACGAGCTGGTCGGGTTCCAGGATGGCCGCATCTGGACGTGGCTCGGGAATTCGGTGTTCTACGCCGGGGTCGCGTTGGTGCTCACGCTCCTCGTGTCAATTCCGGCCGGCTACGCGCTGGCTAAGACCAACTTCAGGTTTCGCCGCGCGATCCTCATCTCGACCCTCATGGTGATGCTCATCCCGAACACGGCGCTCGTGCTGCCGGTCTTCCTCGAGATCAATGCGGTGCACCTCGTGGGGTCGCCGTTGGCGGTCATCCTGCCATTCGCGTTCTTCCCGTTCGGCGTCTATCTGGCGTATATCTACTTCTCCACGACCGTTTCGCGCGAGCTTCTCGACGCCGCCCGCATCGATGGCGCGGGGGAGTTCGCGGTCTTCCGGCGCATCGCGCTGCCGCTCGCGATCCCTGTCGTCGCGCTCGTAGGCTTCTTCAACTTCGTCACCAACTGGAACAACTATTTCCTGCCCTTCGTAATGCTTCCCGGGTCGAAGACACAGCCCATTCAAGTGGGTCTGGTGGAATTGCTCGCGAATGTCCGGGAGCTCAATCCGACCACCGTCGCCTCCGACTCGATCCCGTTTCCACAGCTGGCGCTCGCGACGCTGATCGCCGTCGCACCGGTGCTGATCGTGTTCTTGTTCTCACAGCAATTCCTCGTGGCGGGCCTAACCACCAGCGCGACAAAGGAGTAGGTCCGCCAACGTCGAGAGGACGCGAAGTTCGGAATGGCGTGCCGCATGCTTCCGGACAAGCGAGACGATTGCCTGCCTCACCACTCTACCCACCTAAACATCACCCACCACCACCCTCACCCCACACCCCATCTCCCCTCCCGACGCGGCGCTGGTGGCGCCTCCGAAGTCTGCCAGATCGAGTTCGATGACGACTCCCGCTGGCGCACCATGGCACATCTCGACGAGGTGTGGACCACGACTGACGCGGTCAGTCGATCAGGCGATGCCGGCGGTCAGGAAATGCCAGGCGCGCGCCTGCGCGCCCAAGCCTTTGCAATGTGCTCGCTCATGGCCGTCGCGGCGGTGTCGCCATCGCCGGCCACGATCGCCTCGAGTACCGCACGATGCTCCTCGAGCGTCAATTGCGCAGCGTCGTCGGTCGTGATACCGGTGAAGCGGATGCTCTCGCGAGCACGCGCGAACATGATGCGGGTGATATTCGCAGCCAGCCGAATGCCTGACTGTTCCATCACGAGATCGTGGAACGCGGCGTCGGCGTCGTTGTAGGCAGAGATGTCGCCAAGGTTGGCCGCGGCACGCTCAAACACCTCTCGCAAGGCGGCGGAGCGCTCTGCGGTCTGCCTGGCCGACGCGGCGCGGGCCATGGTCGCCTCGAGGCTCCCGCGCACAATGGCAAGCTCGTCAAGCACCACGAGCGTTTCGTCGTGGTCCACAAGAGCGGAAAGCACATCGGGATCGAGCACATTCCACTGGGTCGGCTCGTTCACGATGGTGCCGCGCCCCTGACTGACGGTGACCAGTCCCTTTTCTTGTAAGCGCTTCACTGACTCGCGGATCACGGTGCGACTAACGGCGAATTGCTGGCTGAGCGTGGCCTCTGGAGGGAGGATCTCGCCGGGAGCGACGCTGCCGGTGACGATCGCCTGCACCAGGTCCCGCACCACGGCCACTCCCAGATGGGCCGCACGAACCCTGACGACGCTGTCGCCGAAGATGCGTTGCCCCTGTGGTGCGGCGGTCGTCACCAGATTCCCAGTGATTTTCTGCGCCATATCGTCATCCTACTTCGTGCGGTGAGCCACGGCGAAGACGCCGCGCCGATGTGGTGTCCACCGTACGACTGGTCGCTCGGGCCTCGTCGAGGGCATTCCGGATCGCCAACTGATCGCTCCGCTGGTTCAACCGGCGCCTCACTCACGCGATCCGGTACTTGTTGGAGCGGTCGTGACGCGGATCTAAGGCGACCACAACTGCGTCGGCGGCTGGCAGAACTACGCGTCGGACTCTTCTGTGCTCGACAGCCGCAAGCCCGCACGAGTGGGCCTCACGTGCGGACCCGCCTCTGCGCGCCACCCCGGCTCGTTGTGCTTCAGCGCCGCGATCGCCGCCTCGTCGACATCCACTCCGACCCCGGGCCGATCCCCAAGTACGATTCCGCCGTCGGCATACTCCTGGTCGATGGCGACGCCAAACGGCGAACCCACGTCTTGCACCTCGGCGGTCAAGTGATTGGGCACGGCGGCCGCGGCATGCGCGACCGCGGCATTCGCGGTGAGACCCACGGGGCTCACGGGCAGGTCCCTACTGTGGGCCGCGACGGCGACGCGCAAGAAGTGGGTCACTCCCCACGTCGCGCCTGCCTGGACGATGTCGATGCCGCCGGCGTTGAACAGCGGGCGGTACTGTTCGAGGCCGGTGAGGTTCTCGCCGGTGGCGACCGCGGCCTTCACCGACGCACTCAACCGCGCGTGGCCCTCCGCGTCCCAGCGGCGGATCGGCTCCTCGATCCACGCAAGGTCGAGGACCTCCTCGACCTTGGACACGTAACGGACCGCCTGCTTGAGGTTCCATGACTCGTTCACGTCGAGCATGAGGCCGGGATCCGGGGTGTTGACTCGCAGCGCGTCACCGATGATCGTCAAACGTCGAAGGTCCGTGGAAAGGTCTCTGCCGCCCTTGAGTTTGCCACTCGTAAAGCCCCTGCCTGCCATGTCGGAGTAGAAGAGCGCGAGTTCGGCATCGTCGAGGGCGATGTCCAGCCCTGACGCGTACCCCGCGACAAACCGATCACGGCCTCCAAGCAGGCGCCACAGTGGCTCACCAGCAAGCTTTGCCTTGATATCCCATAACGCCATGTCGAACGTACCGATGCCGCCGAACGTCGCTCCGGCATGGCTCGCCTTGAACACGCGTGCCAGCATGCGGTCGTACAGCGCCGTCACCGCGCGCGGATCCTCGCCCTCGATGGCAGGGAAGATGCGCGCGAGGTCTTGGTGCGAACCCATACCCACGCCGCTGACACCTTCATCGGTGTCCACGATCACCAAAGGAACCTCGGTGATGCCAAATTCAATGTGCCCGTTGACGTCGCCAACGGGGCGACCCCAGTGATGGATCGTTTGCAGCGTGCGATAGCCCGTGATCTTCATCGTCGCCTTGCTCATTCGTGCGGAGATCGCCCAGCAAATTCAGCATACATCAGACATCATGTGTATTGCACGCCACGATCGACTCGCGATGGTCGACCAAGGATGGTGGGCGCGAGTCGTATGCGTCCCGCCACCACGATGCCATGACTGCCCAGAGGCCCAGTGAGGGTGCCATCCAAGAGGTCGCGACGAAGATCCCGTGCAAGCAGTGTGGAGCCGTGGTGCCGGATATCGACGGACCTGTCCACGCCTACGTCCCAAGCGCCCCGGGCTGCTGGGCGGCGTTCGGCGCTCTCCGCGCGGATGAGATGCTCCGGTTCCCGGGGTCAGAGGCGAACAACCTTGTAGTTGACGCCTACATGGCCCAGCACCCGGGCGACGGCGCGGATCGGCGCGATCGCCAATCCGTGTTCGTCCACCTCGTGAGCCTGTGCGCCGTCATCGAGCGCGGCGCCTCACCGTCGCGTTCACCGGACCTGCTTCGGGCAGTCCTCGCTCGACACACCGACTTCCAGGTCCTCGGTCGCGCTCGTGGTCCGGGCAGCTTGACTGTCCTCTCTGCCACCGACTCGACGAGCGTCGAGGTACACGATGCCCGGGTGCGTGCATGGGCGGGCTCCGTCTGGGAGTCGTGGCGCGAACAACATCTCACGATCCGCGCCTTCCTCGACGCGGTTCTCTGACCGCGTAGAACAGTTGCGATGGGACGACTTTGAGGACGGCCACCCGAAGCTTCGACATGCGCCGCACCGTCACGCATTCCACTCGAGGCGCTCGTCCGCCAGGGTGATGTCGTCGACCAGTGGGTGGTCCATCGCTTGGTCCCTGTCCCATGGAAGCGCACATCGTGGCGCGCCCACGCGACGCGGCGCCCCTCCAGATCTCGCTTGTAGTAAGCAACGCCAACGACGGTGTGCTTGGCTACACCTTGGAGTCGTCTCGAGGATAGCCTGTCTCGCGAGTGGACCAAGGCTACCCACCGATTGAGGCACGATGGCATGAAGTCCCTGGGCAAATACGAGATCTGGTTCCTGACCGGGAGCCAGGACCGGTACGGCGAGGACACCCTGCGGCAGGTCGCCGATCACGCCGCGCTGGTCGCGGCCGGACTGGACGACCCGGTGCGCATCGTCTTCAAGGCGGTCGTCAAGTGGCCCGAGGAAATCAAGGCCGCCTGCGTCGCCGCGTCGGCGGACGAAGACTGCGTCGGCGTGATCGCGTGGATGCATACCTTCAGTCCGGCCAAGATGTGGATCGCTGGCCTCCAGGCGCTCCGTAAGCCCCTCCTGCACCTCCACACGCAGTTCAACCCCGATCTCCCGCGGGGCGAGATCGACGGGGACTTCATGAACCTCAACCAGGGCGCCCTGGCGGCGATGGCCGCCGCCACGCTCGCCCTGGACCTGGCCGCCGAGCCCGTGGACCAGTTCCGCCTCGACCGGCACGACCACCGTAAGCACGGCCTCGGCGCCTACTACCGCCAGCCCGGTGATCACGCGGCGACGAGGGGGCCGGTATGACGGAGAAGCAAGTCGGCGCGGCGGCGCTGATCGCGTCGGGCGCCACCGTGCTCGGGATCGAGCTCGGCTCCACCCGCATCAAGGCTTCGCTCATCACGCCGGACACGACGCCGCTCGCGTCGGGCTCGCACGCCTGGGAGAACCAGCTCGAGGACGGCATCTGGACGTACGCCATGGCGGAAGTCGAGCGCGGGCTTGCCGCCGCCTACGCCTCGCTCGTCACCGACGTCCGCGCCCGGCACAGCATCGACCTGCACGACCATCGCGGCCATGGGCGTCAGCGGAATGATGCACGGCTACGTCGCCCTCGACCGCGAGGGCAAGCTTTTGGTCCCGTTCCGGACCTGGCGAAACAACATCACCGGCAAGGCCTGCGCGCGAGCTGACCCCGCTCCTGGACTTCGCCGTGCCGCAGCGCTGGAGCATCGCTCACCTCTACCAGTCGATCCTCGAGGCACAGCCGCACCTGCCACGGATGGCCCGCCTCACGACCCTCGCTGGCTACGTCCATTGGCGAAGCTCACCGGCGAACACACGGTGGGCGTCGGCGAGGCATCCGGGATGTTTCCCATCGACCCGCGCACGGGTGACTGGGACGCGGCGCACTTGGTCGGCGTTCGACGGCTGATCGCGTCACGCAGGTCTCGGCTGGAGGCTCCGCGGCGTCCTGCCCATCGTGCTTCCCGGCCGGCCGTCCCGCAGGGCGAGCTCATCGCCGAAGGCGCAAGCTGCTCGACCCAAGGGGATGCTTTCGCAAAAGATTCCGTTCTGCCCGCCCGAGGGTGATGCAGGCACGGGCATGGTCGCGACAAACGCAGTCCGTCCGCGGTCGGGCAACGTCTCGGCGGGTACCTCGGTGTTCGCCATGATCGTCCTCGAGAAGAGCCTCTCGCGCGTTCCACGAAGAGATCGACATCGTCGTCACGCCCGACGGCAGACCCGTGGCCATGGCGCACTCCAACAACGGCTCGTCCGACCTCGACGCCTGGATCGCGCTCTTCGGGCAGGTCGGCGAAGCGCTCGGGTCGATGCGCGACCCGGACGAGCTCTACGAGAAGCTCCTGCCGTTGGCGGTAGCAGGAGATCCGGACGCGGGCGGCCTGCTCTCCATCAACTACGTCTCCGGCGAGCACATCACCGGTTTCACCGAGGGCCGGCCACTGTTCGCGCGCCACCAAAACAGCAGGTTCACCCTGCAAAACTTCGTGCGGGCGATGCTCTTCGCATCGCTTTGCGCGATGCGAGCCGGCATCGAACATCCTCACCCGAAGACGAGGGCGTGGTCATCGAGGAGATCCGCGGTCACGGCGGCTTCTTCAAAGGTGGCGACACGGGCCAGCGTATGATGGCCGCCGCGCTCAACGTCCCGGTGAGCATTCCCGCCACGGCTGGCGAGGGGGCGCCTGGGGCATGGCCGTGCTTGCAGCTTACATGCTGCGCGCCGACCCCGGCGAGCCGCTGCCCGACTGCCTCGACGCACGCGATCGCGGGCAGCATCGGCGCGCCGTGGCGCCCGACCCGGGGACGTCAAAGGGCTTCGACGCGTTCTATGCGCGCCACCGTCGCGGGCTGGCGGTCGAGCGGGCGGCCGTGGAGGCGCTCGACTGACCGAGGAGATACCGGCAGGCGCGGCGCCGTGGCGGCCGCTGCGAGGGCTGGCGCCCGGCCGCCTTCGTCGCGAGCACCGCGCCGACGCTCGCCCGGCGCGATGCTCTCATCTCTCCGGCACGGGGTCAGCGCCGACGTTCGTCCCACGCGCGACTTCGCAGCGATGCCGTAGGTTCCGCGGGTTCAAATCCTCTCGCCCCGACCAGATCCCATTCATCGATCATCCACAGAACTCGCCGGGTCGTTGAGCCACTCCAGGACACGGGTTCCCTGTCCACTACCGGATCGAGCCCGAAATCGCGCTCGGACGACTGCTTGACAGGTGGCGTACGGTGTGCAGGGACAATATGTTATCGGTAACTGCGTTATCGATAACAGCACCCCGTCTGTCAAGCGCCCAAAGCGACTCGCCCCGACTGTGTCCTTCCTGATGGGAGATGCTCGACGTGGATGAGCTCCTGGTCGAGATGACGGACATCGCCAAGCGCTTCCCGGGCGTGCACGCGCTCGACGACGCCAGGTTCGATCTGCGCCCGGGCGAGGTCCACGCGCTGGTCGGCGAGAACGGCGCCGGCAAGTCGACCCTGATGAAGATCCTGGCCGGCATCTACCGCCGCGACGAGGGCGATGATCCGGTGCGCGGCGAGGAGGTCGACATCCCCACCCCGCGGGCGGCCCAGGACCTGGGGATCAGCATCATCCACCAGGAGCTGAACCTGATGGGCGCACCTCACGGTCGCCCAGAACATCTTCATCGGGCCGCGAGCCGCAGCGGGGCGTGCTTCTGCTCGACGAGAGGCGCGCTCAACCGCAAGACCGCGGAGCTGTTCGAGGAGCTGCACATCCGGCTCGACCCGCGGACCCGGGTCGCGGACCTCGCGGTCGCCCAGCAGCAGATGGTCGAGATCGCCAAGGCGCTGTCCTGGAACGTCGGACGTCCTGATCATGGACGAGCCCACGGCGGCGCTCACCGAGACCGAGATCGACGAGCTGTTCCGGATCACCCGGCATCTCCGCGACCGGGGCCACGGGATCGTCCACATCTCGCACCGGCTCGAGGAGCTCAAGCAGATCTCCGACCGGGTCACGGTCATGCGCGACGGGCGCTACATCAGCACGGTGAGCACGGCCGAGGCCGCGATCCAGCGACGATCATCAGCATGATGGTCGGGCGGACCATCTACGAGGCGGCCCCGGAGCTGCCCGAGAGCAGCCCGACCGACGGTGGTGCTCGAGGTCCGCAACCTCACCCGCGGGCGGCAGGTCCGGGACGTCAGCTTCAAGCTCCACCGCGGCGAGGTCCTCGGCGTGGCCGGGCTGGTGGGCGCGGGGCGCACGGAGGTCGTCCGCGCGATCTTCGGCGCCGACCTGCCGGAGTCCGGCGAGATCCTCGTCCACGGCGAGCCGGTCGGCCATCCGCACGCCCGGCCGACGCCGTCACGCCACGGCATCGCCTACCTGTCCGAGGACCGCAAGCGCTACGGCCTGGCGCTCGGCATGGACGTCGAGACGAACACCGTCCTCGCCTCGCTCGGACGGTTCACCGGGCGGCTCGGCTGGGTCAACACGCGGCGCACCCGCGCAGATCGCCGAGCAGCACGTGGAGGCACGCTCGCGATCAAGACGCCCGAGGGTCCGCCAGCGGGTGCAAGAACCTGTCGGGCGGCAACCAGCAGAAGGTGGTCATCGCCAAGTGGCTGACCGCCGACACGCGAGATCCTGATCTTCGACGAGCCGACCCGCGGCATCGACGTCGGCGCGAAGAGCGAGATCTACCAGCTCCTCAACGAGCTCGCGCGACAGGGCAAGTCGATCATCATGATCACTCCGAGCTGCCCGAGATCCTGCGCATGAGCCACCGCATCCTCGTCATGTGCGAGGGCCGGATGACCGGCGAGCTGTCAGCGGCCGAGGCGACCAGGAGCGGATCATGACGCTCGCGACCCAGCGCGAATCCGTGGCCGCCGCTGAAGCCGACCGTCCCGGTCATGCCTGATGGGAGCGATCCGATGAAGCCTCCGCGCGCGGCACCGGTCGCGCGTTCGAGCGCTCGCGACGCGGCGTCCAGCGGCTCCTCGCGCTCGGCGGCCCTGGTCATCCTGATCGTCTTCTTCTCGATCGCCTCCCGCACTTCCTCAGCCCGGCCAACTACATCGGGATCCTGATCGCCACCGCGGTCAACGGCGTGCTCGCGATCGGCGTCACGTTCGTCATCATCACGGGCGGCATCGACCTGTCGGTCGGCACGGTCATGACGCTTCGCTCGGTCATGACCGGCCTCGTCGTCACGCAATGCGGCCTGCCGCTCCGGTCGGATCTGCTGGCCGCGCTCGCTGGCCGGACGCGCTGGTGGGCCTCGTCAACGGCATCCTCATCGCGCAGGCCAAGCTGCCGCCGTTCATCGCGACCCTGGGCATGCTCAACGTCACGCTGCGGCCTGGCGCAGGTGCTCTCGGACGTTCAGCCCGATCTACTTCGAGGCGACGCCCGAGTTCCAGGCGTCTTCATGGGCCAAGTCGGTCGTCGGCATCCCCAACATCGTGTTCGTCATGCTCGGCGCGCGCCGTCATCGCCTGGATCCTGCTCAACAGGACGACCCTCGGGCGCTACACTTTGCGCTCGGCTCCAACGAGGAGGCGACCCGCCTCTCCGGCGTCAACGTCGACCGCTGGAAGATCGCCGTGTACGCCGTGTACGGCCTGTTCGCGGGCCTCGCCGGCATCATCATCGCCGCCCGCATGAACTCGGCCCAGCCGGGTCTGTCGGCATGGGCTACGAGCTCGACGCGATCGCGGCGGCCGTCATCGGCGGCACCTCCCTCTCCGGCGGCGAGGGCAGCATCGTCGGCACCGTCATCGGCGCGCTTCCTCATCAGCACGCTGCGCATCGGCCTGTCCGTCGCGGGCGTCCCGGACCAATGGAAGCCGGTGATCACGGGTCTCGTCGTCATCGGCGCCGTCTGGCTCGACATCCTTCGCCGCCGCGCGCAGGCCTGACGAAGTCCGGAGCGGGTCGCGGGCGCTCACCGTGGACCTAACGTCGGACCCGGACCCGCGGGTCGGGCAGACCGGTCAAGGCAGTTCTCGTATGGAGGAGCTCATGAAGCTCGCGCGCATCCTGGGCCTGGCGGCCACTGTCGCGATCGCGGCAGCCGCCTGCTCCGGCCGCATCCACGTCTTCGCGGCGGCGACCTCCGCCGCGGCCGCGGCGTCCGGCAACACCTCCGGCACGGCCTCCGATTACACGCCGCCGACCGACGGCGGCGCGGCCAAGGGTAAGACCATCGCGATCATCTCCAAGGGCGAGCAGCACCAGTTCTGGCAGGCGGTCAAGAAGGGCGCCCTGGACGAGGCTGCCAAGCTGGGCGTCACCGCGACGTACCAGGGCCCGGCGACGGAGTCCGAGGTCGACAAGCAGCTCACCATGCTCCAGACGGCCCTGAGCAGCAACCCGGCCGCGGTGTGCTTCGCGGCCCTCGACAGCAAGGCCGCCGGTGCCCTCCTGCAGCAGGCAAAGGACGCCAACATCCCGGTCGTCGGCTTCGACTCGGGCGTCGACAGCGACATCCCCGTCACCACCGTGGCGACCGACAACATCGCCGCCGCGGGCGTCGAGGCCGACAAGCTCGCCGAGCTGATCGGCGACACGGGCAAGGTCGGGGTCATCGTCCATGACCAGACCTCGCAGACCGGCATCACCCGGCGCGACGGCTTCGTCAACCAGATGAAGGCCAAGCATCCGAACATCCAGGTCGTGGACGTCCAGTACGGCGCCGGCGACCCGGTGAAGTCGGCCGACATCGCCAAGTCGATGATGACCGCGAACCCGGACCTCAAGGGCTTCTTCGGCGCGAACGAGGGCTCGATCAAGGGCATCCTCAACGCGCTCAAGGAGACCGGCAACGAGGGCAAGATCGTGGCCGTCGGCTACGACTCCGGGCAGCAGCAGCTCGATGCCATCAACAGCGGCGTCCAGGCCGGCGCGATCACCCAGAACCCGGTCGGCATCGGCGCCAAGTGCGTTGACGCCGCGATCGACGCGATCAACGGCAAGACGCTCCCGAAGAACATCGACACCGGCTTCTACTGGTACGACAAGACGAACATCGACGACCCCGAGATCCAGGCGGTCCTCTACCAGTAGGACGAGCTTCGCTCCACCGCCCGTATCCGGGGGCTGTCCGCACCGCGGGCAGCCCCCGATCGCAGCTCGAGGCACCGATGCGAACCCAGTCACCCCGAAGATGAGCAGGATCAGCGAGGTCGCGGATCGTGCCGGCGTCTCGGCGATGACCGTCTCCCGCGTCCTGAACAACTCCGGCTACGTCGAGCGCGGCGACGCGGCAGCGGGTCGAGCTGGCGATCGCGGAGCTCGGGCTACGTGCCCAACGCCCTTGCCCGCCAGCTGCGCTCGAAGCGCACGAAGATGCTGGCCCTCGTCGTGTCCGACATCTCCAACCCGTTCTTCACGACGATCGCGCGCGGCGTCGAGGATGCGGCGAGCGCCCGCGGCTTCGCCGTGATGTTCTGCAACACCGACGAATCCGACGAGGAGGAGGCGCGCTACCTGCGCCTGCTCGTCGAGCGCCAGGTCGACGGTGTCCTCCTGGTGCCCGCCCAGAACGCCGCGGCAGTCGCTGCGCTTGCTGCGCACCCACAGCATCCCGGTCGTCGTGCTGGACCGGCGCGCGTCGCGCCGTGTGGACAACGTGCGCTGCGACTCCGAGGCGGGTGCATATGCGCTTGCACAGTCACCTGTCGAGCTCGGCCATCGGCGGATCGCCGTCCTGACCGGCCGCCGCGGCATCTCGACGTCGGTCGATCGCGTCGCCGGCGTGCGCCGCGCGCTCGGCCGACGCGGGCCTCGACCTCGACGAGTCGCTCGTCCGCTACGGCGGCTTCAAC
The DNA here is from genome assembly GCA_963721545.1 of uncultured Chloroflexia bacterium. Classification (GTDB taxonomy): domain Bacteria; phylum Chloroflexota; class Limnocylindria; order Limnocylindrales; family CSP1-4; genus SPCO01. The sequence goes on from CAVRKB010000001.1 coordinate 11,197, forward strand.
TTCGGCAACAAGAACCTGGCGGACGGCCGCCTGATGGCGCAGGAGGTGCTGACCGCAACCGACGACCCTCCGACGGCGATCTTCGCCGCCAACAACTTCATCGCGTTCGGCGCCGTACGTGCGCTGCGCGAGCTCGGGCTCGAAGGTGCCGGACGACATCTCGGTGGTTGCGTTCGACGACCTCCCCGTCGAGTGGGTCGATGAGCCATTCCTGACGGTGGCCGCGCAGCCGGCTTATGACATCGGGCGACGGGCCGCGGAGTTGATGCATCGACCGCCTGGACGGGAGAGCCGACCGCGGCCGGCGAGTCGGTGGTGCTGCCGTTCGAGCTGATCGTGCGGCGGTCGACGGCGGCCCTCGGGTGCGCCCGATGTCGGATCCGATGAAACCGCCGGCCGACGATGTCGCGCCGCGTCGCGGCGAAGGCGAGCTGCCGCGCAGGCCGTCCGGGTTCCATGACGGTCGGAGCGGTCCGCGGCGCACCTGCCACGTACCTGCTCGGCACGCGACGCGGGCTGGAGGCCTGCGCCTCGCCGCGCGGCACCTTCGCCGTGCTCGCGCTGGATCACCGCCAGAATCTGCGCAAGGAGCTCCGGCCGGACGCCCCGCGATCGGTGACCTACGCACGAGATGGTGGAGTTCAAGCGCGCGGTGATCCGGGCGCTCGCGCCGTACGCGACGGGATCCCTCCTCGACCCGGAGATCGGCGCCGCCCAGTGCATCGCGGACGGCTCGCTGCCCGGCCGAGCGGGCCTGCTCGTCGCGATCGAGGCCACCGGGCTACGAGGGGCCGCCGACGGCACGCGGTCAGCCGGGTGCTGCCCGGCTGGTCGGTCGAGCAGGCGAAGCGCCTGGGTGCCTCGGCGGCCAAGCTGCTCGTCTACTACCACCACGAGGCGGCGAACGCCGCAGACCAGGAGCGGCTCGTGGCAGAGGTCGCCGCGGCCTGCCGGGCCGCCGACCTGCCGCTGTTCGTCGAGCCGCTGGGGTTCGATCCGGTGTCCGGCGGCAAGCTGACGGGCGAAGCGCGCCGGCGGAGCGTCATCGAGACCGCACGCCGCCTGACGGCCATCGGCGGCGGACATCCTCAAGGCCGAGTTCCCGTACGACCCGGCGGTCGACGACCGTGCGCGCATGGGCGGACGCATGCGCGGAGCTGGACGCCGCGCAGTCGCCTGCCATGGGTCCTGCTGTCGGGCGGCGTCGACGACGCCATGTTCGAGCGGCAGGCGGCCGCCGCCTGCGAGTGCCGGCGCGTCCGGGGTGCTGGTCGGCAGCTCGGTCTGGGCGCCGGCCGCGACGATGGCCCCGGAGGAGCGCGATGCGTGGCTGACGACGCGAGGGGCGCCGGCGCCTCGAGCGTCTCGTGGACCTGGTCGATGAGCAGGGCACGCCGTGGCATGCCCGGCCGAACCCGGTGACGATCGCGGCGATGCCCGGTGACGGGTGGTATCGCGAGTACGGCGCGACGCCATGAGCCTGTCTCGGGACCGGCCGTCGCCGGGCGCGGCGCGACCAGGAGGGTCACGCGCCTCGTCTGCGTCGCGGTCAATGCCTCGGTCGACAAGATCGCGATGGTGGACCGGCTCGTCCCGGGCCAGATCCACCGCCCCGAGATGCTGAGCGTCGTTGCCGGCGGCAAGGCGATCAACGTCGCCCGCGCGGCCTCGCGCCTGGGGCTCACCGTTGTCGTGGTCCCGATCCTGGCCGGGCACTTGGGGTCGTGGCTCGAGGCGTCGCTCGCTCGCGAGCGGATCGACACGCGTCCGGTCCGCGTGCCCGGCGAGACCCGGACCTGCCTCTCGATCCTGGACCGGTCGACGGGCTTCCTGACGGAGTTCTACGAAGCCGGACCGACGCTCGATGACAAGGGATGGTCGGCGATCGAGTCCGCGGTCGCCCTGGAGCTCGAGGACGACGCTGCGTCATCGGTGGTGATCCTGTCGGGCTCGCTCGCGCCCGGCGCGCCGGTCGACGGCTACGCCCGGATCGTCAGGCTCGCCGCGGAGGCCGGTGCACGCACCGCTGTCGATGGGGACGGCGAAGTGCTCGCGCGGGCGGTCGCCGCTGGTCCCTGGCTGGCCAAGGGAAACGCCGGCGAGGCCGCGCGCGCAACCGGGCTCGTCTCGGGCGGCGAGGCGGAAGCGGTTCGAGCCGCCTCCGCGCTGCAGGAGCGGGGAGCAGGGATCGCGCTGGTATCGCGGGGCATCGAAGGCGCGATCGTCCTGGACGAGGCCGGGATGGCGTGGCGCGTCGGGCCGTCGGCGGAGCGGGGCACCTACCCGGTGGGGAGCGGTGACGCCGGCCTTGCCGGATTCGTGGCCGCCGTCGCCGCCGGCGCGACCACCGAAGAGGCAGCCCGCCACGCGGTCGCCGCGGGGACAGCGAACGCATTGCGGCCGGGGCAGGGCGAGATCGACCCCACCGAGGTGGCGCGGATCTTGCACGGGGTGACGCTCGCGCCGATCGGCGCGACCCACCCTGGTGGCGGGGACGCGGACGACGACGTCGCTTCCGGGTCCGACGCACGACGCACGGGACATCTTCGGTCAGGGGTGATCTGACGTGAGCCGGCAAGGACGATCCGAGAAGACGCACCCTGGGACGCTCGAGCCCGTCGATCCCGCGCTCGTCCCCCAGCGCCTCGTTTCCGGCGGCGCGAAGATGCCCGCCATCGGCCTCGGCACATTCGGCTCGGACCACGTGCCGGCGGAGCGGGTCGCGGCGGCGGTGTACGACGCGATCCTGCTCGGCTATCGCCATATCGATTGCGCTGCCGTCTACGGCAACGAACACCTGATCGGGGAGTCGCTGGAGCGCGTGATCGCAGCGGGCGTGCGGCGTGACGAGCTCTGGATCACGTCGAAGCTCTGGAATGACGATCACGACCCGTCCCGCGTCGCGCCTGCCCTCGAGCGGTCGCTTGCGTGATCTCCGCCTCGACTACCTGGACCTGTACCTCGTTCACTGGCCGTTCCCGAACACGCATCAGCCGGGCGTGGACGTGGGCTCCCGCGATTCGCATGCGCAGCCATATCGCCACGAGAGGTACATGGCGACCTGGGCCGAGCTCGAGAAGCTCGTCGACGCGGGGTCTCGTCCGGCACATCGGCACCTCGAACATGACGATCCCGAAACTGCGGCTGGTCCTCCGCGATGCCCGCATCCTGCCCGCCGCGAACGAGATGGAGCTCCACCCGCATTTCCAGCAGCCGGAGCTGTTCGAGTTCGTGCGGGCCAACGGGATGGTGCCCATCGGGTTCGCGCCCGTCGGCTCGCCCGCGCGTCCGGAGCGCGATCGGACGCCCGATGACACGCGTCGACGTCGAGGACCCCGTGATCGTCGCCATCGCGCGGCGCCTTGGCGTCCACCCGGCCGTGGTCTGCGTCAAGTGGGCGATCCAGCGCGGTCAGGTCCCCGATCCCGTTCTCGACGACACCGCGCCAACTACCACGCGAACCTGCGCGCTGCGGCAGGTGAGCCCCTCGAGCGACGCTGACATGTCGGCGATCGCGGGCATCGATCGCAACTGCCGACTGATCAAGGGCCAGGTGTTCCTGTGGAAGGCGGGAGCAGCGCTGGGAGGACCTCTGGGACCCCGACGGCACCATCACGCCACCATAGGAGCGCCTCCTGGGCCTGCCGGCTCCGGACGCGAACGACCGTGTACATCGTCACCGTTGACCAGGGGACCTCGAGCACGAAGACCGCGCTCTGGGATGCCGGCGGCGCCCCGGTCGCCGAGGCTACGGCCGCATATCACCTGGACCGGCCCGACGCCGTCCGCGCCGAGATCGACCCCGAACGGTGGTGGGACGCTCTGTGCCGGACGGTTGCCGAGGTGCTCGCGGCGAGTGGCGTGCGCGCCCCAGGACGTGGCCGCGGTGGCGGTCGACGGCATCGGCTGGACGCTGGTGCCCGTGGACGACGCGTTCCGCCCGCTGACGCCGGCGATGACCTGGCTCGACCGGCGTGCTGAGGGCGAGGCGGCGGCACTCAGGGCCGGACCTGACGCCGCGAGGCTCATCGACCTCGTCGCCAACCCGCTCGATGCCGCGTACATCACGCCCAAGCTCGCATGGCTCAGGGCACACGAGCCAGCGATCTTCGACGGCGACCCGCTGGTTCCTCACCGCATCCGGCTTCCTGACCGCGCGGCTCACGGGCGAGGCGACCTGCGACCTGACCCAGGCGTACGGCTTCCACTGCTTCGACATCCGCCGCGAGCGATGGGATGAGGCCGGCCGCCGCAGCGCTGTGCATCCCCCTCGATCGGCTGCCTCCGATCCACGAGGCGCGGGAGATCGCGGGCGGCATCGGCGCGGCCGCGGCCGCCCGAACGGGGCTCGCTCCCGGCACGCCGGTGCTCGTCGGCGGGCTCGACGCTTCCTTCGGCGCGCTCGGTGGCGGGGTCACGCGGCCGGGCCAGACGCAGGATCAGGGCGGGCAGGCGGGCGGCATGGGCATGAGCGTGTCGGAGGTGATGGTCGAGCCGCGCCTCATCTTCAGCCACCACGTCCTCCGTGGGCAATACCTGCTCCAGGCCGGGACCGTCGGCGGTGGTGCGCTGGCCTGGTTCCGCCAGATCGTCGGAGGCCCTGACGTCACCTTCGAGTCGCTTTCTGCGGAGGCCGCGACCGCGCCAGCGGGCAGCGGCGGCCTCTTGTTCCTGCCTTACCTCGCCGGCGAGCGAACGCCGATCTGGAGCACGGCGGCGCGCGGCGTGTTCCTTGGCCTGTCGTATGCCACGACTCGCGCGGAGATGCTCCGCTCGATCATGGAGGGCTGCGCCTTCGCTGTCCTCGACAATCTACGGGTCGCGGAGGCCACGGGCGTCCGCGTCACCGAGTGGCTCGCCACCGGGGGTGCGGCGCGCAGCCCCGTCTGGAACCAGATCAAGGCCGACGTGACAGGACGCCCCCTGGTCGTCGCCCGCCGGGCAGACGGTGGCGAGGGCGGTCATGGGCTCGGCCTATTCGCTCTCGCAGCGGAGGCCGTCGGCCTGGCTGGAGACGCCGCCGAGACCGTCGAACGTCTGCTGCCCCGACGCACGACCTTCGAGCCGGATGCGGGACGGCATGCTCGCTACGAGGCATCGTTCGAGGTGTATCACGATCTGTCTCGCGGGCTGCTGCCGACATTCGACCGGCTCGCGGCGTTGCCGGCCGTGCCTCAGTGAAGGCCGCAGTCCTCGAAGCTGTGCGGCAGCTCGCCTATCGCGACGTCGCGGACCCCGTGCCCGGAGACGGCGAGGTGCTGCTCGAGGTGCGGGCGAGCGCGGTGTGCGGCTCGGACATCCATCGCTACCTTCGCGGTCACCGAACCTATCCGATGATCCTCGGCCACGAGGCAGCCGGCATCGTGTCCGCGATCGGGCCGCAGGTCGATGAGGGCCTCCGCGGGCGACATGCCGCGTTCGTCCCGCTGGTGCCATGCCACGCCTGCGCCCAGTGCCGCGCGGGACGCTTCTCGGCGTGCGCGACCTACTCGTTCATCGGCTCACGCCGCGACGGCGCCTTCGCCCAGCTCGTGGCGCTGCCTGCGAGCAATCTCCTGTTCGTTCCGGACGACCTGCCCTTCGAGGCCGCTGCACTCATCGAGCCATCCACGGTCGCGCGGCACATCCTGGACCTGGGCCACTTCCGGTCCAGAGACACCGCGGTCGTGTTCGGGGCCGGATCGATCGGACTCATGCTCGTCCAGTGGCTGCGGATCCTCGGCGCGCGGCTCATCCTGGCCTCGACCTCGTCGCCGGGAATCGCGACGCAGCCCGGGCGCTGGGCGCGCAGGTCACCCTTGACCCCGCCCACGATGACGTCCCCGCGGAGGTCATGCGGCTCACCGGTGGCGGCGCCGACCTTGTCCTGGAGGCGACCGGCTCGCCGGCGGCGCTCGGCCAGACCATCGCGGTCGCGCGCCCGGGCGGCACGATCGTGCTCGGCGGCAACCAGCCCCTCGATGCGAGCCTGCCGATGACGTTCGTGGAAGGGCTGATGCGCAAGGAGCTCACCCTCACGGGTGCCTTCATGTCGTATTCCGCGCCCTGGCCTGGTCACGAGTGGACCGACGGCCTGGCCTCCGTCCTCGATGGTGGACTCGACATGGCCGGGATGATCTCCCACCGCGCCCCGCTGTCCGAGGCGCCCCACCTGTTCGCCGAGATTGCCGCCCATCGGCTCACCCACCGCAAGATCGTGTTCGACCCCAGCTCGTAGAGGAGGTCCGATGCTCAAGACCCGCCTGCTCCACCCCGGGATCCTCGAGGCGCTAGGCGAGGCCGGCCACGGGGCGCAGGTCCTGATCGCCGACGGGAACTATCCGCTTCGGACCCGCTCCAACGACGCGGCGCGTCGCGTGTACCTCAACCTGGCTCCCGGCCTGGTGAGTGTCACGGACGTGCTACGCGCGCTCGTCGATGCCATTCCGATCGAGGCGGCGCACGTGATGTCCCCCGACGACGGAAACGAGCCCGCGATCTTCGCGGAATTCCGGACGCTGCTCGGCGGCATTCAGCTCGAGCGCCTTGGGCGGTTCCCGTTCTACGACGCGGCGCGTGGCCCCGACGTCGCCCTGGCGATCGCGACGGGGGAGCAGCGGCTGTACGCCAACCTGCTGCTCACGATCGGCGTGGTATCGCCCGACTGACTTCCCGGCCTGCGCCGGGCAGTCGGCGCCGGCCACCCTTCACGAGTCCGAGAGAGGCACCTACATGGCCAGCATCAACACCTCCGGCCGGTTCGTCGGCGAATGGCCGAGGATCGGGATCCGCCCCGCCGTCGACGGTCGACAGCACGGCGTGCGCGAGTCGCTCGATGCGCAGACGCGGGACATGGCGCTGCGCACGGCGGACCTCATCCGGACGCAACCTCCGCTATCCGGACGGCACGCCCCGTCGAGGTGGTCGTGCCCGACCACAACATCGGCGGCGTGTCCGAGGCCGCGAAGGTCGCCGAGAAGTTCCGCCGCGAAGGCGTCGGCGTCTCGCTCACGGTCACGCCCTGCTGGTGCTACGGCTCCGAGACGATGGACATGGACCCGCTCATCGCCCAAGGCGGTCTGGGGCTTCAACGGCACCGAGCGGCCCGGCGCCGTCTACCTCGCGGCCGTGCTCGCCGGCCACACCCAGAAGGGCCTGCCCGCCTTCGGCATCTACGGCCGCGACGTGCAGGACGCCGGCGACAGCGACGATCCCCGCCGACGTGCAGGAGAAGATTGCTGCGGTTCGCCCGCGCCGGCCTCGCCGTCGCGATCATGCGCGGCAAGTCGCTATCTGGCGATGGGCGGCGTCTCGATGGGCATCGCCGGCTCGATCGTCGACCAGCCGTTCTTCGAGAGATAGCTGGGCATGCGCGTCGAGACCGTCGACATGACCGAGTTCGTCGCGCCGCATGGAGCGAGGGCATCTACGACCCGGACGAGTTCGACGCGGCGCTCGCCTGGGTCGAAGGAGAACTGCCCCGAAGGACAGGACTACAACCCGCGCCGACCAGCCGCAGAGCCGCGAGACAGAAGGACCGAGGACTGGGAGGTCGGCGTCAAGATGGCGCTGATCGCCCGCGACCTGATGGTCGGCAACCCGCGGCTGGCGGAACTGGGCTTCGCCGAGGAGGCGCGCGGCCACAACGCCATCGCCGGCGGCTTCCAGGGCCAGCGCCAGTGGACCGACCACTTTCCCCAACGGCGACTTCCTGGAGGCGATCCTCAACTCTCGTTCGACTGGAACGGCATCCGCGCGCCCTACATCGTCGCCACCGAGAACGACGCCCTCAACGGCGCGTCGATGCTCTTCGGCCACCTGCTGACCAACACGGCGCAGATCTTCGCCGACGTGCGCACCTACTGGAGCCCGGACGCGGTCGAGCGCGTCACCGGCCACCAGCTCGGAGGGCCTCGCGGCCGGCGGCATTCATCCACCTGATCAACTCCGGCCCCGGCGACGCTCGACGGCACCGGCGCGAGACAGATGCCGACGGCCAGCCGGCGATGAAGCCGTTCTGGGAGATCACCGACGAAGAAGTCGCGGCGTGCCTCGAGGCGACGACCTGGCACCCGGCGATCGTGGAATATTTCCGCGGCGGCGGCTGCTCGACCGCATTCGTACCCGCGGCGGCATGCCGGTCACGATGGTCGCGGCTCAACCTGGTCGGCGGCCTGGGCCCGGCCCTGCAGATCGCCGAAGGCTGGACCGTCGACCTGCCGGACGAGGTGCACGACGCGCTCGACCAGCGCACCGAACCCACCTGGCCGACCACCTGGTTCGTGCCCCGAACCTAACGGGCAGCGGCCCGTTCCGCGACGTCTACGCGGTGATGAACAACTGGGGCGCCAACCACGGCGCGATCAGCTACGGCCACGTCGGCGCGGACCTGATCAGCGCTCGCCTCGATGCTGCGCATCCCGGTCTACATGCACAACGTCGCCGAGGAGGACGTCTTCCGCCCGAGCGCCTGGACTGACTTCGGCACCGCCGATCTCGAAGGCGCGGACTTCCGCGCCTGCGCGAACTTCGGGCCCGCTGTACGGGCGACGATGACCCGGGGCGCAGCGTCGTCGACACCCGTCACCGCGGAGCTGCTCGAGGCGGCCGCGCGGATGACGCGACGGTTCGGCGAGGACCCCGAGTACGCACGGGCGGGCGGCGGCAACAGTTCGGTCAAGGTGGGCGGGACCCTGTACATCAAGCCCAGCGGGGCGTCGCTCGCGTCGGTCACGGCGGCGAGCCTGATGCCGCTCGCGATCGGCCCGCTGCTGGAGTTGGCGGAGCACGGCTCCCAGGAGGCGGCCCTGCCCGGGGGTGACCCGGTGATGCGCGTCGCGATGGCGGCGCGCCTGCGGGACGAGGGCGACCACCGGCCCTCGGTCGAGTGCGTGTTCCATGCCCTCCTCCCGAGGCGATACGTCGTCCATACGCATCCGACCACGGTCAACGCGCTTACCTGCGCGAGCGACGGCGAACGCATCGCCCGCGAGCTGTTCGGGGACGAGGTCCTGTGGGTGCCCTACACCGACCCCGGGCTGCCGCTGGCCAGGGAGATCGACCGCCGGCGGCGCTCCGGACCCGAGGCGGGTCGCGCCGGCACGACAGAGGTGACGCTCCTCCAGAACCACGGCCTGATCGTGGCAGGTGACGACCCGACGGCGATCGTCGAGCGCTCGGAGTGGGTCGTCGGGATGATCCGCCAGCGGCTGGCGCAGCGCAACGCGCCCAGCGGGTCCCCGGCCGTGGTTTCCGCGTCGCAGCCGCACCCTGCGCTAGTGAAGCGGCTCTCACATGTGCTGGCCATGCGGCTCGGCGGGCCCGCCGCCCGGCCGCCGTGGTCTTCGACGGCTCGCCCGAGGCGCTCCGGCTCGCCGGCACCCCCGAGGGGCGCTCGATCGTGGATGCCGGGCCGCTGACGCCCGACCAAACGGTGTACGCGGGGTCGTGGCCGCTGTGGCTCGACGTCTACCCGGCCGCCGATGAGGATGCTCTCGACCGGGTCGTATCGGCCGCGCTCGAGACGCGCGCCGTCACGAGATCGCGCCGGGCCGTTGGTCGTCGTGATCGCGAGCGTCGGCCTGTTCGCATCGGGTCCGACGCCGCGCAGAGCCGAGACCGCACGTGAGCTCTACGTCGACGCCATAAGGGTGGGCTTCGGAGCCCTCGCCCTCGGCGGCCTCCGGGCGCTGGCCCCGGCCGAGCGCGCCTTCATCGAGACATGGGAAGCGGAGGTCTACCGTCTGGGCGTCGATGCGTGATGATCCGCGGATGCCGGGGGTAGACGGAGCCGTCGCAGCGATCGACCTCGGCGCATCGAGCGGCCGCGTCATCGTCGGGCGGGTGTCGGATGGGCGGCTCTCCTTGGAGGAGGTGCACCGCTTTCCGAACGAGCCCGTCCAGCTCGACGATGGGCTCTACTGGGACGTGCTCCGACTGCACCACGAGGTCCTCGCGGGGCTCCGACACGCGTCCCGCTCTGCGCCGGATCTGCCAGCGTCGGCATCGACGCATGGGGTGTCGACGTCGGCTTCCTCGATGCCGCCAAGAGCCTCGTCGCCAATCCGGTCCACCATCGCGATCCGCGCAACCTGTCGGCGGTGGAGCGCGTCCATGCGCAAATCGACCCGGCCGCCCTCTATGCGCGCAACGGCCTCCAGGCCATGCCGTTCAACACCCTGTACCAGTTGGAGGCCCCCGGCGGACGCCGGCCTTCGGCATCGTGCGAGATGTGCTATCCCTGCCTGACCTGCTCGGCTATTGGCTGACCGGGGTCGTGATCGCCGAGCGGACGCACGCCTCGACGACTGGCCTGCTCGATCCGCGGACCCGCCGTTGGGACGAGGAGCTTGTGCGGCTGCTGGGTCTCGATGCCGCGCTATTACCGCCGCTCGCCGACCCGGGCACCGTGCGTGGCGGGTTGCTGCCCGCGGTACGCGAGGCGACGGGGCTGCAGGAAACGACCGTCGTGACACTCGTCGGGTCGCACGACACCGCGTCCGCGGTAGTCCGGTCCCCGCGGATCGCCCGACATTCGCATACATCTCATCCGGGACGTGGTCTCTGGTGGGCGTCGAGACGCGGGCGCCGATCCTCACCGAGGCAAGCCGGGAAGCCAGCTTCACCAATGAGGGCGGGGTCGATGCGACCATTCGGTACCTGCGCAACGTTACCGGCCTGTGGCTGCTCCAGGAATCGCAGCGTCCTGGGAGCGCATGGGCGAGCCGGAACGGCTCGCTGCGCTGCTCGACGCCGCGGCCGCGCTGCCGCGTGGCGGGCTGACCTTCGACCCCGACCACGGTTCCTTCCTGACGCCCGGCGACATGCCGGCGCGGATCGCGGCTTGGCTGACTGCCGCAGGGCTCCCGGTCCCGGAAGGTCGGGCCGCGCTCGTCCGATCCATTCTGGACAGCCTCGCCAAGGCGTCCGCGCGCGCCATCGACGACGCGCGACGGTTGACGGGGCGGCCCATCGACGTCATCCACATCGTCGGCGGTGGGTCGCAGGAACGAGCTCCTGTGCCAGCTCACGGCGGATGCCACGAGGCTGCCGGTGTTCGCGGGCCCGGTCGAGGCGACGGCCATCGGCAATATCCTCGTCCAAGCGCGCTCGCTCGGGTTGGTCGAGGGTGGCCTAGACGACCTGCGGGCGATCGTTCGTGCCAGCGACCCGCCCCGGCGCTTCGAGCCGTCGACGGCAGGCGGCGTCCGGTGCAACCCCTGAGCCGGGACAGGCCTACGTGGACGCGCAGCTGCTGCGCTGGGAGGCCGCGACCGTCGTCGCCCTGCCAGCCGGGATCGGGATGCTCGCGTTCGCAGTGGCGCGCTCCAACCAGTCCGTGACAGCGCGCGGTGGACCACGTCGAGTACGACGAGACCGCGGCCCGTGCGAGGACCTCTTGCGAGCGGCCCGGGTGACGGACTCACCGTCGACGAGATGCGCTCGGTCACGGCCGCGTTCAGCATCGACACCGACCTCGTCTAGGGACTTGCTGATGGTGACGTAGGTTCCGCGGAGCCAACTCCTCTCGCCCCGACCAACCGTACTCAAAGCCCGTCCCTCGCTCGGTAGCATCCGTGCGCCGCTTTGTCTGTCCGTTGCACTCTCCAGGCCGTGGCAGACTGTGTAGCCCCAACAGGGGAGTACCGAGCGATGCCTTCGGACTCGCGCAGTACTCCCGCGAGAAAAGCGTGGACTGTGAGGGTCATCGTCGGGTTCGCCGCAGGGGCCATCGTCGGGTTCGGGATCGGTGTGGCCAGTTCGATCGTGTATTCCGGGCAGACCGGTAAGGATCTTCGCGAGGTGTACGCTGGCGTCCGCGAGAACGTCGAGAGCGTCGACCTCGAGCAGTTCGGCCAGAGGTCAGGCGAACGTCGCCCAAGCGCAGGGCAGGTCCAGACCAACGTCGCTCAGGTCCAATCACAGGTCGAGGAAAAGGTGGCGCAGGTCCGCGGGAAGTCCGGCGGCAACGGCACGGCCGACGAAACGGTTCCGAGGCCGCGGTCGAGTAGTCGCCCCACCGGGACCCGTTTAGTTGGTGGTCAGGCGATCTCCATCGCTGGTCGAGGGCCGGTCGGAACGTTCTCTGGGTCGATCCGGACGATCATTTGGCGATCGTCGGCGCTAATCCTCTCGCCCAGGCCAAACCAACCTCATCGTCTGGCTGCGGCTCCGGGGGCAGGCATGACCTATCCCCGGCCGGCGCGGCGCCATCTCGACCCGTGCCATCCTAGAACGCGTGACTGATCCCCTCGCCACCGACGAGACGCGCATCGATCGCTGGCTGTGCGCGGTGCGCCTCGTGAAGACCCGCCCGCTCGCGACCCGGTTGTGCGAGGGTGGCCACGTCCTCGTGAATGGATCGCCGGCAAAGCCGTCGACGAAGGTACGCGCGGGCGACCGGGTGGAGGCGCTCATCGCCGATCGCGAGCGCATCGTCGAGGTCGTGCGGCCGATCGAGTCGCGTGTCGGGGCCGCCGTCGCCGCGACCTGCTACGTGGACCACAGCCCGCCCGTCGTGCCGGAGGCCGGGCCAGCGATCACGCCCGTACGCGGGGAGGGCCGGCCGAGCAAGCGCCTGCGGCGCGAGTTCGAGCGCCTGCGCCGGGCTCCTAACGCCTGATCGGCCTGCGGTCCGGGCCGGGCTATCCAAGCCATGAGGCAGGCGCCGTCAGGCGCGGCACACCTCGCGCCTTCGTCGGATAGGCCGAACGCTGTCGGCCTGCCGACACCCGCGCCCGACTCGCCCTTGTCTATGCTCCCGCGAATGCATGAGACGCCGCCGATCCATCGTCGCGGCCGATCCGTCGGCGTCGGCGTGGTGCTGATCCTCACGCTGGTCATCGGCGCGGTCGTCGGTGGCATCCTGGACTACCGCGCGTGGCATGCGAACGCTCGCGCTCGAGGCTGCGATCCCGGTCCTGCTGGCGATCGTCATCGCCATCGTCGCCGGGGCATGGTGGCTGGTCAGACGACCGCGGTGGGCTGGCCTCGTCGCCGTGGCCGCCGTCGTGTTCGTCGTCGGGTTCCGGATCGGCGCCTGGGTCGCTCCATCGGCCAACCCACCAGACTGGAGTCCCGGCACGATCACGCTCGACCTCCAGGATCCTGCTCTGGGACTCGCGAGCGGCGCGGCATCGTGCAGCACGCACTCCGATGGTTCGTTCTCGGTCGTTTCGGATCCTGCCCAGTTGCTCGCCGGGACACCGGTCACCTACTACCTGTCTGGTTCCGGTTCGGTCGCGCAGGATCAGGCGTTCTTCGAGTTGTCCACGCAGCCGGGCAGCGGTGCGGGGCCTGGCTGGGATACGAACGTGGAGGGAGATACCACGTTCGACATCCGGATCCACGGGCAGGCGGCTGCCGGTCGGGCCGAGCTCGTCGACATCCCCCGTGGCGTGGATACACCCCGCGAAGGCGGCTTCCCTGGCGTCGTGCCGGAAGCCATCAGCGGCGTCATGACCTGGACCTGCGAGGCGCCGCGGGGCGAGCTCACCCCGATCGAAGGCAGCTGGTTCCGCTAGACGCCGAGGAGTCCGGGCAGCGGTTGGCAGGACGGCGAACCATCGTCGTGCGCCCTGTGCTCATTTCAGCCGGCGAGCCTGGCGACCCCGACGCCGTCGTGTAAATAACCCTTGACATGATGTCAGGCACACCGTACATTCGCCGATGTCAAACATACCTTACATCGGAGCGGATGCATGTCCAACGAGGAGAAGGGCCAATGGGTCTACCTCGTCGCGTTCGGGGTCGCGTACGGCGGGTACTTCGTCATCACCCTCGGGCAGCTCGGCCAGACCGCGCCGGCTGACATCGACTACGTGCCGACGATGCTGTGGGCGATCGGCATCGGCATCGCACTGGCCATCGTCGGTCGCATCGTGGTCGAGATCGTCAGCCGCATCTCGGGCGAGATCGAGGGTCACGACGAAGGCCCCGTTGCGGACGTCCGCGACCGTGACATCGGGCGCTTCGGCGAGTACGTCGCAGGCACGGTGCTCGGCGTCGGCATGGTCGTGCCGTTCGTCTTGACGCTGGCGGAGTTCGACTACTTCTGGATCGCGAACGCGATGTACCTCGCGTTCGGCGTGGCGGCGGCCGTCGGGGCGGTCGTCAAGGTCGTCGCCTATCGACGAGGCTTCTAGGCCGATGGGCAAGCCCACGAGGGTCAGCAATCAGATCCGGCGGCTGCGGTTCGAGGCCGGCGAGATGACCCAGGCCGAGCTTGCCCAGCGCGTCGGGGTCACCCGCCAGACGATCATCGCCATCGAGCAGGGTCGCTACTCGCCGTCCCTGGAGATGGCGTTCCAGATCGCCCACGCATTCGACGTGACGCTCGACGAGGTCTTTCGATACGAGTCCACCGAAGGAGGCACGACATGACCACTCCGACCACCACCGATCGCGGTCGCCGGGCGCCACTCCGCCGCGCTGGGTCATCCGCGCCGCATGGACGATCCATCGCGCGATCTACGCCTTCACGCGCGGCCGAATGGGCCTCCGCCGCCAGACGCCCAAGCGGTGGGGGATGATGCGGCTCAAGACGGTCGGCCGCCGCTCGGGCAGCGAGCGGCACGCCATCCTCGGCTACTTCGAGGACGGTCCGAACCTGGTCACCATGGCCATGAACGGCTGGGGCGAAGCGGAGCCGGCGTGGTGGCTCAATCTCCAGGCGAACCCCGACACCACGGTCGAGCTGACCGACGGCCCGCGCGCGGTCCACGGCCGTGCGGCCACGCCGGAGGAGCGGCCCCGCCTGTGGGCGCGCTGGGCCGAGTACGACGGCGAGGAGGCGCTCGCGAGCTGGGCAGCGCGCCGATCGCGGGAAACCGCGGTCGTCATCCTCGAGCCACGGCCGTCAGCGTGACCCACGCCGGCACCGCGCCTGCGCGGGTGTCGTCGATCAATGACGGAGGATCAGGTAGGTCCTCGCCCGACCACCTGACGTACGCTCCGAGCGTGATCGAACCATCGGGCCGCGCGTCCCCTGATTTCCGACCCTGGCGGTTCCGCGGGAGGAGCCGGCTCGAGGCACGACGCCGAGAGCTGTTCGCGCTGGCCGCCCCGGTCTTCCGCCGCTACGGATACCGCGGGGCGACGATCAAGGCCCTCGCCCACGCCTGTGGGCTCAGCCCGGCGAGCCTGTACCACTACTTCAGCTCGAAGGAGGAGCTGGCGACCTACCTCGTGCGCCGACCCCGGATGGACTGGGACAGCACCTGGGTCGACCCGACGACGGACCCGCTCGTGCAGCTGGCGCAGCTGCTCGACCTGTCGGTGTCGGAGCTCCCGAACTACCTGCTCGCGCTGCGACTGGCGGACGAGATCGCCGGGACCGCCTCGGACGATGGTTCGCATGCCCGCACGTTCCGCGAGGGTGAGGCCGTGTTCGCCCGTCTGGTCGCCGCGTCGGCCCCGGGGATGTCGCGCGCGGCAGCGACACGGATCGCTCGTGACGCGCTGCGCGCCATGGTCGGCTCGGCCGTGGTCGGGCTCGACCCGGAGCCCGAAGCGGCGGTCCGCGAGCGCGTGGTCGCGGTCCTGCGGGCGGCGCTCGTGCCGGCGCACGTCGAGCCGGAGCGGTTCGACGCGACGATGCATCGAGCCGAACAGACCGCCTGATCGATTCGGGACGCGGCGCCGTAGGGTCGACACGACGGACGAGTCACCCGCCCAAGGAGTCGATCATGCGTCCAGTGTCCCGCGTCGCCATGGCGGCGGCGCTCACCTTGTCTGCGGGGTCGATGCTGGCCCACAACCTGTACGAGCTGCCGCTGAGCCCGATCGACCTCGAGAACTCCGGGCCGATCGCGTTCGCCGCGATCCTGGGCGTGGCGTACGCCTTCGGCCTGACTCGAAGGCCGTCGCGGCGGCGGCGCTGGGCTGGGGCGTCCTGAACCTCGTGATCGGCGGGATCGTGAGCGTGCTGCCGCTGTCGATCCTGCCGTTCGTCCCGGAGCAGTCGATCACGCACTACGGGGCGCACGTCGTGTACACCCTCGGGCAGGTCCCCTTGGTCGTGCTCGCGCTACCGCGCCGCTGCGGGCACCTGCAGCCGCCGATGATCGGGCCGAGCGCGCCGGCCCGGGTGCCGTGACCGAGCGACATCGGATCCCGACGCGGGTCGGCTCGCTGGCCGTGCGCGTCCGGGGCGAGGGACCGCCGGCGGTGCTGTGGCACAGCCTGTTCGTCGATGAGCGGTCGTGGGAGCGCGTCGAGGAGGGGCTCGCCCGGGACCGGCGCCTGGTGATCATCACCGGGCCCGGCCATGGCGCGAGCTCCGATCCCGGGCACCGGTACTCCCTGGACGACTGTGCCGCGGCTGCCGCGAGGTGCTTGCTGCGCTCGACATCCGGGAGCCCGTCGACTGGGTCGGCAATGCGTGGGGCGGGCACGTGGGGATCGTGTTCGCGGCGACGTGGCCGGACCGGTGCCGGACCCTGGTCACGTTCGGGACGCCGGTCCAGGCCTACGGCCGGTCCGAGCGGCTCCTGTTCGGATCCTGCTCGCCGTCTATCGCGTCGTCGGGATGGTGGACTTCCTCTCGAGCGGGATCCGTGACGCATTGCTGTCGCCCAGGACTCGCTCGAACGATCCCGAGGCGGTCGCGCTGGTGCTCGACTGCCTGCGCACGATGGAGCGGCGGGCGCTCGCCAACGCGATGGTGTCGATCTCGCTCGGCGCCCGGACCTGACGCCGCGACTCGCGTCGATCCGCTGCCCGACCCTGTTCGTCACCGGCGCGGATCATCCCGAGTGGACCGGCGACCAGGCGGGGGCGATGAGCCGGAGCTCGCGATGGGCTCGGCGGCCGTCGTCCCCGAGACGGCGTACCTGATCCCGCTCGAGGCGCCCGAGGCGACGATCCAATACGTCAGGGGCCTTTGGGCGCCTTGCGGTGCGGCTCCCATATCACAGGTGCTACAGAGCGCTGTCAGCCATTCTCAGTAGCCTCGCCCCGTTGTGGCTTTCGCACGCTCCCGACGCCTTCGTCGTCTGGATGCGGGCCAACGGTCTCCTCGGGGCGCACGCCCCCGACGCCTTCGTCGTGTGGACCGTGGCCCACGGTCTCCTCGGGGCGCACGCTCCCGACGCCTTCGTCGTCGGGATGCGGGCCGGCGGTCTCCTCGGGGCGCACGCTCCCGACGCCTTCGTCGTGTGGACCCAGGTCCTCGGTCGCGTCGGGGCCCACGCTGATCTGATTCGGATGCTCGTCCATCTGGCAATTCCCCGTGATCAACTGGTCCAGCGGACCTTCGCGTGAGCATCCGACGGAGGGCGTTTCAGCCGGACCCACCAATCCTGGGACGGCCTTGCACGCTGCCTCCAATGTCCGATGGGGTCGACGGAGTTTGGCGTCCCGATCGCCTCAGATGTCCAGGCCAGGCAGCCCGTTGATCCCGAGCACGAGCGAGATCGCGCCGCCGTGATGGGCCTCGTGCTCCATGAGGTGCCAGGTCACCCACCCACGCGTGGTGAGCCTGTTGGCCCCTCGCTGCGGAATCTGGACGGTGATGTCGTCCGCCGTCCACCGCTCGAGACATTCCGCGACGAGGCCCCAGGTCAAGTGGAATGCCTCGACGATCTCGGTCGCCGTCCGGGGATGGGTCTCGTCATCCTCCCAGCCCGCGTTCTCGATGGGCAGGTCGGGGACCGTCGTGCTCGCAACCCGGAACATGTCGCGGATGGCCGGGTCGCCCTCGCCGAGCACGTCGTGAAACCAGTACGCTCGAGACCCGGCCATGTGGCTCGCGAGCTGCCAGATCGTCATGTGATCCGGGGCGGGCCGGAGCGCGAGCTGTTCCGGGCTGAGATCGGCGATGGCGGCCAGGAGATGCCGTTGATGCGCCGCCCATCCCTCGTAGAAGGGCTGGAGGACCGGTGTGACCGACATGGTCGCGATCCTACAGCGAGTCGGCGACGGCGGGCTCGGACGAACAGCATGGACATCCGCCCTCAGCGGCTCCGACGACGGCGTCCGCAGCGTCACAACACGGACCGTCAAGGACCGCTAATGACCGGCGTGGGCGTTCGAGGTGTCCGAGCAGCCCGGCCAGCCTGGCGTCGAGGGCCTGTAGCCCTGCGATCCGGTCGGCGATGTCCGCGCGCCGCCCCTCGATCATGCCGGGCAACTCGGCGGTGGAATCGACGCAGTGCCCCGAATGACACCAGCCCGCGATCCTGGCGGCGTCCTCGAGTGGGAGATCCAGGCGCCGAAGGTCGATGATCAGGCGCAGGTGCTCGACATCCGCCTGCCCGTAGTCCCGATACGAGTTGTCCCGCCGGCTCGCCCGGGGCAGCCAGCCGGAGCGTTCATAGAAGCGCACGGTATCCGTCGAGACGCCCACAGCCTCCGCAAGCTCGCCGATCCGCATTCGGGCAGCAAACCTTGGAGTGGCTCGATGTCAAGGGTCCTGGGCGCTTGCGGTGCCATGGCCGGGCCGCCTCGACCTGGGCCTTGAGCCGCTGGAGCTCGCGCGCCGGGCCAGCCTTGGCCTCCATCGCGACCATCGGCGAGAGCAGCCGCCAGACGCCGCGCAGTCGGATGTCCGCCCCGTAGTCGCCTTGGTCGACGCAGGGCCCATCGGCTCGAGGTCCAGCGAGACCGTGAGATCGAACGGCGCTCCTTGGACAGACTTCCAGGCGATCCGACGTCCCGGCTCCGCCTCGGCGACCTCGAACTCCACGTCCCACCCGAACGGGCCGAATCGCACCGCTCGCGTCCACGCGCCCCCACCTGCGTCCCATCACCCTGCACGATCCGCGCGTCGGTGACGGTCATCCACTCCGGATGTCGGACGATGTCCGCGGCGTACGCCCAGACGTCTTGCGCAGACCGCTCGATCACCTGTTCGGCGACGGACGTGCTCATGGTCGAGCCTCCTCGTCGGACGACCGGCAGCGCGCCGGCGATGACCGTAGCGAGGCGCGCATAGGCGGCCTCCTTGTCGCCCCGCATCCGCTGGACCGCCGCGGCATCCGCGGCCGCGTCTCCTTCGTAGGCCCAGCGAAGCCGGAGACGGGTCCCGTCGCTCGGTCGGCTCGAGATCCGCCGTGGCCGCGACCGGACCGACACCCGGGACGGCCAGCCGCCAGGCGACGCGGTCGTAGGGCTGCCAGTCGACGATCTCCTCGAGGGTCGCCAGCCGTCCGGTGACGCACTGCGCCGTGGTCCCGATGCCCCGGCGCCCGCCGGCCGACGTCTCCTCGATGGCGATCGGGCCCTCCCAACGCGTTCGGAGGGCGGGCGAGGTCAGGTGCGCCCAGACACCGATGGGTCGGCCGCGAAGGTCGCCTCGATGTCGAAGGCGAGATCGGTGTCGGCGATGTCGAGCCGGCGAATGGTGCTCTCGTCCTGCCAGCGAGCCTCGAGGTCCAGGGTGAACGTGTCGACCCGGCCGAGGTGCTCGATCTCCTCCTCGCCCGCGCCGGAGCGCCAGGGCATCGGCGTCGAGACCGAGCGCGTCGACGGCGGCGGCGGTGAACAGCGCGAAGCCGTTGGCGTGCGCTTCGGCGGCGCCCGCTCCCTTCAGCAGCCGATGGACGACGATGACATCGGGTCCCGCCAGCTCGTCGCGGCCGGCGATCCGACTCTGGACGAAGGCGCCGTGGTGGACGAACACCTTGAGGTCGAGCCGCGGCGCCAGCCGGCACGAGTTGCAGTCGCAGCTCGTCGCCTGGTCGATGCTCCGGAGCCGGCGCCGGAAGGCGAGGTAGGCGGCCTCGATCGCGTCGAGCAGGAGCGACCCGTCGGCGCGCCCGTCCTCGACGAACAGGAACGCCGCGTCCCCTCGAACTTGGCCAATCGAAACGGCGGCTCGAGGCGGCCGACGATCGTCTCGAGGAGATCACCGGCGATGGCCGGCGCGTGCTCGATCTCGCTTCCGGAGAGGTACGCGGTGTAGCCGGTCAGGTCGGCGATGACCAGGAAGCCGGACTCGGGTGTCGCTGCCATGCCGGAACGTAGACCTTGGAGTCGGTCCAATGTCAAGACCCTTGGCCGGTGACGCCTGCGTGGCAGACTGCAGTCGTACCGGCGGATCTGCCCGGATGGCATGTCCCCGGCCGGGGAGGAATCCGATGACACGCGTCCGACCGTCCCTCCGGGTGGTGGTGTACCAGCATCGTCGCGGGAGTCGCCAGCCTTGGCGTAACGGAGCCCGTTGGCGCCGCGCCACTGAACACGACGCTCGTGACGATCCCGAATTCGGCGCCGGCGCCGGGCGCGCAGTTCGGGCTTGCCGTCCAACCAACTGGCGACGTGAACGCCGACGGTGTCGCGGATTCGCCGTTGGGGTCCCGGCAGCGACGAGTAGACGTCTACTCGGGTGCCACCGGCCGTCCATCCGATCGATCGTTGATCCTGAGAACCACCCGGGCAATGACTTCGGAGTCGCCCTGGCGGACGTCGGGGACGTGAACGGCGACGGCGTGGCGGATCTCGCCGTCGGCGCACGGGGCATCGACAATTACCTTCCGCTGCCGTGCGTCATGCCGCCTTGCGATGCCGCCCAACAGGGTCGAGCGTTCGTCTTCTCCGGGGCGACCGGTACCTGATCCGCAAGCTCACACCGGCCGACACGAACTTCCTGGCGTTCGGCTTCGCCGTCGCGGGCCTTGGCGACGTGAGCGGCGACGGCGTGCCCGACATCGCCGTCGGCGCGCCGACCCGATCCAACAACAAGTCAGGCCAGGTCTTCGCGTTCTCGGGCGCGAACGGGTCCGTCTGTGGATCGCCAACGAGCCACCACAGGCGCTGGCGTCATTCGGCTCGTCGTTGACATCGTCGCCGATCTCAATGGCGATGGCAAGCACGACATGGTCGTGGGGGCATTCTTCGCCGACATCGATCCCGGCCCGGTCGACACCCTGGCCGGGCGCGCCTATCTCATCTCCGGCTTGACCGGTGCCGAGATTCGCCACCACGACAATCCGCTCGGTGCGGCCGGCACGAACTTCGGTTTTTCATCGAGTGCGCTCGGCGACCAGACCGGCGACGGCGTCGAGGATTACGCGATCTCCGACCCGGGGGCCGCTAGGCGTGCACCTGTTCAACGGTGCGAACGGCTCGCTGCGTCGGGTCCATCGCGACGCCGGGGTCATCGACGGACGACTTCGGGATGGACCTCGCCACCAGTGAGGATCGCGATGGCGACGGCAAGCGCGATCTGTGGGTGGGCGCTCCCGCCGGCGGCAAGGTCTACCTGGTAACCGGCATTGGAACCGTCTTCTTGACGATCGCCGACCCGACACCGGTCGGCCCGCTTTCGGCGCTGGGTTTTGGGTTTGCGCTCGCCTCGACCGCCGACCTCGGGTGGCGACGCCGGAAGCGATCTCCTGATCGGCGAACCCGCCGAAGCGTCGGAGTCGGGCGCCATCCACCTCGTGCTGATCGCGGCAAACCGGCCGCCGACAGCAAATGCCGGGGCCGCGATGACGGCCGAATGCACCGGGCCCGGCGGCGCCACCGTGACCCTCGACGGATCCGGGTCGACCGACCCCGATGGCGACTCGCTGTCGTACGAGTGGCGGAACGCCGCCAGTGATTTGATCGCCACGACCTCGGTGGTCACGATCACGGTGCCGCTGGGGTCGAGCTCATTCACGCTCAAGGTGTCCGATGGGTTCGGCGGGCGGGGTGATTGGACACCGTCACCGTTGACATCGTCGACACCACGGCTCCAACTATCACCGTTGCCCTCGATCCGAACCAGCTGTGGCCGCCGGACCACCGGCTCATCCCGGTCGTCGCCACGCTGACGGCCGACGATGCCTGCGCCGGCACCCTGCCGTGCTGAGCCGTCTGGATTCGATCAACAGCAACGAGCCGGACAACGGACTGGGTGACGGGGACAAGGCCGGGGACATCTCTGGCGCGTCGCTCGGGACGTCCGACACCACGTTCGCGCTCCGGGCGGAGCGCTCGGGCTCCGGTCGGGTCGCGTCTACACCGTGACCTATCGGGCAACGGATCCTGTGGGCAACGCCGGGACCGGCAGCGCGGCCGTTCGCGTCCCGAGCTCCTCAAGCTAAGGGGCTGAGCCTGTGGCCGCCCAAGGTCAGCCGCCGAAGACCTGGCCGTCGTCGCCGACGGCGCCCATGTCGGTCTTCGTCGCATCGCGGTCGGAGCGGCCGCGCTTGCCGAGGTGCTCGCGCCGGTAGCGCTCGACTTCATCGCGCGTCGTGACCCAGGTCTTGCCGATCCGTCGCGCACGCAACACGCCGCGAGCCGCCTGGGCACGGAGCGTCACCGGCGCGAGACCAAGCAGCGCGCCGGCCTCGGCGAGGGTGATGATGTCGTCGAACACGAGCGACTCCTCGGGCGGTGCTCCGGGAGCCAAAGGATAGAGCGATAACGCTGTGGCGTCGTCCTCAGCGCCCAGGTCGAGGTGACACGATGGTCTGGCAACCACCGAGCGTCGGCGCCACGGCCCGGCGGTCGCGCACGTTCACCGCCGCCGACGTCGAGGGGTTTGCGCAGCTGTCGGGCGACCGCAACCCGCTCCATTTCGACGCCGACTTCGCGGGCCGGACGCGCGTCGGGGCGCTCGTCGTCCAGGGCGGCCTGACGACCGGGCTGTTCAACGCACTGGTGGCAATGGACCTGCCCGGGCCGGGCTCGGTCTTCCTCCACCAGGAATGGGACTACCCGGCGCCCGTGTTTATCGGCGACACGGTGACGGCGGAGGCGACCGTGATCGAGGCACGCGCCGACAAGCCGATCACCCGGCTGCGCTGCGTGGCCCGTCGCGCGGACGGGACCGAGGTGCTGCGCGGCGAGTGCCTCGTCTACACGATGCTCCCCGACGACGGCTAGGCGGGGGTGCCGTCCGGCTCGGTCGGCGCGGCGGGCACGCGGACGGCCCGCTCGAGGATCCCCTCGCGGGTGGCCGGCATGTTGTGGATTCGGACGGCGTGATCGGTCGTCGCCTCGACCACCGAATCGACGTCGCCGGTGGTCGTCCAGCCGCAGGCGCAGCTGGTCGAGATCGTCTCCGGGCCGGCGGCAGGATCCGTCATCCGAGTGCCCGGAACGGCTCGGGGACGTAGCCGGCCAGCGCGATCGCCCAGGCGGCTGGCAGCTCGGCCGCGACGACCGGATCGTCGTGGACCAGCCAGGCGAGGTGGCGCAGCCCGTGCTCGACGACCTGCTCGTGCTCGATCTCGCGGGGCGCGGCGGTCGCCTCGGAACGGGCCAGATCGGCCCGCCCGACCGGCGCGCTGGCCATCGACCCGACGAGCACCGCGTCGATGACCACGACGAAGCTCAGGATCACGGCGTCCCGGTCCCGGCGCCATGAGGTCGAGTGGACGACGATCGGCTCGCCGATCGCGTCGCGGACGATCCGGCTGACGACGTCGACCGGGTGCTCCGTGGCGCCGATCTCGAGCATCCAGGGCGCGCTGCCGCACGGCCCCGTGAGCTCGATCCGGCCGTCGTGCAGCCAGACCACGAAGACCTCGGCCTGGACCGGGCCTTCGACGTCGACCGGGATGGGCAGGTCGCTCATGGCGCGATGGTACGCGGATGCCGTCTCACGCTGGAACGACGAATTGCGTGCCGCCGAATCGACCGTGGCCATGCACGCTGCTCGTTGCCTCGGTCCCGCCGATCATGCTACGGTAACCGACAGGTTACGAATGAAGGCGCAGGACCACGAGGGGGAGGACAGCCATGGCAACGGCAACCCATTCCGGCAGCGGGACGAAGACCGATCCGTGGGTCCTCAAGACCCCGCCGGGCACCAGCGAGTACCAGATGTACCTCGATGACGCGGGCGACCCGCCGGCGATCATCTGCCAGGTCGGCGGCACGCAGCTCAAGTACGACAAGCGCGCGATCGACGACCTCCACGCGATGCTCAAGGCCCATGGCGACTGGATGCCCCTTGGCGGCGCCGATGAGCAGAAGCCGGCGCCCGAGGGCTCGGTCGAGGCGTGGGGCCGCTCGGCGGACAATCCGGTCGGTGGCTGGTACGGGCTCAAGAAGGGCCTCCGCGGGCGGTTCGGCGTGTACATGCCGCCGTTGATGGAGGCGCTCGGGCTGGCCGAGGTCACCCACGACGCCAAGAACAACCGAATGCGCGCGATCTGAGCTCGATGGCAGGAAACGCGGGGCACCCGGCGCCGACCACACCGGGCGATGCCTTCGAGGCGCTCGGCGACCCCAACCGGCGGGCGATCGTCGAGCTGCTCGGATCGGGCGAGCGCTCGGTCCAGGAGCTCGCCGACGCGCTGCCGATCAGCCGACCAGCCGTCTCGCGCCACCTCCGCCTGCTCCGCAACGCCGGGCTCGTCATCGAGCAGCCGCGCGGGACGCGGCGCATGTACCGCCTCCATGACGACGGCGTGGCCGCCGTCCGCGCCTATCTCGAACAGGTGTGGGGCGAGGCGGCCGGCCGGTTCCGGCTTGTGGCAGAGAACACGACGCCCGACCGGTGATCGAGCCGATCCGGATCGCCTTCGAGGTCGCCTGCCCGGCACCCCACGCCTTCGAGGTCTGGACGTCCCGCATCGGGCAGTGGTGGCCGGCCGACCACACCGTCACCGCCGAGCCGGACCTGAAGGTCGTGCTCGAGGGACGGCCCGGCGGACGGATCTTCGAGCGGACCCGCGACGGCACCGAGCATGACTGGGGCGAGGTGACGGTCTGGGATCCGCCGCGCCGGCTCGCCTACCTGTGGCACCTCCGCCGTGACCGCACCGACGCGACCGAGGTCGACATCCGCTTCGTCGACCAGGGTGAAGCGACGACGCTGGTCGAGATCGAGCATCGGGGCTGGGAGCGCCTGGGCACCGAGGGCGAGACGTGGCGCGACCGCAATTTCGGCGGATGGGCCACCCTGCTGCCGCACTTCAAGGCCGCCGCGACCGACGGCTAGCCCTAGCCCGTGGCGGTCCCACGCGCAGCGGCCGCAGCGAACGAGGCCATGTCGGGGAACGTGGCGTCGGGTACGACGTCGGCGGGCGGCGTGGCACCGAACCCCGGCCGGTCGTGCCGGCGATCGATCCAGACGGTGCTGAAGCCGAGCGCCTTCGCCGGGACATGGTCGTGGAACAGGCTCTGTGCCACGTGCAGGATCCGTTCGCGCGGCAGCCCGATCCGCTCGAGCGCGACCCCAAAACCGCGCGGATCCGGCTTGTAGGCGCCGACCGACTCGGCCGTGACGACCCAGTCGAACGTCGTCGCGAGACGTGCCGCGGACCGGGCGAACAGGTCGTCGTCGCAGTTGGTGATGACGCCGAGGCGGAACCGGCTATGGAGCGCCGCGAGCGCCGCCGCAGAATCAGGAAAGGCCGGCCAGTCGGCGACCGACCCCCCAAACGCCTCGACCTCCGCGGCGTCGGGCTCGACGCCGTAGTGCGCGCCGACCTCGCGCAGGCAGCGCCCCAGGATGTCCCGGTAGCGCGCATACGGCCCCGCCTCCGCGGCCGACTCGCTGGCGGCGTAGACCTCGAGCAGCTCGTCGTCGCCGACCTCCACGCCGCGGCGCTCGAGCACCGGTCGGAGGCCGGCGAGGATGCCCGCCTCCCAGTCGATGAGCGTGCCGTAGCAGTCGAACGTCAGCGCGTCGAAACGATCGAAGTCGAGGCCGGTCACCGGGCGAATCCTCCTGGCGCCGCGGACCGTCGTGGCGCGGACGCGACCATCTTCGGCGAAACCGGGCCGCGAAGCCGGACGTATCGACCGGGGTATCGAGGGACGACAGTCCACATTCCCAGGGAGGTGCCAAATGGCACGAACACTCCGACTCGCGGCCGCGGTCGCGCTCCTCGCCGCGCTGGCCGTCGGGACCGGAACGGTCGCCGCGGATTCCGGCAACAAGATCCTCGACACGAGGCTCGTCGGCGTCCCCAATCCGCCGGTGACCGTGGTTGGCGTCAACGGGGCAGGCGCGGCCTGGACCACCGACGAAGTCGCGCGAAGATGTTTGCCGACGGCAGGCTGCTCGTCGACGTCGAGGGCCTCGTCTTCCTGTCGGGCGCGAATGCCGGCAGGAACACCCAGGCCCAGGGCCGCGTGACGGTCGTCTGCAACGGCGGCGCCAACCCGACGGACCGGATCAACTCCGATCCCATCCCGTTCTCCGTCCCGGACGGTGACGCCCACTTCAACGCGAAGGTGAACCTGCCGAGCCCGTGCTTCGCGCCGGTCGTCTTCTTCACGAGCGTCGGCGGCAACTGGTTCGCCGTCAGCGGCTAACACTCAGCTGCCGGGAGGAGCCAGGCCGTTGGGCAAGCGGTCTGGACCAAGGCAGCGCAACGGCGGCGGGTCTCGACAACCCGCCGCCGTTCGATTCCGTGCCTGGCCATGGCGCGCGACGGGTCCTGAGCGGCCGGATCGACGCTGCTAGCATCGGGCGCGATGTCCGCGCCCAGGTACGACTTCGTGATCGTCGGCGGCGGATCCGCCGGATCGGTCCTGGCCAACCGGCTGTCCGCGGATCCGGGCACCAGCGTGCTCGTCCTCGAAGCCGGCCGGCCGGACTACCGCTTCGACGTGTTCGTCCACATGCCGGCGGCGCTGGCGTTCCCGATCGGCAGCCGCTGGTACGACTGGCAGTACGAGTCCGAGCCCGAGCCGTTCATGCACGGCCGCCGGATCTATCACGCCCGGGGCAAGATCCTGGGTGGCTCGTCGAGCATCAACGGCCAGATCTTCCAGCGCGGCAACCCGCTCGACTACGAGCGCTGGGCGGCGGATCCGGGGATGGCGTCGTGGGACTACGCCCACTGCCTGCCGTACTTCAAGCGGATGGAGACGTGCCTCGCGGCCGCGCCCGACGACCCGTGGCGCGGGCATGACGGCCCGCTCGTCCTGGAGCGCGGACCGGCGACGAGCCCGCTGTTCCGGGCGTTCTTCGCGGCCTGCCAGGAGGCCGGCTACCAGCTGACCGAGGACGTCAACGGTTACCGCCAGGAGGGCTTCGCGCCGTTCGACCGGACGATCCACCACGGCCGCCGGCTGAGCGCCTCGCAGGCGTACCTGAAGCCCGTCCGGCGCCGGCGCAACCTGACCGTCCGGACGCGGACGCTCGTCACCGAGGTCGTGTTCGACGGCCGGCGCGCCGTCGCCGTCGACATCGAGCGGCAGGGTGGGGGGACGGAGCGGATCGAGGGCGGCGAGATCATCCTCGCCGGCGGCGCGATCAACTCGCCGCAGCTGCTGCAGCTGTCGGGCGTCGGGCGGGCGGCGGACCTCGAGGCGCTCGGCATCCCGGTCGTCGCCGACGTGCCGGGCGTCGGCGCCCACCTCCAGGATCACCTCGAGGTCTACATCCAGCACCGCTCGCTCCAGCCGGTCTCGATGCAGCCGTCGGCGACGCAGCTGTGGCGCCGGCCGTTCATCGGCGCGCAGTGGCTGTTCCTGCGCAGCGGGCCCGGGGCGACCAACCACTTCGAGGGCGGCGGGTTCGTCCGCGGCGACGAGGACGTCGCCTATCCGAACCTGATGTTCCACTTCCTGCCGCTGTCGATCCGCTACGACGGCAGCGCCGGGACGCCGGGGCACGGCTACCAGGTCCACGTCGGGCCGATGTATTCCGACGCGCGGGGATCGGTGACGCTCAAGACGACGGATCCGCACGATCATCCGGCCCTGCGCTTCAACTACCTGTCGACGAAGCAGGATCGCCGTGAGTGGATCGAGGCCGTGCGGGTCGCCCGGCACATCCTCAGCCAGCCGGCGATGGCGCCGTTCAACGGTGGCGAGACGTCGCCCGGCTCTGCGGTCACGACGGCCGACGAGATCCGCGACTGGGTCGCCCGCGACGCGGAGACGGCGCTCCATCCGTCGTGCACGGCACGGATGGGCGTGGACGACGCGTCCGTGCTCGATCCGCTGACGATGGGCGTCCACGGGCTGGACGGGCTGCGCGTCGTCGACGCCTCGTCGATGCCATACATCACCAACGGCAACATCTACGCGCCGGTGATGATGCTCGCGGAGAAGGCCGCCGACCTGATCACCGGCGATACGCCCCTGCCGCCCGAGCCGATCCCGTTCTACCGGCACCAGCCGGCGGTCCGCCCTGGCGCACGGTCGACGTCTCACCGCCGTGGGATCATCGGTCGACGATCAGGGGAGGTGACCCATGGCCGAGCCGACCACGGTGGACGAGTACATGGCGACGCTGCCGGACGAGCGGCGGGGGCCGATGAACGAGCTCCGCGAGGCGATCCGGGCCGGTGCTCCCGAGGCGACCGAGGTCATCTCCTACAAGATGCCCGCGTTCCGGAGCCACGGGCAGTTCCTCGTGTCGTACGACTCGTTCAAGCAGCACTACAGCCTGTTCCCGGCGAGCGACGCCGTGGTCAAGGGGCTCGGCGACGAGATCACGCCGTACCTCGCGGGCAAGGGCACGATCCGCTTCCCGGCCAGCCGCCCGATCCCGACCGCCCTGGTCACGAGGGTCGCCGCGATCCGGTTCGAGGAGAATGCCGCGCACGACAAGCGCCGCTGACGCCGGTCGGAGCGCGCTACAGGGTGCGCACGTCGAGCGCGGCCCGGCCCCAGCGCAGGAAGCGGACCGACACGAGCACCCCGAACGCCGCCAGCACCAGGATGGCCGCGGCCGCCACGGATGCGTCGAGGTCGCCGCCGCCGAACTCGGAATACACGACCAGCGGCAGGGTCTGGGTCCGGCCCTCGATGTTTCCCGCGAACATGATCGTGGCCCCGAACTCGCCGAGCGCCCGCGACCAGCTCATGACCGCGCCGGCGGCGAGTGCCGGTCCGGCCAGCGCGGTCGTCACGTGGCGGAACACGTGGCCCTCCGTCGCCCCGTCGACGCGGGCCGCATCCTCGACGTCACGGTCGACCCCGGCGATCCCGGCCCGCGCCGAGCGGACGTAGAACGGCGCGGCGACGAACGTCTGGGCAAGGATGACCGCGAACGTCGTGAACGGGATCGAGATGCCGGCGGCATCGAGGCTGCCGCCGATCAACCCCTGGCGGCCGAACACGAACAGCAGCGCCAGCCCGGCGACCGACGGCGGCAGGACGATCGGCAGGTCCACCGCCGTCTCGACCAGCGACGAGCCGCGGAACGACCGTCGCGCCAGCAGGTACGCGAGCGGGGTCCCGAACGCCAGCGTCAGCCCCAGGCTGATCGCCGTCGTGATCATGCTCAGTCGCAGGGCGTCGAGGACGACCGGGCTGGTCAACGCCTCGGCCAGGCTCCCGCCGACGAGCGATCGAGCCGTCAGCGCAACGACCGGGATGGCCAGGAACAGGACCAGCGGGAGCGAGAGCAGGACGACAGCGCGTCCCGGCCGGCCGGGCCTCACGACGTGGTCGGCTCGGCGCCCCCGCGCTCGGCGTCCCTGCCCGCCTCGCCGAAGCGGTCGTCCGCCCGGGCCGACGCGAGGCGGCCGAGCTGATCGGTGTACCAGCCGATCCGGGCGTCCGGCCGGTCGTCCAGCGCGGGCACATACGGCTTGATGTCGAGGCAGGGTGTCCCATCGAGCATGTCCACGTCGCGGATGTCCAGCCGCGTGCCGGTCACGCCGACGAGCCGGACCGTGGACAGCGCGATCGGGTTGGGTCGAGCGGGCGATCGCGTCGCGAACACGCCGTGCGTCCGGTCGTCGAGGAACGGGACGACCGACAGCTTCGTCGGCCCGGCAAGGTGGCACCACGACAGCACGATGAGGTGGCTGAACCCGTCGAGATCGCGCAGCCCCTCGGCGAACTCGGGCTCGATGTCGATCCAGCCCGGGGCGCCGGCCGCCGCGGCTGCCTGAATCGGCATGCCCTCGACGTGCTCGAACGGCGTGTGGATGACGCCGATCGGACGGATGGAAACCGGGTCCATGGTCAATCCCCCGGCGCCTGGAAGCCCAGCTCGGCGAGGATCGCCTGGCCGTCCGGGCCGGTCAGCCAGGTCATGAACGCCTCGGCTGCGTCGCCCGCGACCGAGCCTTTGAGCACGACCCCGGCGTAGGTAGCCGGCACGTTTGCCTCCCGGGGTACGGCGACCGTCGTGACCTTGCTCGATGTCTTCGCATCGGTCGCGTACACGATCGCCGCGTCGCCCTCGCCGACCTCGATCTTGGCCAGCACCGCGCCGACGTTGTCCTCCTTCGAGGCAACGTTCGCCGCGTACGCGGCGGCAAAACCGGCCGGGTAACCGGGGAGGCCCGCGAGGTTCTCGACGAGCTGCGTCGCGTACTTCGTGATCGGAACCGCGTCGCCCGCGCCGATCACCTTGATCCCCGGATTCGCCAGGTCGGCCGGGCCCGAGAACCCGGCGGGATTGGCGATCGGGACGATGATCGTGAGCGTGTTGCCCGCGAAGGCGATGGCCGGTCCGTTCGTGAGGCCCTTGTCAACCAGCTTGTCCGGGTTGGTGGTGTCGGCGGACAGGAACACGTCGGCCGGCGCACCTTGTTCGATCTGCGTCTCGAGGGCGGCTGACGAATCGGTCGAGACGGTCAGCGCCGTCCCGGGCGAAGTGATCGCGTACGCCACCTTGACCTTGTCGAGGGCGCGCTTGAGCGAAGCCGCTGCGTAGATCGTGAGCCGCGCCGGACTGCTGACCGCCGCCGGGGGGCCGCTCGAGGTGCCGATCGGTGACGATCCGCCGCCCGACGAGCAGGCAGCGATGAAGAGGGCGGCCATCAACGCCGTCGCCATCCTGCCGGCGGGTCGGCCGCGGATCACGGTCGGTGCTCCCTCGACGACGGGACTTCGACGATCACGTTGGTGGCCTTGACGACGCCGACCGCCTCGTCGCCGACCTTGAGGCCCATCTCGTCGACGGCCTCGGCGGTCATCAGGCTGACGATCCGGTGCGGGCCGGCGAGGATTTCGACGACCGCGGCGATCCGGTCCTTCTCGATGCGGGTCACGATCCCGGGAAAGCGATTGCGGGCGGATCCGGCGACGGTCGGTCGCTCCGTGCCAGTCTTCCGGCGCTCTGGCGAGCAGGCGGGTCACTTCGGAAATCGACACCAGGCGCTGGCCGCCGGTCGAACGCTCGACCTTGAGCCGGCCTTCGGTCTCCCAGCGACGGACGGTCTCGACCGTCACGCCGAGCATCTCGGCCGCCTGGCCGACGCGGATCCGATCCTCACCCATTGCTAGGACCTATTGGCGTCTCGATGCTTGATAGACAGGTATGCCAGCAATCATACCCCGCTATCATCGCTCGTGGGGGACGGCCGCCACGGCCGGGGTGATAGCCTCGCGCCGTGGCGGCCCGTTCGCCTTCGGCGATCTCCCTCGGCCTGCGCGCCAACTCGGGTCAGTTCGCGCTGCTCGTCGGGGTCAGTGCGCTCGTCGGCGGGATGGTCGGCCAGGAACGGGCGATCGTGCCGCTCCTGGCGGTCCACGTGTTCGGCCTCGCGACGGCCAGCGCACTCACCTTCCTCGTCGCGTTCGGGCTGGCGAAGGCGATCACGAACCTGGTGGCCGGCGCGCTCGCCGATCGGATCGGGCGCAAACCGGTCCTCGTGGCCGGCTGGCTGGTCGGACTGCCCGTGCCGTTGATGCTGATGCTCGGGCCGACCTGGGACTGGATCGTGGCGGCCAACGTGCTCCTCGGGATCAACCAGGGCCTGACCTGGTCGACGACCGTCCTGATGAAGATCGACCTCGTCGGCCCGCGCCGGCGCGGACTCGCCCTTGGTCTCAACGAGGCCGCGGGCTACGTCGCGGTGGCCGCGGCGGCGTTCCTGACCGGGGCGATCGCGGAGGCGGCCGGGCTCAGGCCGGCGCCGTTCTTCCTCGGGATCGCGATCGTCGGGCTCGGCCTCGGGGCGTCGGTCCTGTTCGTCCGGGAGACGCGGGGTCACGCCGTGCTCGAGAGCGGCGCTTCGGGCGCGGCGCCCCCGTCGGACGCCCGCTGGCTGCGGTTGGCCTGGCAGAGCACGATCGCCGATCGATCGCTGTCCGCCGCGTCGCAGGCCGGTCTCGTGAACAACCTCAACGACGCGTTGGTGTGGGGCCTGCTCCCGATCGTCTGGGTGTCGGCCGGCCTGGACCTCGGGCAGGTCGGGGTCCTCGCTGCGGCCTACCCGGCGACGTGGGGCATCGTCCAGGTCGTGACCGGCGGGCTGTCCGACCGCATCGGCCGCAAGGGCCTGATCGTCGCGGGCATGCTGGCCCAGGCCGCCGCGATCGCCGCGTTCGCCGTGTGGACGGGCTTCGGGCCGTGGCTGGCGGCCGCGATCGTCCTCGGCCTCGGCACGGCGATGGTCTACCCGACGCTGATCGCCGTCGTGGCCGACGTCGCGGAGCCGCGGCGGCGGGGCGCGATCACCGGGATCTACCGCTTCTGGCGCGATCTCGGATTCGCGGTCGGCGCGGTGATCGTGGCAATCGTCGCCGACCGGGTGGACGCCCGGGCCGCGATCCTCGTCGTCGCCGTCCTGACCGCCGCGTCGGGCGCGGTCGTGGCGCTCCGGATGCGCGAGACACGCCCGGCGTCCTGACGGCCCGGCCATCGGCCCGACGTGGTCGATCGGAGGCGACGGATGTCCATGCCGGCGACCCGACGGCCGTCGGCAGCCGGTGGCCCGGGGCCGAGGCGACGATGCAGGCACCCCTCCACTCGCATCCGACACCCCAAGGAGCCCCAGCGCATGGAAGCCTTCCGCATCGATCGCCCCGACATCGACGACGCCCTCGACCTCGAAGCCTTCGAGGCCGGGCTGGCCGGCTCGATCCTCCTGCCAGGCAGCCCGGAGTACGACGAGGCGCGCCGCGTCAAGTCGGCGATCAATGACCGTCACCCGGCGCTCATCGTCCGTGCCGCCGATGCGACCGACGTCTCGCGGACGGTGACCCTGGCGCGCGAATCCGGTCTCCCGCTGTCGGTCCGCGGCGGCGGCCACAGCCTCGCCGGTCACGGCACGAATGACGGCGGCATCGTGCTCGACCTCGGCGCGATGAAGGGCCTCCTCATCGATCCCGAGCAGTGCCTCGCCTGGGCCGAGCCCGGCCTGACCGCGGGCGAGTACACCGTCGCGGCGGCAGCTCACGGCCTCGCCACCCCGTTCGGCGATACCGGCTCGGTCGGCATCTCCGGGCTGACGCTCGGCGGCGGGATCGGCTGGCTGGCGCGCAAGTTCGGGCTGGCCATCGACGCCCTCGTCGCGGTCGAGATCGTGACCGCCGATGGCCGGCAGGTCACCGCGAGCGCCGAGTCGCACCCGGACCTGTTCTGGGCCGTGCGCGGTGGCGGCGGCAACTTCGGCGTCGTCACTCGCTTCCAGTTCAGTCTCTATCCGGTCGGCGAGATCCTCGGCGGCGCGCTGTTCATGCCGGCCACCCGCGACGTGCTGCGCGGCTACGTCCCGATCGCCGCGAGCGCCCCCGACGAGCTGACCACGATCTCGTTCCTCATGCCCATCCCGCCGGCGCCGTTCGTGCCGGCCGAGCTGGTCGGCACGCCGTCGCTGGTCATCATGTTCGTGTGGTCCGGTGACGATCCGGCCGGCGGTCAGGCCGCGCTCCAGCCGTTCCGCGACGTCGCCACGCCGCTCATCGACATGGCGATGCCGATGCCATACCCGGGGATCTACCAGCTGACCGCGCAGGGCGAGCACGCGGGCCTGAGCGTCCATCGCTCGCGCTTCCTCGCCACCCTCGACGACGACGCGGTCGACGCGCTGCTCGCGGCGATCGCCGCCCCCAGCTCGCCGATGACGATGGTCCAGCTCCGCGTCCTGGGTGGCGCGATGGCCCGCGTCCCCGCCGACGAGACGGCGTTCGCCCATCGCGACGCCGGGGTCATGGCCCTGGTCGCCACCATGTTCGACGATCCCGCCACGGAGCCGGTCCACCGGGCCTGGACCGAGGCGCTCCACGAGGCGCTCGGTGCGAACGACGTGGGCGTCTACTCGAACTTCCTCGAGGCCGAGGGCGAGGAGCGTGTCCGGGCAGCGTATCCGGGCGGCACCTACGAGCGCCTCGCGCAGATCAAGGGCCGCTACGACCCGAGCAACCTGTTCCGCCTCAACCAGAACATCCGCCCGGCGATCATGAGCTGACGGATCGCCCCCCGATCCGCCCGCTCGACGCCAAACGGCGCCCCGCTTCCCGGTCGATACCGGGGCGGGGCGTCGTCCGTGTTCGGTTCCCGCCTAGCCGCGTTTGCGCTCGACGAAGGCCCGGAACCGCTCGCGCGTCTCGGGCGACTGGAAGCACGCGAGCTCGGCCGCCGCCTCGCTCCGGGTCGCCGCCGCGAAGTCGCTCTCGAGGGCGGCGTGGAAACCGAGCTTCGTCCACGCGACACCGACCCGGGGATACGACGCCAGCCGCTGGGCGAATGCCTCCGCCTCGGCGAGGAGGTCGTCGGGCTCGATCACGCGATCGACCAGCCCGATCCGCTGCGCCTCGTCGGCGTCGATGGAATCGGCCGACAGGGTCAGGTACATCGCCCGGCCGAGGCCGACGATCCGGGGCAGGAGCCAGGTCATCCCGCTCGTCGGGCTGAGACCGAGGGGCGTGTCGGGCAGCCCGAACTGCGTCCCGCGGGCGGCGAAGCGGACGTCGCAGATCAGGGCCAGCTCGAAGCCGCCGGCCAGGGCATAGCCGTGGACCGCGGCGACGAACGGCTTCGGACACGCTCGCACGGCGGCCGACACCTCCATGTAGCGCGCGATCGTCGCGGCGAACGCGTCGTCGTCCATGCCGTCCATCGCGGTGATGTCGCCGCCTGCCGAGAACGCCCGTCCGCGCCCGGTCAGCACCGCGGCCCCGATCGCGTCCGTCCGGCCGACCGACTCGACCGCAGTCGAGCAGGCCGATCAGCATCTCGTCGTTGATGGCGTTCAGCTTGTCCGGCCGGGCGAGCGTGACGATCGCCACGTCGCCACGGGTCTCGAGCTCGACGACGGGCATCAGGCGACCTCCCCTCGATAGCGTCGGACGACGCGGCGGGTCTTCACCTCGGTGGCGATGGTGCCCGGCCCGACGAGGGTCACCGCCGCCTGGAAGTTGAGCTCGGCCTGGAGTCGCGCCGCGACATCGCGGGCGAGCGCCTCGTGCGTCGGCCGCCGGGACGTCGCCCGCGGCCTCGACCGTGATCGGCACCGGGTAGTCGATCGGCGGCGGACGGTCGATGACGACCCGGAACTCGCCGGTCACGCGCGGCGCGAGCCGCATCAGGACGGCCTGCACCGCCAGCGGGAAGACGTTCACGCCCTTGACGATGAACATGTCGTCGGACCGGCCGAGGATCCGGAACCGGAAGCTCGTCCGTCCGCACGGGCACGGCTCGGTGAACACCTGCATCAGGTCGTGCGACCGCATCCGCAGCAGCGGCGACGCCTCGCGCCGGATCGAGGTGTAGACCACCTCGCCCTGCCGGCCGTCGGTGAACGGCAGGACCTCGCCCGACTCGGGATCGATCAGCTCCGCCACGGCGAAGCCGATCGCCGCCGAAATGGACGCCGTCCCGTTCGTCGCATTCGCCGGAGTGGAGCCCGAGCTCGCCGGTCCCGTACTGGTCGCGCGCGACCATGCCCCAGGTCGCCTCGATGCGCTCGCGATAGCCCGGGACCTGGAGCCCGGCCTCGCCCGAGAAATAGCCTCGCCGGAGGCCGACGTCGCGCGGCTCCATGCCGAGCTGGGCGGCCACCTCGGCGAGGCGCACCGCGTAGGACGGCGTCGCCCAGATGCCGACCGGGTCGGTCAGCCCGGCCATCATCGTCAGCAGCCGCTCGCTGTGCCCGACCCCGAACGGGATGGTCGCCGCGCCGAGCGTCTCGAACGTCAGGTGGTCGGACAGGCCGCCCGCGTACAGGTTGTAGTTCATGCACTCGAACACGATGTCGCCGGGCCGGCAGCCCATCGCCCACAGCGCCCGGGCGCCCATCTCGCCGTAGTCGGCGATGTCGCGGCGGGTGAGCCCGATGCGCATCGGCTGGCCGGTCGTGCCGCCGGTCGCCTGGATCCGGACGATCGTGTCGAGCGGTGCGCACTGGTTGACGCCGAGGAGCGTGCCGTCCGCCTGCGAGTCGGCGATCTCGGCCTTCTCCATCAGCGGGATCCGGGCGAGGTCCTCCACGTCCCGGATCTGGTCGGCGCGGACGCCCGCCGCGTCCAGCCTGGCCCGGTAGAACGGGCTCGTGGCGACGTCCCAGGCGATCTGCTCGGCGAGGCGCTCGTTCTCGAGCCGGCGGGTCTCGGCCGGCGTCAGCGTCTCGATCGCCTCGTTCCAGAACCGGTCGGGCATGGCCGCCATGATGCCGGAACGGTCGGATGCGCCGGGCCACGACCCCGTCGTGGCCCGGCGCGAGTGCCTGCGGGTTGCCTACATCAGGCCGACGATGTGGCCCTCCGGATCGGCGAACAGGGCGATCGTCGTCTCGGGTGCGATCTCGGTCAGTGGCATGAGCACGCGCCCGCCGGCTGCCTGGACCCGCTCGAGCGTCGCCGCCGGATCGTCGGCGTGGACGTAGAACGTGACGTGGCCGGCGCCACCGTCCTGCGCGGTCCCGATCCCGCCGCCGATGCCCTCGCCGTCGCCCGGCCGGTACATCCCGTAGCCGCCGGGGTTGTTCGTGTCGAGCTTCCAGCCGAACACGTCGCTGTAGAACGACTGGAGTCCGGGCCCGTCCTTGCCGACGACCTCGAAGTGGATGACCTGAGCGCCCATCGGAGCCTCCTCGCTGGTGCCGGCGACCGATTGGCCACCGCTCAACGGGACGACGAACGGCACGGACCCGAATCGACAGGTCCGGTTACGGCTTCGACGCTGCCTTCGACGAGCCTTCGACTTCGGTGCCTTCTTCTCCTTGGGCGGGAGGGTCGCGCCGTAGGCGACGGCGCGGCCGACCCAGCGGTGGATCGCCGCGTCGTCGTCGACGATCGAAGGCGGCAGCACCGTGAAGCCGGTCATCGGCTTGCCGGGCATCGGAAAGAACGGTTCGGCGCCCGGGATCCTCTCGAGCTCGCGCCGCTCCTCTGGCCCGAGCTTGACGTGCCAGCTCGACTCGAACAGGCCGCTGACCATGTTGCCGCCGACGTACAGGCATGGGTAGCCGAACGTCAGCCGGCGGGTGGCCTCCGGGTAGTCGGCGGCGATCGACTCGAACCGCTCGACGAGCTCCGGTGGCGATTTCGCGAAACCGGGCATGGCCCACCTCCAGCGGCTACGGTACTCGTGCGACGCCGGCTCGGGGCTCGGCGCACGGAGGTCACGATGACGGCTGGCTCGGGTGCGGACGGACGGATGCGGGTCGGGGTCGTGCTGCCGATCGCGGACGAGGACGACGGCACGGGCGTGCAGTCCTATGCGTCGATCCGCGAGATCGCGCTCGGCGATCGAGGCGGCCGGGCTCGATTCGGCCTGGGTGTTCGACCACCTGCTGTTCCGTGGCGACGGCGAGACGTCGGGGATCCACGAGTGCTGGACGATCCTGGCGGCGATCGCCGAGGCGACCAGCCGGGTCGAGCTCGGGACGATCGTGCTGTGCACCGCGTTCCGCAACGCCGCGCTGCAGGCCAAGATGGCGGCCACGCTCGACGAGGTCAGCGGCGGGCGGCTGATCTTCGGGATCGGGTGCGGCTGGCACGACCCGGAGTTCGAGGCGTTCGGCTACCCGACCGATCACAAGGTCGGCCGGTTCGAGGAGGCGCTGGCGGTCATCACCGGGCTCATCCGCGAGGGACGGGCCGACCTCGACGGCCGGTACGTGACCGGCGCGCGACGCCGTGCTGCTGCCGCCGGCCCGGCCCGACCTGCCGATCCTCATCGCGGCCAAGGGTCCGCGGATGCTCGAGCTGACCGCGCGCCACGCCGATGCCTGGAACCTGGCGTGGTTCGGCTACCCGGACGAGCGCCTCGGCCCGGGTCCGCGGCGAGCTGGTCGAGGCGTGCGAGCGGGTCGGCCGGGACCCGGCCGACGCTGACGATCACGGTCGGCGTCACCGTCCGCTATCCGCAGCCGGGGGTCACGCGCCGCGACGACCACCGGCCCGGCCTGTCCGGCACGCCCGACGAGATCGCGGCCGGGCTCCGGGCGCATGCCGAGGCGCGGTGCGCAGCACCTCATCGCCTCGCTCGAGCCATGCACGCCGGCACCGTGGCGCGAGTTCGCCGAAGCCGTGCGAGCCTGGCGCGGGCCTAGAGGTCCTCGATCCGGCGTCCGGTCAGCCGCGGGCCGTAGCGCGGGGCCTGGATCCCGCTCAGCTCGAGCAGGCGCACGACCCTGGCCCGCTGGCCGCGGTACGGCTCGAGCAGCTCGAGCATCCGCGCGTCGGTGCCGCGCGGCTCGCCGGCCAGGGCAAACGCCACCAGGTTCGGGCAGGTGGAAGTCGCCGACGCTCACCGCGTCGGGGTCGCCGAGCGCCCGGACGCCGACCTCGGCCGCGGTCCACGGCCCGATCCCGGGCACGGCCGTCAGCCGCGCGTAGGCGCTCGGGCAGCGGCAGGTCGACGATCGCCTCGAACCAGGCCGCGCGCGACGCGACCCGCCGGATGACCTCGGCTCGTCGCTGCTCGACGCCGAACGGGTGGTAGGCGTAGTAGGGGAGCGCCGCGAGCGTGGCCGGTGCCGGTCCGCAGGCGGAGCCGCCACTCGGCGCGGGCCCGGGGCGGGCTCGCCGTGGACGCGGATCAGGCCGGACCACGCTCGATGGGCCTCCTGCCCGGTCACCTTCTGCTCGAGGATGGCCGGGACGAGCGATTCGAGGACGGCCGCGGTGCGCGGGATGCGGATCCCCGGCGCGCGGCGCGCGAGCTGGCCGACGAGCGGGTGCCCCGGCGGGATCGCCGGGCCGTGCCGCCTCGAGCCCGAGCAGCGCCGGCACGCCGTCGAGCAGCCGCTCGGCGCCCGGTCCCCAGGCCTCGGCGGCCGGCTCCGCGTCGCGGTGGACGAGGGCGACCGAGGCCGGCCCGTCGGCCGTTCGGGTGGCCAGCCAGGCGCGGCCGGCGGCGAGGTGGATCGTCGGGTCGCCGCGTCCGCGCGACAGCGGCGCGAGCGTGCGTCGGAGGTCGAGCGGAGCACGGACGGGGTACCTGCGAGCGTGCATCGGGCCTGATCCTACCCGGACGCGGTCGGTCGCCATCCGTGATAGGGTCCCCGCGAGACGTGCGACGCCCCAGGATCGTCGCGAGCGTGGCGCTCATCGCCATCCTCGCCACGGTCGCCGTCCCGGGTCCGGTTGGCTCGAGGCTCCCCAGCCCCGCCGCCACGGTGGACCCAGACCTCTTCGAAGCGATCGAGGTCGCAGCGCTCGTGCGCGGGACGTCGATGACGATCACGCCCCAGGATCCAGGGGCCCGGTCCGCCGGAAGCCTGGATCAAGGCTCGACCCTCGTCGAGCCGACCCTGCGAACCGAGCCCCTCCCGGCTCCGGTTCGACCTGCCCGCGCCGGCCCCGACGGCCGGGTCGGTCAGCCTGAACCCGTGGCGCCACGACCCCGACATCTCGTGGTTCGGTCCGCACTTCTACGGCAACGGCACCGCCTGCGGCCCGAAGATGACCAGGGAGCTCGTCGGCGTCGCCCACCGGACGCTGCCGTGCGGGACGCTGGTCACCTTCCGCCACAAGGGCCGGGTGGTCACGGTGCCCGTCGTCGACCGCGGCCCGTACGTGGCCGGACGGACCTGGGACCTGACCCGCGGCGCGTGCGCGCTGCTCGACCACTGCTTCACCGGCAGCATCGACTGGAAGTTCGCCTCGGGCCGCTGAGCCGGAGCGGTGGTCGCCAAGCCGCCGGGCGGCGCCGCCAGGACGTCGTCTTCGACCATGGTTTCGCCGAAGACGAAACGATTTCGCTTGGTTGGAAGCATTTCTCGAAATCGATCGCGCGGAGGACGCGTTCCGAGGCGTCAGGTCAGGGCTCCGGTGGCTCCCAGCCGGGCGGCGCGAGCTCGAAGCCGTCGAACTCGAAGGCCGGCGAGACCATGCAGCCGACCAGCGTCCATGCGCCGAGCGAGCGTGCGGCCTGCCACGATCCGGCCGGGACCACGGCCTGCACCACCGAGCCGATCGACAGGTCCGTGGCGAGGCGATGGACGGTCGTGGCGCCGTCGCCCTCGGTCCAGACGCGCAGCTCGAGCGGATCGCCGGCCGAGATCTGCCAGACCTCGGCCGCGTCGACGCGATGCCAGTGCGATCGCTCGCCCGCGGCGAGGAGGTACACGATCGCGCTGGCGGAGGGACGCCCACCGGCGACCGACGGGCGCACGCCACGTCTCGGCGTACCAGCCGCCCTCGGGATGGGCGCGCAGCCCGAGCGCCTCGATGACGTCCGTCGCGGCCGTCACCCGAGGCCGAGCTCCGACCGGAACGACCAGTCCATGTCGGGCTCGAAGTTGACCTTGATCCGCCTCGCGGGCAACCCTTCGACGATCGAATCGGGGAGCGAGGCAGCCCAGGCATCGATCGCCGGCCGCATCGCGTCGGGTGCCTCGGTGACGTAATGGAGGGTTCGGACGCCGGCAGCCGTCGTCCGGCCGACGATAGATGGCGGCGCCGCCGAGGCGCGCGAGGAGGTCGTCCTCCTCCGCGTTGAGGACCTCGGACTCCGCCTCGTTGGGCATCCGATCGACGCCCAGCAGGATCGCGATCGTCGACGTGATGGTCGGCAAACGGGTGATCGATCCGCTTGAGCGAAGCGTCGGCGACGATGATCGTGTTCGTTCCGTCCGGACGGGACATCGTCCCGAGGACCCAGTTCGCGTCGCCGCTCGATTTCGATCGCCCGCCGCTCGACCTCCGCCTTCAGCTCGTCCGGCGTCCGCCCGCCGGTCGGGGCGTCGAGGATGTCGATCTGGCCGACCCAGCGTTCGACGTCGTCCTCGCCCAGGAGGTTGTCGAGGAACAGGAAGGCGACCTGGAGCTTGACCTGCTGCGGCGCGCCGTCGAAGCCCGGGTGCCATAACCGGACGTCGACCCGCTGTCGCTGTTCGTCCCACGAGGTGATCGCCCGCATCGCCGGGAAGTCGAATGACGAAGGGCCGATGGCCACGCCCGACAGCGACGCCGCGGCCTGCCTCGACGGGTGGTATTCCCATGTCGCATCGACCGGCGGCGCCGCCGCGAGCCAGCGCAGCGCCACCTGGCGGAGCTCCGCGTTCCCTTCCGGCGAGATGCAGAAGGCGTGCTGGGCCGTGCGCCCGGGGCCCAGCTCCCAGGCCATGGCCGGATGGATCGTGTTGACGGCACGGCCGATGTCCTCGATCAGGCGGTCGTCGAAGCCGCCGGTCGCGATGGCCGCGGCGACCCGGTCACGATTGCCGGGCCACCAGGCCCAGAAGTCGCCGATGTCGTCAGCCGGCGAGCCGCGTTTCAAGAACCGCATCGCTGGGTTCCTCCCTCCGAAGCCGCGTCATCGGGGCGAGGATAGCCCGCCCGCAGGGCGGACGGCAGTCGCCGCGCGTCAGCGAGCGAGCTCGACCAGGCGGCGTGCCGCGGCGACGACCAGGTCCGGCCGGTCGAACTGGATGTTGTGGCCGGCACCCCACGCGATCGTGTAGGTCACGGATCCCGGCGACAGCGATTCGATGCCGGCCTGCCGGGCGGCCGCGATGGCGTCGTTCGTCGGCTGGTCGAGGCGCGGCTCGCCGCGCGGCGCCTCGAGGGCCTCGATCGGCAGGCCGGCCAGCCCGCCTAGCCGGAGCTGCGCCTCGCTGGCCGGCCAATCGAGCGAGTCCGTGGCCGCCACCTGGGCGCGCAGGCCGTCGAGCCGGGCTTCGTACTCGCCGCGGAGCGGGCCGAGCAGCGGGTGGATCCAGGCCTTCTCGAGGTCCGGCTTGAACGCGTCGACGAGGACGAGCCCGGCGACCTCCGGCCGGTACGTCCCCGCGAACACGCGGCCGTAGGCCCCGCCGAGCGAATGGCCGACCACGATGAACGGCGGCTGCTCCCCGGCCGCGGCCAGCAGGCGCCGCAGGTCCGTGGCCGCGTCCCCGAGCGTGTGCCGCTCGCGCGGATCGCTGCGGCCACGTCCGGCGCGGTCGTAGGCGCACGTCCTGGTCGTGGCCGCCAGCTCGTCGTGGACGGCGACCCAGGTGGAGCTGTCTGCGCCCGAGCCGGCCTCGAGCACGATGGTCGGCGTCCCCGAGCCGCGGCAGTCGAGATACAGCGCCCGCCCGCCGACGTCGAACCGTTGTCCGCCGGCGAGATACGGCGCGGGCAGCTGGTGGCGGGCGAGCCAGCCGCCGGGCCCGCCGTTGCGCGCGACGTCGATCACGAGTGCGATGAGCAACCCGACGAGCACGGCGGCCACGACCATCGCGACGAGGGCGGCGGGCCTCGGGGCTCGGGTGGTCGGCATCGGCGGTAGCGTACGTCGCCATCCTTGGGTACCCTCGTCGCATGTGCAGAAGCATCAAGACCCTGCGTCGGGCCGACGAGGCCGCAACGACCGGCGAGCTGGAGGCAGCCGCCCTCCAGTACGTCCGCAAGATCAGCGGCTTCCGGGCCCCATCGGCGCGCAATACCGAGGCGTTCGAGACCGCGGTCGCGGAGATTGCCGCGCGCCTCGGACCGGCTGCTCGGCGCGCTCGGCGTCGAGGTCGAGGAAGGCCCCAACCGCTGGACGCCCGGCTCCGGAACCGCTCGCGCCCGGGCCTGACGCCGCTACCGTCGGCTACATTGGGCGCGTGGTCCTGACCGCCGCGCCATGGTGGGTTCGCCCCGGCCTCGACATCGACGAGGCCGGCCGGGTGCGCGTGGCCGGGCTCGACGCCGAGGCGCTAGCGCGCGAATTCGGGACGCCGCTGTTCGTCTATGACCGGCGCCGATTTGCCGAGCACGCACGACGGCTGCAGGCCGCACTGGCCGCCACGGGCTTCCCGTATCGCGTCCGGTTCGCGCTCAAGGCCAACCCGCTGCCGGAGGTCCTCGAGGTCTTCCGCGCACTCGGCGAGCCCGGGTCGACCGAAGCGATCGGGATCGATGCCTGCTCACCCGGCGAGGTGGAGCGCGCGCTCGCCAGCGGCTGGCGGCCCGACGAGATCAGCTACACCGGGACGAACGTGTCCGAGCGCGACCTCGACGTCATCCTGGCCCACGGCGTCCACGTCAACCTCGACGCGATCAGCCAGATCGAGCGGTTCGGCCGGCGGGCGCCGGGGAGCGCGATCGGGGTCCGCGTCGATCCCGGGCACCGGCGCCGGGTACAACGAGCACCTCGAATATGCCGGCGACCGGCCGACCAAGTTCGGGATCGACCTCGAGCGGCTCGACGACGCGATCGCTGCGGCGCGCCGCCACGACCTCGCGATCGACACGGTCCATTTCCACGCCGGGTCGGGCTGGCTGGCCGACGGGCTCGACGGGTTCGAGCGGGCGCTCGCGCGGGCGTCGACGCGGTCGGCGTCCTGCGGGCGGCCGGCCACCCGATCGCCGAGGTCAACGTCGGCGGCGGGCTCGGGGCGCCGGCCCGCCAGGAGGAACGCGCGGTCGATCTCGACGCCTACGCGGCCGTGCTCGCCCGCCACCTCGGACCGCTCGGCGTGACCATCGCGCTGCGAGCCGGGCGACCTGCTGTCGAAGGACGCGGCGATCCTGCTCGGCGAGGTCGTCAGCGTCGAGGACCGGCGTGGCGTCACGTTCGTCGGCCTCGACGTCGGCTGGAACCTCAACTGCTCGTACTTCATCTACCGCTTCGCCCAGGAGTTCGTGGTCTGCCGGGCGGCCGGGGCGGACCGGACCGAGCGGGTCACGGTGGCCGGCAACATCAACGAGGCCGGCGACGTGTTCGCCGAGGACTACCCGATGCCGCCGGTCGAGGAGGGCGACATCGTTGCGATGCTCAACGCCGGGGGCTACCTCCAGGCGATGAGCTCGACCCACTGCCTGCGGCCGCTGGCGAAGGCCGTGTTCCTCGACCGTTAGGGCGTCGTCCGGGCCGAGCGGGCCCCAACCCGTCGTGTGCTCGACGGT
This sequence comes from uncultured Chloroflexia bacterium, assembly GCA_963721545.1. Classification (GTDB taxonomy): domain Bacteria; phylum Chloroflexota; class Limnocylindria; order Limnocylindrales; family CSP1-4; genus SPCO01. Next base: position 55,027 of record CAVRKB010000001.1, read on the forward strand.
GATGGCGATGACCGGGCGCGTCTCGAGGCGGTGCGACCGGTACGGCGGGTACTTCGCGCGGAGGGCCTCGACGACGGTCGCGCGGCCGGCCGCGCCGGGCGCGACCAATGCCGCCCGTCCGTCGATGCGGAGCCAGGCGAGCCGTGACCAGTCCTCGTCCCAGCGATCCGCCAGCACGGTCACCCGCGGGTCGGTCTCGATGTCCCGGACTCGGGCGAGCGCGAGCGGGTCGTCGTCGCGCTTGGGCTTGTCGTCGAGCGGCGTGTACAGGACCGGCGGTTCGGGATCGAGGACGAAGCAGATCGGGACGAGCCGTGGCCTGCCGTCCGGTCGGATCGTGGCCAGGACGGCGCGCCGCGTTGCGGTGAGGAAGGCCCGCTCGGGCTTGGTCAGCACCGGCCCATCATGCGCGACCGTCCGCTGCGGCGAACGCCCGTACACTCGTCGCGGATGTCGACTCGACGGTGGCTCGTGCTCGGAGGTGTCGTGGTCGTGGCCCTCGTCGCGCTCGTGGCGGTGACGGCGCCGCGGCAGGCCGCCGTGCCGTCCGCGTCGCCGGTCGGGTCGAGCGGGCTGCTCCCGCCCGCGACCTCGGTGGCGTCGCCGTCACCGACGATCGCCGCGTCGGCGTCGGCCTCGGCGACAGCGTCACCTGCCGCGACCAGCCGGCCCGCGACGGCGCCGCCCCGCGCGACCGGCGACCCCCGCCTCGCCTACGCCGAGTTCCTGCTCCGGGTCAACGACGACCGGACGACGGTCGAGCAACTCAACCAGGACCTGTCGACCGCGGCCCAGGCGCAGAACACGGATGCGGTCCACGCGGCGGCCGTGGCCATCCTCGATTTCGCCGACGGCGAGCGCGACTGGCTGCGCGAGCATCCACCGGCCGATTGCTACGCGGCCGCCCATGCCGCGGCGACGGCCATGCTCGACGCGTACGCGGCGGCGGCAGACGGGTTCATCCGATGGGCGGCGACCGGTCGGCGGGCTGGCGGGCCTCGCCGGCCCTCGGCGAGGCGCTCGAGGCCGCGCGAGGTGGCGAGCGACGCGCTGACCGCGTTCGGCCGCGCGCTCGAAGCGACCTCGTGCCGGCTGAGCGACGACGGCTCGCCGCCCGTCCGGCACGTCACGAGCCGGCGGATCGTCGCCGTCCGCGGCGAGTCGCTCGAGGTCCGCGACGACCGGGTCGTCGGCGAGGAGCCGCTCGAGATCCGCGCCGCCGGCCCGGGCCAGGAGCCGGTCGCGGTCGCGGTCACGATGCGGACGCCCGGGCACGAGGACGAGCTGGCGGTCGGGTTCCTCCGGACCGAGGGCCTGCATCGACGGCCCCGAGGTCGCTCGGCTCGAGCGGCGGCGACCCGGCGGCGCTCAGCCAGCCCGACGACACGATCCTCGTCCGGCTGTCGCGTGCCGTTCGACGCATCGAGGTCGCCGAGCGCCACTTCGTCGCGACGGCGTCGTGCGGGATCTGCGGCAAGGCCTCGATCGACGAGGTCGCGCTCCGCTGCGAGCCGCTGCCGCGCCGGGCCGGTCGTCGCGCGGGCGGTCATCCTCGCCCTGCCGGACCTGCTGCGCGCCGCCCAGCGCGCGTTCGACGAGACCGGCGGGCTCCACGCGGCCGGGCTGTTCACGCCCGGCCGGCGAGCTCGTCGCGATCCGCGAGGACGTCGGGCGCCACAACGCGCTCGACAAGCTCGTCGGGTCGCAGGTGCTGGCCGGGGCGCTGCCGCTCCACGAGCGGATGCTGATGGTCGTCGGGCCGGGTCAGCTTCGAGATCGTCCAGAAGGCCGCCGTCGCCGGCATCCCGATCATCGTGCGCGGTGTCGGCGCCGTCGGACCTCGCGATCGAGACCGCGGAGCGGCTCGGCGTGACGCTGGTCGGCTTCCTGCGCGGCGACGGCTTCAACGTCTACGCGCACGACGGCCGGATCGACCTGCGCGACCTCAGCGGCTCGGCTGGGCGGCTCGGCCGCGCGACCTCGAGCACGCCGCGGTCAGCCGTCGGCGCGGTTGTTGACGAACTCGAAGCCGAAGCGGCCCTTGATGCAGAGGTGGCCGTCGGTCACCGACGAGTCGAGTCGGCGAGGTGACCTTGACGATCGGGTCGTCCTGGACGTGGAGCGTCAGCGTGCAGCCGACGCCGCAGTACGGGCAGATCGTGTCGGTCACGCGTCTGGGCCGCCTCGTCCCAGGTGCCGGCCGCGCGCATGTCGTACTCGGACTTGAACATCAGCGCGCCGGTCGGGCAGACGCCGATGCAGTTGCCGCAGTAGACGCAGGCCGAATCGGGCAGCGGGACGGCCTACTCGGTCGAGATCCGGGCGTCGAAGCCGCGGCCGGCGACGGCGATGGCGAACGTGTTCTGGGCGTCCTCGCCGCACGCCTCGACGCACTTGTAGCAGAGGATGCACTTCGCGTAGTCGCGGACGTAGAGGTCGTTGTCGACCTTGACCGGCTGGGCGACGGTCGCGGCCGTCGGCGTCGCCGGCCGGCGGCGTGGTGGTGGCCGGGCTCGTGCGCGTCGCGCTCGCCGGCGGCCGCCGGCGCGCGCCGGCGGGCCGTAGCGCGCCGGGATCGGCGCCGTAGCGCTCCGGGTAGCGCGGCGATCGACCCGTCGGGCGCGTCGGCCGGTCAGCGACAGGTCGACCGACGAGCCGAGGAACTCGAGCACCATCTTGCGCGAGAGCCGGACGCGCTCGGAGTCGGTCTGGACCTCCATGCCGGCCTCGACCTGGCGCGAGCAGGCGGGCACGAGCACGCGCGAGCCGTTGACCTCGACGACGCAGACCCGGCAGACGTTGACCGGCGTCAGGTTCTCGAGGTAGCACAGCGTCGGCGTGTCGATGCCCTGCGCCCGGCAGGCGTCGAGGATCGTCGAGCCGGCCGGCACGGTCACGGCCTGGCCGTCGATGGTGAGCTCGATCGGCGCCGGCGCCTCGCCGGCGGCGGCGTCGGCGGCCGGCTCGGCGCGGGCCGGCGGCGTGAGCAGGATGTCGGTCAGCGGCTGCGCCCCGGGGTCCTCGCCGCTGTGCGGTGCGAGCGGATCGGGCGCCGGGTCGCGGTCCATGCTGAGCCCGTCGCGTCACAGCGCCACCATCCCGGGCTGGCGCAGCGCCGATTCGATCGCCGACGACGCGGTCTGGCCGAGGCCGCAGATCGAGGCGTCGCGCATCGCCTGGCCGATCTCGCGGAGCAGGGCCAGCTCCTCGTCGCGCGGGCGGACCCGCGAGCCGGCCGCGAGGCGCGCCAGCAGCTCCTCCTGGCGCACGGTGCCGACCCGGCACGGGACGCACTGGCCGCACGACTCGTCGCGGAAGAACTGGGCGATCCGGCGGAGCGTGTCGACCAGGTCGGCGGTCTCGTCGAAGACCATGACGACGCCCGAGCCGAGCGTCGCGCCGGTGGCCCGGGTCCCCTCGAACGTCAGCGGCATGTCGAGCGCGTCGGGCCCGACGAAGACGCCGGCCGCGCCGCCGAGCAGGATCGCCCGGATCGCGCCGGTCGCCCGGCACGCCGCCGGCCAGCTCGATCAGGTCGCGCAGCGTCGCCCCGAACGCGACCTCGTAGACGCCGGGCCGCGCGACGTTGCCGGACAGGCAGAACAGCTTCGGGCCGGTCGAGCCCTCGGTGCCGATCGCGGCGAACGCGTCGCCGCCCTCGAGCACGATGAGCGGCACGTTGGCCAGCGTCTCGACGTTGTTGACGACGGTCGGCTTGCCGAAGAGGCCGACCTCGACCGGGAACGGCGGCTTGTTGCGCGGCTCGCCGCGCTTGCCCTCGATCGACTCGAACAGCGCCGTCTCCTCGCCGCAGATGTAGGCGCCGGCGCCGCGGCGCAGCTCGATGTCGAAGGCGAAGCCCGAGCCGAGGATGTCCGCGCCGAGGAGGCCGGCCTCGCGCGCGCCGGCGATCGCGGCGGCGATCCGCGCCTCGGCCTCCGGGTACTCGCCGCGGATGTAGAGGTAGCCCTTCGACGCGCCGGTGGCGAACGCGGCGATCGTCATCGCCTCGACCGATCGCGAACGGGTCGCCCTCCATCAGGACGCGGTCCTTGAACGTGCCCGGCTCGGACTCGTCGGCGTTGCACACGAGGTAGTGCGGCTGCGCCGGCTGGGCCGCGACGGCGGCCCACTTGCGCCCGGTCGGGAACGCGGCGCCGCCACGGCCGATCAGCTTGGACGCGGTCACCTCGGCGATGACGGCCTCGGGGCCGAGCTCGAACGCGCGCGCCAGGGCGAGGTAGCCGCCGTCTCGCCCGGTAGTCGTCGAGCGACGTCGGGTCGACGACGCCGATGCGACCCAGCAGCCGCGACGACCCGACGGCCGGTGGCTCCGTGGCCGTCCGCCCGCCGGCGCGCGAGCCGGTCTCGAGGGCGCCGGTCACCGCCGACCGCGTCGGTCGGCGCGATCGCGAAGGTCGCGGCCGTCTCGCCGGCGATCGTGACCAGCGCCGCCGGCGCCCGGTCGCACAGGCCGAGGCACGGGCTGCGCAGCCAGGTCGCGCGGCCGTCCCGTGCCGGCTCGCCGGCCGGCCCCACGGCCCGCGTCAGGTCGGCGCACAGCTCCTCCGCGCCGGCCAGCCGGCAGGCGATGTCGTCGCAGACATGGGCCACGAGCGGTGGCCGCGGGTTCGTCGCGAACAGGGCATAGAACGTCGCCACGCCATAGGCCTCGGCCGGGGCGACGGCCAGTCGGCGGCAGACGTAGTTGAGCGCAGGCTGGCTGATCCAGCCGATCCGCGACTGGACGGCATGGAGCGCCGGGATCAGCTGGGAGCGTCTGGCGCGCGTTGCGTGCCCGCCGCGCGCGGCGTGCCCGTCGACCCGCGAGTCCCGCGCGCCGCCGACCCAGCCCGACTCGGCGGGCCGAGGACCGCATCCACCGCGGCGCGCTCGGCGGGCGACGCCAGCGGCCCGATGACGTGCAGATCCATCGCTTCGAGTGTAGGCGCCGCCGGCGGGGAGCGGTCAGGCGGTGGGAGTCGCGGCAGCCGTGGCCTGCCGGCGGGCCAGCGACATGAGCACGCCCGATCCGGAGATGGCGAGGTAGGCGGTGAGTACCGCGACGGCGACCGGCGCGATCTGCAGCGTGCCGATCTGGGTCGTGAGGGCGCCGATCAGGAGCAGCGAGAACGGGGCGGGGACGAGCGCCGCCGGGAGGGCGGCGAACATCGTCGTGAAGGCGAGGCCCTCCGGCAGGCCAGGGAGCAGCACGGTGGGCGGTCACCCCGGCCGTGCCGCCGATGAACAGCATGACGAGGAACGGCCCGCCGATGAAGCCGGTGGCCTCACAGACTGCGAACACGAGGATCTTCGCGAATACGATCGCGATCAACAGGCCCGCTGCCGAGCGCCGCCCCGTCGTTGATCACCGTCGTGAGCTGATCGGTCCCGGTGAACAATGTCAGGGGCAGGGCGACGCCGACGAGCCCGAAGACGATCCCGCCGATGACCGGCCGCAGGATCGGGAACTTCGCAAGCGGGGCCGTGAGTCTCTTCATGAGCGCGATAGCGACGACGGTGATCAGCGCGAGGGCACCGGCCGCGAGACCTAGGGGGATCGCCGCGAGCATGTGCCAATCCTCGTATTGGTAGGGCGGCAGCGTGTAGATCCCGACGAACGTCGAGCCCGCGATCGGAAAGAACACGGCGAACGCGACCGAGGCGGCCAGAAGACCCCCGACCAGCGTATCGGCGAAGCGGGCGGCGGTCGGTCGCCCGATCTCGAGCGTGAGGATCGACGCCAGGATCGGAGACGACAACAGGCCGCCGTAGCTCGCGGACATCCCACTGAGCGTGTTCGTCGCGCGGAGGTCGTCGCTGAGCTTCTGCCGCTCGGAGATCCAGGTCCCCAGCCCGCCGCCCATCTTCCCCAGTGCGTCCTCGGGCCCGAGGCTCGCCCCGCCACTGAGCGACACCACCGAAACGGCGACCGCTCCCAGCACCATGGACGGCTCGACGCGCCCAGCCTGGATCATGGCGACCGTGCCGGGCACGCGATCTGGTACTCGAAGAACGTGGCGTAGCAATCCAACGACCAGACCGGCCCCAGCGGTCACCGCCACCCACCAGGGGCTGCCGCCGAACCATCCGAGGTCATCGGGAAGGCTGAACCAGAGGTTGGTGCCGAACGCCACCACTGTCAGGAACGCCAACGCGGCAAAGGCCAGAACGACGCCGAAGAGGATGGCGTAGCGCACGATCACCCAGAACCCGGGTGACTCCATCAAGGCGACTTGATTTGGGCCTGGAGGCGGTTCCCCGCCGGTCGCGCGCGTGCTCATCGCATTCCGGACCTCGAGCTAGGCTTCCGCTTGCCGCGGCGTTGAGCGCTCGATCTGGCTATCCGTGCCGGGCGGCGGCGGCCGCCCGACCGCATTATCGACTGCCGCGCGGCATGGCGACGGAACGTCCTCGCCAGGTGCAAACGATGTTGCGCATTTTCCGGCACGCTGACGCTGGGCGCCTCGGGGCGTCGCCCCGGAGGGACCCCGATCAGTTCTTGAGGTCGTCCGCCATGTCGGCCAGCGCGCCGGCGGAGCCGATCTCCTCCATGCCCACGGCGGCCTCGGCAAGCCCGGCGGCCCCGACCTCGACCGCGGTTCGGCGGACGGCCTCGCCGACCTCCATCTCCTCGAAGCCTTCGTAGGCCAGCGCAGCGCCGTCCTCCGCCAGCTCGTCGCCGCGCTCGGCGAGGCCCTCGGCCACGACGATCCGCGCCACGCCCTCCGCCGCCTCGGTCGCACCGAGGATCTCGACCCGCTCGCCGGTCTCGGCGAGGGCCCGGGCGATCGCCCGGGTGCCGCCGGCGCGGACGATCGAATCGACCGACACGTCGAGGAGCTGGTCGCCGCGATCGGCGAGGAACGCGGCCAGGACGGGCATCCCGATCCGGCTCACGACGATCGCCACCGCGCTGAGCTCGCCGCTGACCCGCGCCACCTGGAGCCCGCGATCGAGGTCGTCCTCGCTGATCGCCCCGACGACGGCGCCGAGGATCGCGATGTCCTCCGAGGTCGCGAGCAGCTGCGCACCCTGCTCGACGTCGTTGATCCCGGCGGCCGCGACGACGTCGCCGAGCGCGGCCACACGACCGGCTACGACGAGCTCGTCCGCGCCGCGGGTGAGGTCGCTGGCGCCACGCACCACCGACGCACGGCCGGCTGCGGCCGCGTCGGCCGCTGCGGCCGCGACTTCCATGCCGGCCACGACACGCGCGGTGCCGTCGATCGCCTCGGCCTGGGCAGCCGTCCGCGCGAGCTCTGCGGTCGCCTTCGCGCTGGCCTTGCCGCGGGCCTTGGTCGGGGCCTTCGTCTTGGCCTTGCTCGCGCCGCCCTTGGCCGCGGCGCCCTTGGCCGCGGCGCCCTTGGCCGCGGCGGTCGGCGCCTTGGTGCTGGCCGTCGCCGCCGTCGCCGGCCTTCGCCGTCGCCTTCGTTGCCGCCTTGGCCGCCGCGCTGGCCTTCGCCGGGCGCTTGCCGCTGGATGCCGTCTTCGCTGCCATGACTGGTCCCTCCTGAGCCCCACCCGTCGACGCGCGTGGCGCGGACCGTGAGGCTAGCACGCGATCGCGATGACGATGTCGGCGCGGCTTCGGCGGAGCGCGCCGGCGCGAAACCGCTCGTTCCCGGGTGTGTCGCCTGCTACCCTTCGGTCCCGCCCAAAGGGCAGGGATGGAGGGGACCGTGGACACGACGACGACGCCTACGACGACGGAACCGGCACGCCCGCCGGCGCGCCGCTCGCGGCGAATCCTGGCCGGGATCGCGCTGGTCCTGGCCTGCCTGTTGATCCTGGTCACGACCGTCATGGTCTGGGCCCACCAGGTTGCGTTCAACACGGACCGGTTCACCGCGCCTGGTGACGACCGTCGTGGACGAGCCGGCGGTCATCGACCCGCTCGCCGACGCGATCAGCACGCAGGTCGTCGACGCGATCGGCGTCGAGGCGCGGGTCTCCGCTCGCCTCCCGGAGGCGATGCTGCCGCTGGCGGCTCCGCTGACGGAGGCCGTCCGCGAGGCGATCGACAGGCGGCTCCAGGTCGCCCTCAAGGACTCGCGCATCCAGCAGGCGCTGGTCAACACCGTCGCGTTCGCCCATGAGCAGGTCATGCGCCTGCTGCGCGAGGGAATCCGATGCCGTGAGCGTGGTCGACGGCTACGTCGTCATCGAGGTCTTCCCGGTCGTCGGCGCGGCCCTCGCCGAGCTCCAGTCGATGGGCATCCTGCCCGCCGACATCCAGCTGCCCGACCTGTCCAACCCGGAGGCGCCGGGCGTCCTCGCCGGGCGGCTCGAGACCGCGTTGGGCGTGACCCTGCCTGAGACGTTCGGGACGATCCAGCTGATGCCCGCCGACCGGCTGCTCACCGCGCGCACCGTCGTCCGCGTGCTCGATCTCGCGGTCATCCTGCTGATCGTCCTGAGCTTCCTGCTCGTGGCCCTCGCGATCTGGCTGGCGCGCGATCGCCGCCGGATGCTGATCTACGTGGCGATCGGCACGATCATCGCGTTCCTGCTGGCCCGCCTCGCCATCAACGCCGGGGTCAACGCGATCATCGGGGGGATCGCCGACGAGGGGCTCGCCGGCGCCGTCCGGTCCGTCGTCGACGCCACGGTCGCCGACCTCCGCGGCCTGACGACGGTCATCCTCATCGCAACCGGGATCGTGGCCATCGCGGCCTACCTGGCCGGGCGTCCCGCCTGGCTCAACGCGGCCGGCTCAAAGGCGAGCGCGACCGCCGGCCAGGCCGGATCGGTGGCCATGGCCATGGGCAGCGACGGGGTTGCGGCCGCCGGCGCCCGGCGCCCGACCCGCGACACGCTCGAGACGACCCTCCGCGACAACCGTCAGGCGGTCGAGCGCATCGGCATCGGCGTGATCGTGTTCATCGTCGCCTGGATCGCGCTCGGAATCGAGGTCGCGCTCGTCGGCGCGGCCCTGGTCGATCGGCTTCGAGCTGATCCTGCGGGCGCTGTCCTCGGACGAGGTCTGAGCCAGGACCCCACGTCCTACGGGGCGGCGTCCCCGTCGTACTGGCTGAACGTGGCGGAGCGCGGTTACCGAACGCGCTGCTGCCGTACGAGGCGATGTCCACGGCCAGCCCGATGGCCAGCCACAGCCAGTCGAGCCCCTCGATGCCGCCCGGGAAGACGATCACGTACATGATCGTGGTCCATGGCAGGAACAGGATGCCGATGATCGGGATGAATGCCGACTGGAAGGTGAGCGCCCAGCGCTGCGGCTCGACCAGCCACCAGAAGAAGATGACGGCTCGTGGTCCGAGTAGGACGAAGATCGCGAGGAGCAGGCACATGACGACGACCCTCCAACGTGGTCGCCGACGGCGGTTGGCCCGGGACCGCCGCCACTGTACAGGAGCGTGCGCGCCGCGCGGCGGTCGTCAGGCGGGCGCCGCGACCGCCAGCTTCTCGATCCGGATGGCCGTCGCCTTGAACTCGGCCGTGCCCGACTTCGGGTCGGTCGCGTCGATCGTCAGCAGGTTGACGGCCACGTCGTCCTGGAAGTGCAAGGTCATGAACGTCAGCCCTGGCCGCAACGACGGGTCGATCCGGATGGGAACCTCGACCTGGCCGCGGCGCGACACGACGCGCACCGCCTCGCCTTCGGCCAGCTCGTAGGCGGCGGCGTCCTCCGGGCTGATGTCGAGGCTCTCGCCGCGGCGGAGCGGCGAGGTGTAGCCCGCGGTCTGGACGCCGGTGTTGTACGAGTCGAGGCGCCGGCCGGTGGTCAACCGGATCGGGTAGTCGTCGGTCAGCTTGTCGACCGGTGGGTCGTGGTCGACCGGCACGAACGGGACGCGGTTGCCGGGCACCGGGTCTTCCCACAGTCGCGAGTGGAGGAACAGCTCGCCGGGATGCGTCTCGTCGTAGCACGGCCACTGGATCCCGCCGAGGTCCTCGAGGCGCCGGTAGCTCATCCCGGCGTGGACCGGGGACAGGCGGCGGACCTCGTCCCAGACGGCCTCGGGAACGGCGGCGCCCCAGCCGGCGCCCATCCGGTTGGCGATGTCGAAGATGATCTCGAGGTCGTCGCGCGCCCCGGGCGGTGGGTCGACGGCCTTGCGCACGCGCTGGACGCGCCGCTCCGAGTTGGTGACGGTGCCCTCCGACTCGGCCCAGGCCGCGGTCGCCGGCAGGACCACGTCGGCCAGCTCCGCGGTCTTGGTCAGGAACAGATCCTGGACGACCAGCATGTCGAGGCCTTCGAGCAGGTGGATCGCCCGCTTCTGGTCGGCCTCGGACTGGACCGGGTTCTCGCCGATGCAGTAGACCGCGGTCAGGTCGCCCCGCTCCATCGCGTCGAACATGCCCGACAGGTGCCAGCCGCGCGCCGGCGGGACCGTGACGCCCCACTCGGCATCGAACTTCGCGCGCAAGCACATCGTTCTCGACATGCTGGAAGCCGGGCAGGCGGTCGGGGAGGGCGCCCATGTCGCCGCCGCCCTGGACGTTGTTCTGGCCACGCAACGGGTTGACGCCGCTGCCGTACCGGCCGACATGCCCGGTCAGCAGGACGAGGGAGATGAGGGCCAGCACGTTGTCGACCGCGTTGTGGTGCTCGGTGATCCCGAGCGTCCAGCAGATCATCGCCCGCGGGGCCGTGGCGAAGGCGTGGGCCAGCTCGCGGATGGCCTCGGCCGGGACGCCGGTCTCGCTCTCGGCGTACTCGAGCGTGTACGACTCGACCTTCGCCTTGTACGCGTCGAAGTCGACGGTGGCGCGCTCGATGAACTCGCGGTTCTCGAGGCCGGCGTGGATGATCTCGCGGGCCATCGCGTTGGCAAGGGCGATGTCGCTGCCGACGTCGAGCCCGAGCCAGATGTCGGCCCACTCGGCGGACGACGTCCGGCGCGGGTCGACCGCGTACAGCCGGGCGCCCTTGCGGACCCCCTTGAGCAGGTGATGGAAGAAGATCGGATGCGTCTCGCGGGCGTTGCTGCCCCACAGGACGATCAGGTCCGTATCCTCGGCCTCACGGTATGAACTTGTGCCGCCACCGGCACCGAACACGGTCGCCAGACCGGCGACGCTAGGGGCGTGTCACGTCCGGTTGCAGCTGTCGATGTTGTTGCTGCCCAGGACCGCCCGGCTGAACTTCTGGGCCGCGAAGTTGACCTCGTTGGTCGCCTTGCTGCAGCTGAAGGTGCCGAATGTCGTCGGGCCGTGAGCCGCCTTCGCGGCCCGGAACCCTTCGACGGTCCGGTCGAGCGCCTCGTCCCACGTCGCGGGTCGAAGCTCGCCGCCCTTCGTGTCGCGGACGAGGGGCTGGGTCAGTCGCACGTAGGGTTTCGCCAAGGCGTGGCCTCCTGCGGGTTCGACAGGGGGAGTGTAGAGCGGGCCGGTCGTGGCGGGCGAACGGCTCAGCCGCCGCGTGACGCCTTGGCGCTCCGCGCTCCGCTCGGCCGCCCGGACTGGGCCTTGGTCACGGGTCCGTCGAGCTTGACCCGGCCGCGGCCGAAGGCATCGATCCTGCCCCAGCGACCGGGGATGTCGAGCAGCTCGAGGTGGCCGATCGCGTCGGGCAGGGCCGCGTCGACGACGAGGTGGTCGCCGATCGGCTCGAGCCCGAGCATCGTGCGCAGCAGCAGCAGCGGCGCACCGGTCGACCAGGCCTGCGGGCTGCAGGCCGTCGGGTACTGGACCGGGTACTTCGTCACCGACCGGTCGTAGCCGCCGAACGCCTCCGGCAGGCGCCCGTCGAACAGCGCGGCGGCGTCAAGGATGTCCCACGCGATGCGGGCCGCCTCCTCCTTGAACCCGTAGCGCCGCAGGCCCCAGGCGATGAACGAGTTGTCGAACGGCCAGACCGTCCCGAGGTGATAGCCGATCGGGTTGTAGCGGGCCTCGCCCTCGGCCAGCGTTCGCACGCCCCAGCCCGAGTACAGCCGCGGCCCCATCAGGTGGTCGACGACCGACTTCGCCTTCGCCGTGTCGACGATCCCGCTCCACAGGAGGAGCCCGTTGTTCGACGCGAGCGAATCGACCTGGCTGCCGTCGGCGTCGAGGGCGATCGCGAAATACCCGCGATCGGCCAGCCAGAAGTCGCGGTTGAAGCGCCGCTTGAGGTCGTGCGCCTCCGCTCGAGCCGGTCTGCGAAGGCCGGGTCGTTCCAGACCAGCCGCGCCAGCCGCGCGCCACGCAGCTTCGCGTCGTAGGCGTAGCCCTGGAGCTCGCACGTCGCCCGCGGGAAGCTCGGCAGCCGGCCGTCGCTGTACGAGATCGAGTTCCAGGAATCCTTCCACGACTGGTTCTCGATCCCGGTCTGCTCGTTGCGCCGCTTGTACGAGATGTAGCCGTTGCCCATGAGGTCGGCGTACTCGTCGATCCAGTTGAGGGCGGCGCGGGCCTCGAACTCGAGGTCGCGGACCAGCTTCCTGTCGCCGGTCCAGCGCTCGTACTCGTCGAGGAGCACGACGTACAGCGGGGTCGCGTCGACCGAGCCGTAGTAGGGCGAGTGCGGGCGCTCCTCGAACGCCGCCATCTCGCCGTATCGCATCTCGTGCAGGATCCGGCCGGGATCCTCATCGCGGAAATCGTCACGACGACTGCCCTGCCAGTTGCCGAGCACGCGCAGGGTCGTGGCCGCCAGCTCGGGCGTGAACGGGAGCGACTGCAGGCTGGTGAAGATGCTGTCGCGGCCGAACATCGTCATGAACCACGGCAACCCCGCGGCCGGCAGGCTCTTCCCGCCGGCAACGGGCGGCGAGAACCGGAGGGCCGCCAGGTCGATCAGGCTGCGCTGGTACGTGGCCTTCAGCGGCGCGAGGTCGCATTCGAGGCGGGGAGCGCCTCCGATCCACCGTTCGAGGCCGCCCTCCAGGTTCGGGCGGGCCTGCTTTCGGCCGCGTTGGTACTTCGGTTTCGCGTAGGTACCGGCGGCGCCGGCACGCGTCGTGACGACGTCGAGATCGGTCGTCCAGCTGCCGTGCGGCTCTAACCGGACGGCGAACGTCAGGCCGTGCTCGTCGACGCTGGCCGGTGCCGAGGCGGAGATGACGGTCTCGCGCTTGAACGTCTCGCGGGCGTACTGGAGGTGCAGCCGGCCGTCCTCGATCCGCGTGGCGTAGTCGCCCACCTTCTTGAGCGCGTCCTTGACCTCGAACAGGTCGGCGAAGTCGCTGGCCGCATCGATCCGGATCGTGAGCTCCACCGGCTCGCTCTCGTGGTTGAGGACCGTCAGCTCCTCGTGGAACCCGTCGCCGACGGAGCGCTCCCGGATGACCGACAGCTTGGCGTCGATGTAGACCGTGCCGGTCCCGGGCACCAGGAAGAACCGCGACTGGAAGTACTGGAGGTCATCGACCGACAGGGAGTTCAGCTTCTGTCCGTCGACCGTCAGCACCCACTTCGACAGGAACCGCGTGTCGAACGAGAAGAGACCCGTCGGCTCGGTCGGCGAGGCCTCGACGTCGCCGCGCTCGTCGCACACGACGAAGGTGTTCCCGTCCAGGATCCTGACCGTCTGCGTGGCCATCGTCAGCCCCTCCGCTTGCCGACGGTTCGAGCGGACGCCGTCATCTTCCGCTCGGTCGGCGCCGGAAAGAGCCGCTGGAAGCGGATCAGGAGCTCCGGCTCACCGTCCGCCTGGAGCTGGCCGCGCAGCAACGCGGCCATGGCGTTGGCCCGGCCACGGGCCAGGTCGTCGAACAGGCTCGCGTCGGCGCGGACGACGCAATCGGCTGCGTCGGCGGCGCGCGCGACCGTGACGGCACCTCGCCGGAATTCGACGCGCCAGTGCTCGGTGGTGTCGTCCCGGGTCAGGTCGAACCGGACGCTGCCGGTCGTGCGACCAAACCCCGGCTCAAGGCCGCGCGCAGCGAGCCCGTCGAAGAACTCCGATGTCGCAGTAGCCATTGCGATCCCCCAATCGCTCGTCGATCGAATGATAGGCCCCTCCTCAGAGGAGCGTCCGGGATCAGGACTCCCGCCCGCCGCGCTCGAAGAACAGCCGGAACAGGACCACGAAGCTGACGACGAGGGTGACCGCGAAGGCGATCATGGCGGCATAGGCCAGGCCCTGGAACTGGGTCAGCGACGGCTGGAGCATGATCGCCATCACGATCGCGGTGCCGATCAGCTGGCCGACGACGATCACCCCGACCGTCGCCTGGCGGCCGATCTCGCTGACGCTCGAGATCGACTTCTCGAGGCCCTTGGTGTCGACCTCGACGACGAACTTGCCCTTGTTGTACTGGTCGAGCCAGCTGAGCGTTGCGGCCTCGAGCGACGGCACCCGGCGGGCGAGCTCCTTGCCGATCCGCACGGCGCTGCCCTGGAGCTGCTTCTGGATCTTCTCCGGCGTGAAGTTCTCGAGCAGCGCCGCCCGCGCCTCGACGACGGCGGCTTCGCCGAGGTCGATGTCGAATGACAGGGCGCGCGCCGTCTCCTCGGACTGGATGACGGCCTTCATCGCCAGCGTCAGCTGGCTGTCGAGGCGGTAGCCCGTTGTCGAACACGGCACCGAGGAAGGCCCCGAGCGCGTTGCCGAGCGAGCTCGCCTTGCCGTAGATCAGGTACTGGCGGGCGAGCCGGTCGATGTCGTCGCGGAAGCCGGCCTCGTCGAACTCGTGCGTCGGCTTGCCAAGGGCGAGCAGGCCGTCGCCGATCCCCGGGATGTCGACCTCCTTGATCGAATAGATCAGGCCCAGCAGGTCCACGCGCTGCTGGGCGTTGAGCTGCCCGACCAGCCCGAGGTCGAGGAAGATGATCTGCTTCGAGATCGGGTTGGCCAGGATGTTGCCCGGGTGTGGGTCGCCATGGAAGAACCCGTCGACCAGGACCTGCTTGATGATCGAGCGGATGAAGACCGTCCCGAGCTCCGCGGTGTCGAAGCCCGCTTCGCGCAAGCGCGTCCGCCTTCGAGATCTTGATCCCGTTGACGAACTCCATGGTGATGACCCGATGCCCCGACAGCTCGTCGTAGACGATCGGGATGTGGATCTCGGGGAAGCGGGCCATGCCGTCCGCCAGGCGGCGGGCGTGGTAGGCCTCGTTGCGGTAGTCGAGCTCCTTGAGCACGCCTTTCGCGAACTCGTCGACGACGCCGCGCAGCCCGACCTTGCGGGCCGTCGCCAGCCGGCGCTCGGCGAGTGACGCGAGCTCCTGCATGACCCCGAGGTCGGCCTGGGTCTTGGCCTGGATCCGCGGCCGCTGGACCTTGACCGCGACCAGCGTCCCGTCGTGGAGCGTTGCCTGGTGGACCTGGGCCGTGGAGGCGGCCGCGAAGGGCACCGGGTCGAACGTGGCGTACAGCGCCTCGGGCGGCGCCCCGAGCTCCTTCCTGACGATGAGCACGACGTCGTCGTAGCCGAACGGGGCGGCTTCGCTCTGGAGCTTCGACAGCTCCGCGATCCACTCCGGCGACAGGACGTCGCTCCTGCTGGCCGCCATCTGGCCGATCTTCACGTAGGTCGGGCCGAGCTGCTGGAGCATCGCCCGGATCCGGGCCGGGCCGCTGGGGTCGTCGATGACCGAGCGGTCCCCCAGCACGACCCGGGCGAACCAGCGCCGTACGGAGCCGATCGGCGTGTCCGCCAGCGCGATGTCGAGGCTGGTGGTGTAGATCGCGTTGTAGACCTGCCCGAGGCGCAGGTTCTCGATGATGACGTTGCGGCGTGGCGTCGGCAGGCGCTCCAGGAACCCCCAGATGCCACGGCTCCGATCGGCGGACAGGTCCGGTCGATTGAGCCCGAGAACGGCGTCGAGGACCGTCGACAGCCCGGTGTACAGCGCCGCGGCGACGATGACCCAGAGCAGCGTCGGGTCGGCGACGATGCCGATCTTGATCGGGGACAGGACGGACGTGATCCAGATCGCGATCGCGTTGATGATCACCACGAACAGGCCCATCGTCGAGAACAGCAGGCGCCCGGTCAGCGCCATGATGGTCGGTCGGGCAAAGCGATTGACCAGGACGAGGATGGCCGCCCAGGTCAGGAATCCGATGACGCCGGCGTTGTTGAGCCGGATGATCGGGGCGGACGTCGGCCCGAACGGGAATGGCTGGGCGATCGAGATGGCGCCGAGCAGGAGGACGATGACGAAGAGGAGGAGGGCGTCGAGCACGACCTCGACGATGAATCGGCGCATCTTGCCCTCCCCTGAGTCGGCGGTCCGGCGGGCACCTGGGCCCGGTGTGAACGCCCATTGTCGGCCACGCGAGGCCGTCCCGGCACGCGGCCGGGCGGCCCTAGGTCAGGGTGACGCGCGCCTCGCCGGCATCGACGCGTCCGATCCACCAGCGCTCGATGCCGGCGGCCTCGAACGCGGCCTCGAGGATCTCGACCCGGTCGGCCGGGACCGCGGCCAGCAGCCCGCCCGAGGTCTGCGGATCGTGGGCGAGCGTGACGAGCTCCGCCGTCACGGCCTCGCCGACGGCGAGCGAGCCGGCCACGAAACCGGCGGTTGTGGGCCGCGCCGCCGGTCTCGACTCCGGCCGCGGCGAGCGCGAGGGCGCCCGGCAGTGCCGGCAACGCCGCGGCGTCGAACACGAATCGCGTGCCGGACGCGCGGGCCATCTCCAGCCCGTGCCCGAGCAGCCCGAACCCGGTCACGTCGGTCGCCGCCCGGACGCCGGAGGCGACGAGCGCCTCGGAGGCAGGGCGGTTGAGCCGGCGCATGGCGTCGATCGCGGTCGCCAGGTCGGCCCCGCTCGTCTTGCCCTGGCGCGAGCCGGACACGAGCACGCCGGTCCCGAGCGGCTTGGTCAGCACGAGCCGATCGCCCGGCCTGGCGCCGCCCTTGCGCAGCAGCCGGTCGGGATGGGCGGCGCCGATGACCGCCAGCCCGTACTTCGGCTCCGGGTCGCGGATCGTGTGGCCTCCGGCCAGCGTGCCGCCCGCCTCGCGGACCTTCGACGAGGCGCCGCCGAAGATCTCGGTCAGCACGTCACGCGGCAGGTCCTCGGGAAACGCCGCGATCGACAGTGCGAAGAGCACCCGTCCGCCCATCGCGAAGACGTCGGACAGGGCATTGGCCGCCGCGATCTCCCCGAAGGTCCGCGGGTCGTCGACGAGCGGCGGGAAGAAGTCGAGCGTGCCGATGATCGCGAGGTCGTCGCTGACCCGGTAGGCGGCGGCATCGTCGGGCGGGTTCAGCCCGGCGATCAGCGCACCGGGGGCATCCGCGGCGGCCTCGGCGCCCAGCCCAGCGAGCGCGTCCGCAAGCAGGTCGGCCCCCAGCTTCGCGGCACAGCCGCCGCAATCGGTCAGCTCGGTCAGGCGGAACGGCGGGGGCTCGATCGCGGTCACGCGACCGATGATACGGCTACCATCGCGACGGGAGCGGTCGGGTCCCGGTGGGTCCCCTGGTCTTCAAAACCAGTGGCGCGGCGCTCGGCGCGGCGCGGTGGGTTCGACTCCCACGCGTTCCCGCCACGGAGGCACCATGTCGTCGGATCGTCCGCGTCCCCCGAGCGTGGCGAGGCTGCTCGCGGCGGCCCGGCCGCACGTCGCGGCCGAGACCGATCCTGACGCCCTGACCGCGGTCGCGCGCGAGGTCGTGGCCGACGAACGGTCCCGGCTCGCGGCCGGCGAGCCGTCGGCGACGATCGAGCGCCTGGCCGACGACGTGCGTGCCCGGCTCGCGGCGTTCACCGACCCCGCGGGGAGCGGCCTGGTCACGGTCCTCAATGCGACGGGCGTCATCCTCCACACCAATCTCGGGCGCGCGCCGTGGGCGGCCGAGGCGATCGCCGCGGCCCAGGCTGCCGCGGCCGGCTATTCGCTGCTCGAGTTCGATCGCGAAGCCGGGCGTCGCGGGCCGCGCTTTCGGGCCGCGGAACGCCATCTCGTCGCGCTGACCGGGGCCGACGACGCACTGGTCACGATCAACAACGCCGCGGCCCTCGCGCTGGCGGTCGGGCTGGCCGGCCGCCGGGGCGTGGCCGTTTCGCGCGGGGAGCTGGTCGAGATCGGTGGCGGCGTGCGCATCCCGGAGATCGTCCGGCGCGCCGGCGCGCGACTGGTCGAGGTCGGCACCACGAACCGGACCCGCGCCGCCGACTTCGACGCCCCGCTGGCGGACGGGCAGGCCGTCATGGTCCTGCGCGTCCACCCGTCGAACTTCGCCCAGACCGGGTTCGTCGAGGCGCCCGATCCGGTCGAGGTCGCGCGCGTCGCGCGCGAGCACGGGGCGATCGTCGTCGACGACCTCGGCAGCGGCGCGCTGCTCGACACCGCGCGGTACGGCCTGGCCCACGAGCCGACACCGGCGGAACGGCTGGCTGCCGGGGCGGATCTCGTGACGTTCAGCGGCGACAAGCTCGTCGGGCGGGCCGCAGGCGGGGCTGCTCGTCGGTCGGGCGGAGCTGATCGCCCGGATCCGGCGCGACCCGCTGGCCCGCGCGGTGCGCCCGGACAAGACGATCCTCGCCGCGCTGGCGGCCACGCTGGGCCTCTACCGGGCGGGGCTGGCGACGACCCGGATCCCCGTCTGGCGGATGCTC
Source organism: uncultured Chloroflexia bacterium (assembly GCA_963721545.1). Lineage (GTDB taxonomy): Bacteria > Chloroflexota > Limnocylindria > Limnocylindrales > CSP1-4 > SPCO01. The sequence continues at coordinate 73,490 of CAVRKB010000001.1, forward strand.
GCGGCGTCCCCGGACGAGCTGCTCGTGCGTGCCGCCGGCGTCCTCGCGGCCCTGCCCGACGCCATCCCCGACCGCGTCGAGATCGCGTCGATGACCTCGGCGATCGGCGGTGGCTCGCTGCCCGGCGAGACGCTGCCATCCGTGGGGCTTCGCCTTGGGGGCCGGCGGGCCGGCCGCGCTGGCCGCCCGACTGCGGGCGGGCGACCCGCCGGTGGTCGGCCGGGTCGAGGACGACGCCGTGTGGCTCGACCTGCGCACGATCGATCCCGACGACGATCTGGCGCTCGCCGGCGCGCTGGCACGCGGCCTCGGCGGAACGGCATCGGGCGGATGACCGTCGTCGTCGGCACGGCCGGGCACATCGACCACGGCAAGACGACGCTCCTCCGGGCGCTGACCGGGATCGACGCCGACCGGCTGCCCGAGGAGCGGCGGCGCGGGATGACCATCGACGTCGGCTACGCCCACCTGACCCTGGCGGACGGCAGCGCGCTGGACTTCGTGGACGTCCCAGGGCACGACCGGCTGGTCGGCAACATGCTCGTCGGTGCCGGCGAGATCGACGCCGCGATGCTCGTGGTGGCCGCGGACGACGGCCCACGCGCGCAGACGATCGAGCACCTCGCGCTGCTCGACGCGCTGGGGATCGAGAACGGTGTGGCCGTGGTGACCAAGACCGACGTCGCAGGCTCCGAACGGACCGCCGAGGTCGTGGCCGAGGTCCGGCGGTTGCTCGACGGGACGTCGCTTGCCCGCGCAGCCGTCATCGCGGCCTCGTCGCTGGACGGGGAGGGGATCGACGCCGTCCGGGCGGAGCTCGAGCTGGTCCGCGACCGGGTGAGGGCAGCTCGCCCGACGGGCCGCCCCGCTCGCCCCGGGTCGCGCCTCGCGATCGACCGGGTCTTCGCGGTCAAGGGTCGCGGCGCGGTTGTGACCGGCTCGCTGCGTGGCGGGACGGTGGACCGCGGCGTGACATTGCGGGTCGTGCCGGGCGATCGGTCGGTGCGAGTGCGCGAGGTTCAGGTCCACGGCACGACGGTGGATACCGCAGGTCCGGGCCGGACGGCGCTCAACCTGGCCGCCGTCGATGCCGGCGAGCTGCATCGGGGGCTGGTCCTGACCGACGATCCGGCGGTGGTCGCGAGCGACCGGCTGCTCGTCCGCCTCGACGTCCCGCTCCCCGACCGAGTCCGAGCGAGGCTGCACCTCGGCACGGCTGCCGTGGATGCGGCGGTCGGGCGGAGCGGCCGGGATGCGCTCGACCTCGCGGACGGCACCGCCGCCGCGATCCTGCGGCTGACGGGTCCGATCGCGACCGCACCGGGCGACCGGTTCGTCCTGCGGCGCGCGAGTGGCCGCGATCCGATCGTCGGCGGGCTGGTCATCGATGCCGCTCCGGCGCGCGGCGTGTCCCGCCGGCGCCAGACCGCCGAGCGGGTCGGGCGCCTGGCCGCGGCCGTCGCAGCGGGCGACGAGACGGCGGCCGCCGCCGCTCGGCTGGACCTCCACGGGATCCTGGCGCGCGGTGACGGGACCGTCGCCCTGGCACCGGACGTCGCCGAGGCCGCCGGGCAGGGCCGCGCTCGCGGCGCGTCGCCGGCGATCCGACGCTCGCCGTCGCCCGGACCGTGGTCGCGCGGGCGCTGCGCCGGGTCGCGACCGCCGACCGCACGACCGCCGCCGCAGCCGCCGCGCTCGTGATCGACGGCCTCGTGGCCGACGGGCGCCTGGTCCGTGACGGCGCCGCGCTCAGGCTGCCCGGCGGCGACGTGGCCGACACGATCCCCGACGCGGCCCTCTCGGCGGCGATGGACCGCCTCGAGCGCGCGCTCGAGGTCGCGGCGCCGCCCGATCTCGCCGACGCGGCCCGCGCCGCGGATTGCCCGCCGGCCGGCATCCGCGAGCTCGAACGCAGCGGACGGATCGTCGTGCTCGAGCCGGGCCTCGCCTACGCCGCGTCGACGTACCGGACGATCGAGGCGACCGCGCTGGCACTTGCCGGCGCCGCGCCGCTCACCCCGGCTGCGCTGCGCGACGCGACCGGCACCAGCCGCAAGTACGTGATGGCGATCCTCACCGACCTCGATCGGCGCGGGATCCTGCGGCGAACCCCCGACGGACACGTGCCGGGTCCACGGGCGGCCACCGTGGCCGGTCCGTCCGCCCGATGACCGACCGGCCGGTCGGGCGCGCCACCCGAGCCAGGCGCGCCGCCGGCCGTCGGCGCGATCGTCCTCGCGGGTGGCCGTTCGGAGCGCTTCGGGCGCGACAAGCTCTCGGAGCCGATGGCGGGCCGGCCGCTGCTGTGGCACGCGATCGATGCGGTCAGGCCGCTGGCCGGCGAGGTCGTCGTGGTCGTCGCCCCGGACGCGCAGCCCGACCTGCCGGACGACGTGCTGGTCGCCCATGATTCGGTCGCGTTCGAGGGTCCGCTGGCCGGACTGCTTGCCGGGCTGACCGCCACGCGGGCGGATGCGGTGATCGTCGTCGGAGGCGACATGCCGTCGCTCGTCGGGTCGGTCGCGCGGGCGATGCTCGCGGGCCTCGGCGACGAAGGGCTGGACGCCGTGGTCCTCGAGCACGATGGTCGACCGCGACCGTTGCCGCTCGTCGTCCGGCGCGAACCCGCCGTGACTCGCTGCGCGCCGGCTGATCGAAGGCGGCGAACGACGGCTGCGGGTGCTGACGACCACGCTGGCGACGACGGTCATCCCGGAGGCGACCTGGCGCCGGCTCGATCCGGAGGGCCGGTCCATCCGCGACGTCGACACGCCCGACGACCTGCCGATCCCAGCGCGGCTGACCGAAGCGAACCGTCGACGCCGATCGGCGGACACACGAAGACCTCCGCCGGAGGAAGCGGAGGTCGTCGCGTATTGAAGGGTGGCGAGGAGGCTGAGGGAGGATCAGCCTCCGTAGGGATAGTTCTTGAGCGCCGGGACGGTGGGCCCGGAGGCCTCGATCCCGAGGGTCCGGCGGAGCTCCGCAGTGGCGCTCGCGATCCGGCTGCGGATGCTGCGGCTCTCGGCCTGGCCGGCCGACCGGCGCTGCTGGGCCTCAGACCGAAGCGACTCGAGGTGCTCGTTCACGTACATGACGGCGATGGCGTTCACTGGGTCTCTCCTTTCCGCTTCCCCGGATCAGTTCCGTGGTGCATGGGCATCATCGACCCGCCCCATGCCGCCAGCCACCGACATCCGGCGCCGAATCGCATCGTCATGCGTCCATGCCGCACGAGACGCCGCGTGCCCGGACGCGGTCCGACGAGCGAGCGGCGCTCAGCCCTCGAGCCCGGCCGGCCTCGTGGACCGCGACGCCGTCGACGAACGTGGCCACCACCCGCGCCTCGCCGATCTCGCCGGCCGCCCGGTCGAACAGGTCACGATCGAGCACGACCAGGTCGGCCGACTTGCCGACCTCGATCGAGCCGACCTCTGCCTCGAGATGGTTGACCCACGCCGAGCCGAGCGTGAACGCCGCGAGGGCGTCCTCGAGCCCGATCCGCTCGTCGGGCAGGAACGGCGGCTTCTCGCCCGCGATGCACGTAGCTGACCCGGTTGACCGCGACCTCGATCTGGAGCAATGGGATCGGCGGTGGACACGCTCCAGTCCGAGCCCATCGCCAGCCGCGCCCCGGCACGCAGCAGCGAGCCGAACGGATAGACCCGGTCGGCGAGCTCCGGCGCGAGGAAGGGGAGGGTCAGGAGCTCGAGCTGATCCTCGAGGGCGGCCCAGTCGGCCTGGGCGTTGGCCGCCACGTCGAGCGCCCGGAAGCGCGCGACGTCGGCCGGGATCGACGAGCTGGAGGTGGGCGATGTGCGGCCGGGTGTCGCTCGGGCCGTTCGCCTGGCGCGCGACGGCGACCGCGTCGAGGGTCTCGCGAACGGCCCGGTCGCCGATGGCGTGGACGTGGGCCTGGAAGCCGAGCGCGTCGAGCCGCGCCACGTACTGCCCGAACGCCTCGGGCTCGATGATGCTCCGGCCGTGATCGCCGGTCGGCCGGCCGTCGCGGCCGAGGTACGACGAGAGCAGCGCGCCGCTGAAGTTCTCGAGGATCCCGTCGGCGAAGAACTTCACGCTGGTCGGCCGGTAGCGCGGTGCCGCGGTCCGGGCGCGGCGCTCGACGAGCTCGTCGATCTGGTCCGCGCCGCGGAGCTCGTCCCAGCCGAGCGCGCCGACGACGCGGGCCGTCAGCTCGCCGCGGCCGGCCAGCGCGACGTAGGCGCGTCTCTTCCTCCTCGGGCCGGACGTGGGCGTCCTGCCAGCTCGTGATCCCGAGTGCGTGGAGCTCGGCCTGGGCGAGCCGGAGGCCCGGTGACGAGGTCGTCGGTCGTCGTCGGCGGGAGGATCCTGACCACGAGGTCGCGGGCCGCCTCCTGGAGCGCGCCCGACGGCTCGCCGGTCGCGTCGTGCTCGATCCGGCCGTCGAGCGGGTCGGCGGTCGAGGCGTCGATCCCGGCCAGCTCGAGGGCCCGGCCGTTGACCCACGCGGCATGCCCGTCGCGGCTCTCGAGGTAGACCGGGCGATCGGGCGCGACCCGGTCGAGGTCGGTGCGGGATGGGATGCCGTCCGGGAAGTCGGTCAGCGACCAGCCGCCGCCGCGGATCCAGGCGGCGTCCGGGTTGGCCGCCGCGTACGACGCGATCGCGTCGAGATACCGGTCGAGGCCGCGAAGCCCGGTCAGGTCGCAGCGCAGCCGCTCGACGCCCGACGAGACCGGATGGACGTGCGCATCGCCGAACCCGGGGGTGACCGTCCGACCGCGGAGGTCGACGACCCGGGTGCGCGGCCCGGTCAGCCGGCGAACCGTCGGGTCGTCGCCGACCGCCGCGATCCGGCCTCCGGTGACGGCCACGCCGGAGGCCATGCGCCGAGCGGCATCCATCGTCGCGACCCGGCCGTTGGCCAGGATGAGGTCGGCGGCGCGATCGGGTGGCTCGGGCGGTCACCGCCGCAGGATGACAGCCCGGCGGCACCCGGGACGCGCCACATCCCGTCCGCCGCGACGGCCGCGCCCGGCGGCCGTCCGCCGCGTAGCATCCATGGGTGACCTCGGTCGACCTCCTCCATGCCGGCTACACCGGCGAGCACACGGCCAGCACCGTCGTGCTGGTCCGCGACGGCGACGCGATCATCGTTGTCGACCCGGGCATGGTCGCCCGCCGCTCGCTGATCCTCGACCCGCTGGCGGCGCTCGGCGTCGAGCCCGACGCGGTGACCCACATCTTCCTGAGCCATCACCACCCCGATCACACCGTCAACTGCGCCCTGTTCCCGAACGCCGAGATCGTCGACTTCTGGGCGCGCTACCGCGACGACCTGTGGCTCGACCACGACGGCGACGGCTACCGGCTCGCGCCGCACAGCCAGCTGTGGCTGACGCCGGGCCACAGCGAGGAGGACGCCTCGCTCGTCGTCGAGGCGGACGACGGGGTGTACGCGATGACGCACCTGTGGTGGCACACCGACCGCACGCCGGCGGTCGATCCGTTCGCATCGGATGCCGACGCCCTGGAGCGCGGCCGGGCGAGAGTCCTGGCGGCGGCCGACATCGTCATCCCGGGGCACGGCGCCCCGTTTCGGTCCGAGGCTGACGCGGCTGACGCGCCGCACCGGGATCAGGTCAGGCGGCCGGCCCGCGGCTTCTCGGTCGCCGGCCGCGCCTCGGCGCTCACCGCGGCCCGGCTCCGCTCGCGCAGCCCGAACCACGACACCGCGGCCCCGATCGCGAGCAGCCCCGCGCAGATCACCATCGCCAGCCGGAACGAATCGATCGACGCCTGGTTCGCCGCGGCGACGAGCTCGGCGCTGGCGTCGAGCCGGCGGCGGGTTGAGCGGCTGGAAGTCGTGGCGCACCGTCGCGTCGGTCGTGTCGAGCCCGGCGTTCGCCGCCAGCGAGGCGTAGTACGAGGCGCTGATCACGATGAACACCAGGGCGCCGATGAGCGGCTGGCCGACCCGTGAGATCGAGTTGTTGATGGCCGACCCGAGGCCGGAGAAGCGCCCCGGGATCGAGCCCATCAGCGTGCTCGTGAGCGGTGCGACGACGAACGAGATCCCGACCCCGAACAGGAGCGAGTAGGGCAGCACGTCGATCAGCACGTCGGTCGGCGGGATCAGGCTCCGCGGATCGTTGAGCGACGCCCGCCAGCTCGCCGAGTCGACCGGCAGCCGTGCGTACCACAGCAGCCCGAGCGCCATCAGCAGCGGCCCGGCGACGAGGAACCGTCGGGCGCCGATCCGGCCGGCGAGCGTGCCGATCCGCGTGGACAGCAGGGCCAGCATGATCCCGCCCGGCAGCCCGATGATCCCGGCCGCGAGGGCCGTGTAGCCGAGGACGCCCTGCAGGATCACGGCCTGGTAGAAGAACGTGACGTACAGGCCGCCGTAGATGAAGAACGTGGCCAGGTTGACCGTCGCGAACGCCCGCACGCGGAACAGCTCGAGCGGCACGAGCGGGTTCGGGCGGCGGGCCATCAGCAGCGGGAAGGCCACCAGGCAGACGACGCCGATCCCGATCGCGACGAACGCGCCGGGATCGGCCCAGGCGTTGGCCTGCCCGCGGATGACGCCGAAGGCCAGCCCGCCGACGGCCAGCGCCGCGACGAACGCGCCGAGCCAGTCGAACCGACCGGTCGTCTCGGTGTCGCGCGACTCGTTGACATGGCGGAGCGTCGCCCAGACCGCGAACGCGAGCAGCGGCACGTTGATCAGGAACGCGAAGCGCCAGCCGATCGTGTCGACCATGGTCCCGCCGACGATCGGGCCGACGACGACCAGGCCGGACGTCGCAGCGGCCCAGATCCCGAACGCGCGCGCTCGCTGCGGCCCGTCGAACGCGTGGGTGATCAGCGCCAGCGAGCCCGGGATGAGCAGCGCTCCGGCGGCGCCCTGGGCGAGCCGGAAGACGACCAGCCATTCGAGCGTCGGCGCCAGCCCGCACAGCGCGGACGTCACGGCGAAGCCGACCAGCCCGATGGTGTAGACCTTGCGCCGTCCGTAGTGGTCGGACAGGGCGCCCGACAGGATCAGCAGCGCGGCCAGCACGGCCAGGTAGCCGCCGACGATGTAGGCCTGCCCTTCGAGCACCCCGATCAGCGTCGCCGGCAGCTCCTGGCCGATGTGCTTGAGCGCGGCGTTGACGATCGTCCCGTCGAGGAAGACCGCGCCCGACCCGATGACCGTGCAGATCAGCGTCCAGCGCTGACGGGACGTCATGGACTGTGGGGCGGACGGCAAATCCGGAGCGCGGCGGTCATCTGCCCGGCAGTGTCGCAGCGCGCGCGGGGATTCGGGCAAGGTCCGGGTAGACTCTCCGCCATGCCCGGACCCGTGGCGCTCGTCGGCGCCGGTGAATTCCTTCCCGCGATGGCCGAGTTCGACGCCGGGCTGCTCGCCGCGACGGGCCGCGCCCGGCCGCGCGTCGCGATCCTCCCGACGGCCTCGTATCCCGACGGCGAGGAGGTGTTCACTCGCTGGGCGACGATGGGCGTGTCGCACTTCGGTGAGCTCGGCGCCGAGGTCGAGCCCGTGCTGGTCCGCGATCGGGCCTCGGCCGACGATCCCGCCGCGGCCCAGGCGATCGGCGAGGCCGACCTGGTCTATCTGTCGGGCGGGAAGCCGGCCTACCTGATGCGCGTGCTCGACGGCAGCGCGGTCGGGCAGGCCCTCGCCGACGCGCACCAGCGCGGCGCGGTGCTGGCCGGCTGCTCGGCCGGGGCGATGGTCCTCGCCCGCCATGCGTTCGACTTCCGGGTCCGCATCGCGCCGTGGCCGCTGCGCTGGCGCTTTGGCCTTGGGTTCGTGGATGCGGCCTCGGTCATCCCGCACTACGACGCCTGGCCCGAGCCGTTCTCGGCGCTGATCGCGCTCCAGGCGCCACGCGGCTCGGCGGTGCTCGGGATCGACGAGGAGACCGCGGTCGTCGGCCGCGACGGAGCCTGGCAGGTCCACGGTCGGTCGCGGGTCACGGTCTGGCGCGGTCGGCGGCGCGACCGCTATCGGGCCGGGGAGACGTTCCGGATCTGACCGCGTCCCGTCGGCGGGTCAGTCCGGGCGGACCGTCCGGAAGCAGTCGGAGCAGTAGACCGGGCGGTCCATGCGCGGCTTGAACGGCACCTGCGCCTGGTTGCCGCAGGACGAGCAGATCACGGCGAAGTACTCGCGGGCCGGCCGGTCGTCGCCGCGCTCGTAGCCGCGCGGGCCGCCGATGTCGCGGACGTCATAGCCGCCATCGCGGGTGGCGCGCCGGCTGGCACGGCAGCTCGAGCAGCGCTTCGGGTCGCTGACGAACCCTTTCTGCTGGTAGTACTCCTGATCGGCCGCGGAATGGATGAATTCCACTCCACAGTCGACGCAGTTGAGGGTTCGATCGACGTAGGTCACTGGTGCTCCTCCGGGGCGCGTTTACGCTGTAGAGGTGCGCCTGCGGGGCGGCCGCATCGAAAGGACGAAGGTGCGGGTCTGGCGCTGGATGGCCGGGACGCGTTCTGCGTATGACGATGTCGGGTCCCCGGCCAGGGCGCACCGGTTCAGTGCCGCGGAGAATACAACGGCTGCCGGAATCCGTCCCGCGCGGCGTCCGCTCAGGCAATTCGTGCATGGCGACCGTGACAGGGGACCTGTCACAATGGCGGGCGAATATCGGAGTCGGCGAGCGGGGAGTCATGGGGGCGCCTCGCTCGCACCATAGCCGGGGGATCGCGCGGCGATCCGGGCCCGCACCGGCATCGCCGACCCCGAGCGGTTCGTACGGCACGTTCAGGGGAGGGCCCGCCAGCGCGATGCTCAGGATCATGCATACCGCGGACGTCCACCTCGGCGCCCGGCACGACGACCTCGGGGAGCAGGCGGCCGCGCAGCGCGAGCGGCAGTTCGCCGCGTTCAAGGCGTCGATCGACCTGGCGCTCGCCGAGAAGGTCGATCTCGTGCTGATCGCCGGCGACCTGTTCGATTCCAACGTCCAGCCACGGCGCTCGGTCGAGCGCGTGGCGGCCGAGCTCAAGCGACTGGCCAATGCGCGGATCCGGACGGTCATCATCCCGGGCACCCACGATTGCTACGACCGTGCGTCGATCTACCGCGCCTACGATCTCGTGGCGATGGCCGGCAGCGGGCTGGACGACGGCATGGTCACCGTCCTCGATCCCGACCATCCGTCCGTCCACCTGACCGCGCTCGACGCGGTCGTCCACGGCCCCGTGTTCGCCACGAAGCGCGCGCCGCACAGCCCGTTGCGTGCCCTTGGCGACGCGACCGACGCGCCGGTCGCCACCTGGCGGATCGGGATGGTCCACGGCTCGATCGCCATCCCGGGCAAGACCGAGCACGACGAGGTCGTGATCACGACCGACGAGATCGCGGCCACCGGTCTCGATTACCTCGCCCTCGGGCACTGGCATTCGACCCAGCGGGGCAAGGCCGGCGGGGTGACCTACGCCTACTCGGGCTCGCCCGAGGCCGTCGCACTCGACCAGGACCGGTCGGGCAAGGTCCTCCTCGTCGAGCTCGAGGAGCGGGCCGGCACGCGCGCCGTCACGATCGCCGAGCACGCGGTCGGGCGCACGCGCTTCGACAAGGTCGAGGTCGACGCGGCGACGCTGGCCGGGCAGCCGGCCCTGATCGACCTCCTGGCGCCACGCGCCGACCCCGACCTCGTCCTCGACGTCCGGCTCGTCGGGGTGCGCCGCGACGACCTCGACATCCACGTCGACGAGATCGAGACCGCGCTGGCGCCGTCATTCCTCAAGGTCCGCGTCCGCGATGCCTCCGTGCCGGCCCTGACCGAGGGTCCGTTGCCCTCGCCGGACACGATCGCCGGCGCGTTCATCCGCGACCTCGAGGGACGGATCGGCGAGCTGGAGGCGGCGGGCTCGACCACCGAGGCGGCCGAGGCCCGCGACGCGCTCCGGCTCGGGCGCCTGCTGCTCGCCGGCCAGGAAGTCTCGCTGTGAGAGTCCGCAAGCTGAGCGGCCGCGACTTCCGACGCTACCGGGAGTTCGACCTGGACTTCGCGCCCGGCCTGACGATCGTCCGTGGGCCGAACGAGTCGGGCAAGACGACGATCCAGCGCGCGATCGAGCTGGCGATCACCCGTCGCGCGACCAGCACGGCCAACGAGCTCGAGACGCTCCGGCCGTGGGGCGCACCCGCGGAGGCTCGCTCGGTGATCACCGTCGAGTTCGAGCAGGACGAGGAGGACGGCCAGAAGGTCGGCACGCTCGAGAAGACGTTCGCCGGCTCGAAGGGCACCGTCCGCCTCGACTACGACGGCCAGTCGATCACCGATCCGACGCTCGCCGACCAGGTGATGGCCGAGCTGACCGGCATCCCGACCGAGGGCTTCTTCCGCTCGACCGCCTCGGTCCACCACTTCGAGCTGAGCGACCTGTCGCGCGACGACGGCGCCCTGCGCGACCGGCTGCAGGCCTCGATCAGCGGGGCCGACCGCGGCACCAGCCGGGCGCGTCGAAAGCTCGACCGCGCGCTCCACGAGCTGAACACGCGAGGGGATCGCAACCCCGGCCGGCTCAAGATCGCCGAGCAGGCGGTCGAGCAGGCCCAGATGGCAGTCGAGCAGGGCGAGCTGGCGCTGACCCAGCTCGAACGGGACCGCGACGCCCTGGCATCCGCTCGCGAACGGCGTGGGGAAGCCGATACCGCCCTGGCCGAACGGCGGAGCTTGCTCGACAAGGCACGCCAGGCGGAACGGATCATCAGCGAGCGCGACGCCGCGACCGAGCGCTACGACCGCTACCGGCAGGCAGTCGACGTCGCCGCCGAGGTGCAGGCGCTGGCCACGACCCATCCATCGCCCCATCCGCTTCCGGTCGTGCGCACCGCGGTCGAGCGGCTGCGCTCGCTCGACGGACGGATCCGCGAGCTGCGCGCCGCGCTGTCCGGCGAGGTCGCCGTCCAGTTCAACGTCGCACCCGAGCCGACGTGGCGCCCGTTGTCCCGGGTGTCGGTGGCGCTCGTCGTCATCGGCATCCTGCTCGCGGCGGTGCCGGTCGTGATCAAGGCGCTCGGCATCGTCGACCTCGGGTTCGTGGTGCAGGCCATCGGCGGGATCATGGCCATCGTCGGGCTCATCCTCGCCGCCGTCGCGTTGTGGCTGCGCCGGAGCGCCAAGCTCCAGGCCCAGCTGCGCGACGTCGAGATCGATCGGCGGCTGCGTGGGCGGTCGGACATGGAGGCCGAGCTCAAGGACTGCGAGGCGCGCTCGACGGCGCAGCTCGGGTCGCTGGGACTGGCCGGCCTGCCCGAAGCGGAGGACCTGCTCGCCCGCGAGGAGGCGCACGTCGCCCACATCGACCGGCTGACCGCGCAGCTCGAGGGGCTCGTCGGCAAGGAGCCGCCCGACAAGCTGCCCGAGGCGCGCGACGCCGCCGCGCTCGAGATCTCGCAACGGACCAGCGCGCTCGAGGCACTCGGGCCGATCGCCAAGGAGCCGCGAGCCCGCGAGCGCCTCGAGGTCGAGGTCCGCGATCAGGAGGCGGCGCTCGAGCGCGCCCGCGACGACGAGGCGAACGCCCGAGCCCGGGTCGAGGCCAACGGCGTCGACGCCGAGGAGATCGCCGGGCAGGCCGAGCGGCTGGCCGCGTGGCGCGAACAGCTCGCCGCGTAGCAGCGCCGGGAACGGGTGTTCGCCGCGACGCTGGCCGCGATCGATCGTGCCGAGCAGGCGACGATGAAGTCCGCGACGCGCTATCTCGAGACGCACATGGTCCGCGACCTGGCCGTGGCGACCGGCGGCCGCTACCGGCGTGTCCGGGTGGACGATCGGACGCTCGACATCGAGGTCCACGCCCCCGAGAAGGGCGACTGGGTGCCCGTCGAGTCGTTGAGCCAGGGAACGGTCGATCTCGTCTATCTCGTCGCTCGCCTCGGGCTGGTCCGCCTGGTGACCGGCGACCGGCGTCCGCCGCTCGTGTTCGACGACCCATTCGTGACCCTCGATGACGCGCGGGCGACCCGGGCGATCGGGCTGCTGCGCCTGATCGCATCCGACTTCCAGGTCATCTACCTGACGACGTCACCGCGCTACGACGACGCCGCGGATGCCGTCGTCGTGCTCGATGGTCCGACGACGGTCGACGCGGCCGCCGACGGCCTGCCGACGAACGGTGCGGTCATCGCCCGATGCGACGCCCGAACGCGGGGCGGCACCGATCGGACAGCGCGGCTGAACGAGCTCGGCGGGGCCGCGTCGGCCACCGTCCTCCTCGGCCTCTTCTCCGCCGTCGCATGGGGCTGCGGCGACTTCGGTGGCGGGCTGCTGACCCGGCGAACGGCGCTCTTCGGGGTCGTCCTGATCTCGCAGTTCGTCGGGCTCGTGCTCGCGCTGATCCTGGCGGTCGTCCGCGGCGAGACCATGCCCGCGCCGGCGGACGTCGGCTGGAGCGTGCTCGCCGGGATCGCCGGCGGGGTCGGGATCAGCGCGCTCTACCAGGGGCTGGCCGTCGGCCGGATGGGGATCGTGGCACCCGTGACGGGCGTGATGGCGGCCGTCATCCCGGTCGCCGCCGGCATCGTCCTCGAGGGCGTGCCGCCGCCGCTCGTCCTGGTCGGGATCGCGCTGGCGATCGTGGCGGTGGTCCTCGTCTCGCGCGTCAGCGACGCGGCCGGCGGGCGCTCGGGCCTGGAGCTGGCCCTGCTGGCGGGCGTCGGCATCGGCGCCATGAGCGTGTGCATCGCCCAGATCGGCGATGGGCACGTGTTCGGCCCGCTGGTCGTGATCCGCTCGACGCAGGCCCTCCTGATCGTCGCAGTCGTGCTCGTGACCCGCTCCGCGTGGCGCGTCGACCGACGGCTCGTGCCCGCCATCGCCGGCGTCGGCGTCCTCGACATGGCCGGCAACGGCGCATTCATCCTGGCCGTCCAGACCGGGGCGCTGGCGGTGGCGGCGGTGCTGTCATCGCTCTATCCGGTCACGACGGTCATCCTGGCCACCGTGGTCCTGCGCGAGCGCGTGACCCGATCGCATGCGGTCGGGATCGCGCTGGCCGCGGCGGCGGTCGGCTGCATCGCGGCCGGCTCGGCGACCTGACCGCCTGACCGTCGGTCGCCGATATGCTGCCATCGGCATCGCGCGTCCCGCCCGTGCCACCCCAGGAGACCCGCCGATGATCCAGAACCCGCCCGGCGTCACGACCCGGCCCGTCAGCGGGCCTGCGGCGTGAACGAGCTCGGCGGGCCGGCGATCGCGACCGTCGTCCTGGGCCTGCTCGCAGCGCTCGCCGGGGGCTGCGCCGACTTCGGCGGGGGCCTCCTGGCCCGCCGAACGGCCCTGTTCGGGGTCGTGCTGCTCTCGCTGTTCGTCGGGATGCTGCTGGCGATCGTCCTCGCGATCGGCCGTGGCGAGACCGCGCCGACCCAGGCCGACATCGCCTGGAGCGTGCTCGGTGGCATCGCCGCCGGGATCGGGTTCACGACGCTTTACCAGGCGCTGGCGGTCGGGCGGATGGGGATCGTCGCGCCGGTCACGGGCGTGATCGCGGCGGTCGTCCCGGTCGCCGCCGGGATCGTGCTCGAGGGCGTGCCTGCGCCCCTCGTCCTGGCCGGCATCGCCTTCGCCATCGTCGCCGTGGTCCTCGTGTCACGCGTCGCCGACGAGGGCGGCGGCCGATCGGGCCTCGGCCTGGCGGTGGTCGCCGGGCTCGGGATCGGCTCGCTGAGCATCTGTGGCTCCCAGCTCAGCGACGGCCACGTATTCGGCCCGCTGGTCCTGATCCGCGCAACCCAGGCGCTGCTGATCGTCGGCGTCGTCCTCGTCACGCGATCGGCCTGGCGCGTCGACCGCCGGCTCATCCCGGCCACCGCCGGCGTCGGCGTGCTCGACATGGTTGCGGCCGGCGCGTTCGTCCTGGCCGTCCAGACCGGCGCGCTTGCGATCGCGGCCGTGCTGTCGTCGCTCTACCCGGTGGCGACGGTGATCCTCGCGACCGTCTTCCTCCGGGAACGCGTGTCGCGCTCGCACGCCGTCGGCATCGTGCTGGCGGCGCTCGCCATCGGCTGCATCGCCGCCGGTTCGGCCTGATCGGCGGCTGAATTCCGGGCGCGTCCGTTCGGACGCGTGCTCAGGATGGCGGGAGCCGGATCCGCCGGATCCTGACCAGGTCGACCTCGGCCGGGTCGCGCAGCACGACGATCTCGGCGAAGCCCTCGCGGCGCATCGGCGCGTCGGCGCCGTCGAGCGAGGCCCGCAGCCGCGCGAGGTGGCGCTGGACGATCGACTCGGCGACGGTCCGCGGCCGACGGGCCGCGTTGCGGGCCAGCACGACATCGGCCGGCAGGTCGAGCACGATCGCCGTGGCCGGCACGCCGGCCGCCATCGCCCGCGCGAGGAGCGCTCGGCGAGCGGCCGGTTCGACGCTCGTGGCGTCGACCACGGTCAGCAGCCCACCGGCCAGGCGGACCGCCAGCTCCCGGTCCAGCCGCCCGAACGCCGCCCGCGTTGCCCGTTGATCCGCCTCGTCGCCCGACACGAGCTCGCGGAACCGGTCGGACGACAGGACCTCGGAGGCATCGAACCAGCGCGCCGCGAACGTGGTCTTGCCCGAGCCGGCGGCGCCGACGAGGACGACGAGGCTCGGATCGGGAATGACGATCTCGCGCATCGGCCGATGATGCGCCACCCGATCAGCTGCGGCGGACCTCGTAGCCGCCGCCATCGGCGGCCCGGATCTCGTAGCTCGGCTGGTCGTACAGCGCCGGGCCCCGACGGAGGTGGCCGTCGGTCAGCCGGAAGCGCGAGCCGTGCCATGGACACTCGATGCAGCCGTCGACCACGGAGCCCTGCGCCAGCGGGCCGCCGGCGTGCGCGCACACGGCGTGCATGGCGTGGACCGTGTCGCCGATCCGGACCAGCAGGATGTCGTTGATCCCGGCCTTTGCCTTCGTCGGCGTCGCCTCGGGCAGACCGGCGAGATCGGTCACGTCACCGGTGTCGAGCCGGACCCACTTGGTCCCGGCGCCGCGGAACGCGTGGCGGTTGACCATGTTGCCGAGCAGGTACACGACATCGCCACCGATGAAGGCACCCGCCGTGACGATCAGGAAGCCGACGATCGACAGCGCGATCGGGATCGTCCGGTCGGCGGGGTTGCCGGCGCGCAGGAGGAGGGACACGAGGAGGACGAGCAGGGCGACCACCATCAGCGTCGAATGCGTCGTCGCGCGGACCCGGGCGGTGCCATCGGTGTCGGAGTAGTCCGCCGCGCCGGTCGCGGCCGCGGCGAGCATGAACAGGATGGTCGCCACGAGGGCGATGTCCGCGGCGGCTGGCTGGTTGAGCAGGTCGAGGACGACGGTCGCGAGCAGCGTCCCGATCGGGATGTCGGTGACCGCCGCCATGGAGCGGGATGGCCGAGCCACACGCCGTTGAGGAAGTCCTTGAGCGGCCGGATCGGCCGGAACAGCGCGCTCAGCCAGCGATGGTTGAAGTCCCCCAGCGGTCGGGCCCAGCCATCCTGGGCTGCGACGAGCTGAGCAAGCAGACGACGCATGCGGCACCTCCCCGGCGAGTGTATCCACAGACCGTCCACAACGGCATCAAGTTCGGGGATAACTTTCGACCGATTCGCGACAAGTTCGTGGACAAGCCCGTTGTGGTGACCGGGGCCCCACCGTACATTTCGTCTTGCCCGAAGGGGCAGGTTGAACCGCCAGACCGGTTCGAGGAGTGATCCTCGGGACGGTCCCGGGAACCAGGTTCGCAGGTCGCAAGGCCGGCGAGCGAGGAACCCGGCGACGACCAGGGACTGCGGACTTGTTCGTAGCCTCAGGACCCGTCGAACGGAGGTCCCCACCAGTTCCTTCGGGCGCTTTCGTGTGCGCGGGAACCTGCGAGACGGTTGCAAGCGATCGGCCGCCGCGGCGCGCATCCGCGGCCCGCGGCGCCCACGCATGATCACGGCATGTGGCGACTCCTGCTCCTGCGAATCCTCCCGCGACGGCTGCTGCCGTTGCTCGTTCCTGTTCGAGCTGGTCCAGCTGGTCCGCCGGCTTGCGGTCGCGCGACGCCCAGCCGGCTGTTCGATTACGACGACCGGATCATCGAGGGCCACGCGACGGCAGTCCCGCCGCGAGCCATCGATCGGGGCGCCTGACCCGCCCGCTCCCCGAGTCGCCGAGCGTCGGCGCCCGCCGCTGCCGGATCGGCTAGGCTCGGCGCGTGCCCACGACCGACCCCACGGATGCCGGTTCGCGCCGCCCCGCCCAGGACTGGCGCATCCTCGTCGCGGTCTTCTGGGTCACCTCGATGGTCGAGGGTCTCGGCGTCAGCCAGATCTTCGCGCTTGCTGCCGACGTACCTCCGCGAGATGGGCGTGGCCGAGGGTGACCGCCTCGCCTTCATCGGGCTGTTCAGCGCGCTGATCTTCGTCGTCGGCATGCCGCTCGTGCCGTTGTGGGGCGCGTGGGCCGACAAGTACAGCCGCAAGGCCGTCATCGTCCGGAGCGCGCTCGTCGAGGCGGTCGTGTTCGCCGCCGTCGCGCTCGCCCGCGAGCCGTGGCAGGTCGCCCTGGCGATGTTGCTGATCGGCTTCCAGCTGGGCAACACCGGGATCATGCTGGCCGGCATCCGCGACGTCACCCCGCGCGCCCGCCTGGGCACGACGATCGCGATCTTCGGCGCCTCGGGCCCGATCGGGTTCGCGGTCGGTCCGGTCCTCGCCGGGGTCCTGATCGACGGGTTCGGCTGGGCGTTGCCGCCGGTCTTCGCCTTCTCGGCGCTGCTGTCGGTCGGGACCGCGCTGCTCGTCACGTTCGGCTCGAAGGAGGTCCGGCCGGAGGTCGTGCCCGAGGGCCGGATCGTCGACCTCGCCTTCGCCTCGCTCCGCGGCGTGCTGACCGACGTCCCGACCCGGCGGATCTTCGTGATCTTCGGCATCTCGTTCGTGGCCATCCAGATGAGCCGGCCGTACATCCCGGTCCTGGTCGAGGGCATCACCGGGGTCGGGCCGGGCCTCGCCTCGGCGATCGGGCTGGTGATGGGCACGGCCGCCCTGGTCGGCGCGCTGGTCTCGCCGCTCGGGGGCGTGCTGGGCGACCGGATCGGGTTCCGGCCGGTGCTCGTCGCGGCCCTCGCGGGTGCCGGGACCGTCCTCCTGCTCATGCCGCTCGTCGCGTCGGTCGGGGCCCTGGCGCTGCTGGCCGTCGTCCTCGGTGCCGGGACGGCGACCGTCAGCTCGATGATCTTCGGCCTCCTCGCGACCGAGCTGCCCGCCGAGCGCCGGTCGGCGGCGCTCAACCTCGTCTACCTGCCGCTCTACGCGGCCGGCATCATCGGGCCCGCCGCCGGCGCCGTCGTGGCCTCGGTGAGCGGCGTCAACGGCCTGTTCGTCGTCGGCTCGGTGGTCTTCTTCGTCGGCGCGCTGACGATCCTGCGCCGGCGCGACCGGCCGTCGGGCGAGGTGCCGTCGGAGGGCCGGGCGCCCGCCGCGTCGGAGCTCTGATCGACTAGCCGGGTCGCCGGCGAGTGACGACGAACCCGGCGAGGAGCAGCGCCACCAGCGTTCCGCCGGCCAGCGCCAGGGCCTCGCGGGTTTCGACGAACCGGTAGCGCTCGCCGGGCACGACGATCGAGACGATCGGGTACTTGGGGTTGCCGAACTCATCGTACGGATCGGCGCCACCGAAGTAGCCGTAGTCGACGAGGCTGCCGTCCGGCAGCACGAATTTCTGGTCGATATACAGGTCGCCCGACGGGCCGCCGCCAAGGCCGTTGGCGTCGGCCGGGACCGCGATGGCCTCGTTGGCGAGGATCATCTGGTGGACACGCTCTCCCCCGGTGAGGCCGACGGTCGCGATCACCGCGGTCAGGATCACGGCGGGGAGCGCCCGAGCGACGACCGCGCCGACGAGAACCGCGACCCCGAAGATGAACAACGCCCGGCTGGCGATCAGGACGCCCCGGAAGCCGAATGCCGTGAACGCGTTCGACAGGTCCACGCCCGGGGTGATCGCCCCGACGTAGCGATCCGCGGCGATCCCGCCGACGAACGTGACGATCGCGAGCACGATGAGGATCGGCACCATCCTGGCCAGGAACCAGCGCGTCCGCGATGGTGCCAGCGACCAGGCCAGCCGGCTCGTCCCACGCTCGACCTCGCGGGCGACGATCGGCACGCCGAGGAAGACCGCGGCCGCGAACGACAGGAAGATCAGCAGGCCGTAGCTCAGCCCCGTCACGCCGTACTGGGCCGAGTACCACGCGTCGAGCTTCGCCTGGCAGCCCGGCACGATCGTCTCGGTGGCCGCCAGGCACTCCGCCGGCGGGCGGAGCGAGTCGATCCACACGGCGGTCAGGAGGGTGGCCGCCCCGAACGCGACGATGACCCCACCGAACGCGAGCAGCTCGAATCGGCTCAGACGGAGCGTGAGCCGCGCCCATGTCAGGCTCATGCGGCACGCTCCGTCGGTGCGACGATCGACCGGGGGACGCGCCCTGCGGCCAGGTGGCCGAGAACGACTTCCTCGAGCGTCGCTGGGCGACCTCCGGGCGCGGGGCCACGCACCAGGCCGAGCCGCTCGCCGGCCGGACCCGGAAAGATCCCGACGATCGTGCTGCCGCCCGGAACGACGGGGCTCGCTCCGGCCGAATCGATCACGACATGCTCCGCGATGGCGCCGGCGATCGACAGGTCGAGCAGGGTCTGGCCTCCACCGAGCACGAGCAGTCGGTCGCACGCCTGCTCGATGTCGGTGATGACATGCGACGACAGGAGGGCGGTCGCACCATCGGCGCGGACAGCATCAACGAGCACGTGAAGGAACTCGCGGCGGGCCAACGGGTCCAGGCTGGCCAGCGGCTCGTCGAGCAGGAGCACCGGTGCCCGCACGCCGAGCGCGAGCGCCAGCCCGACCTGTGCCTGCTGACCGCCGGACAGCTCCTCTGCCCGCGCCGCGAGTGAGATGTCGAGATCGTCGAGCCGGCGCCGGGCCATGGCCATGTCGAACCCGGGCCGGAGCGAATCGGCCAGGGCAACGTGCTCGTCGACGGTCAGCTCCCGGTACAGCGACGGCGCCTGCGGCACGTAGCCGATCCGGCGGATCGCCGCGCCCCGGTCACGCCACGGATCGATGCCGTCGACGGTGAGGTGGCCCTCGCTCGGCCGCTCGAAGCCGACCCACGCCTTGAGCAGCGTCGACTTGCCCGAGCCGTTCGGGCCGACGAGCGCGGTGATGCTCCCGTCCGGGACCGAGAGGTCGACGTGGCGGAGCGCCCAGCGGCGTCGCCCATAGCGCTTGCCGATGTCATGGGTCTCCAGGATGGCCATCGATCCCTCCGAGTGGCCGGTGGCCCGGGACGCCCCGACCGGCTGATGCTACGCGACCGCTGCTTCGGGGACGCGCCACTCGCGCGGGTGTGACGGCTACGATGGTGACGTGCCGAACCTCGCCTTCCCGCGCCCGCTCCCACGGCCGCGCGGCCGTCGCCACCCGCTGCCCGCCGAGCTCGTCGCGGCGGCCGACGTTGCGACGCCCGACATCATCGAGGCCGCCGGCATCCGCTGGATCCACATCGAGTCGCCGCGGACCGCCGACCGCGACTGGCTCGAGGAGCACTTCGACTTCCACCCGCTCGACTACGAGGACGTCTACTCGCGCAACAACCGGCCCAAGCTCGACCAGTACGACGACTACGTGTTCATCGTCCTGCACTTCCCGATGTTCGAGAAGGAGTCGGGCCGGATCCTGACCGCCGAGCTCGACCTGTTCATGGGCCCGGACTTCCTGATCACGCTGCCGAACATCCCGCTCCCGCCGCTGGCGGCGATGTACGAGCGCTACCGCGAGAAGGAGGAGCTGCGCGAGGAGACCTTCGCCAAGGGCACCGGCTACCTGCTCTACAAGATCGTCGACACGTGCGTCGACGCGTCGTTCCCGATGCTGCGCAAGATGGCGGTCAAGCTCGACCGGATCGAGGACGACATCTTCGAGGGCCGCTCGTCCGAGATCGTGCGCGACATCTCCGAGGCCAAGCAGGAGATCATCAACTTCCGGCGGATCGTGCGCCCCCAGCGAGCGGTGCTGCGCGACCTCGAGCGGACGAAGCAGCGATACCTCCAGGAAGAGCTGGAGATCTACTTCGATGACATCTCCGACGCCGCCGAGCGGATCTGGGACACCCTCGAGAACTACAAGGAGGTCATCGAGGCCCTCGAGTCGACGAATAAATCGGTCCTGTCGCACCGGCTGAACAATTCGTTCCGGGTGCTGACCGCGGCCAGCGTGGTGCTCCTGCCGCTGACCCTCATCGCCAGCATCTTCGGCATGAACGTGCCAGTCCCGGGCGAGGGGCAGGCCTTCTCGTTCCTGGCGATCCTGCTGCTGATGGGCCTGCTGCTCATCGCGCTGGTCGCCTATTTCCGACGGCGGGGGTGGTTGTAGGGTTGTAGCCAGCCCGACCACGCGGGCGCAGGCAGATGGACCACATGGCAGAACCGGGATCGCTCGAAACGGGGCGTGACGCCGTCGTCCGACAGGCGTGGGGCGACGCCTACCGCGACCTGTCCGAAGCCGACGCTGCTACGCCACTTGAGCTCGACGATCTCGAGCGGCTCGCCCTCAGCGCCCACATGGTCGGGCGCCCGGACGAGACGGCACGCGCCTGGGAGCGGTCGTACCACGCGGCCGTGGCGCACGGTCAGCCCGCGCGCGCGGTGCACGACGCCTTCCACCTGATGATGGGCCTCGGCCAGCGTGGCGAGTTCGCCAAGGCCGGGGCCTGGCACGCCCGCGCGACCGGGATCCTCGACGCGGGCGGTCTCGACGTGGTCGAGCGAGGCTACCTCTACATTCCCGAGGCTCTGATGGCGCTGCAGTCGGGCGACCCGGGCGACGCGTTCGAGCTGTTCGAGCGGGTCGCCGCGCTGGCCGAGCGGTTCGGCGACCCCGATCTCGCCACGTTCGGCCGGCTGGGCCGCGGCCAGTGCCTGGTCGCGCTTGGCGAGGCGCAACGCGGCGTCGCCTTCCTCGACGAGGCGATGCTGGCGGTGGCGACCGGCGAGGTGTCGCCGATCACGGTCGGGACGGTGTACTGCGCCGCGATCGAGGCGTTCGGCGAGCTGTTCGACCTGCGCCGAGCGCAGGAATGGACGGCGGCGCTCAGCGCGCTGGTGCGATGCCCAGCCCGACCTCGTGCCGTTTCGCGGCAAGTGCCTGGTGTACCGGACCGAGATCATGCGAGTTCCACGGCCAGTGGATCGATGCCGACCGGGAGGCGCAGCGCGCGTATGCCTGGCTGTCGCGACCGCCGGTCGAGCCGGCCATCGGCGAGGCGCACTACCGGCGCGCCGAGCTCCATCGACTGCGCGGTGACGGGGCCGCGGCCGAGGAGGACTATCGCGAGGCCAGCCGCTGGGGCCGCTCGCCCGACCCGGGCTTGCCCTGCTCCGTCTCGCCCAGGGCGACGGCGCCGCCGCCGCGGCATCGATCCGCCGGGCGCTCGATGAGGCAATCGGCATGAACCGCGCCCGGCTGCTCGAACCGTTCATCGAGATCATGCTCGAGACCGGCGACATCGAGGCAGCCACGACGGCCGCCGAGGAGCTGGCTGCGGTCGCCGATCGGTCTGGCGCGCCGTTGCTGATGGCGCTCGCCGCCCGGGCGGATGGCGAGCTCCGGCTCGCGGCAGGGGACGCCCGGGCAGCGCTGCCCGTGCTGCGTCAGGCCGAAACCCGCTGGCACGAGCTCGACGCCCCGTACGAGTCCGCGCGCGTTCGCGTCCAGATCGGCATGGCGTGCCGGCCCTCGGCGACGCGGACGCGGCCGGCCTCGAATTCGACGCCGCGCGGCGGGTGTTCGCCGAGCTCGGGGCACGTCCGGACCTGGGGCGCCTCGGCCGTCTGGTCGGCGGCACAGCGCAACCGCCCCTGGCGGCCTGACCGGCCGCGAGCTGGAGGTGCTGCGACTCGTCGCCCTCGGCCGGACGAACCGGGAGATCGCCGCGGAGCTCGGGATCAGCGAGCGGACCGTCGACCGGCACGTCAGCAACATCTACACCAAGCTCGATGTCTCGTCGCGGGCGGCGCGCGACGGCCTTCGCCTACGAGCACGGCCTGACCTGACCCCGCGGTACCCATGCCGCGTCGCCGGCGGTTTGGGTAGTTCCACCGATGCGCTCCGTCGGCGCCCACGCCTACGGTCGGCATGGCGGCCGGATACCCCGGTCGCCTCCGACACCAAAGCCGAGGGCAGCAGCCATGGATCGCATGCAGGACGCGGAGCGGATCGACACGATCGTCATCGGGGCGGGGCAGGCCGGCCTGTCGGCCGGCTACCACCTGAAGCGCCGCGGCGTGCCCCACGTCATCCTCGACGCCGACGCGCGCATCGGCGACCACTGGCGGGACCGCTGGGACTCGCTCCGGCTGTACAGCCCGGCCCGCTACGACTCGCTCCCGGGCATGCGCTTCCCCGCGCCGTCGTCCCACTGGCCGACCGGCCGCGAGATGGGCGACTACCTCGAGGCGTACGCCCGACAGTTCGACCTGCCCGTCCGGAGCGGGACGAGCGTCGATCGCGTCGAGCCGGTCGGCGGCGGCTTCTTCGTGTCGACCGCGGACGGCGGGCGCCTCGCCGCACGCCAGGTCATCGTCGCCACCGGGCCGTTCCGGCAGCCGAACGTCCCGGCGTTCGCTGCCGAGCTCGACCCGTCGATCCGGCAGATGCACTCGCACGACTACCGCAACCCGGCCCAGCTCAGCCCGGGCCCGGTCCTCGTCGTCGGCCTGTCGCATTCCGGCGCCGACATCGCGTTCGAGGCCGCCAACGCCGGCCACCGGACGATCCTTTCCGGCAAGTCCCATGGCCAGCTGCCGATCCGAGGTCACCGACTCGAAGCGGGCCATGCTCGGCTGGCCGGTCGTCGAGTTCATGTTCGGACACGTGCTCACGATGCGCACGCCGATGGGGCGGCGGATGCGCCCGGAGATCCGCAAGGGTGGCGGCCCGCTCATTCGAATTCGCAAGGGGGACCTGGACCGGGCCGGCGTCGAGCGGCACGACGCGAAGACCGTCGGCGTCCGGGACGGCCGCCCGGTGCTCGCCGACGGCACGGTGCTCGACGTGGCCAACGTCATCTGGGCCACCGGCTACCGCCCCGACTACTCGTTCGTCGCGGCGCCGATCGTCGGCGAGGATGGCTGGCCGATCGAGGAGCGTGGCGTCAGCCCGACGGTGGCGGGCCTGTATTTCCTCGGCGTCCCGTTCCAGTACGCCTTCTCGTCGATGCTCGTGGCCGGCGCCGGGCGTGACGCGGGATACGTCGCCGAGCAGGTCGCGAAGCGAGCGGGTGCTCGCGACGGCGCCCCCTCGGCGGCAGCGGCGCACGCCGCTCGCTGAGCGGCACAGTCCGAAGGGGGTTGCTCCGATGACGGACCATGCGATCGCCATGCCGCGGCGTACCTCGGCGATGGAGCGGTATCTGGCCGCGGAGACGCGGCTGTGGCAGCACTACGGATTGGCACCGCGCGAGCGGTTCGTCGAGATCGCCCGGCCGCGGGCGAAGCTTCGCGTGCTCGAGGCGGGATCGGGACCGCCGGTCCTGTTCCTCCACGGCACGGTCGGTCCGGGATCGTGGCCGTCGCTCGTCGCCGGCCTGCCCGGGTTCCGGAGTCTCGTGCTGGACCGTCCGGGATGGGGCCTCAGCACACCGGTGGAGTTTCCGCGCAGCGGCTACCGTGCCTTCGTCGCGGACCTGCTCGCCGCGTCGCTCGATGCGCTCGACATCGACCGGATCGACGTGGTCGGCGGGTCGATCGGCGACCTGTGGGCGCTCAGCCTCGCGGAACACCATCCGGATCGGGTCGGCCGCGTCGCCCTCCTGGGTGCCGGTCCAATCGCCCCGGCGGTCCCGGTCCCGACCGTTCATCCGGGTCGTGTCCTCGCCGATCGGAGCGATCATCGTCCGCCTGCCCGTCAGCCCGGACCGAGTCCGCTCGATCCTGCGCGACAGCGGGCACGGACCGAGCCTGGACGCCGGCCGGATCCCGGAGGCGTTCGTCGAGTGGCGCGTGGCGAACGACACCCAGACGATCGCGATGCGACACGAACGATGCGATGGTGCGCCGGGTCGTCGACGGCTCGGCCTATCGGGCCGGCATCACTCTTCGACGACGACGCACTCCGGCTGATCGATGCGCCCGTGCTGCTCGTCTACGGGACCGCCGACCAGACCGGGGACGCGGGCATCTGGCGGGCGTTCACGACCACCCTGCCGAACGGCTCCCTGGAGCTGATCGACGGCGCCGGCCACATGCCGTGGTTCGATGATCCCGGTCGCGTCGCGGCCCTGGTTGACGGGTTCCTGGCGCGCCCGGCGATCGAGGCGATGGTGCCCGACGCCGAGATCGGCATCGGCTACGCGACCGCCGGCACCGGCTGCGCGGTCCTGACGAGATCCGGGATCACCTGCACGTCCAGCCACGACGCGGGATCGACCCGCGGCCGGATGAGCGCCGCCTCGCCGCCCGACGCGACCACCTCGGCCGGGATCGGGTGCGACAGGAAGTACGGGCATCGATTCGGTGAAGCCGTAGGCGCCGACATCGAGCACCGCCATGAGGTCGCCGACGGTTGGCGGCGCCATGACGGCGCCGGTCGCCAGCACGTCCAGGCCGGAGCACAACGGGCCCGCGACGGTCACCGGCGCGGGCCGTCCGCTCGAGGCGCCGAACAGCCGGACCCGGTGCTCCGTGCCGACCAGCGCCGGTCGCAGCACGTGGTGGACGCCGCCGTCGAGGATCGCGATCGACGTCCCGTCGACGGTCTTCGTGTCGACGACCCGGGCGAGGTAGGCGCCCGCCGGGCCGACGAGGAAGCGACCGGGCTCCAGCACGAGCCGCGCCTCGGCCAGGAAGGGATCGGTCGCCCAGCCGTGGACGATGCCGTCCAGCCCACGACCGAACCCGACGAGGTCGAGCGACTCCTCGTGCGGTTCGTACGGAATGCCCAGCCCGCCCCCGGCATCGACGATCCGGACGGTCGTGTGGCTCAGCCGCGCGAGCTCGCGGGCGGCGTGGGCGGTGCGTGGCGACGTGGGCGACGAGCGAGCTCGCCTCGAGCACGTTCGACGCGCCGAAGGCGTGCAGCCCGAGCAGGTCGAGATGCGCGGAACGCGCGGCCAGCCGCGCGGCGTCGATCAGGTCGCCCGCGTCCATCCCGAACTTGCCGGCGCCGTCGTCGCCGACGAGGCGGACGCGTTCGAGCCGGGCGACCTCCGACACCGCCGCGCGGAGCAGCACCGGCTGGCGCCGGCCGGCCGTGCGCGCGATGCCCTCGAGCCGTCCGAGCTCACCGAGCGATTCGACGGTGACCGCGCGGATCCCGGCGGCGACCGCCGCCTCGAGCTCACGGTCGCGCTTGCCCGGACCGGTCATGACGATTCGGTCCGGACGGATCCCGGCGCGGATCGCCGTCGCCAGCTCACCCTCGGACGCGACGTCGGCGCCGAGGCCGAGGCTGCCGAGGTGGGCCACGACGGCGAGCGCGGGGTTCGCCTTGACCGCGTACGCGAGGTCGACGCGCTCGGGCAGCACGGCACGGAGCGCCGCCACCTGCCGGTCGACGACGTCGAGGTCGTAGACGTACAGCGGCGTGCCGAACCGCTCGGCGAGATCGCGCGGATCGAGTCCGGCCAGCCGGCCCGCCTGGAGGATCTCGTTGCGCGCGGGCGGCCGGCCGCGACGCGGGCGGCCGGGCGGATCGAGGCTGGCGCTCATCGGAGCGCCTCCTCCAGCGCCACGCGCGCGCTCGTGCCGGCGTCGCGGTCCTTGACGAGCAGCGCCACCGCCGCCGTCAGGCCGTGCGCCTGGGCGAACGCGCCGCCGACGGCCCGGGCGCCCGGGATCACGACCGCGCCGGGCGGCACTGCCAGCGGCATGTCCGCGGTCCCGACGAGCACCCGTTCGCGGACGAGGTCGTACAGGCGTGACGTGCCGGTCAGCGTCACCCCGGCGCCGATGACCGCCTCGCGCCCGACGAGGACGCCGTCGAGCAGCGCGGAGCCCGCCCCGATGAACGCGCCGTCCTCGACGATGACCGGCCGAGCCCCGGGCGGCTCGAGCACGCCGCCGATCGTGACGCCGGCCGCGAGGTGGACGTTCGCCCCGATCTGGGCGCAGGACCCGACCAGGACGTGCGAATCGACCATCGTGCCGTCGCCGATCCAGGCGCCGATGTTGACGTAGCTCGGGGGCATGACCACCACGTCCGAGCCCAGGTGCGCGCCGCGGCGAACGGCCGTTCCGCCCGGGACGATGCGCCACGGACCGTCGCGGACGTCGCGCGGCGGGACCGTGGCCCGGTCGCGGAAGGTGAGCGGCCCGGCCGCCCAGGTCGCGGCGGTCCGATCGCGGAACCGGTCCAGGATCGCGGCCTTGACGTCGGCTCGAACGCGCCAGCCACCCGGGACGGCCGGGTCCGGTTCGGCGGCGCGGATCCGCCCGGCTTCGAGGTCCTCGAGGAGGGTGTCGGGATCGACGGCGGCCGCGTCGTCTCGGTCGCGCCATCGTTGCCGGTCGTCATGCGACGGCCGCCCGGTCGGCGCTCTCGATCCGGCCGCCGGCCGATTCGACGATGCCGAGCCGGCGCAGGAGGCCGGTCAACGCCGCCCGCGGCTCCGGCTCCAGCGGCAGCAGGGGGGCCCGCACGGCGTCGCCGTCGAGCAACCCCATCGCGGCGAGCGCGGCCTTGACCGGCACCGGGTTCGGGGCGCCCCGGAAGTTGGCCAGGAACAGCGGCAGCCAGCGCGCGTGGATCCGCCGGGCCGCGTCCCAGTCCCCCGACCGCGCCGCCGCGCACAGCGCCACGAGGGGACCGGGGATCTCGTTGCCGGCCACCGACACGACGCCGTCGCCACCGAGGGCGAGGACCGGCAGGGTCCAGGCGTCGTCGCCGGCAAGGACCGCGACGTCGCGCGGCCGCTCGGCGCAGATCCGCGCGATCTGCTCGAGGTTGCCGCTCGCCTCCTTGACCCCGATGACGCGCGGATGCTCCGCCAGCCGCAGGAACGTGTCCGCGTCGACGTTCGAGCCCGTCCGCGACGGGACGTTGTAGACGACGATCGGCAGGTCGCCCTCGTCGGCGACCGCGCGGAAATGGGCCTCGAGCATCCGGCCGTCCGGCCGGTTGTAGTAGGGCGCCACGACGAGCGCCGCATCCGCACCGAGCTCGGCGGCCCGCCGCGTGGCGACGATCGTGGCCCGCGTGTCGTTCGTGCCGGTCCCGGCGACGACGTGGACGCGCGCCCGGGACGGCCGTTCGGCCACGACCTCGACCGTCGTCGCGATCAGTCGATCGCGCTCGTCGGCCGACAGGGTCGGGGCCTCACCGGTCGTGCCACAGGGCACGAGACCGTCGATCCCGGCGAGGACCTGCCAGCGGACGAGCCGCCGGAACGCGTCGTCGTCGAGCCGGCCGTCCGGGGTGAATGGGGTGACGAGCGCGGTGTACGCGCCGCGGAGCATGGGTCGGGGCATCGGAAGATCCTTTCTGGTCGAGGGCTGGACGGGGACGGTCAGGCGGCCACGGCGGCCGGCCGGGCCAGGAGGTCGTCGACGACGGGGTCGAATGGATGCAGGCCGGCCGTCCGGGTTGCCCCTCGGAGCCAGTCCGCTGCGGCCAGGGCGCCGGTCGCGTAGGCCGATCGGTCGCGGGCGGTCAGCCGGAGCTCGACGGTCTCACCGGCCGCGTCGAAGCCGACCAGGTGCATGCCCGGCGACGCCCCGGCCCGGATCGACACGATCTCGAGATCGTGCTCCGGTGCGGGGTTCCGCCGACCCTCCGCCATCCGGCGGGCCAGCTCGAGGGCGGTTCCGGACGGACGATCCGCCTTCGCGCGCCGGTGCCACTCGACGAGGAACGGGTCGAACCCGCCGACGCCGCCGAACAGCCCCGCCGCCGTCTCGGCGAGCCGGAGGAAGAGGGCCACGCCGACGCTGAAGTTGGCCGACGCGACCGCCGCCGCTCCGGCATCGCGCAGGTCGCGCTCGACGGTCTCGCGGTCGTCCGCCCAACCCGTTGTTGCGATGACGAACCGCCGGACGCCGGCCTCGAGCGCGACCTCCACGTTGGCTCGCACGGCGATGCCGCGCGTGGCGTCGACCACGAGGTCCGCGTCCGCGAACGTCGCAGGGTCATGCCGGCCGGCCGCGGGCCGCCCGTGGATCGAAGCGCGTTCGCCGCGTGCCGCGGCCGCTGTCGCGATGGCGCCGCCGAGGTGGCCGTCGCCGAGGATGATCGTGTGCATCTGCGTGGTCCTCACTCATGCGTGGGGACCTCACGGGCCGGAGACATCAAAAAACCGCGGCCACCGTGATGGTGCCGCGGCCCCTGGAGCCTCCGTTCCCTGGAGGCCCCGGTTCGTCGTTTCGGACGCGCCGTCAGAGCCCCAGGGCCCGTGCCTCCCGGCAGGGCCGCCAGAGCTTCTTCTTCGATTCCTCGGAGAAGCGGCGGTTCATGCGCGAACCATACGCATCAAACGAAGTTGATGCAACCATTTCTCCGGAGCGCCCGGATGACCCTCAAGCGGGGAGGTCGCGCTCCGCCGGTCCGACGTAGTTGACGTCGGGGCGGATCAGCCGGTTGTCGGCGGCCTGCTCGAGGACGTGGGCGGTCCACCCGGCGGTCCGCGCCAGCGAGAACGTGGCGGGGAACAGGTCCGGCGCGAGGCCGACGCCCATCAGCACGGGCGCCGCGTAGAACTCGACGTTGGTCTTGAGCGCCCGCTCGGGGTGCTTCTCGGCCAGGACGCGCAGGACGACGTCCTCGACCTCGATCGCGAGCTCCAGCCACTCGGGGCGGTTGTCCATGCCCTCGGCGACCTTGCGCAGTGCCGCCGCACGCGGGTCGTACGCCCGGTAGACGCGATGACCGAAGCCCATCAGCCGCTCGCCGCGGTCGAGCGCGTCGCGGACCCATGCCTCGGCATGCTCGGCCGAGCCGACCTGGCTGAGCTGGTCGACGACCTCGGACGGGGCGCCGCCGTGGAGCGGCCCCTTCATCGTCCCGATCGCGCCGGTCACCGCCGAGGCGATGTCGGACCGGGTCGAGGTCACGACCCGCGCGGTGAACGTCGAGGCGTTGAAGCCGTGCTCGGCGCCGACGATGAAGTACGCATCGAGCGCCCGCGCTGTCCCGTCGTCCGGGCGCGACCCGGTGAGCTGGTACAGGAACCCCTCGACCAGGTCGAGCGACGGGTCGGGCTCGACCGGCTCCTGCCCGGCCCGCAATCGGGCGAAGGCGGCCAGCGCCGACGGGGCGAACGAGGTGAGTGCGCGGGCATGGTCAATGGTCGGCGGCCAGGGCAGGTCCTGGGTCGTGCCCCACGCCGAGATGGCGGTCCGCAGCGCATCCATCGGCTTGGTCGTCGTGGGGATCGTGCGGAGGATCGTCAGGACCGCAGGCGGCACCGGACCGGTCGCCAGCCGCACGCCGGGATCCCATTCGCCGGTCCACAGCAGGTTGGCGATCGCCGGATAGGTGCCATGCGCCACCAGGTCACCGATCCGGTAGCCGCGGTAGAGGAGCCGACCGCGCTCCCCGTCGACGAGGCTGAGGCTCGTCTCACCGGCGACGACCCCTTCGAGGCCGGGGGAGAAGGGGCGCTGGGCGGTCGGTGCGTCTGTCATGCCCCGATGGTAGTCGGGTCCCTCAGCGTTCGCTGATGGCGTTGAGGATGAGCCGGACGACGATCGATCCGAGCACGGCGACGACCACGGCCGCGATGAACCCCTGGGCCTGCCCGAGGCCCAGCTCGGTCGCCAGCCAGCCACCGAGCAGGCCGCCGATGATGCCGACCACGATGTTCGGCAGGCACCCGCGGGCGGTCCGCGCGCCGACCAGCGCGCCGGAGATCCAGCCGGCGAAGAAGCCGACCACGATCCAACCGACGAAATTCATGTCGAGCATGGCTGAATCTTGCACGAACCGTCACCCACCATTCGTGCCAAACGGGAATCGCGGCGCGCCGCTCAGTTCAGGAAGGCCTCGAGGGCGGCGACGAAGGCGTCGGGGTGGGTGTGGTGTGCGGCGTGGCGGGCGCCGTCGATGACGACGATGCGGCCGTCGGCGAGGCGCCGGTCGAGCGCCTCGGTGGCGGCGCGGAAGACGGGCAGGCTCGCGCCGCCGAGGACCTGGAGGACCGGCTGGCGGACGGCCCCGAGCCGGTCGAGGGAGGCGGCGGGGTCCTGCTCGGCCTCGAGCTCGCGCAGGATCGTGCCCGCCGCGGCCGCCCGCACCGGCCAGACCGGATCGGCGCGGTAGGCGGCCAGGTCCGCCGGCGCCATGCCCACGACCTCGCCCATGAACGCGGCCAGCGCGGCGTCGTTGTCGCCAACCGCGAGGTGCGCGCGCAGCCGCTCTTCGATGCCGGGCGGGTGGTAGCTCGCGCCCGGCGGCGTCGGCGCGCCCTCGTAGCACACGACCCGGCCGACCGACGCAGTCAGCAGCGCCGCACCAAGCGCCGCGCGCCCGCCGTACGAGTGGCCGACGACGTCGATCGGGTGGCCCGGCGTCGGCGGCGAGCGCGTCGGCGACCGCGGCGACGTCCTCGAACTCGCGCTCGATGGCGTAGGGCGGCGTGTCGCCCGATGCGCCCCGACCCCGGCGGTCCATGGCGACGACCGTCCGCGTCGCCGCCAGTCGCGGCCCGACCACCCGGAACGTCGTGTGATCGGCGGTCGTCCCGTGGACGAGCACGAGCGGCCGGCCCGAACCGCTGGCGAACAGCGCGATCGGCGTGCCGTCGGCCGACTCGACGACGCGCGACGGTCCGGCGGTCACCTCAACGGGGAAGTGCCGAGGCAGCGGCCGCGTCGAGCACCCAGGTCGCGTTCGGTCGTGCCGCGAGCTGCGCCGGGAGCCGTCGCGGATCGCGGTCCGGCCCGAGGACCTCGGCGAGGATCGCCCGCCTTGTCGGCGCCGTAGGACACCACCAGCACCGACCGCGCGACCGCGATGACCGCGGGATTGAGCGTCACGCGCTCGATGTGCGGCTCGATGTGGGTCGGCGCCGGGATCGCCAGCGCGAGCTCGGTCGAGTCGAAGGCGGCCGAGCCCGGAAAGACCGACAGCACGTGGCCGTCGCCGCCGATCCCGATCAGCAGCAGGTCGAACACGGGCCAGCCGTCGGCCTGCTCGAGCCCCGCGCCGCGTAGCTCGTCGGCCAGCGCGGCCGCGCACCACCCGGCACCCCGTCCATTGCCGATCGCCTCGCCGGTGCGGAACGGATGGATGTTCGCGAACGGCAACGGCACACCGGTCCGGCCGCCGGCCGTGCCCTCCTCGGCCACGCCGATATCGAGCAGGATGTCGTCGAACGGCTTGACGTTGGACTCCGGGTGGTCGCGCGGCACGAAGCGGTCGTCGGTCCACCAGACGTGGACGCGGTCCCAGGGCACCTCGCCGACGAGCGGCGGCACGGCCAGCCGGCGATAGATCCCGACCGGCGTCGACCCGCCGGTCGTCACCCAGTCGGCGCGGCCCCGCCGGTCGACCGCGTCGGCCAGCGTCCGCGCGATCCGGTCGGCGACGAGCACGGCGCCGGCGTCCGGATCGGCGACGATCGTCAGCTGCGGGCCGCTCACGCCGGGCTCCACCCGGACCCGACGATGGCCGCCGCGGAGCGCAGCGCCCCGACGGCCACCGGGTCACGCCGGCCGCTCTCGATCGCCTCGTCGAGGAGCTCGACCTCGGTTCGCCGGGGTGCGCGGAAATGGCGCTCCATCGCCTCGACCCCGTCCTGCCAGACGCGGACGTGGACGATCTCGGCCTCGGCGGTCACGTCGGCGCGCAGCTCCGACCCACGCCGTTCGGCAAGCAGCTCGACGCGCAGCGTGGTGCCGGCGGGCGTCGACGACTGGACCGGCCGGACGACGACCGCGACCTCGGCCCGCCCGTCCGACAGCGTCGCCGCGACGCCGCGGTGCATGACCGGCCGCCCGGCGCCGCCTCGCAGGGCATGCGCCCCGCCGGGCGGCGCGTGGCCGGTCACCGGCGAGAGTGGCTTGGACACATGCAGCTTCAACCGCGAGGCCAGC
The DNA here is from genome assembly GCA_963721545.1 of uncultured Chloroflexia bacterium. Lineage (GTDB taxonomy): Bacteria > Chloroflexota > Limnocylindria > Limnocylindrales > CSP1-4 > SPCO01. The sequence continues at coordinate 105,536 of CAVRKB010000001.1, forward strand.
CAGCCGACGTGGTAGAGCGGCTTGACGAGGTTGGTCGAGCCCGGCGCGCCGATCTCGTCGTGGGTCGAGTACGTCACCGCGATCCGCCGTAGCGACCGCAGGTACGGCAGGAAGTCGGGGTCGTCGAAGATCGAGGCGATCGCCTCGCGCCAGCGGGCCTGGCGGACGAGCGCGAAGTCGCTCACCGCGAGCGTCGTCGAATCCGCCAGCTCGGCCATCTCGCGCAGCCGGGCCAGGCCGTCGCCGCTCCAGCTCGAGCCGTCGACGACGAGCCGGTCGGCGCCCTCGAGCAGGTCGCGCGCCGGCGGGCGCGAGAGCGGCGGCTCGCCGGGCCACCAGACCGTCGATCGGCAGGTCGTGGATGATCAGCGGGGTCGCGATGGCCGACAGGTGCAGGCCCGCCTCGCCGCCACAGGTGACGTGGATCGTCTCGGCGCAGGTCTCGGGCGCTCCCTCGCGAGGCACGATGCAGTGCGCCTCGACCCTGGCGTTGAGCCACGACGGCCCGTCCGGGTCGGCCGACTGGATGACGATCGTGCGCGACGGGTGCCGGCCGGTCAGCGACTGCATCGTCGCGGCACAGCGCTCGGCCAGCTCCGGCCGGCGGGCCACCACGACCAGGTTCATCACGCTCGTGCGTGCCGGCACGTGCCGGCCGGGCTCGCCGTCGACCGCCACGGTCAGGTCCTGGCTCGACCAGATCCGGGCCAGCTCGGTCTCGATCTGGGCGATGCTCCGGGCCCGCGCCGACCAGCGCAGGACCGGCTCGCCGACCGTTGCGGTCGCCGTCGCCTCGCTCATCGCCGGCTGCTCAGAACCGGCGCCAGCGCCGCCCGTCGCGGGCGGGCAGGTCGTCGGCGGCGTCGGGTCCCCACGTCCCCGCGTCGTAGTTCGGGAAGTCGGGCGCCTCGGTGTCGGCCCACGCGTCGATGATCGGATCGACGATGCCCCACGCCTCTTCGACCTCGTCCGCCCGGGTGAACAGCGAGGCATCGCCCTGGAGCGCGTCGAGGATGAGCGTCTCGTAGGCATCGGGCGAGTCGACGTTGAAGGCCGAGCCGTAGGTGAAATCCATCGTCACCGACCGGACGTCGAGCTGGAGGCCGGGGACCTTGGCCCCGAACCGGAGCATGATCCCCTCGTCCGGCTGGATCCGGATCGCCAGCAGGTTGGCATCCGGCGCCACGCCCTCGTCCTTGAACAGGCGGTGCGGGACCTCGCGGTACTGGATCGCGATCTCGGTCGCCCGTTTCGGCAGCCGCTTGCCCGTCCGGACGTAGAACGGGACGCCGGACCAGCGCCAGTCGTCGATCGTCAGCCGCGCCGCAACGAACGTCTCGGTCTCCGATTGGGGATCCACCTCCGGTTCCTCGCGGTAGCCCGGGACGTGGGTCGCGGCAACCCAGCCCGGTGCGTACTGGCCGCGGACGGCGTCGGTGGCCGGGTCGAGCGGGTCGCTCGAGATCGCGCGGAGGACCTTGACCTTCTCGTCGCGCAGGGCGTTCGCATCGAACGTGGCCGGTGGCTCCATGGCGACCAGGCTGACCAGCTGGAGGAGGTGGTTCTGGAGCACGTCACGCGAGGCGCCGGTCTGCTCGTAGAACGCGCCGCGGTTCTCGATCCCGATCGACTCCGCCACGGTGATCTGCACGTTGTCGACGTAGCGCCGGTTCCAGAGCGGCTCGAAGATGCCGTTGCCGAAGCGGAAGACCAGCAGGTTGCGGACCGTCTCCTTGCCGAGGTAATGGTCGATGCGGTAGACCTGCGACTCGCGGAAGACCTTGGCGACCTCGCGGTTGAGCTTGCGCGCGGAATCGAGGTCGTGGCCGAACGGCTTCTCGATGACGATCCGCCGCCAGCCACCGTCATGGCGCTCGTGGTCGAGCCCCACCCGGCCGAGCTGGCCGACGATGTCGGCGAACTGCGACGGCTGCGTCGCGAGGTAGAACATCCGGTTGCCGCGCGTGCCGCACTCGCGGTCGACCTCGTCGAGCTTGGTCGCGAGGTCATCGAAGCCCTGCGGCTCCTCGAAGTCGCAGCGCTGGTAGGAGATCCGCTCGGCGAACGAGTGCCACGCAGCGTCGTCGAGCGGCAGGACGCGGCTGTACTCCTCGAGCGACTTGCGGATGCCTTTCCGAAAGCCCTCGTCGTCGAGCGGGCGCCGGCCGATGCCCAGCATCTGGAACTCGTGGGGCAGGAGATCGGTCCGCCACAGCTGATACAGGGCGGGAAAGACCTTGCGATGGGCGAGGTCGCCGGTCGCCCCGAACAGGACCACGACCGACGGATCGGGCACGCGCTCGAGGCGCAAGCCCTGGCGCAGCACGTTCTCGGGCGGCCGCGCCTTCGACGGCTTCCGCCCGCCGCGCGAGATGCGCAGCTCCTTCATCGTTCTTGGCGCGTCCTTCGGGCGCGGCGCCGGGCGGGCCGGGATCGGCTGGTCGGGCGGGGCGTCGATCGGCGCGGGATCCTTGACCGGCACGGGATCCATGGCAGGCGCCTTGACCGACGCCTTTGCCGATCGCGTGGTGGCCACTCCCCGCTACTCGGTCTTCACCGCGTGCCCGCCGAACTCGTTGCGGAGTGCGGCGAGCACCTTCGCGCCGTACGAATCGTCCTGGCGGGAGCGGAAGCGGGTCAGCAGCGACAGGGTGATGACCGGGGCCGGGACGTTGTGGTCGATCGCCTCCTGGACGGTCCAGCGACCTTCGCCGGAGTCCTCGACGAAGCCCTTGAGATGCTCGAGGTCCTGGCCGTTGGCCTTGAACGCGCGCCCGGCCAGCTCGAGCAGCCACGAGCGCACGACCGAGCCCTGCATCCACAGCTCGGAGATCGCACCGAGGTCGAGCTCGTAGTCGCTCGCATGCATGATCTCGAAGCCCTCGGCGTAGGCCTGCATCAGGCCGTACTCGATGCCGTTGTGGACCATCTTCACGTAGTGGCCGGCTCCCGGTCCGCCGACGTGGAGGTAGCCGCCCGGGGGCGCCAGGGTCGTGAACACCGGGACGAGCGGCTCGACCGCCTCGGCGTCGCCGCCGACCATCAGGCAGTAGCCGACCTGGAGGCCCCAGATCCCGCCCGATGTGCCGGCGTCGACGTAGCGGATGCCCTTCGCCGCGAGCTCCCCGTGGCGCCGCACGTCGTCGTGGAAGTTGGTGTTGCCGCCGTCGATGATCGTGTCGCCCGGCTCGAGGTGCTCGAGCAGCTCGGCGATCTGGGCCTCGGTCGCATCGCCCGCCGGGACCATGATCCAGACGGCACGGGGTGCCTCGAGCGCCGCGACCAGCTCGGCGATCGAGAACGACCCGATGGCGCCCTCACCGGCGATCTCGCGGGTCTTCTCCGGCGTCCGGTTGTAGGCGACCACCTCGTGCCCGTCGCGGACCAGGCGGCGGACCATGTTGGCGCCCATCCGCCCGAGCCCGATGAACCCGATGCGCATGGCGTCAGCCCTCCGTGCTGTCGAGGGCCGCGGCCAGCGCCCGCTCGAGCGCCGCGAGCCCGGCGTCCGGATCGGCGCCGAGGTGGACCCGCAGGATCGGCAGGTCGTGCGCCTCGATCGCGGCGAAGTCGCCCGCCGCCTGGGCGTCGATGAGCTGGCCGAAGGTGTAGGCCCAGCCCGGGATCGCCACGTCGGCCGGGTGGTCGGCGGTCAGCTGGAGGAACCAGCCACTGGCGGGGCCGCCCTTGTGCAGCTGGCCGGTCGAATGGAGGAAGCGGGGGCCGTAGCCGGCGGTCGTCGCCCGCCCGGTCCGGTCGCGCAGCAGGGCGCGGATCCGGGCGAAGGCCGCATCGCGCTCCGGCGGTGGGGGCGATGAACGCCTGGAGCGCGAGGTACGCATTCGGGCGCCGACGGGCGAGGTGCCGCGCCAGCTCGCCGACCACGTCGCCGTCGCCGGTCGTGAGCCGCAGCGCCGCGTCGCCATGGAGGGCCAGTCCGTCGGCCGTGGCGATCGGCTCCTGGCCGGCGCCGGTCGTCCCGTCCCGGTCCCGCCCGTCACGGCCCGCATGCTCGAGCAGCTCGCGGGTGCGTTGCTTGGCTTCCTCGACGTTCGGCTGGTCGAACGGGTCGATCCCGAGGACCGCGCCGGCGATCGCCACGGCGACCTCCCAGCGGACGAACTCGGCGCCGAGGTCGATCGGGTCCGCGAGCTCGATGCTGATGACCGGATGGCCCGCGTCGGCGAGGGCAGCCGCCAGAGCGTCCCGCTCACCCCCGGGCGAGCCGGCCAGGGAGATCCGGACGAACGCCCGGTCCGAGCCGTAGGCCTCCACCGCGCCCAGCGGCTCGAGGTCGACCGGCACGATCCCGACGCCATGCTTGCCGGTGCTCTCGGCGATGAGCTGCTCCGCCCACGCACCGAACGCCCCGATCTCGTCGTCGGCCAGGAAGGTCAGCTTGTCGCGGCCCTTCCGGGCGAGCGCCCCGAGGGCGAGCCCGAGCGACAGGCCCGGGTTGATCGCCGGGTCCGGCTCGCGACAGGCCCCGAGCATCGCCGACGGCCGAAGCGAGCAGCGCATCGAGATCGATCCCGATCAGCGACGCCGGCACGAGGCCGACGTAGGTCAGCGCCGAATAGCGCCCGCCGATGTCGGGCGGGTTGATGAACACCTCGCGGAAGTCGTCGTGATGCTCGATCGCCTCGGCGCTGCGGCCCGGGTCGGTGATCGCCGCGAAGTACGCGCCCGGCCCCTCGTACCGGTGATGCGGCACAGCGTCGAGCGCGCCCTCGGCCCGAGCCCAGGCGTACGCCAGGAAGGCGTTCGGCTCGGTCGTCGTCCCGGACTTGGAGGCGATGATGACGAGCGTTCGGATGGGGTCGAGGTCGTCGAGCGTGGCCGACGACGTAGGCCGGGTCGGTCGAATCGAGGACCCGCAGCTCGAGGTAGCCATCCATGGCTGCCGAACGTCCGGTGGAGCACGTCCGGGGCGAGGCTGCTGCCGCCCATGCCGGCCACGACAACCGTCCCGTAGCCCTCCTCGACGACCGCGTCCCCGAACCCCTCGAGGCCCGCGATCCGGTCGACGAAATGCTCCGGCGCATCCAGCCAGCCGAGGCGCTCGGCGATCGCCTCGCCGACGCGCGGATCGCTCGACCACAGCCGGACGTCACGCGCGAACAGGCGGGTCGCCCACTCGTCCGTCCGCGCCCGATCCACGGCCATCGCGTAGTCGTCGGCCGCATCGCCGAGGGCCAGGCGAGGGGCGGACAGGGTGGTCGAAGCGGGATCGGGCATCGGGGCCTCCGGCGGCGGGGTCGTCCATGGTACGCCGCCATCGATGGTACGCCGCAGGCCAATTGCCACGACGCGGCGTTGCGACGCCGTGTCAGGGGCTACCACGAGATCAGGCCTCCGGTCTCGGCCGGCGCGGGCCGGAAGCGGAAGTACGACCACAGCAGGCCCGTGGTCAGCATGAACACGCCGAGCGTACCGAGCACGACCCGCACATTGGTCTGCTCGAATGCGCTGAGGTACGACGACTCCTGGTTGAGCAGGAGCTGCCACCACAGGAAGGTGACGATCCCGAAGACGACGGCCCAGCCGACCCGGCTCCAGTTCTTGATCACCGCCCCGTCCATGAACGTCAGCGGGATCATCGTGATGAACAGGCCCTCCAGCCCGCCGATCACGATCATGCCCAGGATCGTCTCGGCCAGCGCCGGCAGCGGCTCTCCGCCGGCCGCGGCTGCGCGGACTGGTCCGAGCAGCAGCCAGGCCAGGAGGCTGACGACGAGGACGCCGAACGCCGGCACGAGCACGAGCGTCGCGTCGTCGCGGCGGGCGAGAGCGACCGGCGCCACGATCACGGCCGAGGCGACGAAGCCGTAGACCAGCCCCGGCGAGAAGTCGACGAGGCGCGAGATGGTGACCGCCAGGATCGCGACGACGATCGCCGTGCCGTACAGCTTGATCGAGGCGTTCGCCCGGTAGCGGTTGGTGGCCAGCCGCGTTGCCGAGCCCTCCGAGAAGAGGGTCAGGAAACCGAGCCCGATGATCAGCGACACGATCAGGATCAGGCTCTGCGGGTTCCAGCCGAAGTCGGGGCTCAGGAAGCCGTAGATGATGCCGAGCAGGCTGAGCACGAGCAGGACGCGCGCCACGCTGCCGAGGCGTCCGGTCCCCGACAGCCGTCCCAGCGACGTGCCCGAGACGTTGAGCGCCGCCAGCCCGGCCAGCGGCCCGCGCAGCAGCCGCGCCCACCAGCCGTGGACCTCGTCGCGGTTGGCGTCCATCGTGCTGTTGAAGACCTCGGCCGTCAGGCCGAAGAAGAACAGGACCAGCAGCGTCAGCAGCACGTTGGTCGCGACGACCGCGGGGTCGATCGCGCCGCCGTCGGGACCGCCGATGTACGACACGATCGCCGGGACGTAGGTGTTCGGGCCGCCGGGTGGCGTGCTCGGCGTGACGACCAGGCCCCCAGCCGGTGACGGCGTCGGCCCGGGCGGACTGGTGGCTCCGAGGACCGCCTGCGATGGCGCCGCCGTCGGCGGGTCCGACGGCGAGGGGAGGACCGTCGGCGAAGGCGTCGGGATCGGCGTGGGCGTGGGTGTGGGCTTCGGGGTCGGCGTGGGGGTCGGCGTTGGCGTCGGTGTCGGGGTCGGGGTGGGGACGGGCTTGACGCGGTAGGTCGCCCGTGCGCGCGTGAGCGGCTCGCATGCCCTCGCCGCACGCCGTGGCCGTCAGGACGTGGTTGCCGACGCCGCTCGACTTCGGGGCCTTCGCCAGGTTCAGGACCGCGGCGCACGAGCCATCGAGCGCGACGGGGTCGCCGAGCGGCGATCCGTCCCAGGTGAATTGCGCGGTCTGGTAGGTGCAATCGGCCTGGTTCACCCGGTACGTCGCGCGGAGGCCCGCGCTCGCAAGCCCGCTGACGGGCTTGAGCACGAGCGACGCCGCGGGGACGACCCCATACGAGGTGCGGGCCGCCGGCGCGCATTGGGGCCCCCCGGTGGAATCGACGAAGCAGGCGATGGCCGTCAGGTCGTAGACGCCTTCCGCCGCGGTCGGGGCGTCGCCGAAGGTGCGCGTCGCGGTGCAGGTCGCCGAATCGACCGTGCTGGTGCCGACGTCCTTGCCGTCCCAGTAGAAGGTGACCGTCGCGTACTGGCAGGCATCGCTGTCGACGTACCAGTACGACGCCTTGAACGAATCCTTGGGGTTGCCTCGCCCCGGCGAGACTTCCAGCCACGGGCCGAAATGCGAGGGCGGCGGGTCGGCACGGGCCACGGGCGACGCGCTGGTCGCGACGACGACCGCGATGATCGCGGCCCCGAACAGCGCGACCATCCGCGGCATGGCACCGCGCGCACGCCGCGCGGCAACCGATCCAGCGCCCTCATGGACTGACGTTCCTCCCGCCCCAAGGCTGCCCGTCCGCCAAAGGTCCCAGGACCATCGGCGGCGCGGCAGGGACGCAGTGTTGGGCTGGGCCGCACGCGATGTCAAGATCGGCCGCTGCCGGGTGTGGCTCCGCCGCACCGCTGGCGCCGGCATGTCTCAGGTCCCGGCGCGAGCCTCCATGGCCAGCACCTTGTCGAGGCGCCGGCGGTGGCGCGGCTCGCCGCTGAACGTCGCACCCAGGAACGCGACGGTGCACTCGTACGCCGGCTCCGGTCCGATCACCCGCGCCCCGAGGGTCAGGACGTTCATGTCGTCGTGCTCCACGCCCTGGTGCGCCGAATACGTGTCATGGCAGACCGCGGACCGGATCCCGCGCAGCTTGTTGGCCGCGACGGACGCGCCCACGCCCGAGCCGCAGATCAGCACCCCGCGGTCCGCCGCTCCGGCCACGATCGCGTCGCCTAGCCGCTGGGCGAAGTCCGGGTAGTCGTCGTTCGGGTCGGACCCGTCGCCGCCGAGGTCGACCAGGTCATGGCCGAGGCCGGCCGCGCCGAGCCGGCGGAGCAGCTCGTCCTTGAGGGCGGCTCCGGCATGGTCGGCGGCGAACGCGACGCGCATGCCGGAAGGATACGGCCGGGCGATCAGGAATGACCGGGGTCGGAGTCGCCGGACCGAGGCACGCCCGGGTCGCCCGGCGGCATCGTCGGATGCGTCCCGAAGTGGCCGCCGTCAACGGTCGGGATCCGCCCGCGCAGCCCGTCGCGGACGACGCGCCGGCCGACGTCGGCGACCCGGTCCGTGGTGAACCCGAAATGCTCGAAGATCGTGCCGGCCGGCGCCGACGCGCCGAAATGGTCGAGCCCGACGATCGCTCCCTCGTCGCCGACCCAGCGCTCCCAGCCGAGCGACACGCCGACCTCGACGCTGACCCGGCGGCGGACGTCCGGCGGCAGGACGGCGTCGCGGTAGGCCCGGTCCTGGGCCTCGAACCGCTCCCAGCAGGGCAGCGACACGACCCGCGTCGGGATGCCGTCCGCCTCGAGGACGTCGGCGGCGGCGAACGCCAGCTGGAGCTCGGATCCGGTCCCGATCAGGACCAGCTCGGGCACGCCGCCGGACGCCTCGCGCAGGACGTACCCGCCACGACGCACGCCCTCGCGGGCGAGCCGGTCGGTGTCCGGCAGCGTCGGCAGCTTCTGGCGGGTCAGGGCGAGGGCGACCGGCCCGTCCGTCCGTTCCACGGCGAGCGCCCAGGCCGCCGCCGCCTCGTTGGCGTCACCGGGGCGGACGAACCACAGGTTGGGCATCGCCCGCAGCGCGGCGTAGTGCTCGACCGGCTGATGGGTCGGGCCATCCTCGCCGAGCCCGACCGAGTCGTGGGTCCAGACGTAGACGACGTGGAGCCCGGTCAGCGCCGCCAGCCGGACCGCGCCGCGCATGTAGTCGCTGAAGGTGAGGAACGTGGCGCAGTACGGCAGGAAGCCGCCGTGGAGTGCCAGGCCGTTGGCGATCCCGCCCATGGCGTGCTCGCGGACGCCGAAGCGGAGGTTGCGACCGGGCTCCTCGGCGCTGAAGTTCGGCTCGCCCTTGACATCGGTCAGGTTCGACTCCGACAGGTCGGCCGCCCCGCCGAACAGCTCGGGCAGCCGCGGCGCCAGGGCGGCGATCGCGTCCTGGCTGGCATTCCGGGTGGCGACCTCGGTCCCGGTCTCGTAGCGCTTGAGGTCGGCGTCCCAGCCGTCGGGCAGCCCGCCGCCGGTCACCCGGCGCCGGAACTCGGCGGCGGCTTCGGGATGGGCGTCCCGGTAGCGGTCGATACGCCGCCTCCCAGTCGCGAACGAGCGCCTCGCCGCTGTCGATCGCGGAGCGGAACTGCGCGGCGGCCTCGTCGGGGACGTAGAACGTGCGATCCGGGTCCCAGCCGTACGCCTCCTTGGTCAGCCGGACCTCGTCGGGGCCGAGCGGGGATCCGTGGGCCTTCTGGCTGTCCTGCTTGTTCGGGCTGCCGAAGCCGATGTGCGTCCGCACGGCGATCAGGCTCGGCCGCGGGTCCGCGATGGCCGCCTCGATCGACGCCTCGATCGCCGCGAGGTCGTTGCCGTCGGCGACCCGCTGGGTGTGCCAGCCGTAGGCATCGAAGCGGAGCGGGACGTCCTCGGAGAACGCCATCGCGGTCGGCCCGTCGAGCTGGATGTGGTTGTCGTCGTAGAGGACCACCAGCTTGCCCAGCCGGAGGTGGCCGGCGAGGCTGGCCGCCTCGGACGCGATGCCCTCCTGCAGGTCGCCGTCGGAGGCGATGACGAACGTGCGGTGATCGACGAGGGGCAGCCCCGGCCGGTTGTATTCGGCCGCCAGCCGGCGCTCGGCGATGGCCATCCCGACCGCGTCGGCGAAGCCCTGGCCGAGCGGCCCGGTGGTGGCCTCGACGCCCGGGGTCAGGCCGTGCTCGGGATGGCCCGGCGTGATGCTGCCCCACTGCCGGAACGCACGGAGGTCGTCGAGCGAGACCTCGTAGCCGGTCAGGTGCAGGAGCGAGTAGAGCAGCATGCTGGCGTGCCCGGCGCTCAGCACGAACCGGTCTCGATCCGCCCAGTCGGGGTGGGTCGGGGCGTGGCGGAGGAAGCGCGTCCACAGCACGTAGGCCATCGGCGCGGCGCCCATCGGGGCGCCGGGATGCCCGGAGTTCGCCTGCTGGACGGCGTCGATCGAGAGCGTCCGGATCGTGTCGATCGCGAGCCGGTCGAGATCGGTGGCGACGCTCATCGGGCTGGGCTCCCTGCTGCTCGGCGGGACGACGCACGTGGGGGTCCGGCCATTGTAGCGGCGGCCCCGCTATCCTCCGGTCATGCCGTCTGTGCCGCGCCCCGGGCGACCGCATCGACCGGCACGCCCCGGCCGCCCGCGACGGAATGGCGGTCGAGCGGGCGGCGGCCCGATCCGGATCGTGGTGCTGGGCGACCTCGTTCTCGACGTCGTCCTGGCACCGGCGTCCCCGCTCGACTCGGGCACGGACGTGCCGGGCAAGGTCAGCCTCGTCCAGGGCGGCTCCGCGGCCACGACCGCGCGCTGGCTCGCCCGGCTGGGTGCCCGATCGAGCCTCATCGCGTCGGTCGGACGCGATCCCGCCGGCCGGGCGCTGGTCGAGGCCATCCGTGGCGACGGCGTGACCCCGCGCGTGTCGCGCGTGGCCGGGGCACGGACCGGGCGGATCGGCGTCCTCGTCGCCCCCGGCGGTGAGCGGAGCTTCGTGGCCGACCGTGGCGCGGCCGACCTGCTCGAGCCCGAGCGACCTGCGCGCGGCCTGGTTCGCCGGCGCGGATGCCATCCACCTGCCGGCCTACTCGCTGCTCGCCGAGCCGCTCGGTGCCGCGGGCCGGCGTGCGATCGCCATGGCGCGCGACGCGGATGCGGCGGTCAGCGTCGACCTTGCCTCGATCCGGCCACTGCTGGCCGGTGGCCGCCGGGCGGCCCTTGCGCTGATCGGCGACGCCTCGCCCGACCTCCTGTTTGCCACGGCCGCCGAGGCCGAGGCGTTCCTCGGCGGGCGGTCCTTCGAGGGTCTGCTCGAGCTCGCCCCGGTGGCGGTCATCAAGCGGGGGTCGAAGGGCGCCACGGTGCTCGCCCGGATCGGCGGCGAGCGTGTTCGTCTCGAGGTGGCGACCGAGCCCATCCACGCGACGGACACGACCGGGGCCGGGGATGCGTTCGACGCCGGCTTCCTGGTTGGCTGGTTCATGGCTCGGCGGTCCGGGAGCCGGCTGCCGGCATCGCTCCGGCGTGCGGCCGTGGCGGGACACCGGGCCGCGAGACGGCAGCTGTCGACGCCGCGTGCCGAGCTCCCGCTGGGCTGATGATCACCGATCGCCTCACCATCAGCCCCGTCGTCGCGACCGCCCTGCGCGAGGGACGGCCGGTCGTCGCGCTCGAATCGACGCTGATCAGCCACGGCTTGCCGTATCCGGACAACATGGCCGTTGCGACCGAATCGGAGGAGGCGGTCTGGGCGGCCAACGCGACCCCCGCCACGATCGCGGTGCACGGCGGCCGGCTGCTGGTCGGCCTCGATCGGGATGGGCTCCAGGCGCTTGCCACGGCCGCACCGGGCAGCGTTCGCAAGGCCTCGCGTCCAAGTCTCGCCGCGGCCCTCGCCGGCGGTGGATGGGCGGCCACGACCGTGTCGGCGACGATGATCGCGGCGCACGCAGCCGGGATCCGGGTGTTCGCCACGGGCGGGATCGGTGGCGTCCACCGTGGCGCCCTCGCGTCCGCCGGCGCCCCGACGGCCGCGGTCGCGCCGACCTTCGACATCTCGTCCGACCTCGAGGAGCTCGGCCGGACGCCGATGGCCGTCGTCTGCGCCGGGCCGAAGGCGATCCTCGACGTCCCGGCGACGCTCGAGTACCTCGAGACCCGCGGCGTTCCGGTCCTCGCCGTCGGTCAGGCGGATCTGCCGGGGTTCTTCGCCCGATCCGCCGGTGTCGCGGCGCCCGACTGGGTGCCGGACATCGCGGCCGCAGCCGGGATCGTCGACGCGCATCTCGGGATCGCGATCGGTGGCGGGATCCTCGTCTGCGTGCCGGTCCCCGCGGCCGACGCGTTGGCCGACGACGCGGCCCGGGACGCAGTCGAGCAAGCCGTTGCCGAGGCCGCCGCCGCCGGGATCGCCGGCCCCGCGCTGACGCCGTGGCTGCTGGCACGGATCGCCGATCTGACCGGTGGCGCGTCGGTGCGCGCCAACCGGTCGCTGATCGTCAACAACGCGCGGGTCGCGGCCGAGCTGGCCGGGCGGCTGGCCTCGGGCTGACCGGGCGCCGCGGGATCTGCGCGGGTTCGCGCGGATGTCGTCCGAAGGCACCTGTCGTCTTGCCCCGACTTGGGGCGCTCGCTACACTCGACGCCGACCCGGCCGGCGGGTCCTCACTCGGAGAGGGACCGACCGCATGCGGATCTACGAGGGCAGCGCCCGCCAGGACTTCGAGGAGGTCTTCCGCTCGATCGGGGCGTTCCTCGACCAGCGCGGGATGAAGGACGTGTTGCTGCTCGAGGCGCCCGACGGGTTCATCGTCCAGGGCCTCGTGACCTCGGGCAAGGCAGGCGGCACGTGGTCGGAGTCGGTCGGCACCCAGTCGAAGGAGACGCTGACCTTCCTCGACGACGACATCGCCCGGTTCATGGAGGAGGCCGGCGCGCGGCGTGGCAGCGGGGCCAGCGCGGCAACCGCCGGCGGCCACTACGAGACCGCCTTCCGCGTCATCGGCCGGTACATGGACGACCAGAAGCCGCGCGACGTGTTCTTCTTCGAGCAGGAAGGGGCGTTCGTCCTCCGGCTGCTCATGAGCGGCCAGGCCGGCAGCCGGCACGAGCTGGCCGAATTCACCCGCGACGACATCGCGGAGCTGGTGGCGCGCGGACCGAGCCTGCGCCACACTGACGCCAAGGCCGAGAAGGCCGAGCCGGCAGGCTGACCTGCCCGGCCGGCGGCCCACACAACGGATATCGGGAGGTACGACCATGAAGGCCCTCAAGACAGTCGCCGTCGCCCTCGGCATCACGCTCGCCGCATTGATCATCATTCCGCTCGCGGTCCTGGCCGGCCTGTTCGTCTGGCTCAAGGTCACCGAGGAAGATGACGAGGAGCTCCTCGAGCTCGAGCGGGACGGCGCCTGATCGGCAGCGATCGCTCGATCGACGCGAACGAGACGCCCGCCGGACCGGCGGGCGTCGAACTGTCCGCCGCGGCCGCGGCGAGCTCCGAGGCCGCGGCCCGCGACCGGCGGATCGCCGAGCTCGGCGTCCTCGTCATCATGGTCTTCTGGGCGGGCAACTTCATCGTGGTCAAGGGCGCGATCGAGATCCTGCCTCCCGTCGGCTTCACGTTCCTGCGCTACCTCGTCGCGGCCGCCACGCTCGTCGCGATGCTCCGCTGGCGCGAGGGCTCGATCAAGGTCCCGCACGGCGACCTGCTCAAGATCCTCGGCCTCGGCGTCATCGGCTTCGGCTGCTACCAGATCCTGTGGCCGGTCGCGCTGCAGTCCATCCCGGCCGGCAATTCGGCGCTGCTGATCGCCACGACACCGGTGATGACCGCGCTGCTGGCCATGGCGACCGGGGCCGACAGCCCCAACGCGGTCAAGCTGATCGGTGCCTTCGTGTCGTTTGCCGGCGTGGCGCTGGTCATCGCTGCCGGCCAGGGCCTCGTGCTCGGCGCATCGCTGGTCGGCGACCTGCTGACCTTGCTGGCCGCAGCCTGCTGGGCCGTCTACACCGTCTTCGGGGCGACGATCCTGCGCCGCCATTCGCCGCTCATCACGACAACATGGGCGATCCTCGCCGGCACGGCCGTGATCGCCCCGATCGGGATCGCGCAGCTGGCGACGACCGACCTGTCGGCCGCGGCCCCGATCGTGATCCTCGCGATCATCTATTCGGGCACGCTGTCGGCCGGCATCGCCAACGTCGTCATCTTCCACGCGGTCAAGCTGCTCGGTCCGACCCGCGTCACCTCGCTCCAGTTCCTCGTCCCGGCCATGGCCGTGGTGATGGCCGCGATCTTCCTGGCCGAACCGATCCGCCCGATCCAGGTCATCGGCGGCGCGATCATCCTGGCCGGCGTGGCGCTCCTCCGGCGCGGCTCGTGGCCGAGCCGCGGAGCGATGCGTTCCCTCGGCGGCCTGGCCCGATGATCGCGCCCGGCGGAGCGGCGCCCGACGTCCCGCCGCTGCTGCCCGGGGAGCCGCCGCTGGCCATCCTCGTCGACTACGACGGGACCGTCGCCCTGACCGACGTCTCGGACACGATCATGGCCGAGCACGTGCCCGGGATCTGGGAGGCCGAGGTGGCCGCCTACGACGCCGGCCGGATGGGCTCGCGCCGGCTGATGGAGCTCGAGGTCGAGCTCATCGACGCCCCGCCGGCGGCCCTCCTGGCGACGGCCGCGGAGCAGCCGCACGACGCGGGGTTCGTGCCGTTCGTCCGGCGGGCGCAAGCGGCCGGGGTGCCGGTCGAGATCGTGTCGGACGGGTTCGGCTTCTTCATCGAGCCGGCGCTCGTCGCACTCGGGGTAGGGGAGCTGCCGGTCGTCACGGCCCGCACCACGTTCTCCGGCGGCCGCGCCACGATCGAGTTCCCGAACGGGCACCCGACATGCCTCGTGTGCGGCACGTGCAAGCGCAACCGGGTGCTCGCCCACCAGGCCGCCGGCCGGGCCGTGGTGTTCATCGGCGACGGCGAGAGCGATCGCTACGCGGCCGGCTACAGCGACGTCGTGTGGGCCAAGCGCTCGCTCGTGCGGATCTGCCTCGAGGCCGGCTGGCCGTACCGCCGCTGGACCGAGTTCCGCGAGATCGACGAGTGGCTCGGCGAGACCCTGGCGGCCTGGGAGGCCGATCGAACGACCCTGCCGGGACCGCGCACCCATCCGTTCTTCTGTGGCCCGGAGGTCTGGGGTGAGGGCCTCGTCGATCCACCGGCGGAGGCCTGGCCACCGTCGATGGCCGCCGACGGCGGCTGACCGTCGCACGGAGCGCTCCGGTGACGGCGTGGTGACGGTCCCGGCTACGCGCGGCCGATAGCGTGGATCTGCGCCTGGGCCGACGTGGCAGCGATGGTTGTGCGGGGATTTCGAGCCTCATCCCGTCCCCGCGGGATCCTGGTCCGGCAGCCAACCCCGATGGCTGACGGACTGGCCGTCGCGTCGGCCCGGGTAGCGACGCCTACGGCCGGCGCGGACGAACGGGGGTCGTCTCGCCCGGCCGCCTACTTCCCCCGGCGTCGCGTGCGTCGCGTCCGCCCGACCCTCGCGACCAGCTCGTCGGAGGGCACGACGCCGAGCTCGGAGCGCAAGGTCTGACGGAGCCGCCGGAGCTGGTCGACGGCGGCCGCGACGTTGCCGTTCCTGAGATGGGCCTCGATCAGCACGCGGTGGGCGCTCTCGCGATACGGGTCGTCGGCGACCGCCGCCAGCCCGGCCTCCACCGCCTGTCCGACCAGCCCGCGATCGGTCAGGTCCTCGGCCAGTCGCTCGAGGGCCTCGAGCCGCAGCTGGCGCAGTCGCTCGCGCTGGGCGACCACCCACTCGGCGTCCCAGTCGGCCAGCAGGTCGTCCGCATGCGTGAGCGTCGAGAGCTCGGCCGCACCGGTCGAGGCCGGCTCGTGGAGCGCCGAGCGCACCGCCAGCTCGAGCTCGCGCGCGTCGACGGAGACGGCAGGGTCGAGCCACAGCCACTGGCTGTCGCGGCGGACGAGCGACGGCACGATCCGGCCGATCCGCCACAGGCTCGTGCGCAGCGTCGCGGCGGCCCGGTCGCCCGCGAGGTCGGGCCAGAGCGCGGCGATCACCGACCGCCGCGGGACGAGATCCTCGGCCATGGCGAGGTAGGCGACGACCCGCTGGCTGCCGACGGGGAGGGCCACGTTCCGCCGTTGCCATGACAGCCGGAACGAGCCCAGGAGGAAGACCCGGTCAGCCGACGGTTGCATCGCGACCGTCCCGAGATCCACGCTCCTGCCGGCGGCCTGTCTGACGCTGCTGCCGCGCGGTATCCACCGGCCGCGCCGCGTCCCCCGGCGAGATTGGCATCCGGCCCCGAGGATAGCGGCGCGAGCCCGGCCAATGTCGGGCGACCGGCGTGCGCGCGTTCAGCGCAGCGGCGACGCGGCCAATCGCTCGGTCAGCCGGCGCCGCTCTCCGTCGTCGAGCCGCTCGATGAGGTCGATGGTCAGCGCCGCCGTCCAGCCGAACCCGTCGGTCCCGAACCCCCGTCCGTCGAACGGGTCGAAGTATTCGTGGAACCCGCTGCGCGCAACCAGCCCGAGGCTGCTGGCGGCGATCTCCTCGGCCAGGTCCGCGTGGCCGTGCTGGCGGAGACCGGTCCACAGCAGCCAGTTCGTGTTGATCCAGACGGGCCCGCGCCAGTAGCGGCGTTCGTCGAAGCCCGCACCCTTCAGGTCGAAGCTCGGGACGACGTAGCCGTCGGGCCGGTCGGGATGGAAGCTCGCCGATCGCAGGTCCCGCACGATGGCGTCGACGACCTCGGTCGACAGGTGCGGGTCGAGGAGCGGCGCGAACGAGACGATCGTGTCCTCGACGCTGCGCTCGCCACGGGTCACCTCGAGCGCGCTCATCCGACCTGTCGGACGGTCCCAGAGCTCGTCGATGATCGCGGCATGGACTTCCTCAGCGTCCTCGAGGTGAGGCGTCGGGTCGGCGCCGACGACCGATGCGATCTCCGCCAGGGCCGACAGCGACCAGACGAGGATCCCGTTGAACATCGGCCCGGCGATGAGGAACGGGGCGACGTCGACGAGGCGCGCATCGTCGTAGCCGGAGTCGCGGTACCGGGCGGCGAGGTAGACGAACCGGTCGTACGCCTCGTTCGTGGGGCGGTCCTTCGGGTCGCCATGGGCGAGGTCGCGTCGCTGGTACGGCGGCACGCCGCCGGGCGGGATGACGAGAGCGTCAAGGGCGCGGTCCCAGGCCGGCGAGTTGTCGAGCCCGGACTCCCACGGATGGACCATGACCGCGAGGCGGGTCCCGGCGGGTCGTCGGGCATCGAGCATGTAGCGGTGCTGGGCGGCCAGGCGCGGATACAGCCAGCGCAGGAACGCCATCGACGCGTCCGGATCCTTGGCGTGGCGGTGGATCTCCAGGGCCGCATAGGCGTGGATGGTCGGCTGCGTGATCCCGGACGTCTCCACGTCGCGCGGGGCGTGTGGCGATCGGGTCGACGACTGCCAGAAGGCGGGACCCGGGAAGTAGGCGTCCTCACCGACCGACGGGTTGAAAACGATGTGGGGCACCATCCCGTTCGCCCACTGTGCGCGGAAGAGCGTCTCGAGCTCCTGCTGCGCGCGCGGCTGGTCGTACCACGAGCGGCCGAGCGCGATGAACGCCGAATCCCAGCTCCACTGGTGGGGATAGAGGGTGCGGGACGGCAGGCTGGACGCCCCGATCCAGGCCGCGTCGAGCACGGCTCGAGCCCGCGCGACGAGGTCGTCCAGGGTCGGCGGCGACGTCCCGGTCTCGGCCTTCACCACCGGATCCGAGGAACCGTCCACGGCTCCTATGGTACGGGAGGTCCTCCGCTCGACTCACCCGGACGGCTCGCGCCCGGTATCTACCCAATAGCGCCGGACACAACGGCGGGCCACCATGGCGCCGACTGGCTGGGAGGATCGGATGACGGTTGAGGCACTCCGTCGGGGACGCCCCGAGGTGCTCGCCGACCTGCTCGCCCGATACGGCCGCGATATGCAGGCCGTCGCCTTCCTGATCGTCCGCGACCGATCGGCTGCGGAGGACGTCGTCGCCGACAGCCTCCTGGCAGCGCTCGATCACGGAAAGACGTTGCGCGATGAAGCAGCCCTGCGTCCGTGGTTGCTCCGGATCGCCACCAACAAGGCCCTACGCCACCGACAGCGTGCCGCCCGCGTCGTCGAGCTCGACGTCGTCGATGACGTTGCAGTCGAGCGCCTTGGACCCGACGCCGACGAGTCGATGGCGCTGTGGCAAGCCGTCACCGCCTTGCCTCCCCGCATGCGGGCGGCCGTTGGTCTCCGGTACTACCTCGACCTCCCGGTCGCCACGGTCGCCGAGATCCTCGACGTCAGCCCGAACACGGTCAAGACACAGTTGAAGTCGGCCCTTGCGCATCTGCGCACGGCACTTGCGGAAGCGCCTGTGGTCCTCGCGGAGGTGCGACATGCATGAGCTCGATGACGCCGCGCTCGAGCTCCGGCTGCGCGAGGTCCTGACGGAGCGTCTCGGACCGCTCACGCTCGAACTGACCAACGAACGCCTGGAGCGACGGCGGCTCGTCCGGGAGCGCGGGCGCCGACGCGGGCGGGTCCTGACCGGGCTCGCCTTGGCGGCGGCGCTGATCATCCCCGCGGGCTGGCTGGCGGCCGGGGCGCCCCTGCCGCGGCCGATCGACGCGATCGTCGTGACTCCGCCGGAGCCGCATTCGACCGAGCCAACCGCGACGACTGATCCATCGTCACCAGGCACGAGGTATCGGGGCGTGTTCGTTCCCGTCGCGCCGCTCGCCGAGATCCTGTCCCTCGACCGAATGAGCAACCTCCCCGACGGGCGCGTCCTGATCTTCAACTCGGGCGATCGACCGGTCCCCAGCTCGGTTCTTGACCTGAATGCCCGCACGATCACGCCGACGGGGACACCGATCGCCTGGCGATCGCAGCCCGACGTTGTCGGACTCCCCGACGGGCGGGTCCTCGTCATCGGCGGCGACATGGCGTCGTTCGAGGGGGGCGGCAAGATCACGGACTCAACGGCTGAGCTGTTCGACCCGGCTTCTGGAACCTTCTCGCTCGCCGGGCCGATGCGCGACTCCCGTTGGATCGCCGGGGTGACAACCCTCCTGGACGGCCGAGTCCTGATCGTCGGAGGCATCCAGCCTCCGGGCGACGAGTTCGTTCCGTTGGCGACGGCTGAGATCTTCGACCCGCGGACCAACACCTTCACCAGGACGGGATCGATGCGGGATGCCCGGGTCGGCCCATCAGTCGTTGCCTTGACGGGCGGGCTCGCACTCGTCGTGGCCGGACGGGGGAACGGAGACGGACCCGAGGTCGCATCGGCGGAGCTCTACGACGCCAGCACTGCAACCTTCACCCCCGTCGGGCCGCCGCCTCCGATCCCACCGGCGGCGAAAGCCTTTCGATACCCATTGAGCATCAGGGGTCCCTTGATTCGGCTGGCCGACGGGCGGGCGCTGATCGTGGGCCTATCCTGCCAGGAGGTCCACGACATCGTCGACGGCGAGAGCGCCGGCCGGGCGCCCGGACCGAGCTGGCTGTTCGATCCAACGACACGCCAATTCTCGGAGGGTCCGGCCATGCCGCACTGCGTCGAGCGAGCCATCGCGCTACCCAACGGCGAGGTCTTGGCAACCGGCTGGTACTACGGGGCCAGCAACGACGGGGTGAGATGGGCGGGTCTGCTGGACCCGTCGACCGGCAACGTGCGCGTGATCGCGCCCCCACCTGGCGCTCAATACATGACGTGGCTTCTCCACCCGGACGGACGGGTTCTGGTCAGCGGCGGGCAGGGAGTCGAGGCGTTCGAGTAGCGCTCCGATTCGACGCCGGGGGCGCTTTTCGGTAGCATTCGAAAAACCCCCGGAGGACCTGACCCATGGCGAAGTATGTCTTTGTGACCGGAGGCGTGACCTCCTCTCTGGGCAAGGGCATCACCGCCGCCAGCGTCGGCCGCATCCTCAAGGCGCGCGGCCTGCGGGTCTCCATCCTCAAGCTCGATCCGTACATCAACGTGGATCCGGGCACGATGAGCCCGTACCAGCACGGCGAGGTATTCGTCACCGACGACGGCGCGGAGACCGACCTCGACCTCGGCCACTACGAGCGGTTCATCGACGAGAACCTCTCGCAGCTGAGCAACGTCACGACCGGCCGGATCTACCAGGCGGTCATCGCCAAGGAGCGCCGCGGCGACTACCTCGGCGGCACGGTCCAGGTCATCCCGCACATCACCAACGAGATCAAGGAGCGGATCGGGCGGGTCGCTCGTGACGGCGACCCGGACGTCGTGATCGTGGAGGTCGGCGGGACCGTCGGCGACATCGAATCGCTGCCGTTCCTCGAGGCGATCCGCCAGATGCGCAAGGACGTCGGCCGCGCGAACGTGCTGTACGTCCACGTCACGCTGCTCCCCGCGCTGGCCGCCACGGGCGAGCTCAAGACCAAGCCGACGCAGCACTCGGTCAAGGAGCTGCGCGGGATCGGCATCCAGCCCGACGTCATCGTCCTCCGCTCCGATCACCCGGTGCAGCGACGAGATCCGCGAGAAGATCGCGCTGTTCACCGACGTCGCCACCGATGCGGTCATCCCGGCCGAGACGGCCAGCACGATCTACGAGGTCCCGCTCCAGTTCGAGGCGTCCGGGCTCGGTCGACTGGTCGTCCGCGAGCTCGGCCTGGGCGACCCGGAGGTCGAGCCCGATCTGACCTCGTGGCGCGCCCTGGTCGACCGGATCAAGGCGCCCAAGCCGGTGCTCGAGATCGCGCTCGTCGGCAAGTACATCGAGCTGCCCGACGCCTACCTGTCGGTGACCGAGGCGCTCCGCCACGCGGCCTGGGCGCACGAGGTCGACGCCAAGGTGCGCTGGGTCGATTCGGAGGCGCTCACCCACGACAACCTGCACGACCGGCTCGACGGCGTGGCCGGCATCCTCGTCCCGGGCGGCTTCGGCCACCGCGGGATCGAGGGCAAGGTCCTGGCCGCCCACTACGCCCGCGAGCACGGCATCCCGTATCTCGGCCTGTGCCTCGGGCTCCAGTGCGCGGTGATCGAGTTCGCCCGCGAGGTCGTCGGCACGCGCGACGCCAACTCGACCGAGTTCGACATGTTCACCGAGCATCCCGTCATCGACTTCATGCCCGACCAGCGCGACATGGAGGACAAGGGCGGCACGATGCGCCTCGGCCTCTATCCGGCCAAGCTGACACCCGGCTCCAGGGCGGCCGCGGTCTACGGCCAGGAGGTCATCTACGAGCGGCATCGCCACCGCTTCGAGGTGAACAACCGCTACCGCCAGACGCTCGAGGCGGCCGGCATGGTCCTGTCCGGGCAGTCGCCCGACGGCCGGCTGGTCGAGATCGTCGAGCTCAAGGACCACCCGTGGTTCGTGGCCAGCCAGTTCCACCCGGAGTTCAAGTCCCGGCCCGAGCGCCCGCACCCGCTGTTCGATGGCTTCGTCGCCGCGTCGCTCGCGGTGCGCGACGGTCGCGAGCCGGTCTTCGTCGCACGCGGCGAGCCGACCGCCAGCCACGCCGCGGTTCCGGCCGCGAGCGATGCCGTCGAGTCCGTCCCCAGCGCCTGACCTCGCGATCCAGCCCGCCCTCGCGACCCGTGTGGTCGGAGGGTTCGGGACGTCGATCCTCGCGGGCGCCGCGCTCGGGGTCGCGGCCTGGGTCGCCGACCAGCTCGGCTACCCGCTCGAGGTCCTGCTGCCGGCCAACGCCATCGGGGCATGGCTGGGGTGGCATTCGCGCTGGGCGCCTCGGCACGGACGGTCCCGACCGGTGCCCTGCGCGGCGTCATCGGGCTCCTATCGGCGGTGGCCGCCTATTACGTCCTGATCGCCGTGTTCGGCCAGGGCTTCCGGGCCATCGGCGCGTCGCACGCCGCGACGATCTGGGGAGCCGTCGCACTCGCGGCGGGACCGGTCATGGGTGGCGCCGGCGCGCTCTGGCGCCACCGCACGGGCTGGCCGCGCGCGCTCGGCGTGGCGTTGCTGGCCGCCGCCCTGTTCGCCGAGGGCGTCGCGTTCGGGATGCCGCGCCTCATCCATCTCGAGCAGCTGGGGAACGATCCCGGCGCGCTGCTGTTCGGCGCCGAGATGCTGCTCGGGCTCGCGCTGCCGGCGCTCCTCCTCCGCCGGGGCGAACGGATCCACGGCTACCTGGCGATGGCGGCGCTGGCGATCGTCGCCGTGCTGGCGATCGGTCCGGTCACCACCCTCGTCCGCGGGCTGGCGGACCGCTTCTGAGATGAGCGCCAGTCGACGACTCGCGGGCATGCGGAGCGGACCGGCGTAGAATCACGCCAACGACACGACGCCCGACTGGAGCCTGCCCCCATGAAGATCTTCCTGGACACCGCCGAGATCGAAGAGATCCGCACCGCCGCGCGGTGGGGCGTGCTCGACGGGGTGACCACCAATCCGACGCTGTTCGCCAAGGTCGGCGGCTCGTACGACGAGATCCTCAAGGAGGTCTGCAAGCTGACGTCCGGACCGGTCTCCGCCGAGTGCGTCAGCGACGAGGTCGAGGGCATGCTCGAGGAGGGCCGTCACTACGCCAAGCTGGCGCCGAACATCGTGGTCAAGGTCGCGATGTCCGAGAACGGCCTCGAGGCGATCAATCGGTTTGCCGAGGAAGGCATCAAGACCAACTGCACGCTCATCTTCACCGCCAACCAGGGCCTCCTCGCGGCCAAGGCCGGGGCGAGCCTGATCAGCCCGTTCGTCGGCCGGCTCGACGACATCAACCAGGACGGGATGATCGTCATCCGCGAGCTGGCCGAGATCTTCGCCATCCACGAGATCGAGTCGGAAGTCCTCGCCGCGTCGATCCGCAACCCGGTCCACATGACCCAGGCGGCGCTGGCCGGCGCGCACATCGCGACCGTGCCGTTCAAGGTCCTCCAGCAGATGGTCCACCACCCGCTGACCGACAAGGGCATCGTCCAGTTCAAGAAGGACTGGGAAGGCGCGCACGCCGCGGCGGCGGCCAAGGCCTGACCCGGGGGTCTTGATTCGCCAGGCCGTCGCTCTCAGGCGATCGCCCGGTGCAGGCGGAGAAACAGCGGGCGGAAGCCGAGGCTGGGCCACGCGCGGCTCGATAGCAGGTTCGTCTCGCGCCAGTCGGTGACGACGCACGGATGGCCCGCGTCGCGAGCCCATATGAGGACCGCTTCGCCCAGCGCGCGGCCCGCCCCGAGCCCGCGAGCCTCGGGCAGGATGGCCGCAAAGCCGAGGAACCCGGCGCTTCGGAGCGGCGGACGATCCCGTGATGCTCGGACGACATCGTCGATCGCGCAGCCGACCGCCGAGCCGACCGCCCGCCGTCGACCTCGGCGACGAACGTCGTGAACCTCGGGTCGTCGAAGTCCTTCATCCCATTCGGCCACGGCCTCGTCGATCGAGCGGCAGGCGGGGACCATCGAGAACACCGGCGAGGCGACCTGGTGGTCGGCGAGCGACCGAGCTCGAGCCGGCCGAGGGTCGAGGATGTCGCCGCGCTCGGCCCGTCGGAGGATCATCCCGTCCGGGATGCGGACCGTCTCACCGGCCGCCGCCGGCTCGCGGATCCCGTGGACATGCTGCTGGCCGAACCCGGCGCGGAACCAGGCGTCGACAAGGGCCGGGTCGCTGGCAGGGACGATGACGGTGTGGCGGATCGCGCCGGCCTCGACCCAGCCGCCCGCTAGAGAGCCGTACAGGTCACGGACGAGCTCCGGGTCGGCGACGGCGTGTCCGGCGCCCTCGATCCACATGTTGGGGCCCCACGTCCCGCCGCGCGGCGCGGCGATGAGGTAGCCGGCGACCGTCCCGTCGCGCAGGGCGACCGCGCCGTCGGAGCCGTCGCTGGCCGGCGAGCGCCTCGATCTCTGCACGGGTGGCGGCCACGTCCTCGAACCGCGGATCGAGCGCCGGCTCGACGAGCCGCTGGGCGCGATGCCGGTCGGCCAGGAGCCGCGCAGCGTCATCTGCGAACTCGGGGGCGAACGGCCGGATCTCGAGGCGGGGCCGCCGCTCGCTCAAACGGGCCGCGCCTCGAACCACTCCCCGCCGCGCATCGTCCGGCGCACGCCAAGGTCACCGTCGAGCTCGACCAGGTCCGCCCGTTGTCCGGCCGCGATCCGGCCGCGGTCCGTGACGCCGAGCAGGGCGAGAGGATTCGCGCCGGCGGCGGCGACCGCGGCCGGCAGGTCGATGCCGGCGTCCACCATGCGCCGCACGGCGCTGTCGAGCGCGATGACCGAGCCGGCCAGGGTCGTGGTCCCGACCACCGTCACTCGGCCGTCGACAACCTCGCAATCGAGCCCACCAACCCGGACGCGGCCGTCGCCGGTCCCGGCCAAGGCGATCGCGTCACTGACCAGCAGCAGCCGGTTGGGGGGCTTGAGCCGGACGATGAGCGGCCACAGGGCCGGATGGACGTGCTGCCCGTCGGCGATGAGCTCGACGAACACCGGGTCGGCCTCGAGCGCGGCGACCGCGAGCCCAGGCGCCCGGTGCTCGATCCCGGTCATGGCGTTGAACAGGTGGGTCGTCGAGCGGGCGCCGGCCGCGTACCCGGCGCGGGCCGTCTCGAGGTCGGCCGCCGAATGGCCGAGCGACACCGCGATCCCGCGACCGGCCAACCGGCCGATGAGCTCGAGCGCACCGGGCAGCTCGGGGGCGATGGTCAGCAGGGCCAGCCCGTCGGCCAGCCGGTCGATGACGTCGGGCGGCACGTCGGCCGGGTCCAGCAGCCGCTCCGGATCATGGGCGCCGCGACGGGCCGGGGCGAGGAACGGCCCCTCGAGGTTGAACCCGAGCGGCTCGGCCCCGTCGGCCGGGGCGGCGCCACGCCAGCCGCGCACGCGCTCGGCGAACCGCTCGAGCTCGTCGAGCGGCGCGGTCACCGCCGTCGGCAGGAAGCTCGTCACGCCGCGGCGCAGGAGCGCCCGGGCCATCCCGTCGAGGTCGGCGAGCTCGCCCATCGCGTCGTGACCGCCCCAGCCGTGGACGTGGACGTCGACGAACCCGGGCGCCAGGAACGCGTCGGCGCCGGTCGCGCCGGCACCCTCGGCCCCAGGGTCCGGCTCGACCGACACGATCCAGCCGTCATCGATCGCGATCCGGCCGGGCACGACCGAATCGGCGAGCACCAGCCGGCCGGTCAGACACCGTGCGGGTCATGCCAGGCCCGCCCGCTCGGCGCCGTGGATCGCGGCGCCGATCGCCCCGGCCAGCGTGCCGAGCTCGGCCGGGACGACGGCCACCTCGGCGAGGTCGGTCGTCCGGACCCGGCGCCGGAGCTCGGCGCGGATCGGCTCGAACAGCAGGTCGCCGGCCGCCGCGACCCCGCCGCCGATGACGACCCGGTCGGGCGACACGACGACGACCATGTTGGCGATCCCGATCCCGAGGTAGCGGCCCATCTCGGCCAGCCCCGCGAGCGCCTGCGCGTCCCCGGCGCGGGCCGCTGTCACCGCCTCGGCCGGCGTGTCCGTGCCGCACGCCGCGGCGAAGCGGTCGGCCCGGACGAACGCCTCGAGGCAGCCGTGGTTGCCGCAGCCGCACGACGGGCCGTCCGGGTCGATCGTCTGGTGGCCAAGCTCGCCGGCCGTCCCGTCGTGGCCGAGGACCACGCGGCCGTCGACCGCGATGACGCCGCCGACCCCGGTGCCGAGCGTCAGCCCGACCATCGCCTGGACGCCGCGACCGGCACCGAGCCGCAGCTCGGCCAGCCCGAACGCCCGGGCGTCGTTGATCAGCGCCGCGGGGATCCCGAGCGCCGCCTCGACCGGCGGGCCGACCGGCCGGCCGGCCCAGTCGCCCGGGACGTTGACCAGGAAGCGGGTCGTGCCCGGTCGCCGGGTCGTACAGCCCGGGCACGCCGATGCCGGCCGAGGCGATGCCCGGGCGGCAGGCGACCGCCTCGCGGGCGACCTCGACGATGCGCTCGACGACGGCCTCCGGGCCGTCCGCGGCGGGCGTCGGGACCTGGCCCTCGTCGACCACCCGCCAGTCGGCGCCCGTCCGCTCGACCGTCGCCCACTTCAGGTTCGTCGCCCCGAGGTCGATCCCGAGGTGGAGCGCCCGGTCGGTTGCCGCGGCGCTCACGATTCGCCGGTCACCCTCGTGTAGGCGGCCGCCACGAGCACGATGATCAGGCCGAACAGCATCTGCTTCGCCGCCTCGGGCATGTCGAGCACGGTCAGGAGCGTCGTCAGGACCGTCAGGATCAACGCCCCGACGATCGTGCCGGCATAGCCGCCGCGGCCGCCCATGATCGAGGTCCCGCCGATGACGGCGGCGGCCACCGACGGCAGCACCGACGACTCGACGAGCTGGATGGTGGCCGTCTTGACGATGCCGGCGACGAGGAAGCCGGCGAGCGCGGCGAGCACGCGCCGAGATGATGTACAGGGCGACCAGGACCTGCCACACGCGAGCGCCGGACGAGGCGGGCCGCGATCGGGTTGTCGCCGACCGCGAACAGCAGGCGGCCGTAGCCGCTCCGTCGCAGGCCCGACGATGATCAGCGCGGCGATGGGGACGAAGACCAACAGGTTGTACGGCAGGAACGGAAGGCCCACGTCGCCGAGACCGGGCAGGCTGATCACGACGGATTCGGAGCCGAGCCATTCGATGGCATCAGGGACATCCACGGGGCTCTGGACCATCGCCAGCTGGAAGACCGAGGTGAGCCCAAGCAGGACCAGGCCCATCCCCAGGGTCATGATCAGCGGGTGGACCTTGAAGATCCCGATGCCGACGCCGTTGACCAGCCCGGCGAGCGCGGCCGACCGCAAGCCCGATCGCGATGGCGGCGAACGGCCCCTGCTCGGTGGCAAGCGTGGCCATCACGAAGGCCGCCATCGACGCCACCGCCCCGACCGAGAGGTCGATCCCGCCGGTCAGCATGCACAACGTCTGACAGCCGGCCAGGATGGCCAGCGGCACGGCCGCCCGCAGCGTCACGCCAAGCCAGTCCGCGGTGACGATCCCGGGGCGAGCCAGCTGGAGGACCACGACCAGGACGACCAGCAGGCCGGTGAGCGGGATCAGCGGACGGTCGCGGAACAGCCGGCGCCAGGCATCGGCCGTCAGCCACGGGTTGCGCGCGTTGGCCGTCCCGACGCCGGCACTCATCGCCGAACCCTCCGCATGGCCAGGACGCTGCCGAGCAGGACGACGCCGATGAGGATGACGCCCTGGACGACGGTCGAGAAGTTCGGGTTGACCTCGAGGAAGGTGAGGTCCGTGCGGACGAGCTGGAGGATGAACACCGCCAGGATCGGTCCGAGGATGCCGCCTCGCCCGCCGGCCAGGCTGACCCCGCCGAGGACGATCGCCGCCACGCTCTGGAGGGTGTAGGCGCCGGGCACCGGCGAGCCGGAGCCGGTGCTGGCCGTCACGGCCAGCCCCCCGAGCGCGCAGAACAGGCCGGTCAGCGAGTAGGCGATGATCTTGGTCCGCCCCACGGCGACGCCGCTGCGGAAGGCGGCCAGCCGATCGCTGCCGATCGCGTACAGCGACAGCCCAAGGACCGACCGTCGCAGCGGAATCCAGACCACGCCGACGACGACGATCAGGACGACCATGGCCCGCGGGACCCAATCGCTCCCGATCGAGCCGTTGATCAGGCCCTTGAACCAGTCGGCGGCACCGCCTCCGGGCGAGTCGAGCACGAGCAGCGTCGCGCCGGCCCACACGAACGACATCGCCAGCGTCACCACGATGTCGGGCACGCGGGTGATCACGATGATCGAACCGTTGATGGCGCCGCATGCCAGGCCGAGCAACAGCACGCCGATGACGACGGCGACCGCGAAGCCCTCGCCCTGGCCCTGCATCAGCACCGCGGATGTGACGCTCGTCAGCGCCATCATCGAGCCGACCGACAGGTCGATGCCGCCGGAGATGACGACGATCGCCTGGGCCACCGCGGCGAACGCGATCGGGCAGGGCGCCGATCGCCAGGTTCTGGAGCTCGGGCGCACCGTAGCCCGGACCGATCAGCCGGGTGAACGCGAGGAAGCCGATCAACAGGGCGATGAGGCCGAGCGTCCAGCGGTTGCGCCGGGTCCAGTCGCCGATCGTCTCGGCCAGGCTCGGGCGTGCGTCGGTCACGACGTCGACGGCGGCGCTCATGCCTGGATCACCGTCGCGCCGCCGGCCGGCTCGACGCCCGACGGAGCCGCGAGCTCGGTGGCCGCGAGGTCTTCGGGCATCGGCGCATCGGGCGGGAGGTCGTAGGCGGCCCGCAGGAGCGTCGGCTCGTCGGCATCCTCGACGGCGATCTCGGCGACCACCCGGCCGCCGAAGATGACGATCGCGCGGTCGCACGCCAGCTGGATCTCCTTGAGCTCGGAGGTGTACAGCAGGACGGCGGCGCCTGATGCGGCGAGGTCGCGCAGGAGCTCGTAGATCTGCCGCTTCGTGCCGATGTCGATCCCGCGCGTCGGGTCGAAGCACAGCATCGTTCGGACGCCGCCGGCGACCCAGCGCGCGATGGTGACCTTCTGCTGGTTGCCGCCCGACAGGCGTCTGACCTCGGACTTGGCCCGCGTGTCGATCTGGAGCGTCTCGATCGCCGCATCGACCCGCTTCCGTTCGGCACCCGCATCGATCAGCCCCCACGCGCGGAGCGGCGCGGTGAACGGCAGCGCGATGTTCTCGCGGACCGAGCGCTGCATCAGGAGCGCCTCGGCCCGATCCGCCGGCACATAGACCAGCCCGGCCCTGATCGCGTCGGCGGGGTGGCGGAAGGTGACGGTCCGGCCATCGACCGCGAGCTCGCCGCCGTCCTGGTGCTCCGACCCGGACAGGATGTCGAACAGCTCGTCCTGGCCCTGGCCCTCGAGCGCGACGACGCCGAGGACCTCGCCCGGGAAGAGGTCGAACGAGACGTCCGCCAGCTTCGTCCCGGAACGGAGGCTCGTCGCCCGGATTCGCGGGACGCGAGGCTCCCCGGCGGCGGCGCCGACCGCGGCCGGCCGATCCTCGGCGGTCCGGGCCGGCATGCCCTTGGCGATGTCGCCCAGCATCAGCGCCACGATCCGCTCCTCGGAGCCCTCGTTGACGTCGACCACGCCGACGGTCTCGCCCTCGCGCAGGACGGTCGCGCGGTCGCACACCGCGGCGATCTCGATCATCCGGTGGGAGATGAACACGACGCAGTGGTCGGGGTCGCGATGGGCGCCGATGACCTCGAGGACGCGCTCGGTCAGGTCGGCCGGCAGGGCGGCCGTCATCTCGTCGAGCATCAGGACGGTCGGCTCGATGGCGAGGGCGCGCGCCAGGTCGATGACGCGCAGCGTGGCGAGCGGCAGGTCCCGGGCGAGGTCGCCCAGGTCGAGGCCGGTGAGCCCGAGCTCGGCCATCCAGTGGCGGAAGGCGTCGAGCGGGGTCCGGGTCAGGCGCAGGTTGGAGGCGATGTCCAGGTCCGGCACGAGCGACGGCTCCTGGTAGACGGACACGATCCCGCCCTTCCGGGCCTCCGTTGGGGAGTTCGCGACATACGGCTGGCCGCGAACGAGGATCGTGCCGGTGTCCGGGCGGACCGCGCCGGTCAGGATCTTGACGAGGGTGCTCTTGCCGGCGCCATTGGCGCCCATGAGCGCGTGGACCTCGCCCGGTCGTACGGCCAGCGAGGCCGAGCGAAGGGCGGCGACGGCCCCGTAGTGCTTGGCGACCCCGGTCGCCTCGAGCAGCAGATCGGTCATCGCTGGCTCAGATCCTCGTGGAAGGGTCTGCTGCATGGTACGCGGCGGGGGTGCCGGTCGATCCGGCACCCCCGCAGTCCGCGTTCGCGGTGATGGCTCGGGGATTACTCGCCCGGGCCCTTGCAGGCCTTGACGGCCTCCTTGGGATAGGTGGTCCAATCCTTGACCGTCAGGCCGAGCGGCCAGATCGGGGGAAGGGTCGTGTCGTTGGCTGCCGTGAGGGCTGCCTTGCCTTCGGTCGTCGTGTTGTCCCACAGCTCGGGGGTCACGTGGACGTTCGGGTCGGCGGGGGCCTTCTTGTCGAGGATCTGGAGGCCGAGGACGACGCCCGCACCACCGACGGCGGCCGGGTTGGTGACCGCGGCGCCCTTGAGGCCGGCCTCGTTGATCAGCTGCTTGACGAAGCCCGCGTTGTCCGCACCGACGACCGGCACGAGCGGGTGCTTGGCGGTCTTGAGCGCGTCGACGATGACGTTGTCGATGCCCGACGTCCAGATGCCGTCGAACTTGAGGCCGCTGGTGAGGATGTCATTGATCTGGGTGACGGCAATCGCCTGGTCCCACTTCGTGACGGTCTCCTTGGCGACCTTGATGTCCGGGTACTCGGCGAGGGCCTTCTTGAAGCCGGTGTCGCGGTCGGTGTCGGCCTGGTGGCCGGCGATGCCGCGCATGTAGATGACGTCGCCCTTCTTGCCCATCTGCTCGAACAGGGCCTTGGCGCCGAGGTAGGCGTACTGGACCTGGTCGTTCGACAGGTTGTAGGCGCCCGGCGCGGTGACCGGGGCGTCGATCGCCACGACGGCGATGCCCTTGGCGATCGCCTCGGCGATCGCCGGGTTGAGCGCGTCGGGGCTGGACGGGTTGATGAGCAGGATGTTGACGTTCTTGGCGATCAGGTCGCGGATGTCCGCGAGCTGGCCGGCCGCATCGGTCTCCCGTGTGGTGGCGAGGACGCTCTTGATGTTGCCGGACGTGGACCGCCTGGGCCTTGGCCGAGCAGATCATCGCCTCGCGCCAGCCGTTGCCGACCGCGCCGGGGTTCGAGATGCCGACCGTCAGCGACCCGGCCGCGCCGGATGCGCCGGCGCTCGGAGCGGTCGACGCCCCGGAGCTGGTACAGGCCGCGGCGAGGACCGCGACGGCGGCAAAGCCGACCATCACTCTCGCGCGAATGGAGCCCTTGTTCATTCGTTCTCCTCCATGTGGTCGACGCGACATGGTTGTCGCGCGGTTGACCTGAACTGCCCCGCGGGCGGGGCGCCAGAGACGGATCAGGGCTGGCTCACCTCCTGCACGTCGGTCACGGGGTCGCCTCCCTCTCCGGCGATGACCCGCGCGATGCGACGCGCGTGCTCCTCATAGGCCTGGTCGAACGTTGCCCGCGAGCGCTCGGCGCCTATGACCGAGGCTCGGGTGATGACCGGTGGCATGGCCCCTCGCTCGACGAGCAGCCGGGCCGTGCGCACCTTGATCGAGTTGGCGATGGCGATGGCGGCGATCGACGAGCCGGGTCCGACCGGCGTGTCGAGTCCCTCGATGGAGCAGAGCGCGTCGGCGTGTGGCGTGCAGAGGTCGATGACGAGGTCGGCCTCGTCCATCAGCCGGCTGCCAACCGCAGTCGGCGGGCAGCTCGGTCGACGACTGCGCCACGGAGGTTACCGCGACGACGCGCAATCCGCGTCGGCGTGCGCCGCGGGCCATCTCGACCGGGACCGCGGTCTGGCCGCCGGCCGAGAAGATCATCAGGATGTCGTGCGCGCCCGAACCGGAAGTTCGAGAGGATCACCTCGGCCAGGCCGGGCGTCCGCTCGATCGCCATCGCCTGGCGCTGCCCGTTCGAGCCGACGACCTGGGTGTGGAACGTCATCGACAGCTCGACCATCGGGTTGAAGCCGGGATACGAGCCGTAGCGCGGGAACAGCTCCTCGACCGGGATCCGCGAGTGGCCGGTCCCGAACGCGTGGACCAGCCCGCCCGCGGCGATCGTGTCGGCCGCCCACTGGCTGGCCTGCTCGATCGCGCCGGCCTGCGTGTCGGCCAGCCGGTCGAGCACGAGGCGCGCAGCCGCCAGCCACTCGAGCGCGGGGAGGCAGTCGTGGACGTCATCGACCGCCGCTCGCGACGAGCGCGCCGGTCACCGCTTCCCAGCGCCCGCTGCGCATCGATCGATAGGCGGCATCGATGATCGTGTTCACGACGTAGCCGTCCTCGAACGTCTCGCGCGGGGTGGTCGCCCGTGGCGAACGCCTCGACGAAATGACGGAACAGCTCGTCGTACCCGGCGACGCGCGGCTCGTCGGCCACCGGATAGACCCAGCCGGTGTCGGCGTCGGTCTTCTCGGCCAGGTAGCCGACCGGCTCCTGGAGGAACGCCCGGATCGGGGTCGAGCCAAGATCGTGGACGATCCGGCCGCGCTCGCAGTAGATCTCGTTGCGGACCTCGATCCCGCCCTTGGCCGTCCATGACGCCTCGATCGTGGCCGTCCGGCCGTCCTCGAAACGGAGGATCGCGATGGCGTTGTCCTCGCCGGTCGTCTTGTCGGCATGGCCGAGGGTGGCGCCCCAGGCGAACACGTCGGCCACCGCGGCATCCTTGCCGATGATGTAGCGGGCGGCCTCGATGCAGTGGCAGCCCATGTCGAGGAACGCCCCGCCACCGGCGGTCTCGGCATCCCAGAAGTGGGCCGCGTGCGGGCCGGAGTGGCCTTCGCGGGCGCGCATCGTGAGCACGCGCCCGAGCGCGCCCGAGGCGACCATCTCCTGCGTCTTCATGACCTCCGGCGAGAACACCTCGTTCTCGAGGTAGCCGTGGAACACGCCGGCCGCGCGGACAAGGTCGAGCATCTCGGCCGCCTCGGCGGCGGTCCGCCCGAGCGGCTTGGTGCACAGCACGCCCTTGCCCGCCGCGGCGGCCGCGCTGGACCGCCTCGAGGTGGAGGTGGTTTGGCAGCGCGATGACGACGAGGTCGACCTCGGGATCGGCGCACAGGGCGGCCATCGAGTCGTAGGTCCGCGCGATGCCGTGGCGGGCGGCGAACGCCGCCCCTCGCTCGCCACCGGTGGCCGCGTTGGCCACGACCCGCGCGCCCGGCACGAACCGAAGCCCGGACACGTAGTGGTCGGCGATGAACCCCGACCCGAGGAACCCGAGGCGGACGTCGAGGATCCCGGCCCGGCATCAGTAGCCGCCCTCGGTCCCGGCCGAACCGGCGGGGGCCGCGACTGGCGCGGCCCCCGCCTTGCGCGCTCGGAAGTCGTCGAGCATCGTCTTCGTGGCGGTCGCGCCGACCCGCGTCACACCCAACGCCATGACCTCGAGCAGCGCGTCGAGCGTCCGGACGCCGCCGGCGGCCTTGACCTGGATGTGCGGGGAGACCGACCGGCGCATGAGGATCAGGTCCTCGTGGGTCGCGCCGCTCGGCGCGAACCCGGTCGAGGTCTTGACGAAGTCGCCACCGGCCGCCTCGGTCAGGCGGCAGGCGCGGACCTTCTCCTCGTCGGTCAGGTAGGCGTTCTCGAAGATGACCTTGACGATCGCGCCGGCCGCATGGGCGACCTCGACGACGGCCGCGATGTCGTCCTGGACCTCCGCGTCGCGGCCGGACTTCAGGGCCCCGATCTGGATGACCATGTCGAGCTCGGCGGCGCCGTCGGCCAGGGCCTTCCGCGCCTCGAAGATCTTGGTCTCGGTCAGGTGGTTGCCGTGCGGGAAGCCGATCGTCGTCCCGACCGCCACGTTCGAGCCGCGCAGGATCGCTCCGGCGCGCTGGACGTCCGCCGGTCGGACGCAGACCGAGGCCACGTCGTACTCGGCGGCCAGCCGGCAGCCGGCCTCGACGAACGCATCGTCGAGCTCGGGTCGGAGCAGCGAGTGGTCGATCGTCTTGGCGACGTCGAGGTAGGTCAGGGTCTCGATCGACGGGGTCATGGCGCTCACTTGATGTACGGGCGGAGGACGTCGCGGGCAAGCAGGAAGCCGCGCTTGACGAGATCGTCGGTCGCCTCGAAGGCGCGGTCCTCGTGCTCGATGATCACGTCGCCGTCATAGCCGGCCCGCCACAGCGCCCCGAACAAGCGGACCCCAGTCGACGTCGCCGAGGCCCGGCAGGCGGGGGACCTGCCAGCCGATCCCGAGCGAGAACACGCCTCGCTCGTAGAGCCCTTCGCGGTCGATCTGCAGGTCCTTGGCCTGGACATGGAGGATGTGCGGGCCGAACTCGCCGATGAAGCGCGGGATGTCGATCATCTGCAGGATCAGATGCGACGGGTCGAAGTTGAGCCCGATCGTGCCGCCCCACTGCTCGAGGATGCGGCGCCAGATCCGCGGCGTGGTCGCGAGGTTGTGGCCGCCCGGCCACTCATCACGGCTGAACAGCATCGGGCAGTTCTCGATCGTGATCTTCCGCCCGTGGTCGTGCGGCGAAGGCGACGATGTCCGGCCAGACCCGGAGCGCCTCGGCCCAGTTGTCGTCCTGGTCCTTCGAGCCGTCCGCGCCCATGAACGTGTTGACCAGCGGGACGTCCATCAGCTCGGCGGCGACGATGACCCGCTGGAGGTGGCCGATCACCTCGGCACGATGCTCGGGGTCGGGGTGGAGCGGGTTGGGGTAGTAGCCGAGCCCCGAGATCGTCAATCCGCTCGCCGCGATCCGGTCGACCAGCTCCGTCGCACCGCTCGCCGTCAGGCTGGCGACGTCGATGTGCGACGTGCCGGCATAGCGCCGGGTCGCGCCGGAGGCCCGCGGCCAGCAGGCGATCTCGATGCTCTCGAAGCCGTTGGCGGCCGTCCAGGCCACGACCTCGTCGAGCGGGGTCTCCGGGAACGGCGCGGTGAGCAGGCCGAGCTTCATGCCGGTCGCGCCGCCAGGCTGGGCGCCGCGTCGACGACCGGCTCGCGGACGACGTCGACCCAGCGGCCGAGCCGGGCGCTCTCGGCGATCGCGTCGTTGACCAGCATCTCGTCGTGGCCGTCGGCGAACGTCGCGTACGCCGGTCGCTCGGCCGGGCGCCCGGCGGCGATGTCGGCATAGACGGCCCGGAAGAGCGCCGCGAACGTGTCGCCGAAGCCCTCGACGTGACCGCCGGGCAGCGCCGCTGCGGCCCGCCCGCCGGGCGACATCAGCGCCGGGTTCCGGATCAGGATCTCGTTCGGGCGCTCGCGATGGCCGATCCACAGCTGATCGGGCTGCTCGGAATCCCAGGCGACCGAGGCGGTCGAGCCGGAGACCTCGTACTGCAGCGAGTTCTTGCGGCCGGCGCTGATCTGGCTGACGGTCACGACACCGCGGGCGCCGTTCTCGAAGCGGAGCAGGATCGTGGCAGCATCCTCGGTCGCGATGTCGCGGGTGACAGTCTCGGTGGCGACCTCGGTCGAGAACGTCTCGACCGGCCCGGTCGGCTCGCGGCGGGCGTCGATGAACGTGGCCAGCTCGGCCATCACGGCCACGACCCGCTGCCCGGTGATGAACGACGTGAGGTCGAGCCAGTGCGAGCCGATGTCGCCGACCGCGCGCAGCGCCCCGCCGCGCTCGGGTTGGAGTCGCCAGTTCCAGTCGGTCTCGAGCAGCAGCCAGTCCTGGAAGTAGCGCCCGGTGACCAGCCGGACGTCGCCGACCTCGCCACCGGTCACGACGTCGTGGGCGTGCTGGTTGAGCGGGTACCAGCGGATGTTGAAGTTGGCGGCGTTGACCAGGCCGGACGCGGCGGCGAGGCGGACGAGCTCGGCCGACTCCACCGCGGACATCGCCAGCGGCTTCTCGCAGATGACGTGACGGCCGGCCGCCAGGACGGCACGCGTCTGCGGCAGGTGGAGGTCGTTGGGGGAGGTGACGTGGACGGCGTCAACCGTGGGGTCGTCGAGCAGCGCCTCGAGCGACGGGTACGCGCGCGGCACGCCGAGCGCCTCGGCGCGTGCGGCGCCACGCTCTGGCGTGCTGCCGAGGACGCCGCGAACCTGGACGCCGATGCGGCGCAGCGCCTCCACGTGGACGGTGCCGATGAAGCCCGTGCCGATGACCGCGGCGCCGACGTCGGCGATCCTGCTCATGCTCGTTCGATCACCCCTGGCACGGCGATGGGCATCCGCGGACAGGCGGACGCCGGGGACAGCCACCATCGTACTTTGTCATGTCAAGTGCAAAAGTCGGCTTGCGACCTGACAAAGTGGGTGCCATGATCGTCGCGTGATCGATCGCCGCGACGGCCGTGCCGGCCGGATCGGGCCCCTGCCCGACGAGGCCCTCGATGCGCTCGTCACCGTCCTCGACGAGATCCGCTTCGGGCGGTCGCGCTCACGCTCCGAGCTGGTCGAGCGGACCGGGCTGGGCCGGGCCATCGTCGCCCAGCGCGTCGGCGAGCTGATCGAGCGCGGACTGGTCACCGAGGGCGAGGTCGGCCCGAGCACCGGCGGACGACCGCCGCGCCGGCTGACGTTCCGGGCCGACGGTGGCCACGTCCTCGTCGCCGACCTCGGGGCGACGAGCATCGACGTCGCGGTGACGACCCTCGACGGCCGGATCCTCGCCCACCATGGCGAGCCCGCCCGGATCGAGGCCGGACCCGAGGCCTGCCTGGGCCGGGTCGACGTGCTGTTCGAGTCGCTGCTGCGCACGACCGAGCGCCTGCCCGGACGGCTGTGGGGGGTCGGCATCGCGGTGCCCGGCCCAGTCGAGTTCCAGACCGGCCGGCCGATCGCGCCGCCGATCATGCCCGGCTGGGACGGGTACCCGATCCGCGAGCGGTTCGCCGCGCGCTACCGGGCGCCCGTGTGGGTCGACAACGACGTCAACGTCCTGGCGCTCGGGGAGTGGCGCTCGGGGATCGCCGCCGGCCACGACAACGTCGTCGTGGTCAAGATCGGGACCGGGCATCGGGGCCGGGATCATCGCCGACGGGCGGCTCCATCGCGGGGCGCAGGGCAGCGCCGGCGACGTCGGCCACATCCAGGTGTCGGACGATCCTGGCGGTCGTCTGTCGATGCGGGAATCTCGGCTGCCTCGAGGCGCTGGCGGGTGGCGACGCGATCGGCCGGGCCGGCGAGGCCGCCGCCCGCGAGGGCCGGAGCGACCGGCTGCAGCTGTCGCTCGACCAGCGCGGCACGGTCACGGCCGAGGACGTCGCGCGGGCCGCGTCGGCCGGCGATCCGGTCGCGGTGGCGCTGCTCCAGGCGGCGGGCCGGCGGGTCGGCGCGATGCTCGCGGGCATCGTCAACTTCTTCAACCCGTCACTGATCGTCATCGGCGGCGGCGTCGCCAACAGCCCAGACCAACTGCTGGCCGCGATCCGGGAGTCGATCTATCGCCGGTCGCTCCCGCTCGCCACCCGCGAGCTGCTCGTCCACCGCTCGTCGCTGGGCGGCCAGGCCGGCGTGATCGGCGCGTCGTCGATGGTCGTCGACCAGCTGTTCGCGCTCGATTCGATCGGTCGCTGGATCGAGGCCGGCGAGCCGTCCGGCGCACCCGACGTGGCGATCGCCCAGCCACGCCAGGCGGCGGCGTCCTGAGGCCCGTCAGCCCTCGGCGACCACGCGGTCGCTGAAGTCGCCGCGAGGCGGGGTCCTTGAGGATCAGCTTGTGCCGGCCGTCGGGCAGGATCTCGCGCTTGATCACGATCTGGCCCTCGAACTGCTCCGGGACCGAGGCGATCCGGGGGGTCGCGCTCGCCGCGCCAGTCGAGCTCGACCGGCGCCCACGCGTTGGCCGCGGCCGAACGGTAGGCCGCGTCCATGATCGCGTTGACGACGTAGCCGTCGTAGAACGTCTCCTGCGGCGCGCCGCCGCCGTCGAGCGCCCGGAACATGTCGCTGAACATGTCGACGTAGCCGAGCTCGGACACCTCGTCGCCGACCGGGAACAGCCAGCCGGCGGAGGTCTCGGCCTTCTCGGCCACGTAGCCGCTGCCGCCGCCGGCGCCCGGCGCGCTGAACAGCTCGAACCCGGTGCGCAGGAAGTGGTTGAGCCAGATCGTGCCGTGCGTGCCGGCCACCTCGTCCCGCAGGTCCATCCCGCCGCGGAACGTCCAGCTCACCTCGAACTGGCCGACCGCGCCGGATTCGAAGCGGATCAGGGCGATCGCGTTGTCCTCGTCGGCGATCGGGTGGACCAGCGTGTCGGTGTGGCACAGGACGTCCACCGGGCGGTTTCCCTTGCCGACGAAGTTGCGGATGATCTCGATGCAGTGGCAGCCGAGGTCGATGATCGCGCCGCCGCCGGTCAGCCGGCCGTCCCAGAACCACGCGCTGTGCGGGCCGGGGTGCGTCTCGCGTGAGCGCACCCAGGTCGACGTCGCCGATGGCACCGGCGCGCGCCGAGGCGATCGCCTTGAGCGTCTTGGGCGTGTAGCACAGGTCCTCGAGGTAGCCGGCGAACACCCCGGCGTCCTCGACCACGGCGAGCATCCGGCGCGCCTCCTCGGCGTTCCTGCCGAGCGGCTTGGTGCACAGGACGGCCTTGCCGGCCCGGGCCACCAGGCCGACCGCCTCCTCGTGGAGGAAGTTCGGCAAGGCGACGACCACCACGTCGGTGTCCGGATGGTTGATCGCCGCGGCCAGGTCGGCCGTCGATTCTCGATCCCCCAGCGCTCGCGGAACGCCGTCCCGCGCGCCTCGCTGCGCGAATACACGACGCGCACGCGATCGCGGCTGCGCTGGCCGTGGAGGGTCATCGTGTAGAAGTCGCCGATGAGCCCGGTCCCGAGCATCGCGATCCGGTGGCCGTCCATGCGCTGCCTCCTGGCTTGGTGTCGGGGGTTCAGGCGCCGGCCGGCCGGCGACCGAGGACCAGGTCGCGGCCCTCGACGAGCGCCTTGAGCTTGGCGCGGGCGGCCCACCGGGCGGTCTGGCTGAAGCCGCAGTCGGGCACGAGCGTCAGGCGCTCCGCCGGGACGCCTGCGTCGAGGACGGCCTCGGCTCGCTCGGCGACCTCGTCGGCCAATTCGAGGTAGTAGTTCTTGACGTCGACGATGCCGGCGGCGACGTCCCGGCCGGCGGCTGCGATCTCGCCGAGGATCTCGACCTCGGCCATCTCGCGATTCGCGAACTCGAGGACCAGCTCGTCAACCGTGAACCGGAGCATCGCGTCGAGGACGGGCCGGTAGGTCCGCCGCGCGAGCGGCCGGCCGAGGTAGTTGCCGAAGCAGAGGTGCGCCCCCAGGCGGACCTTGCCGACGATCGGCTCGACCGCGGCATTGAACAGCGCCGCGAAGTCGGATGGGGCGTCGGGATGGATCGCCGGCGACGGATCGTCGATCTGGATGAACGTCGCGCCCGCCTCGACCAGGCCCTCCAGCTCGCGGCGCAGGATCGGCACGAACGCCTCGGCGGCGTCGTTGCGATGGGCGTAGACCTGACCGGGCCCCGACGTCAGCCGGCCGGACAGGGTGTACGGCCCGGGCAGGGTGACCTTGAGCCGGCGGTCCGTCCGGGTCCGGGCGAAGCGGAACTCCGTCGACGACGCCGAGCCCGTCGGGCGCCGCGATCGGCTCGAGGACCTCGAAGCGGTGCTGCTGGTCGTGCCCGCCGACGCCGATCCGCCGGTCGGGCGCCAGCGCCCGGACCCCGGTCAGGTGCCGGTAGAACTCGGCGGTGAAGAAGCCGGCCCGGCGCATCTCGCCGTCGCTGACGATGTCGATCCCGGCCTCGGCCTGGTCGCGCAGCGCGAGGTCGACGCCGTCGTCGAGCAGCTCGGCGAGGTCGGCCGGCCCGTACTCGCCACGTGACGCGGCGTCGATCCCGGCCGTGAACCACGACGGCCTGGCGTGCGATCCGACGACGCTGGTCAGGAGCCGATCGGTCACGCAGGTCCTCCGTTGGTCGGCGCGGCGAAGGCGAAGGCCCGCGCCGGGTTGGTGACGAACAGGCGGTCGCGGACCGACCCGTCGATGCCCCGCTCGGCCATCGCCGCGGTGAACCCGTCGAGCAGCCAGCCGAGCCCGGGCGATCCGCCGTGGACGCGATAGTAGCCGCGCCGGGCGGCGTCCATCCCGAGCATGATCCGGTCGTCGAGCCCCTCGCGCGGCGGCCCAGGCCAGCAGGTCCAGCGTCCCGTTCGGTCCGTCGCCCCAGCGGAACGACTGGTCGTAGACGACGAACGCGCCGGTGTCCAACATCGCCCGGTGGTAGCCGCGGTCGGCGACCTTGTCGACGTGGCTCAGGCTGACGTGCCGCGGGTCGACGCCGAGGTCGGCCAGCAGGCGAAGCTGCTCCAGCCCGCCGGTCCCGGCCTCGCAATGGGTGAGGAGCGGTGCGCCCGTCCGCCGATGCGCCGCGGCTGCCGCCTCGAACACGCGCCGGTCGCGCGCGGACGGGCCGCCGTCGCTGCCGGCCACCTTGATCACGCCGGCGCGGATCGGCGTGCGCCGGACGATCGGTCCCGCGTAGTCGTCCTCGTCGATCCCCTCGACGATGTCGGCCACGAACCGGTCGGCCAGCTCGTCCACGGCGATCGTCACGCTCCAGTGATCGGGCGCGTACCAGCGCTCGTGGTGGAGCCCGGTCGGCGCCACGATCCGGATCCCGCCACGCTCGGCCAGCTCGGCCAGCTTGCGGGCGTTCCGGCCCGCCCCGCAGGGCATCGCGTCCACGGCGCAGCGCAGCCCGAGCGCCGCGGCGTCGCGGACCTCGTCGGCCATCGCCAGCACGTCCGACAGGTCGAAGTCGGGCTCGAGCTCGACCGGCCGCCCGCCGTCGATGACGAGGTGCTCGTGGGCGTACGTGATCCCGAGGTCGCCCGGGACGACGTCGCCGAGCACGGTCCGGACGAATGTCACCGGTCCGGTTCCGGCCCCGCCTCGGGATCGGCGGCCGGCGGCGCGGTCAGCGGCTCGGCCGGGGCTGTCTGCGGCTCGGCCGGGGCCGCGGTGACCGACCAGCCGCCGTCGACCGCGAGGACCTGGCCGGTCACCGCCCGGGCCTCGTCCGACAGCAGGTAGACGGCGGCGGCGGCCACGTCGTCGGCCGCAAGGAAGCCGCCGATCAGCGGCTGCTTGCGCACGACGAACGACGCGGTCGCCGGATCGTCGGCGGCCCGCCGCGACATCGGCGTGGCGGTCAGCCCCGGCGCGATGACGTTGACCCGGATCCGGTTCGGTGCGTAGGTCGAGGCCATCGCGATGGCCAGCGACTGGATGGCGCCCTTGGCCGCCGCGTAGGCGTGCGTGGCGAACAGCTCGGGGACCGGCGCGCTGGCGAGCACGCTCGACACGAGCACGATCGAGCCCCGCGAGCCGGCTGCGGTCGGCGCCTGATTGAGCATGACCCTCGTCACGGCACGGGCGACCAGCGCCTGGCTCCGCAGGTTGAGCTCGATCGTCCGGTCCCAACCCTCGGCCGTCAGCTCGTGGATCGGCCCATCGCCGAACCGGCGACCGCTGCCGCCGGCCACGGACAGCAGGCCGTCGATCCGACCGAACCGTGCGAGCGCTTCCTCGACGGCGCCGTCGACGTCGGCTTCGACCGTCAGGTCGGCACCGATCCAGCCGGCGTGCGGCAGGACGCGCGCGAGCGCCTCGGCGTTGGCCGCGGTCCGCGACGCGATGAACACCGCGGCGCCCTCGTTGGCGAGTCGCTCGGCGGCCACGGCGGCGATCCCGGTCGATCCGGTGATGAGGCAGACTCGATCGCGGAATCGGTCGGTCACCGACCGTGGCTCGGCATCACCCGCGACGGGCCCGATCCAGCGTGGGCGGCTCGACGGGTGCCATGAGATCAGGGTACGACGCGCGCGCTGCGCCGTTCAACCGAGCACGGTAGCAGCCTGGATGCAGGGCGCCCGCGCGGGCGAACATCCCGCGGATTCAGACCCGTTGACGACCGTCCGTCGTGCGTCTATGCTCCGCGCATCCCGACCGGCACCGCGCTGCGGAAGCGATTCCGCGCGCACCATCGCCCGGTCTCCCTCACCCACAGGTGACCCTTCCCATATGCCCGGACCCGGCCCCGACCAGCGCGATCAGCGCTCCCGCAACCGCCGCCCACGACGACGAACCCCCATCGGTGGAGGGCGTGCGCCCGTCACCGAATTCGAAGAGCAGCAGGAGCTCGAGGCCGCCCGCGAGCGGAACGACCTCGAGGTCAACGACCTCCGCGAGATGAG
Source organism: uncultured Chloroflexia bacterium (assembly GCA_963721545.1). Lineage (GTDB taxonomy): Bacteria > Chloroflexota > Limnocylindria > Limnocylindrales > CSP1-4 > SPCO01. The sequence goes on from CAVRKB010000001.1 coordinate 146,948, forward strand.
CGTCGCCGAGCTCCGCCAGGTCTCGCGCGACCTCGAGCTCGAGGCCCCGAGCGCCGAGCGCAAGGACGACCTCGTCGACCTCATCCTGCAGGCCCAGACCGAGCGCGCCGGCCACGACTACGCGACCGGCATCCTCGACATCGTCGACGAGGGCTTCGGCTTCCTGCGCCGCCACGGCCTGCTGCCCAGCCCGGACGACGTGTACGTCAGCTCCAGCCAGGTCCGCCGCTTCGGCCTGCGGATCGGCGACCGCGTTTCGGGTGCCGTCCGTGCCCCGCGCGAGGCCGAGAAGTACTGGGGCATGCTCCGCGTCGACTCGGTCAACGGCGTCGACACCGAGACGGCCCGTCGCCGCCCGATCTTCGCCGACCTGACGCCGGTCCACCCCGACGTCCTGATCAACCTCGAGACCGACTCCAAGAACCTCAGCCAGCGCCTGATCAACCTGGTCAACCCGATCGGCAAGGGCCAGCGCGCGCTGATCGTCAGCCCGCCGAAGGCCGGCAAGACGATGCTCCTCAAGCAGATCGCCAACGGCGTCAGCGCCAACTACCCGGAGATCCTGCTGATGGTCGCGCTCATCGGCGAGCGGCCCGAGGAAGTCACCGACATGCGCCGCAGCGTCAAGGGCGAGGTCATCTCCTCGACCTTCGACGAGCCGACCGAGAACCACACCCACGTCGCCGAGATGGCGCTCGAGATCGCCAAGCGCCAGGTCGAGACCGGCCGCGACGTGGTCATCCTGCTCGACTCGATCACCCGCCTCGCGCGCGCCTACAACCTGGCCCTGCCGCCGTCGGGCCGGACGCTGTCGGGCGGCCTCGATCCGATCGCGCTGTACCCGCCCAAGCGGTTCTTCGGCGCCGCGCGGAACATCGAGGAGGGCGGCTCGCTGACGATCATCGGCACCTGCCTCGTCGACACCGGCTCGCGGATGGACGACGTGATCTACGAGGAGTTCAAGGGCACCGGCAACTCCGAGCTCATCCTCGACCGGAAGCTCGCCGAGAAGCGGATCTTCCCGTCGATCGACGTCCAGCGCTCCGGGACCCGCCGCGAGGAGCTGCTCCTCGAGGAGGGCACGCTCAAGATGGTCTGGACGATGCGCCGGATGCTGTCCGCGGTCGGCGCCAACGAGGGCATCGAGATCCTGCTCAACCGCCTGGCGAAGACGCAATCGAACGCCGAGTTCCTCTCCTCGCTGACCAAGAGCCTCGACGCCTGAGTTCCGCACGCGGCAACCGGTTTGCCGCGATTGCAACCTCCGTGGTACGGTTCCCCACGATGTCGTAAGCCCGTGAAACGAACGGGCGTCGGCCGCGAACAGAGAACCCCAGCTCGAATCCGCGACCTCAGGACGGTCCCCCCAAGCCCCCAGCCCACGCGCAACCCCCAAGGCGCCTCGGGATCGTCCAACATCAGGAGAGCGTATTGCTGAACGCGTCGGTCGGCGTCCAGCGCGTCATCGGACGTCTTCGCCGGCCCCAAAGCCCCCGAGCATTGAGCGCGAGCAGCCTCAGGCACCGTAGCCTCGCCGTCGTCCGGCACCTGGACGATGGCGTGCACGCGGCCCTGGCGGCGACGCGGCTCGTGCCCGCCCGTCGGTCACGGCCGGCCAAGAGCGCCACGGCGGCGCCGGCCGAACGACCCGCCCGTCGGTCGCTCCTCGGCCGGATCGGTCACGACCGAGTGCTCGCCGGCGCGGTCGCTGCGATCGTCGTCGGCGCTTCCGTCATCAGCGTCTCGGCCGGTCGCCCCGCCGCCCCCGCGGCCACCGCGGTCGCAAACGGACCGGTCGGTGGACCGACCGGCGACGGCCCGGCGCCCCGGATCGTGGTCGGCGGCGGCATCAACAGCGAAGCGCAGGGTCCGACCGGCGACGTCGAGTTCGCCGACCCGGAGCCGGCCGATGGCCCCGGCCCCGAATACGCGTCCATCGACTTCGGCGACGAGTCGATCGAGCCCGAGGCACCCGTCTCCGTCGAAGGCCCGTTCATCGACGACGGCACGCTGGTCAAGCCGATCGCCGTCGACACCACCGTTCCCGACGGGGCGGACCTGGTCAAGACCTACAAGGTCAAGTCGGGCGACACGCTGGCCAAGATCGCCGAGTCGTTCCAGGTCTCGACCATGAGCGTGGTCTGGGCCAACGACCTCAAGGGCAAGGACGACCTCAAGAACGGCCAGACGCTGAGCATCCCGCCGGTCACCGGGCTGATCATCCAGGTCGCCGCCACCGACACGCTCGACTCGCTGGCCACGCACTACGGGGTCAACCGGACCGACATCCTCGCCACCAACGGCATCGACGATCCGAACCTCGTCGTCGGCCAGGTGCTCGTCATCCCGGGCGCCAAGGGCCAGCCGATCCCCCAGAAGCCGAGCAAGCCGATCACGCGCCCGACGACCAGGCCTTCCAGCGGCGGCACGGTCCGCCCGCCCTCGACGTATCGCGGCGGGTCGTTCCTGTGGCCGGTCATGGGCGGCAACAACTACATCAGCCAGTACTTCCACTACGGCCACTACGGCCTGGACATCGCCGCCGACTACGGGACGCGCGCCCGTGCCGCGGCCGCCGGCACGGTCATCTTCGCCGGCTGGAAGAGCAACGGCGGCGGCTACCAGGTGTGGGTCGCCCACGGCTCCGGCCTGTACACGACCTACAACCACATGTCCGCCGTGTCGGTCGGACGCGGCCAGCACGTGTCGCGGGGCCAGCAGGTCGGCCGGGTCGGCCAGTCCGGCTACGCCACCGGGCCGCACCTCCACTTCGAGGTATGGCGCGGCCCCGTCTGGGACGGCGGACGGCGTGTAATCCGCTCGGGTATCTGTAGGCGGTCAGTCGGCCCGGCGCGGGACGGCGCGGGCGTGCGTTGCCGGCTCCGCTCGTTCGCTCACGCAGCTTGGGCTGCGCTCGCTCTCGTGCTCGTCGGCGCCTTCGCCGGCACCGTCCGGCGCCGGGATTCTCGGTTCGGTCGCCTCGGCCCGGCCTGACCGGGATTCTCGGCGCGCGTGCGAGAATGGGTGGGATGTTCCTCGACCGCGTGAAGATCTGGGTCCGCGCCGGTGATGGTGGCGACGGGGCCGCGACCTTCCGGCAGGAGGCCCATGTCCCGCGCGGCGGTCCGGACGGCGGCGACGGTGGGCGCGGCGGATCGGTCTATCTCCGGGTCGATGCGGGCCAGACGACGTTGCGCGACTTCAGCCACCGCCACCACTTCAAGGCGACGGCCGGCGGTCGCGGCACGCGGGCGCGGCGCCACGGCAAGGCCGGCGAGGACCTGGTGCTGGACATCCCGCCCGGCACGGCCGTCTACCAGGACGAGACGGGCGAGCTGGTCGCCGACCTCGTCGCCGTCGGGCAGCAGGCGATGGTCGCTCGCGGCGGCCGGGGCGGGCTCGGCAACACCCACTTCAAGACCTCGACCCACCAGGCCCCGAAGCACGCCCAGAAGGGCGAGCCCGGGACCGAGGGCTGGCTCCGTCTCGAGCTGCGGCTGATCGCCGACGTCGGGCTGGTCGGGCTGCCGAACGCCGGCAAGTCGACCATCCTCGCGGCGGTCACCGCCGCCACCCCGAAGATCGCCGACTACCCGTTCACCACGCTCGAGCCCAACCTCGGCGTGCTGGACCTGGGCGACGAGGACGACCGGCGGCCGACGATCGCGGACGTGCCGGGCCTCATCGAGGGCGCCAGCAGCGGCGCCGGGCTCGGGCACGCCTTCCTGCGCCACGTCGAGCGGACGCGGGTCCTGGTCCACGTGGTCGACGGGTCGTCGCGCGATCCCGAGTGGGACCACGACGTCATCCGCGAGGAGCTCCGCGCCCACGATCCGGCGCTGCTCGACAAGCCGATGCTCGTCGCCTTCAACAAGCTGGACATCCCGGCGGCCGCCGACGCCTGGCCGGCGTTCAACCGGGCGAGGCGCGCCGAGGGGATCGAGGTCGTCGCGATCTCGGCGCACCGGGGCGACGGGCTCGACGCCTTCCGCGAACGGATCGCGGCGATGCTGCCCGACCTGCCGAGGCGATGGCCGAGCCGCCCGAGCCGGCCGGCGTCGTCGTCCACCGCATCGAGACCATGACCGACGGCTTCATCGGTCGAGCGTCGACGCCGACGGCGTGCTCCGGGTGCGCGGGCCGCGGATCGAGCGGATCGCCGCCCAGACCAACTTCGACGTCGAGGAGTCGGCGGAGCGGTTCCAGCGCGACCTGACCCGGCTGGGGGTCGATGCCGAGCTGCGCCGCGCCGGGATCACCGCCGGCGACCTCGTGCGGATCGGGAGCAGCCGAGCTCGAATGGGAGGCGCAGCCCTGGGAGCGGACGTGACCGACGGTCCAGCGCCGATCGTGCCGGGCTCGCTCGGCGTCTTCGGCGGGACGTTCGACCCGATCCACGTCGCGCATCTCGCGGTTGCCCAGGAGGCGGCGGAGGCGCTCGGGCTCGAGCGGGTCGTGTTCATCCCGGCCGGCGAGCCGCCGCACAAGCCGGGCCTCGTCGCGACACCGCCGGCGAGCACCGCCTGGCGATGGTCGAGCTGGCGATCGCCGGGAACCCGCGGTTCGCGGTCGATCGCCGCGAGATCGACCGGGCCGGGCCGTCGTACACCGTCGACACGCTCGAGGCGCTCCACGCCGAGGCCGATCGCCGCGGACCGGACGCCCGACCTCCGGCTGATCCTGTCGGCCGAGGCGTTCCTCGAGCTGACGACCTGGCACGAGCCACGTCGGGTGGTCGAGCTGGCGCGCGTCGTCGTCGCGCCGCGCGACGGCTATCCCGCCGCCGGGCCGGAGTTCCTCGCGCGCCACCTGCCCGGACCTCGCCGATCGGGCGACCTTCCTCGACGCGCCACGGATGCGGCTGTCGGCGACGCGAGCTTCGACGGCGCGCCGCGAGCGGGCGATCGCTGCGCTACCTCGTCCCGGATGCGGTCGCGGCGTATATCGGCGACCATGGGCTGTACCGGAACCCACGGAGGACCCCATCGACGTGACCGAACCCGTCCCTGCCAAGCTCGCGACCTCGCCGCGGGCCGACGGCCTGCCCAAGCGAGCGGCATCGACGGCGAGCGGCCGAGCCGGCAGCGCGCCGCCGCTCGAGCTCGCCCGCCGGATCGTCGAGCTCGCCGAGGACAAGAAGGCCGCCGACATCGTGCTGCTCGACCTCGCCGGGCTGACGACGATGGCCGACTACTTCGTGATCTGCTCGGGCGGATCCGAGCGGCAGCTCGAGGCCATCGCCGAGCGGGATCATCGGCAGCCTGCGCGACGAGAAGACGAAGCCGATCGGGCGCGAGGGGACGCGCGGCGTCGCACTGGGTGCTGATCGACTTCGGGGCGGTGATCGTCCACATCTTCACGCCGCCGGAGCGCGACTACTACGGCCTCGAGAAGCACTGGTCCGAGGCGAAGACGATCCTCCGCGTCCAGTAGTCGCGCCCGCACGCGTTACGGCGTCCAGCCGCTGCCCACTGGCTGCCCGTACGGGGTGGGGAGTACCAGGGGTCATGTGAGCGAGCACGGGCCGCTCCTACATTCGCGGGCATGTCCGCCGTTCGAGATCGCTGCCCAGCCTGTGCCCGCCGGCTCATCACGACCCGGTTCGACACGACGTTCCGCCTGCCCGACCGCAGCGAGCGGCTGTGCTTCGGCATCCCCGGCGGCCTGTGCGAGGACTGCTCGCAGCTGTACATCGACCCTGACCTGATCGAGCTGCTCGACCTCGGCGAGGGCCGCTGCGTCTTCGCCATCGAGAGCGACCTCGTCGTCCAGGAGCAGGCCTGGTCCTCGGCCGACTGACGCGTCAGGCGCTCCGCAGCCGGTCCGCGCCGGCATGGTCGATCACCCACAGGCTGAACGCCAGCCGACGCTGCGCCTCATCTGGCTCCGTCCCGGGTGCTCCCTTGACCATCGCGTCGAGCTCGAGCAGCCCGTCGAGCGCGGCGATGAGCTCGGTCGTGGTCCAGCGCTTGGCCTGCTCGCGCAGCCGCTCCATCCGGAACTCGCTGGCGACGCCCATCGCCTTGCCGACGGCGGGCAGCCGCTCACCGGCCGCCAGCCGATCGCCGGTCTCGATCAGCTCGCGAACCCGCCGATGGAGCACGGCCAGGATGACCGGCTCCGGGGTCGTCGTCGAGCAGGCGGTCGAGCCCCCCGAGCGCCCGGTCGAGGCGTCGCTCGGCCGACCGCGTCGGTGAACGCCCAGACCGAGCCCGGGATCGCCTCGGGGACGAGGGCCGCCACGTCGTCGGGCGTGATCGGCTCGGTGCCGCGGTAGAGCCCCAGCTTGTCGAGCTCCATCGACGCCAGGCGCGTCTGCTGGCCCCGTTCGGCATCGGCCTCGCGGACGAACCCGCCGACCCGCTCGGCCAGCGCCTTGGCGCTCCCGGCCGCGAGCTGGAGTCCGCGCTCGCGCGCCTCGGCCTCGATCCAGCCGGCCAGCGCCCCTTCGCGCGGCGACTTGAACTGGCGGACCGTGCCGCCGGCCGCGGCGATCGCATCGGCCAGGCGCTTCGGTGTCGGGCCCTTGGCGCCCGACTGGCTGGCGTCGAGGACGGCCAGCGCGTTGCCCGGGGCGACGACCTCGAGCAGCGCCGAGGAACGCGTCCCGGTCCTCGTTCCGGAGCACCAGGCCGCCCGCGTTGGCGACGACGGCCAGCGTCCCGCCACCGAACATGACCGGCGTCGCGACGCGTTCGTGGATCGCAGCGACGATCGAGGCCGCCGCATTCCGGTCGCCGCGCACCAGCCAGCGCTCCAGCGGCGCGCCGCCCTCCGTCTCGAGCGTGGCCTGGAACCGGTCGAGCGCTCGTGCTGCCGACAGCTCGTCGTCGCCCCACAGGAAGGCGAGCGGCGTGGTCGTCACGGCCGGCATCGCCCGGGCGGCCCGCAGGGCGGCTCCCGTCCAGGCCAGGCGCCGGACATCCTCGGGCGCGACGCCCGCCGCGCGACACACGTCCGCTTCGAGACGATCGGCGCGCGCCCGCACGGCGCGTCGCTCGGCGACGCTCCACTTCGTCGGGTGGCGGCGATCCCACGAGGCGAAGCGGGCGTCCATCGGCCCGAGCCGCTGCGCGGCGCGCTTGTCGGCGTAGGCCACGATCCGCTCCTCGCGCGAGGCGAACGCCGCCCAGCGCCGGTAGGCATCGCCGTCGGCCAGGCGGGTGACCGGGTGGTTGGCGACCGCGCGCGACAGCTCGGGATGGCCGGCCTCGGCCAGCCACGCGGCCGAGCCGTCGCCGTGGGGGAGCACGCGCAACGGGTGGTTGGGCGGCAGGATCTTGTCGACGTCGTGGAGGAGCGCGGCCGACTCGACGAGCCGGCGGTCGACCGACGTGCCGCGCTCGTCGATGCGCATGGCGAGCCAGCCCGCCACCTCGGCCACGGCGCGCGCGTGGCGCACCATCCAGGGTTGGGGATCGAGGGAGAGCAACAACGAGGCGGCCTCCAGCCGCCCGGGGACCGTCATCGTCGCGATGGTACCCGACCACCGGGCGACGACCGGCCGGCAGGTCACCATCGCGCCACGACGGCGGGCCGGAAACCTTGGCGGGCGGTGGCAACGGCGGTGCCGGCAGGACCCCGGTCACCGGCACGGCGCACAGGAATCGCGGTGTCGAAGCGGAGGCCCGGACCGCCACGGCCGACACCACCGCGGTCCCCCGCGATCCCTCGGCGTGCACGCTGGCCCCGCCTCCCTCGAAGCCGACGACAACTGTCCCATCGCGATCGGTCCGCAGGACGCGAGCACCGGCGGCCGCGAGCCGATCGAGCGTGGCCCTGGCCGGATGCCCGTACGGGTTGCCGGCGCCGGCCGAGGCGACGGCGACCTTCGGGTGGACCGCCTCGACGAACGGCTCGGTCGTCGCGGTCCGGCTTCCGTGGTGGGCGATCTTGAGCAGGTCGACGCGCGGCAGTCCCTCGCGGAGCAAGGCCGGGTCGATCCCGTCCTCGACGTCGCCCATCAGCAGGAACCGCGCGTCCACCGACCTCCCCGAGCAGGACGACCGACACGTTGTTGATCCCGGTTCCGCCGTCGGGCGGCGTGGACGGGACGCGACCCGTGGGCCGGCCACAGCACGCGCAGCGAGATGTCGTCGACGGCGAGCCGGTCACCGGTCCCGCAGGCTCCGCCGCGCCGGCGCCGATGGACCGTCGAGCCGTCGCGACCATGCCGCGTAGCCCGGCCCGGGTCCGCGCATCCCCGGCTCGAAGACCGTCGTGACCCGGTAGCGGGCGAGCAGCAGGGCGAGCCCGGCGACGTGGTCCTCGTGCGGGTGGCTGAGGATCACGGCATCGATCCGCCGATCCCAGGGCGGGACGTGCTGGTCGAGCGCCACGAGGAGCCGATCCGGGTCCGGACCACCGTCGACGAGCAGGCGGCCGCCGCGCGCGCCTTCGACCAGGATCGCATCGCCCTGCCCGACGTCGAGGATGGACACCCGGGCGTGGGAGGGCGGCCGCGAGACGACGAGGCCGCCGGCGACGAGCAGGCGCGACGCCCAGGACAGCCACGCTGATGCGACGGGCAGCCGAGTTCCGGCCGGTCGCGCCGCAGTGGACGATCCGGGCGGGCCCGGACGCCCGGGACGGGACCGGATCGGCAGGCGCCGGCGGCGGGCCGACCACCGTCGAACCGACGCCCGCCTTCCGCGTCCGCCATGCGATCGCGCCCACGCCGGCCGTCGCCGAGCATCGCCGCGGCGCGCGTCGAACGGCGGATCGAGCGTCACGCTCGCGAATGGCAGGCTCGCCGCCGCGTCGACGATCGTGACGAGCAGCCGGAGGATGACCCAGCCCGGCGCGGCCGCGATCGCCCCGACGATCGTTGGCGCGCCCGCGAGCACGGCCGCACCCGCCGCGAGCGCGACGAGCCCGGCCGCCATCGCCGGCGCGACGAGCGGCACGACGACGAGGTTGACGATCGGCGACAGGATCGCCAGCCGGCCGAACGAGACGAGGATGATCGGGAGCGTCGCGACCTGGGCCGCAAGCGACACGCCGAGGCTCTCGCTGATCGCCCGCGGCAACCGGCCCCGCGTGATGCCGTCGATCCGTTCGGTCAATGGCGTCCCCCACGCGATCAGCCCGGCGGTCGCGAGGGACGACAGCTGGAACCCCGCATCGCCGATCAGCGACGGGTCGGCGAGGAGCAGCAGGGTCGCCGCCCAGCCGAGGGCCGCCCAGGCCCGGCCCGCGCGGCCGCTCTCGCGGGCGAGCAACACGACGCCCGCCATGAGCGCCGCGCGCACGACCGACGGCGACCCACCGGCAAAGGCGACGTAGACGACGATGGCCACCACCGTCACGATCGACCGGCGGCGGCGCCCGAGGCGACCCGAAGCTGCCCCGATCGCCGCCGCGACGATCGCGATGTTCCAGCCGGAGATGGCGACGACGTGGCTGACGCCGGCCGTCGTGAACGCCGCGGCCAGGTCGCGGTCGACGAGGTCGCGGAGTCCGATCAGGATGCCCGCGGCCAGCCCCGCCTCGGGTTCGGGGAGGACCACGGCAAGACCCTCGGCGGCGCCGCGGCGGATGGCCTCGAGGCGGCGGCCGGGGTCGTCGCTGGCTGGCTCGAGAACGAGCGTGCGCGAGGTCAACGTCCCGACCGCACCGATTCGCGCGAGGTACGTGCCGTACGGCGATTCCGGGCGCTCCCGGATCACGCCACTGACCAGGACTCGATCGCCCGGAACGACGACCGGGTAGCGAGGTAGCGTGGCGGCAACCTCGAACGCCGGTGTCGTTCCGGGCGGCGTACCGAGGGTCGCGGTCTGCTGCCCCTCACGCGGCGAGCCGGTGGCGAGGACGGCGAGCGCCCATGGCCCGTCGCCGTCCGGTGGCACGTCGAGGACGGCCGGTCCGGCCGGTGTGGCCACCATCCGGACGGCGAGCAGCCCGGCCCCGATCGCGACCGCCGCGAGCCCGCGAACCGAGCCCGTCGGTCGCAGCTGCGCCAGCAGCAGGACGGCGGCCATCGCCAACGCGACACCGACGAGCAGATGGGCCGGCGCGACCTGGCCGGCACAGCCCGCGGCGACGATCGCGCCGATCGCGAGGCGCCCGGAGCGGCCCATCAGCGGACCGTCACGAGATCCTTGAGCTGCTCGAACGTCTTCTCGCCGACGAGCTTGCGCGTGCGCAGGTCGTCGACGGCGGCAAAGGCCTGTTCCTCGCGCGCGGCGATGATCTTGGCGGCCGTGACCGGCCCGATCCCGGGTAGCTCGTCCAGCTGTGCGTCCGTGGCCGTGTTCAGGTCGACCGGCCCGCTGCCGCCACCGCCGCCACTAGGCCCGCCGTTGCTGCCTGCCGTGGCCGCCGGGGCACTCGCGTCGTCCCGTGACGGGACCCGGACCTGGTCACCATCCTTGAGCGTCGCCGCGAGGTTCAGCTCCTGACGGGCGCGCTCAGTGTCGACCCGGGGTCCGTAGCCTCCCGCGGCCTCCACGAGGTCCCCGATCCGGGACCCGTTCGCGAGCCGGAACACGCCCTGGCCGCTCCACGGCCCCGACGATCTCGACGACCAGCAGCTTCGCCGACCCGCCGCCGGCGTCGTCGCTCGCGCCAACGACCGGGGTATCGCTCGAGATCGGTGCGCCGCCGACCACGGCGACCGATCCCGTCAGCCCGGACCCGAACGCCAGCGACGAAGGCACCGACGACGAGCGCAACGGCAACCGCGATCGCCAGCAGCGCCGATCGTGGAACGCGGGCCAGCGGCGTCGGATCGGCGACCGGCGCGCCGGTGCGTTGCGACCCGGGACCCGGCGGATCCTCGAGGACGCGCCATGGTGTCGCGCTCGGATCCACGCATCGACCTCCCCGGCGGGATGGTCGGGCGAGGCGTCGCGACGACGCGACGTCTCGCCACGTTGGGGGCACTTCCGACGCGGCGAGACGTCGTGGTGCGACTGTACGCCCCGTGGCTTATCGGCGACTTATCGGTCCGGACGGGGCGGCGTCACGTCCGTAACACCTTCGCATCGGCGGCGTCTCACGTTCGATCCATGGACGCGCATGACGCGGCCGTGGCACGCCGACCGGAGGAAAGCGATGCGAGGCACGACACGCCGGCCCCATGCGGCGCTTCTGGGCGTGGCATTCGTTCTATCGGCCTGTTCCGCGTCCGTGGCCTCCACGTCACCGGCTACGCCCGAACCGTCACTCTCGCCGGCTGCCATCGCGCTCGGCGGCCCCGTCGCCGGCGGTTGAGCCCACCCCGCGCTCGACCAACCAGCAGACCCCCAAGGCGACGGCACGGGCCTTGACCGTCGACGGCGTGGCCGTCACCGAAGTCGACGATCTTCGGGTCCGATCGAAGCCACGGGTCGCCGATGACTCGCTCAAGCACAAACCGCTCCTGCCCCGCGGGACGCCGATGTACGTTCTCGACGGTCCCGTCTCGGCCTCCGGGTACACGTGGTACGAGGTGGCTCCGCTCGCGCTCGCGAACGCTTCCCCAGGGCTGGGTTGCCGCTGGCAGCCGCGACGGCGAACCGTGGCTGGCACCCGGCGAATTCGACTGTCCCCCGGTGCCGACCGACTTCCGATCCCTCGCGGCGCTACAACCGGCCGTCGGCCTCGCGTGCTTCCCGCGCACGCCGATCACCGTCGTCGCCCGTCTGATCTCGTGCGAGTGCGATGTCGACGGCGCATGGCTGACGCCGGGCTGGTTCTCCTGGGCGAGTGGAGAGATGCTCGTCGAGCCCGAGGTGACTCGGCCGCCGGCCGACGTTACCGAATGGTTCTGGCTGAACCTTGATCCGGCCGGTCAAGCATCCCGACGAACTTGCCGATGGGTGACGGTGGTCGAAGTGTCCGGCATCTTCGATCATCCCGACGCCGCCAACTGCACGATCACCGAAATGGATGGCGAGCCAGTCGAATCGCAACGCTGTCGGCTCGCCTTCGCCGTCGAGAAGCTCGTCCCGCGGCAATAGGATTTGCCCGCGATGTGCGAAGCCCGGGCGTCGACCCGCGGCTCGAACCTGATCGCGACGGTGTTCGACCGCCGATTGGACGCAGCGGCAGCAGGCTGCTGGAAGGCGGCCGGAGCATCCGCCGCCCCGTAGACTGGGCGGCGATGACCGGCGTGCTTCCGCGGCTCTGGCGGCAACCCTCGGCGGTGCTGCTCGCCGTCCAGCTCTTCGGGGTGCTGCTCTACCCCTTCATGGACACGTCGCCGATCGGCCGCGCGGCGCTGTCGTCGTTCGCCCTGGTCGTCCTCTTCCTGGCCGTCCGGGCCGTGCGCGCCACGCCCGCCCTGACTGTGGGTCGCCGTGCTGCTGGGCGTGCCGATCGTGGTCCTGACGATCCTCGAGGTCGTCGACCCGCTCAACAGCCAGGTCATCCTGTGGTCGTCGGTCCTGCACGCGGCGTTCTACTTCTACACGACGTTCGCGCTGCTGCGCTACATGTTCCTCGACCGCTTCGTGACGACCGACGAGCTGTGGGCGACCGGCGCGACGTTCACGGTCGTGGCCTGGGGCTTCGCCTATACCTTCATGGCCGTCCAGGTCATCTGGCCCGGGTCGTTCACCGCCGCCATCGCCCCGGATGCCCCGCGGACCTGGTTCGAGATGCTCTTCCTGTCGTTCACGAACCTGACCAGCGTCGGCCTGTCCGACATCACGCCGGTCCTGCCTCACGCCCGCTCGTGGGTGATGATCGAGCAGGTCGCCGGCCTGATGTACGTCGCCCTGGTCATCTCCCGGATCGTCGGGCTGACGATCGCCCGGCAGCGCGCCTACGCTGGATCGGCGATGTTCCACCTGACCGAAGCCATCCGGATCGAGCGTCCTGCCGCCGAGGCGTGGGCGATGCTGATCGACTTCCCGAACGTGCCGCGCTGGGAATCGGGCGTGCTCGAGGTGCGGCAGACGTCGCCCGGCGAGGCGGCCGTCGGCACGACCCTGGTCGCTCGGCGCGTGTACGGCGGCCGCGAGACGAACGTCGACTGCCGGATCCTCGACTGGCAGCAGGACCGCTCGGTGACGATGGAGATCCTCGGCGGGCCGACCCGGCGCGCCGTCGCCACCTACGAGGTCGAGCCGATCGGGCGACGACGCCTGCCGGGTCACGTACACGGTCGACGGGGAGATGCGTCGCGGCCTGGGATGGCTGACGCCGGTCATCCCGCGGGTGGGCCGGGGCCTGGTCAAGGCGAACCTGGTCAGCCTGGGACGCCGGCTCGAGGAAGCGGCAGCGGCCACCGCCGGCGCCCGAGCCGCGGAGGTCAGCCCTCCGGATCGAGCTTCAGCGCCGCCGAGTTGATGCAGTAGCGCAGCCCGGTCGGGTTCGGCCCGTCGTCGAAGACGTGGCCGAGATGGCCGCCGCAGTTGGCGCACAGCGCCTCTGTCCGCTTCATGAACAGCATGCGGTCGGTCTCGGTCGCGATCGCGGCGTCGTCGGCCGGCTCGAAGAAGCTCGGCCAGCCGGTTCGCGAATCGAACTTCGCGTCCGATCGGAACAGCTCGGCGCCACAGCCGGCGCAGCGGTAGGCGCCCGGTCGGTGCTCGTCCCAGAGCGCGCCGGTGAATGCGCGCTCGGTGCCCTTCTGACGGAGGACGCGGTACTGCTCGGGGGTCAGCTCGGCACGCCATTCGGCGTCGGTCTTCTGGATGCTGGGCGTGGGGGCAGGGTTGGTCTCGGTCTCGCTCATGCCCGGATCGTACGCCCGCGGTGTGTCGAACCGATGACGCCGCTACGACCGGCCGGGTCGTCCCTCGACAGCGATCCGTCCCGTCGACGGTTCGCGCCCGTCGAGCAAGGCCACGATCCCGGCCATCGACTGGCTGCGCGCCCGGACCTGCGCCGCGGTCGAGTACCACCCGACGTGCGGGCTGAGGATCAGGTTCGGAGCGTCGAGGATCGGGTCGCCGGCCGGTGGCGGCTCCGGGTCCGTCACGTCGAGTCCCGCCCCGGCCAGGTGCCCGCTCCGCAGCGCCGTCGACGAGCGCGGCCTGGTCGACGATCCCGCCGCGCGACACGTTGACCACGATCGCGCCCGGCCGGAGGAGCGCCAGCTCGCGCGCCCCGATCATCCCGCGCGACTCGGCGGTCAGCGGCAGGTGGACGGTCAGAACGTCCGTTCGGCGCAGCAGCGTGTCGAGGTCGGCGATCAGCTCCACCCCTTCGGGCGCCTCGGTCAGATAGGGGTCGTATAGGGCCACGTCGCGGACGAACGGGCGCAACCGGGCGATGGCCGCGCCACCGATCCGCCCGCCGCCGATCACGCCGGCCGACAGCTCATCGAGCGGCGCGATGACCCCGATCGACCGCCAGTCGTCGAAGTCGGTCCGGGCCACCCGGTCGCCCTCGATGATCCGGCGCTGGACAGCGAGGATCAGCGCGACCGCCTGCGTGGCGACTTCGGCGGTGCAGTAGTCGGGCGTGTGGTACACGGTCAGCCCGCGCCGTCGTGCCGCCTCGAGGTCGATCGCATCGAGCCCGCTGCCGGTCCGTGCGATCAGCCGCACGCCGGGCCCGAGCGCCTCGATGTGCGCGGCCGTCAGCGGGTTCTGCGCGACCATCACGGCGTCCGCATCGCGCGTCGCCGCGGCGGCTTCGGCCGGTGTGACCATCGATTCGACGCGGATCTCGACATCGCCCGGGACCTCGTATTCGGCCAGGTCGGCCTGGCGGATCGGGCCTTCGGCCGCGACGATCGTTCGGGTCATCTCGCGATGCTATCGGACCCGCCATGCGACGATGAGGCCATGGCACCGTTCGTCCCGGACGACTTCGTCCCGCCCGCCGGCCTCGCGGTCGGCGACTACCGGCTCGAGCCGCTCGGTCCGGCGCACACCGACAGCGACTACGCCGCGTGGACCTCGAGCATCGACCACATCCTGGCGACGCCGGGCTACGACGGCTCGTCGTGGCCGCACGAGATGACCCTGGCCGAGAACCGGCGCGACCTCGAGGAGCACGCCGCCGACTTCGCGGCGCGGACCGGCTTCACGTACACGGTCCTTGCGCCGGACGGCCAGACCGTCGTCGGCTGCGTGTACATCTACCCGAGCAAGGCGCCGGGCATCGACGCCAGCGTCCGCTCGTGGGTTCGCGCGGCCGACGCCACGCTCGATCCGGTGCTGTATCGGGCGGTCCGCGACTGGCTCGGCCGGGCGTCCCGGTGCGCCGATGCACCGGCCAGATTCGGGACGGCATGGACGGCGACCGGACGCCGCGTGGGACGATCCGACGCCTGTGGTGCGGTACGTGAGGGGTGCGCACCGGTCCAGTGGGGTTCGGGAGGGAACATCCGTGCGACGCGCGTTCCTGCCATTCGCGATCGCGGCCCTGCTGGTGACATTGCTTCCCGCCGCGGTCAGCGCCGATCCCGTGACGAAGTTCGCCGAACGCCATATCGGCGCGTTCTGCGAGTCGCCGATCGACGGGGGCTTCGTCGCGGCGGGCGTCGACTCGAGCTCGGCGTTCGGGAACTTCGCCAGCGCCGACCTGTGGCTCGACCCGGCGATCCCGTTCGAGGAGCCCCCCACGGCCGAGTGGCGGGACCGAGACGGTCGAGGTCACCGAGAGCCCGACCGAGATCGTGCTGCACGCCACCATCCCGGTGTTCGACCCCGATGGAAACGCGGCCGGCGAGGCCGATCTCACGCTGACGATGACCCCGGACGGCGATCCCGAGCCGCTCGGGACGTCGCCGAAGGGCAACCACCACTCGGCGCACCACGGGCTTCACCCAGCGCCTCGAGGGCACCGGGACGCTGAGCGTCCTTGGCCTCGACGTGGTCCTGCCGCAATGCTTCGGCGACCTGAGCGACGTGGCCGTCCACGAGGCCAATCCCGCGGTCGTTCGTGTCGACGAACGCGGGCGTGTCGATCAATTGCTTCTGGGAGTCGGAGACGGCCGCGGCGTCGCTGTTCGCGATCGAGGACGGCTTCGGCCTCTTCGCCGACGCCATCTACAGCACCATCGACGGCGAGATCGTTGGCACCGGCCGGAGCAGCGGCTCGATCGACGCATCGAGCATGACCGGTGACGATCAGCCTCGAGGACCCCGCGACGGGCGACCCGGCGTCGCGACCGCCGAGGCGACGTTCACGCCGCTCGGCGATCCCGGTCACCTCGATCCTGAGCGGCTCGAATTCGCGCATCCGGGTCACCGAGCAGGCGCTCGCCCCCGATGGGACGCTCGAGTTCTCGAATGGCGCCTCGTTCCCGATCGGTGACGAGGATTGCGATGCGGTGGCCTTCGACAGTCACAGCACGTCGTCCGCGCCGGCCGGCCCGAAGCCGGGCGCCGCGCCCGCCAACGACACGCCGGACGGTGCCACTGACGGTTGCGCCCGGCAGCCGACTGAATACGCAGACAGGTGGCGCTGCAATCGAGCCCGAGGTCCCGATCACGACCTGCCCGGAAGGGCCGTTCGACGCGATGGGGACGGACGGTCTGGTTCACGTTTGAAGGGACCGGAGACGCGATCACCCTCGACACGTCGGGGAGCAACTTCGACACGCTCATCGGCGGTCTACACGCTGGACGGTGAGGCCTTCGTCGAGGTCGCCTGTATCGATGACGTGGAGCTCGACCCGGTCGGTGGAAGCTTTCAGGCCGTGCTCACGCTCGACACCGAGGAAGGCGTGACGTACTACGCGCAGGTCGGAGGGTTCCAGAACTTCTTCGGTGGGCGACCCCCAGTCCGGGCGGTTGCGACTCAGGGTGAACTGACCCGGGCGATCAGCGCGGGAGTCGCTCCCAGTCGACCCAGCGGGTGCCGTCCCACCAGCGGTGCCAGGTGGTGCCGTCTCGTCCGGGCGCCCAGACGTCGATCCGGTCGGCGCTCCATGACGAAGCCGCCGGGGAGCCGCTGAGCTCGCCGCCGAGCGTTTCCCACGGATGCCAGCTGACGCCGTCCCAGTAGCGGTTCCAGAGCTGGCCGTCAGGAAAGATCGCGAAGACCTGGAGCTGGTCGACGCCCCAGGCGGTGGCGGCCGGTGGCGAAGCGAGCGTCCCGCCAAGCGATTTGGGGGCGTCCCAGGCGCCGTCGCGGTACGCCTGGTGGACGAGCGCACGATCCGCGTCGACCCGGAACAGGTCGATCCGGCCTTCCCCCCAGGAAACGGCGGCGATCGCGTCGTCCACAGAAAAGAGCCTCCCTCGGTGGAGGGAGGCTACTACTTCGTGGGGGCCAGGGAGGCGCCGAGGTCGTCGGCGACGCAGTCGTCGAGCCGACGGACCGCGGCGGCGGAGCCGCGGCTCACCGCGGCGAGCGCGACGGCAATCGGCCGGCGGAGGCGAGAGGGCCTTGGTTCTGTGCCGCGAGCCTCGATGAGCAAACGCTCATTGTTGAAATCGCGCCGGCGATCCTTTGTTACCTCGAGCGCGTAGAGCGTCCAGGGATGCATGGTGTTGGACTCCGATCTGTCTGGGTTGTGGCCGCGATCAACGGCGGTGGTCGTCCGGCATCTGATCGCGAGAGTCCGCGCCATGGGCCATGGCGACGGCATCAAACCCGATGAGGCCGATGACCAGGAGGGCAAAAGCGACGATCATTTCCATTCCGGTCTCTCCTTCTCGGTTGATAACCGCTAAATCCCTTGTATTAGGTTACTGGTCCAATGTACCCTCTTGCGCGTAACCTGTCAATAGGTATAGTGTGGTTATTGTCATGAACACAAACCCGACCACGAGTCATCGAGGCCACGCTCACGACGTCGACCTCGACGACACCTTCGACTTCCTGAACACCGATGACACCGAAGGTGGTTTCCCCCTCGAGAAGCTGCCGACGCTTGACGACGCGCTGACCTGGTTCGTCGACCGAGGGGTCATCCACATGGAGGGCGCCAACCGCGTCCGCGCCCAGGCAGCCGGCAACGAGGCGCTCATGAGCCGGAACCTGGCGCGCGTGCACCATGTCCGGACGGCGCTGCGTGACGTCGCCCAGGCCGTGTCCGAGCAGCGGGCACCGGCCGGCGATTCGCTGGCGGCGATCAATCGCGCGCTGCACGCCCGGCAGGTCATCGAGCTCGTCCCGGCGCCCGACGGGGTGACGGTCGACCACCGCCACGTCGGGGACCCGATCGACGATGCCCTGGCTCGCCTGGCCGATCCGTTCGTGATCGAGCTGACCGAGGGTCACCCGGAACGGATCAAGACCTGCGACAGCGACACCTGCGACTGGATCTTCTACGACTCGTCGCGGACCAGCCGCCGGCGCTGGTGCGACATGGCGACCTGTGGCAACCGCGCCAAGGCTGCCCGCCACCGCGCGCGGACGAAGGCGACGCCGGCGAACGGCGGGATGACCGTGAGCGTCGACGATCGGACGTCGCCGCCGCTCTGAGATTCGCCCGCGGCGGACGCGCTAGGCGCGCTCGAGGATCGGCCTGACCTCGGTCGCGAAGCGGGTCATCGACTCCTCGTCGTACGGGGAAGCGAACCCCGCGACGAGATGGCGATAGCCGAGCTCGAGGAACGGCGCGATCTTCTCGGCGACGTCCTCGACCGTGCCGATCGGCTGGTCCGTCCAACGCTTGGCGTTGCCGTTGCGCTCGAAGATTCCCGCCTGGATCCGTTCGGCCTCGGCCGCCGAGTCGCGGATGATCACGCCGCCGATGTTGGTCGTCCGCTCGATCTCGGCGGGATCGCGCCCGACCGTCTCGCAGTGCTGGACGAGGATCGCCTCCTTACGCCGGACGCTGTCGACACCGCCACCCACGTTGTTGGCGTCGGCGTAGCGGGCGACCAGCTTGAGCGTGACCTGCTCGCCGCCGCCGCCGACCAGCAGGGGCATCCGCTCCTGGAGCGGCGGCGGGTCATTGCGTACGTCCCTGGCGGCGTAGCGCGGCCCGGCGGCGGTCGGTCGCTCGCCGTGGAGCATGCCGCGCATGACCGGGAGCGCCTCGCCCAGCCAGCGCAGCCGCTCCGGCGGGCCCGATCCGAACGGAAGCCCGAAGGCGAGGTGCTCCTCCTCGAACCAGGCCGCCCCGATCCCGAGGATGGCCCGCCCACCCGAGATGTGGTCGAGCGTCGTGGCCATCTTCGCGGTCACGGCCGGCTCGCGGAACGTGTTGGCACCGACCATCAGCCCGATCCGGATCCGCTCGGTGGCCTGCGCCCACGCCGTGACCGTCAGCCAGCCCTCGAACATCGGCCCGTCCGAGCTCGCCGACGATCGGGTACAGGTGGTCCCACGTCCAGAGTGTCGAATAGCCCAGCTCGTCGGCCCGAATGCCGGCTTGCAGCAGGCTGGGCCAGTCGGTGTACTGGTTCCAGCACAGGGCGCCAATCCTGATCTCGGTCATGTGCGATCTCCCGGCTGTGCGCGGCTGACGATTTGGTACATCAGAAGTTGTCCATCCCGCCGGATCGCGAGAAGAGAACCAGGACGAACAGGAACAGGGCCGCGACGATGACCTCGAGCGCCGTCAGGCTGACCGACGCGACGACGGCGAGTCGGTAGCCCTCGTTCCGTCGGAGCTGGGGACGCGTCCACCACGGGACGACGCCGACAAGGGCCACGACGGGCGGCAATGCCGCCAGCCAGAGCGGAATCCCGAGCATGTCGACCACCCGGTCAGGTCGCGCGAAATGCGAGCTCGGCCGCGATGACGGCGCGGAGCCAGGCGGCCGACGCGTCCTCGACCGAGCGGACCTTGACGTGGCGGATGCGCTTGCCCGTGCCCTCGATCCGGCCGTCCGGATTGGGCAGCTCGGCGCCGTCGGCGAGCTGGAGGTTGACCCACGACTTGTGCGGGATGATCGCGAACAGCAGGTCGCGCATGGCCCGCCGAGTGCCGATCGCGAGCAGCCCGTCGCCCGCGTCGAACCATTCGATCGCGTCCGGGAACTCGTCGAGGACGGTCAGGCGCAGGGCCCTGGCAATGTCGGCGACGGCGGGTGCGGTGCGCGTCGAGGTGCCGGTCGAACGCCAGGGCGTCCTCCGAGCAGCGTCATCGGATGACGAGGTTGACGAGCTTCCCGCCGCCGGCGACGACGATCCGGTCGGGCGTCCGGCCGTCGAGGATGGCGCGGATCCGCTCGCGTCCGAGGACCGCCGCCTCGATCTCCGCGGGCGAGGCGTCGGCGGCGACGACGACCTTGTCGCGCAGCTTGCCGTTGACCTGGACCGGGATCTCGCGGGTCGACTCGACGACCGCCGCCGGGTCCACCTCGGGCCATCGCTCGGTGTGGATCGAGGCCCACGGCGCGCCGGCCGCCGCAAGCCGCCGGCTCCACAGCTCCTCGCTGATGTGTGGCGCGGCCGGGGCCAGCATCAGCAGCAGGAGCCGGATCGCCTCGTCCCACTCGGCCGACCCGGAGACCTCCGTGCCGCGGTAGCGGAACAGCGTGTTGGACAGCTCCATCAGCTTGGCGACCATGACGTTGAAGCGGAAGCTCTCGTAGTCGGCCGTGACGTCGCGGAGCGTCTTGTGGGCGGCCGATCGAAGCGCCGCCCGGGCGTCGGCCTCGGACTCGCCGGCCGGCAGCGACCCGGCGTCCGGGTCGCCGGACTCGCGGCCCTGGGCATCGAGCACCAGGGTCCACACGCGATTGAGGAACCGATGGACGCCGCCGATCCCCGTCGGGCTCCACGGGCCGCCCTGGTCCCAGGGCCCCATGAACATCAGGAACAGGCGGATCGAGTCGGCCCCGTACCGGGCGACGAGATCGTCCGGGTCCTGGGTGTTCCCGCGCGACTTCGACATCCGCTCGCCGTCCGCGCCCAGGATCTGGCCCTGGTTGAACAGCCGCTTCCACGGCTCGTTCTGCTGGATCAGGCCGACGTCGCGCATCATCTTCGTGAACTCGCGGGCGTACAGCAGGTGCATCACCGCGTGCTCGGCGCCGCCGGTGTACTGCTCGACCGGGGTCCAGCCCTCGACCAGGTCAGCGTCGAACGGTGCGTCTGGCTTGTGGGGCGACAGGTAGCGGTACCAGTACCAGCTCGAGTCCATGAACGTGTCCATCGTGTCGGTCTCGCGCCGGGCCGGCCCGCCGCACTTCGGGCAGACCACGTTCAGGAACGCCGCGTCGCGGGTCAGCGGGTTCACGCCACTGCCGGCGTAGTCGACGGTGTCGGGCAACAGGACGGGCAGGTCCTCATCCGGGACCGGCACGATGCCGCATTGCTCGCAATGGATGACCGGGATCGGGGTGCCCCAGTAGCGCTGGCGGCTGATCAGCCAGTCGCGGAGACGGTACGTGACCGCCGCGCGGCCGCTCTCGCGCGACGCCAGGTCGGCGACGATCCGGCGGCCGCCCTCGTCGGCCGGCAGCCCGCTGTACGAGCCGCTGTTCACCAGGCGTTCGCCTGCGGCGTGGGCGATGTAGGCGCCATCGAGCTGCGCGTCCTCGTCGCCGGGTGCGGCGACCACGCGCCGGATCGGCAGCCCGAACTTCTCGGCGAACTCGTAGTCGCGCTCGTCGTGGGCCGGGACGGCCATGATCGCACCGGTCCCGTAGCCGGCCAGGACATAGTCGGCGACGAAGATCGGGATCCGCTCGTCGTTGATCGGGTTGATCGCGTCCGCGCCGATCGGCACACCGGTCTTCTCCCGGTCGGTCGACAGCCGGTCGATCTCGCTCCTCACCGAGGCCTGGGCGACGTAGGCGTCGACCTCGGCCCGACGGTCGGGCGCGGTCAGCGTGGCGACGAGCGGATGCTCCGGGGCCAGGACCATGAACGTCGCCCCGAACAACGTGTCGGGCCGGGTCGTGAAGACCCGCAGCTCCTCGGTCCCGGCATGGTGTTCGGACGGCGCGGTGGTGAAGACGATCTCGCCGCCCTCGGACCGACCGATCCAGTTCGTCTGCATGATCCGGATCGGCTCCGGGAAGTCCACGCCGCCGAAGTCGAGCAGCTCGTCGGCGTACTTCGTCACGCGCAGGTACCACTGTTCGAGGTCGCGCTTCTCGACCTTCGCGCCGCAGCGCCAGCAGTGGCGATCGGCACCCTCGACCTGCTCGCGCGCGAGCGTTCCGTCGTTCGGGCACCAGTCCACGGGCGACTTCGCTCGATAGGCGAGCCCGGCCTCGAGGAAGCGGAGGAACAGCCACTGGTTCCACCGGTAGTAGTCCGGGTCGCAGGTCACGACCTCGGCCGACCAGTCGAACATCGCGCCCATGGACCGGAACTGGCGACGCATGTTGTCGATGTTGCGCATCGTCCATTCGCGCGGGTTGAAGCCGCCCTTGATCGCGGCGTTCTCGGCCGGCAAGCCGAACGCGTCGAAGCCGATCGGCAGGAAGACGTTCTTGCCGTGCATCCGCTGGAAGCGCGCGATCGCGTCGGTCGGCGTGACGATGTACCAGTGACCGATGTGCAGGTCGCCTGACGGGTACGGATACATCGTCAGCAGGTAGTAGCGGTCGCGGGCCGACTCGAGGTCCGTGTCGTGCATCCCGAGCTCGTCCCAACGCGCCTGCCAGCCCGGCTCGATCGCGCTCGCGTCGTAGCGCTCGACGCGGGTCCGCGCGTCGGTCGAACCCGGTGTGGCGGTGCTGTCGGGCGTCTCGGTGGTGTCAGTCACGTCGGTCCTCGGAGACGGAGCACCCCCCGCCGCGCCGGCGAGGGGTGAGGCTTGGGCGTCTCGTCGCGGTTGGTGGAGCTACGGGGACTCGAACCCCGGACCCCCTGCATGCCATGCAGGTGCTCTTCCAGCTGAGCTATAGCCCCACGGGATGCGGAGTTTAGCAGAGGCGCCGGATCAATCCGGATCGTAGTCCGGCTGCTGGCTGCCCCAGCCGGCGAACCAGGCGGACCCGTCGTGACTCGCCGCCCGGGGCGACGAATGCCCGCACGAAACCGGTGTCGTCGCCGATCGCGACCAGCGCGCGGCCGTTCTCGGTTTCGGCGCTGATCCCGAGGATGGATGCCCTGTCGCCCCGGCCGGCAGCTCGACCTGGGCGCGGTCGGTACGCGCGCCGTTGATCGCCGAGTAGGTGAGGGTGACCGTCCCTGGGCCGCGCCGATTTCGGGCTAGTCGGGTTGCGACCTGTCACCATCGCCCGATGACCGCCTTCGACCTGCTGCTCCGCGGCGGGACCGTCGTCGACGGCACCGGGGCCCCCGCTCGGCGCGCCGATGTCGGCGTGCTCGGCGACCGGATCCTCGCGGTTGGCGACCTCGCCGCCGTCGACGACGACGGGGTCGAGCGCGTCCTCGACGTTGACGGTCGCGTGGTCTCCCCCGGGTTCGTCGATCCGCACGGGCACTCGGACGGCTCGCTGTTCCTCGACGGCGCACTCGCCAGCCACCTCCACCAGGGCTACACGACCCAGCTGTCGGGCAACTGCGGCGACACGCTGGCACCGATCACCGACGCCAGCCGCGAGCTGGTCGACCTGTCGCTGCGCGCCAACGAGCTCGAGGCGCGCTGGGCGACGTTCGGCGAGTATCTCGACCGGGTCGCGGAGCAGCCGCTCGGGCCGAACGTCGCGTTCCTCGCCGGGCACGGGACGATCCGCGGCTCGGTGGTCGGGGCAGACGCGCGCGAGGCGTCCGCCGAGGAGCTGGTGGCGATGGTCGCGGAGCTCGAGGCGGCCCTCGATGCCGGCGCGTTCGGCCTGTCGAGCGGGTTGATCTATGCACCGGGTATGCACGCCCCGCCCGCCGAGATCGAGACGCTCGTGGCGGCCGCGGCGCGGCGCGGCGGGCTGTACGCGACCCACATGCGGAACGAGGCCGACGGGCTGTTCGCATCGCTGGCCGAGTCGATCGCCGCCGTTCGCGCCGCGGGTCCCGGCGCACGGCTCCAGGTGTCGCACCTGAAGTGCGGCTCGCGCTCGGTATGGGGGCGGGCAGGCGAGGCGGTGGCGCTGCTCGAGGCGGCGCGGGCCGAGGGGCTCGATGTCGCGGCCGACCAGTACCCGTACACGGCCGCCGGAACGACGCTGGCCACGATCCTGCCGCCCGCGCTCCAGGCCCTCGGGGTGGATGCCTGCGTCGACGCCCTGACCGACCCGCATGTCCGTGACCTGGTCCGGGCGGAGATCGCGCGCGGCATCTCGGGCTGGGAGAACGTGGCCTCCGACCCGGGCTGGGAGGGGCTGCGCATCTCGTACGCGGCCAGCCGTCCCGAGTGGTCCGGCCGGACGCTCGCCGAGCTGGCGGCCGAGACCCACGACGACCCGGCCGACCTCGCGTTCGACGCGCTGGTCGCCGACCGGCTCGACGTGTCCGTCCTGATCGAGTGCATGACCGAGCCCGACGTCGAGACGATCCTGGCCGTGCCGTGGATCGCGGTGTGCACCGATGCCGAGGGCCGGCGCCCGGACCATCCGATCCTCGATGCGGGACGGCCCCACCCGCGCACCTACGGGACCACGGCCCGTGTCCTCGGGCCGTACGTCCGTGAGCAGGCCGTGCTCTCCCTCGAGGCGGCGGTCGCCAAGCTCAGCGCCGTGCCGGCAGCCCGGCTCGGGCTGCGCGACCGTGGAGTCGTCCGCGAGGGCGCCTTCGCCGACCTGGTCGTGCTCGACCCGGAGGTCGTCGCGGATCGGGCGACGACGGCCGAGCCGGCGCGCTACCCGATCGGCATCGACCACGTCATCGTCAACGGGCGACCGGCGATCCTCGACGGAACCGAGACGGGCGATCGACCCGGCCGGCTGTTGCGCCGCCCGTGACCGGGCGGGCGTCGCCGTCCGTGGCCCAGGCCACCGAGACCCCCGAGGTCGCCCGGCTCCCGGGCGGACCGCTCGCCTACACGCTGCGCCGCTCGCCGCGATCGCGCGGTCTGCGCGTGGTCATCCACCCTGAGCGCGGTGTCGTGGTCACCGTCCCGGCCGCGGGCCGCCGCGGCTGGGCGCGCCCCGAACGGCATGTCGGCGCGTTCCTGGCCGAGCGCGAGGCGTGGCTGCGCCGTCATCTCGCCACGCAGGCGCGCGAGCGGGCCGAGCTGGCGGCACGGGGCGGGCTGCAGGACGGAGCGACGATCCGGTTTCGTGGCGAGCTGCACCGCCTCCGCGTGCTGCCGGCGGGGAGCGGCGCCCGTCGCTCGCGGGTCGAGCGGATCGGTGGCGCCGACCAGGATGAGCTGGTGGTCCGCCTCGCAGCCTCCGACCGGCGGCCGACCGCGGCCGTCCTCGAGGCCTGGCTCAAGCCGCGCGCCCGGGCCGCCATCGAGCGCGACGTCGAGCGGCATGCAGCGGCCCTCGGGGTGGTCCCCGCGGCGATCAGCATCCGAGACCAGCGGACGCGCTGGGGGAGTGCCTCGCGCCAGCGGCGACTCGCCTTCTCGTGGCGGCTGATCCTCGCCCCGCCCGAGGCGCTCGAGACGGTCGTCATCCACGAACTGGCCCATCTCCGGGTGTTCGGGCACGGGCCGCGGTTCTGGGCCGTGGTTGCCACGCGTCGCCCGGATCACGCGGTCTGGCGGCGCTGGCTCCGCGACCACTCGACCGAGCTGCACGGCGCGCTCGATGACGCAGCCGCGGCGTCGACGGAGGCGATCGCCCGGTTGGAGTGAGGGTGGTGGAGATGAGGGGACTCGAACCCCTGACCCCCGCGATGCGAACGCGGTGCTCTTCCAGCTGAGCTACATCCCCACGGATCGACGGCCGCCGAGGGCGCCGGACCGGTGACGGAGTGTAGCACGAGGGTCCCTCGCGGCCGCCCGCTGGCGGGCTCCTGACGCCCGCAGCGCGCGTCGGTCAGGCCGGCAGGCTGAACCAGAATCGGGTCAGCCCGTCGCGCGATTCGGCGCCGACCCGGCCGCCGCCGGCCTCGACCAGCTGCTTGACGATCGCCAGCCCGATGCCGGCGCCGCCGCGCGCCCGATCGCGCGACTTCTCGACCCGGTAGAACCGCTCGAAGACGCGATCGAGGTCGTCGGGCGGGATGCCGTCCCCGGTGTTCGCCACCGACACGAGCAGGTCGGAGGGGCGTCGCTCGGCGCGGACGGTGACGGTGCCGCCCGATGGCGTGTACCGCGCGGCGTTCGACACCAGGTTGCCGAGCACCTGGGCCAGGGCATCCGGGTTGGCCCGTGCCGGCAGGCGTTCCGGGACGTCGACGACGACCTGCAGGCGCGCCCGGTCGAGGACTGGCTGGGCGAGCTCGAGCGCCGTCCGGATCGCCAGCGCGAGATCGAGCTCCTCGAGCCGTGGCTGCCCGCCGGCCGCGTCGCCATCGGCCAGCGCGTCGAGCGAGCGCGACAGGCGGACGAGTCGCTCGGCCTCGTCCCACAAGGACTCGTAGGTGGCCTTGTCGGCGGTGATGACGCCGTCGCGCAGCGCCTCGAGGTAGCCCTGCAGGTTGGTCAGCGGGGTGCGCAGCTCGTGCGCCGCGTTGGCGATGAAGTCGCGGCGCATCGCCTCCTGGCGCTCGAGGCTGGCGGCCATCTGGTTGAACGAGTCGGCCAGGCTGGCCAGCTCGTCCGGGCCTTCGCGCGGGACGCGGGCCGCGTAGTCGCCGTCGGCGATCCGCCGGGCCGCCCCGCCGACCTCGGCCAGCGGGCGAGCGAGCATCCTCGCCAGCACGACCGCCAGCACGATGCTCGCCGCCGCGGCGACCAGGACCGCGGCGAGGACGACCGTCGTGACCGACTCGTCATACATCGCCTGGGCGTGGTCGGCCGAGTCGCCGGCCTCGACCATCAGGCCGCGGAAGATCTCGGCCCCGACGACGGTGATCCCGATCGCGACGATCGCGACCCCCACACCCGCCGAGACCAGCGCGGCCAGCGCGATCCGGGTGGCGATCCCGCGTCCGATCACGGCCGGGCCGCCCGATAGCCGATGCCCCGCACGGTGGTGACGTAGCGCGGATGCTCGGCGTCGTCGCCGAGCTTGTCGCGCAGCCGCCCGATGTGGACGTCCACGGTCCGGTCGAGCACCTCGTCCTGGTCGCGTCCCCACACCGCGTCGAGCAGCTGGTCGCGAGTCAGGACGCGTCCGCCGGCCTCGATCAGCGAGGTCAGCAGCCGGAACTCGACGCGGGTCAGGGCGATCGGCTCGCCGTCCCGGGTCACCTCGTGGCGATCGAGGTCGACGACGAGGTCGGCCAGGACGAGCGGCGGATGCGCGACCGCGTCGCGGCGTCGCGGCGGCGGTGCGGCGCAGGATCGACTTGACGCGGAGGACGAGCTCGGCCGGCGAGAACGGCTTGGGCAGGTAGTCGTCCGCGCCGTCCTCGAGGCCGGCGATCCGGTCGAGCGTCGAGCCGCGCGCCGACACGATCAGGATCGGCGTGGCGGCCGCGGTCTCGTCGCCACGGACGGCGCGGATGACGGCCCGCCCGTCCAGCTCGGGGAGCATCAGGTCGAGGACGACGAGCGCCGGCCGGTATCGCTCGATGGCATCGAGCGCGGCCGGGCCGTCCGCGGCGCTGACGACCGCGAACCCGTCGCGCTCGAGGTACGTCCGCACCAGGCGGACGATCTTGGCGTCGTCGTCGACGACCAGGATCGGTCGCTCGGGGACCGGCGCGGGCGGGTTCGACATCGCGAGCATGGTAGGGGAGCGAGCGTAGGCGGCCTCCGTGACGAGCCGGTGACGACGGTTGTGCATCTCCGGGCCTTGATTCCATCGAACAGATGTTCTATCTTGAGCGTCCGATGGCGACCCTCTCCCCGGACGTGACGGCAGCCATGGCGAGCCTCCAGGCTCGCTGGGGAGCGGCAGCTCCGAAGGTCGCCGCGGGAACGCCGGGAGCGCGGCGACGGTGACCGGACGGCGCGCTGGCCCTGGCGCCCGAGACGGCATCGGCACCCGCCTCGATCCCGGCCCACTCGCCTCGCCCGGACGATCGCGTCATCCCGACCGGCTTTGCCGCGCTCGACGCGATCCTGGGACCCGGCGGCCTGCCGCGGTCGGCCAGCGTCGCGATCCGCGGCGACGGCTCGAGCGGCCGGACCACGCTCGTCCTCCGGCTCGCCGCCGAGGCCCAGGCGGCCGGCTCGATCGTGGCCTGGCTCGACCTGTCGCGCAGCTTCGACCCGGTCGAGGCCGTCGCCCGGGGCGTCCGGCTCGAATGGCTCGTGGTCATCACCCCGGAGACGCTCGACGAGGGCCTGGCGATCGGTGGCGCGCTGCTCGCCGGGCGCTCGGTCGACCTCCTCGTCCTCGACCTGCCCGGTGGCCGGCTGGCGCGCCGCGGATCGGCCGGCCCGGATCGCCGACCGGCTCGGCCGGCTGGCCGCGCTGGCTCGTCGCGCGGAGACGCTCCTCGTCGTCCTCGAGCCGCCCGGGCTGGCCGGCGGCCTGGCCACCGCGGTCGCCGAATCGACCGGGGTCCGCCTCGAGCTCGCCCGGCGGTCGTGGATCCGCCTCGGGCGCGACATCGTCGGCCAGCGGACGGAGGCGCTGGTCGCCCGCAACCGCTACGGCCCGCCGGGGCGGCGGGCCACCCTGCGGATCCTCTACGCGGAGGGTGGCGAGCGCGATGCCTGCCTCCGCCGGGACGACCTCCTCATCGATCAGGCCCCCGCCATCCATCCCGAACGGACCGACCGCGATGCGACTCCTTCACCTCCACCGGCCGCACCTCCCCCTCGAGCTCGCCCGGGCGCGAGCCTTCGAGCCCTTCCCGCCCGGCCCGCTCATCCTGGGCGGGAAGCCGTGGGATCCGGGCCCGGTCGTCGACGCGAGCCCGGACGCGCGGGCGCTGGGCGTCCGGCGGGGGATGCCGCTCGGGAGCGCCCATCGGCTCGTCCCTGAGGCGACCTTCGTCGAGCACGATCCCGACGCCGACCGGGCGGCGGTCGAGGCCGCCTTCGAGGCGCTCGCCGCGTTCAGCCCGGGGATCGCCGGCAGCGCCGATCCGCTCGACGCGGCGTTCGGGCTGTTCGAGGTCCAGGTCGACGGCCTCGAGCCGCTGTGGGGTCCGGAGCCGGTCCTCGTCGAGCGGCTGGCCGGGGCGCTCGGGCGGGCGCTGGCCGGCGACGCGGACGATGCCGGCCGAGCATCCGGGCCGGGCATCGCCGGCACCCGCTTCGCGCGACGGTGGCCGCCGTCCTGGCCCGGCCCGGAGCCCCGAACCTCGTCCCGCCGGGTGGCGAGGCGGCCTTCCTGGCACCGCACCCGTCCGGGCTGCTGACCGCCGATCCCGACGTGCGCGCCCGGCTGACCCGCTTCGGCCTGCGCCGGATCGGCCCGGTCGCCGAGCTCGCCCGGTCGGCGCTGGTCGCCCGGTTCGGCGAGGAAGGCGCCCGGATCCACGCCCGGGCGCGCGGCGAGGAGCTCGAGCCGTTCCGACCGCGTCGGGCGCCGGAACGGCTCCGGCTCGGCCTGCCCCTCGACCCGCCGGCCGAGGATCTCGAGCCGCTCCGCTTCGTCCTCCACCGGCTCGCCGCGGCGCTGACCGGCCAGCTCGTCGCGCGCGGGCTGGCGGCCTCGCGGGCGCGGCTCCACCTCGACCTCGACCTGGCCTTCGCCCTCGCGGGGACGGCCCCCGAGCTGGACGTCGAGCAGCGCTTCCCCGAGCCGACCGCCGAGACCGAGGCGATCGAGCGCCTGCTGTTCGCCCGCCTCGAACGGACCCCGCCGCCGGCCGCGGTCGCCCGGCTGGTCCTCGAGCTCGACGGCACGGCGCCGGCGGCCGGTCAGCAGCTCCCGATGTTCACGCCCCAGGCGGCGCGCGGCGCCCGGCTCGACTGGCAGCTCGCCCGGCTCGCCCTGACCTTCGGGGAGGATCGCGTCCGCCGCGTGGACGTCACCGATCCCGAGGCCCCGCTGCCCGAGGCGCGCTGGGCCTGGCGGAGCCTGGCGCCGAGTGACCCGGCTGCTGCGCGAACACCCTCCGATCGAGGTCGAGCTCGATGCGGAGGGTGCATTGGTGGCGATCCGCTGGAACGGCCGGCGCGAGACCGTCGAGGTCTGCAACCGCTGGCGGGTGGAGGAGGCCTGGTGGCGGGATCCGATCGCCCGCGACTACTTCAAGGTCGTCGGCAGCCGCTGGCTCGCGCTCGTCTATCTGGATCGAATCGATGGTTCGTGGCACATCGAACGGCTCTACGACTAGGCGGCTCGCCATGACGACCCATCGATTCGTTGTCGCCTCCGCTCCTCGCTCACGCACCTTCAGGTGCGCTCGCTTCGGTGCTCGGCTCCGCCTTTCGCTGCGCCGCCCTGGCGAGCCGCAAGGCTCTACCAGACCTACTTCTCGCGGCCCATGCGGCCGAGGTGGGTGTCGTGGAAGGACGTCGACAG
This sequence comes from uncultured Chloroflexia bacterium, assembly GCA_963721545.1. Classification (GTDB taxonomy): domain Bacteria; phylum Chloroflexota; class Limnocylindria; order Limnocylindrales; family CSP1-4; genus SPCO01. The sequence goes on from CAVRKB010000001.1 coordinate 177,073, forward strand.
CTTGAGGCCGTAGCCGACCGCGCGGTCCATGCCGGTGTGGGCGACGAGCACGGCGCCGGCGATCAGCAGCGGCGTGCTGTCCGCCGCCACGCCCAGGCCGAGAACGCCGAGGCCGATCGCCCAGTTGTGGATGAGGTTGTAGGTGAAGGCGCCGACCCGCGGGCCGCGCAGGTAGCCGACGGCCGACAGGTCCGGCAGCAGCAGGAACGGGATCGCCAGCAGCCACGGCCCGCCGAGCCAGCCGTACAGCGCCAGCCCGGCCGCGAAGGCCGCGGCGCCCTCGAGGCGCAGCCACCCGCGGACGGTGGCGGTGGGAAGGGTCACCGATTCGATCGGGGTCGAGATCGCGGTCATGGCCGTCGCTCCGTTCGTCGATCCGGCGCGGTCGGCCGGTCTCATGGCTACACTGTATAGCCTTGACGGCTAATGTCAATAGCCTATAATCCAGTTCATGAGTCCAGCCCCCGCTCGAACCTCGACCGACGCCATCGTCGCCGCCGCACGCCGCATCCTCGAGGCCGACGGGCTGTCCGCGGTCACGATGCGATCGGTCGGCGAAGCCGTCGGCGTCCGCGGTCCGTCGCTCTACAAGCGAGTGCCCGATCGGGCGGCGTTGCTGCGCGCCGTCGCCGATGCCGTCGTCGCAGACCTCGCCGCGACGTTGTCGCGGGCGACGTCACGGGCAAGGATCCGGGCGCCGACCTGCGCCGCGTCGCGACCGAATACCGAGCCTTCGTCCGCGCCAATCCGAACGGCTACCAGCTGCTGTTCTCGGCCCTGCCCGCCGGCGCGAGCCCGGACCCGGCCACACTGGCGTCGCTCGGCGAGCCGATCGTCCGAGCGATGGCCGGCCTCGCCGGTGAGCCGGTCGCGCTCGAGGGCGCGCGGACGCATGGTCGCGTGGGCACACGGGTTCGTGTCGATGGAGCTCGCCGGCGGCTTCCGGCTGGGTGGCGACCTGGACGCCGCCTACGCGTTCGGGATCGAGGCGATCCTCGCGGGGGTCAGCGCGGCGGCGCGCCCAGGGTCACGCTGAGGACGAACAGGACCACGAACAGCGCCACGACCAGCGCCAGCGCTCCGATGTCCCGTGGCTGTGCCTTCTGCATCGTTCCGCCTCCCCCGTTCGATCCGACCGGCACCCCCGCCGGGTAGCTGCAGGATAGACGCATGACAGGCGGGATGCGTTGCGCGGCCGCACCACTCTGGTTGCGGCCGGGCACCGGTCAGTCGTGCGGGCAGCCCGCGCCGTACAGGATCGTCAGCGTCGTCAGGCCGCCGGTCGGCGCCGTGCTGATCCGGACCTTGCAACCGGTCGACGCCCCGGTCATGTCCAGGCTGTAGCCGCCGTTCTCGAGCGGTCCCGACAGGCCGTCGGTCGTGTAGCCGGCGGCCTTCAGCTGCGTCTCGAGGAGCGTGACGACGGCCTTCGCATCGAGGCCGTCGACGACCAGGTCCGCGGACGCCGGTCCCGTGGCCGTTTCCTCGCCGG
>CAVRKB010000002.1:0-172379 GCA_963721545.1 uncultured Chloroflexia bacterium
CCGTTCGACTTGCATGTCTAATCCACGCCGCCAGCGTTATCCTGAGCCAGGATCAAACTCTCCAAAAAGATGCACGACCTTGAAGTCGCGACTTTTGTCCGAGGGTTTGACCACTCGCACATCCTTATCACGGATTTCCTGTCACTCTTCAGTTGTTAAGGTGCAGCAGCCGGGGCGCGACAGCCCGCGGCGCAGACTTCGGATGATGAGGCTTGGCGGCCGAGGTGTCAAACGCGCGGAGGGACGCCCGGCAGGCCCGTCGACCGAGCCCGCGCGACCGTCCCGACCCGCGAACGTGGACCTCGGCTAGGGCGCCCGGTAGAGCAGCCAGGCGTCGCGCATGCGCTGCGTCTGGCCGTCGGTGAACTCCGTGTAGCAGGTGTCGAACGAGTAGTCCATGTAGTTGTGGATCGGGTCGAGACCCGGGCGCCGGGCAGGTGTCCTTGCCTACCGGGCAACCCGACGTCGGGGTCTTCTGGGCCGGCGTGTCGTCGACGAAGTCGCCCGCCTCGTTGCAGCCGCCGAAGAACGTGTGCTCCAGGTTGAGCCAGTGGCCGGCCTCGTGGGTCAGCGTCTCGCCGAGGTCGTACGCGCCGTCGTAGGTGTCCGAAGCCCCGGGCACGGTCCCCCAGTCGATCACGATGCCGTCGAGGTATGCCTGTGCCGTCGGTGATCGACGGCAGGTAGGCCCAGCCGAGGTAGGCGGCGCCGCTCGTCGAGTAGACGTTGAGGTCGCTGTCGTCGCCCGTCTTGAGCGCCTTCTTCATGTCGTGCTCGGCGCGCCCGGCTTGGCGGCGAACCACATGGCATTATCGGTCCGGGTCACGCCGGCCAGCGCGAACGAGAAGCCGGTCTGGGAGCCGCCTTCGCGGCCGCCGAACGTCTTGTTGAGGACCGCGATCTGCGATCGATCTGGCTGTCGGTGAGGTTGCCCTCGGCGCCATTGGTGATGACGTGGAAGTACACCGGAACGGTGACCGCGAAGTCGGCCGGCGCCTGGCCCTTGGCCCGTGCCGGCATGTCGCGTCTGGCTCAGGTCCGGCTCGCGGGCCTGCCGCCGCGGCCGGCGAACGCGGGCGCCTGTGCCGTCGCCGCCGAGTCGCCCGGACCGCAGAGGTACGACGCGGCCGCGCCGCACGGGTGGCCGCGGCGGCCGGCGCCCCGCTGAGGGCGGCGCACAGCATCAATCCCAGGACCAGGGTGATCGATCGTCGCAGCGCGTTCATCGTTCGCATCCTCCCACTGCCTGCGTTCCCCGACGTCGCTCTGGGAGGGCGATGGTAGCGCGATGCGTCCACCGGGACGAACTAGAAGAGGCCGGTCTCGACGAGCAGGACGAAGGCCGCCGCGCTGAGCCAGCACAGCAGCGCGAGCTCGACCGTGCCGGTGGCCCCGAAGGGTCCGACGAGGACGAGGTACAGGACGATCGCGACCAGCGCGGCAATGCCGGCCTTGGCCAGCCGGAGCAGGATCTCGTTGACCAGGTTGCTCATCGGCCGTCAGACCGCCCGCCGGCCCTGGAGCGCCCGGATCAGCGTCACCTCGTCGGCGTATTCGAGGTCGCCGCCGACCGGCAGCCCGCGGGCGATCCGGCTGACGAGCCCGACGACGGGCTCGAGCCGCTCCGCCAGATACATCGCGGTGGCCTCGCCTTCGAGCGTCGGGTTGGTGGCCATGATCACCTCGACGAACGGCGTCCCGTCGCGCGCGGCGGCGTCCGCTCGCTCGAGCAGCTCGCGGATGCGCAGCCGGTCCGGCCCGATCCCGTCGATCGGCGAGATGGCCCCGTGGAGGACGTGATACTGCCCCTTGAACTCGCCGGTTCGCTCGAGCGCCAGCACGTCGAGCGGCTCCTCGACGACGCACAGCCGCGTCTGGTCACGCGCGGAGTCGCGGCAGATCGGGCAGAGCGGCTGGTCGCTGATGTTGAAGCAGCGGTCGCAGAACACGACCTGGTCGCGGACCGCCACCAGGGCCGCCGCGAGGGTCCGCGCCTCGGCATCGGGGGCCCGGAGGATGTGGAACGTGAGCCGCTGCGCCGTCTTGGGGCCGACGCCGGGCAGGCGCGCGAACGCCTCGATCAGGCGGGCGACGGGCTCGATGACGGTGTTTGTCACGGGTGGGTGCGCCTACATCCCCGGCAATTTGAGCCCGCCGGTCACGGCGGACATCTTCTGCTCGGCCAGCGCCTTCGACGAGCGCAGTGCGTCGTTCACCGCCGCCACGATCAGGTCCTGGAGCATGTCGACGTCGTCGGCATCGACCACCGACGGGTCGATCTTGACGCTGACCAGCTCCTGCTCGCCGGTCACGGTCGCGCCAACGACCCCGCCGCCGGCGGAGCCATCGACCAGCGTGGCCGCGAGCTCGTCCTTGATCCGCAGCATCTCCTGCTGCATCTGCTGCGCCATCCGCTGCAGGTTGCCCATCCCCATCGGGTTGCTCCTCTCGTGCTGGCTCGCCGGTCAGTCTGCCGCAACGGCCTCGCGGCCGCTGTCCGGGATCGTCGGCGTCAGCTCACCTCGCCCACGTCGGCGAGGTCATCGGCGAAGATCCGGCGCGCCTCCGCGACGAGGTCATCCGAGCCCGCCGGCGCAAGCTCGATGTTGGCCACCACGCAGCGCACCGTGACGGGGTGACCGAGGACCTCGGCGATCCCGGCCTCGATGCCCGGTCGGCGCCGTTCGGCCTGATCCTTGAGGAACGCCTGCTCCTCGGGGAATCCGAGGGTCACGATCGCGCCGTCGACGGCGACCGGTCGGCACTTGAGGATGAGCGGCTTGGTCGGCGGGTGGGCGCTGAGGCGCTCGACGATGGCCGGCCAGGCGGCAAGGACCGATTCGAGGTCGCCTCCCGAGGCGGCGGCGCCGGTCGGTGCCGGGAGTGCCGGGGTGGCTGGTGATGAGGCCGGCGTCGGCTCGGGGGCCGGTTCGGGCGGGCCCGCGTCCGCCGGGGCTTCGGCCGTGTCCGCGGCGGGGATGGGCGCCGGTCGCGCCGCCGCGCTGGGCGGCGCGCTCGGGCGAGGTGCCGCCGCCTCGATGGTCTTCACCACCTCCGAGGACGTCGTGGCGGCGGATGCGGCGGGCCGTGCCGCGGGCTCGACGGTGGGAGGTCGTGGGCTCGCGACCGGCCTAGCGACAGGCGGCGCGCCCGTGACGGGCGCGGCACCCGCACCGAACATGGCCAGCTCAAGGGGGGCGAACATGGCGAGCTCAGCTGGAAGCGGAGGCCGCCGATCGTCGCCCGGTTGGGATCGATGGCGGCCAGGCGGCGGCCGGCAGCCGCCAGCGCGGCCGGGTCGTGCCGGGCTGCCGATGGATCGGCGATGCCGGCGACGAGCTCGATCCGGATGGCCTCGACGGCCTGGTCGAGGAGCGCCCGGATGTCGCGACCCCGTTCGTCCAGCTCGTCGAGGAGGGCCACGCCGGCGGCACCGTCGCCACGCACCAGGTGATCGATGAAGGCCGCGACGACCTCCGCGTCCGCCAGCCCGAGCAGGTCGCGCACGGTGGCCTCGTCGATCCGGTCGGGCGCCGTGGACAGGAGCTGGTCGAGCATCGACTCGGCGTCGCGCATGCCGCCCGCGGCGAGCCGGGCGATGAGGTGCAGGGCCGCCGGATCCGCCTGCCGGTCGTCGGCGGCCAGGATCCGCACGAGCTTGCCCTCGATCTCGGGGACGGTCAGGCGCCGGACGTCGAAGCGCTGGAGGCGCGACAGGATCGCAGGCGGGAAGCCGGACGGCTCGGTCGAGGCGAACATGAAGTTGACGAAGTCGGGCGGCTCCTCGAGCGACTTGAGCAGCGCGTTCCAGGCGTCGCGGGTGATCTGGTGCGCCTCGTCGAGGATGTACACCTTGCGGCGGAGCTGGCCGGGCGGGTACGGCAGGCGCTCGCGCAGGTCGCGGACGGCATCGATGCCGCGGTTGCTTGCGGCGTCGATCTCGATCAGGTCGAGCGTCGTCCCCTCGCGGATCGAGACGCACGACGGGCAGGCGTCGCACGCGTCACCGTCGCGCAGGTCGGTGCAGTTGACGGCCTTGGCCAGGATCCGGGCGAGCGACGTCTTGCCGGTGCCGCGCGGGCCGACGAACAGGACGGCGTGGCTGACCCGATCGGCGCGAACGGCGTTGCGGAGCGTCTCGACGACGGCTTCCTGCCCGACGATCTCGGCGAACGTCTGGGCTCGCCAGCGGCGATAGAGGGCCTGGTGCGGGACGGTCGTCGTCACGACCTCCTCCGGTCTGGGCGCGCGCGAAGTCGAAATTGCCGTGCACCCTCCGTCGACCTGGACGTTACCCGTGCCCACCATGACGAGCGGCTCGGACCAGGCCGTTCCGCGGCACCCGACGATGATCGCTTAGTGCTGCTTCCTTCCGGACCTGACACGGTTCGCGGTTCGCCGCTGCGCGGGACCCGGTCCTCAACGTCGCATCGTCGGGCGGCGTTCGAGAACGGAGACCTCGGGAGGGAATTCAGCCCTGCTGTAGCGGATTGCAGGTACAGGGCACCGCTAGTTCCCCGCCTAGCACGGCTCGGGAAGGATACCGCGGACGGGCACGGGCGGTCGGGGAGGCCGGCGGGGTGAGCCCGGAGGGTTTGGTATCCTCTCCCGCGGAGAGGTGTCCGAGTGGTTGATGGTGCCGCTCTCGAAAAGCGGTGTGCGAAAGCACCGCGGGTTCGAATCCCGCCCTCTCCGCCACATTCGACCCAACCCGGACCCTGCCAGCCTCCCTCCGGCGGGCTCCGCTGCCTTCGGGGGAGAGGTCGCCTAGTGGACTATGGCGCCGCACTGGAAATGCGGTTCGGGGCAACCCGTCGCGGGTTCGAATCCCGCCCTCTCCGCCACACCGCCTGACCGGCGGACCCGCCGGCGCCGTCCTCAGCGTGCGGCGAGCTCGACGAACAGCGCCTCGGCTTCGTCGCGGCGGATGCCGCTGACGATCTTGATCCGGCGCGGCAGGGATGGATGCTGGGCCAGCTGGATGACCGTTCCGGCTGCGCCATCGTGGGTGTTGGCGACGGCGAACACGAGCGCCTCGACATCGCTCTCGAGCAGCGCCCCGACGCACATCGCGCAGGGCTCCTGCGTGGCGAAGATCGTGGCGTCCGCGAGGCGGACCGAGCCGATCTTGCGGGCGGTCTCGCGCAGGGCCACGACGACCGCGTGGGCGGTCGGGTCGTTCGTCTCCTGGACGCGGTCGTGCGCGCGGACGACCATCGCCTCGTCGACCACGGCGACGGCTGCGTTCGGGCGCTCGCCGCGGGACAGCGCCTGTTGCGCCTCCGCCAACGCCTCGCCCATGAACAGCTCGTAGTTCATGGCCCGATGCTAGCAGACGGGTTTGGCGCCTCCGTCTCGATCGGCGGCGGTCGCACCCGATTCGCAACCCGAATCGGAACCGCGTGCGGCGTAGCATTGGGTGTCATGACGGATGGCAGGCGGATCGCGATCCTGACCGGCGGCGGCGACGTCCCGGGCCTCAATGCGGTCATCAAGAGCGTCGTCTACCGGGCGACCGAGGCGGGCTACACGGTGCTCGGGATCCGCCGCGGCTGGGAGGGCCTGACGCACCTCCGGCCGGGCGCCGAACCCGATCCGGCCTACCTCCGGCCGCTCGACCGGATCAACACGCGGACGATCGAGCGGACCGGCGGGACGATCCTGCACACGTCGCGGACGAACCCGCGCAAGATGCGCGCGGCAGCGCTGCCCGACATGGATGGACGAGAGCGGAGCGCGCCACGCTTCGACGCCGGCGACGGGCTGTACGACCTGACCCCGCGCGTGCTCGACAACCTGCGCGCCCTCGACGTCGACACGCTGGTCACGATCGGTGGCGACGACACGCTGTCGTACTCGCGGGTGCTGGTGAACGCCGGGGTTCCGTTGGTGGCGATCCCCAAGACGATGGATAACGACGTCCAGGGCACCGAGTACTGCATCGGCTTCTCGACCGCGATCACCCGCGCCAAGGAGGCGATCAACCGGCAGCGCACGACGCTCGGCAGCCACGAGCGGATCGGCGTGTTCCGCATCTTCGGCCGGGATGCCGGCTTCTCGGCGCTGTACACCGCCTACGTGACGTCGGCCCGCTGCGTGATCCCCGAGGCGCCCTACGACCTCGACGCGCTGTGCGCGCTGCTGGCCGCCGACCACGCCGCGAACCCGAGCCACTACGCCTTCGTGATCACCGCCGAGGGCGCGATCTGGAAGGGCGCGCAGATGACCGACATCGGCGGCGCCGATGCGTTCGGGCATCGTCACAAGGCCAACGTCGGCGAAGCGCTGGCCGCCGAGATCCGCGAGCGGACGGGGATCGAGACGCTCGCCTCCGAGCTGACCTACGACCTGCGCAGCGGCGAGCCCGACTCGATCGACTCGCTGGTGGCGACGACGTTCGCGAATGTCGCGATGGACCTGGTCGAGGGCGGGGTCACCGGCCGGATGGTGGCGGTCCAGGACGGCAAGTACGCCCACGCTCCCCTGCCCGATCCCGAGCTCGGGCCGAGGCGGGTGGACGTGCCCGAGCTCTACAACGTGGCCAGGTTCCGCCCACGCTACGACGGCAAATTGGGAGACCCAATGCTGCTCGTCGGGTTGGACTAGCCCTCGAGGTTGGAGAGGGCGCGGATCGTTCGGGCCAGGGCGGACATGTCCTCGTCGGCGTGGCCGCCGGCGATCAGGCCGGTCTCGAGCTGGGCCGCGAGCGCGCTGACGGGCAGGACCGCGCCGAGCTGCTGTGCGAGCTCGAGGGCGATCCCGAGGTCCTTGCGGTGGAGCGCCACCTTGAACCCGAGCGGGTAGTCGTTCTCGAGCATCCGGCCGCTCCGGTTGGCGAGCACCCAGCTCTGGGCCGCCCCGCCGCCGAGCGCCGCCACGACCTGCTCGACGTCGAGGCCGGCCTTGATCGCGAGGACGATCCCCTCGGCGACGCCGAGGTACGTGCCGGCGAGGATGACCTGATTGACTGCCTTGACCGCCTGGCCGGCACCGATCGGGCCGACATGCGTGATGGTCCGGCCGAGCGCCGTCAGCACGGGCCGTGCCCGTTCGACGTCGGCCTCATCGCCACCGACGAAGATCGTCAGCGTCGCGTTGCGCGCCCCTTCGCTGCCGCCCGACACGGGCGCATCCACCAGCCGGATGTCATGGGCGGCGAGCCGCGCGGCGAAGTCCCAGCTGCCCGACGGGGCGATGGTCGAGCAGTCGATCACGAGCGTCCCGGGCCTGGCGCCCTCCACGACGCCATCGGCGCCGAACAGGACGGCCTCGACGTCCGGCGTGTCGGACACGCAGACGATCACGATTCCGGCGTCGGCGACGGCCTGCGGCGGGTGTCGCAGCCAGGGCGACGCCCAGGTCGGCCAGCTCGGCGCCGCGGCCGGGCGTCCGGTTCCAGCCGGTGACCGCGAACCCGGCCCGCGCAAGGTTGGCAGCCATCGCCGCGCCCATCGTGCCGAGGCCGAGGAAGGCGACCCGGCCACGTTCGGGTGAGGGGTCGGCGGTCATCGGCTTGGGCCGGCTGCCGGATCGTCCGGCTCTGGCGGCGCGTCCGGCGTCGGGGGCGCCTCGGGCGAGGCCTCCGCCGCGTCGGCGTCAACTGGCGCCGCCTCGGTCGGGGTGGCCTCGGTCGGGCTGGCCTCGGTCGGGGGAGGGCGCCGCCCGGCGGTGGCTCGGTCGTGGCCTCGTCAGCTTGGGCCCGGCTGCGGGCGATGAAGAACGCCGCCAGCCCGCCGATCAGCGCGATCACGATGATCCAGAGCAGCAGGTCGCCGCTCGTGCCCCCGGCCGGCGGCGGGATCGGCGCCGCCGATGGGCTGGGCGACGGGCTCGGGCTGGGGCTCGCGTTCGCCACGGCCACCTGGACCACGGTCACGTCGACGCCCGACTTCGGGTTTCCGTTGGTGATGACCGGCACCCCTGCCGCGCTTCGCCAGATCGAGGCGTTGTCGCCGACCTCGGCGGTGACGACGTACTGGCCGGTCGGCACGATATCGGTGATCGTGTAGCCGATCGCGAATGCGGCCGGCAGCCCAGTGTCGGCTCTCCTGACGTCGATGCCGAGCGACTCACCCGTGGCGGGGTCGAGGAGCACGGCCATCGAGTAGGCGGTCGCCGACAGCTGCACGCCGGTCGCGATGATCTGCCCCGACACCGCGCCCTTCAGCAGGTCCGGCCGGTAGGTCAGCGTGACGTCGACCTCGCTCGGGTTGCCCTTGGTCAGGACCGGGATCCCGCGGGCGGTGACCCATGCATTGGCCCCGTCCACGATGGTGGCCTGGAGCGTGTAGGTCTGGGTCGGGTCGATCGTCACGTCATCGAGGTCGAGGTCGAACTCGACCGGGACGCCGCTCACGTCGCGGTCGATCGACGACGCGACGATGGAGCTCTCGGTCGCCCGCTGGGATCCGCGCACGAGCGCGACGACGGCAAACGCGTCCCCGGTCAGCTGGTACGGCTCGCGATACGTGAGCGTGCCGCTGACCTAATCGGGGGTCGGCGTCGGGGACGCCGCGGTGGACGGGGTCGCGGACGGCGGCGACGTCGGGGCCGGCGTGGGACTGGGTGTCGGAGCAGGCGTCGCCGTCGGTGCCGGCGTCGGAACTGGCGTCGGGTCGGCGTCGGCGCGGGCGTCGCCGTCGGCGCGGCGGTCGGCGCCGCGGTCGGGGCAGCGGTCGGAGCGGCTCGTCGGGCGCGGAGCTGCCGCTCGGGGCGGCCGACGGAGCGCCGCTCGGCGCGGCCGACGGGGCGGCACTCGGTGCGGTGCTCGGCGACGGCGTCTGGCTGGGGATCGGGGTCGGGAAGGGCGAGGCGACCGGCAGCAGGGTGTCGACCGCTGCGACCGGCAGCGAGATGCTCGACGTGGCCTTGCCGCCCTGGATGACCGTCACGCCGGCACGGTTCTGCCACATCGAGGCGCCGTCGATGATCCCGCCCTTGACGACGTACGTGGCGCTCGGATCGATGAGCGCCGGGTCGTAGCCGATCGAGAAGGCGAGATCGGCGGGGTTCGTCAGCGGCCGGACCTGGCGGGCGACCAGCGTCCCGGTCTCGAGCTTGATCAGCGCGGCGAGGGTGACCGCGGCCGGGCCGAACCGCGTGCCCGCCGGCGGCGCGATCGTCCCGTCGATCTTGGCGGGCGCCGTGGCCGGGAGGGCGGTCAGGGACAGGGCGATGCCGCTCGTCGGGCCGCCGGTGATGACCGGCTCGCCGGTCGGGTTCTGCCAGGTCGAGGCACCGTCCACGATCGTGGCGTACAGCCCGTAGGCGTGCGTCTGGTCGATGGCGCTGTCGTCCACGAGCACGGAAAAGGCGATCGGCAGGGCCGTCGGGCCGTCGATCCGCTGCTGGCCGACGATGGCCCCGGCATCGGTCGCGGCGGTGTGGTCGAGGATCGTGATGATCGCCACTGCGCCGGGTTGTCAGCGCGATCGTCTCGCGGGAGGTCAGCGTGCCGGTGATGGTCGTCGTCGCGGCAGCCGTGGTCGTCGCCATGACGCCCGCGAGCAGGGTGACGAGGACCACCAGGACGCCGGCTCGGCGGCGATCGGGACGGATGGCTGGCACAGTCGACCTCGCGTGTGGACGGCCGGATGGATCCTCCGCCACCGGGCCCGTGCTAGAGCCTAGCAGGCTGACCGCCGCCGCCACCCGACGCGGGGTCTCAATGCGGCCGACGAGGCCCCGGCGCGACCCGCCGGAGGTGTCAAGGCTCCGGACGAATCGTCACGAGGGTGAGCGGCACGGCGTTGTTGCCGTAGCCGAGGCGGTTCCAGTCGGGCCGGTCGGGCTGCACGGAGCCGTCGGCGGCGGTCGCGCGCGACCGAATCGAGTGGCGACCCGCGGGTCCGCCCGACCAGTCGAACCGCCAGCGGCGCCAGGCATGCGGCTCGGCTTCGCCGATCAGGTCTGCCGGCTGCCAGTCGCCGGCGTCGACACTGACGTCGACCGCCACGACCGGCCCGTCGCCCGACCACGCGGCGCCCCGGACCTCGTGCGGGCCCGGATCGATGGTCGATCCGTGGGCCGGGGTGGAGATCAGCGAGTTGACCCGCATCGTCCGCACACCCGGCGCCCCGGTCGGTCCCGACTGCCTCATCGTGGTAGTAGCGGTATTGCCGCGTCTGGTAATGCGCTTCGAGCGGCTGGTCGATCGCCTCGATCCGCTGCAGCCACTTGACCGAGGCCATGCCGTACCAACCCGGCACGAGCAGCCGGACAGGCGCCCCGTGCTCGCTGGTCAGCGGCTCGTCGTTCATGCCGTGGACGAGCAGGATGTCGGCGGCGACGTCGGTCACCGCGAGCGACCGCTCGAACGCGATCTCGTCGGTCCGGCCGCGCGGCGTGCCGCGATCGGCGCCCTCGAAGCGCAGCTCGAGGGCCTCCCGACGCACGCCAGCGAGATCCAGGACATGCGCCAGCGGGACGCCCGTGAACCGGCCCGTGCTGACCGCGCCGGCCCCCCACGGCTCGCCCTCGGTGATCGGCGCCAGCCGGGTCCGGTTGTTGCCCGCGCACTCGATCGTGCACGCGAACGTCCGCGTCGGCATCGTCAGCACGTCGTCGAGCGACAGCGACAGCGGGCGGTCCACCAACCCGTCGACGCGCAACCGCCATGCGTCGCGATCGACCGGTGGTACGGCGAGGTTGCTGCGGACGTAGAAATCGGCGATCGGGGTCAGGAACGTTTCGAGGGCCGCGAGCGGCGCCTCCGCGTTGAACGGCGCCGCCCGGATGACGACCCGCCGGTCGGGACGGGTGGCCGTCACGAGCGGGCTGGCAGCGACGTCGGCGGCACGAGCCACGACACGCCGGCGGCCGGGTCCGCTCCGAGCACCAGGACGGTGCCCCGCAGGACGTCCATGCCGATGAGGCCGAGCATCGACCCGACCTGCTCACGGATGAGCAGTCGGGGCACCGTGAATCGGGCATCGCCGACCAGCAGCGTCCGGTCCGTCACCTCCGACCCCGGGACCACGCTTCCGCCGACGCCGAGGCCGAGCCGCTCGGGCTCGACACCGCTCAGGCCGGGGACGGCGGCGGTCGCGAACTCGGTGCCACGGCCACCGGTGTTGAACATCACCGGGACCACCGGGAAGGGCTCGATCGCCGCCTCGATGACGGGCGTCAGCTCGGCCGGGTCGCGCGGGCAGGCGAGCGCCACGAGCTCCGGCCGGCGGTCCGCGGCCCAGGCGCGCACCGCGTCCGGGCCGTCGTCGACGAGCAGGAACCGGTCGTCCGCCAGGTCGAGCACGGCCAGCGCGCTCGGATGGACGTGCTGCGGACTCAGGAACCCGCCGACGCCCCAGCCGGCAAACTTGGCCGGGCCCGTGATCGCGACCGCGTTCCCGAGCGAGACCGGCATCCGGTCGATGCTGGCCGCGACCGTCCCGAGCGTCCAGGACGGAACCTCGTCCCCGGCGTGGTCTGTCCCCGGTTCGCCCGGTTCGGCGTCGAGCCCGGCGGCGCGCGCGAGCTCGATGGTCAGGACGTGGTCGGTCGAGCCGGTGTCGAGGATCAGCTTCGTGGCGACCTCGCCGACCCGGACGTCGATCATCGGCGCGTGCGTGGTCCCGTCACCGACCGCGAACGTAATGGGGACGTCGAGCAGGATCGGGACGGGCATGGTGGATAGCGTAGCGCGCCGAGAGGAGCCGGCCGCTACGCGTCCGGCAGCAGAAGATCGGCCAGACGGTCCGCCAGCCAGACCTCGTAGCGCTCGAGGCTCCAGCCGCAGGTTCGGACAAGCATGTCGAAGACCGCCAGCGAGGTCAGCGTCCAGAGGCCGTCGCGGCCCTCCCCGACCGACAGCCCGGGGCGCAGGGCACCACGGCCATCGAGCATCGCCACGAACCCGGCCTGACCCTGGCGCCGGCCGTCCTCGATCGACGTCCAGAGGGCCTCGAGCTCGGGATCGTGTGGTGCGGCATCCCGGAGGACACGCAGGAGCGGCCCGGCCCGCCGGTGGATGCCCGGCTGCGTCGCGGCGTAGCGGGCGATCTGTCGCCGCGGATCGGGTTCCTCGGCGATCGCCCGGATGGCCGGGCGCTCGACGACCGGGACCTCGGCTCGCGCAGCACCGCCGGCCACGGCCGCATCGACGACCGCGCTGAACAGCCCGGCCTTGCTGCCGAAGGCCCGGTAGATCGTCTCGACCGCGACGGCCGCCTCGGTAGCGATCAGCGGCATCGACACGCCGGTGTAGCCGTTCTCGCGGAACAGCGCCCCGGCGGTCGCCAGGATGTCCCGGCGGGTCTGGGCAACCTGCTCCGCCCGCCGAGTCGATCGATACGCGCGCCGGGGCTTGACGTCGTCCGTCATTTCGTGAGAATAGTACTTGTACCAAATACTGGTGTGGGCTGACGAAAGCCTAGCGAATGGAGGACTCGGTCATGACGGACGTCGAACGGAACAAGGAAATCGCGCGGCGAACATGGGAGGAGATCTTCCCGGCCTGCGACGTCGAGGCACTCGCGGAGATCGTCGATCCTGAGGTGGTGTCGCGCGGGCGCCGCCCGGACGAGCCGACCGGGTTCGAGGGCGTGAAGCGCACCATGCTGTGGCTCGCGAGCGTCTTCTCCGACCAGCGCTGGGAGGTCCACGACGTCGTCGGCGAGGGAGACCTGGTGGCGACGCGCGTCACCCATCACGGCCGGCAGACCGGCGAGCTGATGGGCATCCCACCGACGGGGCGTGAGGTCGCCTACCAGTACGTGCACTTCCTGCGGTTCCGCGACGGCAAGGCGATCGAGCAGTGGAGCGTCCGCGACGACATGACGCTCATGCGCCAGCTCGGTGTCGTGCCGCCTCCGCCCGGAACCCCCGCTCGGCCCGCCTGATCTGGTCCCAGCCCGAGGCGATGCTCGGGGTTGGCAATCAAGGTACGACGGTGGTGATGGCGCGCCCGGCGAGACTCGAACTCACGACCTTTAGGTCCGCAACCTAACGCTCTATCCACTGAGCTACGGGCGCCCGTCGCCGCGAAGGCTGGCGGAGAGGGAGGGATTCGAACCCTCGATGCAGGTTACCCCACATGGCGGTTTAGCAAACCGCTGCACTAGACCTCTATGCGACCTCTCCGTCGCGACAGCGGCCGGAATCCTATCATGGGCAACGCCGCCGTCCGGCTGGCCGGACGGGCCGGCCCGGCGACCCAGCCACCCGCCATACGAAGGAGCGCCAGATGGTCAGCGCCGAGCTCCGGAAGCTCCTCATCGCCCAGATCGGCAACGAGCTGGCCGCCCATCGGGCTGTACCTCGCCATCGCGATCTACTTCGAGCGCCAGAGCCTCGACGGCTGGGGCAAGCTCTTCCGCCACCAGTCGGTCGAGGAGGCGCAGCACGCGCAGAAGATCATCGACTTCCTGGTCGACAACGACGTCGAGTTCGACCTGCCGGCGCTCAAGGCGACGTCGACCCGCTTCGGATCGCCGCTGGCCGCCGCGAAGCGCGCCCTCGAATCCGAGCGGACGGTAGCCGGTCAGTTCGACCGGGCGGCGGCCGTCGCCGTGGCGGGCGGCGACCATCGCGGCTTCGAGTTCCTGCAGTGGTTCATCGCCGAGCAGGTCGAGGAGGAGCGGAAGCTGCAGCGGATCGTCGACCTGATCGACAGCGGCATCAACCTGTTCCAGGCCGAGGCGCAGCTCGACGCGTTCGAGTAAGCCATGGAACCGAGCCGGGACGACTACATGCGCTCCGTCACGATCGGCGAGCGGCGGCGCGTCGACGGCCCGATCTACCTCGCCGACTACGACCCGGCGTGGCCGGGCCTCTACGAGCGCGAGGCGGCGCGGATCCGGGGGCTGCTCGGCGAGCGCGTGCTGCTGCTCGAGCACGTCGGCTCGACGTCCGTTCCCGGGCTCGCGGCCAAGCCGATCATCGACATCGTGCTCGGCGTCGCCGACTCGGCCGACGAGAGCGCCTACGTTCCCGCCATGGAGGCCGGTGGCTACGTCCTGCGCATCCGCGAGCCGGACTGGCTCGAGCACCGGGTGTTCAAGGGCCCGGACACCGACGTCAACCTGCACGTCTTCACCGCCGACTCGTTCGAGATCGTGCGGATGCTCGCCTTCCGCGACCGGCTCCGGTCGGACGACGACGAGCGGCGCCGGTACGAGGCGACCAAGCGCGAGCTGGCGGCCGGCGAGTGGACCTACGTCCAGGACTACGCCGACGCGAAGGGCGAGGTCGTCGAGGGGATCATCGCCCGGGCGCTCGCCGGCGAGGGCTGATCGACGACGTCACTCGGCGCGTTGACATCGTGAGCGCCAGTCGATACCGTCCGACGCACGCACATGAACCACTAGTTCTACTTTCGATGCCCGGCATGACGCTTCCCGGTCGCTAGACCGCGGGGCACGGGTCGTGCCGGGCAAACGGAGCAGAGGCCTGACCTCTGCTCTTTTGTTTTTCCGGCGACGACCGACTGAGGAGACCACCGCACGATGTTCGTCGTGATGACCGTCGGCGCCAGCGAGGCCGAGATCCTCGGCGTCAAGAGCCAGATCCTGGCCGAGGGCCTGACGCCGTTCGACCACGTCGGCGCCGGGCGGACGGTCATCGCCGTCGTCGGCGAGATCGGCGCGCGCAAGCCGGCGCTCCTCGAGCGGCTCGGCGCGCTGCCCGGGTGTCGCGCTCGGTCACCCCGATCAGCCGGCCGTTCAAGCTGACGTCGCGCGAGTTCCACCCCGAGGACACGGTGATCCGCGTCCTCGACGCGGTCATCGGCGACGGCTCGCTGACGATGATGGCCGGGCCGTGCTCGGTCGAGAGCCGCGAGCAGCTGTTCGAGACGGCCGATGCGGTCGCCGCCGCCGGCGCGACGATCCTGCGCGGCGGCGCGTTCAAGCCGCGGACCAGCCCGTACGCGTTCCAGGGGCTCGGCATCCAGGCGCCTGCGCTACCTCGCCGAGGCGCGCGAGCGGACCGGGCTGCCGGTCATCACCGAGGTGATGGAGCCGAACCAGGTCGACATCGTCGCCGAGTACGCCGACATCCTCCAGATCGGCACCCGGAACATGCAGAACTACTCGCTGCTGCGCGACGTCGGGCGGGTCGCCCGGCCGGTGATGCTCAAGCGCGGCTACGGGGCGACGATCGAGGAATGGCTGATGGCCGCCGAGTACATCGTCAGCTCGGGCAACCCGAACGTGATCCTGTGCGAGCGCGGCATCCGGACGTTCGAGACGTACACCCGGAACACGATGGACCTCGCCGCCGTGCCGCTGCTCCACCAGCTGACCCACCTGCCGGTCATCGTCGACCCGAGCCACGCGACCGGCAAGCGCTGGCTGGTCAAGCCGCTGGCGATCGGCGGCGTCGCGGTCGGCGCCGACGGCGTCATGGTCGAGGTCCACCCGCGCCCGACGACGCCCTGTCCGACGCCGAGCAGCAGCTGACGCTCGACCAGTTCCGCGACCTGATGGCCGCGATCGTGCCGGTCCACGAGCACGTCCGCGGGCTGCTACCACCCGGAGCAGGCGGCAGCCGGGATCGAACCCCGCGACGACGTCCGAGCCGCCGGTCGCCCGGGTCCGGGCCAGCGCCCGCCTGCGCGGCGAGCTGCGCCTGCCCGGCGACAAGTCGATCAGCCACCGGGCGCTGATGCTCGCCGCGCTGGCCGCCGGCGAGAGCCGGATCGACGGGGCCGGCGACGGCGCCGACGTGCGCTCGACCGCGGGGATCGTGGCCGCGCTCGGGGCGACGGTCGAGCGCGTCCCCGGCGAGGGCCGGACGGTGTCGCTACCGGGTCGTCTCGCCCGGCGCCGACGGCCTCCGCCAGCCGGCCGGCGTCCTGGACTGCGGCAACTCGGGGACGAGCCTCCGGCTGCTGAGCGGCGTCCTCGCCGGACTGCCGATGACGGCCACGCTCGACGGCGACGATTCGTTGCGTCGGCGCCCGGTCGCTCGTATCATCGAGCCGCTGCGCTCGATGGGCGCCGCGCTCCAGGCGCGCCGGAACGACTCCCTCCCTCCCCTGACCGTGGTCGGTCGTACCCCGCTCCGGGCGATCGACTACACGACGCCCGTGCCGAGCGCGCAGGTGAAGTCGGCGATCCTCCTGGCGGGGCTTCGGGCGGAGGGGCGAACGACGGTCCGCGAGTCGGTCGCGACGCGCGACCACACGGAGCGGATGCTCCGGGCACGGGGCGTGCCGGTCGAGCGGGTCGACACGCCGGATGGCGCGGTGGCCTGGACGGTACAAGGAGGGGTGGCGGTGAATGCGATGGCGGAACGGGTCCCGGGCGACGTCTCGGCGGCGGCGTTCTGGCTGGTCGCGGGCGCGATCCACCCCGACGCCGAGCTCACGATCCGCGACGTCGGGGTCAATCCGACCCGGCGTGCCGTGATCGACATCCTGCGTCGGATGGGCGCCGACATCGACGAGCGCGCCGTGCGGGCCGGCCGCCGACGACGGCGTCGGCGAGCCGATCGCGGACCTCGTCGTTCGCTCGTCGGCGCTGCGGGCCGTCGAGCTCGGGCCGGCCGACGTGGCCGCCGCGATCGACGAGATCCCGATCCTGTGCCTCGCCGCCACCGCCGCAGCGGGCACGACCGTGATCCGCGGCGCCGGCGAGCTCCGCCACAAGGAATCGGACCGGATCGCCGGCATCGCCGCCGGCCTGCGCGCGCTCGGCGCGCGGATCGAGGTCGACGGCGACGACCTGCGCATCGACGGCGGGCGGCGCCCTCCGCGGCGCCGCGACCGACAGCCTCGACGACCATCGGCTCGCGATGACCTTCGCGATCGCCGGCCTGATCGCCGGCGGCGAGACCGCGATCGGCCGGCCCGGATCGGCCGCGGTCTCCTATCCCGGGTTCTTCGACGACCTCGAAAGGGTGCGAGCATGACCAAGCGCGTCGTCCTGATCGGCCACCCCGTCGCGCATTCGCTGTCGGGCGCGATGCAGCAGGCGGCGTTCGACTCGCTCGGCATCGACGCGAGCTACGAGCTGTGGGACCGCAGCCCGATCGAGCTGGCCGACGCGATCGCCGAGCTGCGGACGGACGACTTCCTCGGCGCCAACGTCACGATCCCGCACAAGGAGCGGGTCGTGCCGCTGGTCGACCGGCTGACCGAGGAGGCGCATGCCACCGGCGCGGTCAACACGATCACCCGCGAGGGCAAGCGGCTGATCGGCCACAACACGGACGTGCCCGGCTTCAAGGTCGCGCTGGACAAGCTCGTCGGCAAGCAGAAGATGCCGCGCCAGGCGGTCGTGCTCGGGGCCGGCGGCGGCGCCCGGGCCGTCGTCTACGGCCTGATCACCGAGGGCTTCCAGCGGATCGTCGTGTTCAACCGCCACCTCCACCGGGCCGAGGGCCTGGTCAAGCACTTCGGCCGGAGCGCGGCGCACATGGAGCTGCGGGCGATGCCCTGGCACGAGTCGATCATCGAGTCCGAGCTGGCCAAGGCGCAAGCGTGCTCGTCAACGCCACGTCGATCGGGCTGACCACCGACGACAGCCCGATCCCGGCCGAGGCGCTCAACGCGCGAGCTGATGGTGCTCGACCTGATCTACGCCGGACGCGGCTGCTGCGCGACGCGGCGGCGGCCGGCTGCACGGCCGCCGACGGCGAGCTGATGCTGCTCCACCAGGGCGCCGCGGCGTTCACGCTGTGGACCGGCCAGCCGGCCCCGCTCGACCTGATGCAGCAGAAGCTGGCCGAGGCGCGGGCCGGTGGCATCCGCTCGGCCGAGGGCGAGCCGACCGGCGCACCGGCGCGATGGCGGGCCGGCAGCCGCCAGCGCGCGCCGACTGACCGACCGCCCGGCGACGCGAGCACCGACCGATGGCCGCCTTCCGATTCCTGACCGCGGGCGAATCGCACGGCCCGACGCTGGGCGTCACCATCGAGGGCGTCCCGGCGGGCCTGGCGCTGACCGCCGACGGCCTGGCGATCGACCTCGCCCGGCGCCAGCGGGGCTACGGCCGCGGCGCCCGCCAGGCGATCGAGCAGGACCGCGCCGAGATCCTCGGCGGCGTCCGCCACGGCATGACGCTCGGCTCGCCGATCCTGCTGCTGGTCCGCAACCGGGACTGGGAGAACTGGACGCAGGTGATGGCGGTCGAGCCGCTCGACGACGAGGCCGCGGCCGCGCTCCACGCGCCGCGGCCGACGGCAACAAGCGGGCGACCCCGGTCACCCGCGTGCGGCCCGGTCACGCCGACCTCGCCGGCGCCCTCAAGTACGGCTTCAACGACGTGCGCAACGTGCTCGAGCGCGCGTCCGCGCGCGAGACCGCGGCGCGCGTCGCGGCCGGCGGCGTCGCCCGCGCGTTCCTGCGCGAGCTCGGGATCGAGACGTGGTCGTTCACCGCCGAGGTCGGCGGCGTGGCCGTCGACCCGGCCAACTGCACCCGCCCGCGCGAGGAGGCCGACGCGTCGCCGCTGCGCTGCCCCGACCCGGACGCCGAGGCCGCGATGATCGCCCGGATCGACGAGGCGCGCTCGGCCGGCGACACCGTCGGCGGCGTGTTCGAGGTCGTCGTCCACGGCCTGCCGATCGGGCTCGGCTCGTACGTCCACTGGGACCGCCGGCTCGATGCCGCGCTGGCCGCCGCGGTCATGAGCATCAACATCGTCAAGGGCGTCGAGTTCGGGCTCGGCTTCGAGCAGACGCGGCGCTTCGGGTCGGCCGTCCACGACGTGATCGAGGGCCGCGCCGGCGACGGGCAGCTGGGTGCATCGCACGAACAACGCCGGCGGGCTGACCGGCGGCGTGACCAACGGCCAGCCGCTCGTCGTGCGCGGCGCGGTCAAGCCGATCTCGACGCTGGCCAAGCCGCTGCCGTCGGCCGACCTGGTGACCGGCGAGGCGGTCGACAAGGCCCATTACGAGCGGAGCGACATCAGCGTCGTCCCGGCGGCGGGGGTCGTCGCCGAGGCGATGGTCATGCTGACCCTGGCCGGGTTCGTGATGGAGAAGTTCGGCGGCGACACGATCGACGACGTCCGCGCCGCGGTCGAGCACTACCGGGCGCGGATCGCCGAGACGCCGGACGCGCCGGTCGCCGGCGGTCGACGAGCGGCAGGCACGACGGCCGCCGAGCGCCGACGCCGGGCCACGGCCTGACCGGGACCGACGAAGCCGGCTCCGGCGGGGACGACTGAGGCCGACGTGGACGTCGTGCTGATCGGGCTGCCCGGGGAGCGGCAAGAGCGTCGTCGGCCGGCGGCTCGCGGGGCGCCACGGCGCGACGTTCATCGACCTCGACGAGCGGATCGAGACAGGCGCCGGGCGGTCGATCCCGGAGATCTTCGCCGACGACGGGCGAGGCCGGCGTTCCGGCGCGCTCGAGCGGGCGGCGATCAAGGACCTCGGTCCGGCCGACCCGGCACCCGACGTGCGCCGCGTGATCGCCACCGGCGGCGGTGCCGTGGTCGATCCGCGCAACCGGTGGGCGCTCTACCGCGGACGGACGGCGGTCTGGCTCGACGGGCGGCCGGAGGTGCTGGCCCAACGGCTGCGGCGCTCGCCCGCACGTCCGCCCGCTGGTCACGAGCCGGGACCCGATCGGCACGATCCGCGACCTCGGCGACGCGGCGCGAGCCGTTCTACGCGGCCGCGACGATCCACCAGCTCGGGATGGCCGAGGTCCACGGCGTCGTGGACGCGATCGACGAGCGGATCGCAGGGATCGCCGCGCCGCGGCCGCGGCCACGGACCGCGCCGGCGCGGCCACGACCCTCCTGCGCGCCACGACGCCGATCGGCCGGATCGTGCTCGGAGCCGGGATCGCGGCGGACGCGCTGGCCGCCGAGCTCGACGCGGCCCGGGCCCGGCGGGCCATCCTCGTCAGCGAGCCCGGCGCGTGGGCTGCCGTGGGCGAGCGGCTCGCGGCCGGCCTGCGCGAGCGCGGTCGCGAGGTCGTCGAGGTGATGCTGCCCGAGGGCGAGCCGGCGAAGCGACTGGCCGTCATCGAGGCCGCCGCCAGCGAGCTCGCCCGGCTGCGCGTCGGCCGCGACGAGGTGCTGGTGGCCGTCGGCGGCGGCGCGCTCGGCGATGCGGCCGGCTTCCTCGCGGCGGTGTACCTGCGCGGCATCCGGTTCATCCAGGTCCCGACCACGCTCGTCGCCCAGATCGATTCGTCGATCGGTGGCAAGACCGGCGTCGATCTCGCCGAGGGCAAGAACCTGGTCGGGGCGTTCCACCAGCCGGGCGCGATCGTCATCGACATCGAGGCGCTCCGGACGCTCCCCGAGCGACAGCTCCGGGCCGCGCTCGGCGAGGCGGTCAAGATGGCGGCCCTCGGCGACGAGCGGCTGTTCGAGCTGCTCGAGTCGGACGGCCCGGCGATCGCCGACGGCGATCCGGCCGCGCTTCGACTCGGGTGCCGTCGCCGAGCTGGTCGAGCGGGCCGCCTGGGCGAAGGTGACGGTCGTGACCGCCGACGAGCGGGAACGCGGCGCGGCCGACGGCCGGATCACGCTCAACCTCGGGCACTCGCTGGGTCACGCCGTCGAGGCCGCGGCCGGCTACGGCGGGCTGCTCCACGGCGAGGCCGTGGCCTACGGGCTCCGCGCGGCGTGCCGGATCGGCGTCGAGACCGGCGTGACGCCGCCCGAGCGCGCGGCCCGGATCGGCGCGGCTGCTCGACGCGCTCGGGCTGGCGACCGAGCCGCTCCCCTACCCGCTCGCGACCGTCATGGACCACCTGGCCACCGACAAGAAGCATGCCGCCGGCCGGCTGCGCTGGGTGCTTCCGACGGTCGACGGGGTCGTCGTCCGGGACGACGTCGACCCGGCGGTCGTCGAGCGCGCCGCCGCCGCCCTCCTGGCCTCGCCGAGCGGCGCCGCGCGATGACCGCCGTCCTCGTCCTCCAGGGCCCGAACCTCAACCTGCTGGGCACGCGCGAGCCGACGATCTACGGGCGCGAGTCGCTCGACGAGATCCACGCCGGGATCGCCGCCCGGGCGGCCGAGCTCGGGCTCGAGGTCGACTTCTTCCAGTCCAACCACGAGGGCGCCCTGATCGACCGGCTGCACCGGCGCGACTTCGACGTCTCGATCGTCAACGCCGGCGGGCTGACCCACACGAGCGTGGCCCTGCGCGACGCCCTGCTCGCGATCGAGCGGCCGTTCATCGAGGTCCACCTGTCCGACCCGTCGACGCGCGAGCCGTTCCGGCAGGTCAACTTCCTCCACGACATCGCGCTCGAGTCGATCGTCGGGCAGGGGTCGCGCGGCTATCACCTCGCGCTCGAATCGATCGCCCGGCGATCGGGGGCCGGCGGTGGCTGACGGCCGGCGGCGCGAGCCCGAGACGCCCGAGCTGCGGCGCCTCCGGCGGCGGATCGATTCGCTCGACCGGCGGCTCGTCGCGCTCCTCAACGAGCGGGCCGAGCTCGCCCGCGATGCCGGGCGGGCCAAGGCCGCCGCCGGACGCCGGGCGATCCGCGACGCCGACCGCGAGCGCGAGGTGCTGCTCCGGGTGACGATGGCCAACCAGGGCCCGATGCCGCAGGCCGACCTGCTGGCGCTCTACCGCCGGCTGATGGCGGCCACCCGGGCGCTCGAGGCCCAGGATCGCCGGCGGATGGGCGCGGGCGCGGCGGGACGGGCGACGGGCAGGGCGACGGGGGAACCGCGCCGCGGCCCCGGCCCCGGCCGACGGAGCGGTGACCCGGACCCGCTTCGCCCCGGCACCGACCGGCTACCTCCACCTCGGCCACGTCGCCAACGCCGTCTACGTGTGGGGACTCGCCGCGGCCGCCGGCGGCGAGGTCCTGTTCCGGATCGAGGACCACGACGCGCAGCGCAGCCGCCCCGAGTACGACGCCGCGCTGATCGAGGACCTGGCCTGGCTCGGGTTCGTGCCCGACGAAGGGCCCGGTCCGCCAGCGCGACGACGACGCCCCGTACGCCGAGGCCGTCGACCGGTTGCGGGCCGACGGCCTCGTCTACGGCTGCGACTGCTCGCGGACGACGTTCGAGCGCTGGGCCGCGGATGCCGGGCGCCCGTGGCACGGACCGGGTTGCCCGGGTGCCTGTCGCGACCGCGGGCTCGACGGCCCGGTCCTCCGGGTGATGCTCGGTGGCGGCTCGGAACGGTGGATGGATTCGCTCGTCGGCCCGTGCGCGGACGAGGTCGCGGCCGGCGGCGACCCGCCGATCCGCGACCGCGAGGGAACTGGACGTACCTGCTGTCGGTCGTCGTCGACGATCTCCGGCAGGGCATCGACCTCGTCGTCCGCGGCCGCGACCTGCTGGACTCGACACCGGCCCAGATCCGCCTCGCCCGCTTGCTCGGACGCGACGCGGCGCCGACCTTCGCCCATCACCGGCTGGTCCGCCGCCCCGACGGCTCGAAGCTGTCGAAGGCCGACGGCGACACCTCGGTCCGCGACTTGCGCGCCGCCGGTCGAACCGCGGCCGAGCTGATCGGCGAGGCAGCCGCCGCGGTCGGCCTGATCGATGCTCCCCGGGCGATCGAGGCGGCCGAGGTCGGCGACCTCTTCCGCTAGGCGGGCTCGGAGCGGTCCTCCATCTCCCAGGCGTGGTCGAGCGCGTGCCAGGCGATCCGCCGGGCGGCATACCGCGTCGTCCACTTGCGGTCGGCGATCGGCGACCCATCCGTCGGCTGGCGCAGGACGTCGAGCATCGCCGCCCGGAGCTCCTTGACGGTGGCGTCGTCCGGCGGGTCGGGCTGCTTGATGCGGATCCCGATCTCGCGGGCGTAGGCCCAGTCGGCGTCGATCACGTGCCGGATCATCTTGTCGCGATCCCGGCCGCCGCCACGTGGGCCCTTGCGCAGCTCCGCCGGGGCGGACGCGGCGACGCGCGCGAGGACGGTCCAGGCGGCCTCCACGAGCCGTGCCTCGCGCTCGGCCTGCGCCTTCGTCAGGCGCCGCCGATCGAGCTTCGTGATCGCGTACGGGATGCCGAACTCGGTGCCGGCACTGCCATCGGAGTGCTCGACGACCTCGTAGGCCTCGTCATCGTCGGCGTTCTCCGCGAACGGCTCGCCGGCCTCGCGAGCGACCGCGGCGTAGCGCGGCGCGGCAGCCCGCAACGCCTCGAGCGCGAGCTCCTCGGTCTTGCCCGAGCGCGACCAGCCGGGCCAGTCGAGCGCGCTCGCGAACGCCTTCTTCGGCGTCGCCTCGACGGTGACGGCGATCGCGTTCCTTCGACCCAGCACGGCGCGGCATCGGTGAAGTATCGCGCGTGTCAGCGCCAGCGCTCGGTCGCCAGCGTGTCGGCCGCGCGACGGCGATCGACTCGGGCGCGTGCGAGCACCGTCCGACCCTCCGCTAGAACGTGCCTGGCACCAGCTCGCCGCCACCGACCCAGCGACGCCATTCGTCGGCGAAGATGTCGGCTCGTTCGCGGTTCACGCCGAGCACGCTGGGGACGGGGTAGTAGACGGGGCGCTCGGCACCACCCGACCGGAGGAACGCGCGGAGCGGGAGCCAGACGATCTGCAACGCCAGCGACGGCATCCGTCCGTCGTCGCGGCGGATCAGGTAGCGCGGCGAGAGCACGGGCCCGAACAGCTCATCGAGGGCATGCGCGAAGACCGCCGAATCCTCCCCGGCGGAGCGATCACGGATCGAGACGGTCATCGTCCCATCCGCGAGCGTCTCGACGGCGATCGCCTCGTTCGTCAAGCGGCCGCTGACGAGGTTGGTCCGGCGCAGCGCGCCGAGCACGGCTCCGGGCCGCGTCGCCGACGATCGCATCGGGTGGCTGGTCGAGCAGCAGGGCGCGGACGAGGCCGCACGATCGAGCGGGCGTTGAGCGCCCCGGCGAGCAGGAGCCCGGCGGCCACGGCGAGCGCGAGGCCCATGGCCGAACCCGTCACCTGTCCCCAGAGGAATCCGAATCCGATCCCGGTCGCGATGACGGCAGCCGATCCGGATGAGCAGCGATTTGAGCGTGTTCCCGACGGTCGCGACCGTGCGGAAATCGACGGCCACGAGGCTGAGGCGGGTGAACCAGTCGATCGCGTTGTCGTACGGCTCCCCGATCCGCCACAGCGCGCGGACGCGGTCCCGCTCTGGAACGGCGGCCGTCGTCCGGCGATTGGCCGCCTCGAGGTCCAGCCGCTGCCACGGCTCGCGGGGCGGCGCAGCCCGGCCGTCGCCATGGTCGAACGCCTGCCTCCTCCTGCGCTCGCCGGAGGAGCTCGCGAACCAGTTTCGGATCGAGATGATCGAGGCCGCGCACGACGTCGCCGGCGTGCTTGCCGCCGGCGGCACGATCCCCCACGTCCGATCGTGCCGGCGCACGAGGCGTCCGAACTCGATCCCGCCGCGCTCGAGCGACTGGTCGAGGCACACCACGTCGTAGGCATGGGCGGTCTTCGTCGGCCACGCCGGGTCGAGCCGAAGGATCCGTCCGCGGAGCTGTTGCACGCCGGTCGCCGTCGTCACGCTGGTGAGATCGATGAGCGTGTTGGCCGACGGCGCGTCCCAACCCTCACCGAGGAGCGCCCGGGTCCCGACAAGGACGTTCGTGCGCCCCAGCTCGAAGACGGCGCTGACCAGGGCAACGTAGATACCGGGGCGCCAGGACGCCTGCTCCGCGTCGATCTCGGCGACGTCGTCGACCTGGCGGATCCGGAGGTCGATGTCGAGACCGCCGGCGCGAGCATCGGCGGTGAGGCGCTCGCACAGCTCGGGCGCGAACGCTTCCGTCGTCCGGACCGTGGTTCCCGTCACGAGGACGGGTTGAGGCCGCCGTGCGAGGGTCGAGGGCGATCGTCCGGAAGGCCCGGAAGGCGCTGCCGGCGTCGCGCTCGAGCGCGCCGTTGGCTCGCTCCGCACCCGACCCGAGCCGCTCGAAGTCGGTGACGACCACGGCGCGGAGCCGGTCGCCGAGCGCCGCATGCTCCAGCTCGAGGATGTCGGCCGCGGCGCGGCACTTGGCCTCCGAGAACGAGAGCACGAGATCGACCACCGAGCGACCCTGGCGCAGGCCGCGCTCCGTGAGCGTCAGCCCGAACGGCGCGATCGCGCGGCGAAGGGCGGCGAGGCGGGCATGGTCGGCCGGGTCGTCACTGAGCTTGAGGCGGTCGAGCCCATAGCGCTCGAGCAGGAGAAGCCAGTCCTCGAACGTCGGCGCGGCCCCGCCCATCCCGGCCAGCAGCTCGGCGGGTCCCGGTGCCAGCGACAGGCCGCGAAGGCCGGCGACCGCGACGGCGGCCCGCGCCAGCCCGTCGTTGTCGATCGCCCACGCCGTCCACGCCGCGTGTCTCGGCGCAGCTCGGATCCGAGCCTCGGGCGCCACGTCCGGCGGTTCGACGGCCGGGCCGGCGGTCGGTCCGCCGAGGAGCTCCTCGAGCCAGCCGGTGAAGCCCGGCGACATCGTCGTCGCCTCCACGGCCGAGTCGAAATGGCGTCGCACGTCGCGCAGGTAGTCGGTCTCCGGCTCGGTCGGGGTGACCCACCACGCGAGGTCGCGGAACGGGGCGAGATCGCCCTCCTTGATGACCGCCGGGGTCGGGATCTCGAAGTCGACGTCGCCGAGCAGCGCCGTGTAGTTCTCGAACTCGTCGGCGTCCTCGAGCGACGGGAGCGTGGCGGTGAGCCCGATGACGTAGGGGTGCTCGAGCCGCGCAATCAGTGCGCGCAGGACGATCGCCCAGTAATCGAGCAGGTGATGACACTCGTCGAGGACGACGGTGCCCACACCCGCGGCCGCGATGCGGTCGATGAGGGCGCGAGCGTTCGGGTGGAGATACCCGTAGGCCGTCGCACCATCGGCGGCCAGCAGGTCGCGACGGATCCGCTTGACTCGCTTCCCGAGCTCGTCTCGGTAGGCGTCGGGGTTGGCCTCGGCCATGCGCCGGATGCGCTCACGGGCGGCATCCGTATCCGACGCGGTGACCATCTCCCGTGCGGATTCGCTCGGCCCAGGCCGCGATCGCCATGTCGCGAAGCGCGTCCGTCGCGGCATCGGGCGTCGAGATGACCTGATAGGTGAGCGCCGTGACATGCCCGAGCCGTCCCGGATCGCGGCTGCCGATCGCCGCCGGATCCGGCGTGAACATCGCGAGCTTCTCGAGCCACTGGCCCTGGATCGTCGTCGTCGGAGCGAAGATCACCGCCGGCCGGCCAACCGCCCGATGAGCTCCAGCCCGATGATCGTCTTGCCCGACCCGGTGGCGCGACGAGGTGGTAGCGGCGGTCCGCCGTCGGGTTGTCCGCGGCAAGACCGAGCATGCTCGTCTGATAGCGGCGGAACCGGCCCTCGAAACGGAGCACGGGCGCCGGTGCTCGCTCCGTCCGGTGGGTCACCCGTCATCGGCGGACCATGGCGCCTCGCGGTGCCGCCGGTCAAGCGCGGCGCGACTGCGTCAGGCCAACTCGGAAGGACGGGGTGCCGTCAAGGCATCGACGAGGGTCGAGGCGTTCAGGTCGTGCTGGCCATGACCGTCGCGCCGCGGAGCTCACGCACGAGCCGCGTCAGGCGGTCGATGTCGCGGCCATCCGGGCCGAGCGCGTCGACCAGCGCCGAGGCCACGATGACGCCATCCGCCCCCGCCTTTGCGATCGCCCGGACGTGCGCCGGCCGGCTCACGCCGAACCCGACCGCGACCGGTACCGGCGACACCGCGCGGACCTCGCGAACGAGGCGGCTGACCGACGTGGGCAGCGCCGTTCGAGCACCGGTGACCCCGACGAGGGAGACGCAGTACAGGAACCCGCCACTCCGGGCCGCCACGATCGCCCGGCGCTCGACCGGCGTCGTCGGCGCGACGAGGTAGACGACGGCCAGCCCGGCGGAGCGAGCCACTGCCTCGAACGGCGATCCCTCGTCGGGCGTCAGGTCGGCGACGATCAGCCCGGCCGCCCCGGCACCCGCCAGCCGCCGCGCGACGGCCTCCCCCTCGCCGCCACCGATGACCTGGTTGGCGTAGCCCATCGGCACCAGCGGCAGGTCCGGCCGCGCGGCGCCGATCCGCTCGATCAGGCGCAACGAGCGCTCGAGCGTCGCGCCGGCGGCGAGCGCGACACCCGACGCGCGCTGCAGGGTCGCCCCGTCCGCCAGCGGGTCCGAGTACGGGAGCCCGACCTCGAGCAGGTCGGCGCCGGCATCGGCGGCGGCCAGCGCGATCTCGAAGCTCGTGTCGGCATCGGGATAGCCGGCCACGACGTACGGGATCAGCGCGGCGCGCCCATCTTTCCTGGCGCGGGAAAACGCAGCGGCGATCCGTCGTGCGCCGTCGGTCGCGTTCGTCCCGGTCGCCGCCACGGGCTCGGCGACGGAGGCCGTCACCGAGCGCTCGCCCATGGCTCGACGTCGGCGAACCGCTCGAGCGCGGCAAGATCCTTGTCCCCTCGACCCGAGAAGCCGACCAGGACGAGCACGTCGTCCGGCCACGATCCCCCGGCGCCACCGATCCCGGCCAGCAGCCCGGGCAACGCCGCAACGGCGTGGGCCGTCTCGAGCGCGGGAAGGATCCCTTCGGTCCGGGTCGTGGCCTTCATCGCTGCCACCGCCTCTCGATCGGTCGCGGCGGCGACCTCGATCCGGCCCGCCTCCGCGAGCGCCGCCAGCTGTGGCCCGATCCCCGGGTAGTCGAGCCCGGCCGACGCGGAATGCGCCTCGGTCACCTGGCCGTCGGCGTCCTGGAGCATCAACGAGCGCGAGCCGTGGAGGATGCCCGGCGTGCCGCCGAGGATCGCGGCCGCATGTCGCCCGGTGTCGATCCCGTCGCCGGCGGCCTCGACGACCGCCAGCCGGACCGCGGGCTCGCCGATGAACCGGGCCAGCAGCCCGATCGCGTTGGAGCCGCCGCCGACGCACGCGACGGCGAGATCGGGCAACCGGCCCTCGACCGCAGCCAGCTGGGCCGCCGCCTCGTCGCCGATCCGGCGCTGGAGGTCGCGCACGATCGTCGGGTACGGGTGCGGGCCCATCGCCGAGCCGAGGACGTAGTGGGTGTCGGCGACGTTCGTGACCCAGTCGCGCATCGCCTCGTTGACCGCGTCCTTGAGGGTCGCCGTGCCCGAGGTCACCGAGCGCACCTCGGCCCCCAGCGCTCGCATCCGCAGGACGTTCGGGCCCTGCCGCTCGATGTCCTCCGCCCCCATGTACACGACACACGGCAGGTCGAGCAGCGCGCACGCGGTCGCGGTGGCGACCCCGTGCTGGCCGGCGCCGGTCTCGGCGATGACGCGCGTCTTGCCGAGCCGGCGGGTCAGCAGCGCCTGGCCGAGCGCGTTGTTGATCTTGTGCGCGCCGGTATGGGCGAGGTCCTCGCGCTTGAGGTAGAGCCGCAGCCGCGGGATCGGCGAGGCCGCCGTGGCGCGACTGGCGCCCGGTCGGACCAACCGGCCCGCCTCGGACCGAACGGCGTCGGCCAGCCGGTCGGCGCGATAGAGCGGGGTCGGACGACCGGCGAACGTCGCCAGGAGCTCGCGTAGCTCGGCCCAGAAGACCGGGTCCTGGCGGAGCGCGTCGTAGGCCGCCTCGAGCTGCTCGAGCGCGGCCATCAGCGTCTCCGGCACGTAGCGTCCGCCGAAGTCGCGCTCCAGTCCCCATCGGCCGGCGCCGTCGGCGTCGAGCAGCGCGGGATGGACCGGTGTCGGGCCGAACGGCAGGTTGGGGCGGTCGTCGCGGGCGGCTCGGGCGCGCTTGACGAACAGGGCGACCTTGACCGGGTCCTTGGTCGGACGCGCTCCCGCGACGCGTGGCCGCTCGACGCCGGATGCGACGTCGACGCCGACGGCCGGGATCGCCCGCAGGGCCCCGGCGACGTTGCCCGGGGTCAGGCCGCCGGCGAGGGTCACCGGCACCTGCCGGGCGATCGCGGCGGCGAGGGCCTCGGCCCCGCGCATCCCGGTCCCGCCGGGATGCGGTCCACCGGCCGTGTCGAGGAAGATCCGTTCGACACCCGCGGCGAGGTAAGACCGCGCCCGTGATTCGATCTCGCCCGCGACCGACGCGAGGCGCTCCGGCTCGGCGGCGGGGATGTGGAGCACCTTCCAGGCCCGTCGGCCGATGGCCGAAACCGCTTCGAGCGGCTCGTCGCCGCTGAGCTGGACCACGTCGGGATCGACCGCGCCGAGGATCGCATCGAGGAGCGCCGGACCGGCGTCGGCGGTGATCGCCACGACGAGCGGACGTCCGTCGCCGCCTCCAGCCGTGCGCGCCAGCTTCGCGAGCGCCGCGGCCTCGTCCAGCGCGAGCACCCGGGGCGTGCCGTCGACGAGGTTCAGCCCGATCGCGTCGGCCCGGGCGGCGATCGCAGCCAGGACACCACCCTCGTCGGTGACGCCGCAGATCTTGACCATGGGCCGGCGGGCGACGTTGGCCGGGTCGTGCGGGGCAGCGCCGGCCGCCACGAATGCCCGTGCCGAGGCGGCAGGGTCATCGCTCCGAACGAGCGCTTCGCCGACGAGCGCGCCGTCGAACCCGAGGGCGCGCCAGCGGGCGACCGTCGCGGGCTCGCGGACCCCCAATTCGGCGACGACCAGCCGGTCGTCGGGGACGAGCTCCCGGAGCTTCGCCGCGCGGTCGAGATCGACGGAGAGCGTCCGCAGGTCGCGGTTGTTGAGCCCGATGATCCGCGCCGGGGTCGCGAGCGCCCGCTCCAGCTCGCGCTCGTCGTGAACCTCGAGGAGCGGCTCGAGCCCGAGCGACAGCGCCTGCTCGACCAGGCGCGCCAGACGCCGCGCGGGATGGAGGACCGCCAGCAGCAGGACGAGGTCGGCGCCGGCGGCCCGGAGGAGCGGCAGCTGGACCTCGTCCACCACGAAGTCCTTGGCCAGGACCGGGCACGGCAACGGCGGCCCGCACCGCGCGCAGGTCGTCCACGGATCCGCCGAACCAGTGCGGCTCGCACAGCACCGAGATCGCGGCCGCTCCGCCGGCCTCGTACGCGCGGGCGCGCGCGACGATGTCCTCCCCGGCACGGCGATCCGGCCGGCCGATGGCGAGGCGCGCTTGATCTCGGCGATGAGATGCAGCCCCGGCGCCGCCAGGCGCCCGACGATCGGGCGCGGCTCGGGCGCGGCGGCGGCCGCGGCGTCGATCTCGTGCCGCCTCAGCCCGGCGATCTCGGCGCGGACGTCCGCTGCGCGACGCGCCGCGATCTCGGCGACGACATTGGGTCGCGTCGAGCGCGCTCGAGTCCCCGCCCGGACCGGATCCTCCGTGACCGTCACGGTCGGGCCGCCTCGGCAGCGTCCTCGGCTGGCCGCGCGGCCTCGGCCGTCCGTCGTTCGGCGCGCAGTCCCTCGAGCAGCTCGGCGCCGAGCCCGGCGTCGATGGTGAGCGTCGCGCGCTCGATCCCCTCCTCCATCTGGCCGACGACGCCGGCCACCAGCAGCGCCGCGGCGGCGTTGAGGACGACCACGTCGCGGCGGATCCCGGGCTCCCCGCGGAGCACTGCCTCGGTCATCCGCGCGTTCTCCTCCGGCGAGCCGCCGGCAAGGCGCGACGTGGCCGCGCGCTTGAAGCCCAGCGCCGCGGCGTCGATCACATGCCGCTCGATCGACTCGCCGGCCACGATCCAGGCGACGCCACTTCCATCGAGCGGTAGCTCGTCCACGCCATCGCCATGGATCACGAAGGTCCGGTCGGTGCCAAGCCGGGCGACGACCTCGGCCATCCGCTGGGCGGCCGCCGCGTCGCCGATC
This sequence comes from uncultured Chloroflexia bacterium, assembly GCA_963721545.1. Lineage (GTDB taxonomy): Bacteria > Chloroflexota > Limnocylindria > Limnocylindrales > CSP1-4 > SPCO01. The sequence goes on from CAVRKB010000002.1 coordinate 30,594, forward strand.
CCGAGCAGCTGCCGGCGCGTGCCGGCCGGGTTGGTCAGCGGGCCGATCATGTTGAACGCGGTCCGCACGCCGATCTCGCGCCGGGTCGGACCGGCGAAGCGCATCGCCGGGTGGAAGTTGGGCGCGAACAGGAACGCGAAGCCATGCTCGCGCAGCGCCGCGCCGGCCGATGCGGCGTCGTGGTCGATCCGCACGCCCAGCGCATCGAGGACGTCGGCGGAACCCGACCGCGAGGTCATCGCCCGGTTGCCGTGCTTGGCCACCGGCACGCCTGCCGCCGCCGCGACCAGCGCCGCCGTGGTCGAGATGTTGAACGTGCCGCTGCCGTCGCCGCCGGTGCCGACGACGTCGATCGCGCCATCGGGCGCGTCCACGCGGGTCACCCGCTCTCGCATCGCCAGCGCGAAGCCGGCCAGCTCATCGACGGTCTCGCCGCGCATCCGGAGGCCCATCAGCAGCGCCGCCAGCTGGGCCGGCGTCGCCTCGCCATCCATCACGGAGCCCATGGCGCCGCTCGCCTCGTCCATCGACAGCGTCCCGCCGTCGACGATGGTCGCCAGCGCGGCGCGCACGACGTCGCTCATCGGGAACCCTCCACGACCACCTCGGCGATGCCCGCCGTGGCGAACGTGCCGGTGGCATCGTCCAGCCGCGACGCCTCGCCTTCGCCGGCCTGGCGCAGGAAGTTCGCGAGCAGATGGGGTCCCTGCGGCGTGAGCACCAATTCCGGGTGGAACTGGACGCCCTCGAGCGGGAGCGCCACGTGGCGGATGCCCATGATCACCCGGTCCACCTCGCTCATGGCGGTCACCCGGAATTCGGCGGGGAGCGTCTCCGGATCGACCGCCAGCGAGTGGTAGCGGGCGGCCATGAACGACGGCGGCATGCCCTCGAGCAGGCCGGCGCCATCGTGCGTCACCTCGGACGCCTCGCCGTGGACGAGCGTCGGAGCGCGCACGATCGAGCCACCGAATGCCGCCGCCATCGACTGCATGCCGAGGCACACGCCGAGCAGCGGCAGGCCGCGATCGGCGGCGACCTTGACGGTCCCGACCGAGATCCCCGCGTCGTCGGGGTCGCCGGGGCCGGGCGAGATGACGATCCCGCGCAGCTCCGCCGCCGGATCGTCGGCCATCGCCTCGACCGCGCCGATCTCGATGGCGTCGTTGCGCACGACGCGGACGTCCGCGCCGGCCGCCTCCAGCGCCTGGACGAGGTTGAACGTGAAGCTGTCGTAGTTGTCGATGACCAGGATCATGGCGCGACCCCGGTCTCGTCGGCCTCGACCGCGGCGGCCTCGGCCGGCTCGTCGGCCCCGTCGACACTGCTCGGGCGCGATGCCTCGGGGACGCCGGCGGCGAGCTCGATCGCGCGGCGCAGGGCGGCAGCCTTGTGCTCGGTCTCCTCGAACTCCTTGTCGGGCACGGAGCCGGCGACGATGCCGGCCCCGGTGTGGACGTGCGCCTGGCCGTCCTTGAGGACCGCGCTGCGGATCGTGATCGCCGTGTCGAGGTTGCCGTCATAGCCGAGGTAGCCGACCGCGCCGCCGTACAGCCCGCGCCGCTCGCCTTCCGCGGCCGCGATCAGCTGCATCGCCCGGACCTTGGGCGCGCCCGACAGCGTCCCGGCCGGGAACACCGAGCGGAGCGCGTCCAGCGCGTCGAGCTCGGGTCGCAGCCGCGCCTCGACATGCGACACGAGGTGGAGGACGTGGCTGTAGCGCTCGACCTCCATGTACTTGCTGACGCTGACCGTGCCCGGCCGGGCCACCCGCCCGAGGTCGTTCCGCCCGAGGTCGACGAGCATCACGTGCTCGGCCCGCTCCTTGGGATCGCTCTGGAGCTCCTCGGCGAGGAGCGCGTCGGCCTTGGCGTCGGCGCCGCGCGGCCGCGTGCCGGCGATCGGGTGGGTGGTCAGGCGATCGCCCTCGACCTGGAGCAAGAGCTCCGGCGAGGCGCCGACGACCTCGAACGACGGCGTGCGGGTGAAGAACAGGTAGGGGCTCGGGTTGACCCGGCGGAGCGCGCGGTAGAGCGCGATCCCGTCGAGCGGGGCGCCGGTGGCCGGGTCGAGCGGCAGCGCGAACGACTGGCGTCGGGCGAGCACGACCTGGATCGCCTCGCCGGCCGCGATCGCATCCTTGGCGACCTCGACCGCGTGGATGTACTCGTCGCGTCCGAGGCTCGTCTCGGCCGGGTTGCCCAGCGCGGGCGCGGTGCCGTTCGTCGGCCGGCCGGGCGCGCCGCCGGCGAGCTCGTTGGCGCTCGGCCGGGCCGTCCGCTCGAGCGCCTCGAAGATCGCGGTCTCGGCGATCCGGTAGCGCGCTTCGAGGTTCGGCGCGTCGGTGTGGAGCGAGGCGATCGCCGACAGCGTGTGGGTCAGGTGGTCGAAGACGAGGACGAGGTCGGTCTCGATGAAGGCCGCCGTCGGCACGCCGACCGGGTCGCGCTCGGGCAGCGGCACGGTCGGTTCGAAGGCGGTGACGGCATCGTAGGCCAGCGCCCCGACGGCGCCGCCGGTGAAGCGCGGCATCCCCTCGGTTGGCTGGACCCGGCGGCGTGGCACGAACGAACGGATGGCGGCGAGCGGGTCTCCGGCCGGCACGCGCTCGATCGGCAGGTCCGGCGCGTACACCGGCACGGTGACCGGGCGGGTCTGGATGCTGGCCACGCCGTCGCGGACCTCAAGCAGGCGCCGCGGCCCGACGCCGAGGAACGAGTAGCGCCCGAGGCGCTCGCCACCCTCGACCGATTCGAGGAGGTACGCCGGGCCGCCGTCGTCGAGTCGGAGGAAGGCGCCGATCGGCGTCTCGAGGTCGGCCGGCCGCGTGGCGCGCAGGAGGATCGTGTCGGCGTTGGCGGCGAAGCGCTGGGCCTGCGCCAGGCTGATCGGATCGGCGGTTGTCATCGCGGTGACCTCGAGAATCAAGAACGACCTTCGTCTCCGGGACGAAAGGTCGTGCCTTCCGCGGTGCCACCCTCATTCGGCGATGCCGCACTTGCGTGACCGACAGGTCGGCCGGGGCTTTCGCCACCGCCGCCGATCGGCGCTGCCCTGTATCGCTGGCGCTCTGCGCCGGAGCCTACTGGCGTCCGCGGCTCGCGCCGCCTCGCGTTCGGTCCGGAGGCTCCCGGGGCCATTCCCTGTCGTCGTCGTTCCGGCTCGCACCAACCGCCGGATCTCTGGGTCGACGTGCGACGGGTACTCGTCCCGTTCACAGCCCGCTGTTCGTGATGTGGCCGGGAGTATGGGCGGGTCGCGCCCGGGGCGTCAAGCGGTCGGCTACGCGTCCCCGGCCGCCTCGGATGCGGTTCGGCGGCGCAACCCGAAGGCGCCGATCCGCCGGCGAACGACGGGGAGCCATGCCACTGCGCCGAGCGCCTGCGCGGCGATCGCGGCCAGCACGATCAGCAAGCCCGGCACGGTCAGGACGAGGCCGGGAACGGCCCACTCGAAGCCCTCGCCGAACGGGGTGTCGAAGCCCGAGGTCAGGCTGATCGTGGGCTCCCCGCCGGCCGCACCGCCGCCGGGACCGATGCCCGGAAGGTACAGCGCGGGACTGAGCGGCCCGTCCGACGCCGTCGGGGACGCACCGGGTCCCGGGGACGCGGGGCCGTTCGACCCGCCCGGCGTCCCGCCCGGACCGGACGTCCCGCCGGCCTGGGGTGACGCCGGGGTGGCGTCGGCCCCGTCGACGTCGGCGGGGTCGGCGTGGGCGACCCGGTCGGCGACCGGGGTTGCCGCCGACGTCGGCCTGGGCGTCGGCGTGGCCGTCGGTCGGGGCGTCGGCGTCGGGAGGAGCGGCGGAAGCGTGGGGAGGGGCGGAAGCGTGGGGAGGATCGTCGGGAGGGGCGTCGGGGTCGCGGTCGGGACCGGCGTCGGCGGCGCGGTCGGGGCCGGCGTGGGCGGCGCCGTGGGCAGGATCTGGAGGCCGACGACGACCTTCAAGCCGGCCGGGTCGTTGAATGACCCCGAGCAGTCCTGCGATCGGTAGGCGTTGGCCGTCCATGTGTACGTCCCCGGCAGGAGCGAGCTCACCTTGATCGCTGTCGGTGACACGTGCCGACGTGTCGTTGGGTGGCAGCCGGTCACCACCGCTGGCCGTATTGATGGTGACGGTCGTCAGGCCGGACTTCGCTGCGTGCCAGGTCGTGCCCGGTGGGTCGGCGGTGACCGCGACCGTTTGCACGGTGAAGGTCGCCGGAATGGCGATCCGGACGCAGCCGAGGTCCTGCTGCCCGTCGGCGCCACCGAGGTTCCAGAACGTCGCGTTGATCGTGGTCAGCTGGAGGGCGTTGATCGTCGACGGGGTCAGCGAGATCGCCCACGTCGACGCAGCCGCGCGACTGGCCACCGGCGCCGCGACCGCGATCAGGCCGAGGGCCAGCGCCGCGAGGATCCCGGCATGAGCGCGCCGGCGCTTCGGCGCGCGCGAGGCGGCGCGGCGACGGGCGTCCATCAGGCCACCTGGCGATACGGCGTCCACAGCCGGAGCGACTGGACGTCCGCGCCCGGCAGCGGCGCATCGGGCGCCGTCTCGATGCCGGTCACGAACAGGGTGACGAGGCGCTCCTCGAGCTGCGTGCCGGCAGCGTCCTCGAGCCGGTGGAGGGCCTCCTTGAGGTCGAGCGCCTTGCGGTACGGCCGCGTCGTCGTCATCGCCGAGAATGCGTCGCCGACGGCGAGGATCCGGGCCACCAGCGGGATCTCCTCGCCGGCCAGCCGGTCGAGGTAGCCGTCGCCATCCCAGCGCTCGTGGTGATGGCGGACGCCGGCGCGGATGACGTCCACGTCGGGCAGGTCGCGGACGATCAGGTCGCCGAGGGCGACGTGCTGCTTGACGATCGCGTACTCCTCGTCCGTCAGGCTCGCCGGCTTGCGCAGGATCTGGTCCGGGACGCCGATCTTGCCGATGTCGTGGAGCAGCCCGGCGACGCGGATCGTGGCGATCTCCTCGGCCGACAGCCCGAGCCGCTCGGCGAGGAAGACGCCGTAGCGGGCGACGTCCTCGGAGTGCTGCTTCGTGTACCGATCCTTGGTGTCGACCGCCAGGATCAGCCCCTGGAAGACGTCGAACGTGCGCGTCTCGACCTCGGGCTCGACGGTCCGGCCCGCCACCCGGACGGCATCGCCGCCGCTCGCCTTGGCTTCCTGGACGGTCAGCGCCATGGCGGTCAGCAGGGCCGTCACCGAATTCGGCGTGGTCGGGGAACAGGCAGACGCCGGCGCTCACGGTCAGCGGCAGGCGCTCGGACGTGTCGAACTGGAGCGAGTGGTCGACGAGCATCGCCCGGAGCCGCTCGAGGACGTCGATCATCGAGCCGACGGACCCGGCCGGGGCGACCACCAGGAATTCGTCCGGGCCATACCGCCCGAAGGCGACGTCGGCCGGCAGCGAGCGACGGAGCATGTCGGCCACGGTCAGCAACGCCTGGTCGCCCGCGTCGTGACCGTACGTCTCGTTGAGCAGGCGGAAGTTGTCGATGTCGATGAGCGCCACCCCGAAGGCGACCTGCTCGGCCCGGGCGCGCTCGACGCCGGCCGCCACGAGGTTGACGAGCGCCCCGTGGTTGAGCGTCCCGGTCAGCGTGTCGCGGTCGAGGGCGTCGACGAGGGCCTTCGTCTGGCGGCTGATCCGCGCCTGCGATGAGCGGAACACGAGGTACAGCACGACGGCCGCGATGAGGCCCGCCGACAGGGTCACCAGCGCGAGGTTGCGCCGGACGGCCTCGAGGGTGGCCAGGATCGGTGCGGCGTCGCGCCACACGCCGACCACGGCGCGGACCTCGCCGTCGGTGACCAGCGGGAAGTACTCGCGCAGGACGTGGCTGGTCGGCAGGGCAGCGCCGACCGCCTCGCTCAGGCCGACGTCGTCGATCCCGGCGGTCGCGGTGTGGCCGCTCAACGCGGTCACGAAGTCGGCGGACGGCGGAGCGACGACCCCGCGGGCCGCTTGATCATCCGCGGCGAGGACCCGGCCGTCCGGCAGCCGGACTTCGACGTGCAGGATCTGGCCCGGCCCGACGAGATAGGCCAGGCGGTCGTCGAGGCTGGCCTGGCGGGCGGGCGTCAGCCCGGCCGGCCCGAGGTCGTCGGGCGACAGGCTGCTCGACACGAACAGGCGGACCATCGCGGCGTCGGCCCCGACCGTCGAGTTGAGCGTCGTGGCCGAAAAGTCGGCCGACACGAGGACGGTCTGGGCGACCGCGGTCAGCCCGACGATGACCAGGAAGATCCCGTACACCAGGATCAGCAGGATCGGGCGAGGGACGCGATGCGGGGTCCCGAACACGGGTTGGCCTGGCCGCCTCCGACATGGGGGTGAACGACCAATCGACGGTAGGTGGCACGGTCCGGGGCAGGCCACGGGACCGAAGTCCTACCGCGCGCATCGCCGGGGGGCCTACTGGGTGGCGCGTCCGCGCACCACTCAGGGGTCGGTGCGGCCGCTCGGCGGGCCCGGATCACGCGGCTCGCCCGGCTCGAACCCGGCACAGCGCAGGACCGGCAGGGCCGGGTAGCGGGGGAACGCCGGGTCGTGGAACGAGCGCTCGCACAGCCAGAAGTGGGAGCCGCGAGCGGTCTCGATCCGCCGGGCGTGGCGACAGCCGGCACACAGGCCAGGTGGCGGGCCTTCGACGCCGGGCCCCGCGGCGCCAGACGTCACGGTGGCCCCGTATCGCACCGCGGCGTGGCGGAGAGGGTGGGATTCGAACCCACGAAGTCTTTCGACTCAGCGCTTTTCAAGAGCGCCGCCATCAACCGCTCGGCCACCTCTCCGGCGACAAGGATATCGCGCCACCGGCCGGGCCGCCGCCCGGGATTCAGTTGCTGTAGGGGATCTGCGGTGCGGTCACGACCACCGTGCCGCCGATCAGGTCCATCCAGCCCCGCCGACGCTTGTCGACGAAGATCCAGATGAAGCCGAGGTAGAACACCACGTGCGACACCCAGAACCCGATGAGGCGAAGGATCGCCGCGCCGGCCGTGAGCGGCCCGCCGTCGCTGTCGCGGACGACCTTGATCTTCATCATCGACATCCCCGGAGTCTGACCGGTGCTGGCCCAGAAGAACGGGAAGTAGCCGACGGCAACCGCGGCGATCGCCAGGGCCGCCAGCACGCCGAGCGGCCAGAAGATCTCGCCCAGGATCCGCGCCATCAGCCCCAGGAAGAGGACGATGATGCCCTGGATGACGAGGTCCACGATGTAGCCGACGAGCCGCGCACCCGGGCTCGCGAACTCGATCCCGGGAGCCGGCCCGGCGCCAGCGGCGGGCGCCTGCCAAGCCCCATCCGCGCCGCCCGAACCACTCGATCCGCTCACGCTCGCTTGACGACGATCGTCCCGGCGATGAGGTCCTGCCAGCCGCGGCGGCGCTTGTCGATGAAGATCCAGATGAAGCCGAGGTAGAACACGGCGCCGGCGATCCACAGGCCGATGAGCCGCACCAGCGCCGTCCCCCAGCCGATCGAGCTCCCATCGGTGTCACGCACGACGAACAGGTCGAACGGCCGCATCCCCGGCGTCTGGCCGCTTCGCTGCCAGAAGAACGGGAAGTACAGCAGGCCGATGACGCCGGCGATGACGAAGATGACCGCCGAGATGACGGCGGCCGGGGTCGTCACGCTGACGAGCCGGTTGCCCTCCATCGTCGCGCCCGAGTACAGCACGCCGGCGCCGACGAGGCAGATCAGGGTGACCACGATGCCGATGATGATCCCGTCGATGATGTAGGCGACGAGGCGTCCACCGTGCGGCGCGAACTCGACGCCGGGTGCCGGCCCTTCCTGCGGCTCCGGACTCTGCCAGGACACGGTGGGTGGCGGCGTTGCGCTCATGGCGTCCCTCCCCTTGCTCAGTCGATGGTACCCCTGCCCAGGTAGGGCTGGAGGACCTCGGGCACCTCGATCGTCCCGTCAGGGCGCTGGTACGTCTCCAGCACGGCGGCGACGATCCGGGCGAGCGCGAGCCCGGAGCCATTGAGCGTGTGCACCAGCTCTGGCTTCGCGCCCGGCTCGGGGCGGTAGCGGACGGCCATCCGGCGCGCCTGGTAGTCACCGAAGTTCGAGCACGAGCTGACCTCCAGCCAGCGCTCGACGCCCGGCGACCAGACCTCGAGGTCGTACTTGCGCGCCTGGGTGAAGCCCATCTCGCGGGTGCTCATGAGCAGCACCCGGTAGGCCAGTCCGAGCCGCTGGAGGAGGATCTCCGCGCGCTCGGTCATCCATTCGAGGGCGGCCGCTGAATCCTCCGGCCGTTCGAACAGGACCATCTCGACCTTGTCGAACTGGTGGACGCGGAGGATCCCGCGGGTGTCCTTGCCGGCCGCGCCGGCCTCGCGCCGGAAGCACGGCGAATAGGCGGCGTAGCGGATCGGCAGCTGGTCGGCATCGAGGATCTCGTCGCGGTGGAGGTTGGTGACCGGGACCTCCGCGGTCGGGACGAGATAGAGGTCGTCGCGGGTGACGACGTACATCTGGTCTTCCTTGTCCGGGATCTGGCCGGTGCCGCGCGCCGAGTCGGCGTTGACGACGGCCGGCGGCCAGACCTCGGTCATCCCGTTCTCGCGGGTATGGACATCGAGGAACCAGTTGATCAGCCCGCGCTGGAGGGTCGAGCCCGCGCCCTTGTAGACCGGGAAGCCGGAGCCCGCGATCTTCGCGCCGCGCACGTTGTCGATGATGTCGAGCGCCTCGCCGAGCTCCCAGTGCGGCTTGCGCGTCCACGTCGCACCGCCGGCCGGCGCATCGGCGCCGACCTCGCCGACGATCGGCTGCTCGTGCGCGAGCTGCTCGCCCCACATCCGGATCGTGACGTTGGCCTCTTCGCCACCGACCGGGATGTCCGGGTCCGGCGGGTTGGGAATGCGCAGCAGCAGGTCGTCGAGCTCGGCTTCGACCTCGGCCAGCGCCGCGTCGAGCTCGCGGATCCGCTCCCCGGCGGAGGTCGACGCGGCGCGCAGCTCGGCGGCCTCGGGGCCGTCGGGGGCCGCGCCGGCCTTGATCGCCTCGCCGATCCGCTTCGAGGCTGCATTTCGTTCCGCCTTGAGCGTCTCGCTCTCGCCGAGCAGGCGTCGGCGCTCGCCGTCGAGCTCGAGCGCGCGGTCGACGAGGGCCGGGTCCTCGCCCTTGCGGATCGCGCCGTCGCGGATCCGGTCGGGCTCATCGCGGAGCCGCTGCAGTCCGACGCTCATGCCGCCGCTCCGCCCGGCGTCGCGGCGGCGGCACGGGCCCGCTCGACGACGAACGACGGCTCGAGGCTGGCCAGCAGCCAGCCCGCGCGCGGCCCGTTCGGCCGGCCAAGGAACGCAGCGTAGATCGCCTCGAACGCGCGACGCGCGGGCAGGTCGTCGTCCTTGGCAAGGTTGAAGATGAGCGCCTGCCAGGCGTCGCCACCGGCCGGCGCCTCACGCTCGGCGGCGCTCGACAGCGCGTCCAGGAACCGGCGCTGCGTGTCGTCGAGGTCGGCCGTCGCGGCAGGGAGCGCCGTCGCGCTGGACGGCGACGCGAGCGCCCTCCGGCGCGTACGCCTCGAGCCAGGCTCGCGAGGCCGCGACGCGCTCGTCGAGGATGGCCTGCTCGCGCTCGGTCAACGGCGGTCCCCTTCTCCGCCTCGATCCGCGCGGCCAGGTCGACGCCCGGAACCTGGGCGAGCAGGGCGAGGTGGGCGAACGCCGGGCGGAAGGCCCACGCCTCGGCCTCGACGTCCGCCTTCGGGTCGAGGAGCGCGTAGCGGAACGTCGCCTCGTAGCCGGGCGGGATCTCGCCCTTCACCTCGCGGCCCGCGGTGGCCGCGGCGAAACGGTCGAACTCGTCGAACAGGCGCGGCACGGCATCCGTTCCGTCCGGGTCGAACTCGATCACCTGGTTCGGGCGCGGGCGGAGGAACAGGAAACGGAGCTGCTCGGGCGGGACGACCTCGGCGATCGTGTGCGCCGCCGCGCCGCGGCCCTTCGAGGTCGACATCTTCTTGCCGCCGATGTTGAGGAACTCGTAGGGGACGTTCATCGGCGGCTCACGCTCGAACACCTCGCGCGCAATCGCGTCGCTCCGGTCGCGCGAGCCACCGGCCGTGGAGAGGTCCTTGCCGTTCGGCTCGATGGTCACCCCGAAGAGCGACCATTGGGCCGCCCACTCGAGGTTCCAGGGCAGCTTCGCCGCCCCGCCGAACGGGCTGATCCAGCCCGACGTGCCGCAGCCGCGAGCCCACGTCACGAGGTCGGGGCGGCACTCGAAGAAGACCTGCTCGCCGTTCCACGCGGTCACGATCGTGGTCCCGACCTTGCCGCAGGTCGGGCAGATGACCCCGATCGGGTGCCACGTGTCGGGATGCTGGACGTTGGCCACGCGCCGGTAGATGTCGCGCACGACCGCGGCCCGGTCGAGGGCCAGCCGGATGTACGGATCGAGCGCCCCGGTCGGGTAGATGTCGCTCATCCAGTAGTAGCGGTCGGGGTTGATGCCGAGCCCGGCGAACGTGTCGATGAACTGGCTGGCGAAATGGCGGGCGTAGCTCGAGTGGCAGTCGCCGACCGGGTCGGGCACCTGCGCCAGCGGCCGGCCCATCTCGCGCTCGATCGCGTCGGGCGTGAGCAGCGCCTGGGCGTCCATCGGGTCGAGGTCGTCGACGCCGTACAGCAGCGTCGTGTCGATGGCCGTTGGCACGCAGCGCACGCGTGATCACGTCGAGGATCACGGGGCCACGCAGGCTGCCGACGTGGACCGTGCCCGACGGCGTCTTGGAGTCGTTGACGACCTGTGGCCCGCTGACCCGGGACGCCAGCTCGTCGGCCCAGTCCATCGCGGGCCTAGCTGATCCCGGTGATCTTGTAGGTGAAGTCGCCGGCCGGAACCTTGACCACGACCTTCTCGCCCTTCTTGTGGCCGAGCAGCGCGCGCCCGACCGGGCTCTCGTTCGAGATGCGACCTTCGGCCGGCTTGGCCTCGGCGGAGCCGACGATCGTGAACGCCTCCTTGCCGTCGGGGCTCTCGACCGCGACCGTCGAGCCGATCTGGACGTGGTCGGTCGAGTGGTTCTCGTCGATGATCGTGGCGTTCTTGATCAGCGCCTCGAGCGTCTGGATCCGGCCCTCGACGAACGCCTGCTCGTTCTTGGCGTCCTCGTACTCGGCGTTCTCGGACAGATCGCCGTGTTCCTTGGCGTCGTGGATCCGGTTGGCGACCTCGGGTCGCTTGACCGAGACCATCTCGTCGAGCTCGGATCGGAGCTTCTCGAGACCGTCCTTGGAAAGGTAGGTGGGCTTGTTGTTCACGGCCTTCTGGCCCCCGTTGCTGGTGGGTCGGATGTGGGCAGACCGTGCTGGGCGGTCTTGGATAAAGGAAAGAACTCCAGGCGTCTCGCAGCCAAGCCGCGCGCCTGAAGTTCCGACCGGGTGCGAATGGTAGTCGTGCGACCGGAGCGTGTCAAAGTCCAGGATCGTGCGCGCCAAGCGCGCGGACGGCCGCTTCGAGGCGCTCGGTGAACGCGCGTGGCGACTCATCGACCTCGGCCACCAGCGGTTGGCCGAAGCGCACGCTGACTGCGCGGCGATGCGGCCGCCGTGCCCCGGGCGGCAACACCTCCCACAGCCCGTCGATCCGCACGGGCAGGACGGGGACGCGGGCGTGCACCGCGACGAGCCCGACGCCCGCCTTGAACGTGCGCTATCTCGCCGGTTCGGCTGCGGGTTCCCTCGGGGAAGATCACGACGCGCCAGCCGTCGGCGAGCAACCCCTCGACCGCGTGGATGGACTCGACGCCCCGGCCGATGCGCCTGAACGGCACGGCGGCGAACCACGACACCAGCAAGCGATACGCCCTGCGTTGGAACCAGTAGTCGTCGGCCGCGGCGATGGCGAGACGGCGCCGACCCTTGCCGCCGAGCGACCGGCGGAGGACCGGGATGTCGAGGTGGCTCTCGTGGTTCGGGCAGATCAGCAGCGGTCGTGGCAGGTCGGTGAGCCACTCGGTTCCCTCGACCCGCGGGCCGCCGACCAGCAGCCCGAGGAACGGACCGACGATGCGGTGGACGATCTCGCGCCCGGCGCCGGCGACGGGTGAGAGCTGCCAGGCGGTCATGTCACGTCCCGACGACGTCGGCGATCCGCAGCGCCCAGTAGGTGAGCGGCAGCGCGAGGAGCAGCGAATCGACGCGGTCGAGGATGCCGCCGAACCCGGGCAGCCAGGACCCCGCGTCCTTGACCCCGAACTCGCGCTTGGCCGCCGATTCGAGCAGGTCGCCCCAGACGGACCCCAGGCCGACGATGACGACCAGGCCGAGGAACAGCGGCAGGCTGCCGATCGACGACAGGGCGGGTGCCAGGACGGCGATGCCGACGGCGGCCCCCAACACGCTGCCGATCAGGCCTTCACGCGTCTTCGCCGGCGAGAGCGACGGTGCCAGCGGCACGGTCCCGAAGCGCTTGCCCACGATGAACGCCCCGACGTCGGCGCCGGCACAGCCGAGGCAGACCGCGGCCACGAGCAGGACGCCCGCTTCGCCTCGTTCGGCCGCGAGCGCCACGCCGTGCGCGAGCATGACGCTGAGGATGATCAAGCCGACGGCCGCGATGCCGAAGTCGCGGATCGCCCGGGTGGTGTCGGGCCGAACGACCGGGAAGAGCGCGCCGGCGAGCACGAGACCGCCGACGAGCAGGTCGGCGGCCTGGGCGCCACGCAGCGCGATCGCGACCATGATCGCGAGGCTCGCGACCTCGAGGGCGACGAGGTGGTGGGTCGGCAGGTCGGTGAGCCGGCTCCACTCCACCAGGGCGATCGCGGCGATCGCCGCAAGGAGGAGCGTCAGCGTGGGCAGGCCGCCGAGGACGGCCACGGCCAGGATGCCGGCCAGGACCGCGTAGCTGAGCGCGCGGGCCCGGACGACGCCCGGGTCGGTGCCGCCTCCACGGCGCCCGAGCAGCGGCCCGACCAGCACGGCCGCCACCAGCCCGATCCCGGCGATCACGATGAGCGTGGCGGCGGCCAGCTGGGTCGGCGTCACGGGAGCTCCCGGATGCCGATCACCAGCCGCTCGAGGAGGGTCAGGCTCGTCCCGATCAGGAGGAGCGGCCCGAACGGACCCCAGGCCTCCGGCCCGACGACGATGACGGCGATCGAGGTGACGCTCAGGAGGACCATCCGTCCCGGCTTCGAGAGGATCCCGCGGTAACTGCGCGTCCCGCCGGCGGCCTTGATGGCGACCGACGTGAAGCTCGCCAGCACGGCGATCGTCACGCCGAGCGAGGACCGTCGCCGCATGCGCCCCGGGCACGAACGCCACCGGCGCGAGCATCAGGACGTCGGCGAGCCGGTCGCCGATCTCGTTGAACAGCTCGCCCCGTGCGTGGATCCGGCCGGTCCGTCGCGCCAGCGCCCCGTCGAGCAGGTTGAGGACGAGCCGAGCCGCGGCCGCCAGCGGCACGACGATCAGGACCCACGGCGCGGACGGCGACACGAGGATGGCGGCGCCGGCGACCGCACCGACCGGGACCGCCGCGAGGGTCAGGGCATCGGGTGGGACGCCGGCTCGTTCGAGCCGCCCGAGGACGGGGTCGAGACCGCGCAGCAGCGCCGGTTTGACGCGGTACAGATCCACGGGCGCCCTCCGGTCGTGACGTCCACGAGATGGACGGGAAGAGCCACTCGTCCACCCAATGACGCCCAGACCCGGGCCGACGTTACCAGACCGGCCCGCGTCAGCTCCCCTCGGTCAGTCGAAGCAGGCGGCGCTTGATCCGCTGGAGCGAGCCGCGGTCGGGGAAGGCGACGAACAGCGTGTCGTCGCCGGCGACCGAGCCCGCCACTTCCGGCCAGCGTGCCCGGTCGAGCGCGGCCGCGATCGCGTGTGCAGAGCCCGGCAAGGTGCGCACGACGAGGAGCAGACCCGCCTCGTGGATCTCGATCGGCAGGTCGACCATCAGCTTGCGCAGACGATCCTCGCCGGACGTCTCGGCCTCGATCAGCCGGGGCGGCAGGGCGTAGGCGGCGGTTCCCTCACGGGTGACCTTGATCAGCCCCAGCTCGGCCACGTCGCGTGAGATCGTCGCCTGGGTCGTCCGGAAGCCTCGCTCGCGGAGGGCGCCCGCCAGCTCCTGCTGGGTCCGGATCGGGCGCTGGTCCACGAGGTCCCGGATGGCTCGCTGGCGGAGCTGCTTCATGACTTCCATCGTCCGCCGCCCGCTAGCGCAGCCAGACGACGACGACGATCGCCGCGAGCACGAGGCGGTAGGCCACGAACACGGTCAGCGAACGCGTCCGCAGGTAGCGCAGCAGGAAGCCGATGGCGATCATCCCGGACGCGAACGCCGCGATCATCCCGACCACGAGCGGCGCGAGGCTCACGTCGACGCCGGCCTCCCCCGTGGCGAGCTTGCGCAGCTCGAAGATCGCCGCGCCGGCGGTGATCGGCGTGGCCATCAGGAACGAGAAGCGGGCCGCCGCTTCGCGGTCGAGGCCGGCCAGCCGCGAAGCCGAGATGCTGATCCCGGACCGGCTGATCCCGGGCACGAGCGCCAGCGCCTGGGCCGCGCCGATGCCGACCGCGATCGGGAACGTCACGTCCTCGACGCCCTTGGTTCGGGCGCCCCAGCGGTCGGCCAGCCACATGATGACCGCGCCGACGACGAGGGTCAGCGCGACCAGCCCGATCTCGCGGAACGCGGTCTCGATCAGGTCGGACAGCAGGAACCCGGCGACCGCCGCAGGGATCGTGGCGGCCACCAGCAGCCAGGCCAGGCGGCGGTCCGGGTCGCCACGGAACGAGCGATCGCGGATGGTCGCCAGCCCGGCCGGGACCAGCCGAACCCAGTCGGCGCGGAAGAAGACCAGCAGCGCGGCCAGCGTCCCGATATGGAGCATCACGCTGAACGCCAGCGAGGTGATGAACGGATCGGTCCAGCCGAACAGGAACGGCACGATGATCAGGTGCCCGGACGAGGAGATCGGCAGGAACTCGGTGAGTCCCTGGACGATCCCCATGATGAGTGCTTGGACGACGGTGTCCATGCTAGGCGCCGCGCCTGACGGCCCAGGCCCGCGTTGCCGGCTGCGCGCGATCGCTCACGCACATTGAGTGCGCTCGCTCACGTGCTCCCCGGCGCCTTGGCCTGGACACGCCATACGCGACGATTCTCGTTTGCGACTCGAGTAGCGGATGAACAGCGGGGCGAGCACGAGGCGAGATCGTGGCCAGGAGCTTGACCAGGACGTGGAGCGACGGGCCGGCGGTGTCCTTGAACGGGTCGCCGACCGTGTCGCCGACGACCGCCGCGGCGTGGGCATCGGAGCCCTTGCCGAGGACGTTCCCGTCGTCGTCCTTGAGGTGGCCTGACTCGATGTACTTCTTGGCGTTGTCCCACGCACCGCCGCCGTTGTTCAGGACGGTCGCGAGCAGGACGCCCGAGATGGTCCCGACCATCAGCATGCCGGCGACGGCTTCGAACCCGAGGATGACGCCGATGGCGATCGGGGTGGCGACCGCGACGACACCCGGCAGGATCATCTGCTTGAGGGCGGCCTGGGTGGTGATGTCGACGACCCGGGCATAGTCCGGGCGCTGGGTGTAATCCATGATCCCGGGCATCTCGCGGAACTGGCGCCGGACCTCGACGATGATCGTCTGGGCCGTGGTCCCGACCGCCTTGATCGCCAGCGAGCTGAAGAAGTAGACGAGCGTCGCCGCGAGCAGCGCCGCGATGAACACGTTGACGTTGGCGAGGTTGACCGAATTGAGCAGCTCGGCCCCGGGCACGTCCGCCGCGATCCGCCGACCCTGGATCAGGTTGATCTTGTCGATGTAGGCGCTGAACAGCAGGAACGCCGCGAGCGACGCCGAGGCGATCGCGTAGCCCTTGGTCAGGGCCTTGGTCGTGTTCCCGACGGCGTCGAGCCGGTCGGTGATCTCGCGCGCGCCCTCCTCGATCCGGCTGAACTCGGCGATGCCACCGGCGTTGTCCGTGATCGGGCCGAAGGTATCCATCGCCAGGATGTAGGCGGTGGTCATCAGCATGCCCATCGTCGCGACGGCGGTCCCGAAGATGCCGCCGACGTTGACGCCGGTCGCCGACAGGAGGTTCGCCTGGCTGCCCAGCCAGTAGCTGGCGAACAGGGCGATGGAGATCGTGATCGCCGTCACTGCGGTCGTCTCGAAGCCGATGGCCGTGCCCGAGATGATGTTGGTGGCGGGCCCGGTCTTCGATGCCTCGGCGATGTCACGGACCGGACGGTACGAGCCGGCCGTGTAGTACTGGGTGATATAGACGAAGGCGACGCTCGTCGCGAGGCCGACGATGCCGGCCGCGAAGAAGTAGACCCAGGTCGGGAGGCCGCCGGTCCCCGTGCCGCCGTTGGTCTGCATCATCACGTACGTCGTGATGCACCAGCCCGACGACGGACAGCAGGGTGGTCACCCAGTAGCCGCGATTGAGCATGTTCATCGGGTTCTCGTCTTCCTTGCCGCGGACGAAGAAGATCGCGACGATCGTCGCCAGCAGGCCGAAGGCGCGGACGACGAGCGGGAAGAAGATCCACGACTCGGGGTTCGGCCAGCCGGTGGCGACCGCGATCGAGAAGACGCGCGACGCCGAGGATCATCGCGCCGATGTTCTCGGCCGCGGTCGATTCGAAGAGGTCGGCGCCACGGCCGGCGCAGTCGCCGACATTGTCGCCGACGAGGTCGGCGATGACGCCCGCGTTCCGGGGGTCGTCCTCGGGGATGCCCTTCTCGACCTTGCCGACGAGGTCGGAGCCGACGTCCGCGGCCTTGGTGTAGATGCCGCCGCCGAGCTGGGCGAAGAGCGCGACGAACGAAGCTCCGAAGCCGAAGCCGACGATGAGGAACGGCGCCTCGGCGAGGGTCACTTCCCCGACAAAGGTCGAATAGGCGGTGAAGATGCCCCACACGCCGAGCAGCGACAGCGCGACGACGAGGAACCCGGAGACGGCGCCACCGCGCATCGCCACCTGGACCGCCTCGACGAGGCTGCGGCGTGCCGCCGATGCCGTACGGACGTTCGCCTTGACGGCGATGAGCATGCCGATGATCCCCGACGCCATCGAGCACGCGGCGCCGATGAGGAACGCGATGCCGGTCAGCACCCCGATCGGCAGCCCGGCCAGCTTCGGCACGTCTGCGACGTCGGCCGTTTCGACGATGCCGATGACCACGCCGATGACGACCGCGCCGACGACGGCGAGGATCCCGATCGTCGTGTACTGGCGGCGGAGGAAGGCCGTCGCGCCCTCGTAGATGGTGCCGGCCACATCCTGCATCGCCTGGGTGCCCGTGTCGCGCGACAGGACGTCTCGGGCCAGGTAGAGCGCGAACAGGATGGCGATGATGCCCGAGGGCAGGATGATCAGCTGAAGCGTACTGGCGTCCATCAGGACAGAGGGTCCTCCACCTTGGGCTGATGACCGGGTTCCGACCCGGCGCGTGGCGTGCGCCGCTCGGGTGCGGGCGACCGGGGAGCACCTGCCATGGTCCCTGATGCGTTCTGGGGCGGGACCTTGCAGGCCGTCGGCGAGTGTAGCAAGCGGCGAGAAGCCGGGTCAAACTCGGTCCGCGGGCGGGTTATGCACTCGCCGGACGGTCATCGGCGGCCGGGGGTGGCAGCCCCTATACTGCGGAACTTGTGACCCGCAGACCCGCACTCGGGTGTCTCTTCGAGATCGTCGAGACCCTCGTTCTCACGCTCATCATCTTCTTTGTCATCCAGACGTTCGTCGCCCAACCGTACAAGGTCCAGCAGCAGTCGATGGAGCACACGCTGGAGCCCGATCAGTACGTCCTGGTGGACAAGTTGACGCCGCGCTTCGACACGTACAAGCGCGGCGATATCGTCGTGTTCACCCCGCCCGAGGACTGGGTCCAGGAGGACGGCACGCCGTTCATCAAGCGGGTCATCGGCCTCGGCGGCGACACGGTCGAGATCCGCGACGGCAACGTGTTCATCAACGGCACCGAGATCGAAGAGGACTACGTCTTCGCGTCCGAGCCCGGCGACCCGCCGCAACCGACGACCGTGCCGGGTGACGAGCATCGCTGGGTGATCCCGACCGACGAGCTGTTCCTGCTCGGCGACCACCGCGCCGCCTCCGCCGACTCGCGCACGTTCGGGCCGGTGCCGGCCGTCCAGGTCATCGGTCGCGCCTGGCTGCGCTACTGGCCGATCGACGTGTTCGGCATCCTCAAGACGCCGACCTACCCGGAGCTGGCGCCCGCCGAATGATGGCCAAGCCGTGAACCCGGCCCTGGCGGGGGTCGCGCTCGCGGTCGTGATCGGGGCCGTGGTGGCCGGGTCGGCCCGGAACGCGCGGACCGCGATCTTCGGTCTCGTCATCGCCATGGTCGGGGCTCCGCTCATCGCCGAGCCGGCCGCTGCGCCGCTCGGTCTCGCCGCCCGGCTCGTCGGCGCGGTGCTGGCCGGCTACGTGCTGTGGATCGCCGCCCGCGGCCACAACGTGCGCACCGCGGGCTCGCTGATCGGCTGGCCGACCGATGCCTTCCTGGCGCTGGCCGCCGCGGCCGCCGGGTATGGGAGCCACGGACTCGGGGCGGCGGCGGCCGGACCCGAGCTCGCCTCGGCCGCCGGCTTCGCGCTGGCCGCCCTGGCCGTCGTGCCACTCGTGACCGGCCGCGACATCCTCCGCGTGGGACTCGGGCTCGCCCTCCTGTTGACCGGCACGCTCCTCGTTCGAACGGGCCTGGGCGGCACACCCGACCCCCTCGAGCAGGTCCTGACCGCCGCCCTCGTTGCCACCCTCGGTGGCGCCGTCGCGATCCTCGCCGCCGCGGCGCGCGCCGACGGCCCGGGCACCTTCGAGATGAGCGCGACCACGCCGCACCGGCCGAGCCACGTCGCCGAAGCTGACGCCTCCGACGCGGCCGACGCGCCGCCGCAGCCGCAGCCCGAGCCACCTGGATGAGCCTGATCCTTTATGCCGGCCTCGCGTTCGGGTTCGCAGGAGCCGCGGCCGCGCTCCGCCGGCGGGAACGCGTCGAAGGCGCCATCGGCCTCGTCGGGCTGGTCGTCGCGGTCGGTGCCGCGATCTCGATCGACCCCGGGCAGACCTTCGCGATCGGTGACGGCGGCCTGGTGACGACGCCGTACCTTCGCCTGTTCCTTGCGCTCGCTTCGGTGGCCGGGCTCGGGGCGGCGGTCGTCGGGCTGGCGGCCGGGACGCGCCGCGATGCGCCGGCGGTCACCCTCGCGATCCTCGGCGCCAGCGCGTTGACGATGGCGCCTCGTCGATCCGCGGGCGGCGGTCCTGGTCGCCACGGCGGGCGGCCTCGCCGGCGTGGTGATGACCCTCTTGCCGCGGGGTGCCCGGGCGGGCGCCACGGTCGGTATCCGCGAGGCCCGTGCGGTCGTGATCGCCGGTGCGCTGGCCATCGCCGCGACGGCCTGGTTCGGCCGGGATCTCGGTGCGCTGACGGTCCAGCCGGTCGTCTTCGGGCTGGCGTACCTGGCCTTCGCCGTGGCCGTCGCGATCCGGTTCGGCGCGATCCCCTTCCATCTCTGGGCGGCGCGCCTGAGCGACGTCGTGCCCGAGACGTCGCTGCCGATCCTGACCGCGCTCGCGCCGGCGTCGCTCGCCATCGTCGCCCTGGCCTGGGTCGAGGCCGCGGTGATCCCGCTCCAGGAGGACCTCGACCCCGGAGCGGGCGATCGTGCTGGCCATCGCGATCGCATCGATCGTCCTGGCCGCGGTCGCGGCCTTCCTCCAGGACGACCTCGAGCACATCCTCGGCTACTCGATCGTCGGCGACGCAGGGGTCGTCATCCTCGCGCTGGCCGTCCTCGAGCCCGGGGCGTGGGCGCCGGCGCGGACCTGGATCCTCGCCTTCGTCGTCGCCCGCTGCGCGTTCGCCGCCTGGATCGCCGGGGTGCGGACGGGGCTGTGGACCGGACGCGTCGGCGGACCTGCGCGGCTGGGCGCGACGCTCGCCGATCCTGGCCGTCGACGTTCGTGGTGATCGCCCTCGCCAGCATCGGATTGCCCGGCTTCGCCGCGTTCGATGCCCGGACCGAGCTCGCCCAGCTGGCGCTCGACCAGCCGTTCTCGATCGTCCTCGTCGTCGCGACCCTCGCGCCGCTGATCTGGTACGGCCGCCTGTTCGTGATCGGCCTGCTCCGGCCGGACCGCGTCCTCGAGCCGGTCGACGCCTGGCGGCCGCGGATCGGGTCGCCGGGGCCGGACGGCGTCCGCCGCTGGGTGGCCGACACCTGGGATCGCAATCGCGCGTTCACGACGGCCTCGGTCGCGTTGATCCTCGCAATCTTCGCCCTGGCGACGGCCGTCGGCGGGTTCGATGCTCGCGGTGCGGCCGGTGGCCCACCGCCGGCCATCGGTGAGCCCGTCGAGAGCCGCAGCCGAGCGCAACGCCGATCGCCGGCCGGTTCGCCGACGCCGTCCCCGTCGGTGGCCGTGCCGTCCCCGTCGGCGGTCGGATCTCCGTCCCCGTCGGCGGCCAGCTCGCCCGCGGCCTCCCCGTCGGGCGCAGCGCCGTCCGCGTCGGCGGCCGTACCCATCCGCGTCGGCTGTCACGCCATCGCCGTCGCCGTCGGCGGTCGCGCCAAGCGCCGGGCCCTGACGACCAGCTGGCCCTGGGCTACTCGTTCGGGGCCAGCACCCAGCGGTCCACGTCGCGCTCGTAGTCGTGCAGCTCGGCCGGGTCGAACCACAGGGCGAGCTCGGTCGCGGCCAATTCCGGGCTGTCGGAGGCGTGGACGATGTTCTGCGCGGTCTCGAGCGCGAAGTCGCCGCGGATCGTGCCCGGCGCCGCCTCGTGCGGGCGGGTCGCGCCGTTGATCGCGCGGACGACGGCGATGGCGTTCGGGCCGTCGAAGGCGAGCGCAACGAGCGGGGCCGAGATGATGAAGTCGACGAGCCCTTCGAAGAACGGCTTGCCGCGATGCGCCTCGTAGTGCCGCTCGGCGTGCTCGCGGTCGACCTGCACGAGCTTGAGGCCGACGAGCTTGAGGCCCCGTTCCTCGTAGCGGCTGAGGATCCGGCCGACCAGCTGGCGCTGGACGCCGTCGGGCTTGACGAGGACGAGGGTGCGTTCGGTGCCTGGCATGTCTTCCTTGGCTGTGGGCGGGCTGGACCCGCGGGATTGTATCGGACTCGTCCCGAAGGATCAGGCGTCGTGGCGTCCGTGGGGTCGGCTGTCGCCGCGTCGGCGGTGGCCTGGTCGGCGGCGGCCTGGTCGTCGGCGCCCGCATCCTCCGTGGTCGCTTCGGCCGGCGCGTCCTCCGTGGATCCGTCCGCCGCGTCGCCTGCCGCGCGCCGTCGCCGGCCCCGAGCGGGCCCGTCACCGTGCGCGAGCGGCTCCGCCGCTCCGGGAGGCCGCCCTGGGCTGCGATGGCGTACGCCTGGCGAGCTTCGGACTCGTGGCCGGCCAGCCGGTAGGCATCGCCGCGAACCATGGTCAGGCTCGAGCTCCGCGCCCCGTCGGTTGCCTCGAGAATCGCCGGTGCGAGCGCCGGTGCGAGCCGGAGGGCGAGCCCGAAGTGGAACGCCGCCTCCTCGAGCGCGCCGGCAACGAGGGCCGAGCGACCGGCCTCGAGCTCGAGCGCCGGGTCGGGCAACGGCGTCGCCGCCGGCTCGACGAGGCTCTCGTCATCCCACAGCCCGATCGTGACCGGCACGGCGGGCGCCGGCGGGCGGCTGCGTTCCGTGGGCGGTCGCTCGTGGCCCGTGCCGACCGACTGGTCGGGGCTGAGGATCCCCTCGGGCTCGCGGTCGAACAGCGTCGGTGCGGTGGGCGGTGGCTCGGCCGCGTCCGGCGGCCAGACGTTCGAGCGCGGCATCCCGGCGAAGACCTCGTCGATCCCGCCGGTCGCGTTCGCCTTCGCGCGGTCGGCCAGACGGCGCGCCTCGTTCGGACGCCCGAGCGCCGCCGCGGCCTCGGCCGCGATGACGAGGGCCAGCGGATGGCTCGGATCCTCGCCCAGCGCCACGGACGCGGCCTCGCCCGCACCGAGGAGGTCGCCGGTCCGCCAGCGAACCTCGGCGAGGTCGACGAGGCCCGGCGTGTCGAGCAGGCCCATCCCGGCCATCGTCTCGAGCTCGACCCGGGCGAGCGACAGCAGGCCCAGGCGCAGGTGCGAGTGGGCCAGGATCAGCTCGACCGTCCTGATCGGCGGGCGGGCGGTCCTCGTCGCCGTGGCCGCGCTCACGACGGCAGCCGGAGGCGCGGCTCGAGGCCGCGCAGGTGGCGGGCCGGCGCGACGGCACGCCAGCCGGATCGACTCATCGTGGAACAGCTGTTCGGCGAGCCGCTGGACGGCCGGTGCGTCCACCGCGTCCACCGCGGCGAGCGCCTCGTCGAGCGTCAGGACCCGGTCGTGGAGCGCCTCCTGGCCGCCGATCCACGAGGCCACGTGGCGGGTGTCGTCCATGCGCAGCTCGAGCCCGCCGGACAGGTAGCGCTTGGCCTTGGTCAGCTCGGCCTCGGGGACCAGCTCGTCGCGCAGGCGGGCCAGCTCGACCAGGATCGCCTCGAGCGCCGCCGGAATCCGGTCCGGGTCCACGCCGGCCGACACCTCGAGCGCGCCCGCGTCGGCGTAGTCGACCAGCCCGGACGACACGTCGTAGGCGAGGCCGAGCTCCTCGCGCACCGACAGGAACAGCCGGCTGCTCATCCCGTCCCCGAGCACGGCGTTGAGGACGGCGAGCGTCCAGCTGTCGGGGTGGTCGCGGTGGAGCGCCGGGACGCCGACGCAGACCTGCGCCTGGCTCGTGTCGCGCTTGCCGGTGCGGACGCGCGGACCGGCGGGCAGCGCGGGCGCCGGCGCGAAGCCGGGAACGACCCCGTTCCCCGTCCCGAACGCGGTGCCGGCCAGCCCGACCGCCTCCTCGTGCCCGAGGTCGCCGACGACGGCCACGACCGTGTTGGCCGGCCGGTACGAGGCGCGCCAGAAGTCGTGGATCGCCGCGGCCGGGAGCCCCTCGATGTCGGCCTCCTCACCGCAGATCTCGCGGCCGAGCGGCCCGTCGCCGAACATCGCCGTCTGGAACAGGATCTGGCAGTACTCCGACGGGTCGTCGAGATACGAGCGGATCTCCTCGATGATGACCGCGCGCTCGCTCTGGATGTCGGCCTCGGCGAGCTTGGGCCGGACGATCAGCTCGCCGATGACGTCCATCGCGCGCTCGGTCTCGCGGCGCGGCACGCGGACCCAGTAGACCGTCAATTCGCGGTCGGTCGCCGCGTTGAACGAGCCGCCGACGCCCTCGATCGCCTCGCTGATGGCACGCGTCGTCGGGTACGCCTTCGTGCCCTTGAACGTGAGGTGCTCCATGAAATGGGCGACGCCGACCTGTCCGCTCGTCTCCAGCCGTGACCCGGCCAGGACGTAGGCGGCGATCGACACCGAGCGCGCCGCGGGAAGCCGGGCGCTGATCACGCGGGGTCCGGCCTGCAGCGCGGTCCGTTCGAACATCCGACCGATGGTAGCCGATCGGGCGCGGCGCCCGGCCCGACGGGTCCGGGCGCCGTTTGGATGGGTTGCGTCCGACGTCGCCTACTTCGGCAGGATCGAGTTGATCCAGGCCTGCCCGAAGTAGATGAGGAAGGCGATGGCGACCCCCCAGAGGAGGAGGTGGACCTCCCTGATCTTGCCCATCACCACCTTGATGAACACGTAGCTGACGAACGCGGCGCCGATCCCGACGGTGATGCTGAACGTCAACGGCATCAGGATCAGGCCGAGCAGCGCCGGGAAACCCTCCTCGATGTCCGTGAAGTCGATGTCCTTGATGAGCCGGACCATCAGGAACCCGATGAACACCAGCACCGGACCGGTCGCCACGTAGGGCACGAGGACGGCCAGCGGGGTGAGGAAGATCGCGATCAGGAAGAGCACCCCGGTCACGACCGAGGCGAAGCCCGTGCGACCCCCTTCGGCCACGCCCGCGGCGCTCTCGATGTAGCTCGTGTTGGAGCTGATGCCGGCCGCACCACCGACCGCCGCGCCGACGGAGTCGACCAGCAGGATGCGCCCGATGTCCTTCGGCTGACCGTCCTCCTCGACGAGGTCGGCCTGCTCGCTGATGGCCGTGGCGGTGCCCATGGTGTCGAAGAAGTCCGTGAGCATGAAGCTGAAGATGGTCAGGACGGCCGCGAGGGCACCGAGCACCGTGAAGACGTTGGTGAGGTCGAACTGGCCCAACGTGGAGAAGCTCGGGGTCGCGGTGAACGTCGTCGGCAGCGGCTGGATCCCGGTGACGATGGCGATGACCGTGGTGACCAGGATGCTGATGAGCAGCGCCGCCGGCACCTTCCGCGCCCACAGCGCCACGGTGAGGGCGAGTGCGAACCAGAACAGGAACTGGGAGGGCGTGGTCGGATAGACCAGCGTCGTCGGCACGGGGTTCTCGGCGGACGTTCCGCCCGTCTTGACGATCACGCCCGCATCGATGAACCCGATGAACAGGATGAACAGGCCGATCCCGACGCCGATCGCGTACTTCAGGGATGTCGGCACGGCGCGCATGATCGATTCGCGCAGGCCGACGACCACCAGCAGGGTCACGACCAGGCCTTCGAGGACGATCACGCCCATCGCGCCGGCCGGGCTCAGGCCCTGGGTCAGGACCAGCCCGAACGCGACCGCCCCGTTGATGCCGAGGCCGGCAGCCATCGCCAGCGGCGTGTTCGCGATGACCCCCATGGCGATGGTCAGCAGACCGGCGATCAGGGCCGTGGCCGCGGCTGCTGCCGGGATGAAGGCCGTTGCCTCCGGCGACCCGGGCGGGCCGAACATGTTCGACAGGATGGCCGGGTTCAGGAACAGGATGTAGGCCATGACCATGAACGTGGTCAGCCCGGCCTTCGCCTCCGTGGCCAGGTTCGTTCCGCGCTCTGCGAACTTGAAGTAGCCGGCCAATCCGCCGGTCGATCCACTGGGCTGCGGCGACGTGCTGGGCTGCGCTTCAGCGCTCACCTGGATCCATTCCTCCTTGCCCTGACTGGCGCGCCGAGACCTGGGGCGGGCACGGGACGCGCCGGGTCGATCCGCGCGACCGTTCGTCACGGTCACGCGCGCGAGGGCCGACCGGATCTCCCGATCCGGCCTCCGGATCCGCTACTCGTCCTCTCGGGCTTCGAGGCCGAGCAGCTCCATCTGGACGAAGTCGCTGGTGTCGAACGCGAGCTGGCGGGGGGCGAACGGGGTGTCGTCGGCGGCCGGGCCGATCGGGGCGAACTCGACGACGACACGCTCGTCACCCTGGACGAGCGTGTACACGAGCAGCTGGTCGGGCCGGGTCTCGAACTCGAGATGCTCGAACGAATCGATGTTCAGGGTGATCGCCAGGGGCGTGAAGTAGGTCGACGTCTCGTCACTGTCGACGACGATCCGCTCCATCCAGCCCGTTCCGTGGCTGACCACGTCGCGGCCGCGCAGGTAGCGGTACGTGACGGTCTGCTTGAGCAGCGGACGGAGCAGGTGGAGCATGTCCGTACGGCTCGTCACGACGCCCTGGTTGACGAAGAACTTGGCGGGGACCGGGCTCGCCATCCGGAGCTCCTCTGGGGGGCGGAGGGGAACGGACGGGGCGATGGTACCGCACGGGCGGGGCCGCGGCGACACGGAATCGGCGGCGGGCGGGCGCCGCGGTCGGCGACGGTTCGCCGCGTATCATCGCGCCCATGCTGCTCGCCCTCGACATCGGCAACACGAACGTGACGCTCGGGCTGTTCCGCGCCGGCGCGCTGCTCGCGACGCGCCGCCTCGCGACCGACCCGCGCGCCACGACCGACGAGCTGGAGGTCGCCCTCGACGGCCTGCTCCGGCTCGACGGCGTCGCGCTCGCCGATGTCGACGCGATCTCGCTGGCCTCGGTCGTGCCCGCCCTGACCGGCGCGGTGGAGGCGATCGCGGTGCGGCGCGATCGGCAGCTCCTCGTCGCCGGTCCGGGAACGGTGCCGCTTGCCGTCCGTGTCGATCGGCCGGGCGACGTCGGTGCCGACCGGCTGGTCAACGCGCTGGCGGCCGGCCGGCTGTACGGCACGCCCGCGGTCGTCGTCGACTTCGGGACCGCCACCACGCTCGACTGCGTCGCGGCCGACGGCGCCTACGTCGGTGGCGCGATCGCCCCGGGCTCGAGCTCGGGCTCGAGGCGCTCGCGGCACGGACCGCCAAGCTGCCGCGGATCGAGCTCCGTACCCCCGACCGGGCGATCGGGCGCGACACCGTCAGCGCGATGCAGAGCGGCACGATCTTCGGCTACCAGGCGCTGGCCGCGGGCCTGCTCGAGCGCGTCCGGCGCGAGCTGGCCGACGCGAACGACACGACGCCGGCCCAGGTCAAGGCGATCCTGACCGGCGGGCTGTCGGCGGCGCCGTGGGCGCGCGCGCTCGAGGGCATCGACGCGATCGACCCGGAGCTGACACTCAAGGGGCTGGCCATCCTCCACGCGGAGGTCGGCGGCGGCGAGCCGCTCGAGCTCGGGCTGCGATGAGCGAACGGCCCGGGCGCACGGCAGGGTCGACCGGCCGGCTGGCGGGGCGGCTGATCGGGCTCGGGGTGAGCGGCTCGATCGCCGCCTACAAGGCCGTCGAGCTGCTCCGCCTCCTGCGCGCCGAGGGCGCCGACGTGGCGGTCATGCTGACCCCGGCGGCGACCCGCTTCGTCGGGCCGCTGACGTTCGCCGCGCTGTCGCGCCACCCGGTCGAGACCGACGTCCTCGAGCTGCTCCCCGACGGGCGGATCGGCCACATCGTCATCGGCGACAGCGCCGACGCGATCGTCGTCGCGCCGGCGACCGCGAACTGGCTCGGGTCGATGGCCGGCGGTCTGGCCGGCGACGTGGTCGGCGCGGCCTGCCTCGCGACATCCGCCCCGGTCGTGGTCGCGCCGGCGATGGACGGCGACATGTGGACCCATCCGGCGACCGTCGCGAACGTCGAGCGGCTGCGCTCGTTCGGCTACGCGATCGTCGAGCCGGCGGCCGGGCCGCTGGCCTCCGGGCAGACCGGGGTCGGGCGGCTGGCGGAGCTGCCCGCGATCGTCGACGCGGTCGTCGCGGCGGTGGCCGGCCGGCCGGTTCGCGCACCGGATCCGGCGGCGCGGCCGCCGCTGACCGGCCCGGGACATGACGCGGACCTCGCCGGACGCCACGTCGTGGTGACCGCCGGCGGGACGCGCGAGGCGATCGACCCGGTCCGCTACATCGGCAACCGCTCGACCGGGAAGATGGGCGTCGCGATCGCCGAGGCCGCGCTCGACCGCGGCGCGCGGGTGACGCTCGTGGCCGCCGGCCTGGAGGTCGCGCCGCCACCGGGCGCCACGGTGATCCGGGTCGAATCGACCGCGGACCTCGGCGCCGCCCTCGACGGCCTCCTCCAGGGCGCGGACGGCTCGGCCGGCTTCGACGTCCTGGTCATGGCCGCCGCCGTCGCCGACTTCCGGCCGGCAGCGCCCGTGACGACCAAGCTCGAGCGAGCCGACGGCCTGACCCTCCGGCTGGAGGCCACGCCCGACCTGCTGGCCGGGATCGCCCGGCGCGTCCACGGCCTCGATGGCGCGGGTGAGGCGGCCACGGCGCGGCTGCAGCCGGCACCCATCCTCGTCGGATTCGCCGCAGAGACCGGCTCGATCGAGCGCGCCGCGGACAAGCTCCGACGCAAGCGGGTCGACCTGCTCGTGGCGAACGACGTCGCCGAGCCGGGCTCGGGCTTTGGCACCGACACCAACCGCGTGACGATCCTCGCCGCCGACGGCTCGCGCGAGGACCTGCCGCTGCAGAGCAAGCGCGCCGTGGCCGACCGCCTGCTCGATCGCGTGGCCGCCGCGCTGGACGAGCGCGACGCCGCCGCGCAGACTGATGCCACGACCCAGCCCGCGAGGGAGCCCGCATGAGCGCCACGTCCGAGACCGTTCGCCGCCTGTCCGTCGTCGACATCGCCAAGCTGTACGCCGACGGCACGCGGATCGCGATGCTGACCGCCTACGACTTCCCGACCGCGAAGCTGCTCGACGATGCCGGCATCCCGATGCTGCTCGTCGGCGATTCGCTCGGCCAGGTCGTGCTCGGCTACGAGACCACGGTGCGGGTGACGATGACCGAGATGGTCCATCACACGAAGGCCGTCGTCCGCGGCACGTCGCACGCCCTGATCGTCGCCGACATGCCGTTCCTGTCGTACGCCACGCCGGACGAGGCGATCGAGAACGCCGGGATCTTCCTGCGCGAGGCCGGCGCCCAGGCGGTCAAGGTCGAGGGCGGCGTCCGCACGGCGCGGGTCATCGAGGCGCTCGTGCGGGCCGGCATCCCGGTCATGGGCCACATCGGGCTGACGCCGCAGACGATCAACGCGGTCGGCAAGATCCGCGTCCAGGGCAAGACCCGCGACCAGGCCCGCGCGCTCATCGCCGACGCGCTCGCGGTCCAGGAGGCCGGCGCCTTCAGCATGGTCCTCGAGCTCGTGCCCGGAGCAGCTCGCGGCGGCCATCACGGAACGGCTGGCGGTCCCGACCATCGGCATCGGCGCCGGAGCCGGGTGCAGCGGGCAGGTCCAGATCATCACCGACCTGATCGGGCTCGGCGACTTCATCCCCCGCCACGCCCGGCCGTACGCCCACATCCGCGACACGATCCGCGACGCCGCCACGGCGTACATCGCGCGACGTCGCCGACGGGACCTTCCCGGGACCCGAGCAGACGGTCCGCATGGACGACGCCGTGCTCGACGAGGTGCTCGGCCGCGGCGCGCCCGACCGGCCTGCGGGCACCATCCCGGCCGGCGGGATCCCGCTCGATCGCGACCTCTAAGCCACCCACCGCGCGGTTGACCACGGTCGTCCGCACCCGCGCCGAGCTGCGCGACGCGCTGGCCGCCGCGTCCCCGGCCGGTCGGCCTGGTGCCGACGATGGGCTGGCTCCACGACGGCCACCGCGCGCTGATGCGCCGCGCCCGCGAAGCCGACGCCACGACCGTGGTGACGATCTTCGTCAACCCACGCCAGTTCAACGTGCCCGACGATTTCGCGAAGTACCCGCGGTCGGAGGCGCGCGACCTGGAGATCTGCGAGTCGGAAGGCGTCGACCTCGTGTTCGCCCCCGAGCCGGACGAGGTCTATCCGCCGGGCTTCGACACGGTGGTGTCGGTCGGAGCGGTCGCCCGGCCGTTGGAGGGCGCGGCGCGACCGGGCCACTTCGACGGCGTCGCCACGGTGGTCGCCATCCTGTTCAACCTGGTCGGCGCCGACCACGCCTATTTCGGCCAGAAGGACGCGCAGCAGGTGATGGTCATCCGCCAGATGGCCCGCGACCTCGCCATCCCGACCGAGGTCGTGGCCTGCCCGACGGTCCGCGAGGCGGACGGGCTGGCGCTGTCGTCGCGGAACGTGCACCTGGGCGAGGCGGAGCGTGCCGCGGCGCCGGTGCTCCATCGGGCCCTGCTCGCTGCTCGCGATCGATGGGCGGCGGGCGAACGATCCGCGGAGGCGCTCCGCGCGATCATGCGCGCCGAGCTCGCGCGCGGAGCCGCTGGCGGAGGTCGACTACGTCTCGGTCGCCGACGGGCGGACGCTCGCCGAGCTGGACCGCGTCGACGGCCCGGCGCTCGCCTCGCTTGCCGTCCGCTTCGGGTCCACCCGCCTCATCGACAACGAGCCGCTCGACGCGTCCGACTGATCGAAGCGCGTCAGTCGAAGCGGGCTTCCTCGGCCACCTCGAGGACGCGGTCGATGAACAGGTACTCCCAGAGGAGCGCCTTGATCTCGGCGATCTTGCCGGCGTCGGCCGGGTGGGTCTTGACCAGCAGGTCGTGGAGCTCGGACGCGACCTGGTAGGTGTCCTCCGGGACGAGCGTCGCGAACAGGTCCGCGCGGCGGATCGCGTCCAGCACCGACTCGGGTGGCCGGTAGCCGCCGGTCAGGACCAGCCCCAGGGCGCCCTCGCCGTCGTCGGAGCCGTCCGCCCGGGCGCCGAGGATCGCGCCGATCACGTCGACCCGGTCGCCGGGCACGATGACCAGGCTGCGCGGCCCGATCCGCTGGAGCATGTGGGCCGGCTCCATCGCGCCGATGGCGATCCCGCCGATCACCTCGTCGAGGTCCGGGCCGGGGTGGATGGTCTCGCCGTGGACGCCCTCGAGGACCATCGCGAGGGTCGGGTTCGACAGGATCGGGCGGTACGGCAGGACGCCGAGCAGCTTGATCCCATGCCGTGCCAGCCCGCGCTCGAGCGTCCGCGCGAGCCCCGGCTTGGCGTCGAGGTCGACCTTGTTGACGATCGCCCCGGCCACCGTGACGCCGTGCCGCTCGAAATGCGAGGCGTTGAGCACGATCTCGTCGATCGGGCGACCGACGCCGCCCTCGGACACGATGACCGCCGGCGCACCGAGCATCGCCGCGACCGTCGCGTTCGACAGCCCGATCACGGCACCGACCCCGGCGTGCCCGGTGCCCTCGATCAGCAGCATGTCGTGGTCGGCGAACGCGGCGTGCGCGGCGCGGATCCGGGCGGGCAGGTCCTCGACCACGTCGCCCTCGATGTAGCGCCTGGGTGAAGCCGCGCGGGATGTGGACCGGGCTCATCTGGCCGAGCGGCTCGGGCAGCCCGAAGACCTGCTTCATGAGGATCGCGTCCTCGTCGGCCGGGACGCCGTCCTCGATGATCGTGCGCTGGCCGACGGGCTTGAGGAAGCCGGTCGTCAGCCCACGCCGCCGGAACCCGTCGAGCACCCCGAGGCTGACCGTGGTCTTGCCCCGGTTCTGCCCGGTCGCGGCCAGGTAGACATGTCTCATCCGGCGGCCTGACCGCGTCGCCGTCCGAGCCTGCGACCTCGGCGAGCATCGGCCTGCGGCGCCTGCGCTGGCGGTCTTGCGTTCGATCAGGGCGATCGCGTCGCGCAGCCGGGCGAGCGTCTCGGCCTCGACGGCGTCGGGCTCGAGGTACGGCCCGAGGCGCTCCATGATGTCGGCCACGAGGCTCAGGAAGACGCTCGCGTCGGCCACGAAGAACTGCGGCTCGTTGTTGTAGCGGACCAGCGTCAGCCGGCCCTGCAGGACGCGGCGATCCTCGACATGCGCGATCTGCGTCGCGAAGTTGTGGCCCTGGATGCCGTCCGGGTTGTTGAGGAAGTTGAGCGCGTTGTCGATCGCCAGCCCGAACCGGGCGCGCCACGCGACGAGGCGCTCGTGGACCTCGGTCGGGATGCGCACCTCGGCGACCTCGTCGAACACCTCGGGCGCGACGGTCAGCAGCCCGACCAGCGTCGTCCCGGCGCGCGGCCCGAGCATCACCTGCAGGCTGCGCTCGAGGGTGAACACCTCCGAGTCGAAGCGCGGGCTGGTGATGACGTCGGTCAGCAGGTCCTCGACGTTGTCGAGGGCGCCGGGCTCCGCGACGGCGTTCGACAGGTGGAGGATCTCCTCCTTGAACAGGAACTTCTCTTCGTGGTCGAGCATCGCGCCGATGGTAGCAGGGGCGCGTGCTGCCGGCATGACGCGACGCCCGTCAGGCCCGCGCCGGCGGCTCGGCCAGCAGATCTCGCGACGGAGCAGGTCGAGCAGCCAGGCCTGGTACGCTCGGGCCGCCCAGCCACGTTCGCGGACGAAGAGGTGGAAGACCTCGTCGGTGTTGAGGGCCCACAGGACGTCGACGGCACGGTCGAGGTCCACGCCGTCGCGGAACGACGTCAGTGGGCCACGCCGGAGATGCCGGAAGTAAGCACGCGCGCTGGCCCTGCCGCTTCGCCCATTCGTCACCGATGTCGGCATCTCCGGTCCCCCGTCGGAAGACGGCCGCCAGGGCGTCGTTGCGGCCCCAGAACGCGGTCGAGAACGCGGCGACCACGCGAGCTGGGCCGACGGATCGCCGGCCAGCCTGTCCACGCCGGTCGAGCTCGGCGAGGACCTGCGGCGGTGCGGCGCGCTCGATGAGCCCGTCGATGATCCCTCGCTTGGAGCCGAAGGTCGCGTAGATCGTCTCCGGCACGACCCCGGCCTCCGCGCGACGGCCGCGATGCTCGTGGCGCCGTAGCCCTGCGCGCGAACAGCTCGAGGGCCGCATCGAGGATCCGCTGACGCGTGGCGAGCGCCTGCTTCCTCGCGTAGTGGTGAGTGATATGGACGTTTGTCCATGCCAACGCTCATTTCATTACAGTAACGTTCCGGTCAGTACATCGACACTGTAGTCGATACAGCACAGCATCATAGAAGCAAACGAAGAGGTACCAGCCGTGACGACAGCGACAAAACGACCGCGATCCGCCACATCGAAGGCGTCATCCCCGATCGAACCGTCCTCGGCGCGACCCTTGCCGCCATCGGCGCACTCGTCCTCGCCGGATTCATCGTCCCCGACTTCGAGCGGTACACGCTGATCGGCATTCTCGGCCATCCTCGTCGGCCTTTGCCCTGACCCGCGAGTACGGCTTCGCCATCCCGGCCGGGATCACCGGCGGTGTCGGCACCATGGTCTTCCTGACGTCACCAGCGGCACGATGATCCGACTTCTGTCCGGCCGTCGTGTTCCTGTCGATCAGCGGTGGATTCGCGCGGATCTGGCTGCTCGGCCTCGCCGCGCTGCCGCGCACGACGCACCCGTGGCCGCTGCGTCCGGCGCTCGTCCTCGGTCTCGTCGGCACGGCGTTCGCTGCTCGCCAGCCAATGGCCCTCGAGTGGATCCAGGCCGCGGTCGCCTTGCCCTCGTCGCCGGTGGAGCCGCCATGGTCCTGCGGCGCCACGCCCGGCTGCGCACTGGCTGCCGTGGTCAACGGACCGTGGTCCGGACTAGCGACGCCGGCCGCCCGGTCGTCCGCCCCGCCCCGCTAACCAGAAGCCCCGGTCGTCGACGGGGCTTCGATGGGCGCCGGGTCACCGGCCGAATGACGGGCGGGCCGGCCGCAGGTTGCGCGACCGGCCCGCCCAGATCACGCCGCGCGGCCGACGGCGGTCGCCTCCTTGACCTCGATCAGGCGGCCGGAGCGGACGTCGTAGAGGTAGCCGTAGATCGGGATCGTGCGGGCACGAGCGGGTGGTTCCGGATCCGCCGGACGTCGTCGACCACGCTGCCTCGCTGGTCGGCGATGGTGAGCCAGTCGATGTAGGCGCCCTCCGCCGAACCCGGACCGCGGCCGACGTCGTAGAAGCCGTCGGGACCGAGCGCGGCCGTCTCGAGGCTGCTGGCCAGGAGCCCGCGGATGACCTCGTCGGTGAAGAACTCCATGCCGCAGTCGGTGTGATGGATGACGAACCACTCGCGCCGTGCCGAGGAGCTTGTACGAGATGACGATCGAGCGGATCGCGTCGTCGCTCGCCCGGCCGCCGGCGTTGCGGATGACGTGGGCGTCGCCCTCGCTCGAAGCCCGCGTACTTGGCGGGGTCGAGCCGGGCGTCCATGCAGGTGAGGATCGCGAATCGGCGCGCCGGCGGCAGGGCGAGGTCCGCCTTGGCGCCGAACGACGTCGGCGTAGGCGGCGTTGGCGGCGAGGACCTCGTTGAGAACCGTGGACATCGTGGTCGTTCTCCTGGGCTGAGGGTGCGATCGACCGGGACGCTGTCGCGTCCGCCCGGTCGGCGGCGGACACGATCGAGGTCTGCGACCTGCCGCCGGCTCCCGGGGATGCAAAAGGCCACGGTTCCTGACTGGAACCATGGCCCCTTCGAACGTCGATCTCGGATCCGACCCGGTCGGGTCAGTCAGCGGTCAGACGCGCGCCTCCGGACGGCGGGGCCGCCCGGGACAGCATTCCGGCGCGCGAACGACCTGCGCGTCCGACCAGCGAATGTTCACCCGGCAACGATAGCGATGCGCGCCGGCCCGCGCAACCGGCGACCGGGCAGGGCATGCAGTCGGCGCACCCGACCTACGGGTACAGGCCGCGCAGCTCCATGGCGTCCGCGACGCGCTTGACCGCCACGAGATAGGCGGCGGTCCGCATGTTGACCTGCTCGCGCTCCGCGACCTCGTGCGTCTCGCCGAACGCCTTGACCATGATCTCCTTGAGCTTGGCGTTGACGACCGTCTCGCTCCAGTGATCCCGGTTGAGGTCCTGGACCCATTCGAAGTAGCTGACGGTGACACCGCCGGCGTTGCACAGGATGTCGGGGATCAGGAACACCCCTTCTTGAACAGGATCTCGTCGGCCTCGGGTGTCGTCGGTCCGTTGGCCGCCTCGGCGATGAGCCGGGCCTTGATGTTGTCGGCGTTGCGCGGCGTGATCTGGTTCTCGAGCGCGGCCGGGATGAGGATGTCGCAGTCGACCTCGAGCACGTCCGCGTTGCTGATATCCGACGCCCCGGGGAAGCCCTGGACGGTGCCGTGCTCGGCCTTCCAGCCGATCACCTTGGTGATGTCGAGGCCGTCCGGGTTGTGGATGCCGCCGGTCGAGTCGGAGACAGCGACGACCGTCGCGCCCTCGTCGCGATCAGCCGGGCAGCGATGGAGCCGGCGTTGCCGAAGCCCTGGACCGAGACGCGCGACTTCTTCAGATCCATCCCGAGGTGGCGCGCCCCTTCGACGATGGTGAAGACGCAGCCGCGGGCGGTCGCCTCGTTGCGGCCCTCGGAGCCACCCAGGCTGATGGGCTTGCCGGTGACGACGCCCGGGACGGTGTAGCCCGCGTGCATCGAGTAGGTGTCCATCATCCAGGCCATGATCTGGGCGTTGGTGTTGACGTCCGGGGCCGGGATGTCCTTCTCGGGGCCGACGAGGACCTCGATCTCGGTGAAGAAGCGGCGGGTCAGGCCCTCTAGCTCCTTCTGGCTGAGCTTCTTGGGATCGACGATCACGCCGCCCTTGCCGCCGCCATACGGGATGCCGACGACCGCACACTTCCAGGTCATCCACATCGCGAGGGCTTTGACCTCGTCGAGGGAGACGTCCTGGTGGTAGCGGATACCGCCCTTTGCCGGACCGCGGCCGAGGTTGTGCTGGACGCGATAGCCGGTGAAGACCTGGACCGACCCGTCGTCCATGTGGACCGGGAAGTGGCAGGTGAACTCACGGCGCGGCTCGCGGAGCACGAGTCGCATGCCTTGATCGAGGTCCAGGCGCTCGGCGGCGAGATCGAACTGCTGCTGCGCGACTTCCCACGCATTGATCTGCGCAGCAACGTGCTCGGTGGTCATGGAATGGAGGACCTCACGTGTCAGGCGGTCAGCCGACCGCCGTCGGTTCGGGTCGTCTCCCGGACGACCCCACGGGGCGCGTCGCCAGGGCCTTTAAAGGCGCGGGATCGTGGCGAGCACCGTTGGCATCTGCAGCCCGGAGTATAGCCACGGATCGCGGATCCGCGCCGCCCCGATGGTACCGGTCGGCAAGGTTGTCGCAACCTTGCCGCAACGTCCGCGACGACCCGCGGGCCGCCCTAGGCCCGATACAGGACCGCCGCGCCGACGCAGCCGGGACCGAGATGCGGCCCGACCGACGCGCCGACCAGATCGATCGTCACGTCGTGCGGCGTCGAGCCCCGCCGCGCGACGCCACCTCGTCGCGGAACGCCTCGACATCCGGGCTGATCGTGTGGAGCATCGCAAGCCGCTCGATCGGGCGCTCCGTGATGAGCTCGATCATCCGTTCGCGGGCCTTGCAGCGCGTGCGAACCTTGTCGACCGTTTCGACGCGCCGTCGTGGACCCGGATGATCGGCTTGACCGACAGCAGCGTGCCGATGGCTGCCTGGGCGCCGCTGATCCGGCCGCCCTTCTTCAGGTACTCGAGCGTCTCGAGGGCGAGGTAGATGCGCATGTCGCCCGTGCGCGACTCCAGGACCTCGGCGATCTCGGCAGCCGGCGCGGCCGCCGGCGGCGAGCTCGACCGCCATCCGGGCGAGGATGCCCTGGGCCATCGACGCGCCCTGCGAGTCGACGACGTGGATTTCGCGGTCGGGCAGCATGTCGCGCGCGATCTGGGCGCTCTTGATCGTGCCCGACAGCGTGCCCGCGACGTGGATCGACACGATCGCCTCGGCGCCGGCCGCGAACGCCGCCTCGTAGGCGTCCTTGAACTCGCCGGGCGACGAGGCCGCGGTCTTGGGGAACGGCGCGTCGGGCGCGACCATCCGCTCCCAGAACGCCTCGGTCGAGAGCTCGGTCCCGGCCTTGAAGGTCTCGTCGCCGAAGGTCACGAGGAGCGGGACGATCGCGATCCCGTCGGCGGCGGCCTGGCGGGATCCATGTCGGACGCGGAATCGGTGAAGATCGCGACGCGGCTCAAGCAGTCCTCCTCGGCGGTTCGCGGCGACGTTGCGGGCATGATACGGGCCGGGTCCAGCCCTTCCGGTCCGAGCCGCTACGATCCCCGATGGAGCGCTCCCTCCGGTTCGTCCTGCTCGGCACGTTCACGCTCCGGTTCAGCACCGGGCTGACCGGCGCGATGCTCGGGCTGTACCTCGCCGACCTGCCGGCGCACGGCGGCCAGCCGGTCGACGCCACCGTCGTCGGCATGTTCGCCGCCGTGTTCTACCTGTCCGAGCTGGTCCTGTCGCCGATCTTCGGCATCCTGTCCGACCGGCTGGGCCACCACCGGGTCATGCTCTACGGCCCGATCTTCGGCGGGATCGCGGTGATCATCACCGGGCTGACGGTGGAGCTGCCGGTGCTCGCCGGCACCCGGCTGCTCGAGGGCGCCTCGACCGCCGCCAGCGTGCCGTCGATCCTCGGCTTCATCGCCCTCGCGACCGCCGGCAACGAGCTGTTGCGGGGCAAGGCGGCGGCCCGCTTCGAGGGCGCGACGCTGGCCGGGCTCGGCGTCGGGTTCATCGTCGCGCCGAAGCTGTTCGAGGCGATCGGACCGAACGCCTTCTTCCTCAACGCCGTCGTCTATGGCGATCTCGTTCCTGATCTACTGGCGCGGGGTCAAGGATCCGGCCGGCGAGGCCGAGGCGGTCGCGTCGCCGCACGTCGGGTTCGCCCGCTACGCCGCGCTCATCCGCTCATCCCACGTCCTGCTCCTGGCGCCGACCTGGATCGCGCTCAACGCCAGCATCGGGCTGTGGTTCAGCCAGTCGCTGTTCCAGTTCTCGCAGGCCAACCCGGCGTTCCCCGACCAGACCCTGATGCAGGGCTTCGATGCCAACCAGATCACCGCCGCGGCGATCGTCATCGCCATCGTGTTCGGCGTCGGGCTGCTGTACTGGGGCAACCGCTTCAAGTCGATGCGGCGGACGACGATCATCCTGTACGGGATCATCGGCGGCGGCGCGCTCGTCGGCGCCGGGCTGGTGGTCAACCACTCGGC
The DNA here is from genome assembly GCA_963721545.1 of uncultured Chloroflexia bacterium. Lineage (GTDB taxonomy): Bacteria > Chloroflexota > Limnocylindria > Limnocylindrales > CSP1-4 > SPCO01. Next base: position 67,795 of record CAVRKB010000002.1, read on the forward strand.
GGGGCTCCCGCTGGCGCTCCTGGCGGGCGCGATCCTCCTCGCCGGTGCCGGGCTGTTCGTGCTGGCCGGAGCGACGCCGGCCGCGCTCGGCCTGCTGGCCGACATCTCCGAGCGCTTCCCGGCCGATCGCGGCGCGATCATGGGCCTGTACTCGGTGTTCCTGGCGATCGGCCAGATCGCCGGCAGCCTGATCGGCGGCTTCGCGGCCGAATGGCGCGGCATCGACGGGATGCTGATCGCCACGATGGCCCTGCTCGTCGTCGCGCTGGTCCCGCTCAACCGGCTGCGCAGCCAGGAGCACGAGATCGGCATCGACGGCACGGGCGTCCGGGTCGGAGAGGCGTCGGCGTGACGGACGGCCGGCCGTGGGTGCCGGTCCCGGTCGCGCGCGGCAGCCACGGCGCGGTCGTCTCGCCGCACCACCTCGCGAGCGCCGCGGGCCTCGGGATCCTGCGAGCCGGCGGCTCGGCGGTGGACGCGGCGATCGCCACCAACGCTGCCCTGTCCGTGGTCGTGCCGAACAGCTGCGGGATCGGCGGCGATGCGTTCTGGCTGATCTGGGACGCCGCCGCCCGGACGCAGGTCGCGCTCAACGGGTCGGGCCGGGCGCCGGCCGCCGCCGATGCCGCGCGCCTGCGGGCGTCCGGCCTCGACACGATCCCGCTCCACGGCCCGTTGTCGATCACCGTGCCGGGCGCGGTTCGCTCGTGGGCCGACGCGCACGCCCGGTTCGGGCGGCTGCCGCGCGCGACGCTGCTCGCCCCGGCCATCGAGCTGGCACGCGACGGCGTGCCCGCGTCGGCCCGCTTCGCCGACATCGTCGAGCGGATGACGCCGGGGCTCGCGGCGGCCGTCGGGCCGTCGGCGCCGTTCTTCGCGACCTATGGCCGTGGTGGCCGGCGGTGGCACCCCGGCGAGCGGGTCCGCCAGCCGGCGCTCGCGGCCACGCTGGCGGCGATCGCCGACGACGGGTTCGAGGCGTTCTACGCGGGCGACCTCGCCGAGCGGCAGGCGCGCGGCGCTCGCTGCGGCCGGCTCGCCCGATCACGAGCGGCCGACCTGGCGGCCCACACCTCGACCTGGACCGAGCCGATCGGGATCGACTATCGCGGGGTCCGGGTGACAACCCACCCGCCGAACAGCTCCGGGATCGTCGCGCTCGAGCTGCTGGCGATCCTGGCCGGCTCGAGCCGCCACCGCCTGCGGCGTTCGGCCCGGATGGGGTCACCGACCCGGGCTGGATCCACGCCGGGATCGAGGCGGCCAAGCTGGCCATGGCCGATCGCGACCGGTACCTGACCGATCCCGCGTTCCGCGACATCCCGGTCGAGCGAGCTGCTCGACTCGGGCCGTGCCGCGACGCTGGCCGCGCGGATCGACCCGCGGCGGGCCGCCCGGCCGGTGGCCGCGACCAACCCGTCGGGTGGCGGCACGGTCTACCTCGGCGTCGTCGACGGCGACGGCAACGCGGTCAGCCTCATCCAGTCGCTGTACGCCAACTTCGGCTCGGGCGTCCTCGACCCGGACACCGGCGTGCTGTACCAGAGCCGCGGCAGCTACTTCAGCCTCGACCCGGATCACCCCAACGTCATCGAGCCGGGCAAGCGGACGCTCCACACGCTGCTCCCCGGGATGCTGTTCCGGGACGGCGTGGCGGAGCCGTGGGTCGTGGCCGGCGCGGCGGGCGGCGACGCGCAGCCACAGGTCCACGCCCAGCTCGTCTCGGCGCTGGTCGACGGCGGGGTCGAGCTGGGCACGGCCGTCGCCGCGCCGCGCTGGTTCGTCGAGCCGGCCGCGCATTTCGAGCCGCCGGTCGAGGTCCGCCTCGAGGGCCGGCACGCGCCCGGCGTCGCCGAGGCGCTCGAGGCGCTCGGCCATCCCGTGACCATCCGCCCGCCGTTCGATTCGGGGCTCGGCCAGGAGCACGCCATCGAGCTGGTCGCCGGCGGTCCGACGGCCGCCGACGGATCGCTCGCGGCCGTCACCGACCCTCGCAGCGACGGGCTTCCGGCCGCCTGGTGACGCCCTCGGGCTGGACCCGTGTGCGATACTCCGGGCTCCGGTGGCGGGCAGCGCTCACACGACGCCGCCACCGGTCCGTCGTCCCGCCCAACGCCCTGGGGGGCCCCGCGTGAGCTCGAACGTCGGCCAGAACTACCCTACACGAGCGAGACCGAGGCCGAGCGGGCCGCGCAGATCGCGTCGCTGGTGGCCGCCCGCGCGGACCTCGCCGGAGTGCTCGCGGCCGAGTCCACGCCGCTCGACGCCAACGAACGCTGGTGGGTCTGGAAGTGCCCGACGCCGGGCTGCCCGGGCCTCCTCCATACCGCGGGCTACGCGGCCGAGCGCCGCGCGGTCTATGTCGTGTGCGACGGGACCTGCGGCAAGACCTTCCTGCGCTGAGCGAGGCCGTCGCCACCGAGACCCAGATCAGTCGGCGGCAGCTCGCGACCGACGCGATCGGGATCGGGGTCTCCGCGGTCGGGTTCGGCTTCGTCTACGGCCTGTCGGCGCGCGAGGCCGGGCTTCTCGATCGGTCGAGGCCATGGCGATGAGCACGCTCGTGTTCGCCGGGGCGGCCCAGTTCGCCGCCGTCGGCTACGTCGCCAGCGGCCTGGCGTGGCCCGGGATCATCCTCCTGACGGCCTTGCTCAATGCCCGCCACCTGCTGTACTCGGCGGCGCTCGCGCCGTGGCTGCGCGAGGTGCCGTTCGCGCGCCGGGCGGCGATGGCCCATCTCCTGACCGACGAGGCCTTCGCGCTGGCGATCAGCCACTTCCGGCGGATCGGCCGGACCGACGAACGGGGCTACTGGATCGGGGCGTTCGTGGCGACGTTCATCCCGTGGAACCTGGCGACGATGGCCGGGGTCGTGCTCGGCGCCCAGATCCCGGACCCGGCCCGGCTGGGCATCGACGTCATCTTCCCGGCGGCCATGATCGGTCTCGCGGTCGGGCTCATCACCGGCCGGCGCGAGCTGGTCGCCGCGATCGTCGGCGGCGTGGTCGGCGTCGTCGTCGCGCTGGCGACGAGCCCGTCGATCGGGATCGTGAGCGGCGGCATCGTGGGGCCGCTGGTCGGGCTCCTCGTGCCGGCTTCGCTCGCCGAAGGAGACCGCGCCGCTCGGCTCAGCTCGAATCCGCCGACCGGTTCCTGATGCCCGACGCGCACGTCACGCCCGTGCCCGATCCGCCGCGAGATGCGTCCGGCGACGAGACGACCCGGATGAGCACCGATCTCGTCCTGCTCGCCTTCCTCATGTTCCTCGTCACCTACCCGACCCGGGCGCTCGGCCTGCTGACCCCGGGCCTCGACCGGCTGCCGAAGGTCGCCTTCGACTACCTCCAGCTGGTCGGACCGGCCGTCCTCGCGGCGCTCGCCGCGGTCAGCGTCATGGTCGTCGTCGGCGATGACGACGTGCCGTCGTTCCACGTCGGGATCGAGTGGGTGGCGGTCTTCGTCTGCCTGGTGATCGTCGCCCGGCGGCGCAACCTGTTCCTCGGGCTGGTGGCCGCGGTCGCGCTGGTGGTCATCGCCCGGGAGGCCGGGCTGGCGGCGCTCCCCGCCTGACGGATGGGCCGGGTCGCGCAGCCGCGGCGGCGACGGCACTCAGCCCCGGCGTGCCTCGGCCTCGATCTCGATCAGCAGGCTCGGATCCATGCAGGGCGCTCACCTCGACCATCGTCGCCGCGGGACGGATCTCCCCGAAGACCTCGCCATGGACCGCGATGACCTCGGCGGAACGACGCGATGTCGGTCACGAACATCCGGGTGCGCACGATGTCGGTCGAGGCCGAAGCCGGCCTCGGCCAGCGCCCGCTCGATGATCTCGAGGATGGCCCGCGCCTGCGCCGCGACGTCGCCCGGATGGCGCGACCGGCCGTCGGGGCCGGCGTCGGTCGTGCCGGCGACCCAGCACGAATCGCCGATGGCGAGCGCCCGGCTGTAGCCGGCGCGTGGCCTCCCACGGGCCGCCCGACGCCGATCCGCCGCCGCTCGGTCATGGCTCGCCGCGCCACGCGCGCCGCTCGCCCGGGACTCGCGCCACGCGAGGACCTCGGGGTCCGCCGCGATCGCCAGCAGCAGGCCGGCCAGCAGCGTCGTCCGGGGCACGATCGAGTCGACCTCGAGGTACTCGGCCGGGGCGTGGTCGTTGCCGCCGATCGGCCCGAGGCCGTCGAGGCTGGGGACGCCCAGCCCGGAGGTCGTGTTCGCGTCCGACGCGCCGCCGGTCGCGGCGTCGGCCAGCTCGAACCCGAGGGCGGTCGCGACGGACTTGGCGTGGTCGACCAGCCGGCCGCTGCGCTCGAGCTTCTCCATCGGCCACCAGCGCGCCATCTCGCCGAACTCGACGGTCGTGTCCGGGACCTCGGTCGCCTCGGCGATCCGGCGGATCTCGGCCTCGGCGGTCTCGAGCGCCTCGCGCTCGGTGGCGCGGACGTCGATCTCGAGCGAGCACGACTCGGCCACGACGTTCGGCCGCGTCCCGCCGGCGATGACGCCGACGTTGACGGTCACGCCGGGCCAGCGGCCGTTGAGCTCGTGCACGGCGCGCACGATCCGGGCCGCCTCGAGGATCGCGCTGCGGCCCTTCTCGGGCTCGACGCCGGCGTGGGCGGCCCGGCCGTGGACGGCCAGCCGCAGGTCGACGATCCCCTTGCGCGCCGACACGATGTCGCCGTTGGCCCGCGCGCACTCGAGCACCAGGGCGACGTCCATGTCGGCCGCCTGCTCGACGATGTGCGGCGTCGACGACGGCGAGCCGATCTCCTCGTCCGGGTTGGCGACGAACACGAGCCGCTCGAACGGCATCCCGCCGCGCTCGGCCGACGATCGCCTTGAGCGCGTACAGGCCCGGCCAGCAGCCCCGACTTCATGTCGGTCACGCCCGGGCCGTAGGCGATGTCGTCGTCGATCCGGAACGGCCGGTCGGCGGCGGTGCCCGGGTCGAAGACCGTGTCCATGTGGCCGATCAGCAGGACCCGCGGCGCGCCCGGCCGTCCGTGGAACGTCGCCACGATCGTCGACGCCGAGGCGGCCCGCCGGGTCGGGCCGGCGCTCGACCTCGGCGCCGAGCTCGGCCAGGAACGACGCCACCCAGCGTGCCGACCTCGTCGACGCCGGCCGGCGTGTAGCTGCCGCAGTCGATGTTGACCAGGCGCTCGAGGTCGGCGAGGAAGGCCGGCAGGTCGGCGGCGATCGCGCCCCGCAGGGCGTCGAGCTCGGCGGTCGACGGGCCACCCGGCTGCTCGGACACGGCGGTCATCGGGCCAGTCTAGCCGCTGGCACCTTGCTATCCTGCCCGGACCGTGCGTCTGGTCGAGACCCGCCTGCTCGAGGGCCCGAACGTCTACCGGCTCGAGCCGGTGGTCAAGCTCGAGGTCGCGGTCGGCCGGCGCCGGACGTGGTACGGCCAGCGCGATCCCGGCCGCCACGCGCTGGTCCAGCTCGGCGCCGACGTGCCGGCCCGCGACTGGCCGGATCCCGTCGCCGCGACCGTGGCCTGGATCCGCCGCCTGCGGGCCGACCACGGCGAAGGCCGCCGCGGGCTGGCCGTCCACCGCTCGTCCGACCCGGGGCACTGGATCGTGACCTTCCCGTGGACCGGCGCGGAGCGGGCGCAGTCCCTGACCGAGGCGGCGCTGGCGCTCGCGGAGCGCGACGTCTCGCCCGTCCGCCATGCGCGGCTGACCGGCGCGCAGGAACGGCTGGTCGCGCGCTGGACGGAGCGGATCGAGGCCGCCCGGACGACGCCGCCCGAATGGCTCCGTGACGCCGAGCGGACGACGCCGATCGTGTCGATCTCGGGCACGAACGGCAAGAGCACCGTGACCCGGATGATCACCCACATCCTGCTGCTCGCCGGCCGGCACGTCGGGACGACCACCTCGGACGGCGTCCTCCTCGACGAGCGGATGGTCGAGCCGGGCGACTGGACGGGTCCCGGCGGCGCGCACATCGTCCTCAGCCGCCGTGACGTCGACGTGGCCGTGCTCGAGACCGCGCGCGGCGGGATCGTGCTGCGTGGCGTCGGCTACGAGTCGAACGACACGAGCGTCCTCACCAACGTGTCGTCCGACCACCTCGACCTGCAGGGCATCCACACCCTGCCCGAGCTGGCCGAGGTGAAGTCGACGATCTGCCGGATCACGAAGCGCGACGGCTGGGTCGTGCTCAACGCCGACGACCCGTACGTCGCCGCGGTCGCCCGCCGCGTCCGCGCGTCGGTGGCGCTGTTCACCCTGCTCGGCGAGGAATCGGCCGCGGTCCGTCGCCATCGGGCGCGGGGCGGCCGGGCCTACCTCGTCCGGCGCGGCGTCATCGTCGAGGCCAACGGGTCGAAGGTGACCGAGATCGTCGACGTGACCGACGTCCCGATCACGATCGGCGGGCTGGCGCGCCACAACGTGGCCAACGCGCTGGCGGCGGCCGGCGGGGCACGCGGCATGGGCGCCACGATCGAGCAGGTGCGCGACGGCCTGGCCGACTTCGCCCCGAGCGCCGAGCGCTCACCGGGCCGGCTCAACCTGTTCCGCCTGGGCGCGCGGGTCGTGATCGTCGACTTCGCCCACAACGAGGCCGGCGTCGGGGCGGTGCTCGACGTGGCCGAGGGGATCGCCGCCGGGGCGGCCGGCCGGGCGGCCCCGATCACCGCGATCATCGGCACCGCCGGCGACCGGCCCGACGACACGCTGCGCGGGATCGGCAAGGTCGCCGCCCAGCGCGCCCAGCGCGTCGCGATCAAGCAGACGCTCAAGTACCTGCGCGGGCGGACCGCCAAGTCGGTCGTCGGCGAGCTGCTGGCCGGCGTGGTCGCGGGCGGCGGGGTCGCGACCGAGGTCCCGATCTACGACTCGGAGACCGACGCCCTGCGGGCCGAGCTGAACGGCGGCGCGGGGGCCGGCTCGAATGGTCGCCGCCCGGATTCGGCCCGCGTCGTCGTGCTGATGTGCCACGAGGATCGCGAGGGCGTGTTCGGGCTGCTCGCACAGCTCGGGGCGCGGCCGGTGGACGTTGGCACCGAGTTGACCGAGCTCGTGCCGCGGCTGCAGGGCCGGCCCCGCCGGGACTAGCGAGGCTCGCGGACGCTGGCGGACTTGCCCCACGGGACGGCCCGGCTCGCCGACGACCGGCGGCAGCGCGACCATCGGTGGCCGCCCGTCAGCCGTCCGGGGCTTCCAGCTCGCCGGGGTCGGCGAACGCCGTGCCGCCGCGGGTCTGCCGGCGGCGGACATCGCCTCGCGGTAGACCGCGATGGCGTCGTCGACGCAGCACACGACGAGGTCGCCGGGGATCGCCCGGCGGAGGGCCGCCCGGACCGCGCTCATCTCGTCGAGGACCTTCTCCGACTTGGCGGCTCGGGCCGCGCCGGCCGCCTTTGCCTGGCGCACGCCCTCGATGACGTTGGCGGCGGTCTCGCCTGGCGCCCGGCCGCGGAGGTTCTTGTCCTCGCGGACGATGATCTCGTCGAACGCGCCGGCGGCGATCGCGCCGTACTCGCGCTGGTCCTCGTCGCGACGGTCGCCCGGGATGCCGAGCACGCCGATGGCCCGTCCGGGCCGCGACCCGGTGGCCGGCGCGCCGACCCGGCCGGACTTCTTCGGCGCCTCGACCATCATCCGGTTGACGAAGTCGGCCAGCTGGCGCATCCCGTCGACGTTGTGGCAGTAGTCGATGACGACGCGGACGCCGCCGACGTCGACGAGGTTGAGCCGGCCGGGCGCCTGGAAGAACGACGTCGAGAAGGTGCGCAGGCCCTGGCGGATGTCGTGCAGGTGCGCGCCGGCGGCCCATGCCGCGGCGGCCGCCGCCAGCGCGTTGGCCACGTTCATCCGCGCCCGGCCGCCGAACGTCGCCGGGATCAGATGGGTGTAGAGCACGGGCATCGTCCGCGACCCGAGGCGCAGCACGATCAGCTCGCCCTCGGTCGACGGCTCGAGGCGGAACGCCGCGCCGCCCCGGCTCGTGTGGCCGTCGACGCGGTCGTAGCCGTCCTCGCCCTTTGGCCGTGGCCATGCTGAACAGCACGACCCGGCCGGCGCAGTGGCGGCCCATCCGGTAGACGTGGCTGTCGTCGGCGTTGAGGACCGCCGTCCCGGAGCGCGGCACGGCCTCGACGACGACGCCCTTGACGTTGGCCAGCTGGCCGATCGAGTCGATGCCGCCGAGACCGAGGTGGTCGCCGGTCACGTTGGTCACGACGGCGACGTCGTTGCGGTCGTAGCCGAGCCCTTCGCGCAGGATCCCGCCGCGCGCGACCTCGAAGACGGCGGTGTCGACGGTCGGGTTCTGGAGCACCATCTGGGCCGACTTCGGCCCCGACATGTCGCCCTTCTTGATCAGCCGGCCGTCGATCACGATGCCGTCGGTCGAGGTCATCCCGACCCGCCGGCCCATCAGCTTGAGGATGTGGGCGATCATCCGGACCGTCGTCGTCTTCCCGTTCGTGCCGGTCACCGCGATGATCGGGATGCGCGCCGAGGACCCGGCCGGGAACAGCGAATCGATGACCGGCCGGGCGACGTACTGCGGCTCGCCCTCGGTCGGGTGGGTGTGCATCCGGAACCCGGGCGCGGCGTTGACCTCGACGATCGCGCCGCCGGTCTCGCGCACGGGCGTCGCGATGTCGGGGCAGATGAAGTCGATGCCGGCCACGTCGAGGCCGACGATCCGCGCCGCCGTCTCGGCGATCTCGACGTTGTCGGGGTGCGCCTCGATCGTCCGGTCGATCGACGTCCCGCCGGTCGACATGTTGCCGGTCAGCGCGAGCTTGACCCAGGTCCCGGCGGGCAGCACGTCGTCCATCCCGAAGCCCTGCGTCGCGGACGAGCGCCTCGGCCGCCTCGTCGACCTTGATCCGGGTCAGGACCTTCTCGTGGCCGATGCCGCGCCGCGGGTCGCTGTTGGCGATGTCGACGAGCTGGCGGACGGTGTGCTCGCCGTCGCCGGTGACCGACGCCGGGACGCGCTCGGCGATGGCGGCGACCTTGCCCGCCGATGACGAGGCAGCGATAGTCGTTGCCGGCGACGTACGACTCGACGACGACGTCGCCCGGCGCGGCTCTGGGCGAGCGCGCCGTGGAACGCGGCCCGGACGGCCTCCTCCGAGCGCAGGTCGAGATGGACGCCGCGGCCGTGGTTGCCGTCGAGCGGCTTGACCACGCACGGGAAGCCGAGCCGCTTGGCGACGGCCACGGCCTCCTCCTCGGTGTCGACGACGTCGGCGCGCGGGACGGGCAGGCCGGCCGAATCGAGCAGCCGGTTGGTCAGGCTCTTGTCGGACGCCACGTCGACCCCGATCGCCGAGGTCAGCGAGGTCATCGTCGCCCGGATGCGCTGCTGGTGGACGCCGTGCCCGAACTGGACCAGCGAGTGGCGGTCGAGCCGGATGAACGGGATGTCGCGGCTGACCGCCTCGTCGATCAGCGCCTGGGTGGACGGCCCGAACGCCTGCCGCTCGGCGAGGCGGATGAGCCGCTCCATCTCCGGCGCGAAGTCGAAGAAGCGCATCGGGATCGTCGGGCGCGACCAGGTGGTTGACCAGCGCGACCGCCATCCGGCCGGCTTCGAGCCCGACCGCCTCCTCGCGGTACTCGTAGATGCAGTTGTACTGGCCGACCGGACCCGCCGCGCGCGTCTTGCCGTGGCGGACGTCGGTCCCGGCCAGGTTCTGGAACTCGAGCGCGACGTGCTCGGCGATATGGCCGACCCACGTGCCGTCGCGCAGCCGGGTGATGAACCCGCCGCGCCGGCCGAGCGAGCAGGCGTGGTCCTCGAGCGTCGGCAGCAGCGCGACGAGCGCATCGGTGAAGTTCGGCAGCGGTGTTCGACGGGTACTGCTCGAGCACGCCGAGGTCGACCAGCAGCCGGATGACCGGTTCGCGGGCCCAGTAGTTCGGGCCGCGCAGGACGCGCGTCTCGAGGATGCGCAGGGTCGGCGCGGGGCCGCTCGTCGGCGTCCGGCGTCGAGCGGCGCGACCCGCGCCGATCGCGGGTCGGGGCTTCGAGCGGGCCACGGTGTCGGCCACGGGACTCCTCCTCCGCGGGGTGGCTGCCCACCCGGCCCGGTGCTAGCTGGAAGCGGCCTCGCCGCCGGGCAGTGCGTGCAGGGTCGGCGTCGCGACGCGCTCGCGGTGGCGCAGATCGAAGCGATAGCCGGCCGGCAGCGAATGGAGCACGACGCCGCTGATCATCAGCGGCCGGTGCCCGTGGATCTCCCAGGCGTCGGTCTCGGACTTGCGAGCCGTCGACCACCGTGATCGAGCCGCGCCCGATCACCTCCATGACGTGGTCGGGGCCGACCACGCCGGCGGTGTCCTCGTCGACGCCGAGCCCGAGCAGGCTCGGGTTCTGGGCGATCAGGCTGAGCAGCCGCCCGAGCCGGTTCCGCTGCTGGAAATGCTGGTCGATGATGACGCCGGGGAGGACCCCGAGCCCGGCCGCGATCTGGGCCATCCGGTGCTTGGGCGTCGCGCCCGACGCCCCGAACGCGATCATGTGGCTCGACATCGCCGATGCGCCGGCCGACGTGCCGGCCACCACGGCGCCGTGCCTGGAACCGGTCGAGGATCGCGTCGGCGAGGAGCGTCCCGCCGATCGTCGACGACAGCCGGAGCTGGTTGCCGCCGGTCAGGAAGATGCCGGTCGCGTCGCGGACCGCCATCGGACCGCCGTCTCGTCGTTGGCCTGCGGCCGGGTCACCGCGTGGAGCGGGCGGACGTGCTTGACGCCGAGCTCGCCGAAGACGGCGCGGTACCGCTCGCCCGCCTCGAGCCCGAGCGAGGACGCCGTGCTGATGACCGCGATCGTCGCGTCCGCGCCACCGGCCAGGGCGACGAAGCGGCTCAGGATGACGCGGTCGCGGACCTTGTCTTCCGCGCCGCCGATGATGATGACGGTTCCATCGGCCACAGGGCGATTTCGACTCCAGCGGAGTGCTTCGCGAGAGGATACCGGACGCGAGGCCGCGGCCGCTCCCGGATCGGACCCGTCCGCGGCTGCCGGGGCTCGCGCGAACGCCGGGCGTGCGAGAATGCCCTGCGATGACCGATCCCGCGCCGCCGCCCGGTCTGCGCCCGGTCCCGGGCACGGCCCGTGGCCGCGGGCGGATCATCGTGGACCTGGCCGACGTGCGTCGACAAGCCGACCCGACGGCGAGCCGGCGTCTTCCGCCGGGCGCTCCGGCGCGAGGTCTCGCGGCTGCACGACCCGCGCCGGATCGCGGCGATCGTGCTGCTCAGCCTGACCTTCGCGATCGTCCTGTCGGGCCTGATCGCCCGCGGCGAGGCCGGCGGCGCCGATGCCCGGGCCTACTGGGCCGGCGTCCGGATCTGGCTCAACGGCGGCGACCCGTACCACCCGATCGGCCCGTTCCTGCCGTACGTCTACGCGCCGTGGATGCTGCCGCTGTTCGCGCCGTGGGCGGTGCTGCCCTGGGACGTCGCCTGGTTCGTGTGGCGGGTCGGGACGATCCTGCTGCTGCTCTGGACGATCCACTGGGCGTACCGCCGCCGGCCGCTGACGACCGCCGTCATCGTCGCCATCCTGGCCTTCCCGTTCGGGGCCAACCTCGACACCGGCAACATCAACCTGCAGCTGACGCTGATGCTGTGGGCCGCCCAGTTCACCGGCCCGCGGCTGGGCGGCCTGCTGTGGGCGCTGGCGACCTGGATGAAGTGGGTCCCGGTCGTCCTCTGGCCGATCCTGCCCGGCCGGGCGAAACACTGGGGCCTGTTCTGGCTGGCCGTCTCGGTCGGGCTCAGCCTGCTGACCCTGCCGCTGACGATCATCCAGCTCCAGGCGCTGTTCGGGTTCGGGGCGCGCCCGGTCCGGCTCGATTACCTGGTCTACCTGTGGGCGGCCGTCCCGTGGCTCTACCGGCAGCGCCGACCCGTTCGATTTCCTGCGTCCGGCCACGTGGCGGACGTCTGGGTCGCGAGACGCCCGGACGTGGCTCAGGCGGCCGGCTCCGGGCTCGACCGGCGGCGCGCTGACCGCGAGGGTCGCCACCGCCGCGTCGCCCTCGCGCCGTCGCTCGTCGACCGGTCGCAGCAGCAGCGCCCCGATGGCGAGCCAGATCGGGCCGAGGAGGAACGCGAGGCGGGGCCCGAGCCCCGGGTCGGCGCCCGTCGCGAGCTGTCGATGATCAGATCCCGCCGACGAACGTCGGCGACGACGCCGTTGGTCGCCGTCGCGACGTTCGAGATGCCCATGTAGCGGCCCGACGAGGCCTTCGGGATGATGTCGGTCATCAGCGCCCAGTCGACGGCCAGGAAGCTGCCGGCCCCGACGCCGACCAGGATCGCACCCACGACGAGGACCGAGCGGTGCCGGCGCCAGCGCGGCAGATCGTCATCCCGATCGCGCCGAGCAGCACGCCGCCGTAGATGACCCGCTTGCGTCCGAGCCGCTGCGACAGCCGCGCCGCCGGGAGCGTCGCGACCGCCGTGCACAGGGCGACGACGACCGTCGCCGCGAGCAGTCCAGTTGCCGCGTTCGTCGGGATCGGTCATCCCGATCGCGCGCTCGAGGTACGGGACCGACAGCACGATCAGGAACGCGCTGCCGCCGAGGATGAAGAACCGCGAGGCGACGAGGAACACGAAGCTGCGCTCGCGCAGGATGTCGGTGCCCCACGCCTCGGCGGCGATCGACCGCCAGCGGCGGCCGCGGCGGTCCTTCGCCTCGCCGGCCTTCCTCGAGCCGGAAGAACAGCGACAGCATCGTCAGCGAACTCGATGACGCCGAGCGCGATCGTCGGCAGCGTGAAGTCGCCCATCTTCGTGCCGATCGACCGCGAGCGCCGTGCCGGTCACCACGCCGAGGACCTGGAACAGCCCGACCATCCCGCTCGCCAGCCCGACCTGGTGCGGCGGGACGAGGTCCGGGACGTAGCCCTGGAACGGGCCCTGCGCGAAGTTCGAGGAGAACTGGAGAAGGAGCGACGAACGCCGCGACGATGAGCAGCGTGTTCGAGGTCGCGAGGCCGATCAGGAAGACGACGTCGAGCAGCGTCCCGATCAGGATGTACGGCTTGCGCCGCCCGAAGCGGCGAGACCGTGTAGTCGCTGATCGAGCCGACCGTCGGCTGGACGAGGACGGCGACGATGACGCCGAGCAGCTGGACGATGCCGACGCGTCGTGAAGCGCATGCTCTCGTCGGGGATGAGGACCTTGGCGCGTTCCTGGAGGATGACCCCGATGCCGCTGAACACGGCGACGAGGCCGAGCCAGTAGACCGACAGGCGGAGCAGGCTGGCCAGCGACAGCGAGTGCGGTCGGGCTGTCGTCGACGGGCTCGTTCGGGTCGGCCGGGACGCGTGGGTCGCTCGGTGATCGCGTCGCTCGCCATGGGGTCGCCTTCCGGAACCGCGGCGGTGGGCCGCTCCATCCTACGACGCGCGGGCGAGGGTTCCGTTACGTTCGGCATGCATGGGCGACCGCCCAGCGAGCGTCATCAACCCCCTTCCCATGGCCTTGCCGGGTTCCTACTATGCACTCGACCCGTACCCTCGAAGGAAGGTCCCCACCGGGTCGAAGGAGGTTCAGATGACCTCGAAGTCACAGGGCCTGGAGCGCAATGCGATCGGCCTGACCGAGGTGCTGTTCCAGTCGATCACGTTCATGGCGCCGGCGGTCGCCGTCGCCTTGTCGATCGGGTTCGCGACGACGCTCGCCCTCGGGATCACCCCGCTGGCGGTCCTGCTCGCGCTGATCGCCGTCCTGTTCACGGCGTTCTCCATGGGCGAGCTCGCGCGCCACCTGCCGTCGGCGGGCGGCATGTACACCTACGTCGGCCGCGGCCTCGGCTCGTATGCCGGCTGGCTCCTGGCCTGGGCGTTCCTGCTGGCGTCGATCGTCGTCCCGGCAGTCCTGTTCGCCGCGTTCGGGTTCTTCGGGGCGGACCTGCTGACGCAGCTGTTCGGACCGATGAACGAGTACCTGTGGATCCCCTTGACCCTGCTGTGCGCGGGCATCGTCTGGTACCTGACCTATCGCGGGATCTCGATCTCGACGCGCGTCGGCGTCGCCCTGGGCCTCATCGAGATCGGGATCATGGTGTTCGTGTCGGCGCTGCTGGTGATCAACGCGGGCAGCGAGAACACGATCTCCGTGTTCATTCCCGGTGATGCCGGCATCCAGCCGGCCCTGCAGGGGATGGTCTTCTGCCTGCTCGCGTTCGTCGGCTTCGAGGCGGCCGCGCCGCTTGCCGAGGAGACTCGCGACCCGAAGCGGAACACGCGCCGCGCCATCATCTGGTCGGCGATCCTGATCGGCGTCTTCTACGTCTTCTGCTACTACGCGGCGACCGTCTACTTCGGCCCGGACAACATGGCGGACTTCATCGGGGCCAACGAGGGCAATCCATGGGGCGGCATGGCCGAGGAGGTCCTGCCGGGCATCGGCAGCCTGCTGGTCACGTTCGCGATCCTCAACAGCTGCCTGGCCAACGCGAACTCGGGTGCCAACGCATCGACGCGCTCGGTCTTCGCCCTCGGGCGGTCACGGCTCATCCCCGGGGCCTTCGGGACGGTCCATCCGACCCATCGGACACCGGCGACGGCGATCCACCTCCAAGCGATCGTCGGGATCATCATCGCGGTCGGGCTCAGCCTGTATCTCGGCAACCAGTATCCGGCCACGCCGGGACCGCTCAACACGTACTTCACGATCGGCTACGCGATCGGCCTGTCATTCGCGGCGATGTACATGGCGGTCAACTTCGCGACCATCGGCTATTTCTGGCGCGAGCAGCGCGCCGAGTTCAGCTGGCTCAAGCACCTGATCATTCCGATCATCGGCTTCATCGCGATGATCCCGGCGTTCTTCGGGGTCCTCGGCGGCGTCACGCTGCCGATCATCGATCTCGAGCTGGCGCCGCTCGGCGAGCCGTACTCGTACGTGCCGCCGCTGGTCGGGATCTGGATGCTGATCGGAGCCGTCATCGGCCTGTACTTCTGGTTCAGGGAGCGGGACAAGCTCCGCTCCGTCCGGGAGGCCATGGGCGAGAGCGAGGACGACGTCGCCGCCGGCCGCCCCGGCGCCCGTCGCTTGACGTGCCGATCCTCGACACGCCATCGATCCACGTTCGCCGGGACCAGAGCCACCTGGCCTGGGACCCGGCGATCGCGCCGGTGGCCAACGTCGGATCGGGCGATCTGGTGGCGTTCGACTGCCTCGATGCGTCCAACGGCCAGCTGACAGCCGAATCCACGACCGCGGACCTGGCGACCCTCGATTTCGACCGGGTCGACCAGGTCAACGGCCCGGTCGCCGTCGATGGTGCCGAGCCCGGCGACACCCTCCAGGTCGACGTCGTCGACCTGGAGCCGGGCGACTGGGGATGGACAGCCAACATCTCCGGCTTCGGGCTGCTGACCGATGACTTCCCCGACCCGTTCTACAAGGTCACGCCCGTCCCGGGCCGGACGGGCACGACCGAGTTCTGGCCGGGCGTCCGGGTCCCGCTCGCGCCGTTCTGCGGCGAGATGGGCGTGGCGCCCCGCGCCGGGCCGCTGAGCACGATCCCGCCCGACGTCCACGGCGGCAACATGGACACCCGGCACCTCGTCGTCGGCTCGACGCTGTTCCTGCCGGTGTTCGTGCCCGGCGCCCGGTTCTCGATCGGCGACGGGCACGCCACGCAGGGCGACGGCGAGGTGTGCGGCACGGCCATCGAGACGCCGATGCGCGCGGTCGTGCGGCTGACCGTTCGCAAGGACGTCCACGTGACCGCCCCGGAGTTCCTCGCCGCGGCCGACCCGAACGCGGAGCTCCGCTCCGGGCCGCGCTACGCCACCGATGGCGTCGGGCCGGATCTCATGACCGCGGCGCGTGACGCGACCCGGCGGATGATCGACTGGATGGGGCGAGAGCACGGCCTCGACCCGGTGAAGGCCTACCTGCTGTGCAGCGTCGCGGTCGACCTGCGGATCAGCGAGATCGTGGACATGCCGAACGTGATCGTCACCGCCCATTGTCCCCTCGGGATCTTCGACTGAGGATCCGCCGGCCGCGCGCGCCCAGCGGTCTCAGCGGCCGAGGCGGCGCCGGATCTCGGCCGGGTACTCGGGGAAGTAGCGCTCGACGACGGTCAGGTCGAAGCGCGCCAGGATCGACGAGCGCGGCTCCCGCTCGAGCAGGAACGCGAACGTCTCGCGAACCACGCGCTCCGCGTCGCCGGCGTCGGCGAGCGGCGGAAGCGAGGCGCGGAGCGGGCCGGCGGCCGGGACCGTGACCTCGTAGGTCGACGAGCCTCGGTCGTCGGTGACGGTCGCTCGGCAGGCCCAGCCGCCGCCGGTCGCCTCGCAGGTGGCCTCGATGTCGCTCACGATCCGGAATCCTGGCACGTCGGGCACCAGTAGACCGTGCGCGGGACGTCCCGGCCCTGGCGGGCGCTCGCGATCGGCGTTCGGCAGCGGCGGCACGGTCGCCCGGTCCGGCCGTAGACGTAGAGCGGGCCCGGGGCGCCGCGGTCGCCGGCCGTCGTGATGCGCTCGTGGCCCCGGCCCGGGGCGGCGTTGGCGACGAGCAGCCGCCGCGCGGTGGCGACCAGCCGGTCGAGCGTCGCGTCGTCGAGCGTCGGCGACCGGCGTGAACGGCGACACGCGCTCGATCCACAGCACCTCGTTGCGATAGACGTTGCCGATCCCGGCCAGCGCCCGCTGGTCGAGCAGCGCCTCGCCGACGGTCATCTCGGCGCGTGCCGGATCCCGCAGCCGGCGGATCGCCTCGGCGGCGTCGAAGTCGGGCGCGAGGAGGTCCGGCCCGAGCGCACCGAGCGACGGGTGGAGCGCCTCGGCCCGCTGCTCGAGGAGCTCGACGACCGGCGCGTCGAAGCAGACCGCAACGGCGCCCGGGACCTCGATGACCAGCCGCGCCCGCGACGGCGGCCGGCGCCAGCGTTCGCCCGGCCGGTAGCGATGCCACGACCCGTTCATCCGCAGGTGGGTCCGGATCTCGAGCCCGTTGTCGAAGCGGATGAGGAGGTTCTTGCCGAGGGCGTCGACTGCGGTGATCTCGCGGCCGACGATCCGGGCCACCTGCGGGACGGCGCCCGGACCGGCGACCCGCGCCGCAGCTGACCCGCCGGCCGACGAGGTACGGCCGGAGCCCGGCCGCGGTCCGGAACAGCGTGTCGCCTTCGGGCACTCAGCTCCCCGGTCGGGCGGGCCGCAGGACGAGGCCGCGATAGCCGGCCACGAACCCGGCCTCGAGCAGCCGCTCGCGGAACGGCGACGCCGCGACGGCCTCGCCGTCGACCTTGCGGATGACCAGCTCGCGCGTCCGCCCGTCGGCGACGAGCGCGCCGAACGCCCGGGCCGCGACGACGGCGACGGCCGGGTCATCCGCCGCGGGGAGCGTCTGGAGGGTCGCCCCGCCGCGTTCGAGGTAGAGCGCGGCGACCCCGTCGACGAGCACGACATACGCTCCGGCGGCCCGCTGCAGTGGCCGGCGATCGGTCTCCCCGCGGCGCGGCCAGGACAGGGCGGCGCCATACGGATTGGCCGGGATCGGCCGCGGCGAGGAGGTGGACCGTGCCCGACGCGAGCGGCTCCGCGCCGTCGCGCGCGGCGCGCAGCCGGTCGATCGCGCCGGCCAGGGCGAACTGGGCGGCACCCAGCCCGTCGACGAAGTAGCCGCGCCGGATCCGGCCCGCGTCCTCCATCGCCCGGAGCACGGGATACAGGGCGGAGAAGCCACCGTCGATCCCCTCGCCGGCGACGGCCTCGCGGGTCAGCACGCCGTGCCGCTCGAGCAACGCGAGGCTCTGGGCGTGGAGCCGTTCGGTGGCGGTCGGCCGGATCGCATCGGCCGTCGTCGGGCGCCACCAGCGACCAGCGGCCGGCCGCCTCGGGTGGCCCCAGCGCCGTCAGCCGGCCCGGACGCCCGCGGCTCCGAGCTCCCCCGCTCCCGGTCCGCTTCCAACGCAGCGCACGGAGCGGGGCGAACGTGTCATTGGTGACCTCGCCGGCCCACACCAGGTCCCACAGCGCGTCGAGCACCTCGCGGTCGTTCGAGCCGCGGGCGGCCGAGAACAGGTCGCGGTAGAACGATGCGCCGCGCGCGCCGAGATGGTCGCGGATCGCCCGGTGGAGCGGCTCGTCCGGCGGCGGGCCGGCGTCCGGCGATCCGACCGGACGGACCGCCTCCCGGCCGGGCCGGACGAGCGCGATCCGCCCGTCGTCACGGCCGAGGCTGCCGCGCCCGACCCACGTCACCTCGCCGAGCGACCCGAGCTCATCGAGCAGGCGCGGCTGGTAGCCCGGGATCCGGGCCGGCAGCACGTCCCGTTCGAGGACCGAAGCCGGGATTGGCAGGCCGGCGAGCTGGTCGACGACCTCGGCCAGCCGCTCGAGCGCAGCCGAACCGCGCAGCGGCGCACGGGCAGGCCCGGCCGGGACGACACCCTGCCAGTCGGGCAGGAAGCGGCCCAGCGCGGCCGCATCGACCGGCTCGACCTCGCGCCGCAACCGCGCGAGCGAGCGACGGCGGAGCAGCCGCAGGACCTCCGGGTCGCACCATTCGCGCTCGGCCCCGCCCGGCCGGAACTCGCCGCGGAGGAGCGAGCCGTTCGCCAGCAATCGCTCGAGGGCGTCCTGGACGACGCCGCCCGGCAGGCCCCAGCGCCGTGACGGTTCGGGTGTGAGGAACGGGCCGTGCGTCCGTGCCCAGCGAGCGAGCAGCCCATCGAGCGCTCCCGCGGCCGGCCCGAGGAACGCCGCCGGGACGCCGACGGGCGGCGAGATCCCGACGCCGTCGCGATAGCGCGCCACGTCCTCGATCGCCAGCCAGCGGTCGTCGCCCGCGATCCGGGTCCGGACGGCCCGGCGGGCCGCCTCCAGCTCGTCGAGCCACGGCGCGGCGGCCGCCAGCCCGCCCTCGGTCCGGGCGGCCACCTCGGCCGTCGACAGGTCGCCCAGCCGGCGGAGCAGGTCGTGGACGCCGTCGGCGGTCGTCGCCCGCCGGTCGTCGGCGAGCGCCTGGAGGCTCAGCTCGAGATCAGCCAGCGCGTCCGGGTCGAGCAGCTCGCGCAGCTCCTCCTGGCCGAGCAGCTCGCGGAGCAGGTCGCGGTCGAGCGTCAGCGCGCCGGCCCGCCGCTCGGCGATCGGCGTGTCGCCCTCGTACATGTAGGCCGCCACGTAGTCGAACATCAGGCTCGCCGCGAACGGCGACGCCTTGGCCGTCTCGACGCCGTGAACCGCGATGTCGCGCCGCGCCACGCCGCTCAGCACTTCGCGCAGCGCCGGCAGGTCGAACACGTCGGACAGGCACTCGCGGTAGGTCTCGACCAGGATCGGGAACGAGCCGTAACGCGACGCGACGGCCAGCAGGTCCGCCGCGCGCTGGCGTTGCTGCCACAGCGGCGTCCGGGTGCCGGGCCGGCGGCGGGGCAGCAGCAGCGCACGGGCTGCGTTCTCGCGGAACCGGCTGGCGAACATCGCGGAGGTCGCCAGCGAGCCGACGACGAGGTCCTCGACCTCGTCCGCCTCCGGGAACAGCAGGGCCTCGATGCCGTCGAGCGGCGCGTCACCCTCGGGCAGCCGGATCGCGATCCCGTCGTCCGACCAGATCGTCTGGACCTCCAGGCCGAGGCGCTCGCCGATCCGGGCCTCGAGCGCCAGCGACCACGGCGCGTGGACCCGGCCGCCGAACGGCGTCAACAGGCACAGCCGCCAGTCGCCGAGCTCGTCGCGGAAGCGCTCGACCACGATCCGCCGGTCGGTCGGCAGCGCCCCGACGACCTCGCGTTCGTCGTCCAGGTAGGCGAGCAGGTTGGCGGCCGCGCGCTCGTCGAGGTCGTGCGTCTCGCGCAGCCGCGCGGTCGCGGTCGCGCGGCCCTTCACGCCACGCGCGAGGTCGGCCTCGAGCTCGCCGACGAAGGCGCCCATCGCCCGCCCGAGCTCCACCGGCCGGCCGACGGCGTCGCCCTTCCAGAACGGGAGCTTGCCTGGGACGCCCGGGCGCCGGCGTGACCGTCACCCGATCGCGCCCGATCTCGTCGACCCGCCAGCTGCTGGCACCGAGGATGATCACGTCGCCGTGCATCCCGGCCCGCAGCTCGTAGACCATCTCCTCGTCGAGCTCGCCGACGCGCCGGCCGGGCGTGCCGGCCTCGCCGGCCATGAACACGCCGAACAGGCCGCGGTCCGGGATCGTGCCGCCGCTCGTCACGGCCACGACCCGCGCGTCGCGGCGGCCTTCGACCGTGTCCGTCACGCGGTCCCAGACCACGCGCGGCTTGAGCTCCGCGAACTCGTCCGACGGGTACGCGCCGGCGAGCATGCCGAGGACGCCCTCGAGGACCTCGCGGGTCAGCGTCTCGTACGGCGCGGCGCGGGTCGTCACCGCCAGCAGGTCGTCCACCGACCAGCGGTCCATGACGGTCATCGCCACGAGCTGCTGGGCGAGGACGTCGAGCGGGTTGCGCGGGATGGTGGTCGTCTCGATCGCGCCCTCGTGCATCCGGCGGGTGACGATCGCGCACTCGAGCAGGTCGCCGCGGTACTTCGGGAAGATGACGCCCTTCGACGGCGCCCCGACCTGGTGCCCGGCCCGGCCGATCCGCTGCAGCCCGCGCGCGACGCTGGTCGGGCTCTCGACCTGGATGACGAGGTCCACCGCGCCCATGTCGATCCCGAGCTCGAGGCTCGAGGTCGCGACCAGCGCGGGGAGGCGCCCGGCCTTGAGCTCCTCCTCGATCGCGACCCGCTGCTCGCGGGCGATGCTCCCGTGGTGGGCCCGGACGAGCTCCTCGCCGGCCAGCTCGTTGAGCCGCTGGGCGAGCCGCTCGGACAGTCGCCGGCTGTTGGTGAACACGATCGTGCTGTGGTGGCTCCGGATCAGCTCGAGGATCGCCGGGTGGATCGCCGGCCAGATGCTCGTGCGCAGGTCCGGGCTGGTCGCCGGCCCGCCGGGCTGCTCGTCGGGCGGCAGCAGCTCCCCCATCGCGGCCATGTCGTCGACGGGCACGACGACCTGCAGGTCGAGCGCCTTGCGCGTCCCGGCGTCGACGATCGCGACCTCGCGGTCGGTGCCGATCCCGCCCAGGAAGCGGGCGATCGTGTCGAGCGGCCGTTGCGTGGCGGACAGGCCGATCCGCTGCATCGGCGGCGTGTCCCCGGATGGGTCGCGCAGGGCCTCGAGGCGTTCGAGGCTGAGCGCGAGGTGGGCGCCGCGCTTCGAGCCGGCGATGGCGTGGACCTCGTCGACGATGACGTGCTCGACGCCGCGCAGCACCTCGCGCGCCGCGCTGGTGAGCATCAGGTACAGCGATTCGGGGGTCGTGATCAGGATGTCGGGCGCGTGGCGGGCGATCTGGCGCCGGTCCTCGGCCGGCGTGTCGCCGGTCCGGCTGGCGACCGAGATCACGGGCGGCGGCTCGCCCAGCCGGGCGGCAGCCAGCCCGATCCCGGTCAGCGGCGCGCGGAGATTGCGCTCGATGTCGTAGGTCAGCGCCTTGAGCGGCGAGACGTACAGGACGCGGACGGTGCCCGGCGTCCCGCGCTCGGGCGGCGCGGACGGCTGGGTCGCCAGCCGGTCGATGCACCACAGGAACGCGGCGAGCGTCTTGCCGCTCCCCGTCGGGGCGTGGATCAGCGTGTGGCGGCCGCCGGCGATCGCCGCCCAGCCCTGCGCCTGGGCATCGGTCGGCGCCTCGAAGCTGGCCCGGAACCAGTCACGGACGGCGGGCGAGAATCGCGCGAGCGGGTCGGCGAGAAGGGGCGGCGCGGACACGGGCCGTGAGTGTAGCGCGGGCACCGTGTTTGGACCACCTGTTCGAATTCTTGCGCAGCGACAAGGGCCGAACGGACCCTGCACCGGTGCCATCTGGCCATGTCGCTGGCCCTTGTGGTTCCGTTCAATGCGCGTAGCGTTGCATCACGATCACCCCCAGGTGGTGTGACGGAAGGGAAGGGAGTCGGATGACCAGCACACGGAACATGGCCGCGGTCTTCGGTGCCATCGCCGCGGTACTGCTCCTCTACCTGATCAACCCATGGGTCAACCCAGAGGAAGGGTCGACCATCAGCCAGGTCGTGACGGTCGGCTTCTGGCTCTCGTTCATCGTCCTGCTCGTGATCCTGTTCCAGCAGCGCAAGGAGCCGGGTGGCGAGACCATCGAGATCGAGGGTCCGGCTTTCACCCGCTTCCTGTTCGGCAACTCGCGGGCCGGCCTGTTCTGGCTGCCGATCCGCCTGTACCTCGGCTTCTCGTGGCTCGAGGCGGGCTGGCACAAGTTCACCGATCCCGCGTGGGTCGGCGCGGACGCCGGCACGGCGCTGGCCGGCTTCTGGGAGCGGGCTGTGGCGACCCCCGAAGGCGGCCGACCGCCGATCTCCTACGACTGGTACCGCGCCTTCATCCAGACGCTCCTCGACAATGGCGCCGAGAACTGGATGACCTACGTGATCACCTTCGGCGAGTTGGCCGTGGGGATCGGCCTGATCATCGGCCTGCTGACGGGCTTCGCGGCCTTCTTCGGCGCCTTCATGAACATGTCCTTCCTGCTCGCTGGCTCGTCCTCGACCAACCCGGTCCTGTTCACCCTCGCCATCGGCCTGATGCTGGCCTGGAAGGTCGCCGGCTACTACGGCGTCGACCGCTACCTGCTGCCGATGCTCGGGACGCCGTGGCGGCCGGGCACGATCGCCGGTCACGACACGCGGCCGCCGGCCGGCGGCGCCGGCCGGCTGACCACGCCGGCGGCGAACCCGCCGAGCAACCCCGACCCCGGGTCGTCCCTACGACCCGGGGTCGATCGATTCCGGTCAGGTCCAGCCCGCACCGCGACGATCGCCGCCGGATCGGCCGTCGCGGAGGCCGGCATCGGCCGGCATGACGGTGAACCCGGCGGCCTCGAACAGCCGCCGCGCGATGTCCCGGCGGAGGCGGCCGTCGAGCGGGTCGCGCGGGTCGCGCTCGGCGACACTCACCTCGGCGGCGAGCTCGTCGACGCCCGCCGGCCGGCCTTCGACGTGCGCAGCCAGCAGGCGGCCGGCGAGCCCCTGTCGGCGCCATCCGGCCGCGACCCCGAGGCCGAGCAGGTCGGCGCGCGACGTCCCGTCGACCGGGCGGGAGAGGGCAGCGCCGACCACGCTTGTGCCGCTGACCGCGAGCGTGGCCCGCAGCCCGTCGCGGAGGCCGGCAGCGATCAGGGCGTGACCCGCCCCAGGATCAGCCGGCGCCAAGACGCCGCCGGCCAGGACGAGCTTGTCCCACGTCGCGGCATCGACCACGGGGAGGATCGTCGGCATTCCCGTGGTCGCGACCGGAGGTTCGACGTCGGCGGGTCGGCCGGCCGGCGCTGCCCCGAGCGGATCCCACCAGCCGCGATCGCGAGCCTCGCGGAGCAGCCGGGGAACCACCGCGCGCCGGACGAGCGCCACGGTCGCGGTCGATCGGCGCTCGGCGGCGTCCTGTGCGGCGTCGACCGGCTCCCCGGCGTTCGGCGGGTCGTCGAACGTGGCCGGCAGCGGCGTCTGGCCGTAGCGGGCGGCCTCCGTCGCCCAGCGCGTCCTCCAGTCGGCCGATGTCGCTGCCGGCACGTCGCGATGCGCTCCCGCCAGCCAGACGAGGCTCCAGGTCCGCGGCACGACCCGGTACGCGTCGTAGCCGCCGCCGCCGGTCGCCAGCCAGCGCCCCGCAGCGTGCCGGTGGGCCACCGCGTCCACCACGCGTGCGGCCTCGCCCATCGCGGTCGTGGTCAGGTTGAGATGCGCCAGCGGATCCCAGGCATGGGTGTCCGCGCCGTGCTGCGACACGACGAGGTCCGGCCCGAACGCGGCGGCCAGCTCGGGGACCAGGGCACGCACCGCCGCCAGCCAGGGTCGCTCGCCGGTCCCCGGCTCGAGCGGCACGTTGACGGCCGTCCCGGCCGCGGTCCCCTCGCCCAGCTCGTCGACGTCGCCGGTGCCCGGGAAGAGGTAGCGCCCGGTCTCGTGGATCGACAGCGTCAGGACGCCGGGGTCGTCGAGATGGATCGCCTGGACGCCGTCGCCGTGGTGGACGTCGAGATCGACGTACAGGACGCGCAGGCCGTCGCGCCGCGCCCGGGCGATGGCCAGCGCCGGGTCGTCGTAGATGCAGAACCCCGACGCGCGATCGGGCATCGCGTGGTGCAGCCCGCCGCCGGGGTGAAAGGCGTGCTCGACGTCGCCGCGGAGCACGGCCTCGACCGCGCGCAGCGAGCCGCCTGCCACCGCCGCGCCGGCCTCGTGCATCCCGGCGAACGGCGGATCGTCGCCGCCCTCGCCGATGCCGTTCGCGCCGCCGCCGAACGGCTGCGCCGAGAACCGGCGCACGACGTCGATGTAGCGCCGCGTGTGGCACCACGCGAGCTCCTCGTCGGGCGCCGGCTCCGGGGCGATGCCCGGCTCCGCCCCGACCGACCGCAGGAGGTCGATCCCGGGGCCGAACCGCCGCGGCGTGAGCGGGTGGCCGGGCCCGAAGTCGTAGGTCGTCGAGCGCGGCCCGAACACGAGCAGCATGCATGGCACGATACCGGCCATGGAACGGATCTACACCACGCCGCTGCTCGACAAGCTCGGGATCAGGCCGGGCATGCGGGTAGCCGTGCTCGACATCGACGACGCCGACATCCTCGTCCTGATCGCCGAGCGCACGACCGACCTGACCGAGGGCTGGCCCGAGCCCGACAGCGACGTCGTCCTGCTCGGTGCCGATTCGATCGAGGCGCTCGGGGCGCTCCACGAGCTGGCCACCCGGATCCGCCGAAACGGCTCGATCTGGGTCGTATCGCGGAAGGGCAAGGCCGCCACCCTGCGCGACGTCGAGGTCATCGCCGCGGCCAGGTCGGCGCGCCTGGTCGACAACAAGGTCGCGTCGTTCTCGGCGACGCACACCGCGCTCCGGCTGGTCATCCCCGTCGCCGACCGGCCGCGGCGCGGCTGAGCCTCTACCGGCCGCCGGGTGCCTCGCGCCCGCGGATTCGCGCTCCCCCGGTCGCGGAGCGCGCGCTGTACCATCCGCGCATGG
This sequence comes from uncultured Chloroflexia bacterium, assembly GCA_963721545.1. GTDB lineage: Bacteria > Chloroflexota > Limnocylindria > Limnocylindrales > CSP1-4 > SPCO01. The sequence goes on from CAVRKB010000002.1 coordinate 92,794, forward strand.
GCCCCGACCTGCTGATCCCCCTGGTCATCATCCTCATCCTCGTCGTCCTGTGGCGCGGGCCGAAGACGCTGCCGAAGCTCGGCGAAGCGCTCGGTCGCGGCGTCCGCGAGGCGAAGACCGAGGCGACCAAGGCCCAGGCGGAGATCCAGGCCCGGACCTCGGACGGCTCGACGACCGATCCGGACGGCGACAAACCGAGCTAGGCCGGCCGATCGCCCGCCGCGACGAGCCGAAGCCTCGAATGCACCGAATGCCCCGATGACCCCCGACGAGCTGACCGCGCTCACCGCGCGGCCCGGACCCGGCCCGCATCGGGTCACGATCGAGATCGACGGCCGGGACGTCGAGACCCTGGCCGACCTGCCGCCGCTGCGTGACCGGCTGCTGTTCGTCGGGCTCAACCCGTCGCCGGTCAGCGTGACCGCCGGCCACTACCACCAGGGCCGCCTCGGGCGCTCGTTCTGGGGCCGGCTGATGACGGCGGGGATCATTCCCCGGACGAGCGCGGTCGAGGCCGCCGATGACGCGCTCGTCGCGGCCGGCCACGGCATCACCGACCTGCTCCGTGAACCGACGGCCCGCGACGAGGCGAGCGACGCCGCGCTGACCGCCGGGGTCGGGCCGCTGTGGCAGAAGATCGCGATCTGGCGACCGGCCGCGGTCGTGTTCATCTACAAGCGCGCGGCGGCGATCTCGGCCGGACGGGCGCTGACCGAGTCGTGGGGGCATCTGCCCGGCGTCGCGCTCGCCGGCCGGCCGTGCTTCCTGATGCCGGGCCCATACGCCCCGGTCGAGCAGGTCGACGAGGGCCTCAACTTCCTGCGCAACCTCAACGCGGCACTCCCCGAGAATCGCGCCTAGCCCAGCGCGGAGCTGTCAGGCTCGGCGCCCGGTTCCGCCGGGTGGCCGCCGAGCCATGTCGCGTCAGGTGCCAGTCGGCGGACGCGTTCCCGCGACGCGTCGAGGGCGGCCGCGTCGACCGGTCCGGTGATCGAGCGCGCCCCGCGCCGGCCGTCGAGGTCGCCGGCCAGCACGAACCGGCCCGCCGCGTCGGCGAAGGCGACGTGGTCGGCCCGCGGCCCGGGCGTGGCCACGACCCGGAGCGGGACGTCGCCGCCGGGCACGACCGCGCCATCGGCGAGCTCGCGAACCTCGTACGGCAACGGACGACCGCCGCCCGGACCGACGACGACGGGCACGCCCAGGATCTCGGCCACGGCCTCGGCACCCGCGGCATGGTCCGGGTCGACGTGGGTCAGGGCGACCGCCTCGATCGCGCCGCCGGCTCGTGCCGCCAGCGCGAGGGCCCGATCGAGCCCGGGGCCGGTCGGATCGCCCGGGTCGACCAGCACGAACCGGCGGTGCCCGACGAGGTAGGCGCAGACCGGCTGGCCCGCGACGCCGCCACCGGCCGGCATCACGATGCGGGTCACCTCGGGCGACACGACCTCGACCTCGACCTGGCCGAGTCGGCCCGCCGCCAGCCTCGTGCGGATCGCCTCGAGCGACGGGGCGTGCTCCAGCTGCTGGAGGGTGCTGCTCGTCGGGAGCCACATCGCCAGCCGGCCCTCGGCCATGGCGGCCAGCGCATCGGCCGGACGCAGCCAGTCATGGGCCACCACCTCGCCACCCTCGAACGAGGCCCCCGTCCCTTCGGGCAGCGCCGCGGCGAAGAACCGCGCATCGAACCGGCGCGGCAGGGTCGGCGGCGTCACCCAGCGCGACAGCGCGACCAGGCGATCGGTCCGCAGCCGGAGGTCGAGCTCGGCGGCGATCGTGGCAAACGTCGGTCGCGCCCTCGAGCAGGGCCGTCGCGGGCAGCCGCCACGCGGTCGGGCCGAGCGACCGTGTCCGCCAGCAGCACGCCGGCCTCCTCGAACAGCTCGCGGATCGCGGCCACGTGAGCGGCCAGCGCCGGCTCCGGCTCGAGGTCGCCGCCGAGTGCATCGGCCGCCTCGACTGCCGACCGCACCGAGCGCGGCGCCAGCGACGGATCCGCATCGCCGGCGTCGACCCGGCCACCGGGGAAGACGTGCACGTCCGGCGCGAAGGCCATCGTCGCCGGCCGGTGCGTCAGCAGCACCTCCAGCCCGGCCGGCCCCGGACGGAGCAGGACGACGGTCGCGGCCGGACGCGGCGCCACCGGCCCGGCTGGCCCAGCCGGCGCGTCGGTCACCCGCGATCAGCGCCGGCCAGCGCCGCGGTGAGCTGCTCGGCGAGCGCGGCAGGGTCCGTCACCGGCAGCCGGCAGGCGAAATCTCGGCAGACGTAGGCGGTCGGCCGGCCGTCGAGCGCCACACGCTCATGGAGCAGCGGGACCGGACTGGCCGACGGGTCGGCCGCGACCGCGACGACCTGGTTCGGTCGGAAGCCCGTCCGCGCGACACCCAGCAGCGCCGCCGTGCCCAGGTCGTCCGGCGCCCCGACGATCGCGACCTCGACGACGGGCGCCAGCGCGAGGTCGATCGCGCCGAGCCAGTGGGCGAAGCCGGTCGGATACCGGGCGACGTACGGCACCACCGTCCGGATCGCGCGCTCCGCGGCAGCCCGGTACGCCCCCTCGCCGGTCCACGCCGCGAGGCGAAGCAGCACGCGGGCCGCCATCGCGTTGCCCGACGGCACGGCGTTGTCCTGGACGTCCTTCGGGCGGGTGACGAGCCGCTCGTGGTCGTCGGCGGTGTCGAAGAAGCCGCCGGCCGGGTCGCCGAAGCGAGCGAGGACGCGATCGACGAGGCGGCGCGCGATCGTGAACCAGCGCTCCTCGAAGGTGGCCTCGTAGAGCGCGAGCAGGCCGTCGGCGAGGTGCGTGGAGTCCTCCAGGACGCCGTTGCCGACCGCCCGCCCGTCCTTCCACGACCGGCCCAGCTGCCCGTCCTCGCCGACGAGCCCGGCCACGATCGTCTCCGGCGGCGCGCGTCGCGGCCTCGCGGTAGCGCGCGGCCGCGGCCGGGTCGGACGCCTCGAGGGCGACGGCGGCATCGGCCAGCGCGGCGATCGCCAGCCCGTTCCAGGCGGCCAGCGCCTTGTCGTCCCGCGCCGGCTGGGGGCGGTCGGCGCGGCGAGCGAGGAGGCGGGCGCGCGCGTCGGCCAGCCGAGTCGCGACCTCCGTCGCGGTCAGCCCGTGCCCGTCCGCGAGCTCGGCGTCGGTCGCCACCCGGCTCAGGATCGTGACCCCCTCCCAGTTCCCGTCATCGGTCACGCCGTACGCCGCCTCGAACAGCGGCGCCGCGTCGCCGAGGACGTCGCGGATCTCGGCGGCGCGCCAGGTGAAGGTCAACCCTTCGATGCCGTCGGTGTCGGCGTCCTGGCTTGCGGCAAACGCGCCGTCGGCGGTGGTCAGCTCGCGGAGCAGGTAGTCGAGCGTCCCGGTCGCGACGTCGCGGTAGCGCGCGTCGTCGGTCAGCGCCCAGGCGTGGACGTAGACGCGCGCGAGCTGGGCGTTGTCGTAGAGCATCTGCTCGAAGTGGGGCACCAGCCAGCGCGCGTCGGTCGAGTAGCGGTGGAACCCGCCGCCGAGCTGGTCGCGCAACCCGCCGTCGGCCATCGCGTCGAGCGACCGGCGGGCGACGAGGAGCGGCCGCGGATCGCCGGTCGCGCGGTGGCGGCGGAGCAGGAACTCGATGGTCATCGGCTGCGGGAACTTCGGGGCGCTGCCCCAGCCGCCGTTGGCCGGGTCGAACGAGGCCTCGATCCCGGCCGTCGCGGTCGCCAGCAGGTCCGGTGTCGGGTCGTCCGTGCCAGCCTCGAGCCGTGACTGGTCGATCAGCCCCTGGACCAGCCGGCCGCCCGCAGCCTCGACGTCGGCCCGCTGCTCGCGCCACGCGCGGTCGACCCCCTCGAGCACCTGGCGGAACGAGGGCATGCCGTGGCGCGGCTCGTCCGGGTAGTAGGTGCCGCCGTAGAACGGCCGCCCGTCGGGCGTCAGGAACACCGACATCGGCCAGCCGCCGCCGCCGGTCATCGCCTGCACCGCGGCCATGTAGACCTGGTCGAGGTCGGGCCGCTCCTCGCGATCGACCTTGATCGACACGAACCGGTCGTTCAGGTAGCGCGCCGTCGACTCGTGCTCGAACGACTCGCGTTCCATCACGTGGCACCAGTGGCAGGCCGCGTAGCCGATGCTCAGGAAGATCGGCCGGTCGAGGAGCTTGGCCCTGGCCAGCGCGTCGGGACCCCACGGGAACCAGTCGACGGGGTTGTTCGCGTGCTGCAGGAGGTACGGACTGGTCTCCCCGGCGAGGCGATTGGCCATGGGCCGATGGTACGCGGACCTCGTCGGTGCGCCGACGCACCGCGAGCGGCCGGATAAGCGTGAGCGAAAAGTGCGAAACGGTATGGTGCTCCGGACCGAACCGCAGTAGCCTTATCCATCCACACGGAGGGGTGCCCCTTCATCGTGCGACGGTTGAGCGCGTCGATCATCGCGACCCTGCTTCTGGTCGGCCTGTTCGCGCCGGCAACGTTCGCCGCGGCTCCGGCCGCGCCTGCGGCGGTGCCCAAGGTCGTCTTCGTCGTCGGGCCGGCCGGCGCAGCGACGGATGGCTACCGGGCGCAGGCCCGCGTCGCTGCGTCGATCGCCCGCCACTACACGCCGGACGTCACCGAGCTCTACTCGCCGAACGCCACCTGGCCGGCCGTCAAGGCCGCCCTGAAGGGTGCCTCGCTCGTCGTCTACATGGGTCATGGCAACGGCTGGCCGAGCCGCTACCGCGACGAGCTGTTCCCGGCGACGCAGAACGGCCTCGGCCTCAACCCGACGCCGGGCGGCAGCGACTCGACCCACCAGTACTTCGGTGAGGCGCTGGTCGGCTCCGAGCTCAAGCTCGCCAAGAATGCGGTCGTCCTGCTCAACCACCTGTGCTACGCCAGCGGCAACACCGAGCCCGGCCTCCCCGAAGGCACGCTCGCCGAGGCCCGCCAGCGGGTCGACAACTACGCGGCCGGCTTCATCCAGGCGGGGGCCTCGGCCGTCATCGCCGAGGCCTGGTCGAGCCCCTACTACTTCGTCCGCGCGATCCTCGGCGGCTCCGGGTCGATCCAGAACGCCTGGCTGCGGAGCCCGAGCGCGAACGGGCACCGGTTCGCGTTCGCCAGCCAGCGAAGCCCGGGGTACGTCGCCCAGATGGACCCGGAGACGCGCACGTCGGGCTTCACCCGCTCGATCGTCATGAAGTCCGGGCTGGCGCCGTCGGACGTGCTCGCCGGGGCGAGCGGCTCGGCCAGCTCGGCGTATGCGCTGCTGGAAATCCTCGTCCCATCGCTGACCGGGACCGGCATCGCGCTCGCGACGCCGGGCTTCGCCGGTCTGCCGACGGCCGCCGCGAAGTCGAACCTGCTGCTGCCGTTCACGATCAAGGACCGCAAGGCGCTGCCCAAGGGCATCCAGGCCAGCGTCCGCTGGGACCCGATCGACGTCACGAGCGTGGCGCCGGTCGATCCAGCCAGCGAGGTCGGAGGCGACGATCCGGCCGCGCCCGATCCCGCGGCGCCAGCCGATCCAGCCACCGGCGATGCGAGCGGAGCACCGACGGCTCCGGTCGAGACGGGAGACCTGGACGCCGCGCCGGAAGCCGTTGCGCCGGCCGTCGAGGAGGCCGTTGACGACGCCCGCGGCAAGCAATGGATCGATCCGCCGACCGACGCCGTCGGGCTGATCGTGCCCGAGCAGGCCGGCGACGTCGTCGCTCCGGTCGCGGTCAAGGTCGCCAAGAACGCCTTCCAGGTGCCGGTCGTCCTCCCGGACGCCGCCGGCCGCTATCGGCTGACGATCACGCTCCACGACGCGGACGGGGTCGCCTACGACGCAGCGACCCAGGCGCTCCTGCCGCCGCTCGTCGTGCGCGTCACCGGCGACTTCGACGGCGCGATCACGGCCGCCCCGAGCGCCACCGTCGTTGCGGGCGGCGAGGCCGCCCTCGGTGTCCGTGTCGAGAACCTCGGCAAGAAGGCCTGGGGCCGCGAGGCGATCAAGACACCGTCGAGCAAGGTCAGCCAGGTGCCGGCCGTCCCGGCCACCGTGGTCGCCCGCTGGATCCCGCTTTCGGCCGGCGCGAAGCTCCTGCCGGACGCGACCACCCACACCGTGTCGCTCGGACCTGCCGATCGGCCTTGCGCCGGGCGCGACGGCCGACGCATGGCTGTACCTGTCCTCCCCGGAGGCAGCCGGCGACTACCTGCTCGTGCTCGATGTCGTGACCCCCGACGACGGCTCGCTGGTTGCCTCGGGTGCCGCTCCGACCGTCGTCCGCATCACGGTGGTCCCCGCCAAGTAGTCCGGCGATCCGCGCGATCGCCCGTCGGGGCGCCGGTCAGCGACCGTTCGAGGGCGTCCTCCAGCCGATCGATCAACGGCGCCTGCGTCGGCTTGATCCGGCGGCGTGCCTCGTCGGGCTCGAACCATTCGACGCGGTCGATCTCGGGGAACGGCACCCGTCGCCCGGAGCGCGGCGGCCACTCCACGTCGAACTCGTTCGAGTGGGCAGTGGTCGGGTCGAGGTCGCCCTCGACCGCCCAGGCGTGGACGACCTTGCCACCCTTCTGGACGATCGTCCCGAGCTCGACCATCGGCGCGTCGGCGTCGAGCCGGTGGCCGGTCTCCTCGGCGAATTCGCGTCGGGCGACGGCGGGCAACGCCTCCGCTGCGCCGTCGGGCTCGCCCTTGGGGATCGTCCAGTCGCCGAGGTCGCGGTTGACGAAGTACGGCCCGCCCGGGTGGGCGAGGAGGACCTCGAGCCGGCCCTCGGGCGCCGACCGGCGGTACAGGAGGATCCCGGCGCTCGTGCGAACGGCCATTGCCCGATGGTAGAGCGCCGCGGCGGTGCCCATCGGGCGCGACGGCGGTCGGATGCCGTTGCGTGGCGCCCGGGCCACCGCCTACCCTTGGCCACGATGATCGCGTCGAACGCGGTGCCCGGCTTCACGCCGAGCGCCAACGGCTTTCGGTTCGCCAACCGGTTCGAGCCCGGGCCGACGGTTCGCTTCGGCCCGCTCGACCCGCGCCTGATCGGGATCGGCGATGCCGCCGGCGGGCTGTGCGGCGGGATGGCCTGGTTCGTCCGCGAGCGCTTCGAAGCCGGGCTCGCGATCCCGTCCGATGACGTCGCCCCGGCCAACGGCTCGACCCTGTTCCGGACGATCGTCCGTCGCCAGGTGCGGTCCCTCGACTGGCTGGCGACGCCGATCCGGTTCTGGTGGATGGGCGCGTTCGGGGCCGGCCCGGCCGGCCGCCGGACCCGTGATCGCGAGTGGCCGCGCATCCGCGCCGCGGTCGATGGCGGACGGCTGTCGCGGGTCGGCCTGATTCGTCATCACGGCCTGAACCCGATGGCGATGAAGGCCGACCACCAGGTGCTTGCCTACGGCTACGTCGACGACGACGCGATCACGATCCGCTGCTACGACCCGAACTGGCCGGGTCGCGACGACATCACGCTGACGATGGACGCGGACGGGATCCGGCAGTCGACCGGTGAGGCGCTGATCGGCTGGTTCCGGATCGACTGAGCGATCCGGCGATCCGGCCGCCCGACGACTGGCCGGCCGAATCAGAACATCGTCGAGCACCAGGCCGTGGCGGTGGTCGCGAACATCTGGTCCGCCTCGGCAACGGCGCCCGCGCCGGCACTCCCTCACCCGCCCGGTGCGGGCGAGGTCGGCGAACGTGAACGCCCCGAGGTAGACGGTCGCGAGGTCGCTGGTGTCGAGGGTCAGGTCCGGGTCGCCGTCGAACGCCCGGACCGAGACCGCGCTCCCCGGTCGCCGGCCGCGGAGCCGTCCGCCCCGACCTCGAGCTGCCAGCGCCCAGCGTTCGCCGGACGGAACGCGTCGGTCAGCGCGAACGTCAGGCTGCCGGGCCGGTCGTAGGTCCTGGCCTCGAGTGCGGCCGGCATGTCGAGCAGGCGGAGCCAGAGACCCTCGCGGACGGTCAGCCCGAGTCGCCGTGGCTCGGTCAGCTCGAGCACCAGCGGGTGCGGGAACGGCCCGCGCCAGGCCTTGATGTGGCCGGCGAGGTCGGTCTCGAACAGCCACTGCCAGACCGCCTGCTCGGCCGCGGCGTCAAGGCCGATGACCTCGAGGGCGAGCACCGAGTTGTTCGGGCCGCGATCGTCCCATTCGCTCTTGACCCGGTAGATCGCGTAGCCACGGACGGCCCCGTCGACCTCCAGGACGGCGATGAACTTCGAGCCGTTGCCGCGGCGCATCCACTCGGCGTCGTCGAGCAGCTCGTGGCGCCACTTCGCCTCGGTGCGACTGACCGCGCCCGGGATGGCCGGTCGGACCTCGTCGTAGACCGGCGGGATGAGCCGGCACGCCTCGTCACGATCGACCAGCCGCATCCGCCCGACGGGCTCGACGGGCCGCACGAATCGGGCACGCGTCCGCTCGATGTCGAAGGTGGTCTGGAGCGTGGCCATCCCATAGCCGAAGCGCTGGTAGATCGCGGACTCGGATGCCCACAGGATCGCCACCGCCTCGCCACGCTCGACCGCCTGGTCGAGCAGCCAGCCCATCATCCGGCGCAGGATGCCGCGCCGCCGATGGCTCGGCGGCGACGGCGATGACGGTGATCCCGGCGGCCCCGACCTCCCCGCCCGGGACCGTAAGGCGGAACGTGTACGAGCCGCCGGTCCCAACCCACGCATCGCCATCGACGCCGCCGATGAGGCGGTCCTGCTCGAGCGTTCATCAGGTCGTGGTCGAACTCCTGCCGGCTGAACTCCTCGCCGAACGCGGCCGCGGCCGGGCGGACCCAGTCGTACAGGCTCGCGGCGTCGGGCTGCCGCAGGCCGATCGTGTCGTCATCCATGGCCGAATCGTGCCACGACCGGCCGACCGCGCGGCGTCGCGGCCCCGGCGTCAGACGCTCGGCAGCTCCTGGGCGTCGGTCTGGGCTGCCGCGAACAGGTCGCCGCGCTCGGCCACGCGCTCGACGATGGTCCGGATCGTCCAGCGGTCGGGGCGCAGCGCCGGGTCGTCGAGCTCCTCCCAGGCGATCGGCGCCGACACCGGCGCGCCGGGCGCGGGCCGGACCGCATACGGCGCGACGAGCGTCTTGATGCTCGCGTTCTGCGTGTAGTCGAGCCGGGCGCGGCCCTTGCGGGCGCCCTTCGCCCACTCCCACGAGACGAGGTCCGGGACGGTCGACCCGACCGCCCGCGACACCCGCTCGACCCAGGTGCTCGTCTCGTCGAACCCGTAGCGCGGCACGATCGGGATCCAGACCTGGATCCCGCGCTTGCCCGTGGTCTTCGGGTAGCCGCGGACGCCGAGATGCCCGAGCGCCGTGCGGTACAGCCGGGCCAGGACGAGGGTCTCCTCCCAGGTCGTCTTGTCGCCCGGGTCGATGTCGATGTAGGCGAAGGTCGGGCGCCACGGATCGGGCAGCTTCCCGGTCCAGGCGTGGATCTCGAAGCTGGCCTGGTTGCCGAGCCAGGCCAGGGTCGCGGCGCGATCGGCGATCAGGTGGTCGTTGGCGTCGCGATCCTCGCGTCCGTCGAGCCCCGTCTCCTGCCAGCGGGTGAGCCAGGCCGGGGCGGTGCCCGGGATGTCCTTCTGCCAGAAGCCGGGCGAGCCCGCGCCGTTCGGGAAGCGCTGCAGGTTGAGCGGCCGGTCGACGAGGTGCGGCAGCATCGTCGGGGCGATCCGGGCGAAGTAGCGGATGAGCTCGCGCTTGGTGACCGGCGGCTCGGCCTCGAACAGCGGCTTGTCGAGGTTCGTCAGCTTGAGCTCGTTGTCGCCGACCTTCCAGACGCCTTCCTTGCCGAGCGCGTCGAGGGCGGCCAGCTCGGGGTCGGTGGCGGCCCATGGATGCTCGGGGTCGCCGGTCGTTGGCGCAGCCGCTGGCATGGCAGTCCTCCGTGTGGTGCGGGCGGGGCCCGCATCGGCCGTGGGCGTTGCAGGTGTGGGTTCCGGGCTGGCCGCCTCGGCCTCGCGGACGGCCGTCGTCGTGGCCACGGCGAGCTCGCGCGTGACGTCCGTCGGGTCGCGGCCCTCCTCGAGGCCCTTGAACGCGGCCTGGCGAACCATCCCGTCGCGCGACCAGCCGCCCATCTCGGCGCGGATGACCAGCTCCGGCCGGACCCAGCGGACGTTGCGCAGCTCGCCGCCCCAGCGGCCGCGGTAGTCGCGCGGTGGCGGCGGGTCGAACGGCGCCTCGTCGGTCTCGAGCGCGGCCAGCTTGCCGAGCAGCAGTCGCCGCGTCTTGCCGTCGAACCCGGAGCCGACCTTGCCGGCGAAGCGAAGGTGGCCGTCGTCGTACACCCCCACCGCCACCGCGCCGAGATCGGACGCCCGTCCTTCGCCCGGGGTCCAGCCGCCGACCACGAGCTCCTGCTCGGGTCGGACCTTGAGCTTGAGCCAGGAGGTCGACCGGCGGCCCGGCTCGTAGTGCGAGCGGCGCAGCTTGGCGATGACGCCCTCGAGCTGCTGGTCGCGCGCCGCCTCGAAGAACGCCAGGCCGTCGCCCTCGATGTGCGACGCGAAGCGGACCCGCGGGTGCGGCTTGAGGACGCTCTTCAGGAGTCGCTTGCGATCCTCGAGCGCGACCGCCAGCAGCGAGCGCCCGTCGAGATAGAGCAGGTCGAACGCCTGGAACATCAGGCCCGGGGCGCTCTTGTCGCCGAGCCGCTCCTGGAGCAGCCCGAACTCGGGCCGACCGGCGTCGTCGAGCGCGACCACCTCGCCGTCCACGATCGCCTCGCTGGCGTCGATCCAGCTCGGCGGGCTGAGGAGGCGTGGGAAGTAGGTCTCGGCGTCGTGCATGTTGCGCGTCCAGATCCGGACCTTGCCGCCGGCGACGACCGCCTGGACCCGGTAGCCGTCCCACTTGATCTCGAACAGCCAGTCCGGGTCGCTGAACGGCTTGGACGCGAGGGTCGCCGCCATCGGCTCGATCCGCTGCGGCATCGGTGCCTCGACGGCGCCCGTCAGGTCGATCTCGGCGGCCGCGGCCGGCGCCTGACCGATCCACAGCGCGTCGCGATCGGCCTTGACGTCGTCGTTGGTCCGGCCGGTCTTGACGCTCGCCGGGTGGTCCTCGGCGTCCCAGCCCGGTTGCGAGGTCGGGCCGCGCTTGTGGATGAGCAGCCACTGGTCGCCCTGCGTCGTCCTCGAACGCGCGTGCCGCCGGATCGTCGCCCTTTCGCCGCCGGCCGCTCGTCCGGACGATCGTGAACCGGCCGTTGACCTTCTGCCCGTGGAGCTCGAACTTGAGCTCGCCGGCCGGGATCGCGGTCGTGGCGTCGACGGTCGGGGCCTCCGCCTCCCACGTCCCCCAGTCCCAGACGATCACGTCGCCGGCGCCGTATTGCTTGCTCGGGATGACGCCTTCGAAGTCGAAGTACTCGATCGGGTGGTCCTCGACGTGGACGGCCATCCGGCGCACGCCGGCGTCGAGCGTCGGACCCTTCGGGACGGCCCACGACACGAGCACGCCGCCGACCTCGAGCCGGAAGTCGTAATGGAGCCGGGTCGCGCGGTGGCGCTGGATGACGAAGCGGCCGCCACGCGACGCCGCGGCCGTGGCCGACGCGCTCGGCGGCGGCTCGGGGGTCTTGGCGAAGTCGCGCTTGCGGCGGTATTCGTCGAGCGGCATGGCGATGAGTGTGCCGAGCGCGGGCCGTCGGCGCAAAGGGCCGGCGGTCGCGCCCGTCTGTGAGCGCGAGCGCAACGCGCCCCGCCGCCCGGGGTCAGGCCGTCTTGCGCTTCCGCGCGGCGGGCTTGGCCTTGGCCTCCTCGGCGTCCTCGTCGGCCGCTGGCCTTGGCCTTCGCGGCGGCGGCCTTGCCGCTTGCCTTGGCGGCCTTGGCCTCCGACACGGACACCGGCTTGTCGCTGCTCGACTCGCGAGCGGCCTTGGCCGACTTGACCGACGCCTCGAGGGCCGCCATCAGGTCGATCAGGTTGCCGCTCTCCTCGGGCGCCTCGACCGCCACGGTCTCCTTGCCGTCGACCTTGGCCTCGATGATCGTCTCGAGCGCCTCGCGGTACTCGTCCTTGTACTGCGCCGGGTCGAAGTCGCCGGTCATCGCGGACACGAGCTGCTGGGCCATCTTGAGCTCGGCCGGCTTGAAGTCGTAGTCCTCGTCGCCGAGGTCGAGCTCGTCGGTCGAGCGGATCTCGTCCGGCCAGTGGAGGGTCGTCAGGAGCATCGTCTCGCCGAACGGGTCGAGCGCGGCGAGCGCCTCGCGGTCCTTGATCACGACCTTGCAGATCGCCGTCAGGCCCTCCTCGAGGAGGACCGACTTGAGCAGGTGGAACGCCTTCCGCCCGACCTTGTCGGGCTCCAGGTAGTAGGCGCTCTTGACGAAGCGGACCGCGTTGTCGTCGCGCTCGGCCTTGGTGAACTGCTCGATCTCGATCGAACGGACCGTCTTGAGCGGCACGTTCTCGAGGTCCTCGTCGGTGATCACGACGTACTCGCCGGGCGAGTACTCGTAGCCCTTGACCGTGTCGCCGCGCGAGATCGGCTCGTCCTCGACCGGGCACCAGACCTTCATCTGGATGCGCGACAGGTCGTCCTTGTGCAGCATGTTGAAGCTGATGCCCTTGGACTCGGTCGCGAGATAGAGCTTCACCGGGATGGTGACCAGCCCGAACTGGACGGCCCCCTTCCACATTGCACGCGCCATGTCGACCTCAGCGTTCCGCCGATCGGTCGCGGGATTTCCCGGCCCGCGCCGTCGGGAGGGTCACGATAGCGCACCGTGGCAAGCGACGGCCTTGCACGGCCGCCGGCGCGGAGTCAGCGGCCGATGATGAATGCGTCGAGCCGGACGCCTGGATGCTTGCCGCCACCCTCGACCCGGACGGTGATCGTGTGGCTCCCGCTCCCCGCGAAGGCGCGGGCATAAGCGACCTGCCGGCTGGCCAGGGTCGAGCGCCGCATCGTGATCGTCGTCACGTACGTGCCGTCGATGTAGATGCGGGCCTTGCCGCGGCGCGGGCCCTGCGGCCCGACGAAGGCGATGCTCCGCCCGGTGAATGCCAGCGAGATCGTGGCGCCTGCCCGGCCCGAGCCGGTCACGGTGCCGTCCCACGCGGACGAGGCGCTGCGCCGGGTCCAGCCGCCGTGGCGGACGATCGACGCACTGCGATCGTCGACCGGATGCAGCTTGGTGGTCGCGCCCTGGACCCACGGGCTCCAGTTCCCGGCCGCATCGACCGTCCGGACCCGGAACCGATAGGGCGTGTCGTAGCGAAGCGAGGTCGTGGCCGAGCGCTGGGCCGCCGACCGGGCGAGCGTCGCGCCGTACGCGCCACCGTCGACGCTGGTCTGCAGCTCGTAGCCGGCGATCGCGCTCGAGGGATCGGTGCCGGCCGGCCATGAGACCGTCACGCGCGAGTCGGTCATGCCCATCGTCCCGCCCGAGGCGAGGCTGACGACGGGGGTGCGTGCGGTCGGCACGTCGCTCACGACGTCGACCGGCACGACGCCGTCCGCGGTGCGGCCCTGGTTGGTGGCCCGGACGCCGATCTCGTAACGACCGATCGACGCGTCATTGGGGACGACGACCGAGACGTGGCCGGTGTCCTCGTTCCAGCCCATGATGCCGGTCTGCGACGGCCCGCCCGACCAGCCGGCCGGCAGCGACGTGATCGAGAACTTGACCTTCTCGAAGAACGTCGGGCTGCGCACGATGTCGACCGCGACCGTGCCGGTCGTGCCGGCCTCGACCGTGCTGGCGACCGGCGCCGGAGCGAAGTCAAAGGTTCCCAGCGGCGCGATCCGCGACACGTCGAGGAGGGGCTCGTGCGTGGCGTCAGGGTCGGTGGCCGTCTTCCAGTTCAGATTGCCGAGATAGCGCAGGCCGTCGCGGACCTCGGCCGGCGTGGCGGCGGGCCGGCTGGCCTTGTACAGGGCGACCGCCCCGGCGACGGTCGGCGCCGCCATCGACGTGCCGGACATGTAGGCGTAGTTGCCGCCGGGGATCGTCGACCAGATGCATTTGCCCGGGGCCATGATGTCGACGTCGCCGCCGTAGTTGCTGAAGTTGGCGAACGTGTCGTCCTTGTCGTACCCGCCCCACGAGTAGCAGCGATCGCCGCCGAGGCCGCCGGGCTTGCCGTCGGTGTCGGCCAGCGCGGACACGGTGATGACCTCGTTGTAGCTGGCCGGGATGTTCCGGCTGGCGTTGTGCGAGTCGTTGGCCGCCGCGGCGACCACCGTGATCCCGCCACCGACGACCCGGCAGATCGCCTGGTGGAGCGGGTCGTTGTTGCTCAGGCCGCAGTTGCCGTCGTCCGAGCCGTCCTTCGTCACGCTCATGTTGACCGCCTCGAACAGCGGCCGGGAGGCGTCCGTCGGGTCGCGCTGGGCGAGGATCCAGTCGAGGCCGCAGATGTACCACGAGATCAGGCCGTAGCCGTCGTCGTTGAGGATCTTGACGCCCCACACGCGGGCACCGGGCGCGACCCCGACGACGCCGATGGTGTTGTCGATCGCGGCGACCGTGCCGGCCACGTGCGTGCCGTGGTTGTTCCGGTCGCGCCAGGCCGTGCGGTCCGAGGTCGAGCAGTTGTAACCGCCGGCGACGTTCAGATCTGGGTGGAGGGCGATGCCGGTGTCGACGATCGCGACATCGGCGTCGACACGCTCGTCCACGCCGTTGATCGCGGCCACGCCGCTCTGCTTGCCGCCGACGCGCGACACGCCGGTCGGGACGGTCTGGGTCAGCTGGACGACCCCGTCGGGCACCACGGCCACGACGTTCGAGTCGGCCAGCAGCTCGCGCCGCTGCTGCTTGTCGAGCTTGGCCGAGTAGCCGTGGAAGGTTCGGGTGTACGTCCGGTCGGCGTTCACGCGGTGACGGGTGCGGGCCTTCTCGACGGCGGCCGCGGTGTTCGCGCCGTCACGGAGCATGACGATGTAGCGGCCGGCCGGATCGGGTGCGCCGGGTGGGGTCGGTCGGGGCGGCTCGACGGCGGCGGCCGGCCGGTTCGGCGGACGCTCGGTCGGGGCGGGCGCAATGGCTCGCTGGTGGGCGCTGAGGGTCCGCCGCGCTCACGGGGGCGACGATCGGGAGGGCCACGAGCACGGCAAGGAACAAGGGCGCGATCCGGCGGTGCATGCACAAATCCTGCGCGGACCGCACCGCTCTGCCTACGGCACCTTGGTCCCAGTCGGACTAGGCAGGCTGTCCGGGGGTCGTGTAGGCCTATCCGGCCGGTTGCCGGATCTCCGCCTCCGCGTCAGCGACGCGAGCCAGGATGGTCGAGCGCATCGTGTCCAGCCCCGTCCAGACCGCCTTCGTGGCGTTCGAGATCGAGGTCAGCTGCGCCTTGAGCGACCGAACCACCTCGAGCTGCTCGCGGATCGCCGTGAGCGCGGCGCCGATCGCCGCGGCGTCGACCTCGACCTCGTGCTCCACGAGGGACGCGAGCGCGAGCAGCCGTGCCAGCCGGACGGCCGCCTCGAGCGTGGCCGGGTCAGGCGCCGCGGGGTCGACCACGCAGTAGACGTCGTCGCCGACCAGCGCGAACGGCGCCACGCCACTCGGCGCGTGCGCGGGCGTGAACACGACGAGGGCGACGGCCGCCCCGCGGTTCTCCTTGGCGTCGCGGAGCTCGTCGCGCATCGCCCGCATGGACATCGGGCGGTCCTTGGCCTCGATCACGACGCGCACGTCGCTGCCGCGCGCCAGCCGCGTGTCGAGGGTGAGCACGAAGTCGCCCTTCTTGGACTTGATCACCGCGCCCGACTCGGTCCCGGTCCGGTCCAGCAGGTCGCCGCAGCCGCGCGCCAGCTCGCCGAGCATCGCCTCGAGCAGGGCCTCGAAGTCGTCGCCCTTGGCCGTCGACCGGGCGCGCTCCGCACCGCGGGCCGCGGCGGCCGCCTCGATCGCGACGAGCCGCTCCTCGATCGAGCGGAACCCCGCGGTCATCTCCTGGCGGAACTGGTGGAGCGGCGAGTTGAGGCGGGTCGGATCGAGCAGGACGGCGAGCTTCGAGGCATCGCCGTCGAAGTAGCGCTCGAGCATCGAGCCGATCCGGCCGATGGCGCTGTCGCGCTTCGACTCGTCGAACAGCTCGTCGACCATCGAGCGCAGCGCGCCGCGGTCGCCGAGGAAGCGCTCGAGCGTGCGCGGCAGGCGGCCGTCGCCGTCGGCGAAGTTGGCCCGGAGCGTCTGCTCGAGCGCCTGGGCGGCCTTGTCGTTGACCGTCTCGGCCTGTCGCAGGAGCTTCTCGAACTCGGCCCGGACGACGTCGACGTTGACCGTGACGCCCGCGTCCTGGAGCGCGATCAGGCCGATCCGGACGGCGCGACCGAGCAGGTCGGCGCGGTCCTCGGCCGGTCGCTCGGCAAGGAACGACGCGAGCGCGGGGTCGTGGACGACGAGCCGGTCGACGTGGATCCGGTCGGCTTCGACCCGGACGCGCGGTCCGGCCGAGGTGTCGGGCCCGTCGAGGACGGTCAGCGGTGGCATCGGTTCGGCGGTCATGGTGCAACGATGGCAGGCCGCCGTGACAGCTTGCGTGTCACGCCGCGTGAGAGGCCCGCCCGCGAACCCCTGCGCGCCGCCGCGGCTCAGCTGCCGCGATACGTCGTCAGCGAGAACGCGCTCATCAGCAACGGGACGTGGTAGCTCCGGGTGACGTCGGTGACGTGCAGGTCCATGCTCAGCCGCTCGAAGAAGCCGCCCCGCTCGAACCCGAACTCGAGCCGGTAGTCGCCGGCCGTCAGCGGCCGCTCGAGCAGGTCGCGGACTCGTCCGTCGTCGTCGGTCAGGGCCTGGGTCATGCGCACCGGCCGGCCGTCGTCGGCGAGGCGGAAGAGGGTCACCCGGATGCCGGCCGCGGGGATGCCGCGCTCGGTGTCGAGGACGTGGGTCGAGATGGTCGGGGTCGGCAGTTTCGCGCCCAGCGCCACGCTATCCTCCACGGATGGGAACGTTGCAGATCGTCGTCGGTGACCTCCACTTTACCGCTCGCTGGGAGCCGGCCGCGCCGCGGACCGTCGAGGCGATCCGGCGCATGCTGCCGATCGAATCGAAGCTCATCCACTGCCGCTGGACCGGCAAATCGACGTGGATCCCGTTCGGCGATTTCCGGCCCGGGCTCGACTACGAGAACCACACGTCGCACCCCGCACCGGGCCACCTCGCGATCTACCCGGGCGGCATCAGCGAGTGCGAGATCTTCTTCCCGTACGGAGGCTGCACGACGGCGTCGAAGGTCGGCCCGCTGGCGGCCAACCACTTCGCCAGCGTCGTCGCCGACGAGGGCTGGGACGACCGCCTGCGCGAGATGGGCCGGCGCTGCCTGTGGGAAGGCGCCCAGTCGATCTCGATCCGCGAGGTCGAGTGACGCTCGCCGCGCCCGCCGCCCCACGCCCTCACTGATGCCAGTCGAGAGCATCACCGCTGAGGGCGGCCCGATATCGTGACCGACCTCCTGATCCGCGGTGGCACGGTCGTCACGGCGTCCGGATCGTCGATCGCGGACGTCCTTGTGGACGGTGGGCGGATCGTCGCCATCGAGAGCGACCTGTCGGGGCAGGCCGCGGGCGCGGAATGGTCGATCGATGCGGCCGAGCTGCTGGTGCTTCCCGGCGCGGTCGACGTCCATACCCACACCCGGGTCGCGTCGGACGCCGAGCCCGACCGCTTCTTCCAGGACTCCGTGGCCGCGGCGTTCGGCGGCACGACCACGTTCCTGTCGTTCAACAACCCGGGGACAGGGTCCAGTCCGGCCGCCGAGCGCTCGCTCGTGGCGGGCGTGCGACGAGTGGCGCGCCGCGACCGACGGCTGACAGCGCGATCGACTACGGGTTGAGCCTCGCGATCAGCGGTCATGCCGACGACCCGCTGCCCGAGCTCCCGGCGACGATCGACGCCGGCGTCGCAACCTCGAAGGCGTTCATGGTCTTCGACTTCCGGCTGCCGGACGAGCGCCTGTTCGAGGCGATGCGCGTCATGGGCACGCCACGGCTGGGATGCTCCAGGTCCACTGCGAGGACCCCGTCCTGCTCGACGCGGCCGTCGCCGACGCGTTGGGGCGTGGTGACGTGCTCCCCCGCTACCACGCCACGACGCGACCACCGTACGTCGAGGCGGTCGCGACCGCCCGCGCGCTGGCGTTCGCCCGCCAGGCAGAGGCTCCGGTTCACGTCGTCCATCTGTCGTCGGCGGCGGCGCTCGACGAGGTCCGCCGCGCGAAGGCGGCCGGCGTCCGGGCGACGGCCGAGACCTGTCCCCATTACCTGGTCTTCACCGAGGCCGAGTACGAGCAGCCCGACCCGGTCCGCTGCGCCGGCTACCTGATCTCGCCGCCCCTCCGCTCGGCTGCCGACCGCGACGCGCTGTGGGCCGGCCTCGCCGACGGGTCGCTCGACCTGGTCGCCACGGACCACGTCCCCGACCGACTTGCCGTCGAGAAGGGCGACGCCGCCCGCGGCGTCCCGTTCAACCAGATCAGCAACGGCGCGCCGGGGATCGAGACACTGCTGGCGATCCTCTACTCGGAGGGCGTCGCGAAGGGCCGGATCACCATCGAGCGCATGGTCGACCTCATCGCGACCACGCCGGCGCGCCGGTTCGGCATGCCGGCCAAGGGCGCGATCGAGGTCGGCAAGCGACGCCGACATCGTGCTGTTCGATCCGCGCGCCCGCCGAACGATCCGCGCCGCCGACCTCCACCACACGAGCGACTACACGCCGTACGAGGGGATCGAGGTCGAAGGCGCGGTCCGCGACGTCTTCGTCCGCGGTCGCGGGGTGATCCGTGACGGCCGTTTCGTCGGGCGGCGTGGAGCCGGCAGCTTCGTCGGAGTGCCGCCGTCGGTATCTGACGGCTGGACCTACCACTCCCAGCCGTGAAGGGCGTCGAGGTCGGCGGCGTAGTCGATCCCCGGGAACGGGCCGGGGCTGATGCCCGCCTTGCCCGCATGGTGCCACCGGATGTTCTCGATGAGGATGTCCAGTCGACCGTCCGCATCGTGGTATTCGATCGGGACGTTGGAGTGGCCGTGCTGCTCGATGAAACGCTGGATTCGCGCCAGTGTGTCCGCCCAGAACGCTGCCTCGTCGATCGGCAGGGGCAGTGCCTCGACCGACTCCGCCGCATCGGCCCAGAACTCCACCACGAGTTCCCCATCGCCGAACGCCGGCCGGTGCAGGTCGATGCCTGCGGCTGGGCCCAGGACGTTGACGATGATCGAGCCGTCGCCGAATTCGATCCAGTCGCTCTCCGACATAGCGAGCCATCAGGATCGCCTCCTCGAGCGGGTGGTCACGCCGAGGCAGGGGCGGATCGATGCGCACCAGCCATGCGCGCTCGCCGGTCGCCAGCAACGGCTGACCCAGGACGCGGGCCGTCCGCGGACGACCGCCCCAGTGTGGCGGCTGTCCCTCGCTGTCGCCGAGGTAGACGGTCCACGGAGCCGAGCCGTCGTCACTCACCTGACCGCAGCCCGTCCCTAGTCGAGCAGCCCGTACGCGCGGAGCGTCAGGAACTCGGCGAACTCGTCGTCGAGGACGAGCCGGTCGAGGAGGTCGACCGCCTCGGCCAGCCGGCCCTCCCCTGCCCCGCCGAGACGCTCGAGCTCCTCGTCGCGGAGTGCGCGCATACCGGGCCGGGTCGAAGGTGGTGCCGTCGTCGAGCACGACCGAGCGGGTGATCCAGTGCCACAGCTGCGAGCGCGAGATCTCGGCCGTGGCGGCGTCCTCCATCAGGTTGTCGATCGCCGCGGCGCCGGTCCCGCGCAGCCAGGAGTCGAGATAGGCGAGCGCCACCCGCACGTTGGCGCGAACGCCGGCGACCGTCACGTGGCCGTCCGCGACGGTGAAGTCGAGGAGCTGGTCCGCCGACACGGCAACCTCCTCGCGAAGCTGCCCCTTCTGGTTCGGGGCTGAGCCCAGCACGCCATCGAAGATCTCGGTCGCGAGCGGGACCAGGTCGGGATGGGCCACCCACGTCCCGTCGAAGCCGTCGCGGCTCTCGCGCTCCTTGTCGTCGCGGACCCGGGCCATCGCCCGTTCCGTCACCTCGGGGTCGCGCCGGTTCGGGATGAACGCCGCCATGCCGCCGATCGCGTGCGCGCCGCGCCGGTGGCACGTCCGGACGAGCAGGTCCGTGTAGGCGCGCATGAACGGGACGGTCATCGTCAGCTGGGCCCGGTCCGGGGTCGACAGCGCCGGGTCGGTCCGGAACTTCTTGATCCCGCTGAACAGGTAGTCCCAGCGTCCGGCGTTGAGCCCGGCGGCGTGCTCGCGCAGCTCGTACAGGATCTCGTCCATCTCGAACGCGGCGAGGATCGTCTCGATCAGGACGGTCGCCCGGATCGAGCCGCGCGGGATCCCGAGCGCGACCTGGCCGTGGACGAACACCTCGTTCCACAGCCGCGCCTCGTCGTGGCCCTCGAGCTTGGCCAGGTAGAGGTACGGACCGCTGCCGCGGCGGAGCAGCTCGGCGCCGTCGTGGAACAGGAACAGCCCGAAGTCGAACAGGCTGGCCGACACCGGCGCGCCGTCGACCAGCAGCCCCGACTCGACGAGATGCCAGCCGCGCGGCCGGACGACCAGCGTCGCGGTCCGGTCGGCGAGCCGGTAGGCCTTGCCCTCCGGCGACTCGAAGGCGAGCGTCCCGCGCGCCGCCTCGGCCAGCGCCGCCTGCCCGCCGACGACGTTCGCCCAGGTCGGTGACAGCGCGTCCTCGAGGTCGGCCATGAACACGCGGGCGCCCGAGTTGAACGCGTTGATCATCATCTTCGGCTCGGCCGGCCCCGTGATCTCGACCCGCCGGTCGTCGAGATCGGCGGGCGCCGGGGCGACCGACCAGTCGCTCTCGCGGACGTCCCGGGTCGAAGCCAGGAAGTCGGGCCGGACGCCGGCGTCGAGCTCGGCCTGGCGCTCGTGGCGGCGATGGAGCAGGTCGAGGCGCCCGGCGCCGAACCGGCGCTGGAGATCGGCCACGAAGGCGAGCGCGTCGGCGGTCAGGATCCGCTCGGACCCGGGCACCTCACCGCGACGCAGCTCGACGCCGGCCGGCAGCGACGCCATGTCAGACGTCCCCGCGCCGGACGGTCGCCTCGATCAGCCCGTGCGGCTCGGTCGTCGGCGTGTAGATCTCGCGGTCGTTGACCAGCCCGAACGGCGACAGGTCGACCAGCCAATGATGCAGGTTGGGCAGGACCATGCGGATCGCCTCCACTTCCTCGTGCCGCTCGAGAATCGCCTTGGCCATGATCCAGATCGAGGTCTGGACCGACGGGCTGTCATGGTCGGCGAAGACTTCGAGCAGCGTCCGGCGGACGGCCGCGAACGTCGTGTCGGCGTCGAGGTCGGGCGAGCCGTAGCGCCAGATCGCGGTGACCTTGGTTGCCATCAGCCGGTCGTCCGTCTCGGGCAGCGTCGTGTACCGATCGCGCGGAAAGCCGCTGAACGCGGACCGCGTCGTCTTCATCACGATCAGGTCCTCGACCCCGGCCTCGACCGTCGTGCCACCTGGCGACGCCGCCACGGTCGCGACGCGCGTCCCCTCGCCACCACGCACGAACGCGTCGCGTGCCGGCGACCCACCGACGTCGATCGCCGCCCAGTGGTGGGCACGCACGTTGACCGTCGCGAGGTCGACCTGGGGCGCCTCGAGGAAGTGCTCGGCGAGTGCGCGGCCGTAGTCCTCGATCGGTCCGTCGAGGTGCTCGGCGGCAAAGGCGTAGGCCGTGTTCTTCATCGTGTCGGTGGCGATCACGAGGGCGTTGTCGCCGTCGGTGTGGGCCGCCTCGAAATCGCCCTCGAGCGCGATCGCCACGGTCAGGTCGCGGACCCGGTCGCCGGCCGGCCCGCGCATGACGCGGACGAGCCGGATGGCCGCCTTGCCGTAGCGGTTCGGGCCGAGCTCGATCACCGTTCGTCCTCCCGCGGTGTGCCGGTCAGCGTCGCATATCGAGCCTGTGCGATGTCGACGACGGCGTCGAGCGCGCGGTGCAGCTCGGTCTCCCGATCGGCATCGAGCGCGGCGGTCAGCCCGGGGAGCAGCTCGGCCCGGCTGCGCCCGGCGACGAAGACGCAGTACCGGAACCCGAAGCGCGCCTCGTAGGCATCGTTGAGGCCGGCGAGCTCGGCTTCGACCCGTCCCCGCTCCGCGTCGGCGGCGGTGGGTGCCATGAGCGCCCCGGCGGCGTAGCCCTGTTCGACGAACGACAGCGCGGAGACGGCGGCCGGATCGGCCCCGAGCCGCGGGTGCGCGTCGACGAGCTCGATCTGCTCCTCCACCGGCATCGCGTGGGCGATCGCGCGTGCCTGGCCGAACATCGCCTCGATCGTTCCGAACGGGCGGGCGACCGCCAGGCGACCGAGGAAGCCGCGCGCACCCTCGAACAGCGGCGCGACCCGTGCCGCGAACGCGCCCGGGGCGATGACGTCGAGCTCGTCGATCGCGAGGGAGGCGGCGGCGGCCGATGCCGGACGTTCAGCCGTCACCACCCGCCCGCCTCGCGAATCAGCCGGTGGAGGACGCGCGCGGCGACGAGCCGGCGGTACTCCGCGGTCGAACGGACGTCGTCGATCGGCTGGAGCTCCTCGGCGAGCGTCTCGGCCGCCCGGTCGGCGGTCTCCGGCGCGGGTGACCGGCCCTCGAGCGCGGCCTCGGTGGCGCGAGCACGGATCGGCGTGGCGGCCACCGACCCGAGCGCGACACGCACGTCCGACCACGGCGCGGCCTGGTTGCCGTCGCGCCAGCTGAGCGCGAGGACGACCTTGCTGATCGACTGGGCACGCCGGGTCCCGACCTTGCGGAAGCGCAGCTCACGGCCGGCCAGCAGCGGGATCCGGATTCGCAGGAGCAGCTCATCCGCGGCCAGCGCCGTCTGCCGGTAGGCCGGCCAGAACCCGTCGGCCGGGACGACCCGTTCGCCGCGCGCCGACCCGAGCACGAACGATGCGTCCGCCGCCAGCAGGACCGGCAGCGTGTCGCCGGCCGGCGAGGCATTGACGACGTTGCCGCCGAGCGTGCCGCGGTTCTGGATCTGTGCCGCGCCGATCGTCGCGGCCGCCTCGACCAGCACGGGGAGATGCTCGCGACAGACCGCCGAGCGCCGGATGTCGGAATACGTCGTCAACGCGCCG
Source organism: uncultured Chloroflexia bacterium (assembly GCA_963721545.1). Lineage (GTDB taxonomy): Bacteria > Chloroflexota > Limnocylindria > Limnocylindrales > CSP1-4 > SPCO01. The sequence goes on from CAVRKB010000002.1 coordinate 115,855, forward strand.
AGGCTGAGCGCATCGCCGTCGAGCGCGATCCCGCGCAGCGCATCGAGCCCCCACAGGTCGAGGATCCGCTCGGGCGGCTCACCCAGCTCGCCGGTCAACGCGACCATCAGGTCGGTGCCGCCGGCGATCGGCCGGGCCGGACCGTCGGCCAGGACGGCGTACGCCTCGGCCAGGTCGCGCGGGCTGACGACGGGCGGCTCGACCGGCATCGACGGTCAGCCGCCGGAGCGGCGACGCCGCGCGCGCCCCGCGAGCAGGAGCCCGAGCGAGGCGAGGATGGCGAAGCCGACGGCCAGCTGCTTCGGCGACACGGCATTCGACAGGTCGGTCCCGGCGGGCAGCTCGACGGCGTCGGCGGCGGGCTGCCGGCGTGGGCTCCTCGGCCGGGGCCGCGACGGGATGCGGGCCGCGGCCGTTCGTCGGGACCGCGATGCGATCGGTGTCGGGGCTCATTGGTCGCCTCCGTCCAGCGGGCCGCCGACCATCCCGAGGCTGCCGGGAGCGGACGCCGCGAGTGCGATCGCCTCGACGATCTTGGTGTAGCCGGTACAGCGGCACAGGTTGCCCGCGATCGCGTCCCGGATCGCGTCCTCGTCGGTCCCGCCGCCGGCATCGAGGTAGGCGCGCGCCGCCATGAGCATGCCCGGCGTGCAGATCCCGCACTGCGCCCCGCCGGTCTCGAGGAACGCGGTCTGCAGCGGGTCGAGCGCCCACTCGCCGGGGGCCAGGCCCTCGACCGTGGCGACGGTCGCGCCCTCGACCTGGCAGACCGGCACGAGGCACGAGTCCACCGGCAGGCCGTCGAGCAGGACGGTGCACGCGCCGCACTCGCCCTCGCCGCAGCCCTCCTTGGTGCCGGTCAGCGCGAGGTCCTCGCGCAGGACGTCGAGCAGCCGGCGCATGCCCGGCACGTCGACCTCGACGGGCGCGCGGTTCAGGGTGAAGCGGAACGTCGTCACGGCGGCGGCCCATCGGCCGACGCCACGGCCGCCTTCGGCTCCGACGCGCCGGGCGGCAGCGGCGCCGCGGCCGGCACGCCCGCCAGCGCGGCCAGGATCCGTTCCGGGCTGGCCGGCAGATCCGGGATCCAGACGCCGGTCGCATCGGCGATGGCGGCCACCACGGCCGGCGCCCCGACGTCCATCGGCAGCTCGCCGACCCCCTTCGCGCCGTGCGGCGCGGCCCCGAACGGCGCCTCGACCAGGATCGTCGTGATCCGGGGCGCGTCGAGCGAGGTCGGGATGATGTACGTCGCCAGCCGGTCGTTGAGGTAGCGGCCGTCGCGCAGCTTGATCTCCTCGATCGTCGCGTAGCCGACGGCCTGCAGCGTGCCGCCCTCGACCTGGCCCTCGGCCAGGACCGGGTGGATGACCTTGCCGATGTCGTCGACGGCCACGACGTCGCGGACATGCACCTCGCCGGTGTCGAGGTCGACGTCGACCTGGACGACGGCGGCCGCCCAGCCGAAGGCGGGATAGGCGTCGCCGCGATACGTCGCGTCGTCGAACCCGACGCCGGGATAGGGCTCGAAGCGCTGGTCGATCCGCAGCGCGCCGTGGTCGCGGGCAAAGTCGCGGTACGTCGCGGCGAACGTCCCGCCGGTCACCAGCTCGACGCCGGTCCGCAGCCGGCGGGCCGCCTTGATCAGCAGCCCCCCGACGACCATCGCCGTCCGCGACGCGACGGTCGGGCCGGAGTCGGGCACGAACGCGGTGTCCTGCGGGGCGAGCTCGACCGCCTCGTACGGCACGCCGAGCGCCTCGGCGACGAGCTGCGGGAAGATCGTCTTGGTCCCCTGCCCCATCTCGGTCGAGGCGGTGAGGATCTGGATCCGGCCGTCGGCGGTCAGCTCCAGCGAGGCGACCGAGGCGAGCTTGACCTCGCCCGAGCCGGTGAAGCCCGGCGCCGTGCCAGGCCAGGGCGAGCCCGATCCCGCTGGCCAGCCGCTCGCGATCGGTCCGCAACGGCGAGCCGGGCACGATCCCGGAGCCGGTTCGGCGGGCCCGCGCGGCGCCGTGCCGCGCCCGCAGCCGCTCGAACTCGCCGGCCTCGGCCGCCCGCTCGAGGACCTCCTCGCCGGCCACGCTGTCGCGCAGGACCTGGCCGGTCGGGGTCGTGTCGCCGGGCACGTACACGTTCCGGCGGCGGATGTCGAGCGGGCTCATCTCGAGCGCCTCGGCGATCCGGTTGAGGTGGGTCTCGGCCGCGAACTCGGTCTGCGGCGCCCCGAACCCGCGGAACGCGCCGTTGGGCGGCGTGTTCGTCCGCGTCGCGCGGGCGCGGATCCGGACGTTCGGGCAGCGGTACGGGCCGCCGGCGTGGATCGCGCCGCGCGACAGGACGACCGGGGTCAGCGTGCAGTACGCGCCGCCGTCCATCACGACCTCGATGTCCTGGGCGACGAGCCGGCCGTCGCGGGTCACCCCGGTGCGGTGGCGGACGATCGCCGGGTGGCGCTTGGTCGTGGCCGCGATGTCCTCGTGCCGGTCGTAGATCATGCGCACCGGCCGGCCGGCCTTGCCGGCCAGCAGCGCGGCGTGCAGGCGCGATGACCGACGGGTACTCCTCCTTGCCGCCGAACCCGCCGCCGGTCTCGGCCTGGACCACCCGCGCCTGCTCGTCGTCGATGCCGAGGCCGCGCTTCAGCGCGGTGTGGACGTAGTACGGGCACTGGAGCGAGCCGTGGACGGTCACGCCGCCGTTGTCGGCCGGGGACCGCGATCATCGCGTTGTTCTCGATGTACAGCTGCTCCTGGTGGCCGACCCGGTACTCCCCCTCGAGCACGAGGTCGGCCGCCGCGAAGGCCGCGTCGGGATCGCCGGCGGCCAGCTCGTAGGCCGCGAACACGTGCTCGGACTCGAGCGGGTCGAAGACCGGCGGGAGGGGCTCGGTGACGGCCCTGATCGCGTGGCGCGCGGCCCGCAGCGTGGCCCGGTCGGGCGCGGCGACGAGGGCCAGCGGCTCGGCGTGGTGCATGGATCTCGCCGCCCACCGGGACGAGGATCGGCTGGTCCGCCTTGATCGAGCTCACGACGTTGTCGCCGGGGATGTCGGCGGCGGTCACGACGACCACCGACGACCAGTCGAAGGCCGGGTCGACCTCGAGGGCGACGAACGTGGCGTGCGCGTCGGTCGAGCGGATCGTGGCGCCGTACCAGGCGCCCGGGAAGACGAGGTCGTCGGCGTACTTGGCCGCGCCGGTGAGCTTGGCCGGTCCCTCGCGACGCAGCGGCGCGGCTCCCCGCGCGCGACCGGGCGTGAGCGTCCCGGGCTCGACGATGACGGCGCCGGCGGGCTCGGTCCGCGTCGTCAGATCGGGCAACGGCCGTCCTCCATGGCGGTTGACTCTATCACCGGCCACGACCTCGCCGTGACCGGCCGGACGCCGAGTGCACCGCACGTGACCGGACCCGCGCGGACCGCACGGGTCGTTGCCGCCCAGCACCGCCAAGTGGTCCCGGCGGCCCCCGGAACCAGTGCTATCGGGGGTCCGCCGCCCTATCATCCGCGTGCCGTGGCGTCCACGCCGCGAGCTGGAATCATCGACACCGAAAGCGCGTGATGCCCGACAACGTCGCGATCCTCCTCGTCATCCTCGTCGCCGCCAACGTCGTCCTGATCGGTGTCGTCCTCGGGCGAACCGCATCCGGCGCCGGCGTGCTGCCGCGGGCCTGGAGTCCCGGGCCGGCCAGGCCGCCACGCCCGCCGTGACCCACGCGGCCGATCCGCGAGCGACCACGGGGACGCCCGTCTTCGACGGCGGGCGGACGCCCGTCCGAAGCGACGCCGCTCACGGACCTGCTGCTGCCCGGCGAGTGGAGCCGGATCGTCACCGACGAGAACGCGCGCTTCCACCGATACGGTCGCCCGGTCACGGTCGTGCTGATCGAGCTGGACGGGCTCGAGCGGCTCGTCGGCGACGCTCGGCCAGGACGCGGCGGACAAGATCCTGCCGGCCGTCGCCGACACGCTGCGGCGGCAGGCACGGGGAGGCCGATCACATCGCCCGCCTCGGCGCCGGCCGCTTCGGGGTGCTGCTCCCGGAGACCGGCGAGATCGAGGCGGTCAACTACGTCGAGCGCGTCCGCGAAGCGTGCGAGCTATGGCTCGAATCCGGCGCGATCGCGCTCCGGCTGGCGATCGGGTGGGCCAGCCCGAAGGCCGAGACCAGCCTCGTCGATGCCGTCGCGGCGGCGCAGGACCGGATGTACGCCGAGCTGCGCCGAAACGCGGCGACGGGCCGCAGAGCCCACCACCGACGACGCTGCGACGGCGCCCGGGTTCGAGGGCTCGCCCGCCCCCGCCTGAGCCGTCGCGCTCCGGTCAGTCCTTCCCGTGCCGCAGCGCGCGTCCGGGCGTGGCGCCGGTGTGGACCGCCGTCGCTGACGACGAGCGTGCCGGCCACTATCACGTGGTCGATGCCGATCGGGTACGAGCGCGGCTCGTCGTACGTGGCGGTCGAGCGGACCGTGGCCGGATCGAACACCACGAGGTCCGCGACCGCACCGTCGCGGATGACGCCCCGATCGCGCAGCCCGAGCCGCGCCGCCGGCGCCGACGTCATCTTGCGGACGGCCTCCTCGAGGCTGAGCAGGGCCTCGTCGCGGACGAACTGGCCGAGGATGCGCGGGAACGAGCCATAGGTGCGCGGGCTCGGCTTGTCGCCGAGGAACGTGCTGTCGGTGCCGACCATGCCGACCGGGTGGGCGACGAACAGCGGCAGGCTGGACGCGGCCGGTCCGCTCGTGACCTGCGCGACGCCGAGGTCCTCGTCGAGCAGCAGGTCACAGATCACGTCGAGCGCGTCACGCCCCGTCTCGGCCATCACGTCCGCCACGGAGCGGCTCTCCCAGCGCAGGTTGTCCGGGTGCCGGAAGGCGCCGAGGCGGACGTCCGACCAGCCGGCCCGGCTGGCGTAGGAGGCGCCACGCGACGCGAACTCGGCGCGCATCCGGTCCCGTGCCGATCGATCGGCCAGCCGCGCCTTGAGCGGACCGGGTCCGCCGGCCTGGATCCACTGCGGCAGCTGGATCAGCAGCCGGGTCGAGGCCCACTCCGAGGGATAGGTGTCGAACGTCACGTCGAGGCCCTCGGCGCGGGCGTCGTCGACCAGCGCGAGCAGCGCCTCCGGGCCGCCCGGGTGGGTCTCGCGATGGTAGAAGTGGGTGATGTGGGCCGGGGCGCCGGCGCGCCGCCCGATCTCGATCGCCTCGCGGAACGGATCGAGGTAGCGGTCGCCGAGCGGGTAGCGGACGTGGCTGTGGTAGAAGCCGCCGGCCCGCCCGGCCGCCTCGGTCAGCGACGCGAGCTCCTCGGTGGTCGCGTACGAGCCGGGCGGGTAGTCCAGCCCCGAGCTGAGCCCGAACGCCCCGTCGGCAAGCCCGTCGCGGAGCAGGCCGCGCATCCGGTCGAGCGCCGGGTCGTCGGCCGGCACGTCGTCCCAGCCGAGCGCCGCGATCCGGAGCTGCGAGTTGCCGACCAGCGTCGCGACGTTGAGGCTGACGGTCCCGTCGTAGCGCGCCAGCCAGCTCGCGACCGAGGTCCAGTCGTAGTCGATGGCCGGCCGGCCGTCGAGCCCCGAATCGAGGGCGACGAACGCCTCGAGGTCCTCGCGCCGCTCGAACGGCGCAAAGCCGTTGCCATCGACCCCGACGAGCTCGGTCGTGACGCCCTGGCGGACCTTGGGCTCGTGCCGGCCGTCGGCCAGGATCATCAGCCCGCCGTGGCTGTGGAGGTCGATGAAGCCCGGGCGCGACGACCTTGCCCGTCGCATCGATCCGGCGACCCACGTGCGCGGGATCGGCCTCGCCCGCGACGAGCACGCGCACGCCGCCCGTCGACCACGGCGACCGTGCCCGGCCGCCCCGGAGCGCCCGTGCCGTCGACGATGGTGCCGCCGCTGATCAGCAGGTCGGCGTGGTCGGTCATGACGCGGCGACGGCCGCCCCGCCGACCGCCCGGCCCGGGCCGGCCAGGCGCCGGCCACGGACCCAGGCGCCACGGACCATGTCCGGGTGGGCGCGGAAGATCAGCCGGCTGACGAGGTCGTTCGGATCGTCGTCCGAGGTGCCCGGCAGCGCCGCCGCGAGGCTCGGGTCGATCGCGATCAGGTCGGCTTCCTTGCCCGTCTCCAGCGAGCCGATGACGTCACCGAGCCCGAGCGCTCGCGCGCCGTCGAGGGTCGCCAGCCGGAGCCAGCCGAGCGGATCGAGGATCGCGCCCTCGTCGCCGGCCAGGCTGCGGCGGGCCATCTGCGCGTACGCCCCGACGCGCATGACCGAGAACAGCGAGGCATCGGGGCCGCCCGCGACGTCGGTGCCGAGGCCGATCTGCGCGCCCGCCTCGAGGAATTTCGCCAGGGGCATGATCCCCGCCCCGAGGAACAGGTTCGACGCCGGGCAATGGGCGATCCGTGAGCCGCTCTCGACGAGCCGCGCCGAGCTCGTCATCGGACAGGTGGATCGCGTGGGCGAGGATCGTCCGCTCGCCGAGCGCCCCGGCCCGGTCGTAGACGTCGACGTAGTCGCGCGCCTTGGGGAACAGGCGATGCGACCTCGGCGATCTCGAACGGGTCCTCCGCCACGTGGCTCTGCCACCACGTCCCGGTCGAGCGCGCGCAGCACGGCGGACTCCCGCAGCATGTCGGTCGTGCACGAGATCGCGAACCGGGGCGTGACCGCATAGCCGAGCCGGCCGTCGTCGGCGCCGTGCCAGCGCCCGATGAGGTCGCGACGTCTCGCGCAGGGAGCGGTCGAGGATCGTCGACGGCACGATCTTTCGGTCGTACGTCCCGCGATCCATCATCACCTTGCCGAGGATCGCCCGGATGCCGTGGGCCTCGGCCGCCCGGAACGCGACGTCCATCGCGGCTTCGAACACGACGCCGTAGGCCAGGACCGTGGTCGTGCCGGCGGCCGCGAAGGCCTCGAAGATCGGCGGGGCGAGCCGCTCGGCGACGGCGGGGTCGGCCCACGCCCGCTCGGTCGGGAAGGTCAGCCGGTCGAGCCACGTCAGCAGGTCGAGGGAGAACCCGAGGCCCGCATTGGGCATCTGTGGCAGGTGGGCATGGAGGTCGACCATCCCCGGCGCGACCACCCACGGACGAAGGTCGAGCGCGGCGTCGGCCTCGGCAGGCCTGCCGGCGGCAGGGCCCGCGTAGGCAAGGCGGCCCGCATCGTCGACCACGATCAGTCCGTCGGCCTCGTACCGCGTGCCGCCGACCGTCAACGGCGTCACCAGCCGCGCGCGCAGCGCAAACGGCGGCCGATCGGGAAGCAGGGCGACGTTCACGCTGGGGAGGCTAGCACCCCGCAGCCTCAGCCGATGCGCGGGAGCGGGCGCGCGATAGGCGCAGCGGGAAGCGGCACGAAGCCCGATCAGGGTGAGTGCAGCCGAAGGCGCCCGACGGGGCAGCGGAGCGAGCGCACCCAAGGTGCGTGAGTGACGCGGCGCGGCGGGCAACGCGCGGATGCGCCGCCCTGTGCGGGCGTCTAGCGCTTTTTGCCGCGTACCTCGAAGAGGTGGGCCGTCCACTCCGAACCACCGCGATCGAGGGTGGCCGAGCTGCCGTGCCAGCCGCAGGTGCAGGTGATCGTCTGCGCCTGGTGCTTGTACTCGTCGATGACGTGCTTGAACGGCTCGACGGTGGTGGGCTTGACGGGCGGGCGACTGTTCACAAGGGCTCCTGCGCGGATTGGACGGTGGGGCACGCGCGGTGCGGGCGGGGAGGCAACCATTCTAGCCGATTTGGCCCGATCCCGCCTCCGTCGCGGGCTCAGTCGCCCGGCCGGCAGGAGGTCGCTGCGCACGAGCTCCTCGGTGGTCACGGGCTTGGCCAGCAGCTTGAGCTCGGTCATGAGCGGGATCGATGCCGTCCAGCCCGGCTCGTCGATGGCGCCGAGGCCGCGCGTCTGCCTGCAGCTTGCCGGTCCACGCGTCGATCGTGGCGGCAAGGACGGCCGCCTGGCCCGCCCGATCGGACGCGAGCTCGGGGACGGCCTTGATCGCAGCGTCGAGACCGACCTTCGGGTCCGCCTTGATCTCGTTCATCGCGCGCAGCGTGGCCGCCACGAACGCGGCGATCGCGTCGTGCTTGGCCTCGAGCGTGGCCGTGCCCGCGATCAGCCCGGGTCCGGGCAGCGGCACTGCGTCGTCGATGTGGAGCACGACGGCCTTGGTCCCGCCGAGCTCCATCGCGACGGGCTCGTTGTTCGAGAAGCCGGTCGCGGCGTCGACCGCGCCCTGCTCGACCGCGGCACGCTGGGTGAAGTCGGGGTAGTCGACGATCTCGACGTCGCTGGTGGTCAGGTTGGCGGTCCCGAGCAGCGCCTGGAGGAAGATCCAGCCGGAGCCGTAGCGGCCGGGCGTGCCGATCTTCTTGCCGTCGAGGTCGGCCGCCTTGGTGATCCCCGACGAGGCCTTGGCGAACAGGATGTTCGGGAACTGCCCGTAGATCGTGGCGATGTAGCGGATCGGGATGCCGTTGCTGACCGCGGGCATCACGCTCGTCCCGTCGCCGATCCCGATGTCGATCTTGCCGGCGCCGACGAGCGGCACGAGGTCAGGGTCGATCTTGTTCTGGAACTCGACCTCGAGCCCGGCCTCCGCGTAGTAGCCCTCCTGCTGGGCGAGGTAGAACTGCGCGAACTGGACGCTCGGGATGTAGCCGAGGCCGACGACGAGCTGCGTCGGGGTACGCTCGGATCGGCGGTGGTCCGCCGACGCCGGCACCGACGCCGAGGGCTCGCGGACGCGCGCCCGCTGGCCCGGCTGCAGGCGGCGACGGTGGCGGCCAGAAGGAGCGCAGACCAGCGGATGGCGGCGATCGGGATGCGGAGCGACACGGGGACCTCCGAATGACGGGACGGGCTAGCGGGCACCGACGAGCCTCCGCTCGGCGGTGACGACGACGAGGTAGAGCGCGACGCCGACGAGGGCGATCGTCAGCAACGTGGCGAACATGAGCGGGATGTCGAACAGCGAGCCACGGGCCAGGTTGATCAGGACCGCCGAGGCCCTCCTTCGCGCCGGCCCACTCGCCGACCACCGCGCCGACCACCGCCAGCGTGACCCCGACCCGCAGCCCACCGAAGATGTTCGGCAGGGCGGCCGGGATCTCGAGCGTGGTCAGGACCTGGCGGTCGCGTCGCGCGCAGGCTGCGCCCGAGCTCGAGAAGCCGGGCGTCGACCGAGCGGATCCCGACCATCGTCGCGATCGCCACCGGGAAGAACACGATCAGCGCGCAGATGATGACCTTGCTCGCCAGCCCCGGCCCGAACCAGAGGACGAGCAGCGGCGCGAGGACGAGGATCGGGATCGCCTGCGCGGCCACCAGGTACGGCGAGGCGAGGCGCTCGAACAGCGCGCTGCGTGCCAGCCCATAGCCGACGACGAGCGCGACCCGACGCCGACGACGAAGCCGAGGAGGATCTCGACGATCGTCGTCACGAAATGCGGCCAGACGGTGCCGTCGAGCCAGGCCGTCGACGAACCGCGCGGCGACGGTCTCGGGCGGCGGGCAGGATGAACGGCGGGCAGGCCACTGACGACGACGATCGCCTTCCAGCCGAGCGACGAAGACGGCGAAGGCGACCGCCACCGACAGCCACGCGGCGCGGTCCGGCGGCGAGCGCCGACGCATGCCGTGGCCTCGCGCGTCGCGTGCCGATCCGACCGCCGCCGCCTCCGCGTCGCCCAGATGCGCGCGGATCTCGCGAGCCGTGCGCGACACGGCGGCCTCGTCGAGATCGGCGATCGTCCGCGGCCGCGGCAGGTCGACGGCGATGTCGGCGACGACCCGCGCGGGGCGGGCGGACAGGACGACGACCCGGTCGGCGACGAGGATCGCCTCGGGGATGCTGTGGGTGACCATCACGATCGTCGCCGCGGCGCGCTCCCACAGCCGCAGCAGCTCGAGGTCGAACCGCTCGCGCGTGAGCGCGTCGAGCGCGCTGAACGGCTCGTCGAGCAGGAGCACCCGCGGCTCGAGCGCCAGCGCTCGGGCGAGGGCGACGCGCTGGCTCGTCCCGCCCGACAGCTCGCTCGGGCGGGCGGCGACGACGGCCGGCTCGAGGCCGACGAGCTCGACGCAGCGTCGCGAGGCGGTCGGCCTGTCGTGCCGGCGGCCAGCCCGCGAGCTCGAGCGGGTAGGTGATGTTGGCCGGCGGCGGATCGCCACGGCAGCAGCCGCGGCTCCTGGAACACGAGCCCGATCCGCGGATCCGGACCGTCGATCGGCGCGTCGTCGAGGAAGGCGCCACCCGCGGTCGGGCGGGAGCAGCCCGGCGATGACGCGCAGGAGCGTGGACTTGCCCGAGCCGTTGGGCCCGATCAGCGCGACGACGCCGCCGCCCGGGATCGCGAGGTCGATCCCGTCGAGGACCGGCAGCGCGCCACCGTCGCGGGTCGGGAAGCGCGAACGACACGCTCCTCGAGCCGGATGCGCGCCGGGCTGCCGATCGTCGGCGTCATGCGCCGGCCTCCGCCGAGCGGGCGGAGGAGCGGCGCGGTCGCCGGGTAGAGCGCCGACGTACGCCTCGTACAGCCGGTCGTAGACGGGCGCGCAGGTCGCGCGCGCGGCTCGATCCGCTCGACGACCGGGTCATCGCCGCGATCGCCGCCGGCAGGTCGCGATGGGCGCCGATCCCGGTCGCCGCGAGGATCGCCGAGCCGAGGACCGCGGTCTCGAGCACGGCCGGGACGACGACGTCGAACCCGGTCACGTCGGCCTTGACCCGGTTCCAGAACGCGCTCCGGGCCGGGCCGCCGCAGACCCGCATGTCGGTCACTTGGACGCCGGCGGCGAGCATCGGCGCCGCCACGTGACGAATGGCCAGCGCGGAAGCCTCGACGATCGCCCGGGCGATGTGGCCGCGGCCGTGCCCGAGGGTCAGGCCGGCCAGCACGCCGCGCGCCTCCGGATCCCAGATCGGCGAGCGCTCGCCGGCGAGATACGGCAGGAAGACGAGGCCGTCGGCGCCGGGTGGCGTCGCGGCGGCCTCGGCCAGGAGCGCCTCGGTCGTGATCGTCTCGCCGAGGACGGCGTCGCGGTACCAGTCGAGCGCCCGGCCCGTCGCGGCCATCGCCGCGCCGACGCTGTACCGGCCCGCCAGCGGCGCGGGGGTCACGAAGCCGCCGGGGACCTCGACCGGCCGGTCCCAGTAGACGCCGAAGCCGCCCGCCGATCCGCCCGGATCGTAGGCGTCGCCGGGCTCGAGCAGGCCGGCGCCGAGGTAGCTGGCGAACGCGTCCACCATCCCGCCGACGACCGGGATCCCGGCCCGCAGGCCGAGCGCGTCGGCCGCGGTGCCCGGTCAGCGTGCCGACCACCTCGCCGGCGATCGCAGCGCGGCGGCAGCCGGTCGGCGGGGATCCCGGCGGCCGCCACGGGCCGCGACGTCCGGGACCGGCCTGGTCGGGCACGAGCGGACCGGCTGCCACGCCGGTCAGCCGGAGCGCCAGCCACTCCCAGGTCGACAGGTACCAGCACGTGGCCGCGGCGACCGCAGGCTCGTGCCGCTCGACCCAGAGCGCCGCCGGCAACCCGCCGAGCGACCAGCCGCGGATCCCCGTTGCGCCGTTCCAGCTCGTCCGCCTCGCGCGGTCGACGCGCGTGTCGAGGAACGTGATCGCGGGACGGGTGGCCTCGCCGCGGGCGTCGGTGGCGACGAGCGTCGGACCGTGGCCGTCCGCACCGATCGCGACGATGTCGGCCAGGTCGGCGGCTCGCAGCTCGCGAACGGCGCCCACGACGGCCGACCACCACGCACCCGGGTCCTGCTCGGCGCGGCCCTCGGCAGCGTCGCGAGTCCAGTGCGTAGCCGCGCCGCGCGAGCGCCAGCAGCCGGCCGTCGAGCGACACGACGCCGGCCTTCACCTCGGTCGTGCCGAGGTCGAGGCCGAGGACGGCCGGCTCGCGTGCCGTCATCGGAGGACGCCCGTCGGCATCGGTGCCGGTTGGCCCAGCGTCCTCGAGCGCCACGACGGCCTCGGCGGTGGCCACGTCGGTGACCAGCGTGCGGACGGCGCCGGCCCGCAGCGCGCCGAGGATCGGACGGACCTTGCCTGGCGCCCGAGGCGACGCCGATCGCGACCGGGACGCGGCCCAGCCGCTGGGCATCGAAGGCGATGACGCGGTCACGCAGCGCCGGGCAGACGAACCGGCCATCGATGTCGAACGGGGCCACGAGGACCTCGCCGATCGCCCCGGCGCCACGAGCTGGCGCTCGACGTCCTGGCCGACAAGCGACGCGGTCCAGGTCGGGCCGCCGATCCCGAACAGCGCGACGTCGAGCCGCTCCCAGAGGTCGAGGATGGCCCGGACGCCGGCGTGCGCGACGAGCGACCGTTGCGTGGCGGCGTCGTCGACGAGGCCCGGCGCCATCAGCCCGCGCGCCGGTGCCGTCGAGCGCATCGGCGACCCGGCGGTACGGCTCGCGCTCGGTGCCGGTCGTCCAGTAGCCGCCGCACAGGGGAACGACCGTGACCGCGGCCGGCGTGGCCGCCTCTTCCAGCGCCGCGGCCGTGGCCGCCACGGACGCGCCGTCGCCGATCCCGACGATCGCCCCGGTCCGCAGGGCGCGGCGCAGGACTTCGGCCGCGAGCCGCCCGACCATCGCGCCGGGTGAGGTCCTCCGGGCCCGTGACGGTCGGCGCGAGATGGACGGCGTCGAGCCCGTGACGGCGGACGAGCGCGTCCGCTGCCGGGCTGTCGACGGCCGTCCGGTCGACGATCCGGATCTCGACGATGCCCTCGGCGCGGGCCCGCTTGAGCAGGCGCGAGACCTGCGGCCGGGTCACGCCGAGCTGCCCGGCGATCGCGCTCTGCGTCTCGCCGAGCTCGTAGTACAGCCGGCTGGCCCGGACGAGCTGCTCGAAGTCGCTCATGCGCGACCTGTGCACGTTTGTGCTGAACAGATGTGCATCCACGATCGAGGGCATCATCGCGCCCCGAAGGGACGGGTGTCAATGCAGGCCCGTACGACCGTGGTGAAATCGCTGGATCGGACCCCGAGGTCGGCGGGCGGCGATGCCCGCGGTCTACGGATGGAGCAACCGCTGTGCCTCCGCTCGCTCGATCGGGTCGAGGGCCGGCCCGAGCGCCAGTGCGCGCTCCAGCCACGTTCGCGCCGGACGCGGCGTCGCCACTCGCCAGGGCGATGGCGCCGGCGTGGAAGGCGATGCGGGCATCCGCATCGCCGGCCGGTGACCTGCTGCCGCGATCTCGCTCGGCTGCCTCCGTCGAACCGGCCGAGCCGATACAGGGCCCAGCGCGACCGCGTCGTGGCCGCTCGCGTCTGGTCTAGCTGACGAGGGATGCGCGGGCCCTGTCGAGGACCGCCTCAGTCGCGCCGCCGTGGTCGAGCTCGAAGCGGATGAGCGGCCGATCGAACACCGATGCTTTGGACCTCGCCCAGTCGCTCGACGAAGCGGACAGTCTCGAACTGGCGGTCCGCCTCGGCGGACGCGTCACTCGCGGCTTGCAGGGTCGCCGAGGAGGGCGAGCGTCTCGGGCTGGGGTGCGATCGCTACCGCCACGCTCGAGCCCGGCGAGCGCCGCGGCCGGTGCGGTCCTCGAAGGCGTCGATCCGGGCGAGGCCGACGAGGGCGCCCAGATCAGTCGGCGCGGACGGCCAGGGCGGCCTCGTAACCCGCTCGCGCGCTGGGCCGGATCGCCGGCGAGCCGTGCGTACTCGCCGGCCGCGTACTCGTAGAAGCCCGAGGTCCACGGTGCTCGCCGGCGCCGGCTCGCGTGCCGCGGCGGCGTCGCGCGGCGACCGGCGCACGTCGGACAGTGCCTCGTGCGGCATCGCCCGGTCACGGAGGCGAGTCGGGCCAGGCGGATGTCGAGCGCCGGGCCGCTGGCGACCGCCGCGAGCTGCGCGTAGGTCGCGCCGGGCATCCGTCGAGACGTCCGAGCTCGAGCTTTGCGTCGGCCATCGTCGCCAGGGCGCCGAGCTGCGGTCGGATCGGCGCGCATACAGCGACTCGGCCGTGGCCAGCGCGCCGGCGAAGTCGTGGAGCGTGAACCGGATCGCGGCCTCGATCGCCCGGCCGCCGGCTCGGCGGGCGCCGCAGCCTCGGCGTCGATCGCCGCATCGAGCGCCCGCTGGTGATCGGCGAGGTCGCCGGTCAACCGACCGCGGGCGTGGTAAAGCCCGGCCAGCGTCGTCGCGGACAGGAAGTCGCGCGGCTCAGCGGCGACAGGTTCGCCGACCAGACGGCGATCGACCGATCGAGCTGCGCGACCGAACCGGGAACGAGGACGCCGGACGCCGAGCCGGGACGTCGATCGGCGCCGCGCTATCGGCCCCGATCGGTGTCGAGGTCCCCGGGTCGGCGGGCCGCGCGGCCGGAGCCACTGGAGCGCCGATGTGGCCCACGACGTAGGACAGGCCGGCGACGAGAACCGCGGCCGCCAGGAACCCGGCGGCACGTGGTCGGCGGATCGCGTGGCTGCCGCGGATCGAACGATTGGTGGTGGTCGTGGAAGTCATGTCGGATTAACGCCCCAGGGTCGTCGGAGGATGCGAGGGGCGGCCCGGTCGGGCCGCCCCTCGCTGGGTCAGTGGGGAACGCCGAGGTACGGGAAGCCGGCGAGGTAGTCGCCATGCGGCCCGACGCCGTCGCTCGTCACGGAGCCGTTGGTCGTGATCGCCGAGCTCGATGTCGATGACATCGTCGTTGAGGTCACGGCCGTTGAGCCCGCCGCGGCCGTCGCCGTGTTGTAGGTCAGCACGTCCGGCAGGAGGAAGTCGGCCAGGCCCTGGGCCTGGGCGAGGGTGTAGTCCGGCGCGCCCGTCCCGAGCACCGCGTTGATGTTGGTCAGCGTGGTGATGACGTTGGTCCGGAACTTGCCGCCGAAAGCGGTCCGCTGCTTGGACGGTGGCGTGGCGTTGAACTGGTTCTTGGTCGCGCTGGCGCTGGCATCGACGAGCGACGTGTTGAACACCGTGTTGATCGCCGGGCGACCCATCTGGTCGCCGGCCACCCATGAGCTGCCGTTCCACCACGTGGTCTGGCCCCACACGCCGATCTGCGCCGCCGAGCTGGTCGTCAGGGACCTCGATCACGATCGCGTTGGTGTTGAAGCCGGTGAAGATGTCGGTCGGGTTGTCGCCGAGGTCGTCGGTGCCGATGTTGAACAGGGTCCCGACGAACCCGGTCAGGTCGAAGAAGAACGGGTCGGACCGAACGCCGGCGAAGACCTTGCCGTTGCCCGCGAGGCTCGCGCGTGCCGTTGCCGGCCGTCGAGCCGGTGCCGCGCACGATGCCGTCTGTCAGCGAACGGGCGTTCGCACCGGTGTACCGCTTGACGGTATACTTCTGGTTGCCGGCTGCGCCGTTGTCGAAGCGGACGACGTAGGCGAGGTCCTGGACGGCGTCGCCGTTGCGATCGACGTTGAGGATGTAGCGGACGTTCGGCCCGAACTTGCCGCCGAAGGCGTTGATCGCGGGGTTCGTGGTCATGACCAGGACGGTCCGCGACGCATTCGAGCCCTGGAATGCGTAGACATCGTTGATGTCCCGCTCGCCGTTGACGGACAGCGGATTGAACGCCCCGCCCGGGCTGCCGAGGCTGCCGAACGCGGAGGCGTCGATGTGGTCCGCGGCGCTCGAAAGGAGCGGCGCCGCGCCGACGGTGAGCACGATGAGTGCCGCACCGAAGGTCGTGAGTTTCAGGGGTAGCTTCATGCCAACCGATCCCTTTCTGGATCCTGGGGATTGCCGGACGGCCGCGTACGAGAGCGAGCCTTCCGATGGGTGAGCGGTCCCCGGTGTCGCGACGCTCCCGTCGACCGTTCTGACCCGTATGCGCGAACCGCGACCCGGCGGATCACTCCACGAGGTGGGTCCGTTGGGGAGCGGTCTAGACGACGCGTCCCGGGTTGAGGATGCCGAGCGGGTCGAGCGCCGACTTGATCGCGCGCATGACCCGGACCGAATCGGGCCCCCGCTGCACCTCCAGCCAGTCGCGCCGGGCAAGCCCGATGCCGTGCTCGCCGGTGACCGTGCCGCCGAGCGACAGCGCGGCCCGGTACAGGTCGGCGCGGACCGCCTCGGTCTTGGCCGCGGCCTGCGGATCGCCGCGGTCGAACACGAGGTCGGGATGGAGGTTGCCGTCGCCGGCATGCCCGAACGTGCCGATCCGGACGTCGTGCTTCGCGCCGATCCGCTCGATCTCGCGGAGCATGTCCGGGACCCGCGAGCGCGGCACGCCGACGTCCTCCATGCGCACCTCGCCGAGCCGTTCGAGCGCGTAGTGCGCGGCGCGCCGGGCCTGGCGCAGCCAGTCGGCTTCCTGCGCATCCGCCGCCCGAACCACGTCGGTCGCCCCGGCGAGGCGGCAGGCGGCCTCGGCCCGCTCGAGCTCGTCGGTCGCGGCCACGCCCGGCATGTCCGATTCGACCATCAGCATGGCGGCCGCCGTCCGGTCGAGCCCGAGGTTGTTCATGTCGTCGACCGCGGCGATCGTGAACCGGTCCATCAGCTCGAGCGTGACCGGCGACAGGCCGGCCGCGGCGATCCCGGCAACGGCCGCGCCGGCGGCGTCGAGCGTCGGGAAGAACGCCAGCATCGTCGAGCGCGGCGGCGGTGCGGGTCGCAGCTTGAGGGTCGCCTCGGTCGTGATCGCGAGCGTGCCCTGGCTGCCGATGAACAGGTGCATCAGCGAGTAGCCCGCGACGTCCTTGACGTTCCGGCCGCCGGTCCGGATGACGGCCCCGTCGGCCATCACGACCTCGAGCGACAGCACCGACTCGCGCGTCTGGCCGTACTTCACGCAGCACAGCCCGCCTGCGTTGGTGCCCAGGTTGCCGCCGATCGAGCACTGCTCGAAGCTCGCCGGATCGGGCGGGTAGAACAGGCCCTCGGCGGCGACCGCCTCCTTGAGCCTGGCGTTGACGATCCCCGGCTGGACGACCGCGACGAGGTTCTCCCGGTCGATCTCCACGATCCGGTCCATCGCGGTGAAAGCGATGGTCAAGCCGCCCTCGATGCCGGCCGCCCCGCCGGACAGCCCCGTCCCGGCGCCTCGCGGCACGATCGGCACGCGCAGCTCGCGGGCGATCGCCACGAGCTCGACAACATGGGCGGTCGTGGTCGGGAAGGCGACCGCGCGCGGCAGGCCGGCCGCCAGGTAGGCCGTCTCGTCGAGACGGTACGACTCGCGATCGATCGCCTCGGTCAGCAGCTTGACGTCGGGCAGCCGGGCGGCGATCGCGGCGGCCAGCGGGTCCGCCGCCGGCCGGGCGTCGCTGGTTCGGTCGGTCGCCGTCACGGCCGCAGTCTACGCGGCAGGACCATCGTGGGCTGGCGCGGTTGCCCGTTCCGGGTACGATTCAGGCTCATGGCGCGCTCCTGGCCGCTCGTCCTGGCCGTGTCGCTCGCGGTCGGCCTGAGCATCTGGCCCTCCCCCGCCCAGCCGTCCGCGCGAGCCGTCGCGCTCGAGCATGACGTCGATCCGGACCCCTGCCGAAGAAGCCTTCGCCGCGCCGCTTCCGACCGAGCGTGCGACGCCCGCCGTCGACGCCGCGATCGAGCCGGGCTCGGTCAATCGCTCGAGTCCGTTCCTCGACGCGACCTACCGGACCGACCTCGCGATCACCTGGGGCGCCCGGACGATCCGGGTCGACTCCACCGCGACCGTCCGCAACACCTCGGGCGGCCCGATCGACCGGATCGAGTTCAACACGATCGCCGCCAAGCTGGGCTCGATGCGGCTGGGCGCGGTGACCGTCGACGGGCGTGCCATGGCCGCCGCGGTCCATGGCCAGACGATCGTGGTGCCGCTCGGCGGAATCCTGGCCGGTCGACGGGCGTCACGGTCGTCCGGATCCGCTTCGCGGCGACGCTCCGGAGCGGCCTGGCCGGCTCGAGCTGGCTGTTCACGCGGACCAACGGGATCGCCGACCTGTACCGCTGGCTGCCGTGGGTCAGCCGCCGGATCGCGTTCGACCGGCCAAACCACGGCGACCCGTTCGAGACGGCGTCGAGCCGCTCGGTCGAGGTCAGGATCAGCACGAACCGCAAGCTCCGGCTGGCGACGACCGGCGACCGGACCGCGGTCAGCGCGAATGGGCTCGTCCAGACGTTCGTGGCCCGCGACGTGCGCGACTTCACGGTCACCGCCGCCACCGACTACCAGACCCGCGAACGCGTCGTGGCCGGCACGACGGTCCGGCTCTACCACCGGCCGGGCGCGCCGGCGGCGGCCATGCTCGACGCCGCCGCCGACGCGTTCGCCGCGCTGCGAAGCCGGCTCGGTCCGTATCCCTATCCCACGTTCAAGGTCGTCCAGTCGGCCGGGGGGTACGGGATGGAATCGCCCCGCCTGGTGTGGATCCCGACCGGCGTCGCCCGCTCGAACCTGCGCTACCTGGTCACCCACGAGACCGCCCACCAGTGGTTCTACGGGCTGGTCGGCAACGACCAGGCAGCCGAGCCGTTCGCCGACGAGGCCGCGGCCGACTTCGCGGCACGCTTCGTGCTCGGCCAGAAGCGCGGCAGCCGGTGCGCCACGGCCCGGCTGGACCGATCGATCTACGACTACTCGGCTGCGTGCTACTACGAGACGATCTACATCCAGGGCGGCAACCTGCTCGACCGCGCCCGGGTCAAGATGGGCTCGGCCGCGTTCTGGCCGGCCCTGCGCGGCTACCTGGCGGCGAACCGGCACCGCCTCGTGCGGACGTCGACGCTGCTCGACACGCTCGATGCAGCGACGCCGATCGACCTCGGCGCCGAGCTGTTCGGGCCGCGCTTCCCGCGCCTGTACTGAGCCCGCCGGGGCGGCCAGCGCCCCAACCCTCAGCCGCGCATCCGGCGGTCGGCCGCGAGCGCCTTCGGCATCTGCCGGAACGACGCCGGGAGGATCGGTCGCCACGCTCGCCAGGCCGCGACCAGCCAGCCGGACACGACCTGCTCGCGCACGCCCCACCGCAGCCCGTAGTCGTCGCGCACCGACGCCGGCAGAAGCCCGATCGACGGCCACAGCGTCCAGGCGTACGCCACCGGCGGCACGAACCCGAGCCAGCCGGCAGAGCGGCGCCAGCGGTGGATGGAGGACCACGTCCGCCAGCTCGCGCGCGACCGGTGACACGCGGACCGGACCGCCGGGACCGATCATCGTGTCGAGGTAGTCCTCGAACGCGTCGACGTCGGCGGGGAGCAGGTCGTCGCGGCACGCCGAACGCCCGCCCGACCGGCCGCGTCTCGGCATAGAACGCGGCCCGCCGGTCGCGGACCGATCGGCTCGAGCCAGGCGTCGGCGACGGCCATCGTCGAGTCGACCAGCGTGGCATGGACCCACAACGCGAGCTCGGGGTCGCGCGCCGCGTAGCCCGGACCGGTGATCTCGCGATGGAGCGCGTTGAGCCGCCGGATCTCGGCCCGGGCGACGGGCGTCGTCCCGTACACGATCGTCAGGTAGCTGCGCAGCGTGCCCGCCAGGCGGCGCCATGGGTCGGTTCGGAAGTCGGAGTGGTCGGCGACGCCGGCGGCCACCGCCGGGTGCGCCAGCTGGAGGAGCAGCGCCCGGGGACCGGCGCCCAGGAGGAGCATCGCCTCGCGGTTGAGCCGCCATGCCTCCGACGCCGGCCCGTACAGCCCGGGGTCCGGCACGCCGGTCAGCCGCCGACAGGCTGCGCGCCGTGCTGATCCGCCGGTCGGACGTGCGCGTATCCATCGCGGCACGATATCGGACACCGCGGAGGGACGCCGTCGATGGCACATGGGACGCGCTGGGGCTCGACTTCGACCCGGACGAGCTCGCCCGGCTCGAAACACGCATGTGGAAGGCCTACTACCGCCGCCAGCCGGCGCGCCTGTTCGCGCTGCTGGTCCGGGCGACCCGCGCGCAGGCCGGCGTGTCGTGGCCGCGCGCCCTGGCAGCGAGCCTGCTCCTGACGCGAGCGGCCGCCGGGTTCGCCCGCTCGTCGGGCGACTACGAGCGGTTCGCGCCGGACATCGGCCGGGCGTACCGGCTGCTCGGCCTGCCCGATCACGTCGACGCCGAAGCGGTCGCCCGTCACGAGCTGCGCTGGTGGGTCGTGCGCCGCGAGGTCGGCCTGGCCGCGGGCACCGCCGCCGGCGATTCGATCACCGACCTGTACGCCGGCCTCTACGGCCTCCCGCGCGAACGGGTCGCGGAGGCCGGACGGCTGCGCGGCCTGGCCGCCGAAGTCCGCGACCGCGGCGCGGCACGCGATCCGGACGGACCGACGGGCAGTGGCCGAGGGTATTGGCCGGAGGTCGCCCGCCTGCTGCGGGACTCGTATCGGAGCCTGCAGCGCCGCGCTCGAGCCGGTCGAGCGGCGACCTAGCGGTCGTCCGGGCGGCGGCCGACGACCCACCACGCGGCCGGGAAGAGCACCGCCGCGAGCAGGATCTTGAGCGTGTCGCCGACGACGAACGGCAGCAGCCCGATGTCGATCGTCTGCTCGACCGTGGACCCGGTGACGACCTTCAGCCAGGGCAGCGCGATCGCATAGATGACGACGCTGCCGGCGATCATCGCGCCGACCGCGCCGCCGATCCTGCGGTCCCAGCCGAGCTCGGCCAGCCGGCCGACGACGGCACCGGCCACGACGAACCCGATCAGGTAGCCGCCCGATGCGCCCCAGATGACCGACAGGCCGCCCTTGCCCTCGGCGAAGAACGGCAGCCCGACGACGCCGAGCAGGACGTACAGCGCGACGGCGACCAGGCCCCGCCGGAGCCCGAGCGCGCCGCCGACCAGCAGCACGCCGAAGGTCTGGCCGGTGATCGGGACGGGGTTGCCGGGGATCGGGATGACGATCTGCGACGTCAGGTAGATGAACAGCGCCCCGGCGACGACGAGGGCCACGTCGCGGACCCGTGGCGTTGACGCGCTCGCCGACGCGTGATGGGGACGAAGAAGTCGGCGATCGTGAGCCCGCGGTCAGCGGTCGTCGTCCGGTCGAGGCGCGGGATCGCGATCGTCAATCGAGGCTCCGGTACGGCGGCCATCACGTGGTTGGCCGTCGCCCCGAGTCTAGCATCGCGTCACTCGTACTGGACGGCCCGCACGATCGACAGGCGGCTCGCCAGCCGTGCCGGATAGGCCGCGGCGAGCATCGCGACGACCACGCCGAGGACGAGCGCAAGGCCGATGATCGGCCACGGGATCCCGGCGGCGACGTCGACCCGGCCACCCGCCATCACGACCATCGTCGCGCCGACGACGACCCCGAGACCGATCCCGAGCAGCGCCCCGGCCAGCCCGAGGACGCCGGCCTCGACGACGACCGAGCGCCACACCTGGCTGCGGGTCATGCCCGCGGCTCGCAGGATTCCGATCTCGCGGACGCGCTCGACGACGTTCATGGTCAGCGTGTTGACGATGCCCAGCGCGGCGATCAGGACGGCCACCGCGGCCAGCGCGTCGAACAGTCCGAAGATGCGCCCGAGCGCGTCGCTGATCGCGCCCTCGATCCGGTCGAGCGTCACGACCTCGAGGGCCATCTGCGTGGCCGCGACCTGGAGGGCGTCGCGCGCGGAGGCCGGCGCGTCGGGCGTGAAGCGCAGGGCAAACACGTCGGCCCCGGCGACACCCAGGCTGGCGGTCGCATCGGACCAGCCGACCAGCATCGACTCGCCGGTACGGCCGGGGATCGACCGCTCGACGATGCCGGCGACCCGCAGGTCGAGTCGCCCGCCATCGGCGGTGGGGACGTTGAGGACCTGGCCGACGGTCAGGCCGAGCCGCTCGGCCAGGCCGGCAGGCACGATCGTCGAGCCGCCGTCGTCGAGCGATTCGAGCGCGGCCTCCCGATCGCCGGCCACGAACCGCAGCCGGCCGTCGTCGGCCATGTCGCCGCCGACCACGGCGGCCGCGTCGGTCCGCGTCCCGTCGAGGGCGATGTCGAAGGTGGCGATCGGGCTGATCCGGGCGACGCTCGGCACCTCGCCGGTGAGGTCGGCTTCGACGCCCTCGTCCTCGGCGATCGGCCGGATCGAGGTCACGACCAGCTCGCCCGGGATGACGTCGGCGATCCAGCCCGCGGCAGCGGCCCGGGCATGCTGGCCGACGCCGCCGAGGGCGACGATCATCGCCAGCCCGATGGTCAGCCCACCGAGCGTCAGCGCCGTCCGGCTGCGGTCACGCACGACCGAGCTTCGGGCGAGGCGCTCCTCGAAGCGCAGAACCAGCGCGAATGGCGCACCGGCGATCCGGGCGACGAGCGGCAGGACGAACGGGATCAGCAGGGTGGCGATGAGCAGCGCGCCGTAGACGACCAGGGCCTGGACGATCACCGCCCCGCCGCCGGCTCGCGGCAGGATCACCACGCCGACGAGGGCGACGACCGCGAACACCGCGGCCAGCCAGCGCAGCCGGGCGTTGCGCGCCGAGGCAACGTCGAGCCGGGCTCGGAGCGCCTCGACCGGCTGGATCCGGCTGGCCCGGCGAGCGGGCTCGAGGGCGGCCGCGAGGGTCACCCCGATCCCGACGAGCAGGGCGATGACGACCGCGTCCAGCGGAACCGCCGGGCGGTCGAGGGTGACCGAGCCGACTTCGCGCACGAAGGCGACCATGCCGATCGCGAGCAGCAGGCCGAGGGCCAGGCCGAGCGCGGAGCCGACGACGCCGAGGACGAGCGCCTGGGTGAGCATGTAGCCCATCACCTGGCCGCGTCGCGCGCCGGCCGCCCGCAGCAGGCCGACCTCACGAACCCGTTCAGAGACGGTCATCGACAGCGTGTTGAAGATGAGGAAGGCGCCGGCGAACAGGGCGATCGCGGCGATCAGCGCGGTGGTCGCCTGGAAGTCGGTCGTGGACGCGCGCAGCGCGGCGGCCAGGTCGCGCGGGCTGGACAGGACGTACGGCTCGCTCACCAGCCGCGACTCGAGCGCGGCAGTCACGCCGGCCGCGGTCGCGTCGGGAGCGACGCCGATGTCGACGCGGGTCACGCCCGTCTCGGCGAACACGGCCTGCGCCGTCTGCAACGGCACGACGACGGTCCGCCCGAAGGCGCCGGTCAGCGGCCCGTCCCCGCGGATGATCCCGATGACGCGGTAGGTGATCAGCTCCCCGGCGCCCTGCATGGTGAGCGGCGACCCGACCGCGAGCCCGTCCTGCACGGCGAGGCGCTCGGTGACCAGCGCGCTGTGCTCGTCCGGCTCGGTCAGCGGCGAGCCGCCGACGAGGGCGAGATCGTGGAGCGTGGCGTCGACGGTCGGGTCGATGCCGAGCACGGTGACCGGCGGCGGGAGCGTGCCGGTCGACTCGAACTCCGAGCCGAGGTAGGTTCGCCGTTCGAGGGCGGGCGCGGCGACCGCCACGCCGGGCGTCATCCGCGATCGCCGCCACCGTGTCGGCCGAGAGGCCGGTCTCGCCGAACGCGGCGACGCGCAGGTCGGCCCGCCCGACGAGCTCGCGGACGGTGCTCTGGACGGACGCCTCGACGCCGGCGTTGGTCGCCAGCCCGGCGAACAGGACGGCGACGCCGAGGGCGACACCGAGCACGCTCAGGGTGGCGCGCAGTGGTCGGGCGCGCAGGCTTCGGACGGCGAGGCGGTTGAGGGACATGGGTCGTGCCTACAGGCCGAGCTTGGCCAGGCGCGCGATCAGCGGCGTCGCGTCGTGCGACTCCCGCCGGCCGAGCTCGATCGTGTCGCGGATCCGGCCGTCGCCGATGACCAGCACGCGGTCGGCGTAGGCCGCCGCCTTCGAATCGTGGGTCACCAGCACGACCGTCTGGCCGCGCTCCGTGCACGAGCGCCACAGCGCATCGAGGATCTCGGTGCCGGTCGTGTAGTCGAGGTTGCCGGTCGGCTCGTCCGCGAACAGGAGCGCGGGTCGGGTGACGAGCGCCCGCGCGATGGCGACGCGCTGCTGCTCGCCGGCCGACAGCTGGTCGGGCTTGTGGTGCTCCTTGCCGGTCAGGTCGACCAGCCCGATGGCGTCGCGGACGCGCTCGGCCAGCTCGCCGCGGCTCGGGTCCTCGCCGGCGATCGTGAACGGCAGGCCGACGTTCTCCGAGGCGTCGAGGAGCGGGATCAGGTTGAACGACTGGAAGACGAAGCCGGTCCGGTCGCGGCGCAGGCGCGTCGCTCGATCGTCGGACAGCTCGCTGACGACCTCACCCTCGAGGACCACCGAGCCGCTCGTCGGCCGGTCGAGGCCGCCGAGGACCTGGAGCAACGTGGACTTGCCAGAGCCCGATGGACCCATCAGGGCGACGAACTCGCCGGCCTGGACCTCGAGCGACACGCCGCGCAGCGCCTCGACGGTGGTCTGGCCGAGCGGGTACGTCTTGGTCAGGTCGTGGGCTTCGAGGATGACCGGCATGGACGGGCGGGCCTCCGAGGGCGCGTGGTCGGCGACGGGGGCCGGACTGCCGGCTGGCGGCGTGCTGTGGCGCGGGCTGCGCGTGGCGACGGTCATGATCAACCTCCGAAGAAGAAGCCGGCCACGCCGCCGACGATGGTTCCGAGCAGGCCGTCGGACGTGTTCCGGTCGACCACTCGCATGCCGGGTGCCGTGGCGTCGTCGACGATCGCGTCGGGTGTCTCGGCGGGTTCGGTTGGCTCGCTGTCGGGCGGCACGAACGACGAGTCGTCCGGCGCGAGCAGGTCGCCGTTGGGCACCGACGGCGTGGCTTCGATGACCGGCGATGGGGTCGGCTGGGGCGCCGCGGTGCGCGTCGGGGCCTTGGTCGGCTTGGGGGTCGGGCGGGGCGTGGGCCGTGGCGTTGGTCGTGGCGTCGACCGCGGCTTGGCGGTCGGCTTGGGCGTGGGCTTCGGCGTCGGGTTCGACGTGGTCCCGCACTTGTCGGCGAACAGGACCGTCCACATCTTCTTGCCGGTCGGGCCCTTGTAGGCGCCGATGCCGATGACGTCCCAGGCCTTGCCCATGATGTTCGCGCGGTGACCCGACGAGTTCATGAACGCCTGGTGGACGGCCGCGGTGGCGAGGTCGTCCGGATAGTTGTTCCAGCCGATGTTCTCGCCGGCGACCTTGTAGCAGTAGCCGATGTTGTTGAGCTTGTCCCAGACCTTGCCGTAGCCCGGGATGGTGTGGCTGAAGTAGTCGCGGTCGATCATGTCCTTGCTCCGCCAGCGGGCGACCGAGCGAAGGGTCGAGTCGACCTTGAGCGCCTTGAGCCCGGCGTTCGCCCGGCTGCGGTTGGTCATCGCCACGAGATCCGACTCGGACGAGGAGCTGAAGCTGCCGGACGCCCAGGCCATCGTGTCGGCGGGGACCGCCAGCGTGAAGATCGACGTGGCGGCGAACAGCAGGCCGACCGCGATCGGGAGGCGGGGCTGGTGGCGGGGCGTGGCGAGCGTTGGAGAGGACATGTGATCTGCGTACTCCGCGTGGCTGCGGACGGGTTGCGGGTGTTGCAGTCACCGTAGGTTCGGAGCAGCAGGGTGTCCGGGGCGCGATGGTCCCGAGACCCGCGGATCGCAGGTACCGGCGGGTCGGGGGCGGTTGCGGGCAGCAGCGTATGCAGGGGTGTAGTTGGGTGGGGTCCTCCGCTGACCGGATGGTCCCGGACCGCGCGTCGGCCCGGCCGCGGGGCCAGGCGACGGACGAATTTGCGGGGCGACCGGCTATACTCCCGTGGCTCGTCCCGCCCTCGGGCGCGGCTCGCCACGCACGAGCATCCGCGGTGGCCTTAGCTCAATGGCAGAGCATCGGATTGTGGCTCCGAAGGTTACGGGTTCGAGCCCCGTAGGCCACCCCACCTCCCTGCCCGAATCGGCACTACGTGGGCCCGTCGTCCCGGGCTGAGGAACGCGTCTAGGGCGTCGCTGACGTGCAGCTACCGCCTGCCCAGCCTGCTGCGCCACCGACTACGATGGCCGGACTCGACGGGCCGGAATAGCGAGAGGATGGCGCTTGGACACGACCGCGAACGACCCACCGCCGTCCCGGTCCACATGGGAGGTGCCCAGCTGGCTGACGCGCCTGGCCGCCATCGGCTGGCGCGTCCTGGTCACGGTCGCGTTCGGCACGTTCGTCGTCGCGTTGGCGATGTACCTCTCGACCGTGACGCTCTCGATCCTGTTCGCCCTTATCGCGGCGGCGACGCTCGGGCCGTTCAACGAGCGCCTGCGAGCGCGCGGCTGGGGTGCGTGCGAAGGCCGCGGGTGGGGCGCTCGGCGCCGCCGATCCTGATCGTGGCCGGCGCGATCCTGCTCATCGCCCTCGCGCTGATCCCGTTCCTGGTCGAACTGGCGCAGTACCTCCACCTCGGACTCGAGCGATTGAACACGGAGCTCGCATCCGCGAACCTGCCCGCCGACGACGGCCGCGACGCTGGACGGCAGTCGTCGCAGCAGATCGAGAGCTGGCTGTCCGAGCAGGCCTCGGCGATCGTCGATTCGCTGGTCGAGGTCGGGACGATCGTGATGCTCGGCCTGTTCCTGACCTTCTATCTGCTCCTCGACGGGGACAAGGCCTGGGATGTCGGCCTCACCGGGCTCGGCGGCTGGCAACGCGACCGGATCCGCGACGCCGGCGAGCAGGCCATGCGCCGAGCGGGCGGTTACGTGCGCGGAACCGCGGTGATCGCAGCCGTGGATGCCACGCTGAGCTTCGTGGTCCTGACGCTGATCGGCGTATCGCTCGCCGGGCCGCTGGCGGTGCTCGTGCTCGCTGGCCGGGTTCATCCCGTACATCGGCGGCGTCTTCGTGGCCGGGATCCTGCTGCTCGCCGGTCTTGCCGTCGGCGGCGTGCCGACCGCGCTCCTGCTCGTGCTCATCGTGGTCGTCCTGAAGGTCGTCGAGCAGCGGCGGCTGGCGCAGTTCCTGGCCGACCGCACCCTCGATCTGCACCCGGCGGTCATCCTCCTGGCCCTCCTGGTCGGGTTCACGATGGGTGGCCTGGCCGGCATGTTCGTCGCCGTGCCGACGATCGCCGTCGTGATGGCCGTCACGGGGGCCGTGCTCGATGTGCTCGGGACGACGGGCAGCGTCAACGGTGTCGGTGAGGGGCGACATCCCCGCCTGGCTCGACCGGCTGGCCCAATGGAGCTGGCGGCTGCTCGTCGCCGTCGGCCTGCGTCGGGCTCGCGGTCGCGATCCTGTCGCAGTTCCCGGTCGTGGTCGGTCCGATCGTGGTCGCGATCACGCTGGCCGCGACGTTCCTGCCGGCGGTCAAGACGCTCGAGCGGCGGGGCTGGACCCGCGGCCGGGCGTCGCTCGTCGTCAGCGTCGTCGTGTGGGTGACCGTCACGGTCGTGACGTCGCTGTCCGTCACGGCCCTTGGTTCGTCGGTCACGGGAGGCCGTGCAGGGCGCGATGACGGGCGGGAGCGTCGCCGACGGGTCCCTGCCCGCCGGCATGTCGGGCGCCATCGGGCAGCTGTCTGCGGCTGGTCGGCTCCGGGATCCTCGAGACGGTCGCATCGATCCTGGGCAGCCTCGCCGCGGCGCTCGTGTTCCTCATCATCACGGCGCTGCTCGCGTTCTTCATGCTGCGCGACGGCGACCGGGGATGGGCGTGGATCACCTCGCATCTCGGCGGCTGGCGCCGGACGCAGGTCACGCTTGCCGGCGATCGGGCGGTGACGATGCTCGGCGGCTACATGATCGCGACCGGCGTCCTCGGCGCGTTCAACGCCGTGACCGGGTTCATCGTGATGACCCTCCTCGGCCTGCCCCTGGCGCTCCCGGTTGCGATCCTCTCGTTCTTCGGTGGGTTCATCCCGTACATCGGCCAGTTCGTCACGAGCCTGATCGCGTTCCTGGTCGCCGTCGCGTTCGGCACGACCGAGGACGTCATCGTCATGGGGATCTGGACGGCCGTGTTCAACGTCGTCCAGGGCAGCGTCATCGCGCCGCTGGTCTACGGACGAGCGGTCAGCCTCCACCCCGCCGTTGTCCTGATCGTGATCCCGGCCGGTGGCGCGCTCGCCGGCGTCCTCGGCATGTTCCTCGCCGTGCCGCTGGTCGGGATCATCGGCGCCGTCTGGCGCCACATCCTCGCCGCGATCGGGGAGGTCCCGCCCCCGGTGCCGGAGGCCGCCGAGGAAGCGGACGTTCCACCGACCGGGACCCTCGTCGCAGAGCAGTCGTCTGGCAACGCCATCGCGTGACGGCGTCTGCCGTTACGGGTTCGAACCCCGCCGTTACACCTGCGCCATGCGCACCGGGACTCGCTCGTACAGGCGGCGCGCCCACAGGTAGCCGGCGACCGAGATCAGGACGCACCACGCCACCGCGACGATGCCGTTGTCGCCGATCGGTGTCCCGAACAGCAGCCCCCGCAGGGTCTCGGCGATGGGCGTGAACGGCTGGTGCTCGGCGAACCAGCGGAGCGGCTCGGGCAGCGAGGCCGTCGGGACGAAGGCGGAGCTCAGGAACACCAGCAGGATCAGGATCATCGGCAGGTTGCTGGCGGTCTCGACGCTCTCGGTCACCATCCCGAGGGCGACCGACAGCCAGCTCACGGCGAAGGAGGTCAGGGCGAGGAGCCCGATGGCCGCGAGCCAGGCCAGCGGCTCCGGTCGTGGGCCGGAAGCCGACGAGGAGCGCGACCGCGACCACGATGACCGTCGCCAGCACCGTCTGGATCACGCTGCCGATGACGTGGCCGGCGAGGACCGCGCCGCGCGCGATCGCCATCGTCCGGAAGCGGGCGATGATCCCCGCCGTCATGTCCATCGCCACGGTGATGGCCGTCCCCTGCCCCGTGCCGGCGGCCGTCATCAGCAGGATGCCCGGGACGATGTAGGCGATGTACGCCTCGCGCCCCATCGCGGCCGAAACCGGGCCGGCGGGAACGCCCGGCAAGCCGAGCCCGGCGCCCAGCGTCCCACCGAGCACGTACACGAACAGGAGCAGGACGACAACCGGGATCACCGCGATGAAGAACGTCAGGGACGGATAGCGGCGCAGCCGGCGGAGGCTTCGCCGGAGCATCGTTCGGGAATCGCTGAGCACGTAGGCGTTCATGGCGTCGTCACCTTCTCGTCGGCGTGGTGGCCGGTGTCGCGGCCGGTGAGGGACAGGAACACGTCGTCCAGGTCCGCGGACTGCACGGACAGCCCGGCGACGTCGATGGACGCTGCGTCGAGCTTGTCGAGCAGGGCGCGCAGCGAGTGGACGCCGCCTTCGTTCGGGAGCTCGAGGGCGAGTCCCTGGTCGTCGCGGGAACCGTCGCCGATGGCGCGCGCGGCACGGTCCAGCGATGCCTCGTCACCGAACTCGAGCCGGACGCTGCCGCCGGGGACGAGCCGCTTGAGCTCGGCCGGCGTGCCCTGGGCGACCACGCGACCGCCGTCGAGCAGCGCGATCCGCTCGCGAGCCGGTCGGCTTCCTCGAGGTATTGCGTCGTGAGGAAGATCGTGACGCCACCGGCGACGAGCTCGCGGATGATGTCCCACATCACCCGCCGGCTGCGTGGATCGAGGCCGGTCGTCGGCTCGTCGAGGAAGATGATCCGGGGGTCGCCGACGAGCGTCATCGCGAGATCCAGGCGGCGGCGCATGCCCCCGGAATAGGTCATCGCCGGCTTCGCCGCGTCGTCGACGAGGTCGAAGCGCTCGAGCAGCTCCGCCACGCGTCGCCGCCCCTCCTCCTTGCCGAGGTGGTTGAGGTCGGCCATCAGGCGCAGGTTCTCCTCGCCGGTGAACTGGCCGTCGACCGCCGAGAGCTGGCCGGTGAGGCCGATCATGCCGCGGACGGCGTCGGGCTCGCGCGCGACGTCGAACCCGGCGATCCGGACCTCGCCGGCGTCGGCCGAGATCAGCGTCGAGAGGATGTGGATCGCCGTCGTCTTGCCGGCGCCGTTCGGGCCGAGCAGTGCGAACACCGTGCCCTCGGGGACCTCGAGGTCGATGCCGTCGAGCACAAGCTGCTTGCCGAACGACTTGCGGAGGCCGCGGACCTCGATCGCCGGCGTCCTGGTCGTCTGGGTCGTCATCGCGCACCTCCCGGAACCGTCGCCGGGCGGCGCGGCTCAGATGTCGAGCTCTTCCACGGTCGGCTAGGCGGGCAGCCCGCGAAACCATGTCGAACAGCTCGGGCGGGACCTTGTCCCGGAGCTCCTCGAGGGTCGCGAAGACCTCGAGGGTCGATTCCTTCGGCGAGCTGCCGTACCGGACGTCCCCGACGCCCATCCAGCCGCGCCAGCCGACGACCGGCTTGCCCTCGGCGTCGACCGTCCACCAGTCGGCGCTGCGCTCCACGTGGACGACGAACTTCCCGCCGCGGCCGCGCCAGACGCGATAGTGGTCCGCGGTCCTCGAGCGACTGTCCAGCCATTCGCCGACGAGGGCGGCCGGTGAACCGGACCTTGCGGCCCGTGCCGATCCCGACGCGGACGACGACATCGTCGAAGCCCTCGCGGAGCCCCTCCTGAACGTCGACGAATCGTCGAAGCGCCTTGGCGATCGCCGCGGACAGGTTTCCCCCGGCGAGCTCCTGCGCGCGCTGGTAGAGCTTGAGGTCCCCGTCGGAGACGTAGATGGTTTTGTTCGGCACGGCCACATCGTAACCTTCATCCTGTGCGAGATGGTATGCGTGTCAGTATACGTATATCGTCCAGAGGCGCAAGGTGTCTGCCCAGACGCCGGTGCGCCCTGGCACCAGGTGCGCAGGACGGAGACGAGACGCGGACACGACGCAGGTAGAGTCTCCCGATCGGGCGCAACCCCGACGCCCGTGGATGGAGGGCCTCGCGTGAACGTGCCACGAAAGACACTCGCGTTGATCGCTACCCTCAGCCTGGGAGCGACGATGCTGTGGTTCGCTCCAGTCGTCGCGGCCGCCGTGCCCACCGATGCGGCGTGCGCCAACAGGACGAACAATTCGATCCGGAAGCTGCTCGAGTGCGTCAAGGTGGAGGGCGTCCTCGAGCACGAGCAGGCATTACAGGACATCGCGGACGAGAACGACGACACGCGTGCGTCGGGTACGGACGGGTACAGCGACTCGATCGACTACGTCGAGGGTCGACTCAATGCTGCGGGATACGTCACGTCACGCCAGGAGTTCTCGTTCCACAAGTTCGAGGATCTCGGCGGGTCGATCCTGCAGCAGACCGCGCCGGTCGCCGGCGACCTACGTTGAGGGCACGGACTTCGGCGCCACGCCGCACTCCGAGCCCGGCGACGAGACCGCCGCGGTGACCGTGGTCGACATCCAGCTGGGGATCGGCAACACGTCGACCAGCGGGTGCGAAGCGGGCGACTTCGCCGGGTTCCCGGCCGGCAACATCGCGCTGATCCAGCGCGGTACGTGCACCTTCGAGATCAAGGGCGAGAACGCCGCAGCGGCCGGCGCCGTCGGCATCCTGTTCTTCAACCAGGGCAATACCGCGGCCCCCGACCGGAACGGGATCCCCGCCGTGACGCTCAGTGACGGCTACACGGGCGGCATCCCCGCGCTGAACCTGACCTACGCGCTGGGCGCGACGTTGTCCGCGACGGCGGGCCTCCAGGTGCGGTTGTTCGCCAACGTCACCCGGGAGCTGTCGACGACGGAGAACCTGATCGCAGAGTCGCGTCGTGGCGATCCCCACAACGTGATCATGGCCGGCGCCCACCTCGACTCGGTCCCCGCCGGTCCCGGCATCAACGACAACGGCTCCGGAGCGAGCGCGTTGATCGAGGTCGCCGAGCAGATGGCCAAGCTCAGGCTGCCCAACCAGCTGCGCTTCGCCTGGTGGGGCGCCGAGGAGGACGGCCTGGTCGGGTCGACGCGGTACGTCGCGAGCCTGACCGAAGACGACCTGGCCGACCTCGAGATGTACCTCAACTTCGACATGATCGCGTCACCGAACTACGGCCTGTTCATCTACGACGGTGACGGCTCGGGCTTCGGTCTGGTCGGTCCGGACGGTTCGGACGACATCGAGGCGCTGTTCGAGCGCTACTTCGCCGAGCGCGACATCCCGTCGGAGCCGACCGCGTTCAGCGGGCGCTCGGACTACCAGGCGTTCATCAACAACGGCGTTCCGTCCGGCGGCCTGTTCACCGGTGCGGAGGTGCCCAAGACCGCCGCCCAGGCTGAAAAGTGGGGTGGCACGGTCGGGGTCGCCTACGACCCGTGCTATCACGCGGCCTGCGACACGATCGACAACGTCAACCACGACGGCGCTCGCGATCAACGCCGATGCGATCGCCTACGTGATCTACCTGTACGCGTCGGGCGGCGAAGCCCTCGACAACTGACCCACCCTTCGCTAGCGTCGGGGCGCCTCGCGTTCGCGCGGGGCGCCCCGACTGATTGCCCAGTCACCGCCGCCCGGGCAGGGTCGAACGTGACACGGGGCGTAGAATCGATGGTCTCCCCGACCCGCCCACGAGCGGGACGTCAGATGCCCCTCGGACGGGCCGGAACGCGACTCGAGGAGTGAGCATGAACGCGTTCCTGATCGAGCTCGAGAACAAGGTCGGTGAGCTGGCGCGGATCACGGAAGCCATCGCGACCAAGGGCGTCAACATCACGGCGGTCAGCGGCTCGACGTGCGGTGGCAGCGGCAGCATCGCGATCATCGGCGATGACGAGGCCGCCACGCGGACAGCCCTCAAGGAAGCTCGCAGCTCGTTCCGCGAGCTCGAGGTCACCGAGGCCCCGATCACCAACACGCCGGGCATGCTCGCGAAGGCCGCGCGCCGGCTGGCAGACGGCGGCGTGAACATCGAAGCGCTGCTGCCGCTCGGC
Source organism: uncultured Chloroflexia bacterium (assembly GCA_963721545.1). Taxonomy (GTDB): domain Bacteria; phylum Chloroflexota; class Limnocylindria; order Limnocylindrales; family CSP1-4; genus SPCO01. The sequence continues at coordinate 148,494 of CAVRKB010000002.1, forward strand.
ATGAAGGGCAACGACGTCACGGTCGGGTTCGTCACGAGCGACCCGGCGAAGGCTCGGACGATCCTGTCGCACGCCGGCTCGGCGTCCAGCTGAACCGACCGGTCGGTTTACCGGCTCCCGAACAGCAACGACCCGGCTCGTCGGGGGTGACGAGCCGGGTCGTCGATCTGGCCGGGCGCCTGCGGGTTGGGCGGCCTCGCTGGGTCGGGCGGGTTCCGCTAGGGTCGTCCGCGCTCGTCCGGCTTGCCCGCATCGGCGGGCTGGCCCGGGTCCGCAGGCTTGCGTTCAGCCGCGGTCGCCGTGCCGTGGTTGTCGCGGGCGACGGTCGAGACGTCTTCACCGCGGTTGGTGTCGGGCGTCGGGTCTTCGCCGGTGGCGACGGTCGAGACCGCGGCGCCATGGGCGGCGGCGTCGGGCAGCTCGGCCGCGGCGGCGTCCTCGGTGGCGTCCTCCGTCTCGGTCGCCGGGGCCGCGGCGGGAGCACCCGGCCGAGTCGGGCCGGGCCGGAACCTCGCGACCGGCGGCCTCGCCGGCGCGGTCGAGGCCGGGCCCCGCCGCGGACGGCAGGGCGCTGAAGCCGAGCGCGGCGCCGGCGGAGACGGCCAGCGCGGCCAAGGGCGAGAAGAACGTTTCTGAATCGGGTCATGTGCGGAATACCTCACGTGGTGCGTCCGGGGGTCCGTCTTGTCCAACGAACCGGAACCCGACCCTGTTAGGGGTACGAAGGTCATCCTCGGCGCGCCGTCATCGGTCCACCCGGCCGCACGGCGCCCTTGCGGCCCGGGTGGCTGCGCCCGTACGATGCCCTGACCCCGAGCAGCCCTCGTACGGGGCCCGTCCACGTTCCGCTTCGGCGGCTGGATGCATGGGCCCGCGATGGACCGCTGGGAGTGGAGGTTCGCCATGGCGACCGTGACGTTCGAGAACGTCAACAAGCTGTATGGCGATTTCCAGGCGGTCAAGGACCTCAACCTGGAGATCGGTGACGGCGAATTCATGGTCCTGGTCGGACCATCGGGCTGCGGCAAGACGACCAGCCTGCGGATGATCGCCGGGCTCGAGGAGATCTCGAGCGGCACGCTGCGCATCGGCGATCGGGTCGTCAACGACGTCCCGCCCAAGGATCGCGACATCGCGATGGTCTTCCAGAGCTACGCGCTCTACCCGCACATGTCGGTCCGCGACAACCTCGCCTTCGGGCTCAAGCTGCGCAAGGTCCCCAAGGCCGAGATCGAGCGCCGGGTCAACGAGGCGGCCGAGACGATCCAGCTCCAGAAGCTCCTCGATCGCAAGCCGAAGGAGCTGTCCGGCGGGCAGCGCCAGCGCGTCGCGCTCGGGCGGGCGATCGTCCGCGAGCCGGCCGTGTTCCTGATGGACGAGCCGCTGTCCAACCTCGACGCCAAGCTGCGCGTCCAGACCCGCGCCGAGATCGCGCGCCTCCACCAGCGACTCAAGACGACCGTCGTCTACGTCACCCACGACCAGGTCGAGGCGATGACGATGGGCACCCGGATCGCGGTCATGAACGAGGGCCTCCTCCAGCAGGTGGGCTCGCCGCAGATCCTGTACGACACCCCGATCAACCGCTTCGTCGCGGGCTTCATCGGCAGCCCGTCGATGAACTTCGTCGACGTCACCATCGAGGGCACGGGCGAGAGCGCGAAGCTGGTCGGGCCGGCCGACTGGTCGATCCCGCTGCCGGTGCGCTACCGGGACGCGGCGCAGTCGCGCGCCGGCAAGGCCGCGGTCGCCGGCTTCCGGCCGGAGCACATCGACATCGGCGAGGCCGGGCCCGGGCTGGGCGCGTTCCGCGCGCGCGCCGACGTGGTCGAGTACCTCGGCAACGAGGAGCTGCTCCACATCAGCGCGGCCGGCCAGGACGTCGTCGCCATCGTCGATTCGGAGCATCGCGTCCGGCCCGGCGACATCGTCAACCTCGTCCTGCCCCTCGAGAAGCTCCACCTGTTCGACAGCGAGAGCGGCCTGACCCTCGCGCCGGACGTGCCGGTCGTCGCCTGAGCGGCGACCGCGAGCCGGAGGCGGGGCTCGGCCGACGACCCCGCCAGGGCCGACCTCGTCGAGCGCGTGGTCGACAGCCGGGTCATCCATCGCGGCCGCTACCTGACCTTCCGGATCGACACGATCGAGCGGGCCGACGGCTCGCGCGGGACGCGCGAGATCGCCGGGCACCCGGGTGCCGTGGCGATCCTCGCGCTCGACGACGAGGATCGCGTCCTGTTCGTCCGGCAGTACCGGGTCGCCGTCGGCGAGGCCCTGCTCGAGATCCCGGCCGGGACGCTCGACGTGGCGGCCGACGGCTCGATCGAGGCGCCCGAGCTGGCCGCCCCGCGCGAGCTCGAGGAGGAGACCGGCATGCGCGCCGCGACGTGGCGGCTGGCCGGCCGGTTCTACACCGCGCCCGGGTTCGCCTCGGAGCTGATGCACCTGTACCTCGCGACCGACCTCCGGGCGGCCGACGGCGCGCGACTCACGCCCGACGAGGACGAGCACCTGCTCGTCGAGCGGATGCCCCGGCGCGAGGCCGTGGCCGCCGCCGAGCGCGGCGAGTTCCGCGACGGCAAGACGCTCGTCGCGCTGCTCTGGCTGGATCGGCTGCTCGCCGGCTGAGGCTGACCGGGCGCCGGACCGCCCCCTACGGCGCTACGTCTTCGGCGGCCCGAGCCGCTCGAGCGCGTCGCGGTACAGCGTGGAATCCGGGCTCAGCGCGACGGCGAGGCGGAGGTGCGTCCCCGCCTCCGCCCGGCGGCCGAGCCGCTTGAGGCTCTGGCCCAGCGCGTAGTGGCCGTAGTGCGACGACGGCTCGACGTCGAGCAGCGCCTCGAACGTGGCTCGCGAGCGCTCGGCCTGGCCGGAGTTGAAGTACGCCCGGCCGAGCGCCTCGAGGATCGAGCCCTTGCCGGGCTCCAGCCGGTCGGCGCGCTCGAGCACGATCGCGGCCTGCGCGAAATGGCGCCGCTCGAGCAGCGCATGGCCGCGCTGGAGCAGGTCGTAGGCGTTCTCCCGGTCGTCAGCCGGATCCCGTTCGTCGTCGGGCCGCATGGACTCCATGCGCCGCGATGGTCCCACGACGCGCGCCGAGGCGCAGCGGCACGATCGTCCGACCCGGGCCTAGCCCTCGCGATAGGTCGCCAGGTCGACCGGGCGCAGGCGGGGCGAGTCGGTCAACCCGGGGATCCGGCCGCGCTTGGCGATCGGCGCCCCGTCGATCTCCTTGATGTCGCCGGTGAAGTCGATCGGGGTGGCGCCGCTGATGTACGAGCCGACGGCGTACGAGTCGACCGGCGCCCCGGCATCCTTGAAGTAGCGGATGCGCTCCGGGTTGAGCCCGCCCGACACGGTGATCCGGACGTGCTCGAAGCCGGCCTGGTCGAGCCGGGCGCGGACCTCGTGGACCAGCTCCGGGGTGACCCGACCACGCTCTGACGGGGTGTCGAGCCGGACGCCGTACAGCCGGTCGCCGAGGGCATGGGCAACGCGGAGCGCCTCCTCGGCCTCGTCCTTGAACGTGTCGACGAGGACGATCCGCGGCACCTCTGGGCCGACATGACGGTCGAACGCGAGCGCCGCCTCGACCGTGTCGCCGAAGATCAGGACGAGCGAGTGCGGCATCGTGCCGGTCGGCGCCAGCCCCGCCAGCCGCGCCCCGGCCGGCGTCGAGGCGCCGACGCAGCCACCGACGATCGCCGCGTAGTCGAGCACGTCGGTGATGTCCGGGTGGATGTGCCGCGCGCCGAAGCTGATGACCGGCTCCGGGGTGGCGACCTCGACGCAGTCGCGCGCGGCGGTCGCCCAGCCGGTGGACTGGGCGAGCATCCCGAGGAACGCCGTCTCGTACAGCCCGAAGCGCCGGTAGCGCGCCTTGATGCGCAGCACGATCTCCTTCGGCCCGATGACGTCGCCGTCGGCCAGCGCCTCGACGCGGGTCTCGGACGGGTCGGCGCCGGCCAGCACGTGACCGAGCAGGTTGCGCGCCTCGTCGATCCCGCACAGGACGGCGTCCTGGCGGGAGAAGACCTCCATGGTCACGAGCGGGTCCCGGCCTTCCTTGGCGAGGATGCTCTCGGCGCGCATGAAGTAGACGTCGGCCGAGTCGCCCGAGAGGATCTCGTGCGACGGCCGGGAGCGCGTCAGGCCCATCAGTCCGGTTCCGCTCCTCCGTCGTCCCCGGCGCCGTCGGCCGGGCCCGGGGTGGCGGCGAGTGTAGCGTACGAGTCACCCGCGTCGGCGCCAGGACTGGCAGGTCCGCCAGATCCGGCTGTTCCGGCCGTGCCGGCTGACCCGGCCGACTGGGCGGACAGCGCGGCGGCAGCCGGCCAGGCGCCCGAGGCATCGAGCTCGAGACGCCGCGGCCAGCGACGCGGCGCGCCGCCGGCGCGACCGACTGACCAGGAACGCGATGGCGACCAGCAGCAGCAGGACCACCACGGCCACGCCCGTGCCCACGGCGAGGGCCCGTCCGCGACCGACCTCCTCGGCGCCGGCCAGCACCGCCAGCGTCGCCGCCGAGCCACCGACTGCGGCCGCATCGTCACCCGCCGCGAAGGCGGCCAGCGCGGCGCGGTAGTCCGTCTCGGGCTCCGTGCCGATGAGGCCGAGCTCGACCAGCGGGGCGCGCGCCACGGCGAGCGCGTCGCGCGCGGTGCGGACCTTGGTGGCGGCCGTCAGCCACGCGTCGAGCCGGGCATCGAGCAGCTCGAGGTCGTCGGCCGAGTCGGCGGTCTCGTAGGCCGGCTCGAGCGTCGTCGGGAACGGCAGCCGCAGCTCGTCCGTCGCCGCCTCGAGCGCGGTCCGGTCGGCCAGCACCGTCCGCGCCATCGCCATCGCCGCCTGCGCCTTGTCGAACTGCCACGCGCTCATCGGCTTGCGGACGAGGATCCCCGGTAGCCACGTCGCCGCCATCCTCGAGCAGCGCGGCGTACGCGGCGCGGGCCGCGGTCCGCTCGGTCAGCTCGGTCGCCTCGTCGTCGGTCACGATCCAACGCTCGAACAGCTCAGTGGCGGTCGTCGCGCCGCCGAGCTCCTCGACCAGGTCGAGGAACCGCCGCCAGTCGGTGGTCGTGGTCGCCGTCTCGGCGGGCCCCTCGCCGGCGTACGCCAGGCGGCGCGCGGCGGCGGCCTCGAACACGTCGCGCATCCCCGGCTCCCCGACCTCCGCGACGATCGCGGCGATGACCGTCCAGGACGCGTCGTAGCCGAACGCCTCGGTGACCCGGGTGTCGGTGTCGATCCGCGACGGCGGCGGCCACGCGTTGAGCCGGAAGGCACCCGCGCTGTGCGGACGGATCGCCGGGGGCTCGAGCCGGGCGGTCCCGTCGTTGGCGGCGACCACGCGGGCCGCGTACTCGTCGGCGAGACCCTCGCTGATCCAGCGCTGGGCGAACAGCTTGCCGTCGAACCAGGCATGGGCCGCCTCGTGGACGATGACCTGCTCGTCGAGCTCCTCGCTGATCTCGATCTCGTCGTCGGCCGAGTCGTACAGCCCGGCGTAGCCCTCGATCTCGGCCGACGACACCTCGCTCACGCCGAGCACGTCGTCCACCGGCCAGGGAAGGCCGATCGCCGTCTCGAGGTCGGGCAGACCGGTCTCGAGCACGTCCGTCACGCGGGCGAGCCATTCCTTGTCCTCCGGCCACGCATGGACGGTGACCTCCTTGTCGGGCAGGTCGAGCCGGACGTCGGTCAGCGCGTTGCGGTTGGCCGCGTCAACGGTGGCGTGCCATCGGTTCGGATCCTCGATGTCGTCGGCGACGTAGGTCGGCTGGCCGCCGCCGGGCGACAGGTGGAGCGGCTGATCGGTATCGACCGGGAAGCTCTCGACCTCGGCCGTGAAGGCGCGGGGCAGGATCACCCGGACGTCGGCCAGCTCCGTATCGCCCCAGGCCCAGACCGGGAACCGGGTATGCGCCCGGCCCACCCGGATCGTGCTGTCCGAGCGGGGCTCACCGCTGGGAAGGTCGAACGTGATCCGGGTCAAGGTGGGCTCGCGAAACAGGAGCCGCGGTGTCTCGACCACGACCTGGCGATAGCCGTCGCGCGGCCGGGCGGTGAGGGACAGCGCCCGCCCGTTCTGGGTCGCCGAGATCGATCGAGCCTCGGGCTGGATCCCGAACGACAACGTGTCGAAGTAGAAGTACGTCGTGGCCGTGCTCGGCTTGAGGTTGGTGGCCCGGACGTCGAGCGTGACGTGGACCTCGGCGTCGGCGGGATCGACCCGATAGGTCGTGGCCACCGCAAGCCGGAGCAGGTCATCGGCCGCCTGCGCCGAACTCGCCGCGAACGATGCCAGGAGGGTGACCGCGGCCACGAGCGCCACGAGGCCGCGCCCCACGGCTCGCGACCGAAGCGCGCGATCGGCGGCGGACGGGCGAGCGCGACGCGATGTGGACCACCCTCATCCCCCGCTGCGAGTCAGGCGCCGATGTCCTCGGTGCGCATCGTGCCATGCCCTCGCCGGCGGCGCCCGCGCAGCCACACCGCCGCGAGGATGACGGCGAGGACGACGGCCACCGCGAGCGTCATGAGGCTGACCGCCCGGCCTCGCCCGAGATCGGCGGCGCCCGCCCACAGCGTGCTCGCGGACGCAGCCGCTCCCGCCGAGCCGGCCAGGTCGCCGGCCGCGAACGCCGTCTTCGCCCGACCGAGGTCGGCGTCGGGATCCGAGCCCCACAGGCCGAGGGTCATCATCGCGTCGACCCCAGCGGGTCGCGCCGCGGCGGCGGCGGTGTAGCGGGCGATCGCCTCGAGCTCGGCGGCCGCCTCGGTCGTCGCCCCGACGAACCCGTCGGGTGCCTCGAACGCCGTCTGCAGCGTGGTCGGGGCGGTCAGCCCGGCCGCCGCCGCGGCACTCGCGATCGCGCGTCGCTGCGCGAGCACGGCCTCGGCGTCGTCGAGCAGCGTCGTGGCCTGCTCGAACTGCCACGCGCGCATCGCGTCGCGCACGGGACGAGGCAGCTTCCAGTCGCCGGCCGCCGCGACGACCGCGTCGTAGCGCGTCCGCGCCGCGGCCCGGGCGTCGAGCAGCGGGAGGTCGGTGTCGCGGGCGACCCAGGTCCGCCACAGGTCGTCATAGGACGCCGCGGTGTCGGCCTCGAGCAGGTCGAGCAGTCCGCGCCAGTCGGGTGCCGCGTCCACGGTCTCGGGCGTCGGCCAGCCCGCCGGGCTGGTAGGCGCCGACCCGGCCGGCGGCGTCCGCCCACACCTTCTGGAGGCCGTCGTCGCCCGCCCGCTCGGCGATCGCGCGGGCCAGCGCCACGGATGCGGCGTACCCGTACGTCTCGGTGGCGTCGCCCTCGCGCCCGATCGGGCCCCACGCGTTGAGGGGGATGCGCGCCTTCTCGATCGCCGGGGTCAGGGCGTCGCCGCTCGCCGTGACCTTGAGCGGGCCGGCGACCTCGGTGCCGTAGTACGACGCGAACGCCTCGTTCGCCCAGCGGTCGGCCAGCAGTGCGCCGTTGAACCAGGCGTGCGCCGCCTCGTGCAGGACCACGTGTCCGTCGGCGTAGTACGCGACCTCCACCTCGCCGCCTTCCGGGTCGAACAGGCCGGCGTACCCACCGGTCGAGCGGGTCACGGCCTCGCGCACGACGAGCCCGCCGTCGCGCGGCCAGGGGAGCCCGATCCGCTCGGCGAGGAGCGGCAGCGCGCGGCCGACCAGCCCGCCGACGCGATCCGACCACGCCGCGTCGTCCGGCCACGACTGGATCGTCAGCTCGACCGCCGTTCCGCCGACGTCGACGGTCACGATCCGCTCCGAGTGCGCCGACGCGCGATCGCCGACGAGGTAGGCGTAGAACTCGAGCGGCTTGGCGAGCTTGCCGGTCTCGAGCACGACCTCGCCGCCGCCGGTCGTCGTCGGCGCCGGCATGTCGCCCGACTCGACCTGGACCTCGAAGCCCTTCGGGAAGGTGACCCGGACGCTGCTCCCGGCGGTCGACGTGGTGGCGAACGCCCACACCGGGAAGGCCACCAGCGAGGCGCCGATGCGCACGTCGCGGATGGCCGCGCCGCCCTTGTCGACGATGTCGAAGACCAGCCGATAGGACGCGGACTTGCCGCTGTACAGGCGCGCGCCGAGGTTGAGCTGGAGGAGCGTGTAGGTCGAGGTCCGTTTCGAGACGGCGACGCCCGGCGTGCCCCCGCCGCCGCCACTCAGCGCGTAGCCCGTGGTGCTCGGCTGGACGGACAGGAACGCCCGGTCGAAGTAGAAGCGCTTCGTCGTCGTGTCGCGCTTGTGGTTGGTCAGGACCAGGTCGGCCGTGACGCGGACCCGGCCCGCCTCCGGCTGGACGTCGTAGCGGGCCGTGGACACGATCGTCAGGTCCGGCGTGGCCGCCCGGACCTCGCTGGCCGCCGGGGGCAGGATGCCGAGGCCGGCCGCGACGACGAGCGCGGCGAGGAACGCGATCGGGCGCCGGCCGGGCGCCATCGAGCGGCGGCTCACGGCTCGAACAGCTCCGGCAGGCGGGCCGCGTAGCGGTCGAGCAGCGCCGCGTTGGCCGAGACCCGGTCACCCGGGTCGGGCATCCGGCCGCCGATCCACAGCCAGTCCTTCGACTCGTCGAGCAGCTGGTCGGCGATCCCGAGGATGCGGGCGAGGGCGAGCCCCAGCGTGTCGGCGTCGAGCGTGTCGAGCGGGACCTCGACCGCGAGCACCGGTCGCTCGTCCTCGGCGATCGAGAACTTGGCGAACGGGAACTCGTCGTTCCAGCGCAGGAGCCGGCGGTACGACTTGCGGAACATGTCGCTGATCGGCGGGGCGTACTGCGCCCAGCAGATCACGCCCAGACCGGGGTCGAGGATGACGGTGACGCGGAGGTCGAAGCGGCGGCGTCCGTCGAGCACGAGATCCCAGGCGGCGATCGCGTCACGATCGGCCCGCTCGGCCGGAGTGAGGCCGAGCGTCGCGAACCAGGCTTCGACATCGGCCGGGCGCACGAGGCGGGTGCCCAGGTCGGCGGATGACATCGCCGCGGAGTCTAGCCGAGATCGACTCGACCGACCCTCGGGCGCTCAGACGTCGTTGACGACCTTCTTGCCCCGGCCGTTCGCGCCGCCCGCGGCGGCGCCGACCACGACCCGTTCCGCCTCGACCTTGACCGCGACCACGGTGGCGGCCCGGCGCTTGCGGGGTGCCCGGTGAACCTCGACCGACTCGCCGCTGCGCACGACCCGGCCGGTGAAGTCGGACGACCGGACGTCGGCCGCGATCCGCACGTTGCGCCCGATGCGCACGCCGCGCGGCACGACCGCGCGCTTGCCGATGACCGTGATCCCGGTGTTGAGCCGGCCCGGTTCCTGCTTGTTGGGGCGGTCGTCGAACGGCCCCTCCCCGACGATCGCGCCCTGGCCGACGACGACCTCCTTGTCGAGGATCGCCCGGTCGACCACCGCGCCGGAGCGGATGACCGCGTCGAACATGACGATCGAGTCGCGCACGACCGCGCCGACGTCGACGCGCACGCCGGGCGACAGGACGGAGTTGACGACCGTGCCGGCAATCTCGCAGCCGTGGCTGATCAGGCTCTTGTGGACCTGCGCGGTCGGGCCGACACGGGCCGGCGCGCGTTCCTCGGAGCGGGTGTGGATGACCCAGTCCTTGTCGTACAGGTCGAGGTCCGGGTCGTCGTCGAGGAGGCGCATGTTCGCCTCCCAGAACGACTGGATCGTGCCGACGTCCTGCCAGTAGCCGTTGTAGCGATAGCCGAACACGCGCGCCCCGGCCTCGAGCATGGCCGGGATGACGTTGGCCCCGAAGTCGACCAGGTCCTCCGACAGCCAGCGGCGGAGCGCCTTCTTGGAGAAGACATAGACGCCCATCGACGCGAGGTCGCTCTTGGGCTGCTTGGGCTTCTCCTGCCACTCGATGACCCGGTCGTTCTCGTCGAGCGCGAGGATGCCCATCCGCGACGCCTCGGCCAGCGGGACCCGCCGGACGGCGATCGTCACGTCGGCGCGGTGGCGCCGGTGGGCGGCCACGAACGGCTGGTAATCCATCTTGTAGATGTGGTCGCCGGCCAGGACCAGGATCGTGTCCGCCGGGTTGTGCTCGAGGACGTTGAAGTTGCGCAGCACCGCGTCCGCCGTGCCGCGATACCACTCGGCGACCTTGCCCCGCTCGATGTACGGCTGGAGCAGCTTGACCCCGCCCCGGTTGCGGTCGAGGTCCCACGGCCGGCCGAGGCCGATGTGGTCGTTCAGCGAGCGCGGGTTGTACTGGGTCAGCACGACCACGTCGTCGATGTCCGAGTTGACGCAGTTGGACAGCGTGAAGTCGATGATCCGGTACTTGCCGCCGAACGGCACGGCCGGCTTGGCCCGTTCCTGGGAAAGGATCGAGAGGCGTTCGCCCTCGCCGCCCGCGAGGATCACCGCCATCGTCCGCTTCACGCCCTCGATGCTAGCACGCAAGGCCGCGCACGGAGATCAACGGGGGGTTGCAAGTGGGTGAACGGCCGGTCGCGACGACCTAGAGGAAGAGCCTCGGGTTCACGAAGCCGCCGTCGAGCTCGACCATCCAGTGGAGGTGCGCCCCGGTGGCGTGCCCGGTGGCGCCCTGGACGCCGATGACCTCGCCCTTGGACACCACTTCGCCGACGGTGACCGGACGGGTCGGCTGCATGTGGGCGTACCACGACCGCAGGTTGCCCGAGTGGGCGATGACCACGATCCAGGCCGGGTCGGGGCCGTCCGCCCAGTTCCAGCCGACGTAGACGACCGTGCCGGCCGCCGCGGCCCTGACGTTCGAGTTGGGCGGGCCGACCAGGTCGATGCCGTTGTGATAGTGCGCGCAGCCGTTGCCCGGCGCGTAGTACTCGTACGTGCTGCAGCCGTAGTTGCCGCTGATCGTGAAGCTGTCCATCGGCCAGCGCATCGTGCCGTTGAACTTGCTGGGGATGCGACCGCTCGCGACCTGCCGGGCGATCAGCCCGCTGATCTTCTTGGCCAGCTTCTTCTGGTCGGCGGCAGCCTTGGCGATGATCGCCGCGGCGGCGGCCTTGTTCGCCTTGAGCCGTTCGTAGTCCCGCTTCTGCTCGGCGAGGGCGGCCGCCGTCCGCTTCTCGATGACCCGGAGCTCGGCCTTCGCCGCATTGAGCTCGATCAGGCTCTTGTCCAGCGCGCGCTTCGAGGCGGCCGTCTCCCGCCGAAGCTCGTCCGTCTGGACCCGCGTGTCCAACGTCTGCTGGTGGAGCGCGGCCAGCGTCTCCTGGTCCATGGCGATCTGGCTCGCCAGCGCCTTGTCCTGCTCGCCGACGTCGATGTAGTAGCTCATCTCGGCGAGCATGTCGGTGAACGTGGCGCCCGACAGGAAGGTCTCGAGCAGCGACGTCCGGTCCGAGTCGTAGGCGTTGCGCAGGCGGTCGCCGAGGAGCTTCTTGCGGATCTGGAGGTCGGCCTTCTTGGCCACCTCCTCCGCCTGGATCACCATCAGCCGGGCGTCGAGGCCGACGAGCTCGCCGACGAGCCCCTCGTAGTCCTTCTTGACGACGGCGATCTTGACTTCCATGTCGTCGACCTTCGCGCGGACGACGGTGAGGTCGGCCTGGATGCCCTTGAGCTCGCTGGCCGTGTTCTTGATCTCGGCCGTCAGGGCGCCCTGGAGCGCGTTCAGCTCCGCGACCCGGGCCTTCTGCTCGGCGACCTCTTTCTTGAGCTGCGCCGAGCGGGCCTTCGCATCGGACAGCTCGTCGCCACGAGCGACCTGCGGCGAGGCGGCCGGCGTGCCGAACAGGCCGACCACGATCGGCACCAGGAGAAGGAAGGTTGCGAGCCGGCGGCCGGGCCGTCGTCCCGCAGATGCCGGTCGGGAGGTGGAGCGCCAGCCGGGTGCCGGCTGTACGTTGGCCCGATCGGTCTGGTGGCGTGTCACGTAGGCAACGTCATCGTGCGAGCTCAGCTCCGTGTTGGCCCCGACTTGGGGGTCGAGGGCGTCTGACGGTTTGCCGGCCGTACGGCTGGACGAGCGGGCACCACTCGGACCAGACCGGCATTCGCGCCATGATAACCGCCAAAGTCTAGTCCGCAACCCAGCGCGCTTGTCGAAGCCGATGGTCCGGGGTGTGACCAGTACCCCCCCTCAGCCGCGCAACAGCACGGCCCACAGCGCTCCGGCGATGAAGAACGGCCCGAACGGGATGTACGTCTTGCGCGTCACCCGGCGCGCGACGAGCATCACGGCGATCACGATCCCGGCCAGCGCCAGCGCGAAGATCACGCTCCCCAGCGCGCGGCTCCCGCCGGCCATCAGCCCGACGCCCGCGAGCAGGAAGACGTCTCCCACCCCGAACGCCCCGGCACCGAACGGGATCGACGGCAGGTACAGGAGGGCGGGGATCAGAACCGCGGCGGCGACCGCCAGCACGACCTCGTTGCCGACCAGCGGGTTGCGCCCGCTCAGCGCGTAGACCAGCGCGATCGGGATGACCGGCCAGGTCAGCAGGTTGGGCAGCAGGCGCTGGTCGAGGTCCGTCGCCAGCCCGATCACCATCGTCACGAACCACGCGCCGAACAGGGCGAACGCGAGCGGATCCCCGCCGAACCGCAGCGGGAGCAGCCCGAGCGCGAGGGCGCCGAGGAGCGCGCAGACCGCCGTCCGCCAGTCGACGGCCCGCCCGGGCGGGTGCTCCTCGTCGTGCTCCGGCCAGCGTGTCGCGAACCGATCCGCCGCCAGGCCGAGCACGAAGCCGGCCGTCCCGAGCACTCCCGCCAGCAGCGCCAGCGGATCCATCGGGGGCGGGTGGTTCCGGGGCCGGGCGGGCCGGGGGCCGGGTCAGCCGGCCTTGGCGCCGGCGAGCGCCAGCTCGACGAGCGTGGCGTGCGACACGCCGGTTGCGCCCTTCGGCGCGAACGGCGAGGTCTTGCGGTAGTAGGCCGTGCCGGCGATGTCGAGGTGGACCCACGGCACCGTCACGAACTCGCGGATGAACAGCCCGCTCTTGACCAGCGAGCCCTCGGCCGAGCTCGAGTTCTGGAGGTCGCCCGTCCAGCTGTTCATGTCCGGCACGTACTCGTCGACGAGCGGCAGCTGCCAGTAGCGCTCCCCTGCCCGCTCCGCCGCGGCCATGACCTCGTCGTAGAACGGTTGCGGCGTCCCGAACGCGCCGGTGACCAGGTGGCCGAGCGCGCGCGAGACCGCCCCGGTCAGCGTCGCGACGTCGACGAGGTGGGTGGCCCCGAGCTGCTCGGCGTAGGTCAACGCATCACCCAGGATCAGCCGCCCCTCGGCATCGGTGTTGGTGACGTCGACCTTCTTGCCGTTGAGCGCGGTGACGATGTCGCCCGGCCGCGTCGAGTGCGGCCCGGGCATGTTCTCGACGGCCGGGGCGAGGGCCAGGAGCGGAGTGCCGGGCGCCAGCCGGGCGACCGTGGCGATCGCCGCGATGACCGTGCACGCCCCGGTCTTGTCCAGCTTCATCTCGTCCATCCGGTCGGACGGCTTGATGCTGATCCCGCCCGAGTCGAAGCAGACGCCCTTGCCGACGATGGCCAGGTGCCGGTCGAGCGCGTCGCGCTCGCCCTCGTCGCCGGAGCGCATCACGATCATCCGCGGCGGGTTGTCGCTGCCGCGGCCGACGGCCATGAACATGCCCATCCCGAGCTCGGTCGCCCGGTCCGGCTCGATCACGTCGATCCACAGGCCGTGGCGCTCGGCGACGGCGCGTGCCTCGTCGGCGAGGACCTCGGGGCTGATGTCGTTCGACGCGCGGTTGGACAGCGTCCGCGCGAAGTTGGCGCCCTCGGCGATGACGATGCCGCGCTCCGCGGCCTTGGTCAGCGCCGCGACGTCGCCGCCCGGAGCGATCAGGATCAGCTCGTCGAGGATCGGCGGCGTCGTGTCGACGTCGGCGCGGTCTCGGTAGATCGTGCGCGGGTCGTAGCTGCCCTCGAGCGCGCCTCGGGCGACCAGCTCGGCCGTTGCGGCCGGGTCGCCGCCGAGCGCGTCGGCGAGCGGGGTCAGCCAGATCGCCAGGCGCTTGACCGTCCGGCCACCGAGGCGTCGCTCGGCCGAGGCGGCCACGCGGACGACGTTCTCGCGGTCGATCGTCGACGCATCGCCCAGCCCGACGGCCAGCAGCCGGCCGGCCTTGACCTCGCCGGCCGACGAGAGCGCGGTGCTGTAGCGCTTGCCGGTGAACTCGCCGAAGTCGACGAGCGTGCGCAGCTCCCCGCCGGCCCGCCGATCGAGCTCGGCGAGGGGGCCGTCGATCGTGGGCTTGGCCGCGATCGGGACGACGAGGACATCCGCGGGCACGTCCCACGGCTGGTCGGTGACGACACGAAGTTGCACGGGGTCGGATCCTCCGCATGGCGGCCGCCGTGGGCCGCTGGGTCAGGGCTCGGCGAGGGAGCGGGGTTGGGCTGCCAGTGTAGCCATCCGGCCGGGGTCAGGGACCGGTGCTGGGCTCCGGTTCCGGGCTGGCCGAGGTCGCGCCGCTCTCGAGCGCGTCGGCCAGCGAGGCGCGCGCCTCCTCGATCGCGATGACCGCGCCATTCATCCCGCCGCGGCCGATGTCGGCCATGATGACCACCAGGGCGCGCGTGTCGGGCGGCAGCTGGGCGCGCGCGGCGGCCTCGGCCTTGACCGCGGCACGAGCGGCCGCCGTCACCTTCTTGCCGACCTTGGGGATCGCCGTGTACAGGTTGCGCAGCGCGACGTCGTACGTGGCATTGCGCTTGATCCACTCGTCGAGGACCGACACCTCGACCGTCTTCGCCAGCTGGTCCCGCAGCGTTCGCGCGTCATCGAGCTGGGCCTCGGCCAGGTCGATCTGCTTGAGCGCCTCGCCGTACTTGGCGAGCGCGGCCGCGCTCGATGGCCAGGCCCATCAGCCGGTCGTGCTCGGCCAGCAGCGTGCTCATCCGGGAGGCGGAGACCGAGCCGACCGACAGGCGCTCCCACGAAGCGTCGAGCCCGTCGGTCGCGTCGAGCGCGGCGACCAGCGCGGCGTGACGGGCGACCACGCGCGTCGCTCACCCGGAGGCCGGCGTCCTGCTGCCCGACGTAGGGGATCGCTGCGAGCGAGGCCCGCAGCGCATCGGTCCGGCGCTCGATGTCGGCGACCAGCCCGTCACCGGTCGCGATGGCCGCCGCGGTGATCGCCGGATCGGCTCCGTTGAGCGCGGCCAGCGCCCCGCGCGCCTGGATCCCCAGCTGTTCGACCTGGTCGGCCAGCGCCGCGAAGCCGGCCTCCGCGTCGTCGAGCAGCGGGGTCACCTCGGCGTCGCCCTCGGCGGTCAGCTCGACCGGGCCGGACGTCCCCGGGACCTGGTCGAGCCCGGTCGCAAGCCCGGCCGCGCCGAGCGAGATGACGACGACGATCGCCAGCCAGGCGATGGCGGCGAGGACGCTGCGCATGGACCGGCTCACGCGCTCGGGACGACCTGGTCGCCCGGCTTGACGCGGAGGTAGCCGAGCGCGCCCTCCATCGGCCGCGGCCGGAAGCCGAAGCGCGACGGGATCAGGTCGAGCGGCCCGATGTTGTCGAGGCGCAGCTGGCGGAGCTGGTCGGTGGCGACCGGGAAGGCGAGGTGGACGCGCTCCGCTGCGCCCGCCACGAGGCGGATCAGCGGGATCGGCATCGGCAGGATCAGGCGCCGCTTGCCGAGCGCCCGGAGCACCTCGCCGGTGATCTCGCGGTACGTCCAGTAGCGCGGCCCGCCGAGCTCGTACGAGCCGCCGACGGACGTCGGGTCGGCAAGCGAGCGGAGCACGACCGCGGCCGTGTCGTCGACATGGATCGGCTGGAAGCGGGCCTTGCCGTCGCCCGGCACGGGCACGAGCCCCGGCGACAGCCGGACGAGCCCGGCGACGATGTTGAAGAACCCGTCGCGCTCGCCGAACTGGAGCGACGGCTTGAGGATCGTCCAGGCCAGCCCCGACTCGCGGACGAGCGCATCGGCCTTCGCCTTGGAGCTGGCGTAATGCAGGGTCGGGTCGTCCTCGACGCCCATCGCCCCCATGTGGACGAGACGGCGCACGCCCGCGCCCGACATCGCGGCGAGGATCGCGCGCGTGCCCTCGGTATTGACCAGCCGCAGGTTCGCCCCGCCGTTGAAGTCGCGCGGGATGGCCGCGAGGTGGACGACCGCGTCGACGCCGGCCATCGCTGGGGCGAGGGTGTCGGGCCGGGTCACGTCGCCGACGCGGACCTCGACGTTGGCGCGGTCCTCCGCGCGCACGCGTCCCACGACCAGCTCGCCCGTGGTCGGCGTGCGGGCCAGCGCGACGACACGGTGGCCACCGGCGAGGAGCGCGGGCACGAGATGGCTGCCGACGAAGCCGCTGGCGCCGGTCACGAGGATGGTGGACATCGCGCCGGGATCGTAGCATCGGGGGCGTGATCGACCCCCCGACCGGCTCAGCCCTCCGCGAGCTCCTCGAGGCGATGCCCAAGGCGGAGCTCCACCTGCACCTCGACGGCTCGCTCCGGATCGACACCGCGCTCGACCTGGCGCGCAGCCGGGGCGTGGACGCGCCGCGCGACGAGGCGGGGATGCGCGCCGCGCTGATCGCGCCGATGCCGTGCGCCGACCAGGCCGAGCTCCTCCGCGCGTTCGACCTGCCGATCGCGCTGATGCAGGACGCCGAGGCGCTCGAGCGGATCACCGCGAGCTGGTCGAGACCAAGGCGGCCGAGGGCGTCCGCTACGTGGAGATCCGCTGGGGGCCGCTCCTCCACGTCGCCGGCGGGCTGCCGCTCGCGGACGGGATCGCGGCGGTCTGCGCGGGCGCGCGCGCGGGCGCCGACCGAAGCGGCACGGTCGTCCGCCTGATCTGCACCGCGCTGCGCTCGCACGACCCGGCCGCGAACGTCGTCCTGGCCGAGACGGCGGCGCGGTTCCGCGACGAGGGGCTGACCGGCTGGGACCTGGCCGGGCCGGAGGCGGCCTACCCGGATCCGCTGGCCCACGCGGCGGCGTTCGAGGCCGCCCGGGCGGGCGGGCTGCGGATCACCCTCCATGCCGGCGAGTGGGGCGGCGCCGCGCAGGTCCGCCGGGCGCTCGGCGCTCGACCCCGAACGGATCGCCCACGGACCGGGCGCGGTCGACGATCCCGAGCCTGTGCGGCGAGCTGATCGTCCGCGGCGTGACCCTCGACCTGTGCCCGACCTCGAACTGGCAGGCCGGGATCGTGCCGATCGCTGGCCGCGCACCCGCTGGCCCGGCTCCACCGGGCCGGCGTCCCGGTCACGCTCAACACCGACGACACGACGGTCTCCGACCTGAGCCTGACCGACGAGTACGTCCGCGCGGTCGAGGTCATCGGGCTGACGCTCGCGGAGCTGTGGGCGATCGACCGCCACGCGCTCGACGTCGCGTTCGCCGCCGAGGCGGACCTGGCGCCGGTCCGGGCCGGCGTTCGACGCGTGGGAGGGCGCGCCGCGCTGAGCTAGCTGAGGCCGTCCAGGATCGCGGCCAGCTCGGCGGCGTCGGCGGCCACGGCCGTCGGGCGCTGGTCGGCGGGCAGGGCATCGACCTCGGCCCGGGTCGCGACGCCGGTCAGCATCAGGATGCAGCGGGCGCCCACGGCCCGGGCCGCGGCGAGGTCGGTCGGGATCCCGTCGCCGATCATGATCGCCTCGGCCGGCTCGCGACCGACCGCGTGGGCCGCCGCTTCGAGCAGGAACGGCGAGGGCTTGCCGATGGACACGGGGACGACGCCGGTCGCGGCCTCGAGGGCGATGACCAGCGAGCCGGCACCCGGCCGGAGCCCGCGCTCGGTCGGATAGACCGGGTCCCGGTTGGTGGCGATGAAGTGCGCGCCGGCGCGGATCGAATCGGAGGCGACCGACCAGCCGCGCATAGGTCATGTTGGGGTCGAGCCCGACGACGACCGCGTCCGGGTTGCCCGCGGCGGCGAATCCGTCGATCGGCTCCTGGCTCATCCGCGTCGCGGCGGCGCCCGACGTGACCACGTCGTAGCCGACGTCGCGCAGCTCGCGCTCGAGCCCGCTCCCGCCGAGGACCAGCACGCGCCGGATGCCGGGGTCGTGCTCGCGCAGGTACGAGCGCCGTCGCCCGGGCGGACGACACGACCGTCTCGGGCGAGACCGGCGCGCCCATCGCCGCGAGGCGGGTCTGGTAGTCGGTCCGGTAATGCATCGAGTTGTTGGTCACGTAGACGACGTCGTCGCCACGGGCCGCGCGATCGGCAAGGACCGCGGCGACGCCCGGGACGGGGTCGGCGCCGCGGTACACGACGCCATCGAGATCGACGAGCAGGAGGAGGCCCACGGCCGATCGTAGCCGTGCGTCCGGCGCCGCGTACGATGGCGCCGATGCCCACGAACAGGCCCGATCCCAAGCGCGATCGCGAACCGCTGGCCGCGACCCGGCGGCTCCTGGTCGACGGCTCGAACCTGCTCCACGCGATGGCGACGTCGTCGGCCGGGGCCGCGCCGCCGGCCGCGCGCTGATCGGCCGGCTCCGCGGGGCGATCCCGGCGACGACCGCGATCGAGCTCGTCCTCGACGGTCCGCCCGAACGTGGCCTGCGTAACGAGCGGATCGCGTCCGGGCTGACCGTGCGCTACGGCGGCCCGCGCTCGGCCGACGCGGTCATCCTCGCGATCGATCGACGACGTCCGGCTGGTCGACGGCGCGGACGGCACGGCCGGGCTGCTGGTGGTCACCGACGATCGCGACCTGAGCCACGGCGCGCGGCTGCGCGGGGCCCGGACGGCCGGCTCGGCCTGGCTGCTCGGCCGGCTCGACGCCCGCAAGCTGTCGTCGCCGTCGGTCGGGAACCCGCGCGCGGCACGTCCCGCGGGCGTCGCCGTCGGCGAGCCCGCGGACCTCCACGGCGAGCCCGACGACGACCGCCCGGGCTGGCAGCCGGGACGCGGCGCGACGACCAAGCGGGGCAACCCGCGACGGGCGCCCAAGGGCAGTGGGACTGGTAGGATGCCGCCGTGAATATCGTCGACGTTCTGAACCAGATCTGGACGCAGATCCTCGAGATCACGTCGATCTTCGTGATGCCCGGACTGGGCGTTCGTGATCAGCCTGCTGCCGATCATCGTCCTGCTCGGCCTGGTCATGCCGTTCCTGACGGCTTGGTGCTCGGGACGGTGCGTCTACCTGGTGACGCAAGCCGCGGGTCAAGGTCGCCTTCGAGGAAGGGCCGCGCGTGGCCGCAGCTCGACGCCGGCGGCGAGCCGGTCTATCCCGTCGGGTTGCCCCACTGCCGGCGCGACGCGCTTGATCTATCCCTCGGCACGACCCGCTGCGAGCGATGCCACGACCCGCTGGCGGTCATCTGCCCGATGTGCTCGCTCGGCCGCTCGGCGGCGTCGACACCTGCACCAACTGCGGGCTCGTGCTCAAGGTCATGCCGCGCGCGGTGGCGGTCGCGGACGACGCCCGGGCCCAAGCCCGGCGGCGCGGCCGTCGCATGACGATGCACTGCGACGCGCGTCCCGTCCGACGCAACCGGCCGGCCGGTCCGGATCGTCCCTGACCCGATGACCATGGCGGCCGTCTCCTCCGGCCTGTTCTCCGCTCGGCGTGATCCTCGTCGCGCTCGGGTTCGCCGCGCATGTCGGCCACGCCGTGCTGCTCGCCAACGGCCGGCGGCTGGCCCAGCTCGCGACCGCACCGGCCGGTCCCCAGCCGGCCTTCGCCGGCGTCGTCACCGGCTCGTTCGTCGACGAGCGGCCGCGGGCGGCGACGAGCGGGCCCCGACCTTCGCGGCGCCGAGCCCGTTGTCCGGCGCGGCGCTCGGGTTGACGTTCCTCGCCGTGGCTGGCCCTCGGCGGCTCGCTGCTGCTGCGCGGCGCTGGTCGTCGGGCGCGGCCCGTGGGGCAACATGTTCGAGTTCACGGTCGCCTTCTCGTTCTCGATGGTCGGCGGCTACCTGTTCCTCCAGCGGCGCTACCCGATCCGCTCGATCGGGTTCATCCCGACCGGCGTCGCGCTGGCGCTGCTGCTCTACGCGTCGAGCCTGCCGTCCGAGATCAAGCCGCTCGTCCCGGCGCTCCAGAACGCGCCGCTGCTGACGATCCACGTCGGGATGGCGGTGCTGCGCTACGGGATCTTCGCGACGAGCTTCGCGGCCGGCGTCGGCTACCTCGATCCAGGGCCAGCACGACCGGTTCGCGCTGGCTGCCGTCGCACAAGGTCCTCGACGAGGTCGCCTACCGGGCCGTGATCATCGGCTTCCCGATCTTCGCCACGATGATCATCCTCGGCTCGTGGTGGGCCTCGATCGCCTGGTCGCGCTACTGGGGCTGGGATCCGAAGGAGACCGCGGCGCTCGTGACGTGGCTGATCTACGCGATCTACCTCCACGCCCGGAACCAGCGCTCCTGGGCCGGCCGCCCGGCGGCGCTGCTGCTCGTCGTCGGCTTCGGGATGGTCCTCGTCACGTACTCGGGGTCGCTGTGGTTCAGCGGCCTGCACGCGTACAGCGGGCTGTAGGGCGCGGCCGAGGTCGGCGACCCTGTGGGCGGGGCCGGTCCTGGCGCTCGTCGTCGGCGCCTCGTTCGTCCTCGGCGGCTGTTCGGACCGACGCCGCTCGCGCCCGGCCGATAGCCGCTCAATTTGTTCGACCTGGGACGACTTCGGCGGGGAGTGCGTGGTCCGGTATAAAAGCGCCGGCCCGCTCCCGTGGGGGGCGGGAGCGGGCCGGCTGTGATCCGGACCTGGAGGACGGCCCGGCTTGGGTTATACGCCCGGTGGTGGTGTCGCGGCGGGTTCCGACGCGCCGCCCTACTTCGTCCTGAGTCTTGACAAAGCGCAGGGTACTGACCCAGCGCCACTTTGTCCATAAGCTTGACAAAGATTCGTGCGCGGCCCGTTGGGCGCGCTTGTGTTGCCACGATTTGCTCGCCACGTGCCCCCATGTGGCCGTACTAACGCACGCCGAGGGAGCGATAGGTCGACCACGGCCCTCCACCTCGGCCCCTGGCACAGCCAATCGCGCTCGGGGCCGACGGTTTGGGTCGAACCCAGAGCCCCGACGCCCAGTCCCTATGATCCTGGGGCGAGCGTTTGACCATTTCGAGCGGCATCCCTTGGGGCCCTCCCCACGTACGGGGATGGGACCTCGCGGACCAGGCGAGGAACTCGGCGAAGACCGTCCGGATCGGTTCGATCGCCGCTCGACAGCGCGGCATCGGCCCTTTGGGTGCGCGCAACCAGAGTCGGATCGCTCGTCCCCGAGTCGGGAATGCGGCCCGCAGCATCGCTCCATGGGCCGTCGGCGCGGATTGGTTCGCGACGCCGACAGGGTCGCCCTAGATCGAAATGCAGCGTCCCAGCGTCGTCGGCCGACCTCCCCGGCGACCGCCGCTTGCGGCGATGGTGCCGATCATTCGTCGCGGCATCGACGATCTCGGTTTAGCGCGATCCCCGCCAGGGCTGGAGGCTGGGCGGACCATGTGAGGAGATCGTGATGCCTCGCTCACCTCAGATCGGACGCTCATCTCGGGCGCCAATCCTCGGGCCCCGTCGCACGGAAGGCCCGGCACGGACTCGTGAAGAGCCGGGCGGGCGCTCAGGAGCCGATCACTCCGCCCCGCCAGGAACAAGGGCGCGCGGAGGTTGGGATTTTGGACGGCCCGGACGGTCTCGCAGCGCACAAGTGTCGAAGTGGCCGCGCTCGATCCGCGAGACCGAACGCGCGACGACCCCGCGGCGAGGCGAGGTCTGACTGCCTGAGGCGGCGTCGGGTCCCCGCTGCCCGGACGCGGCTCCGACTCGCTGATCCTCCATGGCCGGATCATCCTGGGTCGTCTCTGCACCGTAACGAATGTGACTGGCCCGGGCCCGCTCCCGTGGGGGGCGAGGAGCGGGCCGGGCCGGATCCGGACCGCGTGGAGCACTAGGTGTGGTCCCCAAGGAGGTTGTTGACGGCGTCGAGGGGTGAGCGCCCGCCGAGCGCGGTATGGGGTCGCCGGCGATTGTAGAAGTCGACGAAGACCGGGAGTGCCATGTCGCGCTCCTGGTTCGTCGCGTAGGGTCGTCCGTACGCCCATTCGCGAAGCAGGGTCTGGATGACCCGCTCGGCCTTGCCGTTGGTCTGCGGCCGCCAGGGCCTGGTCCGCTTGTGGCGGGCGTCGAGGCCGTCGAACGCGTCGGCATAGGCGTGACTCCGGTATCCGGCGCCATTGTCGGTCAGGACCCGCTCGATCCTGATGCCGACCCTGGCGAACTCGATGGCTGCAGCCTCGAGAGCGAGGGCCGCTGACCGCCCGGTCTCGTCGGGTACCGGGACGACCACGAGGTATCGGGAGGCGTCGTCGATCAGGACCTCCAGGTGGGCATAGCCGGCGTTGCTCCGGCCGTGATGCGGCGCCGCCAGCCGGCCGAGCGCTCGCCAGCCACCTCCGTCCGGGATGCGCCCGAGCTTCTTGTGGTCCTGGTGGACGAGCGCTCCGGGATGGCAGGCGACGTATCGGATCGGTGCGCCGGTCACCCGGTCGGCATCGCGCAGCCGGCTGAACCCACGCCGCTCGAGGACACGGTGGACGGTCGATGGCGGTCGACCCAGGAGCGGACCCAGTCGATCGGGCCCATAGCGCCAGGTCGAGCGGGCGGCCAGGATCTCGGCTTCCGCAAGGGCCGTCAGGCGGCGCGGGGAGCGATGCGGCCGGGAGCTGCGATCGAGGAGGCCGGCATCGCCCTCGGTCCGGTATCGGCGGACCCACTTGTATGCGGTCGCCCGACTGATGCCAAGGTGCTCGGCGACCTGGGCGGTCGGCCAGCCTGCCTCGACACGAGCCACCAGACAGTTGGCGGCTGAAGACGCTCAGCCTCGGTCTAGGATGTCCCACGAGAGTCTCCCGCTGGTCTGGTGCACAACACCCCAAACCATGCGGCGGGACTCTCGTCTGTCAACAACGTCCATGGGGACCACACCTAGGCGCGCGGCGGCGGGGCCTTCGTGGGCGGGGCCGGTCATCCGACACAGGTGGAGCACTAGGCCCGCTGGTGGTCGTGACCAGCCATGAAATCGGAGCGCGGCCAAAATCTCGGACAGGCGCCGATAGGCCCGCGAGGATCCCAAGGCTCAGTGTGAGCATTCGCGCCAGCCGGGGCGTCGCGATGGTGCAGTCGGGCGCCGGGGCCAGTGCAACGGCCTCAGCCGACGGCTCTGAAGAGTCGCCCGGCCAATGGCAAGCCGTGGCCGGCGACGACATCGTCGGCGCGACGGTCTCGAGCACCACCAGCGGCAGCGGTTCCGCCGCCTCCTCGATCAGCTCGTCGGTCGATCTCTCGCGCATGGCAACCACCCAAATCGTCCCCCCGAGCGAGCCTGGCGTCAACCGAAGTGAAACAGAACGATCGTTCGACACTCGACCCGTGGACAACCCGGGACAACCCGCCCAAACCAGTGGATAGGGTCGTGGACAACCCCATGTCCGTGCGTGGATGAACCGACCCCGAGCGTGGAAATCGAGGCGCCGAGCACAAATCCACGAAACCACCACATGTAGCGTCTGTGTCGCGATGCCGACCACAACATCTTGTGGTTTGGGGGTTGACGACCCCCACGCGACCGCGTAGCATTTGAGGGGTCGACTGATCAATCCGAGACGCCCAACACGCTCCCCACCGGCCCAACCCGCCGGTCTGGCGTGGCCCCCGGGGCTCTCGGCACCAGGTCAAGACACGAACGATGTGGCGACTACCGCCCGCGACCACATCGACAGGCAAACTGGAGGAGAGGCAGATGGCCCGAGGGCATGGCAACCGGTCACGGTGACCGACGACAGCACGGCCGAACTCACGCCCAAAACTGAGAAGTCTGAGAAGTCTGCGAAGTCGTCCACCACCTCGGGCCACGCCCACGCCACGCCCCATCTCGGTGGCCCATACGGTGCCAGCTTCACCGGGGAGGGCACCCGCGGCCTGACCTTCGAGCGCCG
>CAVRKB010000003.1:0-174776 GCA_963721545.1 uncultured Chloroflexia bacterium
AGACTCTATAATTTTCCTGGCAACCGCGACGTCCGGCTCGCGCGGGACGACGAGGTGGAACGCCGGCAGCGCGTCCTCGGCCTTGCCGCTTCGGCAGGTCGATGGCGGTGGCGTCCACGCCGCGCGTCTCGGCAGGCCGTCGACGAACGGCATCATGCTCCTGCCGTGCCGTCCCGCTCGCGCCGTGACCGAGATAGCAGCGGAGGCTCATCGCGACAGGGTAGTGGAAAGCGGGCCGGCCGCCCAGCGGATCGCCGAGTGGGGCGCCCAGCGGACCGTCGGGACGCTATCGTGATGCTGGTGGACAGTCCGCGACCTCGTGCGCCTGGGCCGGCGCGGATGGCCCGAGCCGTACCCTCGATGGTCGCGTACCACGACGACGAGTGGGGCGTGCCCGTCCACGATGACGTGGAGCTGTTCGAGCGGCTCGCCCTCGAGTCGTTCCAGGCCGGGCTGTCGTGGTCGACGATCCTGCGCAAGCGCGAGGCGTTCCGGGCCGCGTTCCAGGGCTTCGATCCGCGCGGTCGTCGCCGCCTACGACGAGCGGATCGCGGCGCGGCTGATGGCCGACGCGGGGATCGTCCGTAACCGGGCCAAGATCGACGCGACGATCGGGAATGCGGCGGCCGTCCTGGCGACGGCCGAGGAGTTCGGGTCGTTCGACGCGTATCTGGCGACGATGGTCCCGCCGCCGCCGCTCCGGCTGCCGCCGACGCGCGGGCGGGCGACATCCCGGCCACGACCCCGGCGTCCGACGCGCTGTCGGCCGACCTCCGCCGGCGCGGCTTCCGGTTCGTCGGCTCGACGATCGTCTACGCGTTCATGCAGAGCGTCGGGCTGGTCGACGACCACCTGCCTGGCTGTTTCCGCTATCGCGGCGAGTCGTGACACGGGAAGCTGTCACAGCGGCCGTCCGAGACTCCGCGGCAGTCGAACGGCCACCGAAGGAGTCACACCATGATCACCATCGATTGCCCCTGGTGCGACGGCCAGGCGCTCGTCGACGGCGCCGTGACGGCGCTCGACTGCGCCGGCTGCGGCCATCGCCGAGATCGCCCCGGACCGACGCCCGCGCTCGCCCTCGCCGCCTGACGGTCACGGCCGCGCGGCGGGACGCGCAGCGTCGCCGCAGGACGCCGATCGGCGCGAAGACGCGCGGCGACGACGACGAGCCGACAGCCCATCACGGCGATCGTCGGCCGCGCCGCTCGTCAGGTCGATCAGCGCGCCGCCGACCAGCAGGCCGATCGGCTGGAGGCCCAGCGAGATGGTCCGGGCCGTGCTGCCGATCCGGCCGAGCAGGGCGTCCGGCGAATGCGCCGTGCGGAGCGTCATGTAGGTGACGAGCACCGTCGACTGGGCGACGCCGGCGACGACCGCGACCGCGAGCAGGAGCGGGACGCGCGACGACCGCGACGACGACGAGCAGCGAGGCCCGTGACCAGGTTGCCGCCGAGCAGCGACGGCGCCGGCGCGGCCTCGGCCGATCGTCCGCGCGGTCAGCAGCGCACCCGACGACGGTCCCGGCGCCGTAGGCCGCGAGGAGCAGGCCGAGGATCGAGTGCTCGATAGCCGAGGTCGCGGGTGATCGTGGACCGCGAGCGCGGTGACCAGCGGCGCGATCGTGATCGAGACGACGCCCCAGAACAGGATCGATCGCGCGCAGCGTCGGGTGGCCGACGATGAAGTCGATGCCCTCGCGGATGTCGGTGACGAGGGCTCGCGCGGCCGGTCGATCGGGGCGCGGAGGTCGCGCCGGACGAACGAGCAGGCCGAGGCCGGAGAGGGCGAACGAGACGGCGTCGATGGCGAGCGTCGGCCCGGGGCCGATGGTCGCGGCGAGGAGGCCCGCGATGGCCGGCCCCAGGATGTAGCCGATCGAGTAGATCGCCTCGAAGAAGGAGTTCGCGCGGCCGACCTGGCGACCGGCCGACGAGCGCCGGCACCGACGCCGTGTAGCCGGCCAGGAAGAACGACCGCAGGATGCTCATCGGCGCGGCGACGATCAGGATGACGGCCATCGTCGGTCCGCCGAGGGCGACCGAGATCGGGATCAGCGCCGTGAGCACCGCCCGCCCGAGGTCGGCCAGGAACATCATCCGCTTGCGGTCGCTCCGGTCGGCCATGGCGCCGGCGACCATCCCGAACACGAGGTCGGGCAGGGTCTGGAGGGCGCCGACGATGCCCATCGCGAGGCCCGAACCGGTCAGGGCGAGGACGAGCAGCGGCAGCGCGGTGAAGCTGACGGCGTCGCCGAGCGCGGAGATGCCCTGGCGAGCCAGGAGGACCTTGAAGTCGCGGTTCTGGGCGAGCGGCTGCTCGGGCGGCGCGCGGGACATCGCCGGATGGTACGGCGTGGCGCCGGGACGGTGGTCGGCGCGAGGCACGCGTCCGGCGCGGACCTGCGGCGACCGTACGATGGCCGCGATGGACGCCCGCGCGCCGCGGCCGACGCCCTGATCGCGGCCGGCCGCCGGCTGGGTGCGCGCGGCCTGATCTCGGCCGGCGAAGGCAACCTGTCCGTCCGCCTCGATGCGCGACCGCGTGCTCGTCACGCCGACCGGTCGGCGCAAGGACGAGCTCGACGCCGACGACCTCGTCGTCGTCCGGCTGGACCACCCGGACCGCGACGCGCGTTCGCGCCGCGGCTGCCGCCCGACGTCGGACCTGGCGATCCACCTCGCGATCCACGCGGCGCGGCCGGACATCGGCGCCGTGGTCCATGCCCATCTGCCCGCCGTCGATGGGCCTGACGCTGGCCGGCGAGGTGCCGGACCCGGCGGCGCTCCCCGAGACGGCGCTGCTCCTGCCTCGCCTGCCCTACCTGGCGTTCGGCGAGATCGGGCAGCGAGGAGCTGGCCGACCGCATCGCGGCCGCCCTGGCCGAGCCGCCCGAGCCGCTCGGCCGACCGCGGTCCTCCTCGAGCGGCACGGCGCGGTCGCCGTCGGGGCGACTCGACGCAGGCGGTCGACCGGCTCGAGCTCGTCGAGGTCCTGTGCCGGACGTGGCGCGATGCGCTCCTGATTCGCGCGGCGAGCTTGCGTCAGCTCGGTATGGTGTGACGCGCCCAAGTCCATGCGGCAAACGACGGAGGGAAGCATGAACGCACGCGCGCTACCTGGCCGAGTTGCTCGGCACGTTCCTGTTCCTGATGATCGGCTACGCGTCGGTCGCCGGCATCGTGCGACGCGCCGGCGACGCGCCGAACCTCCTCGTCGTGCCGTTCTCGTTCGGCCTCGGCCTGCTGGCCGCGATCTTCGCGTTCGGCCACATGTCCGGCGGCCACTTCAACCCGGCCGTCACGATCGCGATGGTCCTCGACCGGCGCACCACGCCGATCGACGCCGTCGGCTACATCGTCGCCCAGGTCATCGGCGCGATCGGCGCCGCCGCCGTCGTCCTCATGCGACGGTCAACCAGGACGCGGTCGCGGCCGGGATCACCAAGCCCGGGCGCCGGCATCACGGACATCAGCGCGCTCGATCCTCGAGATCATCTTCACCGCCATCTTCCTGATCGTGATCCTGACCGCGTCGAAGCGGCGCCGGATCGCTCGCCGGCGTCGCCATCCCGCTCGACCCTCGTCGCGATCCACTTCGCGCATCGCGACGCTCACCGGCTCGTCGGTCAACCCGGCCCGGTCGATCGGCTCGGCGCTCGTCGGCGGCGACCTGAACCGGCTGTGGATCTACCTCGTCGGCCCGATCGTCGGCGGGATCGTCGGCTGGGGCGTCTACCGGGGCGTCGGATGGCGGACGAGGCACCGAGGACCTCGGCAGCGTCGAAGGAGCCTCGCCGAGGGCGCGGCTAGAGGTCCTCGAGGCTGAACCGCCGGGCGTTGCCCATCTGGGCCCAGACCCGCGCCTGGGTCACCGCCAGCATCTGGCGGACGTGGTTCCGGTCGTGGTGGACCCACTCGCCGAGGAGTTCGTCGACGCGCAGCGGGCCGACGTCGGGATGCGTGCCCGATCCGGTCGAGGTCGCTCGGCGCGGAGGCCGCGGACGAGGGCGACGCTGTCGGCCCGGAGCGCGTCGAACTCGGCGGCGAGCTCCGCGCCGGCCGCGCAGGTGGTCGCGGCGCGCCTCGGCGACGGCCGGTGGATCCCAGCCTCGAGGTCGGCCGGGACGTCCGGCCGGCTGCGGCCGAGGATCGTGCCGGATCCGACCGGCGAACCCGCGCCGCTCGGCCTCGATGAGGTGGCCGACGCATTCGTTGGCGCTCCACTCGCCCGGGCTCGGGCCGCCAGCCGCGCGCGTCGCCGAGGGCGGTCAGCTCGGCGACGACGGTCGCGGCGGTCGCGGCGAGCAGGTCGGCGACTGCGCGCCGGGTCGATCGGCTGGCCGGCGTCGATCGCGGCCGGCGTCGGTCGCGTCGGTCGCTGCACGACGGACCGTCGCGGCGACCGATCGGCCGCGCCCGGCTCGACGACCGGCAGCTGGTCCGGCTCGGCCAGCCAGCAGGCGGCGGCCTGGCCACCGCCGACGTCGAACAGCGGCGGCTCCTCGACCTTGCAGCGGTCGAACGCCAGCGGGCAGCGCGGGTGGAACCGGCAGCCGGTCGGGACGTGCGCGGCGTCCGGCGTCTCGCCCTCGAGGATCGTGCGCGCTGGCGCGCGTTGCCCGGCGTCGGCGGGTCGGGCGACGGCGACACCGACACGAGCGCCTGGGTGTACGGGTTGCGCGGCGAGCGGATGACCGCCTCGGCCGGCCCGATCTCCATGATCTTGCCCAGGTACATGACCGCGATCCGGTCGGCGATGACCCAGGCGAGCGACAGGTCGTGGGTGATGAACAGGTAGGTCAGGCCGCGCTCGCGCCGGAGGTCGAGCATCAGCCGCAGCAGCTCGGTCCGGATCGACACGTCGAGCATCGACACGGGCTCGTCGGCGACGATGACCTCGGGGTCCATGACCAGCGCCCCGGCGATGACGACCCGCTGGCGCTGGCCGCCCGACAGCTCGTGCGGGAACCGCGGACGCGAAATCGGCCGCCGGGCGCAGGCCGGCCGACTTCGAGCGCCGCGACGACCCTGGCCTCGCGCTCCTGCGCCGTCGCCGATGCCGTTGACGACGAGCGGCTCGGCCACGAAGTCGTAGATCGTCTGCTTCGGGTTCAGCGTCTCGTACGGGTCCTGGAAGATGAGCTGGACCCGTCGCCGGTAGTCGCGCAGCGCGCGCGTTGCCCCACAGTGTCGCTGACGTCCTCGTCCTCGAACCGGATCCGGCCGGCGGTCTGGCGGGTGAGCTTGACGATGACCCGGCCGGTGGTCGTCTTGCCGCTGCCCGACTCGCCGACCAGCGCGAGGACCTCGCCGCGGCGCAGGGTCAGGTCGATCCCGTCGACGGCGCGGACGACGCCAGCCGGACCGGCCGGCGCAGCGCATCGACGAGCCCGCCGCGGATCGGGAAGTGGACCTCCAGGCCCTCGCAGCTCGAGCAGCGGCTCGTCCATCAGCCGACCCCCACCGTCGGTCGGCCCGATCGCATCGGCGGGCGCCTCGGTGACCGGCCGGCCGTCGTCGCCCTCGTGGTACAGGTGGCAGGCGACCCGGACGCCGTCGAACGTCAGCTCCGGGCGGGACGACCTCCGTGCAGATCGCCATGGCCGCGAAGCAGCGCGGCGCGAACCGGCAGCCCGGCGGCGGGTTGCGCAGGTCCGGCGGCGAGCCCGGGATGACCTCGAGCGATGCGCCGATCGGCGCGCGATGTTGGGGAACGCCGCGAGGAGCTTCTGGGTGTACGGGTGGCGCGGCCGGCGGAAGACCTCGTCGACCGGGCCCTCCTCCGCGACGCGGCCGGCGTACATGATCAGGACCCGGTCGCAGGTCTCGGCGATGACCGACAGGTCGTGGGTGATGAGCATCGAGCGACAGGCCGAGCTTGGCGCGCAGGTCCTCGAGCAGCTGCAGGATCTGGGCCTGGACCATCACGTCGAGCGCCGTCGTCGGCTCGTCGCCGATGACGATCGCCGGGTCGCAGGCGAGGGCCATCGCGATCATCGCCCGCTGGCGCATCCCGCCCGACAGCTCGTGCGGGTAGGCCTGCGCCGCGCTTGCGCGGGATGCCGACCAGCTCGAGCAGCTCGCCGGCGCGCTTGCGGGCGGCCTTGGGCGACTGCCCGAGCCGGGCCTCGAGCGGCTCGGCGATCTGGTCGCGGACGCGACGGACCGGGTTGAGCGCGTTCATCGCGCCCTGGAACACGATGCTGATCTCGCGCCAGCGGTAGCGCCGCAGCTGGCGTCTCGGTCTTGGGCACGAGGTCGATGCCCATCAGCTTGATGCTGCCCTCGACGATCGTCGCGTTCGACGGGAGGATGTGGACCAGCGACAGCGCGGTCGTCGTCTTGCCGCAGCCGGATTCGCCGGCGATCCCCAGCGCCTCGCCGTAGTCGAGCCGGAAGCTGACCCCGTCGACGGCGCGCACGACGCCCGATTCGAGGGTGAAGTGGGTGCGCAGGTTGCTGACCTCGAGCAGCGGCGCGTCCGGGTCGGCCAGCTTGGGCAGCGGCCACTGCCGCCGGCCGAGCAGCGGGCCTCCGGGCTCCGCCGCCAGCGCCGCGTCGCGAGATCGCGGTCGCGTCGAGCTCGCCCGGGCCGTCGGCCTCGTCGGCGACCTCGCCGCCGTGCTCGAGCTCCTCCGGCCGGATGTCGGGCGGGGTCAGGCTCGGCTCGGTGGACGGCGGGAACGCGCGGTCGCTCATCGGCGTCTCCGGAGCCGCGGGTTGAGGATCGAATCGAGCGCGCCGCCGACGAGCGTGAACGACAGCACGACGAGGACGATGCAGGTCGCCGGCGGGACGATGTACCACCACGCCCCGAGGGTCGGCGCGCCCTGCGCCTCGGCCGAGTTGAGGATCTGGCCCCACGACGGGGCGAACGGGTCGCCCAGCCCGACGAAGGCGAGCAGCGTCTCGGTCAGGATCGCCCCGCCGAACACGAGCACCGTGTTGGCGACGATCAGGTTGAGCACGTTGGGCAGGATGTGCCGGCGCATGATGTGCGGCCCGCCGGAGCCGATGACCCGTGCCCGGTCGACGAACATCCGCTCCTTCACGCTGAAGCGCCTGCGAGCGGATGATCCGCGCGGTCGAGGCCCAGCTCGTGATCCCGATCACGATGATGATGACCACGAGGGTCATCCGGATGCCCGCCACCTGGCTGGTCTCGCCGACGATGTCGAGGATGATCGGCGCCAGGACGAGGGCCAGGACGAACGTCGGCAGGACCAGGAAGAAGTCGGTGATGCGCATCAGGAGCGCGTCGGTCCGGCCGCCGAAGAAGCCCGACGCGATGCCGATGACCGCGCCCGAGCAGGATCGTGATGATCGTCGCCATCAGGCCGATGACCATCGACACCCGCGCGCCGTGGACGGTCAGGTTGAGGATGTCGCGGCCGAGCTCGTCGGTGCCGAAGATGTGCGTCGCGCGACGGCGGGTCGAGCGGCAGCCCGGAGGCCGTCGTCACGGTCTCGAGCGGGCCGACGAACAGCTGCGGGGCGATGGCCATGACCGCGAAGAAGATCAGCACGAGCACCCCGAACAGCCCGTCGCGGTGGCGGGCGAACTGGCGCCAGAAGTCGCGCTGGCCCTGCCACCGCGAGCGGCGTACGACGGCCACGGGCGCAGGCCCTTCCAGGCCGGTCGCGGGCGCGGTCATGCCCGGACCCTCGGGTCGAGCCGGCCGTAGACGATGTCGGCGACGAGGTTGGCGGCGACGACCGAGATGCTCAGCAACAGGAAGATGCCCTGCAGCACGGGATAGTCGCGCGGCCGAGACGGCGGCCACGGTCAGCGTCCCGAGGCCCGGCCAGTTGAACACGACCTCGACCGTGATCGGCGCCGCCGATGACGTAGCCGAGGTTGATCGCGATGAGCGTGACCGCCGGCAGCATCGCATTCGGCAGGGCGTGGTCGCGGAGCACGCTGTCGTCGGCGAGGCCCTTGGCCCGGGCGGTCGTGACGTAGTCCTCGCCGAGCGTGTCGATGACCGACGAGCGCATCAGGATCGAGTACTGGCCGATCAGCCCGATCGCGACCGTCATGACCGGCAGGAACAGGTGCCGGGCGAAGTCGCCGAGCTGCTGCCAGATCGTCTCGTACTGCTTGCCGACCTCGAACATGCCCGTTGGTCGGGAACCAGCCCAGCCCGGTCGCGAAGATCCCGAGCATGAACATGCCGATGACGAAGTACGGCATCGAATAGAGGATCGAGCGACGCCCCGTTGCCGAGGTAGTCCACCGGGCCGCCGCGTTTCCAGCCCGAATAGGCGCCCAGCGCCGAGACCGACGACGATCGCGATCAGCTCGCCGAGCCCGAACAGGATCAGCGTCGGCCACAGCCGGCTGGCGAGGACCTCGGTGACCGGCAGGCCCTGGTACTGGAACGAGTAGCCCGAGGTCGCCCTGGAGCGTCGCCCCGATGTACTTGACCAGCTGGATCGGCATCGGCTCGTCGAGGCCCCAGCGCTCGCGCGCCGCGTCGCGGAGCTCGGCGGTGACGTTCGGGTTGCGAAGGAGGACGCGGTCCGGCGAGCCGGGCATCATCCGGAACAGGACGAAGTTCAGGACGACGATGAAGAAGACCGTCCCGATCGCCTGGACGACCTTGTTCAGCAGGTAGCGCGAGCCCATCGCGGACGGTCCCCCGGACGCCTAGGGGGCCGCCTGACGGCGGCCCCCCGATGGCTCGTTCATCGCGCTCGGACGACCGCGGCTACTCGTCTTCGACCGCGGCTGCCTGGCGCCGGCGGGCCAGGACGACGGCCGCCCCGATCCCGAGCAGGACCAGGACGATCCCGAGGATGAGGAGCGTCGAGTCGTTGCTGTCCGCCGGCGGCGCTGCCGCCCGCGGACGGGACGGGTGTCGCGGCGACCGGCGCGGAGCTTCCGCTCGCAGCGGGGCCGGCGGATGCGCTCGCCGAGGCCGACGGCGACGGCGAGGCCGCCGACGCCAGCTTGAGCTTGGTGTAGTTGATCGAGCCGTTGACGAAGAACGGCGTTCCGCCGTCGACCGGCTGGTTCTGCCAGTTGGAGAACTTGGTCGTCCGGTAGACGTGCAGCTCGTCGTCGTAGTAGAGCATCTGGTACGGGGCCTGGTCGTAGAACAGCTGCTGCATCTGCGTCATCAGCGCCTTGCGCATCTTCGGCCGTTGGCGCCTCGTTCTGCTGCGTGTACAGCTGGTCGTACGTGGGGTTCGACCACTGGCTGTCGCTCGAGTCGCTGATCGCGTCGGTCGTCAGGATCTGGAGCAGCGAGTTGGGGTCGGGGTCGCCGACCCAGCCCCAGATGACCATGTCGTACTTGAGCTGGCCCTTGAGCGGGATCTCCGTGTCGAGGTACTCGGTCGTCCCGAGCGTGCCCGAGTCGACCGACCGCGGGGTCACCCCGATCCCGATCTGGCCGAACCAGTCGGCGATGAACTGGGCGTCCTTCGGGTACGACGCGTCGCTGTCCGGGAACTGGAGACTCAGCTTGATCGGCTTGTTCTCCTTGTCGTAGCGCACGCCGTCGCGGAGCGGGTAACCGGCTTCCTCGAGCTTCTGCGCGGCCACGGCCAGGTCGAACTGGCGGACGTTGGTGGGCTCGGTGTGCCATGCGCGCTGCCAGGCCGGCACCTGGGTCGTGCCCGGGCGTCCCGTACCCGTTGAGGACGCGGGTGATCAGCGCGTCGCGGTCGATGGCGTAGCCGAGCGCGGCGCGGAACGCCGGGTCGCGGAGCGCCTTCGTCGATGCGCCGCCGTCCGGGATGTCCTTGTCGTAGCAGTTGAAGTTGATCTGGGTGAAGCCGTTGCCCGCGGCGTTGATCGCGACCACGTTGGGGAGCGTCTTGAGCTGGTCGAACTGGAGCCCTGTCGGGTTGCGGATGTAGTCGAGCTCGCCGTTCTTGAAGGCGTCGACCATCGCGTTCGTGGCGTCGGGGAAGAACTGGAAGACGATCTCGTCGGCGGCACCCTTCTCGCCCCAGTACTTCTCGTTGCGGACGAGCCGGGCGGACTGGCCGTTGGTCCATTCGACGACCTGGTACGGCCCGGTCCCGACGACCGGCGGCTTGTTGACGAAGTCGCCGACCTTGCCGACCGGGATGCCCTGCCAGACGTGCTTGGGCAGGATCGGCAGGTACATCTGCAGGATCCGGTCGTTCTTCCGGCTGGTGGTGACGGTCAGGGTGGTGGCGTCCGTCGCCGCGACCTTGGTGATCGCCGCGTTCGTGACGTACGGGTCGAGGTACGCCGTAGCCGAGGCTCTTGTCCCTTGCCTGGGCGTCGAGGTAGTACTGGAGCGTCCAGCGGGCGTCCTCGGCCGTGGCGGGCTGGCCATCGGACCAGGTCATCCCCGGGCGGATCTTGAACGTCCAGGTCAGGCCGTCGGTCGACTGGGTCCAGGTGTCGGCGTAGCCCGGGATGCGTCTCGTTGTTCGGGCCGAACCCGACGAGCATGTCGTAGTTGAGGGTGAAGATCTCGTAGCCCACCAGCAGCGCCGTCTGGTACGGGTTGAGCGAGTCGAGATCCTGGGTCGTGCCGATCTTCAGCACGTTCGGGTCGGCGGCGGCGGCTGGGGCCGCGGCGGGGAGCATGAGGGCCGCCATCAGGCCGAATGCCGCGAGCATTCGGGCGGTTCGGCCGCGCAGGGACAATCGCATCGGAAGTCTCCTCCTTCTGGGGCCCCTCCTTGCCCGAGTGGGCGGTACCTTGGCACAGGGCGGGCGTCCGCGCAAACCGTGGCCCACTGCGTGCGCCGGGACGGGTCAGACCATCCAGCTCGTCGCCGGATCCGCCTCGAGCAGGATCGGCCGGTCGATCCGGAAGCGGTCGAGGTCCGGCGCCGGACGGGGTGCTGCCGTCGATGGCCAGCTCGGCAGCGATCCGGCCCAGGACCGAGGCGAACTTGAAGCCGTGGGCGGCCCCCAGCAGCGACCGTCACGCCGGGCGCTTCGGGCACGCCGATCGACCACGAAGTCACGGTCCGGGGTGAGCGTGTAGAGGCAGGTCCGGGTCAGGATCGGCGGGCCGAGGGCGCCCGGGAGGTGGGCCGCCATGAACGACTCGACGCGCTCGAACGCGGCCTCGTCGCGGTCGAACGACCGGCCGTCCGGGTCGACCGGCTGCCCGCCGCAGTCCTGGGCCGCCTTGGGCCCCGCCTCGCCGTACGTCGGGAAGCCGTAGAAGCACGGGTCGTCCATCCAGATCCAGACCGGGAAGCGGTCCGGTGCGAAGGCCGCCGGGTCGGGGCAGCCGAAGTAGGTGACCTGCTCCTTGGTGATCGTCAGCGGCAGGCGGCGCCCGAACGACGCGAGCAGGCCGTTCGTCCACGCGTCGGCGGCCAGCACGACCCGCCCGGTGCGGTAGGTGCCGTGGGGCGTGACGACCTCGAGGTCGCCGCCGCCGGCGTCGCGGATGGCCGTCACGGGCGCGTTCTCGCGCAGGGTTGCGCCATGCTCGCGGGCGAGCCGGCGGTGCGCGGCGTTGCCCTTGAACGGGTCGGCGAGCCCGCCGTCCGCCTGCCACAGCGCGGTGGAGTCGTCGTCGAGGTGCCACTGCGGCCAGCGCCGCCGCACCTCCGCCGCATCGAGCCGTTCGAACGGCACGTGCTCGGCGGCGAGGCTGTCGGTGTAGTCGGCGATCGGGATGATCGCCCCGGCGGGCCACACGTCGAGCCCGCCACTCACGGTCACGACGCGCTCGCCGGCCTCCGCCTCGACCTCCGCCCAGGTCGCGTAGGCCCGCTTCGCCAGCCGGACGTAGTCGGGCCGGTGGTAGGACAGCCGGATGATCCGGCTATGGTCGGCGGACGCGCCGTTGGCGTGGTCGAGGGCGAACCGCTCGAGCCCGAGCACGCCCGTGCCGAGCGACCGGCTCAGCCAGTACGCGGCACCGGAGCCCAGGGCGCCGAGGCCCGACGACGATGGCGTCCCAGTCGCGGGGCGGCGCGGTCACGGCTCGATGCCCGCGTTCGAGCTCCGCGCCCGGAGCAGGGCGTAGCGTTCGACCGCCACGACCGTCATCGCGTCGGT
The DNA here is from genome assembly GCA_963721545.1 of uncultured Chloroflexia bacterium. Classification (GTDB taxonomy): domain Bacteria; phylum Chloroflexota; class Limnocylindria; order Limnocylindrales; family CSP1-4; genus SPCO01. The sequence goes on from CAVRKB010000003.1 coordinate 12,013, forward strand.
GATCCGGCCGTCGAGCGTCATCGCCAGGACCTCGTCGAGCGGCAGCCAGCGGATCTCGAGATCCTCCGTCGCGTCCGGGGTCGCCTCGCCGAGGGTCAGGCCGGTCGCCAGGTACAGCACCGCGAGCTCGTCCGAGACCGAGTTCGAGAGATGGATGCGACCCAGCTCGCGCCATGCGGCGGCGGTCACGCCGGTCTCCTCGACCAGCTCGCGCCGGGCACCCTCGAGCGGCGTCTCGCCGTCCGGGACGCCGCCCTCGGGGATCTCCCACGAGTACGCGTCGAGCGTGTAGCGGTGCTGGCCGACGAGCAGCACGCGGTCGCGATCGTCGATCGCCAGCGCGCCCGCCGCCAGGTTGGCGAAGTGGACGACGCCGTAGATCCCGGGGCTGCCATCGGGCCGGGTCACCTCGTCGTGCCAGACCGTGATCCACGGGTTCTCGTAGGCGGTCCGCCGCGCGTGGCGGGTCCACGGGCCGCTGGCGACGTCGCGATCGTCCATGCCGGCATCGTCGCACGGGGCGCACGTGACGTGCCGGGCACGCGGCACGGCTCGTAGACTCCGGCGATGCCCGTCACCGAGGCGCCCGGCCACACCGACCCGTCCGAGCCGCCCGGCCGGCCGGCGAGCCCGCCGATCCACGAGGTCGACACGATCTGGGACGCGCGGATCCCCGCCCGCGACGGGATCGAGCTGTCGGCCAACCTGTGGCTGCCCCGACCGGGACCCGGCACGGCCGACCGGTTCCCGGCGATCCTCGAGCTGATCCCGTACGGCAAGGACAACTGGCGGCGCAATGCCGACGTCGCGCGGGGGACGTACCTCGCCCGGCGCGGCTATGCGCTGTGCCGGGTCGACGTCCGCGGGACCGGCTCGTCGGACGGGGTCGCCCTCGACGAGTACACCGAGGCGGAGACGCTCGACGGATACGACGCGGTCGAGTGGCTGGCCGGCCAGCCGTGGTGCGACGGCGCGGTCGGGATGTGGGGCATCAGCTACGGCGGGTTCACCTCGATCCAGGTGGCCAAGCTGCGACCGCCGCATCTCCGCGCGATCGTCCCGATCCAGGCCACCGACGACCGCTACCGATCGGACGTCCACTACGTCGGCGGCTGCGTGACGGCCAGCGAGCTGTCGCAGTACGCGGTCAGCCAGGTGGCGATGAACGCCATGCCGCCCGATCGCACGTTCCGTGGCGACGCGTGGCGCGAGGAATGGCTCGCCCGGCTCGAGGCCACGCCGCCGTGGCTGATCGAATGGCTGCGCCAGCAGCACGACGGACCGTACTGGCGACCGGGCTCGCTGGCGCCCGACTACGGGGAGATCGAGGCCGCGATCCTGCTGTTCGGCGGCTGGATGGATTCGTACGTCGACGCCGCGTTCCGGATGCAGGCCGCGTGCACCGCGCCGACGCGCACGATCGTCGGCAACTGGGTCCACGGCCTGCCCGCGTCGGCGACGCCCGGGCCGAACGTCGACGAGCTCCACGAGCTGGTCCGCTTCTTCGATCGCTGGCTCAAGGGGGTGGACAACGGCGCCGACCGCGAGCCGCCGGTCGATCTGGTTCGAGCGCGAGTACGCCGACCCGGAGCCGTTCCCGGCGCACCTGCCCGGCCGCTGGCGCGCCGCGGCGGCCTATCCGCATCCGTCGGCCGATCGCGCGGGCGTGGCGGCTCGACGGCGGTGCCCTGCCGCTCGTCGGCCGGCTGGTCGCCGAGGACGGGGCCGGCGGCACCACGCCCGGCGGAGACGCGGCCGCCGACGCCGAGCCGGCGTCGACCGGTTCCGCCACCACCCGACGGTCGGCACCCGGTCGTCCCTGTCGTGGGGCGCCGGCGGGCCACCGAACGGCCTCGCCCGCGACCTCCGACCCGACGAGGCGTTCGGGCCGACCTGGACGACCGATCCGCTGGTCGACGCGATCGAGATCCTCGGCGTTCCGGAGGTCGTCCTCCACCTCGCGGTGTCGGCGCCGGTGGCGACCGCCGTCGTGCGCCTGACCGACGTGGCGCCGGACGGCACGTCGGCCCAGGTCAGCGCCGGGATCCTGAACCTCACCCACCGGCACTCGGACGAGCACCCGGAGCCACTGGAGCCCGGCCGGGTCGAGTCGATCCGGATCGCGATGCGCCCGGCCGGGTACCGGTTCGCCCCGGGCCACCGGATCCGCCTGTCGCTGGCCTCGTCGGCGTGGCCGGTCGTCTGGCCGTCGCCGTTCGCGGCCGAGTTCGAGGTCCATCGTGGGCCGGCCACGCCATCGCGCCTCGTCCTGCCGGTCATCCCGCCGGCGGGCGGCCCGGGCGACGTCCCGGTCCCGGCGTTCAAGACGACGCCACCCGACGAGCCGCACGTCGGCGGCGAGGGCAGCGCGGACGACCCCGTCTGGCGGATCACGGACGACGTCATCGCCGGCAGCGTCACGGTCACGATCCACGACGGCGGCGAGGACGTCCTCGACGACGGGCGACGGCTGTACGCGGCCGAGACGATGACCCTGACCGCGTTCGACGCCGATCCCGCCCGCGCGATCCTCGACGCCGACGTCGTCTACCGCTGGCACGACGGCGACCACCTCGCCGAGATCCGCGCCCGCTCGACCCAGACCAGCGACGCCTCGGCGTTCCAGCTCAGCGTCGACCTCGACGTCGCCCTCGACGGCGAGCCGTTCTTCCGGCGGACCTGGACCGAGACCGTCGAGCGGCGGCTCGTCTGAGCGGCCCGCCGCCGTAGACTGGCCGGCCATGGCACGCCCGCGGATCTCGGCCAAGGCCGAGCGCTTCACCGAGTCGGTCATCCGCGAGATGAACCGGCTGGCGGTGGCGGCCGGCGCGGTCAGCCTCGCCCAGGGCTTCCCCGACTTCCCGTGCCCGCCCGAGCTCAAGGACGCCGCCGCGGCGGCGGTCCACGACGACATCAACCAGTACGCCATCACGTGGGGCAGCAAGCCGCTGCGCGACGCGATCGCGACGTCCACCGCTCGCCAGTTCCCCGGCTGGGGCACGATCGACCCCGAGACGCAGGTGACCGTCACCTGCGGCGCGACCGAGGCGATGGTCGCCGCGATGCTCGGCCTGCTCGACCCCGGCGACGAGGTGGTCGTGTTCGAGCCGTACTACGAGAACTACGGGCCGGACGCGATCCTGACCGGCGCCGTGCCGCGCTACGTGACGCTGCACGAGCCGGACTGGTCGATCGACCCGGACGAGCTGCGCGCGGCGTTCGGGCCGCGGACGCGCGCGATCGTCGTCAACTCGCCGCACAACCCGACGGGCAAGGTGTTCCGTCGCGACGAGCTGGAGCTGATCGCCGGGCTGTGCATCGAGTTCGACGCGATCGCGCTGACCGACGACATCTACGAGCACATCGTGTTCGAGGGCGAGCACATCCCGCTGGCCACCCTGCCGGGGATGGCCGACCGGACGGTGAGCATCCACTCGATGTCGAAGTCGTACTCGGTGACCGGCTGGCGGATCGGCTGGACGATCGCCTCGCCCGAGCTGTCGCTCGGGATCCGCCGCGTCCACGACTTCCTGACCGTCGGGGCGGCCGCCCCGCTGCAGGCCGCGGCGGTCGTCGCGCTCGGCTTCCCGGACGCGTACTACGACGACCTGGTCGCCGGCTACCGGGCGCGTCGCGACCTCATCGTGCCGGCCCTCCGCTCGGCCGGCTTCCGGATCCACGAGCCGGCCGGCGCGTACTACGTCATGACCGACATCGCCGACCTGGCCGAGCCCGGCGAGGACGACGTGGCGTTCGCGCTGCGGCTCATCCGCGAGCCGGGGCTCGCCGCGGTTCCCGGCTCGTCGTTCTTCTCTCGCCCGGAGCTCGGCCGGACGAAGCTTCGCTTTGCGTTCCCGAAGCGGACCGAGACGCTCGAGGCGGCCGCCGAGCGGCTCGCCATGCTCGCCGTCCGGGCTTGACGAGCGCGCGCCGCGGGTCACGATTTACCACGTTCCGATACCTGGAGGGCAGACCATGGGCACGCACGTCCGACCTACTCAGACGCCGGGCTCGATGAGCTCCGGTCCAGCATCAGCGGCCAGGTCATCCAGCCGGACGACGGCGGCTACGACGAGGCCCGACGGGTCCACAACGGGCTGATCGACCGCCGGCCGGCCATCATCGTGCGCTGCCGGTCCGCGGCCGACGCCGCGGCGGCCCTGCGCTTCGCCCGTGCGGAAGGGCTCGACGTCAGCGTCCGGGGCGGCGGCCACAACGTCGCCGGCCGCGCGGTCGCCGATGACGCGGTGATGATCGACCTGGCCGAGATGAAGGGGATCCAGGTCGACCCCGACGCCCGGACCGTGCGGGCCGAGGGCGGCGTCCTGTGGGGCGAGCTCAACGATGCGACCGCGGAGCACGGGCTGGCCGTCACGGGCGGCGCGATCTCGACCACCGGGATCGCCGGCCTGACGCTCGGCGGCGGGCTCGGCTGGTTGATGGCCAGGTACGGGCTCGCCGCCGACAACCTCGTGTCGGTCGAGCTGGTGACCGCCGACGGCGCGATCACCGAGGTGAGCGAGGAGTCCGATGCCGACCTGCTCTGGGCGCTGCGCGGCGGTGGCGGGAACTTCGGGATCGCCACGGCGCTGACGTACCGGCTGCACCCGCTCAGGATGGTCACGGGCGGGCTGATCGCCCACCCGATCGACGCCGCCAGGGACCTGCTGCGCTTCTACCGGGACGCGGTCGCCGACGCGCCGGACGAGCTGGAGGTGTTCGCCGCGCTCGTCTTCGCGCCCGACGGCTCGGGGACCAGGCTCGCGGCGATGATCGTCTGCCATTCGGGCGACGCCGGAGCAGGCCGAGCGCGACCTCGCGCCGCTCATCGGCTGGGGATCGCCGCTCGTCGTCCAGGTCGGCGAGATGCCGTACCCGGACATGAACCGGATCCTCGACGACGGCTTCCCGACCGGCTCGCTCAACTACTGGCTGTCGAGCTTCACCGACGGCCTGTCGGATGCCCTGATCGACGTCGCGATCGAGCGGTTCGGGTCCATCCCGTCACCGATGTCGGGGATCCTGTTCGAGCACTTCCACGGCGCGGTGACGCGGATCCGGGCGACCGAGACCGCGGTCCCCCACCGCGAGCCCGGCTGGAACCTGGTCCTCCCGTCGGTCTGGCTCGACCCGGCCGAGACGGAGGCGAACGTCGCCTGGACGCGCGACACGCACGCCGCGCTGCGCGAGCACCTCTCCGACCGACGCTGGCTCAACTACCTCGCCGACGACCAGGGCGCCGACGCGGTGCGCGGGGCGTACGGCCCGAACTGGGACCGGCTGGTCGAGGTCAAGCGCCGGGTGGACCCCGACAACGTGTTCCACCGCAACCACAACATCCCGCCGGACTGAGCTACCGCCCGGTCACCCGCCGCGCCAGCTCCTCGATGATCTTGCGCGCGTCGAGCGTGTCGTAGCGCATGAGCGGGTGGGGCTCGACCGCCTGCTCGACGATCTTGCCGCCGATCCGCGTATAGAGGACCGGGTAGATCGCGCCGGTGCCGTCGGCCTCGAGGGTCGTCGCCAGCGCGTCGGGACCGCCAACGTCGAGGACGTGGGCGAGTGGCAGGAAACCGTCGTCGCGGACCCCGCCGGCCGGGTCGGCGGTCAGCACCCGGGTGAGGTAGCCGCGCTGGTGGAACAGCTCGGGCGACTCGGCCAGCTCGGTCGTGACGAAGCCGGCGATGGCGTCGGGCGCCAGGTGCGGTCGCTCCGGCTCGTGGCCGAAGTGTGTCCGCGCGATATGGCCGGCCAGCACCCTGGCGTTGTAGCGCGCGCCGTGGACCGCGCCGGAGTTGGCGGGCACGCCGTGCTTCTGGAGGCCCTTCGAGCCCTGGCCGATGGTGCCCGCGAAGTAGATCCCCGGCACGCTCGCGCTCTCCCACCACGGCGTCTGGACGGGCAGCCCGCTCGCACCGAACGTCGTCACGCCGAGGGCCGGCAGGTCCATCAGCGGGCACACGAAGCCGGTCGCCGCGATCGCGTCGTCGATCTCGACGGTCAGGTCGGCACCGCCGTCGGTCCGGCGCAGGTAGGCCGTCAGCCGGCCGTCGGCCGTCCGCTCGATGCGGTCGATGGCGGCATCCAGGACGCTGACCCCGCCGCCCAGCACGAAGTCCTCGTACGGCTGGACGTAGCGCGCCCGGATCCCGACCAGTGTCTTGGTGTCGACCGACAGGCGGACCTTCGAGGGCGAGGTGATGACCAGCTGGCGCGCCCACGGCAGCAGGCCGCTGGCCAGCTCGAAGCCCGAGTTCTGCTTGCCGATGACCAGCACGCGGCGGTCCGCGTATTCCTTGACCGGCCGGACGTCGGCGTAGTGGTGGGTGAATTCCATCCCGATCCCGGGTGGCGTGTACGGCTCGGCGACCCCGACCGCGACGACCAGGATCTGGCAGCGATACGTCCCGTCCGTCGTCTCGACCGCGAACCGGTCGCCGTCCGGCGTCTCCACCCTGGCGGTGGCGGTCCAGCGGACGCCGTAGCGGACGCGCACGGCGGCGCGTTCTGCGAATGCCGCGAGGTTGGCCTCCATCTCCGGGCGCGACGGGAAATAGGACGAGCCGTCCATCAGACTCCGGCTGGATCGCCCGCGTGTCAGGAGCGTCGCCGAGCAGGCTGTTCCAGTCGTAGCGCTCGTAGGCGCGGCTACCGCGCTCGGCCGGGGCATGCGGCTTGGTCCACGACAACAGCCGCTGGAAGAACGGCCAGCGGCGGAACATCCCGCCGGGCGCGGGGTCGGCCGAGACGACGGCATGCTCCACCCCGAGCCGGCCGAGCGAGTACGCGATCTGCAACGCGCCCGGGCCGCTGCCGATGACGACAACCGGGTAGTCGCCCGGCGGGAACGGCTCGCTCAGCTCCGCCATCGGTTCGCCGCCCGGAGACGGCGGGCCTGCGCCTGGAGCATCCGGTACATGACGCGCGGGTTGTCGACCAGGAACGGCTCGACCCGCGGCCCGGCCAGGACGAGACAGCGCAGCGGGCGGGTGGCCACGACGTCCGCGATCGGTGACTCGCCGAGGATGATCGAGACCTCGCCGAAGAACTCGCCGCGGCCGAGCCGTGCGCGTTCCGTGCCGTCGACCACGATCGCGGCCTCGCCGTCGATGATGACGTAGAAGCCGGAGCCCGTGAGGCCCTGCCGGAGGATCTTCTCGCCATCGCTGAAGACCGCCTCCTCGAACAGGTGGACGACGGCCTCGAGACGCGGGCTGGACAGGTCGGCGAACAGCGCGAAGGAGGCGATCGTGTCGATCAGCTCCTCTCGCCGGTCCATGCGGCCATGGTGCCAGAACGGACACGTCCGTGGCGACCCCTGGCGTGGTTTGACGCCGTCGTGCCGCGCAGCGCAGCATGGCCGCGACGTGACCTGGAGGACCGAGTGACCCTGACCCTCGACCGCAAGGCGGAGCTGCTGTCGGCGGCGCGCCTGTTCGACGGCGTCGACGCGGACGGGATGGACCGGATCGCGGCCGTGGCGGTCCAGGTCGACTTCCCCGGCGACCACGTGGTCGCCCGTCAGGGCGAGATCGGGACCGGCTTCTTCATCGTCGTCGACGGCGGGGCCCGCGTCGTGCGTGACGGCGAGACGATCGCGACGCTGGGACCGGGCGACTTCTTCGGCGAGCTGTCGGTCCTCGACGGAAAGCCGCGCAACGCCCAGGTCGTGACGGTCGGGCCGACGACCTGCCTGGCCCTCGCGTCGTGGGATTTCGAGGCCGTCCTCCTCGCGGAGCCGAAGGTCACCCTGGCGATCCTGCGCGGTCTGGCCACGCGCTTGCGCGAGCTGACCGAAGCGACCCGGCACTGATCCCCGTCGATCCGCCGGGATGACCGCACCGACGCCGTCCCAGCCCGGGACCATCACGTTCCTGTTCACCGACATCGAGCATTCGACCCTGCTCGAGCAGCAGCTCGGGACCGACCGCTACGCCGAGGTCCTCGAACGCCACCGGTCGATCCTGCGCGCGGCGTTCGACGCCAACGACGGCGACGAGCAGGGCACCGAGGGCGACTCCTTCTTCGTCACCTTCGGGCGGGCCACGGCGGCGGTGTCCGCCGCGATCGCGGGCCAGCGTGGGCTGCACGGCGAGGCCTGGCCGGACGGCATCGACCTCCGCGTGCGGATGGGCGTCCACACCGGCGAGCCAGAGGCGTTCGGGATCGGCGAGGCGCGGTCGCTGATCGGCGTCGACATCAACCAGGCGGCGCGGATCGCGGGGGTCGCCCACGGCGGCCAGATCCTGGTGTCGCAGCAGACGGCGTCGCTGCTCGAGCACCGGCTGGCCGACGACGTCCACCTGCGCGACCTCGGCGCGTTCCGGCTCAAGGACCTGCTCGCCCCGATCCACCTCGTGCAGGTCATCGTCGACGGCCTGCCGTCCGAGTTCCCCGCGCCGCGCACGCCCGATGCCCACCCCAACAACCTGCCGACGCAGCTGACCACGTTCGTCGGCCGCGAGGTGGAGCTCGAGGCGTCGGCCGACGCTGCTGGCCGGGACCCGGCTGCTGACCCTGACCGGCCCGGGCGGAACCGGCAAGACCCGCCTGTCGCTGCAGCTCGCCGCCCGCGTCTCGGACGACTTCCCCGATGGTGTCTTCTTCGTCCCGCTCGAGCCGATCCGCGACCCGATGCTCGTGGCGCCACGGATCGCCGGCGCGGTCGGCGTGACCGAGGGCGGTGCACGCCCGATCGGCGACTCGCTGGCCGACTGGCTGCGTGACAAGACCGTGCTGCTCGTCCTCGACAACTTCGAGCAGGTCGTCGGCGCTGCCCCGATCGTCGCCGATCTGCTGCGCGCCGCCGCGAACTGCAAGGTCGTGGTCACGAGCCGGGCGGCGCTGCGTGTCTCGGGCGAGCAGGAGTTCCCGGTCCCGGGCCTCCCGACGCCGCCCGACCCCGGGGGGCTCAGCGGGCTGGAGCGGCTGGCACTGCCCGGCGGGACGCGCACGTTCGATCCGGCGACGCTCGGCGAGTACGCCGCGGTGCGCCTGTTCATCGAGCGCGCGGTGGCGGTCAAGCCGGGATTCACGGTGACCAACGAGAACGCACCCGCCGTCGCCGCGATCAGCGCCCGGCTCCACGGGATGCCGCTGGCCATCGAGCTGGCGGCGGCCCGCATCAAGCTCCTGTCGCCGGACGCGATCCTTGCCCGGCTGGAACACCAGCTCGACCTGCTCGCGGCCGGCGCCCGCGACCTGCCCGAGCGGCAGCAGACGCTGCGTGCCGCGATCGCCTGGAGCTACGACCTCCTCGACGATGGCGCCAAGCGCCTGCTGGACCGGCTGTCGGTCTTCGCCAGCGGCTGCGACCTGGGCACCGCCGAGGCGATCTGCGGGCCGTCGTCCGAGCTCGGCGGCGACATCGTGGACGGGCTGATGGCGCTCGCCGACCAGAGCCTGGTCAAGGTCGACGACGCGGTCGACGGCGAGCCGCGCTTCCGGATGCTCGACACGATCCGCGAGTACGCCGCCGAGCATCTCGAGGCGCGCGGCGAGACGGCGATGATCCAGGCCCGTCATCGCGACTGGTACGTGGCGCTGGCTGCCGAAGCGGCCGCGCAAGCTGTCGGGCGCCGATCAACGCATGTGGCTCGACCGGCTGGAGCTCGAGCACGACGACATCCGGGCCGTGCTCGACCGGGCCGTCGCGGCTCCGGATCCGCCGGTTGCGATCGGCCTCGCCTTCTCGATGTGGCGCTTCTGGCAGAAGCACGGCCACCTCGCTGAATCGCGCGCCCGGCTGGAGGCCATGGCGGCCGCGCCATGGTCGAACGACGACCCGCGACTGCGTGCCCGCCTGCTCGAGGCGCTCGGCGGGACGCTGTGGTGGCAGGGCGAGATCCGCGAGATGGGCCGGCGCTACGACGAGGCGCTGGCCATCTGGGAGGGCATCGGCGACGACGCCGAGATCGCCAACGCCCACTACAACGCCTCGTTCATCCACGCCGTACCGCGGGGCCGGGTCGCGGACCCATCGTCTGTCGACCCCGAATACGTGGGCATGCGCCACATCGAGGCGGCGCGCGACATCTACCACCGCATCGGCGACCGCCGCGGCGAGGCGAACGCCCTGTGGGCGCTCGGCAACTACCACTACTTCCACGAGGACTCGGGCAGCGGCGTCGTCGACGTCGGCGCGGCCCTGCGGATCTTCCGCGAGGTCGGCGACCGGACGATGGAGGCGTGGTCGCTGCACATGCTCGGCGTCGGCCTGTTGCGCAACGGCGACCTGACCGGCGCGCGCGAGGCCGTCGAGCAGGCGATTCGCCTGTTCCAGGCGGCCGGCGACGCGGCGGGCGTGACGCTCACGCTCGACGACCTGTCGGCCATCTCGGCCGGGGAGGGCGACCTCCCGCGCGCCGCGCGCCTGCGCGGGGCTGCGCGCAACCTCACGGCCGAAACCGGGGCGGGGCTGGCCGGCTACGTGGAGGAGGCGTTCGAGAACCGGCTGCGCCCAGGTGTCCGCTCCGTGATGGCGCCGGAGGACCTCGCCCGCTACGGCGCCGAGGGCGCAGCGATGACCCTCGAGCAGGCCATCGCCTACGCGCTCGGCGGCCCGACGGACGCGGCGTCCGGGTAGCATCGCGGCATGACCGCCGAACCTGTCCGCCCGGCCGACCGACCTCCGATCGAGTGGCTGGCCGACGACCGCGCGGCGTCGCCAGCGGAGCAGCCCGACCCGGCGGTGCTGATGCTCACGTGCGCCAATTGCGGGGCCGCGATGGACGAGCGCAAGTGCAAGCTCATCTGTCGCTGCGGCTACTTCCTGTCCTGCTCGGACTACGCCTGAGGGTGTCGGCCGGTCTCGGCTAGACTGGCCCTCGATGACGACGCCGACGCAGTCCGAGCCGACGCGCGCGAAGACCGGGATCCCGAAGAACCCCGGACGCCGCGACCTGGGCATGCGCGCGACGCTGCTCTTCCCCGACCGCGACATCGTCGAGAAGTTCTACGTCCCGCTGGTCTATACCGCCTGCCGGACGTGCTACTCGGAGCAGGATCCCGACGAGATCTTCCGGCGCGCGGTGGACGGCGACTTCGACCCGCTCAAGATGCAGAAGCTGATCAGCTCGGTCATCGAATCGGGGCACGGCTCGACCATCGAGCACATCGTCTTCACGTTCGCCATCAGCGGCGTGTCGCGGACGCTGTCGCACCAGCTCGTCCGCCATCGCGCCGGCGTCGCCTTCGACCAGCAGAGCCAGCGCTACGTCAAGTTCAAGGGCGCGGCGACGATGCTCCCCCACTCGATCGCCGAGGGCGATCCCGACCTGCGCGAGCGCTACGAGGAGCAGGTCGACGGCGCGCTCGGGCTGTACGGAGAGCTGCTCGGGGCTGGGGTGCCCGGCGAGGACGCCCGGTTCGTGTTCCCCAACGCGACCCGGACCAACCTGGTCATGACCACGAACCTGCGGGCGCTGATCCACATGTCGGGCCTGCGGCTGTGCACGATGGCCCAGTGGGAGATCCGGCGGCTGTTCCAGCTCATCCGCCACGAGGTGTTCGGCGTTTCGCCGTTCCTCGGCAGCTTCCTCGCCCCGAAGTGCGTGCCGCTCGGCTATTGCGACGAGTTCAACAACCGCGACGAGCACTGCCCGATCCGGCCGCACAAGGACCGCGTCCTGGCCGCCTGGGCGGAGAAGGCGGCCGAGGCTCGCGCCGCCGGCCGCGAGCTGCGGGTCGACGGCCAGGGAGCCGCCGCACCGGCCGACTGACCCGGGTCGGGGCGCGGTCTCCAGGGAACTCCCGGGTGCGACTCCGCGTCGGGCGGGCATGAGGCGCGACCAGGGTCCAGTGCGGCGGCTTGCGACGGCCGCCCTCGCCTTCGGCATCGTCGTTGGCGCCTGCGCCGGATCGACGCCGCCGTCTCCAGCGTCGCCGTCGGTGGGCCCGGCCCAGCGCGCCTCCGACGTCCAGGGCGCCTTCCAGCTCACGTTCGAGCTGCCACGCACGACGTACCGTGCCGGTGAGGCGATCGAAGGACGAGCGACGCTCGGCGTCATCGGCGGCGCTGCGGTCGCGTTCGGCTCGTCCGGCGGCGGGCCGTTCGTCTTCGACTTCGCGGAGATCGGCGGCCGGCGCCGCGTGGGTGGCGCCATGACTGCCGACTGCGCGCCGTACCGGCTCGAACCCGGCCGGCCGATGGCGTCGGCGATCACCAAGTCCGGCGGCTACAGCGCCGACGATCCCGAGGCGCGTTCGCACAGGCGTTCCTCGACGGGAACCCGGTCGTCAGCCTGCCGGCCGGCGACTGGCGGATCACGGCGGGTGCCTCACTGGTCGAGGGCGAGGGCTGCAGCGGGGCCAGCCGCGCGCTCGCGGCGCCGATCGTGGTCCACGTCCTGCCCTGAGCCGGGGCCCGGGCCGGGCCGACCCCACGTCCGCCGGGTCAGTCAGTCCGGCAAGTCCGCCACGAACCTGCGGATGACCCGCGCCAGGCGCGGCCCGGCGACGGCGCCGGCAGCCAGGACCTCCTCGTGGGTCAGCGGCTCGCCCGAGTAGCCGGCGCCGGCATTCGTGACCAGCGACACCCCGCAGACCTCGAGCCCGACCCAGCGGGCGGCGATGCATTCGAGCACGGTCGACATCCCCACGGCATGACCGCCCAGCCCGGCGAGCATCCGGACCTCGGCGGGCGTCTCGTAGGTCGGCCCGGTCAGTCCGACGTAGATGCCCTCGGCGAGCTCGACGCCCTCGGCCTCGGCGGCGGCGTGGAGCGCGGTCCGCAGCCGGGGGCTCCAGGCGTCGGTCAGGTCGGGGAAGCGCGGCCCGAGCTCGTCGGCGTTCGGGCCCATCAACGGGCTCCGCCCGGTCAGGTTGATGTGATCGGTCATGACCATCAGCGTCCCGGGCCCGAACGACGGATCGAGCCCACCGGCCGCGTTGGTCAGGATCACCCGGCGCGCGCCGAGCCGGTGGAAGAGCAGGACCGGCTGGATGACCAGCCCCGGGTCGTTGCCCTCGTACAGGTGGAAGCGACCCTGGAGCATGACGACCGGCCGGCCCGCGAGCGTGCCGAGGAGGAGCCGCCCGACATGACCGGGGGCCGTCGCCGCCGGCCAGCCGGGGAGCTCGTCGAACGGGATCGCGACCGCGTCGGCCAGGTCGTCGGCCAGGTCGCCGAGCCCCGAGCCGAGGACGATCCCGACCTCGGGCACGAGATCCGTTCGCGCGCGGACGGCCGCCTCGAGCGCGGCGAGGCGCGCCGGCTGGTCGATCGGGCGGATCGGACGCGCCGGGTCGATCGGGTCGATCGGTCGGGACATGCGGCCTCCACGCTATCGAATCGGGGGTTCGACGGTCGAGGCCGACTTCGTCGGCCCGACGGAAGTATCGACACCGGGATGCCGATCACGTCCCGTCGGGCTTGCCCACACCGGTCGGTCGTGGTGAGACGACCATCCGCCATGGCAACGAAGCGCCCGAAGCGACCGGCGGCGGAACAAAGGTCCTTGATGCAATCTCGGGTCCTTCGATCCTGTCGGCCCCTTCGGGCAAGACCTACGGTACGGGCCGGCGGTCGGCGGGGTCAACGCGGTTATCCACCAACTCCGCGAATGCCCCTCGTCGCCCATCCACGACTTGTCGACCACTGTGGAAAGCCTGTGGAGATCCCGGTGCCGAGCGCTCAGCCGCCCATCGCGAACATCTCGATCCTCGGGCAGCGTCGAGGTCGCCGCCGAGCGCAGCTCCGAGTAGCGGTCGCCGCGCGCCAGCCAGATCCGCTCGATGACGGCGCTCAGCTCGGCATCGCTGGCATCCGAGCGGACGACCGCGCGCAGGTCGTGGCCCTCGGCCGCGAACAGGCAGGTGTACAGCTTGCCCTCGGCCGAGATCCGGGCCCGCGTGCAGTCGCGGCAGAACGGCTGGGTGACCGACGAGATGATCCCGATCTCGCCGCCGCCGTCGAGGTAGCGCCAGCGCCCGGCGACCTCGCCGCGGTAGGCCGGCTCGGCCGCCTCGATCGGCCACACGGCGCCGATCGTCTCGACCAGCTCGGCCGCCGGGACGACCTCGTCGAGCCGCCAGCCGTTCGAGTGGCCGACGTCCATGTATTCGATGAAGCGCAGGATCACGCCGCGCTCGCGCGCCCAGGCGGCCATCGGCACGACGCTCGACTCGTTGATCCCGCGGCGGACGACCATGTTGATCTTGACCGGGCTCAAGCCCGGCCTCGATCGCGGCGTCGATCCCGTCGAGCACCTTGGCGACCGGGAAGTCGATCCCGTTCATCGCCCCGAACACCGCGTCGTCGAGCGAGTCGAGGCTGACCGTGACGCGCTGCAGGCCGGCGTCGACGAGCGGGCCGGCCAGGCCGCGCAGCGCCGAGCCGTTGGTCGTGAGCGTCAGGTCGAGCGGGCCGCCGTCCGGCCGGCGGATCGCGGCCAGCATCGCGATGAGGTCGGGCAGGTCCCGCCGGACGAGCGGCTCGCCACCGGTGATCCGCAGCTTGTCGACGCCGAGCCCGACGAACGCGCGAGCCAGCCGCTCGATCTCCTCGAAGCGGAGCACCTGGTCGCGCGGCAGGAACGCGTAGTCGCGCCCGAAGACCTCCTTGGGCATGCAATACGTGCACCGGAAGTTGCACCGATCGGTGACCGAGATGCGCAGGTCGCGCATCGCCCGCCCGAGCGTGTCGCTCGGCCCCGGCCGTCCATCGAACGTCGTCAATTGCATCCATCGCGCTGATGGTAGACCGGATCGCCGCCACGGCTATCACCCAGCCGTCTCGACGACCAAATCCCGGCGCCGGACGGCGCCGGCGAACACGCCGAACCAAGAATCGCGGCGCCGGACGGTGCCGGCGAAGGCGCGGTCCGAGCACGCGAGCGAGCGCACCTCAAGGTGCGTGAGCGAAGGAGCGGAAGCCGCAACGCCCGCCCGCGCCGTCCCGCGCCGCGCCAAAGTGCTCGCGAACAACGGTCAGCGGTACCACCGGCGTGGTTCGGTGGTACCACTAGTCAACTGCACCTCACCGACCCTCGCTGCCACGATGCGCTCAGCCGTGGACGTTGGATCGACCCGCCCGACGTCTCCAACTACGAGGATCGAGACCCATGTCCCAGACCGACACGCGACCTGGCTTCCGGCTTCCCTGGACGGCCGAGCGAAGCGACGCCGAGCAGCCGACCGACGCGACGTCCAATGCGACGTCCGCCGAATCGACCGCCGACGCCGTCGACGCGACGCCCGAAGCCGCCGGGCAGCCGAATGACGAGGCCGATGTCGCGGTCGAACCAACCCCAGCGGAGGAACTCGTGACCACCGACCTGACCGACGCGACCGCCACCGCCGGCTCGCGCCGGCCGACCAAGTTCATGGCCGACCTGAGCCGGGCGATGCAGACCGCGGCCGAGTCGTCGCGCGACGAGACGATGCTGCGCTTCAGCGCCGATGCCAAGACGGCCGTCGAGGAGATCCGCAGCGGGTCTGCCGAGGAGGCCGCCGCCCTGCGCCGCCGCGCCGACGACGACGTCGCCGCCGTGCGCGAGTGGTCGAAGACCGAGATCGCCCGCATCCGCGAAGAGACCGACGCCCGGATCGCCGCCCGCAAGCAGGCGCTCGATGGCGAGATGGACGCGTTCGCCGCGATCATCGAAGCCCGCGTCGACCGGGTCAACAGCACCGTCACCGAATTCGAAGGCGAGATGGCCGAGTTCTTCGAGCGGCTGATCGCCGAGCAGGATCCGACCCGGATCGCGACGATGGCCCAGGCCATGCCCGACCCGCCCGACCTGGCCGCGATCGCGGCCACGGTCACCGAAGCCGCGCCGCGCGTCGACGAGACGCCCGCCGAGGCCGTCGATGAGCCGGTCACCGAGGAGCCGGTCACCGAGGCGCGCCGAGGCCGACGCCCGACGCGCCGATCGAGCTCGAGTACCCGACCGGTGCCGGCGACGAGGTCGTGGCCGACGTCGAGTCGCCCGCCGACGAGGCGCCCGCCGCCGAGGAAGCGCCCGCCGAGGAAGCGCCCGAAGTCGAGCCCGACTTCGCCGCCGCCGAGGCGGAGGCCGCCGCGATGAGCAGCGACCTCGACGCCGATGACGGCCTGACGATGCTGGCCGCCGCTCGGCTGGACAGCATCGGCGATGACCTGGCTGCCGCCGAGGCGCCCGTCGAGCGCAGCTCGAAGGGCGATCGGGTGACCACCCGCGTCGTCGTCCTCGGCCTGGTCAGCGTCGCCAGCATCGCCACCTTCAAGCGCAGCCTCGGCCGCGTGTCTGGCGTCTCCGCCATCGGCGTCGCGTCCGGCCCCGACGGGGAGTTCGTGTTCACCGTGAGCCACGACTCGGGGCTCGGCCTGGCCGACGCGATCGTGGGCCTGCCCGGCTTCGACGCCCGCATCTCCAACCAGACCGCCGACGGCCTCGAAGTCGCCGCCCACGATCCCGACGCCGGCGACTGACCGGCACCACAGCGAGGAGTCCTTCGTGGCCCGTCCCGCCGTCATCGTCGCCCTCCCACCGAACGAATCGATCCCGGTCGCGACCGAGCTGTTGCAGGCCGGCTTCGAGGTCATGGAGGTCGAGGACCCGACGGAGATGGAGGGGGCCCTCGAGGCTCGCCAGGACGTCGCGCTCGCCATCCTCGACGGCGAGGGCGATCCCGACGAGGCACAGCGCTACGAGGCGGCCCTGCGCGACGCCGGCCGTCCGATCGCGGCCCTGACCGTCGTCTCGCCGCGCGCCCTCGACCGGCTCGCGGCGTCGGTTCCGGCCGACTCGCTCAACGAATACTTCACCCGCCCCTACTCCGCCGATTCGATCCGCTGGCGGGTCGAGGCGATGTGCATCCGGCGCGAGACCGTGGACGACGGCAGCGGCCCGATCCTGCAGGGCGGCGAGTTCGGGTCCGGCACGTGGAGCGGCCGCGCGACGACGATCGCCGTGTTCAACCCGAAGGGCGGCGTCGGCAAGACGACCGTGGCAACCAATCTCGCCGTCGGCGCTCCAGACCCGCAAGGGCCAGACGGTCCTGCTCATCGACGCCGACACCGTGACCGGCCACGTCACCTCGTCGCTCGGGATCGACGGCGTCCGGACCGTCGCCGACAGCTGGCGCGACGAGGCCGAGGGCGGGCCGTCCGAGATCGCTGATGGACATCGCCGCGGCGCACTCGTCGGGCATGCACGTCGTCGCGCTGACCGACTCGCCCCTCCACACCGAGGTCCTCGACCCGGCCCGGATGGCCGCCGCGATCAAGACCGCGCGCACCCGCGTCGACGTGATCGTGATCGACCTGCACCCGTCCTACAGCGCGCTCAACCAGGCGATCTTCGCCGAGGCCGACCGGATCCTCGTCCCGGTCACCCCGGACGTCCCGGCCATCCGCGCCGCGGTCCAGCTGCGCGATGTCGCGCGCGGCCTCGGCTGCCGCGAGCGGCTGGCGCTCGTCGTCAACCGCGCCAACAGCGGCGTGACCGACCGAGGACATGGAGCGCACCGTCGGGATGCCGGCGCTGGCGCTGATCCGTTCGGGCGGGCTGCTCTTCGTCCGCGCCGCGAACGAGGGCCGGACCGTCATCGACATGTTCCCGCGCGAGAAGATCACCGCCGACTTCGACGTGCTGGCCGACCGCGTCCTCGGGACGCCGAAGCCGCTGACCGCCGTGCGCGGCGGGTTCCGGGTGATGCCCCGGGTCAAGGAGCCGGTTCGCGCCTGACGCCGCCGCTCAGCGAGCGCGGTCGGTCCAGTTCGTCCCGCCCATCGACGCGCCCGGGCAGCTTCTCGTGGCGCTCGCCCGTCCGCACATCCACCTGCTCGACGCCGCGCAGGTACTGGCGGTTGACGAGGACCGTCGGGAACGTGCCTGAGCCGATCGGGCGCGTGCCGATCGCGGCGGTCGCGTCGACGATCGCGACGAACATGTCGGACGAGCGCTGGAGCAGCGAATCGGGCTCCGAGCCCGGATACAGGAAGACCGTCCCGACGACGCGATAGGGCGGCGCCTCGAGCGCCACCTCGTAGCTCACCTTGTGGACCTTGTGCGCGTTCCGCGCGTCGTCGGTCATGTCCGGCAGCGAGTCGTCGCCGGTCAGGACGATCACCAGGTCGTACGGATCGATCGACTTGAGCCCGGGTGCCGGCGCCATCTCATCGGAGCCGTCGGCAGGCGCCCAGGTCACGTTCTCCAAGGGGATCGGCTCGCGCTTGTTGAGCGCGTCGGACAGCCGGCCGTCGATCGTCATCCGGCCGACCAGCCGCCAGTCCTCGGTCAGCCCCTCGAACGGGATGCCGGCCTGCGTCGAGGCGGCCGCGGCGGCCAGTGCTCCGGTCGCGGTCGGCGAGGTCTTGCGCCGGCGCAGGAAGTCGAATGGCACCGCTATTCCTCCGCCGAGCCGGAGTTCTCGCGGATGGTCTCGACCACCGTCTCGTCGGCGAGGGTGGTCGTGTCGCCCAGCGTCCGGCCCTCGGCGATGTCGCGCAGCAGCCGGCGCATGATCTTGCCCGAGCGCGTCTTCGGCAGGTCCGGCACGAACATCAGGAACTTGGGCCTCGCGATCGGGCCGATGACGTAGGCGACGTGCTCGCGCAGCTGGACGGCCAGCGCGTCGGACGGCGCCTGGTCGGCCTTGAGGATGACGAACGCGAAGATCGCCTGGCCGCTGATGTCGTCCTTCTTGCCGACGACCGCGGCCTCGGCCACCGACTTGTGGTCGACCAGCGCCGATTTCGACCTCGGTCGTCGAGATCCGGTGACCGGCCACGTTCATGACGTCGTCGACCCGGCCGAGCAGCCACAGGTAACCGTCGGCGTCGCGCTTGGCCCCGTCGCCGGCGAAGTACATCCCCGGGAAGCGCGACCAGTACGTCTCGCGGTAGCGCTCCGGGTCGCCGTAGATCCCGCGCAGCATCGCCGGCCACGGGCGCTTGAGGACGAGGTAGCCGCCACCGCCGAGCGGCACGGAGTTGCCGTCCGCGTCGACCACGTCGGCGTCGATGCCGGGGAACGGGAACGTGGCAGAACCCGGCTTCGTGGCGGTCACGCCGGGGAGTGGCGTGATCAGGATCTGGCCGGTCTCGGTCTGCCACCACGTGTCGACGATCGGCGTCCGGTCACCGCCGATGTGCTCGCGGTACCACATCCACGCCTCAGGGTTGATCGGCTCGCCGACCGAGCCGAGCACGCGCAGGCTGGACAGGTCGTGCTTCGCCGGCCAGGCCTCGCCCTGCTTCATGAACGCCCGGATCGCGGTCGGGGCGCAGTACAGGATCGAGACCTTGTAGTCCTCGACGATCTGCCACCAGCGATCCCATGCCGGCGTGTCCGGCGCGCCCTCGTACAGGATCCCGGTCGTCGCGTTGGCGAGCGGCCCGTAGACGATGTAGCTGTGGCCGGTCACCCAGCCGATGTCGGCGGCGCACCAGTACACGTAATCGGGCTTGATGTCGAAGATCGCCTCGTGGCTGAACGACGTCCCGAGCAGGTAGCCGGCCGTCGTGTGGAGGATGCCCTTCGGCTTGGCGGTCGTGCCCGACGTGTACAGCAGGTAGAGCATGTGCTCGGAGTCGACGTCCACCGGCGGGCAGTCCTCCGACTGGCGGTCGACGATGTCGTGCCACCAGTGGTCTCGGTCGGCGACCATGTGGACGTCGTGGCCGAGTCGCTTGACCACGATCGTGGCGTCGATCGTCGGCGTGGACGCCAGCGCCTCGTCGGCGTGGTGCTTGAGCCCGACCTCCTTGCCGCGCCGGTAGCCGCCGTCGGCGGTCAGCAGGACCTTCGCCCCGCAGTCGTTGATCCGGCCCGACAGCGCCTCGGCCGAGAAGCCGCCGAAGACGACCGTGTGCGGCGCCCCGATGCGGGCGCAGGCGAGCATCGCGATCGGCAGCTCGGGGATCATCGGCATGTAGATCGCGACCCGGTCGCCGGTCCTGACGCCGAGCTCGAGCAGCGCGTTGGCCGCCTTCGACACCTCGCGCTGGAGGTCGCGGAAGGTCAGGGTCCGGGTCTCGCCCGGCTCGCCGATCCAGTGGTAGGCGACCTTGTCGCCGAGGCCGCGTTCGACATGCCGGTCCACGCAGTTGTAGGCGACGTTGAGGCGGCCGCCGGTGAACCACTTGGCGAACGGGAGGTCCCACTCGAGGGTCGTGGTGAACGGCTCCGACCAGTCGAGCCGCTCACGCGCCCGCTTCGCCCAGAAGGCCTCGAAGTCGGCCTCGGCTTCCTCGTACAGGTCGGACGTCGCGTTGGCCTGCGCCGCGAACGCCGGGTCGGGCGGGAACAGGCGCGACTCCGCGCTGAGGTTCTCGATCTCCGGCGACGGCGGCGGCTGCTCGACGCTCACAGGGCTCCTCGTGTTCGGTCGGCTCGTTCGGCCATCGTACCGCGGGACAGTGACCGGCGACCACCTCGCCCGTGCGGCCATTCGGGCCGGGTCGATCGGCTATTCGGTGTCGTCGGCGAGGTCGTCCTCGTTCGGGGCGCCGACGTCCGGCGCCGGCCGGCCGGCGTCGGCCACCGAGAGCTCGCCGAGCGGCCGGGCGATCTCGATGCCGTTGGTCCGGAAGGCCTCGAGCAGGCGGCGCCTGAAGTCGCTCGCGGCGACCCACTGATCGGCCGCCCGGACCGTGCCCAGGACCTTCATCGTCACCCCGTCCTCGGCCAGGTCGGCGATCCGGTCGACCTTCGGGGCGTCGAGGACGCGCCGCTTCCAGACCGGGTCGGCGGCCATCGTCCGGCCGACCTCGTCGACGACGGCGATGGCGCGCTCGATGTCGGTGCCGTGGGCGACGCGTCACGTCCTGGTTGATCCGCGACCAGACGCGGGTCAGGTTCGAGGCGACGTGGATCTCGCCGTTGGGCACGGTGTGGACGATGCCGTCGAGGTCGCGCAGCGTCGTCCGGCGCAGCGTGAAGTCCTCGACGGTGCCCTCGACCCCCGCGATGCGGACGACGTCGCCCCGCGAGAACTGGTTCTCGATCAGGATCAGCGACCCGTTCAGGTAGTCGCGGACGAGGAACTGCGCCCCGAAGCCGACCGCGATGCCGACGATGCCGAGGCCGGCGACGGCGGGCCCGATGTCCAGCCCGAGCGAGCCGAGGACCATCAGCCCGGCGATCACGACGATGAAGAACTCGAGCGCGTTTGAGCCGAGCGTGTCGAGCGTGTCCATCCGCTTCTTGAGCTCGACCGCGCTGAGCTCCTGGGCCGTGCCCTCGGTCGCCTCGCGGTCGAGCAGGGTCTTGACAACGCCGTGGACGAACAGGCGGGCGAGGCGGAGCGCGATGTAGGCCACCACGACGATGACCAGGACCGGCACGACCTCGCGGGTCACGAACCTGGCGATCTCGTTCCAGGGCGGGGTGTCGAAGTCCGGCATCGCCGCACAGCCTAGCGCGGCGGCGCAGCGCCGCGCGGCCAGTGGCGTGCCGGCGTGCAGCCCGCGCCGTCGTCGTCGCCGGCGGTCCGGGTCGTCAGGCCGTGGCGTGGACCGACGTCGGGCGCTCGGGTGCCGTGCCGCCAAGCCGGACCGAGATGGCGGCCGCGGCCTCGCGGGCCTGGGTCGCCAGCTCCGGGATGCGACGCGGGGTGAGCCGGAACGCGGGGCCCCAGATGTCGACCGCGGCGATGACGTTGCCGCGCGCGTCGTGGACCGGCGCGGCGATCGCATTGAGCCCGAGCTCGTACTCGCCGATCGCCGTCGCGTAGCCGCGCCGGCGGATCCGGGCGAGCTCCTCGAGCAGCGGCTCGAGCTCGACGATCGTCCGCTCCGTGTAGCTGACCAGGCCGCGCCGGACGATGCGCAGCACCTCGCGCTCGGCGAGCGACGAGAGCAGGACCTTGCCGGACGCGACGCAGTGGAGCGGCGTCGCCCGGCCCGTCCAGTCGCCGACGGCGATCAGGTTCGGGCCGTCGACCTGGGCGACGGCCAGCATCTGGTCACCGTCGAGGATGCCGAGGCCGGTCGTCTCGTGGGTCAGGCGGGCCAGCCGCTCGAGCTCGGGCAGCGCGATCCCGCGCAGGTCGAGCGTCCGCTCGGCCCGTTCGGCGAGGCGGATGACGACGAGGCCCAGGCGGTACTTGCCGGTCTCGCCGTCCTGTTCGACGAGGCCGCGCCGCTGGAGCGTCGCGAGCAGCCGTGATGCGGTCGACTTGTGCAGGCCGAGGCGGCGGGCGAGCTCGGTCACGCCGGCCTCGCCCTGGCTGTCGCCGAGCGCGAGGAGGAGCGCCGCCGCCCGGTCGACCGAGCGGACCGCGTTGCCGTCGAGGACCATGTCGCCCGGTCCCTTCAACCAGCGGCCGGATGCGACATCGCGCCGGACGGCGCGGCATCGATCTCGCCGTGCGCCCGGGCCTCGAGCGCGACGTCGAGCGAGGTCGAGAAGATCGACACGATCCGGTCGACGGTGTCGCCGGCGGCATGCGCCTCGCACATGAACCACGGCTCGCGCGAGTCGGGCTCGGGCATCGCGCCGAGGGCGTGCATCCCGACCGCGATCGCGTCGTACAGCTCGTGGTCGGTGGTCGCCCAGTCGCGATACTCGGTCGGGTCGCGGTCGGTGAACATGATCCCGAACATGCACGGATGACCGGTGAACACGTAGGGCAGGCCCGTTCGGATCGAGCACGCTGCGCAGCCCGGCCTGGACCCGCCGGCCGGTCTCGTGGATCGTCTCGAGCGCATCGGTGTCGCGCAGGATCTCGAGCGTCTTCACGCGCGGCCGCGGCGGCGACCCGGTTGCCGGCGTACGTGCCGCCGTGGCTGACCTTGTCGGGCAGCATGGCCATGACCGCCTCGCGCCCGCCGAACGCCGCCGCCGGGTAGCCGTTGCCCATCGCCTTGGCGTAGGTCGCGAGGTCGGGCGTGACGCCGAAGAACTCGGCCGCGCCGCCGCTGCGCGAAGCGGAAGCCGGTCTTGACCTCGTCGAAGATCAGCAGGATCCCGAACTCCTCGGTCAGGGCCCGCATCGCCTGGTGGAAGCCGGGCTGCGGGCAGGATGCCCTGGGCGTTGCCGAGGACCGGCTCGACGATGATCGCCGCGATCTCCTCGCCCGCGCGCCTCGAACAGCCGGCGCAGCGCCTCGATGTTGTTGTAGCGGGCCGGGATGATCGTGTCGGCGACGGCGTCGGGGATGCCCCGGCCCCAGGCCAGGCGGACCGGCGCGTCGGCGTCGCCGAGCTCGGACATGTCGTCCGGGCGAGACGCTGATCAGCGCGTAGTCGTGGACGCCGTGGTACTGGCCCTCGAACTTGACGATCTTGTCGCGGCCCGTGTAGGCCCGCGCGACGCGCATCGCGTGCATCGTCGCCTCGGTGCCCGACACCGTCATCCGGACCTTGTCGACCCAGCCCGTCAGCTCGCGGACGAGCTCCATCGCCCGGACCTCGTCCTCGGAGGTCAGCGAGAAGCTGACGCCGAGCCGCATCCGCTCGTTGACGTAGTCGTCGACGCGCTCGTCGGCGTGGCCGAGGATGACCGGCCCGTAGCCCATCCGAAGGTCGATGTACTCGTTGCCGTCGATGTCCCAGACGGTGCAGCCCTTGCCGCGGTCGACGTAGACCGTGTCGTCACCCCACGCCCGGAAGTTCGAGTCGGTGCCGCCGGGCAGCGTCCGCAGGGCGCGCGCGTACAGCGCGGTCTGGGCGTCGCGCCGGAGCGCGGGGGTCGGGCGGGCGGCGGGCTCGGTGGCCATCGGGTTCCTCGGTGCGGAATTGGCGGCTCGGTCCGTGGGACGGTCGTTGCGTGGAGTGGGACGCGAGCGGCGCTATGGTGCCACGACGCCCGAACCTCGTCAACGCGATTATCGTCCGCATCCGTGGCCTGCGCGACGAATCGCGCGGCCCTGGTTACCGATCCGTGCGGGAAACGCGCGAGCGGGCGTCGTGGCACCATGACCCCCGTGCGGCGACCCGAGGACGACCGATCCGGCCCGATCAGCTACTGGCTGCGCGGCGAGGTCCCGCCCGCCGATCCGCCGCTGCTCGGCGACACGACCGCCGACGTCGTCGTGGTCGGCGCCGGGTTCACGGGCCTGTGGACGGCGCTGGCGCTGACCGACACGGCACCCGGCCTGCGGGTGGCCGTCCTCGAGGCGGAGACCGTCGCGTTCGGCGCCAGCGGGCGGAACGGCGGGTTCTGCGAGGCGTCGCTGACGCACGGCCTGGCCAACGGGATCCGGCACTTCGCCGATGAGCTCGAGATCCTCGAGCGGGAGGGCCTCGACAACCTGCGCGGCCTGGTGGCGTTCACCCGCGACCAGGCGATCGACTGCGACCTCGAGGAGACGGGCACGCTGACCGTCGCCGACCAGCCCTACCAGGTCGACGAGCTCCGCGCGTGGGCCGACGAGGCGGCCGGCTACGGCGAGGAGCTCGAGTTCATGGACCGGGCGGCGGTCCAGGCCGAGGTCCACTCCCCGCTCTTCCTGGCCGGCCTCTACCGGCCGCCGGGGCGCGACGTCCTGCTCGACCCGGTCAAGCTGTGCCGCGGCCTCGCGCGGAGTGGCGCGCGAGCGCGGCGTCCGCATCCACGAGCGCACCCGGGTCGCGGGCCTCGAGCGCGTCGCCGGCGGCGTCGTGGTCACGACCGCCGGCGGCGCGACGGTCCGGGCCGACCAGGTGGTCATCGCCACGTCGGCGTACTCGGGCTGGTTCCCGCGCCTGCGCCGGACCGTTCGTGCCGGTCTACGACTACGCGCTCGTCTCCGAGCCGCTCACGCCGGACGAGCGCGCGGCGATCGGCTGGCGTCGGCGGCAGGGCCTGTCCGACGCGAGCAACCAGTTCCACTACTTCCGACTGACCGCCGACGACCGGATCCTGTGGGGCGGCTACGACGCGATCCACCACTTCGGCAGCCGGGTCGCGCCGGAGCTCGACCGCCGGCCCGCCACGTTCCGCAAGCTCGAGGCGCAGTTCTTCCGGGCCTTCCCGCAGCTCGAGGGCCTGCGCTTCCCGTATCGCTGGGGCGGCGCGATCGACACGACGACCCGGTTCACGGTCACGTTCGGGCGGACGATGGGCGACCGGGTGACGTACGCCCTCGGCTATACCGGGCTCGGCGTCGGGGCGAGCCGGTGGGCCGGCGGCGTCGTCCGCGACCTCATCCTGCGTCCCGACGAGGACCGCCTGCGGCTGCGGATCGTGACCAGCCCGCCGATCCCGATCCCGCCCGAGCCCTTCCGGTCGGCCGCCGTCGCCGTGGTCCGCCACGAGCTCGACCGCGCCGACCGCAACGACGGCCGCCGGTCGCTCCTGCTCCGGACGCTCGACTGGCTCGGGATCGGCTTCGACTCGTAGTCGAACCTCAGACTGGGCTTGCCAGCCAGGTCGGCAATTCGCGGGTGAGGGTGGCGAGCGGCAGCGAGCCGTGGCCGAGGACCGCGTCGTGGAAGGCCCGCAGGTCGAACGCGGCGCCGTCGCGTGCCGACAGCTCGGCGCGGAGCCGCTCGATCTCGCGCTGGCCGATCTTGTAGGTCAACGCCTGGCCGGGCCACGCGATATAGCGGTCGGTCTCGATCACCGCGTCCGTCTCTGACAGGCCCGCGACCTTGAGGAAGTCGATCGAGCGCTGGCGCGGCCAGCGCAGCGCGTGGAGCCCGGTGTCGACGACCAGCCGCGCGGCGCGCCAGGCCTGGGCATCGAGCATGCCGAAGCGCTCGGCCTCGGTCCGGAACAGGCCCATCTCGTCGGCCAGCCGCTCGCTGTACAGGCCCCAGCCCTCGACGTACGCGCCACCGACCATCCGCGCCCCGAGGCGGCGGAACGTGATCAGGTGATCGTTCTCCATCTCCAGCGCGATCTGGAAGTGGTGGCCGGGGGCGGCCTCGTGATAGGTCGTCGTCGCCAGCTTCGTGTACTTGCGGCTGGGCAGGTCGTAGCCGTTGGCGTAGTAGATCCCGGGCCGCGAGCCGTCGGGGGCGGGCGGGTAGTAGTAGGCGAACGGCGCGTCCTTCTCCTTGTACTCCTCGACCGCGCGGACCTCGCAGTCCGCCTGCGGCAGGACGCCGAAGTAGCGTGGCGCGAGGGCCATCGCGCGTTCGATGTCCTCGTGTGCCCGGGCGACCAGCTCGTCCTTCGTCGCCGGCGTGTTGCCGTCGTCGGCGTCGAGCGCCGCGCGATACGCCGCCGTGTCGTCGCCGAACCCGGCCGCGCGCGAGATCTCGCGTCGTTCGAGCTCGATCGCCTCGAGCTCGTCCATCCCGACCCGATGGACCTCGTCGGGGTCGAGGTCGAGGGTCGTCCAGCTGCGGATTGCCGTCCGGTAGAGCCGGTCGCCGTCGGGCGCCGACCAGATCCCGGGCTCCTCCCGCGTCGCCCCGAGATAGTCGCCCTTGAGCACCTCGAGGAAGGCCAGGTCGGCCGGGTAGACGAGGTCGCGCACGAGCGTTCGAACGCGCTCGCGGTCGGCCTCGCTGGCGACCTTGACCATGGCCGGCACGATCGCCGACTCGATCGGGACCTCGAGCATCCGCTCGATCTGGGCGATCGTCCGCTCGGCGACGATGCGCGGCGCGGTCAGCCCGGACGCCCGTCCGTCGTGCAGGATCTGGGTGTTGGCGGCCATGAACGCCGGATACGCGCGCAGCCGGGCGAGGAAGGCCTCGAGGCGCTCCGGCGTGTCGGCCGGCTGGAACTGCGTCAGCTGGGGCAGGAGCTGCTGCGGCCCGGCCATCTGGTCGACGACCCGCAGCTCGTGCATGCGCTGGTCGTCTTCCTCGATCTGCAGCTCGGCGATGACCTTGAGCATGTCGCGGGTGATTCGGTCTTCGGTCGGCAGCCCGGCGGTGTCGATCGCCGACGCCTCGGCGCCCGTCCGCTCCATCAGCGAGCGAGCCCGGGCCCGGCCCTCGGCCGATGGGTCCTCGAGGCGGTCGGCGTAGCGGTCGTCGCCGTACAGGGTCGCCGTCGTCGGGTTGAGCTCGAGGACCGCCTCCCAGAAACGGTCGGCGAGGGCGTTGACGGGCGAGGTCGATTCGGGTTGGGTCACGTCCGGTCTCCTGTTCGGCGCGCGGCGTCCTCGCGCGCGAAGGCTCTGGGTCGTTGCCGCAAGCCTACCGCCGGGCGCGTTCGACCGTCCGCCAGGGTCCGCGCCCTCGTCAGCCGCCGAACAGGGCCATCTGCTCGGCGCTCCGCTCGATCGCGGGATCGAGCCCGAGATACGGCTCGAGGTCGCCCAGCTCGAGCGGGTCGCGGGCGAGGAACGAACGGAGGTGGACGGACTTGACGATGTGCCAGTTGGCGGCCTCGATCGCCTCGCGCAGGAGGGGCGACCGCGCGAGCTTGTAGCGGACCAGCTCGGTCCGCTCGGGGGCGATGACGAGGAAGCGCACGAGCGCCTCGTCGGGCGGGATCCGGGCGTGGCGACGGAGCAGCGGCTCGCCGAGCATCGCGGTCCACTCGACCTCGAACAGGAAGGCCGCCTTGCCGCGCGTGTACCAGATGCCGTCGACCTCGGCGAGGTCCTCGACTGCGTGGCTGATCCCGCCGAGGTAGGCGCGCTGCTCGCCGGGATCGAGCAGGTCGCCGAGCAGCCCGCCGTCGAGCCGCCGCGTCTGCTCGCGCTTCCCGATCCAGACACGCATCCCGAGCTTGTGGCCGGCGTCGGCGATCGCCGCGAGCAGCTCGGTGTGCTCCTGGCTGCGGCGCAGGAGGTCGTCGGCCGTGATCAGCCGTGCGGGCGTGCTGGCCAGGCCGCGGTAGCTGTCGAGGCAGACCCGGACGAGTCCCTCGTCGGGCAGGTCGTGACCGCCGAACATCGAGGCGATCCGCTCGAAGAACGCCGTCTCGGTGAGCGGGCCGGCGGTGGACAGCAGGCTGAACACGGCCCATTCGACGCGATCGGCGAGCGGCACGGCGGCGCCGGCCATGTCGTCCGGCGTCGGCCAGCCACCAGCGACCGGGCTCGATCTCCGCCAGGCGATGCTGGGTCGGCCGGCCGAGCTCCTCGCGGATCAGCGCGAGCAGGCGGTCGACCGGGTCGGCCTCGGCGTCACGCTCGGTGGCGCGGCGGGACCGGGCGGTCGTCCCGGGCGGCTGGCCGGCAGCCACGTTCGCAGCGCCCGAGCGTGGGGCCGTCCCCGGATCGTCGCCCGGCGCTGCGGCGTCGCCGGGCGCCTCGCCCGGGCCGGCGGCGAGGCGTCGCGAGGTCCGGTCCGGCTCCCCGTCGTCATCCGCCGAAGCTCCGTCGGTCTCGGCCTCGTCGTCATCGTCGGGGCGCGCGGGCCGGTCGTCGGCGGCGGCCGGGTCCGCGCCGGGCGCCGCGAGCGTCCCGGCGGCCAGCCGGCGAAGCTGCCCGGCCCGATCGAGCCCGACCAGGATCTCGCCGAGCAGCCGCTCGTAGCGCGCCGGCTCGCCCCGGGCGCGCAGCGTCTCGACCGCGACCTCGGTCACGGTCCGCGCGGCGTCGGCGGCGGAGAACGGCCGCCGGTCGAACCGCTCGGGCGGCGCGAACAGGCCGGGCGCCGGGACGAGGTCAGGGTCGCCGGCGCCCCCGGGCACCGGCTCGAGGCCGACGTTGGCGCGGGTGCGCGGTCCGGGCGGGAGGATGCCCCCGGGCGGCAGCAGCTCGACGACCGCCGACGTGTCCTCGTCGGGGTCGGACAGCCGCGCGGCGAGCAGCCGGTAGCCGGCCGACGCTCCGCCCATCACGGCCGCGACGATCGCCTCGGGACCGCCGTCGACCAGCTGGACGACCCGGCCGTCGCGGGCCATGACCGGCTCGACCGCCTCGAGCGCCCGGCCGATCGCGGCAGCCTGCCAGCTCCACGGCGGCCGGAGCGAGGCCCCGGCGAGGGCGTCGATCGGGAGCAGCAGCGCGGCCTCGCGGCCGAGCGCCCACGACGTGGCGTGGTAGGCGCCGGCCAGGCGGTCGAGGCTCAGGCGCACCGGCGGCTGGCCGAGCACCAGGCGGACCTTGGGCGTCGGGCTCGGCCGGCCGTAGCCGGTCGGCTCGTCGCGGAGCGCCAGCAGGCCGCTCGGGCTGGCGAGGCGGAGGACGGTCGTCGCCGTTCCCTCGCCCAGGCTGCGCAGGTCCTCGCCGAGCCGCGCCTGGACCGGTCCGGCCGTTCCGCCCTCGAGCCGCTGGATGAAGCCGCGGACCTGGCGGAAGGCGTCCTCGAAGGCGAGCCACGGGTTGCGCTCGCGGAACTGGGTGCCGCTCTGCGGCCGGACGTGCCCGGACGACACCCGCAGGGCAGCCGTCCGGCCGGGCTGGGTGGCGAGCCGGCTGGCCGGCAGGATGGAATGGACGAAGGCCAGGCGGAGGGCGGCCAGCACGGGCGCAGCGCGCAGGTCGCCCTCGATCCGCTCGAGGATCGCGCCGAGGCCGACGAGCTGGCGCGGGGTATGCAGGTCGAGCAGCTCGTCGGGCAGGTCGTCCGCCCCGTCGATGTCCGGAAACCGGCCACGCAGCGTCTGGCGCATCGCCTCGAGCCCGACGTCGGCCGCGATCCGGCGCAGGTCGTCGGCGTCGAGCGGCGCCTGACGCTGCTCCGAGCCACCGCGCTGGTCGCGACAGACGGCGCAGCGGTAGTGCTTGGACACGGCCGCGTCCGCCCGGCCACGCCGGCGTCGTCCTCGACCGCCCACAGGACCTCGTCCGCGACGAGGGTCCGGCCGCAGGTCGCGCAGCGGGTGGCGAACAGGTCGCCGATCGACACCTTGAGGCTCGATTCGCGGCGGGGCGAGGCGGCCATCCCCTGGAACGCCGCGTCGAGGTGGCGGACGTCGGGCGGTCGGAGGACGACCTCCGCGAGCATGCGGGCGAGCGGCGTCGACTCGAGCGACACGGCCCGGCGCTGGCGATCCAGGGCGGCCCGCGCGACCCAGCCGCCGCGCCCGAACAGGTCGACGACGACATCGCCCTGCCCGGTGTGCTGCTCGATCCGCGCCGCGACCACGGCCGGCGGCGGAGCGGGCGCCAGGCGGTCGAAGACGGGCAGCGAGTAGCCCGGTTGGGCGTCGATGGGTCCGCGGCCGGTCACCTGGCAGATGCTAGCCGACGCACGCTACGCTGCGCCGATGCACGACCCCCTGATCGAATTCGCGACCGTCCCGCCCACCCCGCTCCACGCCGCCGTGCTCGCCGCCCGGGCGCCCGTGCTCCGGGCCGTGGCCGACCTGCTGACCGTCCCCGACGCGGCGCTCGAGCGGCCATGGCGCTGGCGCCCGACCGACCGCGACGACCTCGACGTGCGCTACCGGCTTCTACGCGATCCACGAACGCCTCGAGGCGGCGATCGGCGCCATCGCGGTCGGACGTGCGCCGGCCGCCGAGCCGATCGGACCCGCGGTCCCTGCCCTGGCGGCGATGGCGACCGCGCGCTGGGAGCTTCGAGGCGTGCTCGCGCCGCTCGCCGAGGCTGACTGGGATGCCGACCCGGCCGGCGACGAATGGACGATCCGGCAGACGGTCGGCCACATCGTCGGCGGTCAACGGAGCTACGGCTGGTACAACGCCTGGTACATCCGGCAGGGCGTCGTCGGGGCCGAGGTGGAGCGACCGTCCGAGGACCACTTCCCGCCCGAGCCGACCGAGGCGGAAGAGGCGACCGGCGACGCCGGCGACGGTCATGGCCCGGTTCGACGACGTCGTCGACGCCAACGCCGTGGCGACCGCCGGGCTCGACCAGGCGGCGATGCGGATCAGCGGCCGCTGGTCCGGCCTGCCGGTCACGATCGACTTCCGGCTCGGGCCGGTACGGCTCGCACATCCGCGAGCACACGATCCAGGTCGACAAGACGCTGGCGATGCTCGGCCGGCGAGCCGACGGAGGTGGAGCGCCTGGTCCGGCTCATCCTCGCGACGTACGGCCGGCTCGAGGGCGAGCTGGTCGGGCGGCCGGCGCGCGAGCTCGACCGGCCGCTCGCGGATGGGCGGAGCGCCGCCGCGATCCTGACCGAGGTCGTCGACGACGCCGCCGCGACCGCCTCCGACGTCCGGGCCGCGGCCGGCGGCTGACCGGCGCCCGTCGGGCGCCACCGGCTACGGCTTACGGCTTCGGCTTACGGCTCGTCGAGCTCGTCGGGCTCGTCCTCGAACGCCTCGTCGGTCGTCGACTCGGGCGGCAGCACGCGATCGAGGTCCTCGATCTCGTCGTCCTCCTCGTCGTCCTCGAGATCCTCCTCGAGCTCCATCTCCTCGCGGACGAGGGTGCCCTTGGTGTACGGCCGCAGGTCGGTCGACTTGGCCGCGGTCGGGAAGCTGACCTTCCCGTAGTTGGCCGGGTCCTGGAAGATCTCGCGGACGATGATCCGGACGTCCTTGTCGCCGAGCGAGGTGATGCCCGCCGCGTACTTGTTGCCGTCGGCCATCAGCTTGAGCAGGCGGGCGGCGACGCGCGGCTCGACCACGCCGATGCGGCGGCCGTTGCTGAACGCGATCAGGCGGTTGCCCTCGGGGGTGAGCTCGACGGCGTCACCGGGGTTGACCTGCGCGAGCTGGCGCGGGTCGGCGAGGTCGGTCAGGAAGGCGAACCCGGTCTTGCCGGTCTCCTCCACGAAGATCGAGACCGCGGCCTTGCTGCCCTCCTGTGCCGGCACGGTCTTCTCGCCGGCGGCAACGAGGAGCATCTTGAGCCGGTCGATGTTCCGCTCGGCGATCCGGTTGGTCGGATCGAGCGCGAGCGCCGTCTGGTAGTGCTCGCGTGCGTTCCCGAGCTCGCCGAGCTCCCAGAGCGCCTTGGCCAGCCGGTTCTCGGACTCCGCGTCGGGCCCGAGCTCGAGCAGCCGGCGGTTGGTCGCCGCGGCGTCGGCCCACTGCGCCTCGGTCGCCTGGGCGATCGCCTGGTCGGCCAGCTGCCGCTTCTGGCGGGTCAGGTTCGCAGGGCTCTGCGGCGTGGTCTCGACATCGGGGAAGGTCACGTGGCGGTCGTCCTTTCGGGGGCGTGGCGGTAGCGAGGGCGGTGTCCGGAGCCGTTGGGCGCGCGGGCGCGCGGCGCGCGATGGCGGACATGCTTTCTAGCACCGCCGGGGCGGAACGTCAAACGACCGGCCCGATCCGCTCCGGACGCGACAGCCGGCCGCCGTCGCGCGGCCTCAGCCGCGGAGCAGCAGGTTCCAGACCCCGACCACGACGCCCAGGCCGGCCAGCAGCGCGACCCGACCGATCCAGCTCCGGTCGCGGCGGCGCGACGGCGCGGTGCTGATGAACGCATCCCACAGGTAGAACGCGAGCGTCAGGAGCGCCGGCCCGACCAGCCGCGGGATCTCCATGGCGCGCAGCGCCGCGGCCCCGATCGCGATCGCCGCGGCGTAGGTGAACGCCGCCCAGACGGCGTCGCGCACGAGCATCACCCGCAGCGTCGCCGAGCGGTAGCCGAGGAGCCCCGCGACGAGCGCGTCGCCCGCGGCCAGCACCAGCAGGTCGCTCTCGGGCAAGCGGGCCGCCGGTCTGGACGAGCCCGCCGGGGACCATCGCGGCGACGCCGGTGAAGCCGAGGAACGCGACGAGCAGGATGGTCACCAGCAGCGCCGTCCGATCGTCGGCGGTCAGCGCCGTCGTCGTGCCGGTTGAGCCGCGCCTCGAGCGCGAGCGTGCGCGCCGACGATCAGCCAGGTGATGACGAGCGCCGGCGCAAGCCACAGCCCGAACGGCACCAGCCGGATCGCGCCGAGACAGGCCACGGCCGCCACCGAGGGGAGGATGAGCGCCTCGATCGGGACGCCGAACCACGGCGTTCGCCGGCCCGGCCTCATCGGCCAGGACCTGGAGCGTGCCGAGGAGCATCGCCCCGAGCAGCGCGCCGGCCGCGAGCCAGACCAGCGGCGGATCGATCAGCCGCGACAGGCCGACCACGGTGACCGCCACGAGCGCGAGGTCGCGTCCGGTCGCGCGGTCGTCCATGGCCCCGATCGTACGCGCTTCGATCACGTTCGCCGCCCGTTCCCGGCGGTCCACGCCAGCAGCTCGGCCCGCGACAGGGTGTTGACGACGTTCTCGGGCGTCGACCCATGCCCGGCGGGCCTGGCTGATCCCCCAGCGCACGAAGTCGAGCTCCTTGATGTCGTGCGCGTCGGAATCGATCGACAGCCGGCAGCCGACGGCCACCGCGCGCCGGGCGCGCTCGACGGCGAGGTCGAGCCGCGGCGGCGAGCCGTTCATCTCGAGCGCGGTCCCGGTCCGCGCCGCCTCGGCGTAGACCGCGTCCCAGTCGAGGTCGAGATCGTCACGCTGGCCGATCTTGCGCCCCGACGGGTGGGCGATGACGTCCACGTGCGGGCTGCGGATCGCGTTGAGCGTCCGGCGCGTGAGCTCGGCGCGCGACTGGCGGCGGGCGACGTGGACCGAGGCGACGACGAGGTCGAAGCGCGCCAGCAGGTCGTCCTCGAAGTCGAGCGCGCCGTCCGCGCGGACCTCCAGCTCGCAGCCGTGGAGCAGCCGGAAGCCCTCGGCCGGGGTCTCCGGGGGCGCGGTGCCGGCGGCCTCCTCGGCGGCGTACCGGGCGTTGAGCGCGGCGATGATCTCGGCCTGCTCGGCCACCCGGTCCGGGGTCAGGCCACGGGCGATCGCGAGCGACTGCGAGTGGTCGGTCAGGACCTGGTAGGCATAGCCGCGCCGGCGCGCGGCGTCGGCCATGACCTCGATCGGGTGGTGCCCGTCCGACCAGTCGGAATGGCTGTGCAGGTCGCCGCGCAGGTCGGCCTGCTCGATCAGGACCGGCAGGCGGCCGGCCAGCGCGGCCTCGATCTCGCCGGCGTCCTCGCGCAGCTCCGGCTCGATGTACGGCAGGTCGAGGAAGGCGTACGCCTCGGCCTCGGTGGCGAACGTCCGGAGCTCGGCGGCGTCGCCGGTCAGCGGCTCGCCGTCCTCGCCGATCCGCAGGAAGCCCTTCTCGGACAGGCTCCAGCCACGGTCGCGGGCCATCGCCCGGAGGCGGACGTTGTGCTCCTTCGAGCCGGTGAAATGGATGCGGTAGGTGCCCGCCTCGCCGGGCGGCATGACCATCAGGTCGACCTGCGGTCCGCGCATCAGCCGGACCGCGGCCTTGTAGCCGCCGCGGTTGAGGACCGAGTCGACGAGGCCGAACCCGGTGAACGCGTCGATCAGCCGTGCCGGCTCGTCGGTCTCGGCCAGCAGGTCGAGGTCGCCGATCGACTCCTTGCGACGGCGGAACGAGCCGGCCGGCTCGATCGAGCGGACGCCCGGCGTCGGCGACAGCGCGGCGATGAGGCCGTCGATCGTGCTCCTCGGCGCGGCCCAGCAGCATCCGGTCGAAGCGGTCGTCGAGCTTGGCGATCCCCTCGAGGACGAGCGCCTCGGTCCGGGCCGACATCCCGCGGAGCTGGCGGAGGCGACCCGATTCGGCCGCCGCGCGGAGGTCGTCGATCGTCGCGATGCCCGGCCTCGGCGTTGAGCTGGCGGACGGTCTTGGGGCCGAGGCCCGGGATCTGCAGCAGCTCGACGAGGCTCGGCGGGACCTCGGCGCGGAGCCGGTCGTAGTAGGCCATCCGGCCGGTCGTCGCGAGCTCGGCGAGCTTGTCGCTGATCGCCTTGCCGACGCCCGGGATCTGCGGCGGCGTGCCCGAGCGGTAGGCCGACACGATGTCGACCGGGCTGCGCCCGATCGCGTCGGCGGCGCGGTGGTAGGCGACGGTCTTGAACACGAGCTCGCCCTTGAGCTCGAGCATGTCGCCGATCTCGTGGAAGATGCGCGCCAGCTCGGCCGTTGGTCAGGTCGACGTCGGCCGGATCCTCGGCCAGGCTCGTCGCGCGGTCGTCGGCGTCGGCTCGGTGTCGGCCGGTTCGGCGCTGGCGGGCAGGTCGGTCACCCGCCGAATGGTAGCCCGTCAGGCGGCCACGACCCGGTCGCGCCCGGTGCGCTTGGCCCGGAACAGCGCCCGGTCGGCCTCGGCGATCAGCTCGTCGATCGGCTGGTCGGCATGGCGCGCCACCGCGACGCCGACCGAGACGCTGACCGCCTGCACGCCGAACCGGCGCAGGTCGAGCCCGCCGACCGAGCTGCGCACGCGCTCGCCGACCTCGAGCGCGATCTCCGGGCTCGGGTTGCGCAGCAGGACCACGAACTCCTCGCCGC
This sequence comes from uncultured Chloroflexia bacterium, assembly GCA_963721545.1. GTDB lineage: Bacteria > Chloroflexota > Limnocylindria > Limnocylindrales > CSP1-4 > SPCO01. The sequence continues at coordinate 47,001 of CAVRKB010000003.1, forward strand.
CGTAGCGCGCCGGGACGTCGTCCTCGCGGACGGCCGCGACGATCGCCGCCGCCGACCGCGCGGAGGACCTCGTCGCCGGTCGCATGCCCGTGCGTGTCGTTGAGGACCTTGAACTTGTCGATGTCGATCATCAGCACGCCGACCGCGTCGCCCGAGCGGCGCCGCCGGGCGAGGAGGCCGCAGAACTCGTCGAAGTAGCGGCGGTTCGGGAGCCCGGTCAGGGCGTCGGTCGAGGCCTTCGCCTCGACGGCCCGAAGCGAGTAGGCGCGGGACAGCGCGGACGACGCCTCGACCGCGGCGCCGCTCAGGATCCGCCGCGTCGTCGCCGGCCAGGTCCCCGTGGTCCGCCGCGACAGGATGATCGCGCCGACCACGTCGCCGCCCGAGGTCAGCGGCGCGGCCAGCGTGTCGGTCAGGCCGTACACCTCGCGCGACCGGCCGGCGATCCGATCGGCGACCAGCTGGTGCTCGCGCGGGCCGGCCGGATCCGGCGATGACGGCGGTCGCGGCGCTCGGCAACGGTCCGGCCGCCGCGATCCGCGCGCTCAGCTGGTCGAACCGGCCGCGGATGCCGCCGGCGGCGACGGGCGTCCGCCGCCTCGGCCCAGACGGGATGGCGACGGGCTCCCGGCGCACGAGGTCGCGCTCGGTGGTCGGTGGATCCTCGAGGTCGCCGATCGGCAGGAGGGTGGTCGAATCGGGCACGCCCGGGCGGGCGCTGACGAGCGTCGCCTCGAGCACCCGGGCGTCCGGGCCGGCGGCGGGCGATGACGATGTGGTCCGCGCCGGTCGCATCGGCCAGCTCGTCGACGATCGCGCTGAGGATCGCGTCGGGCGACACGGAGCGCGACAGGCCCGGACAGGATGCGCGCGAACGATTCGGCCTCCTCGCGCCGGCCGACCTCGAGCGCGGCGACGGCCTGGCGGTGGCGGATCGCGGCGAACCCGACGACGAACAGAGGGCGACGACGCCCAGTCGATCGGCCGGGCGCGGTCGAGCGATGAGCCGGATCACGGCGATCAGGCCGAGGATGAAGAACGAGACGGCGAAGATCCACCACGCTCGTCGGATCCGACGGTCCGGGGCTGTCCGTGGGTCGGGTCGGACGGGCTGGGTGGTTCGCTCACGTCAGGGATAGAGGATGGCGGTCCGGACCCCTTCCGTCCATCCCGATCGGGCCGTACTCGTGGCGGCCGCGGGCAGTACCTTCGTACTATCCGGTGGCGCTGATCGCCCCGTCGGGCGCCGTCCCGTCGTGCGCCGCGGCCGCATCGTGGCCGCCGTCGTGCTTGACCCGGTAGAGCGCCCGGTCGGCCGCCGCGATGAGGTCGGTCGCCGGTCCGGCCGTCGCCCGGGAAGGTCGCCGACTCCGATCGACGCCCCGATCGGGACCGGGTCCGCGCTGCTCGCCCTGACGAAGGCGTGGTCGCGGAACGCGGCGAGGATCCGCGCCGGCGACCTGGCCGGCCTCGTCGGCGTCGGTCTCGGGCAGGATGATCGCGAACTCGTCGCCGCCGTAGCGGGCCGGGATGTCGGACGCGCGCAGCGTCGACCGGATGAGCTCGGCGGTCCAGGTCAGGACCCGGTCGCCGAACAGGTGCCCGAACGTGTCGTTGACGAGCTTGAAGTCGTCGAGGTCGAGCATCAGGACGCTCAGCGGGCGGCGTCCGCGCTGGGTCCGGACGACCTCCTCGCCGAGGCGCTCGTGCAGGAACCGGTGGTTGTAGAAGCCGGTCAGCGGGTCACGGTCGGCGAGGTTGCGGGCGTCCTCGTACAGCCGCGCGTTCTCGAGCGCCATGGCGGCCTCGTTGGCCATCGTCCGGGCGAGGCCCAGCCGCTCGGCGTCGAAGGCGATCGGCGTCTTGGAGAACAGCTCGACGAGGCCGATCGACTGGCCCTTGGCGACGAGCGGGAGCATCGCCAGGACGCGGTTGCCGTCGTGGAGCAGCAGCGCGACCTCGGCCGGGTCGGCGGCCGGGTCGTCGGCGTCGATGATGACCGTCTCCTGGCGCTCGAGGACGCGGAGCGTCTCCGGGTACGCCGGACACGTCGAAGAACGGCGCCATGGTCCTCGATCCGGAGCGGCCGGGTAGTAGCCGAGCGAATCGACGCGGCCCGTGCCGGACGATCCCAGTAGCTGATGGCGCATTCGTCGACGCCCATCGCGCGGGCGAGGTGCCCGGCCATCAGGTCGGCGACCTGGCGCGGGTCGAGGCTGCCCGACAGCTCGGCGCTCATGTCGAGCAGCCGGCGCAGCTCGCCGGCGAGGTCCTGGGTCCGGGTCAGCAGGCGGGCCGACCCGACGGCCGTCGCGGCCGGTCGGCCAGGATCGTGAGCAGGCGCAGGTCGTCGAGCCGAACATCGTCGAGGCCGAGCTTCGAGAGCGTGATGACCCCGATCGTCAGCCCGTCGTAGCGCATCGGCACGACGAGCATCGATTCGTCGACGTCGTCGGTCCCGTCGATCGTCGCGCCGCGCGGGTCGCGGTTGGCGTCGTTGACCAGGATCGGCTCGCCGTGCTGGGCCACCCAGCCGGTGAAGCCCTCACCGAGCCTGCAGGTGGAGCAGGCGCATGTCGACCTTGCTCGTATTCGCCGACGCGTGCCCTCGAAGGCGATCGGCACGACATCGTCCGGCGGCTCGATGAGGTACACCCGGGCGTTGTGGTAGTCGATGATCCGGCTGGGTCTCCTCGACGATCGTCCGGCCGATCTCGTCGACCGTCGCGGCCCGGCTCAGCCGTGCCGACGCGGCCTGGAGGACCTCGAGCTGCGCGGCCCGGGCGACGGTCTGCTCGAACAGCTCGGCATTGGTGAGCGCGATGGCGGCATGGGTCGCCAGCGTCGAGATGAAGGCGACGTCGCCGCTCGTCCACGTCGCGCGGCTCGCGGGTCACGGCCGACAGGGCGCCGATCACCTGGTCGTGGTGGATGAGCGGCGCCGTCAGGTGGCCGGCCACCTCGAACACGCCGTCGTAGCGCTCTGCGCCGTAGCCGGCGGTCGGCCCGGACGTCCGGGAAGGCGAGCACGTGGCCGGTGCGCAGGACCTCGCCGACCCAGCCCTCCTCTCGCCCGAAGACGGGCATCTGCCCGGCGACGTCGTCGGGCAGGCCGGCCCAGGCGGTGACCTCGAGCCGGTCGTCGCGCAGGATGCGGATCGTCGTGGCATCGGCGCGCAGGACCCGCTTGGTCTCGTCGACGATCATCCGGAAGAGCTCGCGCCGGTCGTGCGACGCCGCGAGCCGGCCGGCGATGCCGAGGACGGTGTCGAGCCGCTCGGCGAGCTCGGCCTCGAGCACGAGACCGGATCGGGCGGATCCGCCGGCATGCCCCGCCTGCATCGCCAGGGCCTCGGCGACGGTCGGGACGCCGTCGGTCCCGACGATCCGCCGGATGATCGAGCCGGACGCCGTGGACCCCGGTCCGTGTGTCGTCGGGGCGGCCAGCGACGACCCGACGGATGCGGGTCGGACGTCGTCGTGACCGTGGCGCGCGCGCACGTCAGGATCGTCGCACCGAAGCCCGGCTCCGCCGAGCCGCCAAGGGTCCGGGTCACGACCAGGACGATCGGCGTCCGTTGACCGCTCGATTAGGCCCGGACTACACTCCGGGCGCGCTGCGGGCTCCCCTGCCCCGGTCGTCGGATCCAGCACCAGAGGTCAGCACACATCCCGTGGACGACGGTCCCAGTCCGATCGGCGCCGGTCGCGCCGATCAGCCCAGGAACCCGGTCCGTCCCGCCATCTGACGGCTGACCGCGACCGACCCGGTCGCGCCACCCAGGGCGGGACGTCCGCTCATGAGGTGGCACCCATGCTCTACCTGAGCCAGGCCATCGGCCGCCCCGTGCTCGACGCCAACGGCGAGCCGCTGGGCAAGGTCGACGATCTCATCGTCGCCGTCGGCGACCGCTATCCGCCGGTCACCGGCCTGGTCGTCGCGACCGATCGCCGCCGGATCTTCCTGCCGTGGTCGCAGGTCGCCAGCTTCGACGAGTCCGGGGCGCGACTGGCGACCGGCACGATCGACATCACCCGCTTCCAGCAGCGGCCCGACGAGATCCAGCTCCGCTCGGACCTGCTCGACAAGCAGATCGTCGACATCGACGGGCGGAAGGTCGTCCGCGTGAACGACCTGCGGCTCGACGACGTGGATGGCCGGCTCCACCTCGTGGCGGTCGACGTCGGCGCGGCGGGCCTGCTGCGCCGGCTCGGGATCGCGGGGCCGTGGCGCGTCCTCGCCCGGAACCTGCGGCTGCCCACGCCCGAGCGCTACATCGACTGGGAGGACGTCGACCCGGTCGAGACGAGCATCGCCTCGATCCGGCTGCGCGTGCCCCACGCCGGGCTGACCGAGCTCCACCCGGCCGACCTGGCCACGATCATCGACCAGCTCGCGCCGCGCGACCGGGCGGGCGTCCTGGCGGCGCTCGACGACGAAGCGGTCGCCGACGCGATCGAGGAGATGGAGCCCGACACGCAGGTCGAGGTCCTCGAGGGCCTCGCGCCCGAGCGCGCCGCCGACATCCTCGAGGAGATGTCGCCCGACGACGCCGCCGACCTCGTGGCCGACCTGTCCGACGAGACCCGCCAGGAGCTGCTCGCGCTGATGGAGCGCGACGAGGCCGAGGAGCTCGGTGGGCTACTGGCGTACCCGGAGGACACGGCCGGCGGGATGATGACCACCGAGTTCGTGGCCGTGCGCAGCCGACCTGACGGCGAGCCGGACGATCGACCGGCTGCGCGAGCTCGAGCCCGACGCCGAGACGATCTACTACGTCTACGTCGTGGACCCCGACGGGCGGCTGGTCGGCGTCCTGTCGCTGCGCGACCTGATCGTGGCCGCGCCCGACAGGCTGATCGGCGAGGTCATGATCGACGAGCCGGTCGCGGTCGCGGTCGACGCCGATCACGACGAAGTCGCGAGCGTCGTGGCGCGCTACAACCTGCTGGCCGTGCCGGTCGTCGACCCGGCCGGACGGCTGATCGGGATCGTGACCGTCGACGACGCGATCGACACCATCCTGCCTGCCAGCTGGCGGCGGCGCGTGCCGCGCGCCGGGACGCGGACCTAGGCCGTGCGCCCGGCGCTGGCCCGCGTCCGCGCCCGCATCGCCGCGCGCCGGCTCGTCCGGCTGCGCGGCCGTTTCCGCGGCCGGCGCGGGCTGCTCGCGTTCCTGGCCGTGATGGGCCCTGGGCTGATCGCCGGCATCGCCGGCAACGATGCGGGCGGGATCACGACCTACAGCGTGATGGGCGCCACGACCGGGCTGGCCCTCCTCTGGCTGTTCCCGATCACGATGGTCATCCTGGCGATCGTCCAGGAGATGGCGGCGCGGCTGGGCGTCGTCACCGGGCAGGGCCTGTCGGACCTGATCCGCGACCGGTTCGGCGTCCGCCCGACGGCCTTCGCGATGATCGTCCTGCTCGTCGCCAACGTGGCCAACACGGTGGCCGAGTTCTCCGGGGCGGCCGCCGCCGGCGAGCTCTTCGGCGTGTCGCGCTACCTGGTCGTCCCGGTCGTCGGGATCGCCATCTGGGGGCTGGTGATCCGGGCCAGCTACCGGACCGTCGAGCGGGTGTTCCTGGCGGTCATCGTCGTGTTCCTGGCATACATCGTGTCGGCGGTGCTAGCCGACCCGGATTGGGGTGCGGTCGGCCGGGCGCTGGTGACGCCGTCGCTCGACCTGGCGCCGGCCAGCCTGCTCCTCATCGTCGCCGTCGTCGGCACGACGATCACGCCGTACATGCAGTTCTACCTGACCAGCGCCGTGGCCGAGAAGGGCATCGCCGTCGACGAGCTGCGGCTCGAGCAGGCCGACGCGATCGGCGGGTCGGTGTGGACCAACGTCATCGCGATCTTCATCGTCGTCGCGGCGGCGAGCACGATCGGGGTCGGCCCACGGGACGATCACCTCGGCGGCCGACGCCGCGCAGGCGCTCGAGCCCGTCGCCGGCCGGCTCGCCGAGGCGCTGTTCGCGGTCGGGCTGTTCGGGGCGAGCGTCCTCGCCGCCACGATCATGCCGCTGTCCACCGCGTTCGTGATCTGCGAGGCATTCGGCTGGGAATCGGGCGTCGACAAGCGCTTCGCCGACGCGCGCGCATTCTTCTCGATCTACACGTTCGTGCTCGCCGCCGGCGCGCTGATCGTGCTGGTCCCCGGCCTCGACCTGCTGCCGCTGATCCTCGGCTCGCAGTACCTGCAGGGGCTGCTGCTGCCGGTCGTGCTCGTGTTCATGGTCCTGCTGATCAACGACCGGCGGCTGATGGGCGAGCACCGCAACGGTCGGGTCGCGAATACGCTGGCCTGGTCCGCGGTCGGCATCGTCATCGTCCTCGACGCCGTGCTGCTCGGGGTCGCTGCGCTCGGGGCGTTCGGGGTGCGGGTGGGCTGAACCGGCTAATGGGCGTGCGGCTCGGCGGCCACCGCGGCCCCGTCCGACCACGCGCCGCCGTCCGCCGGGCCGTAGTCGAGCGGGTGGCCGCGGGCCTCCCAGGTCGGGACGCCGACGGCCACCGACGCCGACGTGCTCGAAGCCCGCGGCACGCAGCAGCGAGGCGGCGACGCTGGAGCGGTAGCCGCTCGCGCAGATCGTGACGATCGGCCGGTCGCGCGGCAGCTCGTCGAGCTTCGCCGGCAGCTCGCCGGCGCCGATGTGGACCGAGCCCGGGACGTGGCCGGCCTCGTATTCCGAGGCCTGCCGGACGTCGATGACGAGCGGCGCCTCCGCGCCGCCGCGCGCCAGCTGGCGCGGCGAGCCGGTCGACGTCGAGCAGCGACCCGGCCTGGACCGCGCGGCCGGCCGCCGCCAGCCGCGCATCCCGCCGTCGACGTGGCCGACGATCGAATTCGAACCCGATCCGCAGCGCCTGGCGCGCGATCCCGTCGAGCTCGCCGAGGTCGTCGACGAGCAGGACGACCGGCCGGTCGGGGTCGACCACCCAGCCGAGCCAGGTCCCGAACGACGAGCCGGCCGGGAACGACAGCGAACCCGGCACGCGCTGCGCCGCGTGGGCCTCGATGCTTCGCGCGTCGACACAGCAGCGCCCCGCGCTCGAGCTCCCGGTCGAGCGCCTCGCCGTCGAGCGGCTCGATCACCGGGATCCGGCCGCCGAGCAGCGGCGGCCCGGCCTGGTTGAGCGGCCGCATCCGGGCGAAGTAGCGCGGGGACGTCGGGCTGGCCGGCCAGCAGGGCACGGGCGAACGCGTCGACCTCGAGCGGCCCGAGCAGCGGGTCGTGGCGCCGCTCGTACCCGATGGTCGACCACGTCGTCGATGAGATCCCGGTCGAGCACAGCGAGCCGGCGCCGTGGGTCGGGTAGACCATCACGGAGTCCTCGTGACGGAGGAGCACGTCGTGGAGCGAGTGGTGCATCTCGGCGGCGTACTCGTTGGCGAGCTCCGCGCCGAGGAGGTCGGTCCGCCCGACCGCGCCGACCAGCAGCGAGCCGCCGGTCAGGAGCAGGAATGGCTCGTCTGCCCGGGTAGCGTCGGCGACGGCGTAGCTCACGTGCTCCGGGCGTATGCCCGGGCGTGTCGAGCGTCCGGAAGCGGATCGAGCCGACCTCGAACGTCTCGCCGTCGCGCGCCGGCCGATGCTCGTGGCGCAGTTCGGCGCCGGCGCCGATGACGTGGCGTCGCGCCGGTCAGCGCCGCGAGCTCGCGGCCGCCCGACACGTAGTCGTTGTGGAGGTGCGTCTCGACGACGTGGGTGATCCGGACATCGGCGTCGCGCGCGGCGTCGAGGTAGACGTCGACGTCGCGACGCGGATCGACGACCGCCGCGACGCCCTCGGCCTCGTCGACCAGGAGCGTCGAGAGGTGCCCGAGCCCGTCGATCCGGAACTGCGTGAGGCGCATGGGCGCAGCCTACACCGAGGTCGCGACCGCGCGGCGGATCGGAGGCGGCGCGCGGCGGGCCGTATCGGGCCGGACTGGTACCCTTCGGCGCGATGGATCCTTCGAACCGGCCGGTCAGCGTCATCGGCGCCGGCTACGTCGGACTGGTGACCGCGGTCGGGCTGGCCGGGCTGGGCCACGACGTCCACCTCGTCGAGACCGGGGCAGCCCGCCTCGCGGCGCTGCGTGACGGCCGGGTGCCCGATCCACGAAGCGGGATTGCAGGAGGCGTTCGACGGCGGCCGTCGCGGCGGGCTGCCTGACCGTCGCCGACACCGCCCCGGCCGACCCCGGGATCGTCCTCGTCTGCGTCGGCACGCCCATCGCCGACGACGGATCGAGCGACCTCAGCCAGCTCGACGCGGCGCTCGCGGCGCTGCGCGACCGGCTCGGCCCGGACGACATCCTGGTCATCCGCAGCACGCTGCCGGTCGGCGGCACCCGACGCGCGATCGAGGGCGCCGGCCTGGATCCGGCACGCGTCTTCACCAACCCGGAGTTCCTGCGCCAGGGCAGCGCGGTGGCCGACTTCGGCGCGCCGACCCGGATCGTGATCGGCCGGTTCCCGGGCGCCGACCCGGCCGCGCTCGCCGCGGTCCTGGCGCTGTACGACGGGGTCGAGGCGCCGCGCCTCGTCGTCGACGTGGAGGCGGCCGAGATCATCAAGAACGGGGCGAACGCCTTCCTCGCGCTCAAGCTGTCGTTCACCAACGAGATCGCCTCGTTGTGCGAGGAGGCCGGTGCCGACGTGGACGACGTCATGGCCGGGATCGGCGCCGACCCGCGCATCGGGCGGACGTACATGCACCCGAGCTTCGGCTTCGGCGGGAGCTGCCTGCCGAAGGAGCTGACGACCCTGGCCCGGGCGGGCCACGATCGCGGCCTGCCGATGCACGTGACGACGGCCGCGTCGGCCGCCAACCTGGCCGCGCAGGATCGATTCGCGACGCGGGTCGCGGACGCGGCCGGCGGGCTCGGTGGCCGGACAATCGGGCTGCTGGGGCTCGCCTTCAAGGCCGGAACCGACGACATCCGCGACTCACCCGCGATCCGCCTGGCCGAGCGGCTCATCGCGGGCGGTGCGACCGTCCGCGGCTACGACCCGGCGGCCGGGCCGAACGCCGCGGCGCGGGTTGCCGGACTCGACGTCGTGGACGACGCGGCGTCGGCCGTCGTGGGCGCCGACGTCGTCGTCGTGGCCACGGAATGGCCCGTCTTCCGCGACCTGCCGTGGCTCGACTGGGCCGCAGCCGGCGTTCGACCGCTCGTCGTCGACGGGCGGCGGCTGCTCGACGCGGACGCGCTGCGGGATGCCGGCTTCCGGGTCGTCCAGCTCGGGGATGGCCGCGAGCGGAGCCGACGTCCGCTGTCGGCGGGAACGCGCGCCGACGCCTAGGCCGTCGCGGCTCGCCGCGGCCGGCCGGGCAAACCGGACCTCGCTACATCATCACCAGGCCGCCGTCGACGGCGAGCACCTGGCCGGTGATGAACGCCGCCTCGTCGCTGGCCAGGAACGCGACCGCGTCGGCGATCTCGCTCGGTCGTCGCCGAAACGGCCGAGCGGCGTCCGCGCCGTGATCTCGTCCTTGAGCGCCTCGGGCAGGTCCTGGGTCAGCTCGGTCAGGACGAACCCGGGGGCGACGGCATTGACCGTGATCGAGCGGCTGGCCAGCTCGCGGGCGGTGGCCTTGGTCAGCCCGATCAGCCCGGCCTTCGCCGACGAGTAGTTGGCCTGGCCCATCTGGCCGGCCTGGCCCGACACCGAGGTGATGTTGACGATCCGCCCGCCGCGTGCCTTGAGCATCGGCCGGGTGACGGCCTTGATCATCCAGAACGCCCCGTACAGGTTCGTCTCGAGGACCTCGCGCCACGCCTCGGGCGACATGCGCATGATCAGGTCGTCGCGGGTGACGCCGGCGTTGTTGACCAGGATGTCGATCTTCGGGAACGCCTCGAGCGCGGCCTTGACCACGGTCTCGGCGACGTCCTGGTGCGATGCGTCGCCCTGGACCGCCAGCGCGCGACGGCCGAGGGCCTCGACCGCGGCGACCGTCTCGGCGGCGGCGGCCGCGTTGCCGCTTGTAGGTGAAGGCGACGTCGGCGCCCTGCGTCGCGAGGCGGAGCACGATCGCCCGCCCGATGCCGCGCGAGCCGCCGGTCACCAGCGCGGTCTTGCCGCTCAGGTCGATCACGCCCGGACCTCCTCGCCCACCCGTGCCGGCTCGTCGGGGACCACGTCGTCGAGCGGCACGTCGACCGTGCCCGGGCTTGCGCATCAGCTCGGCGAGGGCCTCCGGGATCGGGTCGACCGAGTCCCAGTCGACCGGCAGCCGAACGCTCACGTCCTCGGGCTGGACGGCCGCGTCGCCAGCCAGCCCGCGCGCCGGGTCGGCGGTCCACTCGATCGCCACCGCCCCGGACGTGAAGCCGGCCCCGAAGGCGACGATGACGATCCGGTCGCCGACCTTGACCCGGCCCTCGTTGACGGCCTCGGCGAGGGCGATCGGCACCGACGCAGCCGACGTGTTGCCGTACTTGTCGAGGTTGACGAACATGCGGTCCATCGGCAGGTCGAGGCCCTTGGCGACGGCCTCGATGATCCGGATGTTGGCCTGGTGCGGGATGAACAGGTCGATGTCCGACGGCTCGAGCCCGGCCTTCTGGATCGCGGCCAGCGCGGTCGTCGCCAGCGTCCGCGTGGCGAACCGGTACGTCTCCTTGCCTTCCATCCGGACGTAGTGCTCGCCGCGGGCGACCGTCTCGGCCGACGGCGGCGCCTTCGCCCCACCCGCGGGCAGCCAGATCATGTAGGCGCCCTGCGGCTCGGTCGTCAGCTCGATGCCGAGGCCGCCGCCCGGCTCCTCCGACGCGGACAGGACGACCGCTCCCGCCCCGTCACCGAACAGGATGCAGGTGTTCCGGTCGGTGTAGTCGAGGAACCGGGTGAGCAGCTCCGCGCCGATGACCAGCACGTGCTTCGCCATCCCGCTGGTGATGTAGGCCTGCGCCGTAGCGTAGGCGTAGACGAAACCCGAGCACGCCGCGGCGACGTCCATCGCGGCGGCCTTGGTGTTGCCGATCGCCTCCTTGACCAGCGCGGCGGTCGACGGCATCCAGTAGTCGGGCGTGAGCGTCGCCAGCAGGATCAGGTCGATCTCGTCGGGCTCGATCCCGGCCGTCCGGATCGCGCGCATCGAGGCGACCGCCGCCATCGACGCGGTCGTCTCGTGCGCGGCGGCGACCCGGCGCTCGCGGATCCCGGTCCGCGAGACGATCCATTCGTCGGAGGTGTCCACCATCCGCTCGAGGTCGTGGTTGGTCAGGACCTGCGACGGCGCGTACCGACCCCAGCCGGTGACGTGGGCGGTGCGGATCGGGTGTCGTCACAGCGGCTCCACCTCGATGAGCGGTTGCTTGGCCTTGACCAGCGCGCCGCTGTCCGGGACGACCCGGACGACCCGGCCGGCGAGGTCCGACTTGATCTCGTTGAACAGCTTCATCGCCTCGATCAGCCCGATCACCTGGCCGACCGCGACCTCCCCGCCGGCCTGCACGTACGGCGCCGTGCCGGGGGCGGGCGAGGCGTAGAAGATGCCGGTCAGCGGCGCCTTGATCGACGGCCTGGCGTGCTCCGCGATGTCGCGGCCCGCCGTCGAGCGGCTCGGCGCTGGCGGAGCCTGCGGCGATCGCGACCTGGCCGGCGGCCGGCGTCGCCCGCCCGCCGCACCGTCGGCGCGACGGCCACGGGCTTGCGCAGGATCACGCCCGTGCCGCCCGATTCGACCTCGAGCTCGGTCAGGTCGGAGCGCTCGAGCAGGCCCGCCAGGCGGTCGATCAGCGCGAGGAGGTCGACGTCCCCGCCGTCGCTCGGCTCCGGCACCGCGGCCTCGGCAGCGGTTTCTTCGGTCATGCCGGCGGCGCCCGGAAGATCAGCGCCGTGTTCTGGCCGCCGAACCCGAACGAGTTGCTGAGCACGGTCCGGATCGCGTGCTTCGTCGCCACGTTGGGGGTCAGGTCGATGCCGGCCGCCTCGGGGTCCGGGTCGTCGAGGTTGATCGTCGGCGGGACGCAGCCGTCGCGGATGGTCAGGATCGAGACGATCGCCTCGATCGCGCCCGGCCGCGCCGAGGGTGTGGCCCAGCATCGACTTGTTGGCCGTCACCGAGATCCGCTCGGCGCGCGTCGCCGAAGATCGTGCGGATCGCCTGGAGCTCGGCTCGGTCGCCCTCGGGCGTCGAGGTGGCATGGGCGTTGACGTGCTCGACCTCGGCGGCGGTCAGGCCGGCCTTCTCGAGGGCGCGCCGGGCTGCGCGCACGGCGCCGATGCCGCCGGGCGCCGGGAGCGTGATGTGCGACGCATCGGCGGTCGCGCCGTAGCCGACCAGCTCGGCGAGGATCGTCGCGCCGCGGCGCCTCGGCATGTTCGAGCGCCTCGAGGATGACGACGCCGGCCCCCTCGCCGATGACGAACCCGTCGCGGCCGGTGTCGAACGGCCGCGATGCCGCGACCGGGTCGTCGTTCCGCGTGGACAGCGCGCGCATCGCCGCGAAGCCGCCGACGATCGGCTCGTAGATCCCGGCCTCGGCGCCGCCCGGCGACCATCACGTCGGCGTCGCCGCGGCGGATGATCTCGCTCGATTCGCCGAGCGCGTGCCCGCCGGTCGCGCAGGCCGACACGGTCGTGAAGTTGGGGCCGGTCATCCCGAACTGGATGGCGACCTGGCCGGCGCCGATGTTGGGGATGCCCATCGGGATGAGGAACGGGCTGATCCGGTCGGGGCCGCGCAGCGTGTTGGTCGTGAACCCGTCGATCAGCGTCCCGACGCCGCCCAGGCCGGTGCCGAGGATCACGCCGGTCCGCTCGGCGAGGTCGCCCTCGAACCGCTCGGGCAGGCCGGCCTGGTCGAGCGCCTCGCGGGCCGCGACCAGGCCGAACTGGATGTAGCGGTCGGTCCGCCGCAGCTCCTTGCGGTCGAGCAGGCCGCCGGCGTCGAAGTCGCGCACCTCGCCGGCGAACCGGGCGGTCAGCCGCGACGGGTCGAACGCCTCGATCGTGCGCACGCCCGACCGTCCGGCGACGAGGCCGTCCCAGGTCGTCGGCACGTCGTTGCCGAGCGCGGTGACCAGGCCCATCCCGGTCACCACGACCCGACGTCGCTCCGTCATCGCACGAGTTTCCCGGTGCGGACCGTGGCCGCGCGGTAGACGTCGCCTGGCAGGCCCCGGGCGGAGATCGCGTTGGCGACCGCGAGCACGTCGTAGTCGGAGCGCTGGATCTCGGCCCGGATCTCGCCGTCGCCGATGTCGACGCGCGCCCACGACGCGGTCGGATCGCCGTCGAAGACGTAGCCGGCGCGACCCGGCGTTGACGATCAGCTTCCAGCCGAGGTCGCGGACCTCGGGCAGGTGGGTGTGGCCGCAGGCGATCACCCGGGCGTCGGTCCGGGCGACCAGCTCGACCGTGACGTTCGGGTCGAGCGCCTGGTCGAAGCCGGCGGTCTGCGATCCGGGCGAGGCGTGGCAGACGAGGACCATCGTGCCGTCCTCGGCGTGCAGCCGGCGCTCGGCCGGCAGCCGGCGGAGCCACGCCAGCCGCTCGTCGCCGAGCTCGTCGTGGGCCCATTCGGCGGCGGCCCGGAACGTGTCGGGGACGCCGTCGGTCATCCACGGGAACGCCGCCGCGTAGTCGAAGTCGGCGACGGCGATGTCGGTGTTGCCGCTGACGATGGCCGCCCCGTCGGCCTCCATCGCGCGGAGCAGGTCGACCGTGCCGGCCGGGTCCGGGCCGTTGAGCACCAGGTCGCCGGCGACGGCCACCAGGTCCGGCTTCTCGCGGCGGATGGCCGCGCGCACCGCCTCGAGCGCGACCGAGTTGCCGTGCACGTCGGACAGCACGGCGAGCGCGCGTCATCGCAGCACGCCCTCGCTCGGGATGATGAAGCTGAGGGTCGCCTCGCAGGCGGCCTCGCCGTCGACGGTGGCGACGCCGCGGCCACGGCCGAAGCGGCCGCCGAGCTTGTCCATCGTGACCTCGAGGCGGAGCGTGTCGCCGGGGGCCACGACCCGCTTGAAGCGGCAGTCGTCGATGCCGGCGAACAGCCCGATCCGGTCGCCGAAGCCGGGCTGCTTGGCGACGTAGACGGCCATCGTCTGGGCGAGCGCCTCGACCTGGATGACGCCGGGCATCACCGGCAGGCCCGGGAAGTGGCCCTGGAAATACCACTCGCTCGCGGTCACGCCCTTGAGCCCGACGATCCGCTTGGCCTCCGCGTCGTACTCGACGATCCGGTCGACGAGCAGGAACGGCCAGCGGTGCGGGATCAGCCCCTCGATCTCGCGGGTCGTGTGGATCGGTGTCGGTCACGGGCGCCTCCAGGTCGGGTGAGGGGTCAGTGTGCCGCGTCGGGACGGCGGCGAGCGGCACGGTCGGTGCAGGTATGCACAGCGCGCGGGTCACGTGCGCGCCGCGGCGGCCAGGAACGCCGCGCTGCCGACGCGGTCGAGCAGGTTCGTCGTCATCCGGCCCTCGAGGAACGTCTCGTTGGCGAGCAGCGCCTGGTGGATCGCGACGTTGGTGACGAGGCCGTCGACGACGAGCTCGTCGAGCGCGGCCCGGCCACGGGCGATGGCGGTCGGCCGGTCCGGGCCCCAGACGATGAGCTTGCCGAGCAGCGAGTCGTAGTACGGCGGCACCTCGTAGCCGCTGATACAGGTGCGAGTCCATCCGCACGCCCGGGCCGCCCGGCGCGTGGTAGCGCTCGACGACGCCGGCGCCGGGCCGGAAGTCGTGCTCGGGGTCCTCGGCGTTGATCCGGAACTCGATCGCGTGGCCGCTGAACGTCGACGTCGGCCTGGCTGAACCCGAGCGGCTCGCCGGCGGCGATCCGGATCTGGGTCGCCACGAGGTCGATGCCCGGTCAGCATCTCGGTCACCGGGTGCTCGACCTGGATCCGGCAGTTGATCTCGATGAAGTAGAACGTCGCCGCTCGCAGTCGACGAGGAACTCGAGCGTGCCGACGTTCTCGTAGCCGGCCGCGACCGCGGCCCGGATGGCGCGCTCGGCGAGGTCGGCCCGGGCGGCGGCGGCTGAGCGCCGGCGTCGGGCGCCTCCTCGAGGATCTTCTGGTGGCGCCGCTGGACCGAGCAGTCGCGCTCGCCGAGGTGGACGCCGTGGCCGTAGCGGTCGACCGCGACCTGGACCTCGACGTGGCGGTTCTCGTCGAGCCACTTCTCGAGGTAGAGCGAGTCGTCGCCGAACGCGGCCTTCGCCTCGGAGCGGCAGACCTTGAGCGCCGATTCGAGCTCGCGCGGCGTGCGGACCATGCGCATGCCCTTGCCGCCGCCACCGGCCGACGGCTTGATCAGCACCGGGTAGCCGATCCGCTCGGCCTCGCCCAGCGCGTGCAGCTCGTCGCGCAGCATCCCGTCCGAGCCCGGGATCGTCGGCAGGCCGTGGGCGGCCAGCAGCCGGCGCGTGCCGGCCTTGCTGGCGAACCGCTCGAGCACCGCGGCCGGCGGCCCGATGAACGTCAGGTCGTGGGCGGCGACGACCTCGGCGAAGCCCTCGTCCTCGGACAGGAAGCCGTAGCCCGGGATGGATCGCGTCGCAGCCGGTGACGAGCGCGGCCGAGATGACCGCCGGCGCCGAGAGGTACGAGCGCGCGCGCGTCGGCCGGGCCGATGCAGATCGCCTCGTCGGCGAGCTGGACGGCGAGCGATTCGCGGTCGGCCTCGCTGTACGCGACGACGGCCTCGACGCCGAGCTCGCGGCAGGCGCGCAGGATCCGCAGCGCGATCTCGCCGCGGTTGGCGATGAGGACCTTGCGGAACACGATCAGGCGTCCGCCGTCGTGCGACGCGAACTCGATGCAGGATCAGCTCCTGGCCGTACTCGACCGCCTCGCCCGCCTCGACCAGGCTGGCGCCGACGACGCCGTCCGCCGGCGCGACGACCTCCTGGGCGACGCCGAGCATGTCGACCGAGCCGAGCCGGTCGCCGGCGCGGACCCGGGTCCCGGCCCGCGCGTCCGGGCGCGGCTTGAAGATGCCGACCGCCGGCGAGGTCGCCACGATCCGGCCGCCGTCGCGAGTCGGCGTCGATCGCGCCCGTTGCCCGCGTCGCGGCCGGCGCGGTCGACCGGGACGTCGCGGCCCTCGCGGCCGGGACCGACCGGCGTCAGGCTGGCATGGCTCGCGTCGTGGCCGTCGGCACCGGCTCGCCGGGTGGCGCCGGATCGGCCGGCCCGCTCGCGATCGGCGCGCTTCTCGCGGCCCTGCGCCGGCTGGGCTCCGTCGCCGGGCGGCGCAGGCGGACCCGCCAGCCGCCCTCGCGGACCTCGAGCTCGCCGAGCCCGGTGGCGCCGAGCTTGGCGATCAGCGCCGGGCAGCAGCTCGTCGGCCAGGCGGTCGATGGCGGCGTGGTCGGCCGCCCGCTCGGCGGCGGAGCGCTCCGGCTGACGGGCACCGGGCTGATCCGGTTCGGGCACTGGCTAGACCTCCTCACGAGCGGGCGGCTCGTCGCGGGCCCGGGACGGAACGGCGGCGCCGACCGCGCGACGGCCGGGCTCGAGCAGGTCGCGCAGGCGATCGCCGAGCCCGCGACCGGCCGGCGGCGTCCATCCCCGGCGTGTCGACCTCAGTGTAGGACCCCAGCGCCCGGTAGCGGCGGTAGCGGCTGTCGAGCAGCGTCGTCGAGCGGCATCGCCGTCGAGCGCCGCCGAGCCGGTCGACGATGATCGCCTTGAGCCGCCGCGGCGGTCTCGGCCGGGTCCGCGTGCGCGCCCTCGCCGGGCTCCGGGACGACCACGTCGACGACGCCCAGCGCCAGCTGGTCGGCGGCGGTCATGCGCATCGCCAGCGCCGCGGCTGGCGCCTCGTCCGGCGGTCCGCCACAGGATCGACGGCGCAGCCCTCCGGCGAGATGACCGAGTAGACCGCGTTCTCGAGCGCGATCACGACGTCGCCGACGGCGATCGCGAGCGCGCCGCCCGAGCCGCCCTCGCCGGTGATGACGGTGACGATCGGCGTGCGCAGCCGGCTCATCAGCCCGATCGAGCGGGCGATCGCCTCGGCGATCCCGCGCTCCTCCGATTCGGGCCCGGGATGCGCGCCGGGCACGTCGACGAACGTCACGACGGGCAGCCCGAACCGCTCGGCGAGCTCCATCAGCCGCATCGCCTTGCGGTAGCCCTCGGGGTGGGGCATCCCGAAGTTGCGCCGGATGTTCTCGTCGGTGTCGGCGCCCTTCTGCTGGCCGACGACGACGACCCGCCGGCCGTCGAGCCGCGCCAGCCCGCCGACGATCGCCGGGTCGTCGCCGAACAGGCGGTCGCCGTGCAGCTCGACGAAGTCGTCGGTCATCGCGGCCACGAGCTCGAGCGTGCGCGGCCGGCGGAGGTTGCGCGCGAGCTGGACGCGGGCCCAGACGCGCCTCGCGAGCGTCGCCTCGTCGTCGGCGGCGGCAGGCCGTTCGTCGCCGCGCGTCGACGGTCGCCGTCGCTGCCACCGACGTCGCTCACGCGCTCGGCGAGCGAGCTCAGGAACGACAGCGGCCGGAAGCTCGCCGGTTCGAGCGTCGGCGTCGACCGGGCCGGCGATCGGGCGCGAGCCGCGCAGCCTCGGCATCGGCGTGGACCGGCAGGAGCCGCAGCAGGCCGGCGAGCTCGGCCGCGCAGCTCCGGCGCGCGACGACCCGGTCGACGAAGCCGTGCTCGAACAGGAACTCGGCGCGCTGGAAGCCGTCGGGCAGCTCCTGGGCGATCGTGCCCGCCGCGACGCGCGCGCCGGCGAACCCGATGAGCGCGTTCGGCTCGGCGATGTTGACGTCGCCGAGCGCCGCGAACGAGGCGAACACGCCGCCCGTCGTCGGGTCGGTCATGACGCTGCATGAACGGCACGCCGCCGTCGCGCAGGCGCTCGAGCGCGGCCAGCGTCTTGGCCAGCTGCATCAGCGCGAGCGTGCCCTCCTGCATCCGGGCGCCGCCCGACGCGCTGACCACGATCAGCGGGATGCGCGCCGCGAGCGCGTGCTCCGCGGCGCGCGTGACCTTCTCGCCGACGACCGCGCCCATCGAGCCGCCCATGAACCCGAAGTCCATGACGCAGATCGCGACGCGCGCCGCCGTCGATGGCTGCCGGTGCCCCAGACCGCCGCGTCGCGCATGCCGGTCGCGGCCTGCGCGGCCGCGAGCCGGTCGGGGTACGGCTTCTGGTCGACGAAGCCGAGCGGGTCGACGCGACTGCAGGCCCGGCGTCGCGCTCCGCCGAACGTGCCCGGGTCGAGCAGCAGCTCGAGCCGCGCCGCCGGCCGACAGGCGGAAGTGGTGGCCGCAGGTCGGGCAGACGCGCAGCGCCTTGTCGAGCTGCTTGTTGAACAGCATCGTCTCGCACGACGGGCACTTCGTCCAGAGGTCGGGCGGGTAGACGTCGCGGCGCGGCCGGAACGACGGCAGCTTGATCGGCATCAGGCGAGCCCTCGTCCGGGCTGACGGCGCGCGACCGCGCGGGCCATCGGGCTCGCCGGCGGCCGGTTGAGCCGCCAGGCGACGTACGCCGCGCCGGCGAGCGAGAGCGCGGCCGACGTGAGCGCGCCGCCGATCAGCAGCGGCCGGCCGATGCCGGTCCGCGGGTCGTGCGTCGGGTCCGTCGGCGAGCGCCGCGAGCCCCGCCAGGTCGCGCCGGGCGCCCGCGGCGAGCGACCGGCGAGCGGCACGACGGGCCCCTCGGCGCCGGCCGCGCCGGCGAGGCGCAGCCCGCGCGCGACCTCGGCCAGGCGCAGCCGCGAGCGCTCCTCGAACCGGAACGACGGGTGGAGCCGCGGGCAGGTCGCGCGCCAGGCGGTCGGCCGACGCGCGCGGATCGGCTCCGACGGTCGGCGTGACCGGCGGCGGCCGTCCGGTCGGCGCCGCGCGCGTGGGCGGCGAGGAGCGCCTCGAGATAGCGGTCGGTGACGAGCGCCTCGACCTCGTCGCCGTCGCGCCCGCGCGCGACGGCTCGCCGGTCACCGGCGACCGCGTCGTCGAGGTCGCGCGCCACGCTCCGCAGCGCGCGATGGATGAGGACCCGGACCGCGCCCTCCGAGCGGCCGAGGACGCCGGCGATCTCGGCCGTGGACATCTCGTCCACGAAGCGCAGGACCACCGCCCGGCGGCGATCGCCGGCAGCCGGCCGACGGCGCGCCAGGCCGCGGCGGCCTCGTCGCGCCGGACGGCGTCGGCCTCGAGGTCGACCGGCGTCCGCGACGAGGCGGCCGCCTCGAGCGGCGCCTCGGGCTGGCGGCGCCGACGCGCGGCGGCGCTCGGCGACCGCGTTCCGCGCGATCTGGAAGAGCCAGACGCGGAACGTGGAGGCGCCCTCGCCGTCGGCCGGCCGGGCCCGCTCCTCGAACCGGTGGAGGTTCGTCAGCGCGGCGAGGAACGTCCGCTCGGTGGCGTCCTCCGCCTCGTGATGGTCGCGCGAGCTCGTAGTACGCGTAGCTGTACACCTGGGCGAGGTACTTCCGATACAGGGCCTCGAACCGGGCCGGGTCCGCCTGGGCCGCCTCGACGAGCCGACGGTCGCGGTCGAGGTGGGCGAGGCGCGGACCGCCCTCCTCCGGCGGTCCTACCTTCCTCAATGCCGGACGGGCCATCGCGTTACACCGCGTCGCCGCGATCGGCTCGAGGCGCACGTGGCTGATCTCGCCGACGAGGACCCGGCGCTCGCCGTCGGCCGCGGTCGGATCCGCGACGACGAGGGCGCCGCTGACGGCATCGACGCCGGTCGCGCGCACCGTCCTCGGCGCCGGCCGGCGTCTCGAGCCGGACGATCCGGCCGGTCGTCACCTGCCGCACGGTCCAGCCGAGGCCGTCGAACCGGCCGGCGCGGAGCGCGTCGACGCGGGCCTCGAGGCGGTCGCGGAACCGCTCGAGGAGGCGCGCCACGATCGACCGCCGACGCCGGCCGCCTCGCGGAGCGACGTCATCGTCGCCGCCAGCTCGGCCGGGAAGTCCGCGGCTGCCCAGTCGGCGTTGATGCCGATGCCGACGACGACCCGCGGGTCGCGCGTGCCCGAGGCCGTCGGTCTCGCCGAGCACGCCGGCGAGCTTGCGGACCCCGCCCGTCGCCTCGGCATCGATCACGAGGTCGTTCGGCCACTTGAGCCGGATCGTGCCGGCCGGCAGGCCCGCCTCGACCTCGGCCGCCTCGGCCATCGCGAGCGACGCGATCGCGGCCAGCCGCCACGCCTCGCCCGGCGAGAGCCACGTCGGCCGGAACCCGAGCGAGAGCAGGAGCGCCGCGCCCGGCGGCGCCACCCACTCGCGGCCCTCGCGACCGCGGCCGGCGGTCTGCTCGTCGGCGACCGCGAGGCAGACCTCCGGGGTCCCGTCCGCCAGCCAGCCGCGGACGACGTCGTTGGTCGACCCGACGCGGTCGAACCGCTCCCGGCGGGCGAGGAAGGACCGTCATGGCCTCGCGCGCTCAGCCGCGCGGCCGCGGCGCCGGCGTCGACCGGCTCGGGCCGCTCGAGCTCGAAGGCGTCGTGCAGCGCGCGCAGGGCGGTCTCGAGGTCCGCCTCGGCGATCATGCAGGTGATCCGGACCTCGGAGGTCGAGATCATCTCGATGTTGACGCCGGCGTCGGCGAGCGTCCCGAACATCCGCGCCGCGTAGCCCGGGGCGTTGTGCAGCCCGGCGCCGACGATCGAGACCTTGGCCACCGACGCGTCGGTCGTCAGCTCGCGGGCGCCCAGCTCGCGGACGACCGGGTCGAGCGTCTTCTTGGCCGCCGCGAGCTCGACCCGCGGGACCGTGAACGACATGTCGGTCGCGCCGCCGTGGCCGACGTTCTGGACGATCATGTCGACGTTGATCGCCGGCCTCGGCGAGCGGCTCGAAGATCGACCGCGCGACGCCCGGCCGGTCGGGCACGGCCACGACCGTGACCTTGGCCACGTTCCGGTCGTGGGCGAGCCCGCGGACCTTGTTGCGCTGCTCCACGAGCGGGTCCTCCTTGATCAGCGTGCCGGGGGCGTCCTCGAACGAGCTGAGGACCTCGATGACGACGTCGTTGACCCAGCCGAGCTCGACCGCGCGGACCTGCATGACCTGGGCGCCCTGGTGCGCCAGCTCGAGCATCTCCTCGTAGCCGATCACCGGCAGCTGGCGGGCGGTCGCCACGAGCCGCGGGTCGGCGGTGTAGATGCCGCGCACGTCGGTGAAGATCTGGCAGCGGTCGGCGCCGAGGCTGGCGGCGAGCGCGACCGCGGTCGTGTCGCTGCCGCCGCGCCCGAGCGTCGTGATCTCGGCATTGGCCTCGGCCGGCGGCGCTCTGGCCCTGGAAGCCGGCGACGATCACGACCTTGCCCGACGCCAGCTCGGCGCGGACCCGGCGGGGCTCGATGTCGGCGATCCGGGCGCGGCCGTAGCGGCCGTCGGTGGTGATGCCGGCCTGCGGCCCGGTCAGGCAGATCGCCGGCGACGCCGAGCGCGTGGAGCGCCATCGACAGCAGCGTCGCGCTCTGGTGCTCGCCGGTCGCGAGCAGCACGTCGAGCTCGCGCGGGTCGGGCTCGTCGGTGATCGCGGCGGCGAGCGCGAGCAGCTCGTCGGTCGTGTCGCCCATCGCCGAGACGACGACGACGAGGTCGTGCGCCGGCCGCGCGCTCGCGCGCGATGCGCCGGGCGACGCGCTGGATCCGGTCGGCGTCGGCGAGCGACGAGCCACCGAACTTCTGGACGACGAGTGGGGCTGCCATGGCCGGGGCATTCTACCGTGCGCGTCGCGGCCTCCCGGACGCTCGTACGATGAGCACTGCCAGCCCGATCCACCGCCCGGAGGCCCGACCCGCATGTGCTTCGATCTCGACAGCCGCCCGCCGATCGCGCCGATCGCCGGCGGCGCGCTCGACGCGATGCCGCTGATCCTGACCGCCGCCGACCGGAACCGGTTCGCGGCGTTCCGGGCGCGCGCCGCCGAGCCGACCGGGGCGGGGATCGTGATCCTGCCCGACGTCCGCGGCCTGCATCCGTACTACGAGGAGCTGGCGCTGCGGTTCGCCGAGAACGGGATCGACGCGCTGGCCATCGACTAGTTCGGGCGGACGGCCGGTGCCGAGCCGCGCGGCGACGGGTTCGAGTACAGCCCCACGTCACCCAGACGACGTGGCGCGGGATCCAGGCCGACATCACGGCCGCCGTCGAGGAGCTGCGGACGCCCGAGGACGGCCGGGCGGCGCCCGGCTCGCTGTTCACGATCGGGTTCTGCATGGGCGGCCGGATGGCGTTCCTGGCGCGGCACGCTCGGGCTCGGCCTGGCCGGCGCCATCGGCTTCTACGGGTCGCCGTCGGGCCGTGGCGGAACGACGCACCCGCCCCGGTCGACCTGGCCGGCCAGATCGAGTCGCCCGTGCTGGGGCTCTTCGGCGGCGCGGACGCGGCGATCCCGGCCGAGGCGATCGCGGCGTTCGACGACGGCGCTGGAGGCCGCCGGCGTCGACCACCGGCTGGTGACCTACCCGGGGGCGCCGCACAGCTTCTTCGACCGCAAGGCCCGAGTTCGCCGATGCCAGCGCGGCGGCCTGGGACGAGATCCTCGCGTTCATCCGGGCGCGGACGGCGTAGCGCGACTGGCCCGGCGCGACCGTCGGTCAGCCCCGGCTGACCACCGAGGCGCCGGCGTTCCGCGGCTCGACGACGACGACCCGGCCGGCGAGGTCGAGGTCGGCCGCCGCCGCGAAGAAGGCGGCCTCGATGCGGGTGATCCCGGCCATCGAATCGGCGAAGGCGAGGATCGTCGAGCCGGCGCCCGACAGGCACGCCCCGAGCGCGCCGGCGCCACGCGCGGCCTCGACCACCTCGGCAGCTGCGGGTAGACCGCGGCGCGGTACGGCTCGTGGAGGCGGTCGACGGTCAGCGGCGCGAGCAGGTCGTAGCGGCCGGTGGCGAGCCCGGCCACGCCGACCGCGACCGCCCCGAGGTTGGCGACCGCGTCGGCCAGCGGCACCGTCGCCGGCAGCGCGGCGCGCATCTCGTCGGTCGGCAGGCGCAGCTCGGGGACGAACAGGACCGCCCGCAGGTCGCGCGGCGAGTCGAACCGGATCGCCTCGACGCCGCCGGGGTGGCGGGCCGACACGACGAAGCCGCCGAGCAGCGCCGCCGCGGCGTTGTCGGGGTGGCCCTCGATGTCGCATCGCGATCGCGAGCATCTCCGGCATCGACAGCGGCCTCGCCGGCGAGGGCGTTGCCGGCGAGGAGCCCGCCGACCGTGGCCGCCGCGGACGATCCGAGCCCGCGCGCGAGCGGGATCGGCGTTGTGCATCGAGATCCGCCAGCCGACCCCATCGGGCAGCTCGCCACGGGCGGACCGCAGCGTCGCCTCGAGGCCCCGCACGAACCGGTTGTCGCGATCCTCGGTCAGCTCGTTGCGGCCCTCGCCCTCGACGGTCAGCTCGATCTCGCCGCGGCTCCACACGCGGACCTCGACCTCGATCCGGTTGACCATCGCCAGCGCGAGCCCGAGGCAGTCGTAGCCCGCGCCGAGGTTGGCCGACGAGGCGGGCACCTCGACGGTGACCCGGCTGCCGTCGAGCTCCGCGAGCCAGTGGCCGGCCATCGCCTCGCCCTACCAGCCGAGCGCGACGGCGACCGACGCCGACGGTCGGCTCGGCCTCGATGAACGGCGGCACCGAGCGCTCCGCCGTGTCGGGTCCTTGAGCCCGTGGCCGGTCAGGACGCAGACGACGGTCGCGTCCGGGTCGAGCTCCCCGGCGGCGGCGGCCTTGGTGACGCCGGCCACGCTCGCCGCCGACGCCGGCTCGCAGAAGACGCCCTCGTAGCGGGCGAGGGCGCGGTAGGCGGCGAGGATCTCGTCGTCGGTCACGGCCGTGATCCGCCCGCCCGATGCGTCGCGCGCGTCGATCGCCTTGGTCCACGAGGCCGGATCGCCGATCCGGATCGCGGTCGCGACCGTCTCCGGGTGCTCGACCGGTGGCCGACCACGAGCGGCGCGGCGCCGGCGGCCTGGAAGCCCCACATCCGCGGCGTGGCCTCGACGATGCCCGGCCGCCGCGTAGTCGCGGAAGCCGGCCCAGTAGGCGCTGATGTTGCCGGCGTTGCCGACCGGGATGGCGAGCACGTCGGGCGCTCGCCCGAGGTCGTCGCAGATCTCGAAGGCGGCGGTCTTCTGGCCGTCGAGGCGGAACGGGTTGACCGAGTTGACGAGGGTCACGGGGTGGTCGTCCTGCTCGGCGAGCGCGCGCACGATCCGGAGCGCCTGGTCGAAGTTGCCGTCGATCGCGACGACCCTGGCGCCGGCGACCAGCGCCTGGAGCAGCTTGCCGACCGCGATCTGGCCCTTCGGCAGGACGACGATCGACCTCGATCCCGGCGGCCGCGCCGTAGGCCGCGGCGCGACGCCGAGGTGTTGCCGGTCGAGGCGCAGACGATCGCCCGCGCGCCGGCCTCGGCGCGCCTTGGCCACGGCGACGACCATGCCCCGGTCCTTGAACGAGCCGGTCGGGTTCTGGCCCTCGACCTTGAGGTACAGGTTGGCCAGCGCCGAGCGCCGCGCCGAGCCGGTGCGCCCGGACGAGCGGCGTGAACCCCTCGCCCAGCGTCAGCGGCGGCGTCGCGTCGGTCACCGGCAGGAACCGCGCGGTAGCGCTCGACCAGCCGCGGCCGGGCGAGCGTGCAGGCTCGAGGTCCGGTCAGTCATCGATCGGGTACCGGACGCCGCTCCGGGCGACGAGCACCTCACCCGACGGGCGGGGCACAGGATCGCCGGTCGGGCCGGCGGCCGGCGGCCGGGGGCCCCAGGTCGAGCCGGCCTCGCGGGCGATGGCCAGCAGGTCGCCGAGCACCGCCGACGACGGTCGCCGCGCCGCCCGCCCCGGGACCGTCGAAGCCGACGTGCCCAACCGGCCGGGCGTCGATCTCGATCCGGTTGCGCACGCCGGCGGTCCGGCCGAGCGCCGACTCGAGCGGGACCGCGGTCGGCAGGACGGCCGCGGCGATCGTGCCCGCGTCGTCGATCGACGCCGACGCGAGCAGCCGGATGATCCGGCCGGCTGCGCGGGCACGGCCTGGATCGGCCAGGCTGACGTCGGTGATGCCCGGTCCTGCCGGGCCGTCGGCGCCGTCGGGGCGCGTCGCGATGGCCGCCGGATCGAGCCACCGGCCGAACGCCAGGCGGGCGAGGATCACCAGCTTGTTCGCGGCGTCGACGCCCTCGACGTCGCCGGCCGGATCGGCCTCGGCGTAGCCCAGCCGCTGCGCCTCGGCGAGCGCGGCCGCGTAGTCGAGCGGCGCGGCCTCGTCGGTCATCGCGGTCAGGATGTAGTTCGTCGTGCCGTTGACGATCCCGCGGACGCGCGTCGATCCGGTTCGCGGCGAGGTCGCCGGCGAGCGGCCCGAGGATCGGGATCCCGCCGCCGACCGCCGCCTCGAAGCGGAGCGGCGCGCCGGTCCGCCGGGCGATCGCCTCGAGCTCGGGGCCGTGGTGGGCGATGACGTGCTTGTTGGCGGTGACGACCGGCCTTGCCCATCGACAGCGCCGCCGCGATCAGCGTCCGCGCCGGCTCGTCGCCGCCCATGAGCTCGACGATGACGTCGACGTCGTCGTCGGCGACGAGGTGCGCCGGCGCGTCGGACAGGAGCTCGGCCGGGAGCCCGGCGGTCCGCGGCGCGCGCCACGTCGCGGACGGCGACCCCGGTCAGCTCCAGCGCCGCTCCGTCGGCCGGCCGCAGATCCGCGGGCCGCTCCAGCGAGCGCTCGATCACCGCCCGTCCGACGGTCCCCGCGCCGAGGACGGCGACCCGCAGCGGGGCGCGGTTCATGGCCGGGATCGGGCGCGTCGCGACATCGGCCGAATGGTAGCCGACCGGTCGGAGCGGCCGCCGGGGTGAGCAGCGTCGGCTACACTCGGCCGCCCATGACGACCGACGCTCGCCCCTGCCCCGGCGGAGCTCGCGGCGAGCGCGGCGCGGCCGCGGATCTTCTCGGGCATCCAGCCGTCGGGCGTCGTCCACCTCGGCAACGACCTGGGCGCGATCCGCAACTACGTCGCGGCTGCAGGCCGAGTACGAGGCGATCTACTGCATCGTCGACTACCACGCGCTGACCAGCACGCACGACGGCGGCGTCCTGCGGGCGCGCACGCGCGAGATGGCGGCGTCGCTGCTGGCGCTCGGCGCTCGACCCGGAGCGGTGCACGCTGTTCGTCCAGAGCCACCGCCCGGAGCACACCGAGCTCGCCTGGCTGCTCGACGACCGTGACGCCGGTCAGCTGGCTCGAGCGGACGCCGACCTACAAGGAGAAGAAGGAGCACCAGCCCGACGACGTCAACCACGGGCTGCTCACCTACCCGGTCCTCCAGGCGGCCGACATCGTCATCTACAAGGCGTCGCTCGTGCCGGTCGGCAAGGACCAGGCCGCCCACCTCGAGCTGTCGCGCGAGATCGTCCGCGCCTTCAACAACCGCTACGGCGACACGTTCCCCGAGCCGCAGGCCGTCTTCACCGAGGCGCCGACCGTCCTCGGCACGGACGGCGTGCAAGAAGATGAGCAAGTCGGTCGGCAACACGATCGACATCCTCGCCGACCCGAGGACGTCATCCGCAAGCAGGTCATGTCGATGGTCACCGACACGCAGCGGATCCTGCGCACCGACCCGGGCCGCCCCGAGGTCTGCAACGTCTGCCAGCTCCAGCGGCTTCTTCGGCGACGACTACGAGGAGCTGTGGGACGGCGAGCGGACGGCGCGAACCGGCTGCGTCGACATGAAGAAGCTGCTCGCCGAGCGGATCGTCGCCCGCTACGCCGCCGGCCCGCGAGCGCTATGCCGAGCTCGATGGCCGACTCCGAGGCGCGTCGACGAGATCCTCGCCGCCGGCGCCGAGCGGCTCCGGCCGATGGCGGAGGCGACGATGGCCGAGGTCCGGCAGAAGATGGGCCTGCGCTGATGCCATGCTGAACGTCCAGCCGGAACCGCGAGATCGCCGCCTGCTGAGCGCGCTGCTCATCCTCGGCGTGGTCGCGCTGGCGATCTTCATCGTCAGCCAGGTCACCAGCCTGTTCTTCTACTTCGGCGACATCTTCCTGATGTTCTTCCTGGCCTGGCTCCTCGCGTTCATCATCAGCCCGATCGTCAGCCGGATCGTCAACGTCATCCCGCGGCTGCCACGGGCCGTGGCCACGATCCTCGTCTACACCGCGGTCGTGCTGCGCTCCTCGTCCTGCTCGTCGTCGTCGCGGCCGGCGCGCTCGCGACCTCGATCGCCCAGTTCGCGGCGTCGATCCCCGACATCAAGGCCGACCTGCCCGAGATCCTCGCGCCGTGGCAGGACGAGGCTGAACTCGATCGGGCTCGGCCAGGTCGACCTGGTCGCCCAGGCCGAGGCGTTCGCTCGGCAACCTCGACCAGATCTTCGCGGCGCTCGTCCAGCCGCTCCAGCAGATCGCCGTCGCCAGCCTGGGCGTCGTCGGGACGATGCTGATCGTGTTCTTCCTGTCGATCTACATGGTCGCTCGACCGCGACCTGATCGTGCTCGCCTTCCTGTTCCGGCTCGTCCCGCCGGCCTACGCGGAGGAGGCGCGGCTGCTCGAGGTGTCGGTCTCGCGTTCGTTCGGCGGGTTCCTCCGCGGCCAGGCGCTGATGGGCTCGTGTACTTCCTGGTGGCGCTGTGGCGACCAACCTCGCGCTCGGGCTGCCGCTCGCCGCCCTGACCTCGGTCGCCGGCCGGGTGCTCCAGATGATCCCGTTCTTCGGGCCGTTCGTGTCCTGGGCGCCGCCGGTCATCGTGGCCCTCGTGCTCGTGCCCGACGCGCGTCCTGCCCGCGATCATCCTGATGGGCGTCGGCTGGTTCGTGGTCATGAACGTGCTCCAGCCGCGGATCATGCAGGGCGCGGTCGGCATCCACCCGATCGTCGTCCTCGGCTCGGTCCTCATCGGCGTCGCGGATCGCGGGCATCCCGGGCGCGATCTTCGGGATCCCGATCGCGGCCGTCGTCTCGGCGTTCTTCTTCCAGTTCCTGCAGCGGACCTCGGGCGACCGGTCGGTCGCCGGGCGGGCGGCGCGCCGGCGTCGCGCAGCGCGAGGGCCGGCCGGTCCGCGTCCCGCGCGAGCCGGTCCCCGGCAGCGGCCACGGACATCGACGAGCCCGACCCGGACGACGCCGATCGCGAGGGCGGCCCCGAGGTCGACCCGCCCGCCGTCCCGACATGAGCGACGACGCACGGGGCGACGACCAGCCGGACATGACCCGCGAGCGGGCCCGGACCGAGCGGCGCGACCTCGACAAGGAGCGTGGCGAGCCGCTGGCCGGCGGGCGCTGCGCGGCGGCCCGCGGAAGCTGCGGCCGTGGCGAACGGCCGCTCGGCGACTGGTCGAGCCGGCCGCGGATCCTGGTCACCAACGACGACGGCGTGGAGTCGCGCGGCCTGCTCGCGCTCAAGCAGGCGCTCGAGCCGATCGGCGAGGTGACGGTCGTCGCGCCGGACACCAACCAGAGCGCCGTCGGCCACCAGAAGACCCTGATGCGCCCGCTGCGCGTCCGCGAGCGGACGCTCGGCGACGGCTCGCTCGCCTACTCGGTCGACGGCTCGCCGACCGACGCCGTCAGCCTCGCCTTCCTCGGCTACTTCGGGCACGGCTTCGACCTCGTCGCGTCGGGCATCAACTACGGCGCGAACCTCGGCGACGACATCACCTACTCGGGCACGGTCAGCGCGGCGATGGAGGCGGTCATCAACAACTGCCCCGCGTTCGCGATCTCGCAGGAGTACTACGAGCATCCCGACTTCGCGCTGGCCGGCCGGGCCGCGACCACGGTCGCCCGGAACATCCTCGAGCACGGCCTGTCGCCGGGCGAGCTGATCAACGTCAACGTGCCGGCGGTGCCGCCCGACGAGTTCGACGGCTTCGAGGTCACCCGGCTCGGCAAGCGCGTCTACCAGGACGAGCTGATCGAGCGACGTCGATCCGCGCGGGATCCCCTACTTCTGGATCGGCGGGCCGCCGCCGTCGGGGCTCGCCGTCGAGGGCACCGATTTCCACGCCGTCGTCAACCGCCGGATCGCGGTCACGCCGATCCATCTCGACCTGACCGGCCGGCGCCTGCTGCGACGCCTTCGAACGTGGGACTGGACGCTGCCCGACGAGACCGGCGTGCCGCACGACGGCCTCGAGGAGGAACGCGGGGATGGACGATCTCTCGAAGCTGGTCGGCATCCGCTGGGGAGCGGCGACGTGACCTCCGGCCGCCGGCCGTGGGCGGCGCTCTCGCAGGCGATCGACGGCGCGGGCGGCCTCGACGGGCTGCTCGCCAAGCTGCGAGCCGGCGGGCTCGGCGACGCGGTCGACTCCTGGGAATCGACCGGTCCGAACCAGCCGGTCGACCCGCGACCAGCTCGGCGCGGCGCTCGGGCCGGACACGGTCTACCAGCTGTCGTCAAGGCTCGGGCATCGACATCGGGCACGCTGCTGCCGATGCTCGCCGCGTTCCTGCCCCAGATCATCGACATGCTGACGCCCGACGGGAACGTCCCGAGCAGCGGGCTCGACCAGGCTGCCGGCGGGATGGGCGGTCTCGGCGGGATGCTCGGCGGGCTGCTCGGCGGTGGTGCCGGCGGCGCCGGATCGACGCCGGTCTCGACGACCTGCTGGGCGGGCTCGGCGGGATGCTCGGCCCCAAGGGCGGCTGACGCCGCCGACCCGACAGATGTCCATGCCCACCGGCGACCGCCGTCGGTGGAGCGTGCCTCAGGGTGCCGGCCATCCTCCGGTCATGGCCGCCACCACCCTTGCCGCCGCCCGCATCCTCCGCTTCCTCGAGCGCGAGCCGATCGTCTGGCTGTCGACCGTTCGTCCGGACGGCAGCCCGCACCTCGTGCCGATCTGGTTCAGCTGGGACGGCGAGGCGCTCCTGATCTTCTCGAAGCCGGGCGCCCAGAAGGTCCGCAACCTGCGCGCCAGGCCGTCGGTCATGCTCGCGCTCGGCGACGCCGAGGAGGACTTCGACGTCGGCTTGATCGAAGGCCGGGCCGAGCTGCTCGACCGCCCGACCCGGGACGTCCTGCCGGCTTCGCACCTCGCCAAGTACGCGGGGCAGCTGGCCGCGACCGGCCTCGATGCCGAGACGTACGCCACGACCTACTCGCAGGTGATCCGGATCGTCCCGGACGACTTCCTCGGCTGGCACGGGCGCACCACACCGGCCAGCGTGCGACGCGCCGGAGCCCCGTCGACCACGATCGTCGAGCCGCGGCGCAAGGCCGACGGAGAGCCGTTGTCCCGCCGGCGGCCGCGCCAGGCCCCGCGCGTGGTCCGGCCCGAGATGGGTCGGCGGACGCTGCCGCGCCGGCCTCGCGATGGTCGCCCGCGGCGCGGCGCTCAGCGCCGCCGGCGCTTGAGGTCGCCGGCGATCTCGCGGGCCGCGTTCTGGCCGGGCTGGCCGGTCACGCCGCCGCCCGGATGCGCGCCCGAGCCGGCGAGGTAGAGCCCGTCGAGGCCAAGCGGTAGCGGGCGTGGCCGAGGAGCGGCCGCCACAGGAAGAACTGGTCGAGGCCGTGCTCGCCGTGCATCGGATGGCCGCCGGTCAGGCCGTAGTCGCGCTCGAGATCGAGCGGCGTGAGGACCTGGCGGGCCGTCACGAGCCCGGCCGAGCCCGGGCGCGTACGCGTCGAGCGTCGCGACGACCCGGTCGCCGAGCGCCTCGCGCTCCGTCGTCCCACGTCCGTCGCGCAGCGTGTACGGCGTCGCGCTGGACGATGACGCTCATGACGTGGGTGCCGTCGGGCGCGCCCTCGACGAGCGACGGGTCGACGAGCGACGGGATCGTCGCCTCCAGGATCGGGCGTCGCCGGTGGCCGGCCGTACTTGGCGGCGTCGTGGGCCCGCTCGATGCGCATCGATCCCGGGCGCGACGAGGATCCGGCCGCGGAGCAGCCGGGTCGTCGTCGCCGGCGGCCGGGAAGCGGGGCAGGCCGGACAGCGCGAGGTTGACCTTGGCGACCGTGCCCGGCGTCGCGGATGTTGCCCGGCCCGCCAGAGCAGGTTCGGGCCGACCGCCACCGGGTCGGCGAGCCCGGTCAGCGTCTGCTTCGGGTCGATGCCCGGCGACGACGGCCCGGCCGGTCGAGCTCGTCGCCGTCGGCCAGGACGACGCCGGTCGCCCGGCCGTCGTGCGACGTGATCGCCGACGACCTCGGCCCGGTCCGGATCTCGACGCCGGCCGCGCGGGCGGCGCCGGCGAGCGCGGCGACGAGCGCACCCGGCCCGCCGCGGGCGAAGACCGTCTGGCCCGCCGCTCCGCCGTCGTTGCCGGCCGAATCCGCCAGCAGCACCGCGGTCGTGCCGGCCGACCACGGGCCCATCGCGGTGTACTGGATGCCGCGCCAGGCGATGGCCGCCTGGAGCGCGTCGGTCTCGAACGACTCGGCCACGAAGTCGGCGACGGCCATCGGCAGGACCCGGGTGAGCGTCCGGCGCGTCGCGCCGGCCGAGGCCGCGGAACGTCCGCCCGAGGCGGAGCCCGGCGAGCGCGTCGCCGAGCCCGGGCGACTCGATGTCGGGCGGCGTCTCGGCCGGCGAGGTCGCCGAGGAAGCCGGCCAGCGAGCGGACGAGCCGGTCGAACGCCGCGTAGCGTCGGCGTCGTGCGGCGACCGGCCACGCAGTCCTCGGCGGTCCGCGCCGGGTCCGCCCACAGCGACGACCGACGGCCGTCCAGGCCCGGCGCGAAGGCGCGCACGTCCGGCCCGACCAGCGACAGCCGTGCCGCTTGAGGTCGAGGTCGCGCACGACCGACGGGCGCGAGCCGGCCGACCGTGTGGGCCAGCGTCGGGACGCGGACGCCCGGCGCCAGCTCCGACGTCCCGGCCGCGCCGCCGACCGTGTCGCGCCGCTCGAGGACGAGCGTGCGGAGCCCGGCCTTGCCGAGGTAGGCGGCCGCGACCAGGCCGTTGTGGCCGCCGCCGATGACGATCGCGTCGTACTGGTTCGCCCGTCCGTGGCCACGCCAGGCCGCCTTCCGGCCGCGGGCGCGGAGGACCTCGAGCGCCGCGATCCGGCCGTTGGCGCCCATGATCCCGCCGCCTGGATGCGTCGACGAGCCGCACAGCCACAGGTCGCGCAGCGGCGTCCGGAAGCGGCGCGTAGCCGGGCACCGGGCGGTTGAAGAACAGCTGCTCGAGCGACAGCTCGCCCTGGAAGATGTTGCCCTCGGTCAGGCCGGTCGTGCGCTCGATGTCGAGCGGCGTCTGGACGTTGCGGTGGAGGATGCTGTCGCTGATGTTCGGGGCGAACTCGGCGATCCGGTCGATCACGGCGTCGCCGAACGCCTCGCGCTGGTCGTCCCACGTCCCGAGCTCGGGCGCGAGCTTGTACGGCGCGTACTGGACGAAGCAGCTGATGACGTGCTTGCCGGGCGGCGCCATCGTCGGGTCGACGAGGGTCGGGATGATCATGTCGATGTACGGCTTGCGGCTGAAGCGGCCGTACTTCGCGTCGTCGTAGGCCCGCTCCATGTCGTCGATCGACGGGCGAGAAGCGAGATCGCGCCGCGGAGGTGCTCGCCCGACGCCGGGCAGGCCGCTGAAGTCGGGCAGCCGGTCGACGGCGAGGTTGACCTTGCCCGACGAGCCGCGGAACTTGAACCGGCGGACCTCCGCCTCGAACTCGGGGTCGAGCGTGCCGGGCTCGAGCAGGCTCGAGGAACGTCCGGTTGGCGTCGAGCGACTGACAGGATCGCGTCGGCCTGGATCTCCTCGCCGTCCTCGAGCACGACGCCGACCGCCCGGCCGCCCTTGGCGAGGATCCGCGCGACCGGCGCCTCGTGCCGGATCTCCGCCCCGAGCGCCCGCGCCGCGTTGCCGATCGCGTTGCTGACGCCGCCGGTCCCGCCCTTGGGGATGCCCCAGGCCCGGAACGCGCCGTCGATCTCGCCCATGTAGTGGTGGAGCAGGACGTAGGCCGTGCCCGGGCTCTTGACGCCCTGGTACGTGCCGATGATCCCGGACGCCGCCATCGTCGCCTTGAGCGGATCGGTCTCGAACCACTGGTCGAGGAACTCCGACGCGCTCATCGTCATCAGCTGGACGAAGACCGCCTGCTGGCGCTGCGGCAGCTGCTGGAAGCGCCGGGCCAGGCCGGCCAGCGGCAGCAGCGGCCGCGGGTCCAGGCTCGTCAGGTCGGGTGGGGTGATGGCCAGGATCGGCTTGATGAAGCGGGCCATCTCGACCATCAGCTGGCCGTATTCCTCGTAGGCCTCGGCGTCGCTCGCCGACCAGCGGCGCAGCTCGCGGATCGTCCGGCCGTGGTCGTTGACCCGCCACAGGTAGTCGTCGTGGAGCGGCGTGAACGTGCCGTCGAGCGGCAGGATGTCGAGGCCGTGCTTCGGCAGCTCGCAGCTCGCGGATGATCTCGGGCCGGAGCAGG
The DNA here is from genome assembly GCA_963721545.1 of uncultured Chloroflexia bacterium. Lineage (GTDB taxonomy): Bacteria > Chloroflexota > Limnocylindria > Limnocylindrales > CSP1-4 > SPCO01. Next base: position 80,315 of record CAVRKB010000003.1, read on the forward strand.
CTGACGACGTACGAGAAGACCGAGAAGCGGAAGCCCGGGAAGAGCTCCTCGGTGACCGCCGCGCCGCCGAGCACGTGGCGCCGCTCGAGGACCAGCGTCTTCATCCCGGCCCGCGCGAGGTAGGCGGCGCTGACAGGCCGTTGTGGCCGCCGCCGATGACGATCGCGTCGTAGCACTGGGCCAAGGAACGCCCCTCCGGACTCTATCCAGCCTGCATACGTTTGATGCAGAAGTCTAGCGAAGCGCCCGGCGCTCCGCGTGGTGCCACGAAGCACCACGGCCGCCGGCTGGGGGTGCGGATCGAGTCGCTGCCGTGACGCCCGGGTGGAAATCGTGGCCACGACGTGCGGTGTGCCCCACTTGGGGTTCCCGCCATGGGGAGCACGTCGGAGGTGCGGCAATGCGTCGATCAATCGCCATCGCGGTCGCGATGTTGTTCGTCCTGGTGCCGGTGGCCTCGGCCGCCGCGCCCAACGACACCGTGGCCGGCGCGGTCACGGTCTCGATCGGCTCGACCGTGACCCAGGACACGACGTTGGCCGACACGACCGATCCGCTCGAGACCGCGCTCAACGACGCCTGCGGCGCGCCGGTGGTCGAGCACGGCGTCTGGTTCACCATCGACGGCACAGACGGGTTCGTGTCGTTCGACGTGAACGACTCGGACTACGCGGCCGGGATCATGCTCTTCGAGGGCGCACCGACGACCAATTCGCTGTTCGATTGCGGACCGGGCCGGATCGTCGACTTCCTCGCGTCCGGGGTGACCTACAACGTCCTCGTGTTCGGCGACGGGGAAGGCCCGACCACGGCCGGGACGATGATCCTGCACGTCGGTGAGGCGGCACCGCCGCCCGATGTGACCCTGACGGTCGATCCGAAGGGCAGCGTCGACAAGCAGGGCGCCGCCCTGATCACGGGCACCGCGTCGTGCACCAGCATCGATGGATCGGGGATCCTCCTCGACGTCTTCGGGCAGGTGCGCCAGCGCGTCGGCCGGATCTTCATCACCGGCTTCTTCGACACCTTCCTCGACCTGCCGTGCGACGGCGCGACCATCCACTGGGAGGCGTTCGTCGTCGCCGACAACGGCCTGTTCGCCGGCGGCAAGGCAGCCACCGTCGCGATCGCGACCGGGTGCACCGACTTCTGCAGCGATGCGTTTGTCGAGGCGACCGTTCAGCTCCCGCAAGGGCCAGAAGTAGCGTTCGTGGCGGGCGCCCCCGTGGGCGCCCGCCGCACCCTCGCTAGGCGGCGCCGTCCACGATCCGGCCGTCGCTGCAGCTCGATGACCCGGTCGGCCAGGTCGATCAGGCCGGGTCGTGGGTCGCGACGATGGCGGTCACGCCCTCGCTCCGGACGAGTGCGCGGAGCAGGGTCATGATCCCGCGGCCGGTCTCCGAGTCGAGCTGGCCGGTCGGCTCGTCGGCGAGCAGCAGCGTCGGGCCGGTTGGCGAGCGCGCGGGCGATCGCCACGCGCTGCTGCTCGCCGCCGGACAGCTCGTACGGCCGGTGCTCGGCGCGGTCGCCGAGCCCGACCAGCTCGAGCAGCTCGCGGACCCGCTCGCTCGCGCTCGCGCGGCTCGGCGCGTCACCAGCCGCAGCGGGACCTCGACGTTCTCGGCGGCGGACAGGATCGGCAGCAGGCCGAACGTCTGGAAGACGAAGCCGATCGTTGCGCCGCCGGAGCTCGATCAGCTCGTCCTCGTCGCATCGCCGAGACCGCTGCCCGTCGACGACGACCTGGCCCGCGGTCGGCCGGTCGAGGCCGCCGATGCAGGTTGAGCAGGGTCGTCTTGCCGGACCCCGACCGGCCGCGGATGGCGACCAGCTCGCCGCGCGCGACGCGCAGGTCGACGCCGCGCGAGCGCGTGCACGACGCGCGTCGCCCGTCTCGTAGTCGCGGACCGAGCTCGACGCGCCTCGACCATCGGGCCGCGCGCCGGACCGCGTCCGGGCGCGGCTCGTCGGCGGCGCGTCGGGCGTGCCGCTCGACGGCCGCCGTCCGGCGTCGTCGCCGCGCTCGGTCGCCGTCGCGGCCTCGTCGGCAGCGCCCTCGGCGGTCGGGCCAGACGCTCGATGTGGTCGTGCTCGAGCTCGAGCCGGACCCGGCGCTCGAGGTCCAGCGCCTCGACGTCCGCCCGCGGCAGCTGCAGCCGGCCGGCCCGGTCGAGGACGGCGTACTCCTCGGCGATCGACGTGGTGGTCGCCCTCGCCGCGATCTCGCGTCCGGCGCAAGGGTCTCGCGTGCTCGTCCGGCCGTCGCGGATCGCGACGTGCGCTGGACCTGCGTCGCTGACCAGCGGGTCGTGGGTGACGACGACGATCGTCACGCCGAGCTCGCGGTTGACCGCCGCAGCAGCTCGAAGATCTCGTCCGCGGTGACGCGTGTCGAGCTCGCCGGTCGGCTCGTCGGCGAACAGCACCACGGGTCGTTGGCCAGCGCGACCGCGATCGCGACCCGCTGCTGCTCGCCGCCCGAGAGCCGGTCGGGCCGGTGGTCGGCCCGGTCGCCGAGGCCCGACCAGCTCGAGCAGCTCGCGGCGCGCGCCGCGGCGCGCTCCCCGGCCGCGCCGTCGAGGACCATCGGCAGCTCGACGTTCTCGAGCGCGCGTGAGGTACGGCAGCAGGTTGCGCGCCGTCTGCTGCCAGACGAAGCCGACGACCTGGCGGCGGTAGCGCGTCCGCTCGCGCGCGGCTCATGTCGGCCAGGTCGTAGCCGGCGACCACCGCCCGCCCGGCCGACGGCACGTCCAGCCCGCCCAGGATGTTGAGCAGCGTGCGACTTGCCGCAGCCCGACGCGCCGACGATGGCGATCAACTCGCCCGGCTCGACCAGCAGGTCGAGGCCCTGCAGCGCGACGACCTCGAGGTCCGCGACCTTGTAGATCTTGACCAGGTTGTCGCAGACGATCGCGGCTGCGCTCGCCGGACGCGCGTGCCGCGGCTGAGCGGGCACGCCGCTCGAGCGCTCGGCAGGTCGACGATCTCGGGCGACGTGGCTCGCTCATCGTAGACGCCATGCTCGTCCATCCCCTCAATCCTCGCCGATCCGCAGCGCATGGCCGACGGTCGAATCTGACGGGCGACCCAAGACGTGAGCGCCACCGCCACCACGACGACGAGCGACCGCGAGCGCGACGATGGCGATCGATGGCCAGTCGGCCTGCGAGGGTGGCGCGGGTCGGCGCGCCGCTGAACGCGGCCAGGTCGATCCCGGGCTCGACCAGCCAGGCCAGCCCCGAGCCCGAGCACGACCCCGACGGCCAACGCGAGGATCTAGCGGAGCGCCTTGCTCGACGACGGTCAGCAGCGACACCTGGCGATCGGTGAGGCCGAGCGTGCGCAGGAAGGCCAGTCTCGCGCGAGCGCCGGCGCGAGCGTTCGAGCGCGGTTACGATCACGATCGCCAACCCCGCGTACATGGCCGGCGACGACCAGCGCCAGACCAAACCCGCCCGTCACGGCCGCGACGAGCGGGGCATCGCGCATCGCCGCGTACTGGACGTGGCGCGAGGTCACGATCGTGCCGTCGAGCCCGGCCGTCGCCGCAGGAACGAGCGCCGCCGCGACGTCCTCGCGACCGCGCACGAACGCGACCGTCGGGCCAAGTGGCGTCCCGCTCCAGCCCGCGTCGATCGACTCCAGCGGTGCGACGACGAAGGCCGTCCCGACTCGCGATGCCCGGGAAGTCGTCGGCCCGGCCGACGGCCACGAGGTGCAGCGTCCGGCCGCGCATCGTCAGGCTGAACGGATCCCCGACGTCGATCGTGTGGCGTCCCGGCCGCAACCGCGTCGACAGGATGGCCGGAATGGGCGCCTCCGCCGAACCGGCGTCGGGGCCGGTCGGCCGCCCGAGGAACGCTTGCCGCCAGGTTGGTGGCCACGGGCGTGCCGGCGACCACCGCGTCGTAGCGCGAGCGTGTCGACTGCCTCGAGCAGGACCGTGCCACGATTGGCCAGGGCCAGTCGACACCGAGGCGTCCGGGATGATCAGCCCGGTGGCGACGGCAGCGACGCCCTCGACGGCCGTGAGGTCGAGGGCAGGATCGAGCCGCCCGCCGGTGGACAATTCGAGGCGGTAGTCGGCGCCGACGTGGCGCCAGGTCTCGGCCACCTGGCTGTGGACCAGGCTGGCCGCCATGACCGACGACAGCGTGCCGATCGCCACGGTCAGCGTCAGGATCAGCAGGGGGAGGTAGCCGGCGGCGGGGTGGCGGCCGACGGAGCGCAGCCCGAGGACGGGGACCAGGTCGCGCCGCCGCGACGTGATCCACCCCGAGGCCGCGAACCGGGATCGGATACAGGCGGATCAGGATCAGCCCGACCGCGAGGCCGAGCGAGGAGCGGCGCCGCGGCAAGGAACGGGTCGAAGCTGGCTCGCCCGCCGGCCGATTGGCTGGTCGTCAGGCCGCGTTCGCGGAGGAACCAGACGGCCGCCAGCGACAGGCCCACGATCAACGCCTCGAACACGAGCCGACGCGTCGACAGTCGGAAGACTGGTTGGTCGTCGCGCTCGAGGTCGCGCCGTGCCCGGCGTGCCGCGGGCCACGTCGCCAGCAGCAACAGGGCGGTCGCCGCCAGGGCGACGAGGATGGCACCGCCGGCCGACAGTGCGTTGGGCGGCCCGCCGACGAGGAGATCGGCCAGGACGAGGCCGACCAGCGCGGCCGGGATGGTGATCAGGAGACCCTCCCACAGCTGCGCGGTCAGCAACTGCCCGCTCCGATGCGCCGCGGCCACGGGCCAGGGCCAGGATCCCACGCCGGCGGCGGACGACGAGGATGCCGAGCAGGCCGACCGCACCGGCGGCGACGGCCAGCGGTCCAAGCGCGGCGAGCGCCACGGCCGCCTCGGTCCTCGCCCGTTCGGTACGGTAGCGGTCGATGACGCCGAGCAGGCCGGACCGGAAGGCGTCGTCCCCGGCGCGAGCCGACCCGGTCGTGGCGAACGCGGTCTCGAGCCGGCGCAGGTTCGGGCTCGAGCTGGTCGAGCGTCCGCGGGTCGAGCCGGTCGGCGCCTCACGAACAGGTTCCAGCGGTAGCGCATCGGCAGCGCAAGCGCGACGAGGTCGCCGTTAGGCTCCCGGCGCGAACATAGCGCGGTGGCGGCCGCGATACGGCAGCATCGGCCGTGCCCTCCATCGCGGCGTCGACCAGGGCGCGCTCGCCGAACCAGGCGCGCGTCGGCCGGGTCGCGCACGGTGTACAGCGCGACGACGTCGATCGTGATCGCGGTGACCGGCCGCGGGAACACGTTGCGCAGCAGCGGGTCGCCGGGATCGATGACCGCCGACACGCGGTCGCCGAGCGCGACGCCGATCGTCTTTCGTGCGGTGGCCTCCGACAGGGCAAGTTCGAACGCCGCAGGAGCCTCGGGGTCGGCGCCGGGGGCCGGCACGACCTGTTCCGGCCTTAGCGACCCGATGCCAGCGTCCACGAGAGGGGCTCGTTATCTGGCCGCCTGTCTGGCGGAAGGTCGCGACGAAGGTGGTGAACCGTGGCGGACGGCCAGCTTGAAGCGGGCGTCGTCGACGACGTACCGGTACGGTGACGAACGATCGGCGTCGAGGACGGCAGCTGACTGCGGAACGTCTCACCGCGGGCCTGCGACGACTCGTCGACAGCGGATCCGTCGGCCCCGTCACCGGATCGTGGTGCAAGCTGGACCGAGGAACTGGAGGTTGCGCTGGATCGGCGTGGCCTGGACCGCCTCGTAGTGCAGCGCATCGGAGGCCACCCGCTCGAAGACGCGGGCCAGCCGCGACGGCGAAGCTGGTCACCGCCACGACGACAGGAGCACGCGGCCAGCACGCCCCGCTCCGCCCGGGCCCGGCGCAGGATGGCCGCGACCGCCGAGCACCAGGCGCACGTCTAGTCCTCGCTCATCGCGCAAGAACGCCGGCCAACCCGATGCGCGGCGGCAGCACAGCCGAGCGAAGCCACCGTGGCGGCGACGCCGGACGCCGGCCGCGACGAGGACCCCGACGAGCGTCCAGGGCACGTCGAGCGGTCACCGGCGGGAACGGCGTGGTCGCGCCCTGGGTGCACCGGTGATGAACGGCAGCACCACCCAGGCGATCACCAGCCCGAGGGCCGTCCGGTCACGAGGCTGACCGCGGCCAGCACGGCGTTCTCGAGCGAGAGCCAGACCGACAGCTGTCGGCCGACAGCCCGAGCGCCCGAAGCAGCGCGAACTCGGTGATCCGCTCGCGGGCCGGACACGGCCGCGCTGACCACGAAGCCCGACGACCGCGAACGACCGCCGCTGCGACGAACCCGATCACCAGCGCCGCCGATGATCCCGAGCGCGACCGGGTCAGTGGACAACGGGCGTGCGCCCGGTCATCCTGGCCGATCACGGCCCGGCTGCCGAACGGCGGCGACCGGACAAGGCGGCCGACGACCGAGGCCGTCACGACCGCGGCTCGACCGCCAGCCACCATTCGTCCGGCGGGTCGACGGCATCGTTGCCCTCGAAGCGGAGGAGCGACAGCGTCGCCAGGTCGACGATCGCACGTCGGGTCGGTCGGGTCGGTGGCCGGGAACGCCGCGCATGGCGGAGGTCACGACGACCTCGCGGCGGACGCCGTCGAATGACCATGGACAACCGTGTCGCCGACCTCGCTGGCGGTCGCGTCGAGGAAGCGGCTCGCTCGCGATGATCGGGATCGGCGCGTCGGCAACGTGGCCGATCGACGCCGGCGCAAAGGTCAGGATGCGTGGCGCTGGCCAAACCGATCCATCGCCGGGCCGAGGAACGGCAGGCCGGGTTCACCGGCGACCGCGCTGAGCGTCGGGCCCACGCATCGGTGCCATCGACGGCCATGTGCGGGCGGCCGTAGAACGCCGCCGTGCTGCGCCAGCCGCCCGCGAGGTCGAGCGCGACCGGCTCCCAGGCACCGTCTGACCCGGCCGACCGCCAGACGGCTCACCGATGGTCACGCGTCGCGTCCGGCGTCTGGTACCCCTCCGGGAGGCTGGCCGCGAGCTCGACCGCCAGCAGGTCGAGCGGGTACGCGAACGACGCGCCGCCGGCCGCGCGGCGCGGCCCCAAGCGGACACGACCAGCTCGCGTGCTGCCGGGGATCGATCGTCGCCGTCCCGCCGCTCAAAGCGATGCAGCAGGCCGAGCGCGTCCCGGACCACGACGGCAGACCGAGCCCGCGCCAACCGGCGACCGCGGCCAGCTCGGCCGGCGTGTCGACCACGTCCCGAGGTCCGCGTCGAATTCCATGCTGCTCGAGCTGTCCGGATCTCGATCGCGGCCTCGAGGCGCAGCGTGCGCGGTTCGCCGGGGAGCCGGACCGGCCTCGACCTCGGGCCTGCCGGCGACGAGCGGTGCCATCAGCTCGCCGAGGGTCGCGCCCGCAGGTCCGGGCGCAGCTTCACGACGGCCGGCGCCGCCGATGCATCAAGCGCCACCAGGTCTGCCCGGTCCGCCGACAGTCGCGCTGAGTCCGGAGCTGCCGCGGTCGACCGGCAGGCACGCGGTCACGCCCGGCATCGCCGGCGATGGGCCCGATCGAGCGCCCAGCGCGGCAGCGCGGTCCGCTTGGTTGCCCGGCTGCGAACCGCACGTCAGCCCCGACCTGGTAGCGTCGCCTGGTCACGCTGCGAGGCCGACCAGGTCCAGGGTATAGGAGACGGCGAAAACGCCGAGCGCCATGGCGAGCATCGAGCAGCAGCGCCGCTCGCGTGTAGCGAAGCGGCCGCCGCGCCAGCTGGCGGGCCCGAGCGACGGCACGAGGCGCCGCGCCGGCCCGTGGCGCCGCTCGATCAGGCTGGGCCAGCAGCGGCACGATCCGGAGCGCAACGATCGCGCCGGCCAGGAGCCCGATCGCGGGCGTGGCCACGAGCAGCGGGTCGAGGCCCGAGGCGTACCCTGCACCGAGCGGGTCAGGGGCGCGCCGTAGCAGCGCAACTGCCACAACCCGATCCCGGCGATCGCCAGGAGGGCGATGTCCAGGCCCAGCCGCTGGCCGATGCTCGCGGTCTCGCCGCGGGCCACCTTGCCATGCGTCCGACGCGAAGCCGAGCGGGCGGTGCGAAGCGCGGGCAGGATCAGGGCGGCAAGGCACACCGGGCGCGGCCGCGGCCGCCGACGATAGGCATCGAGCGCGCACGCCGGGCTCGATCGTGCAGCGCCGATGTCGGCGAGCGGCCCGGCGAGGTTGAACAGGCTCGAGCGCGGCGGCGAGCCAGGAACGGCGCGACGAGCGCCGCAGGAACCGTCAAGAAGCAGCCCCTCGATCAGCGCCAGGCCGACGATCCGCCAGGGGCCCGGCGCCGCGCGACCGGAGCATCGCCGTGTCGATCCGCCGGTGCTCGATGAGGAGCGCCGCGCTCAGCAGCGACGGCGTAGCGCGGCCAGGACGACGAGCTGGATCGTCAGCAGCAGGACGCCCGTGCGACTCACCAGCAGCGAACGTTCGGCGCGCTCCGGAGGATCCGGGAAGGTCCGTTGCGCTCGACCGTCGTCGACGGGACTGCCGAGGCGAGCCGAGTCGGCAGGTCGGCGACTCGCCGCGCGCCGGAGCGGCCCTATGTCCGCCAGGACCGCATCGCGGCCGTATCGGGCGAGGCATGCCAGGCCAGCGTGATCCGGACGGTCGTCGCGGCGCGGCCAGCAGCGCCTCCCGGGTCGTGAACAGCGGCCCGTAGCGTGTCGAAGCCGCTCGCTGCTCACCCGGCCCCTCGAGGACGAGCTGGTCGTCCCACCAGTAGCGGGTCGCGCGGGTCGTCGATCCGGAACATGCCGACCACCTCGACGCGGAACGATCGAGGCCGTCTTCGATCTGGCTCTTGAGCGGTCGAGGCGCGCGCCGAGCGCCAGCCCGAGCCGGTCGGCCGACGTCGGCTCGTGACCGCGACCGGCATGTCCTCCCCGGCCGCCGGTACCTCATCTGGCCAGCGCCCTCGACGAGCGTGGCGTGCTCGGCGAGGCCGTCCGCATAGCCGAGCACGGTCAGCGCCCGGACCTCGCCGCGCGGTTGGTCGGGCAAGGCGAACGAGTCCGACCTCGCCGCGATTGGAGAACCGTCCCACCGACCTCGCCGAAGACGCTCGTCGAGCTCGGCCTCCACCACGACGCGTCAACGGCGTCGACGTCGGCCGACGCGACGCGCGTCGAGACCGAGATGTTGCGCCGCGTCGACCGGCTGGTCGGCCAGGACCCGGTGCAGGCCCGCAATCGAGACCGCGTTGCATAGATCGAGCCGGCAGCGAGGAGCGGTCGCGGCGAGCAGGCAGATCAGCCCGGCCGCGACCACGATCGGCCAATCGGCTCGCGAGCGGCGAAGGCTGATCCGCAGCATGGCGCCGAGCGACGAGAGCAACGGCGGGTCCCCTGGGTGTCGTGCGATCGACTGCCGGCGGATGGGTCTGGCGCTGACCGATCGCGAGGCGGGTCGCCGGTGACCGCACATGGTCCGAACCGGCGCGAGTATAGCCGGGGCGGGCCCGCCGGCCGGACATCCACATGCATACGAACGCCGCATACTGGGACCTCGCCCTGAGCAGGAGGACAGCCAGCCCGTGAGCGTCGGGACCGCCTTCCATCCGCGTACCGCGCCGCTCAACCGCAAGCTGCAGTGGCGGGAGTGGTCGGGCTACTTCGCGTCGAGCGTCTACGCCGACGCCCACGACATCGAGTACAACGCGATCCGCGAGGCGGCCGCGCTGATCGACGTCTCGCCGCTCTACAAGTACCTCGTGTCGCGGGCCCGACGCCCTGCGGCTGGTCGACCGCGTGATCACCCGCGACGCGACCAAGCTCGCGGTCGGCGGGGTCCTGTACACGCCGTGGTGCGACGAGCACGGCAAGGTCGTCGACGACGGGACGATCCACCGGCTCGACGAGCAGCGCTTCCGCTGGACGGCGGCCGACCCGCAGCTCCGCTGGCTGCGCCAGAACGCCGCGCCGGCTCGACGTCACGATCGACGAGGAGACCGAGGCGACCGCCGCGCTCGCGCTCCAGGGCCCGCTGTCGCGCGCCGTGCTCGAGGCGGCGACCGGCGAGTCGTTCGCGCGACCTGCGCTACTTCCGGCGCCGCGCGTCGAAGATCGGCCGGGTCGCGATCGACGTCTCGCGGACCGGCTACACCGGCGACCTCGGCTACGAGCTGTGGATCCCGGCCGAGCGGCGCCGTCGAGGTCTGGGATGCGCTGATGAAGGCCGGGCGAGGCGCTACGGCATCCGGCCGGCCGGGATGCTCGCCCTCGATGTCGTCCGGCTCGAGGCCGGGCTGATCCTGCTCGAGGTCGACTACACGTCGGCCCGCCACGCGATGAACCCGGAGCAGAACTACTCGCCGTTCGAGATCGGGCTCGGGCGCCTCGTCAGCTTCGACAAGGGCGACTTCGTCGGCCGCCTCGCGCTCGAGCGCGAGGCCGCGGCCGGTGGTCCGGCGCGCCGGCTCGTCGGGCTGCAGCTCGACTGGTACGACATCGAGGGGCTGTACGACGCGCAGGGCCTGCCGCCGGCGATCAGCCCGATCGTCGACCGGTCGCCGGTCCCGGTCTTCGCCGGCGGCCGCCAGGTCGGCCGGGCGACGAGCCACGGCTGGAGCCCGATCCTCAAGCAGGCGATCGCGCTCGCCTCGGTGCGCCGCAGTACGAGGCGGCCGGCACCCGGCTCAGCGTCGAGTGGACGGTCGAGGGCCGGCGCGGGCGGGTCGGTGCGACCGTCGTCGAGCTGCCGTTCCTCGAGCTCGCGCGCAAGCGCGCCTGACCCCACGGGGCGCCGGCGCTCAGGCCGGCTTGTCACCCCGCCGCAACCCCAACCGTGGGTCGTGTAGCTGCCGCCCGTAACGGTCCGCCCGTCAGGATCGGCTGCATGATGGCAAATTGCGACCTCCGGCGTCCCCGACCTGACCGTCGCGGGCGCCCCGGCCTGACCCGCCGACGAGCGGGTGCACTCGCGCTCCTCGGTTTCGTCGCGACCCTCCTGCTCGCGACCGGTGCGACCGCTCGACCAACGACCCCGCCCAGGGCCCTGACCGCAGCCGACTTCCACCCCATCGTCGTGCCGCCCGGCGCGTATGCGGTCGATACGCTGGCGATCGAGGACGCCGCGTCGGCGACCGCGGACCCAGCAAACCTCGAGCCGATCCCCGACTTCGAGATGCCCAGGCGCTCCTTCGCGCCGCGGCCGGCGACGCAGCCACAGACGAGCGCCCGCGCCATCCCCAAGGTGCCGCCGCTGCGGCTGACCGGCCACCACGCCAGCGGCCCGGCGACCTGGTATTGCCAGGCCGGCGTCAGCGCCTGTCATAGCGACTACCCGGGCGGGCTCTACGCGGCAGCCGGACCGGGTCTGCGGGTCGGCGACTGGCGAGGCCGGCGCGTCCAGGTCTGTGGCAGCGGCAACTGCGTCGTCGTGACCCTGGTCGACTGGTGCGCCTGCGCCGGCGGCGGGCGGCTGATCGACCTGTACAGCGACGCCTACCGCCGGCTCGCGCCGCTGTCGACCGGGACGCTCCGGGTGAAGGTCAGCTGGTGACGAGGGGCACGTCGACGACGTGCTCGGCCAGGAACCAGACCTGCAGCTCGTGGCGACGCAGGACGTCGCTCATCAGCACGTCGTTGCTGCCCCAGTCCTCGGACTTCTCGGTCGCCTTGATCCCGGCCCGGACCTTGCGGATGATCGTCTCGTGCGCCTCGAGCGTCCGGTCGATCATGACGGCGACCTCCTCGGCGCCATCGGGCGGCCGCGGGATCGTCGTCAGCTCGGCGGCGTGACGCGGGTCGCCGACGGCGATCCCGCCCAGGCTCTGGACCCGTTCGGCGAGGACGTCGATGATCTCGTTCTGCTCCTCGGCGTGCTTGTCGAACAGCAGGTGGAGCTGGTAGAAGGTCGGTCCGGCGACGAGCCAGTGGTGCTTCTTGTAGAGCGAGTAGAGCACCATCGAGTCGGCCAGGATCTCGTTGAGCAGCGTGCAGCTCGAGGCCCGCGCCTTGTCGGGCAGGCCGATCGGCAACGTCCGCAGCGTCCCGAACTTCTGGAGCTCGGGCGCGTGCGAGGTCGAGCTTCGGCTGCGGCGAGCGCCGGCGGGAATGCCCGTTCGTGCGCGACGGGGTCGGGGTCCTCGGGCCATGACGGCACCTCCATCCGATAGGGACCCGAGTATCCGCTCGGTTGCGGCGAGCGCGGCACCGGCCCATCCCGGCCGGCGTGTCAGTTCCGTTACGGATGGTCAGCGCAGGGTCGTGCGGGCGAAGCCTTCGAGGCGGTCGAGCGCCTCCGGCAGGTCCGTCCGGCCGAAGCCGAGCCGGAAATGGTTGCCGGGATCGCCGAACTGCGACCCCGGCAGGAGCAGCACGCCCTCGGTCTCGACGAGCTCGGCCGCCCAGTCGTCGATGCGGACGCCCGGCACGGTCAGCCGCGGATAGCCGATCGAGCCGGCCCGCGGGCGGACCCAGGTGAACCGGTCGGCCCAGTCGTCGAAGAACGCGTCGAGCCGCTCGAGGTTCGCGGCCACGATCCCGCGCGACCGGGCGAGCACGCGGTCGCGCGCCCGCAGACCCGATGATCGCCAGGATCTCCGAGGGCGCTGACGAGCAGATCGTGGTGTAGTCCTTGAACGCGGCGACCCGGGCCAGCAGGTCCCGGTCGTGGGTCGCCAGCCAGCCGATCCGCAGCCCGGCCATGGCGATACGACTTCGACATGACGCCGAGCGAGATGCCGAGCGGCAGGGCGTCGGCGCCCGCCGGCAGCCGCTCGCGCTCGTCGAATTCGAGGCCGCGGTAGACCTCGTCGACGAGCAGGTGGGCGCCGGCCTCGGCGGCGATGGCCACGACCTCGTCAAAGGTGGCGCGATCGGCCAGCATGCCCGGTCGGGTTGTGCGGCAGGTTGACCACGATCATCCGTGTCGCCGGGGTGACCTGGCGGCGCAGCTCGTCGACGTCGATCGCCCAGCCGTGCGGCCTCGCGCAGCTCGTGCAGGGTCACGTCGGCGCCGGCGGCACGGGCGACCTCGTACAGGCTCTGGTAGCCGGGCCACGTCACGATCACGTGGTCGCCGGGGCCGGCCAGCACGTTCATCAGGCAGAAGATCGCCTCCTCGGCCCCGGCGAACGTCAGCACCTCATCGGCGTCGATCGTGTCGTACAGCGACGCGATCTCGCGGCGGAGGAGCGGGTGGCCCGTGGACTCGGTGTAGCCGAGGTCGAGGCCGTCCCACAGCGCCCGCGTCTCGTCGTCGGCCATGGCCAGCAGGTCGGCCATCGGGACCGCCTGGACGTCCGAGGCGCACAGGAGGTGCTCGGCGGCGAACTCCCAGCGGGCGAAGTACCGCTCGAGGGCGAAGTCGGCGATGCGCACGGGGACATGATGGCGCACCGTGCCGGCCGCGGACCGACCGACGGCGGCGACCTAGCCTGCGACCGGGGCTTCCTGCGCGGGGATCTCGTGGCGGCTCCATGACGCCACGTCGGGGAACGCGACCTCGTCCGGGCGACGGCCCGTCGCGATCGCCATCGCGACGCGGATGGATCCGGCGTGCGAGACCACGACGGTCGGTCGGCCGGCAGCCACGATCGCCGCCCAGGCGTCGCCGATGCGCCGTTCGAGCTCGGACGCCGTTTCGCCACCCGGCCAGTCGATCGACGGCCGACCCGCTCGCGAGGCCGGCGGCGAGGTCGGGGAACCGTTCTGCCACCTCCTCGAAGGTCAGGCCTTCCGCAAGGCCGACGTCGGTCTCGAGCCAGCGGTCGTCGACCTCGATGGCCACGTTCGTCAGCCGCCGGGCGATGGCCGCGGCCGTCGCGGTCGCGCGTCGGCTCGGGCTCGACACGATCCGGACATCTGCTGGCAGGATCGGCGCGAGCTCGATCGCGAGCTCCGCGGCCGCGCGTCGGCCGGCAGCCGAGAGCGGCGGGTCGGCATGGCCGCAGTACCGGCGGCCCGACCAGGACGTTGCCGCGTGCCGGACGAGGACGACCGCCGTCACGACGGGCCGGCCACCCCGGCCGCATCGAACGTCGCCATGCCATCGCGGACCGCCACGGCGGCGGCGATGACCCCCATCGCGAGGGCCGCGCCGGATCCCTCGCCGAGCCGAAGGTCGAGCTCGAGGATCGGTCGGAGGCCGAGATGCTCCAGGACGATCGCGTGCCCCGGCTCGGAGGAGCGATGGCCGGCGATGACGCGCTCAGCGACGCCAGGATCGATTGCCGTCGCGACGAGCGCCGCTGTCGCGGTGATGAAGCCGTCGAGCACGACCGGGACCCGCCCGATCACGGCCTCGACGATGACCCCGACCAGTGCCGCGATCTCGAGACCGCCCACGCGGGCGAGGACCTCGATCGGGTCGGCGCGGTCCGGCGCGTGGAGCTCGAGCGCGCGTTCGATCGCCTCGACCTTGCGGCGCCGCCCGTCGTCATCGACGCCGGTCCCGCGGCCCGTCACGGACTCGACGGGAGCGCCCGTGAAGACGGCAGCCAGCGCACTTGCGGCCGTGGTGTTGCCGATCCCCATCTCGCCGATCCCGAGCAGGTCGACCCCGGATGCGATGACACCGGCAGCCACCCGTCGGCCGACGGCGATCGCCTCGAGCGCCTCGGCCCGGGTCATCGCCGGCTCGGCGGTCATGTCGCCCGTCCCCGCTCGGATCCTGGCTCCGATCAGCTCACCGCCGCTCGATCCGGGCTGGTCGACGGCCGGGATCGGGCCGGCCACGCCGACGTCGACGACCAGCAGCCGCGCCCCGACAGCGGCCGCGAGGGCGTTGATGGCCGCCCCGCCGGCGACGAAGTTGGCGACCATCTGGGCGGTCACCTCGACCGGATAGGCCGACACGCCGCGCCGCGCGACACCGTGGTCGGCCGCGGCCAGGACGATCGCCCGGCGGTCGACCAGCGCATCGGCCCGGCCGGTGATCCCGGCGAGCTGGACCACGAGCTCCTCCAACCGCCCGAGGCTGCCGGGTGGCTTGGTCAGCCGGTCGAGCCGGTGCTGAGCCTCGGCCATCGCATCGCGATCGAGCGGCCCGACCGCGGCCAGCGCGGCACGGAGCGCATCGGTTGGATCGCTCACGGCTGTCGCGGATCCTTCAGCGTCAGCGGCAGCCCGGCAACGAGCAGGACCACTTCGTCGGCGAGCAGACGCCAGGCGCTGGTGAGCGATCCCGACGAGGTCCCGGTAGGCGCGTGCGCCGGGATGCATCGGCACGATGCCGGACCCGACCTCGTCGCTGACCACGATGACCGGTCCCGGCCGGGCAGCGATGGCGGCGAGGCCGGCGGCGACGGGCCCGTCGAGGATCGGGTCGATGGCCGGCACGTCGTCGCCGAGGAGGCCGCTCAACCACAACGTGAAGCCGTCGATCAGCACCGGCTCGCTCGGGATCCGTGCGCGCGAGGGCGGCGACGAGGTCGGCACCGACCTCGATCGTGGGCCAGGTCGCAGGACGTTCGGCGCGGTGCCGCGCGATCCGGTCATCGAGCTCGGGATCACCCGGCCAGGCTGTCGCGAGGAACCAGGCGCGACCTCCGTTCGCGAGACGGGTGCGCGGCCGCCAGCCCGAAGCGGCTCTTCCCGCTGCGTGTCCCCCCGAGCGCCAGGATCAGCGGCTCAGCCACGGCACCGACCGTGGGCGCTCACGTCGCGACGACGCCGGCTGCCAGCGCCGTGGCGACGAGGACGGCCGCCACGGTCAGCTCGACGATCGCGCCCATGGCGTCGCCGTCGAGCCGCCGGCGCCCCGCAACGATCGCGCGAGCGAGGACAAGCCCGACGGCCGCGCCGGCCACCCCACCGATCGCGATGGCCGCCGACGACGCCACGAGGGCGACCGCCGCACCAATCGCCGTCGCGAGCACGGTCGCGGCGATGGCCGTGCGCGGCGGACCCGCGCTGCGAACCAGGCCCCGAAGCCATCGGGGGCGATCCGTGACCGCTCGGTGACGACGACCACGACGGCCACCGTGCGGCCCACCACGGCTGCCAGGACGAGCGCGCCTCCCGCGAGCCAGCCGCCGGCTGCCGTCGCGAGCCCCGCCAGTGCGGATGCTTCGATGCCCAGGACGAGGATCAACGCGACGACGCCGCCCACACCGACCGAGGGATCCTTCCGCGCCCGCTCGGCGCGGACGGCATCGGGCGCCAGGAGTGCGTCGGCGGTGTCGGCCAGGCCGTCGAGGTGGAGCGCGCCCGTCACGACCGCGACCAGCGCGAGGGCCAGGAAGCTCGCGAGCAGCGGCTCGAGCGGACCGATGAGCACGAGCGGCACGGCGCCGATCACCCCGACCAACGCGCCGACGAGCGGGAACGCGACCGCGCCCGACGCGGTCGCGTCGGCAGCGGCATCCGTCCCTCCGAACTGGAAACGCGTCAGCAGCCGCACTGCCGCCAGGATCTCGGCCACAGGGTCGACGCGGCCGCCTGTCCCGGTCACCGGCGAACGGTCGATCACGTGACGTCGGCCGCGATCGGGAGCCGGACAAACGCCGGGTCGACGCCGAACACCGCCCGGATGTGCCCGGCATCCAGCGTCGCCGCCGGCGGGCCGTCGGCCACGATCCGGCCCTCGTTCATGACCGCGACACGCGGGAAGAAGTTGGCCGCGAGCGCCAGGTCGTGGAGCACGGCGATGATCGTCCGGCCGTCGCGCTCGTTGAGATCGGCGAGGAGCTGCATGACCTCGACCTGATGACGGATGTCGAGATGGGCCGTCGGCTCGTCGAGGACGAGGATCGGTGCCGCCTGGGCCAGCGCGATGGCGACGAAGACGAGCTGGCGCTCGCCCATCGACAGGCCCCGTGCGTCGCGATCGCGCAGGTGGATCACGCCGACCCGCTCCATCGCCGACTCGATCGCGTCGCGATCGGCGTCCCGCAGCCCGTTGAACGGCGGATCGTACGGCAGCCGGCCGAGCGCGACGACCTCGTGGACCGGCATCGCGAACGGGAGCTGGGTGAGCTCGGGCACGACGGCGATCGTCCGGGCGACCGTCTTGTAGTCGATCGTCCGGATTGGGGCGCCGCGAAGGGAGACTGTCCCGGCGCGCGGCTCGAAGACGCCCGTCAGGACCCGCAGGAGCGTCGATTTCCCGGCCCCGTTCGGGCCGACAAGGGCGAGCCGCTCACCCGCGTCGACCGCGAGGTGGACGTCGTCCACGATCCGCCGCTCACCGTACGCGACGGTGACCCCATCGGCCGCCAGGATCGCGGTCACAGCTCGTACCCGGAACGGGTCTGGGCCAGCAGGACCAGGAAGAACGGCGCCCCGAGCATGGCCATGACCACGCCGACCGGGAGGTCGCCGAGCAGCCGCGCGACGATGTCCGCCGCCACCAGCAGGCACGCGCCGGCGATCGCCGAGATCGGGATCACCCGCCGCGCCGGCGCGCCGACGAGCAGCCGCACCATGTGCGGCACCACCAGCCCGACGAACCCGATCAGACCGGTGATCGCGACGGCCGCCGCCGTGGTCATCGAGGCCAGGACGAGCAGGATCCCGCGCTCTCGCCTGACGTCGATGCCGAGGTGGCGCGCCGCGGCGTCCCCGAGCAGGAGCCCGTCGAGCGACCGGGCCCGGATCGCGATCGCGAGGCAGCCGGCAAGGATCAACGGAGCGGCGATCGAGGAGGCGCTCCCAGGATGCCCCGCCGAGGCCGCCGAGAAGGAACGTGAAGATCGCCCGCAGGTTCGCGCCCGAGACGTACATCGCCATCGTCAGGAACGCGGCCAGGATCGAACCCACCGCGTACCCGGTGAGCAGGAGCCGGGTCATCCCGCCGGCCCGGCCGGCGCCGCCGATGTGGAACACGAGCAACGCCGCCGCGATGGCGCCGACGAAGGCGAGCGCATTGACGATGCCGAGCTGGAATGCTGCCAGGCTCACCGGCAGGAGGATGCCGATGGCAGCGCCGAGCGCCGCTCCCGACGACGTGCCGAGGACGTATGGATCGGCGAGGGGGTTGCGCACGATGCCCTGGAACGTGGCGCCGGCGATCGCGAGGCCGGCCCCGACGACGGCTGCCGTGAGCACCCGGGGCAGCCGGAGCTCCCAGACGATCGTCTCCGTGGCGGGGGTCCAGGTGCTGCCGAGGTCCAGTCCGGTGATGCGGTAGACGACGACCCCCAGCGTGTCGGCCGGGCTGATCTGCGTCGAGCCAACCGACACGCCGGCCACCATCAGGACGACGAGGAGGCCCAGCCCGATCGCCCCGATCAGCGCGGTCCGACCCCGGAACCGCCCCGCCAGGCCGGCGCGGCGGAGGCTGCCCGGGATCGTCCGCGCGGTCACCGATCCCTCAGTTCACCGGCGGGAGCTGGAGGTCGGGGTACATCGCGAGCGCCAGGTTGTGCATGCCGGTCGCGAGGCGAGGCCCCGGGCGGGTGATCTCGGTATCGGTCACCGACCGGACGTCGCCGCTCTTGACGGCACTGAGCACCTTCCAGCCGGGCCGCTTCGCGATCGTCGCGGGCGTCGGCGTGTAGTACGCGTTGACGCCGAGGATGATCGTCTGCGGATCGCGCTCGATGAGCGTCTCCAGTGGGATCTCGTAGGTCAGCTTGTCGCCGGTGATCACGTCGACGCCGAGGAGTCCGACCATCTCGGCGAGGAACGAGCCCTCGCCCGGGCCGTAGATCTGGCCGGTCGTGTCGATGTAGCCGACGTCGTAGAAGACGCGCGGCTTCGACGTCGCCTTCTGCAATTCCGCCTGGGCGGCGTCGGCGATCACCTGCATGTCCGCCCGCATCTCGGTCGTGATCGCGGCAGCCTCGTCGGACGCGCCGACGGCCGTGCCGACGAGCTCGATGTCCTTGTAGATGCCATCGATCGACGGGGTCGACACGACGAGCACCGGGATCTTCACGTCGCGGAGGCGCGCGATGGCGTCGGCCGACGTGAAGCCGGCGCCGCCCGCGATCACGAGGTCGGGGCTGAGGCTGACGATCTTCTCGACGTCGACAGTGCCGAACGTGACCACGTCGGGCAGATCCTTTGCCTCGGCGGGGTAGTCGCTCGAGTCGTCCGTGGCGACGACCCGATCGCCGGCCCCGACCGCGAACAGGGTCTCGGTCACGGCGGGTGTCAGCGAGACGATCTTCTGGGGCTCGGCGGCGAGCGTGACGGTCCCGCCCTCGTCGTCGGTCAGGGTCACGGGGAAGGCCGGCGCCGGCGTGGGGCTCGGGGTCGGGGCAGGGGTGACGATCGGGGTGGCGGACGCGACCGCTGCGACGGACGCGCTCGGGGAGGCGCTCGCTCCGGTGGAGCTGCAGGCTGCGAGGACCAGCGCGAGGGCCGCCAGCACGGCGAGGATGGAGCCCGGCAGCGCCGGGCGGCGGACGGACGGGGACGGAGCGGACAAGGGTGGGAACCTCAACGGTGGGGCGATCGGAGGGGTCGCACAGGGGTCGCACTTGGGCGACGCGAACCCCTCGCTTCGACAGGTCGAAGGAGGGGTCTATCCGGTGGAGTGCACGGTCCTGCCTACCTTTCTCTCGAAGGTTCGAGCATGCACCGTGGGTCGGCGACCGGACTACGCCCTGGGGGCGATCACCGTAGCGGGACTGTGCCGGAATCTCACCGGCTTCGCGACCACACGGGGTGACGAAAACGTCAGTGGCACGGTACCACGGCGGTCGGTTGGACGGCCCATGCGGGCGTTGTCGGCTGCGCGTGGTCGCTCACGCACCTCGAGGTGCGCTCGCTCCCATGCTCCCCTCCGCCTTCGCCTGTGCCGTGCAGCCGCCCGCGACCGAGATCAGATAACCGCGAGGTAAGCGGCGCCGGGCACCATGGCCACCTCGCCCTCCTCCCGCCAGCAGTCGACCGCCGGAGGAGGCATCGGTCATGGTGGAGTCACGTTGGCTGCGTTCGATCGGCCCGGGTCTCGTCGCCGTCGCCGCGGTCGGGCTCGTCGCATCGACGACCCTCGGCGCGGGCGATCGGCCATGGGTGCCGCGCGCCTGTGCCGGACCGCCGATCACCGTCGCGTCGGCCGCGGCCCGGCCCGACCCGAAAACGCTCGCCGAGGTGCGGGCGGAGCCCTGGTATCGCCTGGACCCCGTGCTCGATGGCGATGGTGCGCTGCGCGGCCAGCGCCTGGTCGCCGGCATCGGCGGTCGTCGCGGTGGCATGCCCGCTGGAGAGCTCGCCCGCGAGTCGTTCGCGGCCGGCCCCTTCGGCGGGATCGTCCTTGTCGGCTCGGATGACGGGGCGGCGTCGCGGCTGCATGCGTTTGACCCGAGCGACGGCTGCGCCTGGCTGCTGGCCACGGAGCGAGCGGTCATCCGGCGGGCGACGATCGACCCAGCGGCCACGTCGATCTACGAGACGCGCGTGGACCGCGCGAGCCGAGCCGACCTCGGCGTGTGGCGCCGGCCGCTGGATGGCGCCGGTCCAGCCAGCCAGGTCCTGCCGCCGCTGCCCGTCGACGACCGCTTCGGGCGGACGTTCTCGACGACGCTCACGTGGGATGCGACCGGTCGCCGGCTGGCCGTCCAGGCGTGTGGCGAGGTTGCGTGCCGGACGCGGGTCCTCGACCCGGCGACGGGCGACAGCCTGACCATGGACGACGACCGGCTCGGAACCCTGATCGGCCTGGACGATGCGCGACTCATCAGCCACGGGGCATGCCGCGGCCTGCCTTGCCCGATCGTCACGACGACCTTCGCGGCCGAGGCGAGCCAGGTGCTCGTGCCGGACGCCGGGCCGGGCGCCGTGATTGCCACGCCCGACGGGCCTCGTCTCGTTCACGAGGTAGCCGGCGCGCACGACCGTCGCCTCCGCTTGGTCGCCCTCGACGGATCCGCCGCGTCGGACCTCGGCCCCCTCCCGGACGGGCTCGCAGCTCGTGGTCCCGGGCGCGGGCGACAGCGGCACGACGCTGCCTGCGGCGTGGGTCCTCCTCGCCCCCGAGGGCCGGCTGCCGGCCGACGCCGCCCCATCCACGCTTCGACTCCGCCACGTCCCGGACGGCGCGACCGTCCAGTTCGAGGAGGCGACTCGATGAGCGCCACGACCAGACGTGCGACACGGCCGCGTGGCCTCCGGCGGATCGCGGCGATCGCCGCGGCGATAGCGATGCTTCCGCTGGCCCTCGGTCCCGTAGCCGCCCACGGCCCCGACCCGTTCCTCGGCGGCGGCCTGTTCGCCCAGAACCAGGACCTGCGTTTCCGCTGGCGCTCCGGCTCCGAGCCGACCGCGGCGATCAAGGCCGCGATCAAGGCCGCGGCGATCGACGCGACCGCCAGCCGCGCCTCGAAGGCCGCCACGTTCACGTTCGACGCCGGCGGGCCGAACCCGATCGGCTATGGCGCCGGGGCGACCTGCGGCGTCAACGGCCTGGCCTGCTTCACGCGGTCGGCGCCCGACGGCTTCACGATGTGGCTGCGCGAGCAGGGCCATGTCTTCGACTGGGGCACGCTCAAGTGGTGCCAGGCGTACGCGAGCGCGCCCAATGGTTGCTACGACGCGGAGACGATCGCGCTCGACGAGTTCGGCCACGTCGAGGGCCTCAATCATCACGACAACTTCGCCGACGAGTCGGACTACCGGGACGCGGTGGTCCAGACCTTCTCGCGGACGAAGCCGGGTTCGGGCTGGAACCAGCACGACTTCGGCAGGTGCGACGTTGCGACGCTCCAGCTCCGCTACGACGTGCTCTCGTCGAGCGCGAAGGTGTCGACCTGCCTCGACCTGACGACGGTCCTCACGCTCGGCGCGTCGCCGGGTGCCATCCCGATCGGTGGCACGACCACGCTCACGGCCACCCTCCAGATCGTGAACTCGGATGCGTACTACCGCCTCGGCGGCAACGGCCTCAGCGGCCGGACCGTGACACTCCAGCGCCGCGCGTTCGGCGCGACGACGTGGGTCAGCGTCGGCACGATGCCCGCTGCGAGTGGGGCCGGGATCTACGCGATGGCCCAGTCGCTCGCGTCGGACATGGAGTACCGCGCGGTGTTCAAGACGCCCGCCGACGAAGGCATCAACGGCGACACGTCGCCGACCGTGCGCGTCGATGTGGTGGCGTCGTGCTCCGCGGCGGCTGACCTGACGTCATCCGGGCTCGAGGTGCCTTCGGTCCCCGCCGTCCCATGCATCTGAAGCAAGCCGAGGTCCCGATGCGCGATCGATCGACACGCCCCGTCCTGGCGACGCTGGCCGTCATGCTGGTCGCGCTCGGCTGCCAGGCGGTGCAGGCGGGACGGCTGGTACCCCGGCCGGGTCGTCCACGCCGCCGGCCGCGCCATCCGCGACCGCCGCGCCGACACCAAGCGCGCCCGCGCCCACCCCGGCCGTGACGGCGTCGCCGCCGGCGCCGTCGCTGGCGGACGACCCGCCTTCCGCCACGCTCGCGGCCGACGGCGGCGATCCCGTGGCGGGCCAGCTCGGGAGCTATGCCTGGCGGGACGGCGGATCGGACAGCCCGTGGCTGCCCGGGGCAACGATCGCCGTGGGCGCGGGCGAGCCGCTGACCGTGACCGTCGACGACGGGGTGCCGGTGGCCGCCTGGACGGCGCGCCGCGTGCCGGTCGGGACAAGCAACGGTGTCGGGGCGATCGCGCTCGGAGCCGGCAGCGGTGCGGTCGCCTTCGTCGCGCCGGACGCGGGCTCGTGGTCGATCCAGGTCGACATCCAGTTCGGGGACGACCTGGGCTCGGCGGCGTACTACTGGCGGCTCGACGTGCGCTGAACCGTGGCGGCGGCATGGCACACTTCCGGGGCCGATGCCGACACCGACCGCAACGACCCGCCGCCCGCGCTCGAAGCGGCGCCTCGCCGTCGGCCTCGTGCTGGCCGGAGCGGGCGCCGCGCTGCTCGGCCGGCTGCGCGAGCCCGGACCCGTCGGCCGATGCTGCCCCGGACGGCCTGCTCGCGCTGGTCGCCGACGGCGGCGACACGACGCTGACGGGCTGGAGCGCGGGCGGCACCAAGGGCGTCCCGATCCGCTTGCCGAACGGCGACATCACCTGGATCTCGGCCGGCCGGGCCGATGTCCTGGCCGCCACGACGGCCGCCGGCAAGACGGCGACGAGCGATCCGCTTCGCGCCGGCAAGCCGCTTGCGTGGCGAACGGTCAATCCCAAGGATCCGACCGGCAAGCCACCCGACGGCAACCTGTACTTCGCAACGTGGGATCCGGAGGGTGGCCGGTTCGCGACACTGGCCGGCGATCTGCTGTCGACCGATCCCGTGCGCGTCGTCCTCGTCGACCCGTCCCTGTCGACGGCGTTCGAGATCGAGGTCAACCGATCGGTGGTGGCGGCTCCGCCCGCCTGGATCGGCGACGACCGGCTGGTCGTCGTGACCGGCGATGCCGCCGCGCCGACGTCGGCCATCGTGGACACCACCACTGGCGAGGTGACCGACGGTCCCGCGGGCGCGCGGCAGATCGCCGCGTCGGTCAACGGCCGGCGCGTCGCGACAATGGCCGGCCAGGGCGCTCCCGTGGTCGTGCGCGATATGGCCGGCTGGCTGGCCGGAGACGGCTCGTCGATTGCCTCGATCGAGCCGCCCGACGGGACGACCACGGCGATCGCGTTCGCGCTCGATGCCGCCGGTCAGCGACTGGCGGTCGCCTGGGCGGCCGATGACGGCTCAGTCAAGCTGGCCGTCCACGACGGCCGCTCGGACTGGCGACGCGTCGCCCAGCCGGCGATCGGCAAGGCTCGGGGAGCGGTCGTCGGCTGGTTGCGCTGAGGTTCGCCGGCGCGGCGGCGAGGTCCCGCGGTCCGGCCAGATCAGGCGGTGACGGGCTCCGCGGCGAAGATCGAGACCTGGGCCTCCTCGGGGAGCATCACGCCATAGACCTTCTGGAGCGCCAGGAGGTGGGCGCACGATGCCCAGCTCTCGAAGTAGTGGCAGGTGCATCGCCACTGACCGGCGTCGAGCGAGACATGGTGGGTGTCGTTGTCGCCACGGAACGTCACTGAGAGCCGGTCGATCGTGATGCGATCGAGCTCTCGCGCGTAGCGATTCGCCTTCTCGACTTTGCCGATCAGGGAGCTGTGCATCGCGGTGCTACCTCCGTCGCCCTCACGGGCGCTCGCGGGGCCGCCGTCCGGTCATGCACCTCGACCGGTGATGGCGGTCGCGTCTCCAGAAGGGTACACCCGCCGGTGCCGGATGGCACCCGGTAAATTCGTCCCGGTCGGCTCAGGGGGCGCTGGTCCCCTCGCGCCCGAAGTCGTCCTCGAGCCGGACGACGTCGTCGAGCTCGGGCGTCGAGACCTCCATCAGCTCCGTCCGCTCGATCGCCTCGTAGCGGTGGATCCGGCCGGTCCGGACGTGCCGGTGGTCGCCGGTCACGAGCTCCTCGACCCGGACCGTGCCGTCGTCGTCCTCGAGGTAGAGCCGCAGCCGGCCGGCCGTCACGAGGATCGATTCGTCCTTGACCTCGTGGCGCTGGAGCGACAGCCGCTTGCCGGCCTCGATGACCAGGACCTTGCCGACATACCGGTCGGTGTGCGCCCAGATCAGCTCGTGGCCCCACGGCTTGTCGACCCGCCGTCCGGCACCCGCCTCGTCGCTCATTCGTCGCGGACCAGCCGCTCGCCGGCGGCCAGCATCGCGTCCTGGATGGCCTCGCTGGTCGCCTCCGTGTAGACGCGCACGAGCGGCTCCGTGCCGGACGCCCGGACGAGCAGCCACGACCCGTCGGCCAGCCAGAACTTGAAGCCGTCGTTGGTGTCGAGCGGCAGGGTCCGGACGACGGGCTCCCCGGCCAGCTCGGCCGGCCCGTGATCGGCCAGGTCGACCAGCAGGTGGCGCTTCGCGCGGTCGTACGCGGCCCGTTCGAAGTGGACGTCGATGCGCCGGTACCAGGACGGGCCGGCGATCCCGTGGAAGTGCTCGATCGCGCGCGACACCGGCCAGCGTCCGGCCGGCGCGCTCGCTGCAGGAACAGGTCGAGCAGCAGCAGGTCCGCGTAGATCCCGTCTCGCTCGGGCAGGTGCATCCCGAACCCGAAGCCGCCCAATTCCTCCGCGCCCATCATCGCCCCGGTCTCGATCATCTTCGGGCCGATGAACTTGAACCCGACCGGCGTCTCGTGGGTCTCGATCCCGTAGCGCTCGCCGAGCCGGGCCGCCATCGAGGTGTTGTTGATGCTGACCACGACCGGGTCGCGCAGCCCCCGATGCTCGGCCATGTAGTACATCAGCAGGCCGGTCACCTGGAGCTGGTGGACGAACGTCCCGCGCTCGTCCGCAGCACCCGCCCGGTCGGCATCGCCGTCGAGCAGCAGGCCGAGGTCGAAGCCGCCGCCGGCGAGGATGCCGAGCGCCTCGTCGACGTTCGGCCGGATGGGCTCGGGGTTGACCCCGCCGAAGAACGGGTTGCGCTCCTGGTGGATCTCGGTCACGCGGATCCGGCCGCCGGCGAGGAGG
The DNA here is from genome assembly GCA_963721545.1 of uncultured Chloroflexia bacterium. Taxonomy (GTDB): domain Bacteria; phylum Chloroflexota; class Limnocylindria; order Limnocylindrales; family CSP1-4; genus SPCO01. Next base: position 105,664 of record CAVRKB010000003.1, read on the forward strand.
CGCGAGATCCAGCCGCTCCCGGCGCCCCACATCGGGTCGACCAGGATCGACAGGTCGGCCGCGCGCAGCGCGTCGAGGTCGACCGTCCGCCGCACGAACCGCTCGTAGCCCTCGTACGGGTCGAAGCGCTCGACCAGGCCGGCCGCCTCGGCGTCGGCGAACGGGCGGCGCTCGATCGCGGTCCCGCCGTTCTCGGCCAGGCCGGCCTCGATGACCGACAGGATGTCGGCCCCGGCCGCGGCGCCGGTCGGCGCCTTGACCTTGAAGCCGTTGTCGACCCATGGGTTGTGGCTGGCGGTGATCACGATGCCGGCGGCCGAGCCGCGCTCGACGACCTCGAACGAGCTCATCTGGGTCGGCACGGCATGGACGGCGAAGGCGACCCGGATGTCGTGCGCGAGGAGGACCTCGGCGGCGGCCGCGGCGAAGTGCTCGGACGCGAAGCGCCGGTCGTAGGCGACGACGACGCCCTTGTCCTGCTCGCCCCGGCCGGCCACGTAGCGCGCCACCCCGTCCGCGCAGCGGCGGACGTTCTCGAACGTGAACTCGTCGGCGATCCGGGCGCGCCAGCCGTCGGTCCCGAACACGATCCGGGTCGGCGTCGGTGGGGCACCGCTGACGGTCACGCTCGGTCCTCCGGTTCGGAGCAACGCTCCAGGAGCTGCTCGACGAGCGCGCGGTCGGGGCTCGCGCCGCGCAGGATCCCGATCGGCTGGGTCGCGGTCATGCTACCGCGCTCGGGTGGCGCGATGACCCCGAGCCGCCCGCGGATGCGCCGGACGATGAGGTCGGCGTGCTCGACCTCGACGGTCTCGCCCGCCTGCACGACCGATCCGGTGCCGCGTCCCCCGAGCGCCGCGAGCAGCGCCGTCCACGACCCGAGGTCCGACCAGCCGACGTCCATCGAGGCCATCACGACCTGGCCGCTCTGGGCTGCGCCCTCCATCACCGCGTAGTCGATCGACACGGGTCGCTGGATCGCCTCGTAGGCCTGCTCGAGCAGCGACGGAGCGGCCATCATCGGGCCGAGCGACTGGAGCAGCCCGGTGTACCGGCCGAGCGCGTCGACGATGACGCGGCGGCGCCACAGGAAGATGCCCGCGTTCCAGGCGACGCCGTCCTGGCGGCGCGAGCTCCTCCGCGCGGGCGGGTTTCGGCTTCTCCTCGAAAGCGGAGCAGCGGATAAGCCTTCAGTCCCTCGATCTCGGCGCCGCGAGGTAAGGTCCGGGATGAGGTAGCCATACTCGGTCGCCGGTCGATCGACCTGCGATACCGAGGGTCACGAGCGGCTCCTCGACGTCGAACGACGCCCATCGCCAGGTGCTCGCGGCAGCACGCAGCACCCCTTGGAAGACGGCGAGGCTCTCGATCGTCTGGTCCGCGGGCAGCACCACCATGACGTCGTCGGGCGACCGCTCGATGGTCAGCGCGGCGAGTGCGATGGCTGCTGCGGTGTTGCGGCCCATCGGCTCGAGCACGAGCGCCACGTCCGGCGCCTGGTCGCGGACGAGCCGCTCGTAGCGGCGATCGGTGACGACCGTGATGTCGTCGGTCAGGCCGGCCAGCCGGTCGACTGTCGCCTGGAGCAGCGAGCGCTCGCCGACCAGCGGCAGGAACGGCTTGGGGCGCTCGGACGTGCTGAGCGGCTGGAGGCGGGTCCCGCCCCCGCCGGCCAGGATGACGGCATACATGCGCCGTCTAGTCTAGGGGCGCTCGATTCGGCCGATGCGTCGCGCGGGCCGCCGACTCGGCGGGCGTCAGCCGGCGACGGGCAGCGGCTCCGGCTCGGGCAGGCCGGCGTCCGACGCGAGGAGCGCGGCCTTGTCGATGCGCTCCCACGGCAGGTCGAGGTCCGGCCGGCCGAAGTGGCCGTACGACGCGGTCTGGCGGTAGATCGGCCGGCGCAGGTCGAGCGCGGCGATGATCGACGCGGGACGGAGGTCGAAGTGGCGGTCGATCAGCGCCTCGATCGCGGTGTCGTCGATCTTGCCGGTGCCGAACGAATCGACGCTGAAGCTGATCGGCCGGGCGATCCCGATGCCGTAGGCGACCTCGACCTCGAAGCGGTCGGCCAGCCCGGCGGCGACGACGTTCTTGGCGACCCAGCGGGCGGCGTACGCGGCCGAGCGGTCGACCTTGGTCGGGTCCTTGCCGGAGAAGGCGCCGCCGCCATGGCGGGCCATGCCGCCGTAGCTGTCGACGATGATCTTGCGCCCGGTCAGCCCGGCGTCGCCCATCGGACCGCCGGTCACGAACCGGCCCGTCGGGTTGACGTGCATGACCGGGTCGGTGTCGCGCAGCTCGGACGGGATCGTCGGCAGGATCACCGTCTCGACGATCTCCGAGCGGAGCCGCTCGGCGCGGACGTCCGGGTCGTGCTGGGCCGACACGACGACGGTGCGGACCCGCTTCGGGACGCCGCGCTCGTATTCGATCGTGACCTGCGTCTTGCCGTCGGGGCGGAGGTAGGGCAGCTGGCCGGACTTGCGGACCTCGGCCAGCCGGCGGGCCATCCGGTGGGCCAGCGCGATCGGCAGCGGCATGAGCTCCGGTGTCTCGCGGCAGGCGAAGCCGAACATCATCCCCTGGTCGCCCGCGCCGAGCTCGAACGCCGGCGCCGCGTCGTCGCGGATCTCGAGCGCCGAGTTGACGCCCTGCGCGATGTCCGGCGACTGGCCCTTGACCGACACGAGCGTGCCGCACGTCTGGTAGTCGAAGCCGTAGTCGGCGCGCGTGTAGCCGATGTCGCGGACCGTGTTGCGGACGATCTCCTGGAAGTCGATGTAGGTGGTGGTCGAGATCTCGCCGAGGACCAGCACGAGCCCGGTCGTCGTCGCGGTCTCGCACGCGACGCGGGCCTCGGGATCGTCGCGCAGGATGGCGTCGAGGATCGCGTCCGAGACCTGGTCGCACATCTTGTCGGGGTGGCCCTCGGTCACCGATTCCGAGGTGAACAGGTACTGGGCGGCGTCAACGATGCTCATCGGCGCAAAGCCTAGCACGGGCTGCCGGGCCGTCGGGATGACGCGTCCGGCCCCCTCAGGCCCCCGACCGGAGCGCCTCGAGGTCGAGGTCTCGCTCGATCCGGGTGAGCACCTCGTCACCGATGATCCCGTCGTCACGCAGCGCGATGATCGCGTCGCGCTCGGCGGCCAGGACCGCGTTGCGGATCTCGAGGTGGTCGAGCAGCTCCTGCTCCTCGTCATCACGCGGTGCCTCCGGATGCGGCCAGACGTGACCGGCCTCGTGCTCGTAGCGCGAGCGCAGCTGGTCGACCAGCTCCTTGTGGCCCGGGAACTCGATCTCGAGGTCGTCCAGCCGGGTCAAGGCCGCCTCGACGGCCGCCAGCCGGGCATGGGCCTCCTCCGTGTCCGGGCCGTCGGTCGCCACGACCCCGAGCCGGCGGACGACCCAGGGCAGGCTCAGACCCTGCCCGACGAGCGTGGCGACGATGACGCAGAAGGTCAGGAAGATGACCAGGTCACGGTCGGGGAACGGTCGGGCTCGAGCGGCAACGCCAGGGCGGCGGCCAGCGACACGGCGCCGCGCATGCCCGCCCAGGACACCACGAACACGGCTCGCGGCGACGGATACGGATCACTCGCCCGGATCCGGGCGCTGAGCCGGCGGGGCAGGTAGGTCGCCGGGAAGACCCACACGATCCGGGCGACGATGACGGTCAGGCTGATCGCCAGGCCCCAGCCGGCCAGCGTCAGCGGCGAATAGGCGGCCAGGCTGTGGAGGATCGACGGCAGCTGCAGGCCGATCAGCATGAACGCGAAGCCGTTGATCGTGAAGATGACGATGTCCCACACGCCGCGGCCCATGAGCCGGGCCGTCGGCGACAGCGCCCGCGCGGCACGGCGGCCGGCGATCAGTCCGGCCACGACCGCGGCCAGCACCCCGCTGACGTGGAGCGCCTCGGCCGGCAGGTACGCCGCGAACGGCGCGAGCAGCGAGATCATGATCTCGAGCGTCGGGTCCGCGGTCCGTCGCCATGCCTCGGTCAACACCCAGCCGACGACCAGCCCGACGACGACGCCGCCGATGCCGACCCAGACGAACTCCAGGCCGGCCTGCCCGAGCGAGAACACGCCGCCCAGCGCGACGGCGATCGCCGATGCGATACGCGATGAGGGCCGAGGCATCGTTGATCAGGCTCTCGCCCTCGAGGATGGTGACCACCCGACGCGGCACCCCGAGCCGCCGGAAGATGGACGTGGCCGCCACCGCGTCGGGCGGCGCGACGATCGCCCCGAGGGTGAAGGCCGCCGCCGCGCCCAGGCCGGGTACCACGGCCTGGGCGACCAGCCCGACCGCGACCGTGGTGAACAGGACGAGACCGATCGCCAGCAGCCCGATCGCCCGGGCGTTGGCCTTGAAGTCGCGGATCGGCGTCGAATAGCCCGCCCCGAACAGGATCGGCGGCAGGAGGAGCAGGAACACCAGGTCGGGCTCGAGCTCGACCTCCGGCAGCCCGGGCAGGTAGCCGAGGACGACGCCGCCGATCAGCAGCAGGATCGGATAGGCGATGCCGATCCGCCGGGCGAGGTAGCCGAGCGCGACGGCCACCAGGAGGAGGCCGAGGACCAGCTCGATCGGGCTGATATCCATCAGCCGGTCGACGACTCCTCGACGGCGGCCGCGACGGTGGCCATGGGACGGTTCAGCGGGTGATGCTCGCGCCACGCGCCGAGCCCGACGACCTCGAGCGGCTCGAGCTGGTCGGCCGGCTCGAAGCCGAGGACCTGGCCGAGGAACGACAGGCGCGCCTCGAGCGCGCGGCGTTGGGCGACCGCGCCGCGGAAGCCGTGGCCCTCGCCCTCGAACGCGAGGTAGGCATACGGGACGCCGTTGGCGGCCAGCGCCGCCACCATCGTCTCGGCCTGCGACGGCGGGACGACGCGGTCGTCGAGCCCCTGGAGCAGGAGGACCGGGCTCGAGATGTTGCCGGCAGCGTGGATCGGCGAACGCTCCCGGTAGAGGGCCGCGGCCTCCGGGTACGGGGCGAGCAGGCGGTGGTCGTAGCGCGACTCGAACTTGTGGGTCTCGATCTCGAGGAGCTCCAGGTCGCCGACCCCGTAGTGGCTGATGCCCGCGGCGAAGACGTCCCGGAACGCGAGCGCCGCGAGGGTCGTGTAGCCGCCGGCGCTTCCGCCCTCGATGGCCAGCCGCCACGGATCGGCGTCGCCCCGGCCGACCAGGTAGCGGGCCGCCGCGATGCAATCGTCGACGTCGACGATCCCCCACTGGCCGTCGAGCCGGCGCCGGTACTCGCGGCCATAGCCCGTGCTCCCGCCGTAGTTCACGTCCACGACGGCGATGCCGCGGCTGGTCAGGAACTGCCGGGTGAGATCGAGCGTGGTCAGCGTGTTCGACGTTGGGCCGCCGTGCGACAGCACGACGAGCGGCGGGCGTTCCCCCTCGGGCGCGACGAACTCGGGGTTCGTCGGCGGGTAGAACAGGGCGTGTGCGGTCCGCTCCCCGGTCGTCGGGAACTCGATCGCCTCGGGTTGCGAGATCGCCCCCGGGTCGAGGGTGACCGTGCTCGCCCGGCGCAGGACGCCCGCAGGCGCGAGCGTCAGCGGATCGAACCGGGCGACGATCCAGGGATCGGTCGGGGCACCGGCCAGCGCGACGATCGCGGCGGGCCCGACCTGTAGGGCATCGAGCTCGCTGAACGGCGTCTCGACCAGGCCGATCCGCGTCCCCGGCGCCACGTGATAGAGGTGGTCCTGGCCGGCGTGCCGGGCCACAGCCACGATGCTCCCGTCGGGCAGGAACCCGTACGACGAGCGCCCGAAGATCCACGCCGGGTCGGCGAACTCGGCCTCCATCGGGGCGAGCGGCTCGAGTCGGGGCCCCTCCACGAGGCGGTACAGGTTCCACCAGCCGCTCCGATCGCTGATCAGGTGGAGCGTGCCATCGGGCGCCCATTCCGGTTGGACGATCGACTCGTCCGGGCCGCCGGCGGCCAGCGCCGGCTCACCAAGGCTGCCGTCGGGCTCGAACGGCGCGAAGCGCAGGCGCGTCGCATCCCACGGCATGTCCGGGTGGTCCCACTCGAGCCAGGCGAGCTGCGTGCCGTCCGGGGACAGCCGCGGGGAGGAGACGAAGTCAGGCCCGCTGACGAGCACGGTCGCGTCGCCGCCGTCGAGCGGGATCGCGACCAGCGTGTTGACGACCTCGTCCGCCGAGCCGCCACCGATGCCGTGGTCCTCGCGGACCGCGTAGAACCGGCGCCGGCCGAGGTCGGCGTGAAGGTCGGCATAGCGCCACGGCCCTGGCGGCGTGATCGGCACCGCCTCGGCGGCACCCGGATCGAGCCGGTACAGCCGGTTGTCGGAGAACTCGGAGAACACGACCACGCCGCCGGCGACGACGTACGAGCCGCCGCCGTACTCGTGGACACGGGTCCGGACGTTGAACGGGGGTGGGGTCAGGTCGACGGTCGAGCCGTCCGCCGCGGCGCGCACGAGGACCCGGCGGCCGCCCTCGGTCGGACGACCCTCGAGCCAGTACACGTCGTCGCCGTCGACCCAGGGCTCGCCCAGCAGGAGGACGTCGCCGACGACATCCTCGATGCGGACCAGGGAGCGCCACGCCCCGTAGGGCGCGACGGTGCGCTCGAGCATCCGGTCAGGTGCCGTGCCGCCAGGACGCCACGTACTCGGCCTGCTCGGGGGTCATCGGCGTCGAGCTCGATGCCCAGCGCGGCGAGCTTGAGCCGCGCCACCTCGGCGTCGATCGCCTCGGGCACGACGTAGACCTTCGGCTCGAGCTCCGCGTGGTGCTGCGCGACGTACTCCGCGGACAGCGCCTGGTTGGCGAAGCTCATGTCCATCACCGCGGCGGGATGGCCCTCGGCCGCCCCGAGGTTGACCAGCCGGCCTTCGGCGATGAGGTTGAGCTTCTTGCCGCCGAGGTCGAACTCCTGGACGTTCTCGCGGACCTCGCGCACGTGGCCCTCGGCCAGCGCCCGGAGCGCGGCGAGGTCGAGCTCGGCATCGAAGTGGCCGGAGTTGGCCATGATCGCGCCATCGCCCATCGCCTCGAAGTGCTCGCGCCGGAACACGTTGACATTGCCGGTCGCGGTGATGAACAGCTCGCCCCAGGCGGCCGCCTGGCCGACGGTCATGACCGCGAAGCCGTCCATCAGCGCCTCGAGCGCGCGGACCGGGTCGACCTCGATGACCGCCACGTGCGCACCGTGGCCGGCCATCCGCGCGGTGATCCCCTTGCCCACCCAGCCGTACCCGGCAACGACGACCTTGCGCCCGGCGATCAGGATGTTGGTCGCGCGGAGGATGCCGTCGAGCGTGCTCTGGCCGGTGCCGTAGCGGTTGTCGAAGAGGTGCTTGGTCTGCGCCTCGTTGACGGCGATGACCGGGAAGCCGAGGGCACCGTCGGCGGCCATCGCCCGCAGCCGGATGACGCCGGTGGTCGTCTCCTCGGTGCCGGCCAGGACCTCGCCGACCTGCTCCGGCCGCGAGCTGTGGAGGAGCGACACGAGGTCGCAGCCGTCGTCCATCGTCAGCTGCGGGTGGGCGTCGGCCACGGCCTCGAGGTGGGCGTAGTAGGTGTCGCGGTCCTCGCCGCGCCGGGCGTGGACGGCGATCCCGTACTCGGCGACGAGCGCGGCGGCGACGTCGTCCTTGGTCGACAGCGGGTTGCTTGCGGCCAGCACGACCTCGGCGCCGCCGGCCTTGAGCGTGCGCATCAGGTTGGCGGTCTCGGTCGTGACGTGGAGGCACGCCCCGATGCGCAGGCCGTCGAGCGGCCGCTCGCGCTCGAAGCGCTCGCGGATGAGCCGCAGGACGGGCATCTCGCGCTCCGCCCATTCGATCCGCCGGACGCCCTCGGCGGCGAGGCCGAGGTCGGTGACGTCGTGGGCGACGGTTGGCTGGGCGGTCGTCATCGAGGGTCGATCTCCTTGCGGTTGAACAGGCGGCGCAACGGGCCGGCGAGCTCCTGCCACGGCGAGCCGAGGCGGTGGACGAGCCGTTCCTCGAAGCGGACGTGCTCCTGGTAGCCCAGCCGCCGATAGGCGTTGAGCGCCGGTGGATTGTCGGATCGGACGTTGAGCACGACCTGGTCGCACGTCCGCAGCAGGTCGGCGGTCACGGCACCGGTGACCGCGGTCGCGAACCCGCGTCCACGGTAATCGATCTGGGTCAGGACGTTGCCGACGACCGCCAGCCGGGCCGCCGGGCTGACGACGTGGGTGCCCGCCGCAGCCACCAGCTGGCCGTTGACGCGCAGGCCGTAGTACACGCCGTCGGCGATCGCGCTGGACGGCAGCCACGAGGCGAACCCGAGCTGGTACAGCCGGTTGAGCTCGCCGATCTCGACCGGCAGCAGCCGCTGGACGGTCGCCGGGTACGGGCGGAAGGTGGTCCGGTCGACCCACATCCGGACCATCGACGGGCCGGGGTCGACCCGATAGGCCGATTCGATCGCCGTCAGCAGGGAGCGCGGCGCGGCGACGTAGGCCACCCGCGGCCGGATGAGGTCGCGCAGGATCGCGCTGATGCCGTCGTCGCGACCCATCGCGAACAGCGGTTGCGGCGTCGGCCCGTTGTACTCGAGGACGAGCGCGATCGGCGTGTCCGCGTCCCACGCCATCGCCCAGCGAGTCCGCGCGAACTCGCGCTCCTCGAGGTCGCAGATGGCGTACGCGGCGTACAGCCGGTCGCGTTCGAGGAAGGTGCGCAGCTCGGCCTTGTCGACCGTCGCCCGGGCGACGACCGCACCGCGCCGCCCGACCGCGACCGTGGCCATCAGCCGGCTCCGACCGGCGCGCCGTCGGCCGGTGGGCGACGGCCTCGCGGGATGCCGTGGCCGGCTCGTGGCGCACTGCGCGGAAGCCGGGTGTCGCCGCCCAGCGCGCCGCGGCCGTCTCGGTCGCCTCGCGCAGCCCGGCCTCGAATGGCGGCCCGATGACGCCCTCCTCGGTCACGATCCCGGTGATCAGCTCCGCCGGGGTGACGTCGAAGGCCGGGTTCCGGACCTCCGTGCCGGGCGGGGCGATCCGCACGCCCCGGAACTCGAGAACCTCGTCCGGGCGCGCGCTCCTCGATCGGGATGGCCGAGCCGTCGGCGGTCGCGAGGTCGACCGAGCTGGTCGGGGCGCAGACATAGAACGGCACGCCGTGGCGGGCGGCCAGCACGGCCAGCGGGTAGGTCCCGACCTTGTTCGCCGTGTCGCCGTTGGCCGCGATCCGGTCGGCCCCGACGAGCACGACGTCGACCTCGCCGGCGGCCAGCAGCGATCCGGCCGCGACGTCGGGCAGGAGCGTGTGCGAGACGCCCGCCTGGGCGAGCTCCCAGGTCGTCAGCCGCGCACCCTGCAGGTACGGCCGCGTCTCGTCGACCCAGACGTGAACCGCGCGACCGGCGTGGTGCGCCGCCTGGACCACGCCGAGTGCCGTCCCGAACTGGCCGCAGGCAAGTGGCCCGGTGTTGCAGTGGGTCAGGATCCGGACCGGGCGGTCGTCGGGCTCGGGCAGGACGGCCAGCCCGAACTCCGCGAGCCGGCCGTGGTCGGTGGTCGCCTCCCAGACGATCGCGTCGGCCTCGGCCCGCATGGCGTCGGCGATCGCGTCGCCGTCCTCGGACAGCTCGCCGACCTCGGTGAAGCGGGCCAGCACGCGCTCGACCGCCCAGCGCAGGTTGACCGCGGTCGGGCGCGCGTTGATCAGGGCGTTGGCCGTGCCGCGGATCGTCGCCTTGCGGGCATACGGCCGGCCGTCGCGCTGGTGCTCGGCGCTGATCGCGAGGCCGATCGCCGCGACCTGTCCGATCGCCGGCGCCCCGCGGACGACCATCTCGCGGATCGCGTAGGCCACCTCGCCGGCCGAGCGGCATTGATACTCGACGAGCTCATCGGGCAGGCGGCGCTGGTCCACCAGGTAGAGCACACCGCCGTCCTCGCGGAAGGGGTCCGGAAGCCGGTCGGCCCGCGTCCGGCGTCCGGCTCGCCCGGCCGGGCGGTCTGGAAGCCCGCCGGGTTGAGGATGCCGCCGGCCGCCTCGGCCGAGGCCTGCTGGAGCGCCTGCGCGGCGCCGGCGACCGTGGCCGCGGTATTGATCAGCTCGCCGGCGAACGCCCGGAAGAAGCGGCGACGCGCCGAGGTCGACCGGCTCGGGGCGCCGCGCGCCGGCGGACCGGCACGAGGCCCGCCGGTGTCGGGCGGCTCCGCCGGGGTGCTGGGGTCGACGGGTGGTTCGGGCAATCTCGCGCTCTCGGTAGACGGTCGGTCAGTACTGGATGACGCTCGTGACGCGCCGTCCCTCGAGCCGGTCGCGTCCCTTGAGGAAGTCGAGCTCGACGAGGAAGCCGAGGCCGACGACCTCGCCCTTGAGTCGCTCGACCAGCTCGATCGTGCCATGCACGGTGCCACCGGTCGCCAGCAGGTCGTCGACGATCAGGACGCGCTGGCCGGGAGAGATCGCGTCGCGGTGGATCTCCAGCGTGTTCGAGCCGTACTCGAGGGCATATTCGACGGTGATCGTCTCGGCCGGCAGCTTGCCCAGCTTGCGGACGGGGACGAGGCCGGCGCCAAGCAGATAGGCCATCGGCGCGCTGAAGATGAAGCCGCGCGACTCCATCCCGACCACGATGTCGATCGGCTCGTCCTTGAACGGCGCGAGCATCAGGTCGATGGCTTCCTTGTACGCCGCCGAATCCTTGAGCAGCGTCGTGATGTCGTAGAACAGGATCCCGGGCTTCGGAAAGTCGGGAACCTCGCGGATCTTCGCGCGCAGCTCCTCGGCAGACACGTTCGGGAGGCCTCCATGATCGGGGCCGCGGCGTCCCGGCGAAGCCGCTGACAGGTCCCGAAGTCTACCGCAGGCGTGCGGCGCGTCTACGACGGCGGCGACGCCGGCGAGAGGGCGAGGGCGGCGCTCGACTCGGTCCGCGGCTTGAGCCGCGCCGTCAACACCAGCCCGCCCAGCCCGATCGCGACGGCGATCGCGAAGCCGGCCGCCAGCCCGGTCGCCGACTCGCCCGTGGCACGCACGCTGGCGGCGACCATTGCGCCGGTCAGCCCGGTCCCGATGGCCGTTCCGAGCGAGTCGGTCAGCGACAGGGAGCTGGTCGCCGATCCCTGGGTCTCGGGCGTCGATTCGCGCAGCACGATGAGCGCGAGTGGCGAGTACGACAGGCCCATCCCGAACCCGGCCACGCCAAAGGTGAGGACGCCGAACAACCACGGCACCTCGGGGTTGAGCACCAGCAACATCCCGGCCAGCCCGATGGTGGTGATCGCGAACCCGATCCGCACGAACTGGTAGGTCGGCCGCCGCGCGGCGCCGCGCGCCTGGGTCCAGGACCCGGCGGTCCACGAGATCGTGGCGGCCGTCAGGGCCAGACCGGCCTCGGTGGCCGACAGCCCGCGCCAGTCGACCAGGGTCAGCGCGACGAACGCGTCGACGCCAAAGAACGCGCAGGTCAGGATCCCGCGCAGGAGGACGGCGGCGGGCAGGATCGGGCGAGCCAGGAGCGTCCCGGGCGGCGTGAGGCGGCGGAGGGCGAGGACGCCGATGACCACCCCGCCCACGCTCAAGGCGACGGTCGGGAGCGGCTGGCCGCTGGTCAGGCCGACGGTCAGCAGCGCGGCCCCGACCGCGACCGCGACGGCCAGCGGCAGGCGACTCCGGCTGGCGGCCGCAGCCCGGGCCTCGTCGACCCCGGGCGGGACGGCCACGTCGCGCAGCGCGCCGAGGGTCAACGCCCCAGCGACCACGATGAGCGGCAGCAGGCCGAGGAAGACGAAGCGCCAGCCGATCGATTCGCCGATGGCGCCGGCGATCGCCGGCCCGATCACGCCGGGCAGGATCCACGCCGTCGACAGCGTGGCGAACATCCGCGGCCGGAGCGTGTCCGGCAACGACCGGCCGATCGCCACGTACGCGATCGGCTGGAGCGCCCCGGCCCCGAGGCCCTGGACGAAGCGCGCGAGGACGAGGATCAGCATCGTCGGCGCAAGCCCGCCGGCCAGCAGCCCGATCGCGAACAGCCCCAGGCCGGCCGCGAACGGGACGGCCAGCCCGCCGCGGTCGATCGCGCCGCCGACGACGACGATCCCGATCAGCGAGCCGAGGAAGAAGGCCGAGAAGACCCAGCCGTACAGCTCGATCCCGCCCAGCTCGTCGGCCACGATCGGCATGACGGTCGAGATGGCGAGCGACTCGAACCCGATCAGCGTGATCGTCAGGACCAGGCCGATCGTCAGCGCGCGACGATCCGCGCGCCACAGGCTGTCGGCCTGCCGGCCGCGGGGAAGGTTCATGGGCCAAGGATGCCGCGCGACGGCGGAGTTCGCCACGGCGGTTCGTCGAGGACGGACCGCGACGATCGACGCAGGCCGGTCAGTCCGGGGTCATCGGAGGCGGTCCGGCCCGGTCACCGCCGGCGCAGGCGCCAGATGGACTCCGACGGCCAGCGTCGCGCCCAGGCCACGGCGGCCGGCGAGCGATAGCTGCTCGTCGCGTCGGGTCCGGGGCGCGGCTCGATGAGGTCCTCGACGGAGAACCCGTTGGCATGGAACAGCCGGATCCACTCGCCGTACGGCAGCTGGAACGTGATCGTCTCGCCGTCGTCGATGGCGTGCATCCCGAAATAGTCGAGGACGAGCCGGTCGCCGACCTCCTCGGCGTCGAGCGGCCAGCAGATCGACTCGATCGGCGAGCCGTGGCTGAATGCGAACAGGCCGCCGGGGCGGAGCAGCCGGGCGACCTCGGGCACGGTCCGGTACGGGTCGGCGAAGGTCATCGCGCCGTGGTCGCAGAACACGATGTCGAAGCTGGCGTCGGGCAGCGGGACCGCCTCGGCGCTGCCGTGGATGAGCGGGAAGTCGACGCCGGCCTCGGCCATCAGCCGCCGGGCGTGCTCGAGCTGCCGCTCGGACAGGTCGAGCCCGACCGGCCGGGCTCCCTGCGCCGCGAGCCCGATGGACCACTGCGCGGCGCCGCAGCCGAGCTCGAGCATGTCGCGCCCGTCGACGTCACCGAGAACGTGGAGGTCGGCCTCGGGCACCTGGAACGTGCCCCACGCCAGCCCGCCGCTGTCGGCCAGCTGGGCGCCGTGACGCTGCTGGTAGTCGTCGCTGTCGGCGTCCCACGCCTGCCGATTGCGCTCGGCGTGAGGTGTCAGGCCCGTGTCGGGGTTGGTCTGGTCGGTCATGCGGGCACTCTACGGCCCGGCCCCGCCCCCCGTCGCGCGCACGACGCTCAGCTGCTCTTGACGACCTCGCGGGCGGCTGTCACCACCGTGACCGGCACCGCCACCGAGCCGCGGAGGCGTGTCGGCACGTCCTGGCCGAGCCAGCGCGAGATGCCCGACGGCAGGGTCGAGAGGATGACCTCGTCGACCGGATGGCTGCGCAGGGCGTCCTGCACGGCCTCGATCGGGTCGCGTGAGCCAACCTCGCCGGTCGCCTTGAGGCCCATCGCCTTCAGCCGATGGAGGAACTCGTCGAGCCGCTCGCGGGCGACCGCGATTGCCTCGTTCTCGTCCCAGGTGAAGCCCTTCTGGGCAGGCGTCGCCGGCACGACGACGTGGAGCTCGGTCGGGCCGCCGGCCATCAGGTCACCGATGGCTGTTGCCAGCTCAGGGCTGGTCAACGTCTGGTTGCCGACCACCATGTAGGAGCGCATGGAACACCTCCTTGGCGCGTGCGGTCCTCACCAAGACGGTACGCCCAGGAGGCAAGCCCGGATCGCGAGGGCCTACGCGGGGGTCGCGCCGAGCCGGGCGACGACCGCCTGGGTCAGCGTCCAGCCGCGACGCGGATCGGCCGACAGCCGGAGCCGGACCTGGTTGCTGGCGAACGTCACGTCGTTCGGCCGCACGCCGGGGAGTGGCGGCCCGTCGAGCAGCCGCATCGCCGTCGCGCGGGTGAGCCCGGCCCCGAAGCGGACGACCAGCCAGCCCTCCTCGCGCGAGATCGAGGCAACGCCCGCGGCCTCGGCCGCCATCCGCAGCTCGGCCACCTCGACGAGCCGGGCGACCGGGTCGGGCATCGGCCCGTAACGATCGAGCACCTCCTGGCGGAAGGCGGCCAGGTCGCCGGTCGTGCGGGCACGGGCCAGGCGCCGATACAGCTCCAGCTTCTGTGCCTCGTCGGGGACGTAGTCGTCGGGCAGGTGCGCCTCGACCGGCAGGTCCACGACGGCCTGCGGCGCCTCGACGATCGGCGCCCGGCCCTCCATCGACGCCTTGCGCGTCTCGACCGCCTCGGCCAGCAGCCGCGAGTAGAGGTCGAAGCCGACGGCGGCCATGTGGCCCGACTGCTCGCCGCCGAGGATGTTGCCGGCGCCGCGGATCTCGAGGTCGGACAGCGCGATCTGGAACCCGGCCCCGAGCTCGGACGCGTTGAAGATCGCCTGGAGCCGCTTGCGCGCCTCGTCCGACAGCCGCTCGCGCCGGCGGTACAGCAGGTAGGCGTAGGCCCGCCGCGACGAGCGCCCGACCCGGCCGCGGAGCTGGTACAGCTGGGCCAGCCCGAGCGTGTCGGCGCGGTCGATGACGATCGTGTTGGCGTTCGGGATGTCGAGCCCGGATTCGATGATCGTGGTGCACACCAGGACGTCGGCGGCGCCGTCGGCGAAGGCGATCATCACCTTCTCGAGCGCACCCTCCGCCATCTGGCCGTGGCCGACCACGAAGCGCACGCCGGGCAGCATCCGGCGCAGCTGGTCGGCCTGGGCCTCGATCGTCTCGACCCGGTTGTGGACGTAGAAGACCTGGCCGCCGCGGTCGAGCTCGCGCAGGATCGCGTCGCGGACGAGGCCCGCGGTCGCCTCGGCGACGCGGGTCTGGATCGGCAGCCGGTCCTCCGGCGGCGTCTCGATGACCGACAGGTCGCGGATCCCGGCGAGGGCCAGGTTGAGCGTCCGCGGGATCGGCGTGGCGGAGAGCGTCAGCACGTCCACCTCGCGGCGGAGCTGCTTGAGCCGCTCCTTGGCGGCCACGCCGAAGCGCTGCTCCTCGTCGACCACGACCAGCCCGAGATCGCGGAAGCGGACGTCCTTGCTCAGCAGCCGGTGCGTGCCGATGACGATGTCGACCGTGCCGTCGGCCAGCCCGGCGAGGGTGGCCGCCTGGGTGGACGCTGCCACGAAGCGCGACAGCAGGCGGACCTCGAGCGGGAAGGCGGCGAAGCCGCTGCGAGAACGTCGCGTCGTGCTGCGCCGCGAGGACCGTCGTCGGGACGAGGACGGCGACCTGCTTGCCGTCCTGGGTCGCCTTGAACGCGGCTCGCAGCGCGACCTCGGTCTTGCCATAGCCGACGTCGCCGACGACGAGGCGATCCATCGGCCGGACGAGCTCCATGTCGGCCTTGACCTCGGCTGCGGCGCGCAGCTGGTCGATCGTCTCCTCGTACGGGAACGACGCCTCCATCTCGGACTGCCACGGGCTGTCGGGCGCGAACGAATGGCCGCGCGCATCGGCGCGCGATGCGTACAGCGCGAGCAGCTCCTCGGCCAGGTCGTCGACCGCCTTGCGAACCCGCTGCTTGGCGCGCAGCCACTCGGTGCCGCCGAGCCGCGACAGCGCCGGGCGCTCGCCGCCGGCATAGCGGCTGATCCGCGAGATCTGCTCGACCGGGACGAAGATGCGGTCGCCGCCGGCGAACGACAGCTCGAGGTAGTCGCGGTCCTCCCCGGCGCCGCCGCGCCGGAGCATCTGCTCGTAGCGCGCCACGCCATGGTCGATGTGGACGACCAGGTCGCCCGGTGCCAGGCGCTCGAGGATGTCGCGCGGCACGATCCGTCGAAGCGCCCGCGGGCGGCGCACCCGGACCGTCCCGAACAGCTCGCGATCGGTGACGAAGGTCAAGCCGTCCGGGCCACCGGTGAAGCCGCCGTTGAGGCTCCGGTCGACGAGCGCGATCGCGCCGGGGGGCGGCGCCTCCCCCACCCGCTCGACGACCGCGACCGGCTGCCCGGCCTCGGCGAGCAGGTCGGCCAGCCGCGGTGCCTGGTCGGATGCGAGCACGATCCGGGCGCCGTCGGTTCGCCACGCGGTGACCGCATCGACCAGGCGCCCGGCCC
Organism: uncultured Chloroflexia bacterium; assembly: GCA_963721545.1. GTDB lineage: Bacteria > Chloroflexota > Limnocylindria > Limnocylindrales > CSP1-4 > SPCO01. The sequence goes on from CAVRKB010000003.1 coordinate 121,725, forward strand.
GGCCGGCTGGCAGGACCGGCTCGCGCCAGCCGAACGGGTCGCCGGACGACAGCCCGCCCCGCGCCATCGCGACGCCCTCGGGTGGCTCCGATTCCCAGGTCAGCTCGAGCGTCCGCGACGCGACCAGCCGGCGCTTCCAGTCGCGCGGGCCGAGGTACGTCGAGGGCCAGTCCTTGGGCAGCTCGCCGGCCTCGACCAGCTCGCCCCGTCGCTCGTCGGCCTGGCGCCACAGGAACTCGGCGGCCTCGGCGAGGTCACCCGGCTCGTCGAGGACCAGCAGCGTGCTCGGCGGCGACGTGGTCGAGCCCGGTCGCCGGTGCGAGCTGGGCCGCCCAGACCTCGGCCGCGTCGCCGACCGCGAGCGCCCTGGTCGTCGGTGCGTCCTTCGTGCTCGGCGCGGCGGTCCGCCCGCCCTCGTCCGGGTCGGTCTCGAACCGGTCGAGGTCGGCCGCGAGACGCTCGGGGAGGCGCGCCGCGGCCCGGCCCAGCCGGTCGCGGATGGCCGCCGCCCCGCCGGCCGGGAACAGGAACTCGGTCGCGGGAAGGAGCAGCGCCCGCTCGACCGGCCCGACCGTGCGCTGGTCGGTCGGGTCGAACGCGCGCAGCGAGTCGATCTCGTCGCCGAAGAACTCGATCCGAACCGGCAGCGGCATCGACGGCGGGAAGACGTCGACGATCCCGCCACGACGGGCGAATTCGCCCCGGCCGGCGACTTCCGAGACCGGCACGTAGCCGAGGCCGAACAGCTCGTGGAGCAGCCCGTCCTGGTGGATCCGTGATCCGGGCCGAAGCTCGCGCGGGGCCGCCGGCAGCTCGGCCGGGTCGATCGTGTGCTGGAGCAGCGCCTGGACGCTGGCGACGAGGATCCGGGCACGACCGCTCCGCCAGGCGGCGAGTGCCGCGACCCGTGCTGCGGTCTCGTCGGCGATCAGCTCGCTGCGCTCGTAGGCCAGCGAGGTGCGCGGCTCGAGCACGGCGACGGCCTCCGGGTCGCCCGACCAGGCCGCGAACTCCTCCGCCACCCGGTCGCCGATCTCCGCGTCGCGCGCGATCCAGACGAGGCGCTCCCCGCCGGCGACCAGCGCGAGCGCCGCCGCGAGGTAGGTCTTGGCGCCGTGCGGCACCGCGACGAGGCCGACGTGCCGGCCGGTTCGCCGTTCGTCATCCGGGGCGCCGAGCCGTTCGCGGAGCCCCGTCAGCGTGCCGGTCGCCGCGAGCAGCGGCGGCAGGGCCGACAGGTCCGGGATGCGCTGGCCGCCGCCTTTCCGTGCTGCCGCCGGCGCCGTGGCCGGCTTGGCGGCGGGGCGCGGCACGGCCGGCGGACGGCGCGCGTCGGCGACCTCGGCATCGACAGCGGCGACGTCGAAGTCGACCTCGTCCTCCGGCCTGGGCGGAGCGTGGCGGGTGGCGAACTCGGTTGCCACGCGTTCGGCGATCCGGCGGTCGCGGCCGCGCCGGCCGCGCATCGGCGTCTCGGGCACGGCTCAGGCGTCCGGGCCGGCCGGGCGGATGCGCCGCCAGCCGGTCCGCGTGCGCCGGATCCCCGTTGCGTCGGGCGGCCCGTCGACCTCGCCAGCCGCGGCCAGCCGGGTCGTATCCGCCGGTCGCAGCTCGAACATGTTGAACCGGTTGGCGGCCTTGTTCGTGCCCTCGCGCGCCCACGCCTCGACCGCGTCCGCGGCGGCGTCGAGCAGCTCGTCGAGCCGTTGCTGCTCGTCGGGCGCGAAGCGGGTCAGGACGTGGTCGACCGCGCCACGGTCGGGCTCACCGATGCCGACCCGCAGCCGGCTGAACTTCTCGGTCCCCAGCTCGTCGATGATCGAGCGCAGGCCGTTGTGGCCGCCCGGCCCGCCGCCCTCGCGGAAGCGCAGCTTGCCAAAGGGCAGCGCGAAGTCGTCGGCGACGATGAGCAGGTCGGCCAGCGGGGCGTGCTCGCGGGCGATCACCTTGCGCACCGCGAGGCCCGACTCGTTCATGTAGGTCAGCGGCTTCACCAGGGTCAGGTCCAGGCCACGGAAGCGGCCCATCGCCACGTTCGACGCGTCACGCTGGCGGCCCTTGCCGGCCCAGTTCGCGCGCTCGGCGATGCGGTCCATGACCAGCCAGCCGATGTTGTGGCGCGTGCCGGCATACTGCGACCCAGGGTTCCCGAGACCGACGACGACCTTCACCTGACCTCCGAGGACAGCACGACACGGCCCGATCCGGGCTCGACGGAGCACGGAGGGGCCTGTGTCGATGGTAGCAGCGACCGGTCGCGGCCGGCGCCTGCCGCTTCCTCGCGACACGTTGCACTAGGAATGACTAGCGATAGAATGTGCCAATGAACGACCCCGACCTCGTCGCGCGGCTCGATGCCGTGGCGCCCCTGGCCGAGCCCGTCCGGCGGGCGCTCTACCTCCACGTGGCGGGTGCGCCCGATGCGGTCGGGCGGGACGCCGCGGCGGCCGCCGTGGGCGTGGGCCGACCGCTCGCCGCGTTCCACCTCGATCGGCTGGTGGAGGCCGGGCTGCTCGAGGCGGACTACCGCCGCCTGACCGGGCGCAGCGGACCCGGCGCGGGCCGGCCCGCGAAGGTCTATCGCCGATCGGGCCGGCAGGTCGACATCACGCTGCCGGAGCGGCGCGACGACGTGCTGGCCGGGCTCTTCGCGACCGCGCTCGACGCCGGGGGCGGGATGGACGACGTCCGGGTGAAGCTCGACAAGGCGGCGACCGCGCATGGCGCGACGATCGGGCGGGCGGCGCGCACGATGGTCGGCTCGCGGGCGTCCGTCCCCGATCGCCTCGGTGCCGCGGCGGCGGCCCTTGCCACGGCCGGCTACGAGGCGACGAGCGACGGATCCACCGTCACCCTGCAGAACTGCCCGTTCGACCGCGTGGCGCGCAACCATCGCGACCTCGTGTGCGGCACGAACCTGGCCATGCTCGAGGGCGTCGTCGACGGGCTCGGATCGTCGCGCATCCGGGCGCGCTTCGACCCGTCGCCGGGCCGCTGCTGCGTGCTGCTCGAGGGCTAGCCCGGGCCCAGGTGCGCCGGCCCGCCGGTCGCACCAAGGAGACGCCCCTCGAGCGCGCGCATCGCCGCCTCCTCGACCGGTTCGGCGTGGTCCCAGCCGCAGACGTGGAGCGCGCCGTGAACGGCCAGCAGGCGCAGCTCGTCGGCCGCCGACCAGCGCACGTCCCCGGTCTGGCCGCCGCGGCCGGCGACCGGCCTGGTCGATCGCCCGCTCGACCGAGATGACGATGTCGCCGAGGTGCGGCCGTCGGCCGGGCGGCAGCGCGAAGTCGGGCGAGCCGGCGGGCCGGTCGCGCGCCACGCGCCGGTCGCCGGCGTGGCGCGGGAATGCTTCCGGCGGCAGGAGCGGGAACGACAGCACGTCGGTCGGACCGGCCTTGCCGAGGTGCTCGGCGTTGAGCCGGGCGAGCTCGGCGTCGTCCGACAGGATCAGCCCGATCGAAGCGGGGGCCGGAGCGCCGCCCGCGACCAGTGCGGAGGCCACGCATCGGGCCAGCGCGGTCCCGGGCAGCGGCGCGGTGACGCCGTCACGCACGCTGAGGTCGACCCGCCACGACCCCAGGTAGATCGCCCGGGTCACGAGGCCGGGCCGCTCCCCCCACCGCCGCCGCCGGCCGCCGCGCGCCGCGATTCGAGCTCGACCACCGTGTTCTGCGGGTAGGCGACGCGGGTGTGGTACATCCCGAGGAGCTGTCCCACGAACGCCTCGCGGATGAGCTCGAGGTCGCGCAGCGTCAGGTCGCATTCGTCGAACTGGTTGTCCGTCGTCCGCTCCTCGATGATCCGCGAGACCATCGCCCGGATCGCCGGCTCGTCTCGCGCGGCGAGCGAGCGCACGGACGCCTCGACCCCGTCGGCGAGCATGATCAGCGCGGCTTCGCGCGATTGCGGCTTCGGCCCGGCGTGCCGGAACTTGCGCTCGTCGACCACCACGCCGGGGCCGGCAAGCTCCTTCGCCCGAGCGTAGAAGTAGCTCATGATCGCGGTCCCGTGGTGCTGCGGGATGTAGGCGATGAGCGCCGTTGGCAGGCGCGACTTGTAGGCCAGGTCGATCCCGTCGGCGACGTGCTGCTTGAGGATCCCGGCGCTGACCTCCGGATCGAGCTGGTCGTGGATGTTCTCGCCGCCGGCCTGGTTCTCGATAAAGGCGAGCGGGTTGGCCAGCTTGCCGACGTCGTGGTAGTAGGCCGCCACGCGGGTCACCAGCGGATCGGCACCGATGGCCTCGGCGGCCCGCTCGGCGAGGTTGCCGACCATCAGCGAGTGGTGGTACGTGCCGGGCGTCTCGACCAGCAGCCGGCGCAGCAGCGGCTGCGACGGGTTCGCCAGCTCGAGCAGCTGGAACACGGTCAGGATCCCGAACACCGAGCCGAGCACGGCAAACGTGCCAACCGTGGCGATGCCCGATCCGGCCGCCGAGGCGGCGGAGGCGAACCAGAGCTCGAGGATGCCGCGCAGGTCGTGCGTGCCGAGCAGCGAGAAGACGGTCACCACGAGGGCGTTCACCACGAACACGGCGACCGCCGCCTGGACGAAGACCTGGAGCCGGTCGCCGCGGCGGACCGCGATCAGGCCGGCGACGCCACCCAGGAAGATGTACGCCGCGAATTCGAGCGAGCCGCCGCTGAGCGAGCCGCCGTTCACCGCCCCGCCGATCAGGGCGACGATGGCGATGACGATCGTCGCCGTGGACGCATCGAGCAGGATCGCGAGGAGCATGGCGATCGCCGCAGTCGGGAGGAAGTACGGCAACGTCGGCCGGTCGGCGGTGACCTTGAGCGCGAGCGTGGCGCCGACGAGCAGCAGCCCGATGAGGATCAGCACGTTGTTGCGATGCCAGAGCGCCGGCCGGAAGCGCCAGATCCAGGCGAGCAGCAACCCGACGACGAGGAGCGCCAGCAGGAACCAGCCTCCGAGGCTCGCGACGTCGGGGACGGTCTCGCTCAGCCCGAGCGCATCGATCTTCTCGATGTCGATGGCGGTCAGGGGCGAGCCGTTGCGGACGATGACCTCGCCCTGGCGGATCGCCACCCGAACCGGGGTGACCTCGGCCGCGGCCTGCGCCCGGGCGGTCTCGGTCAGCTCGAGGTCGAGCGAGGAGTTGGCGACGACGAGCGGCGCGATGAGCTCGGCCGCGAGCATCCGCTCGGCCTCGTCGAGGCCGCCGGCCATCCGGCCGGCGAGGCGCAGCCGCGTCTCCTCCACCTCGGTATCGCGCAGCTCCGTGCGCAGCGTGGCGTCCAGCACCCGCGCCGCTTCGGTCCGCACGGTCGCCCAGTCCGCAACGTCGAGGGCGACCAGGGTCTCACGCGCAGCGGCCGACAGGCCGGGAACCGCGGTCTGGAGCAGGGTCTTGCGCCCTTCGGCGCTCAGGTCCGCCGAGAATGTCGTGTCGATCTGGCCGAAATGATCCTCGAGGGCGACCTGCTGGCTGGCCGCGATCGCGATCGCGTTCTCGGTCGTGAACGTGTACTGGAAGGGCACGGCGTCGCTGGCGGCCTTCCGGGCGGCCGAGGTCTGGACCTCGCTCTCGAAGTCGTGTGCCTTCGGGGCCACGATGTCGCGCGTCGCGAGCTGGCCCTCGGACGCGTCGAGCGGCGGCGCGGGCAGGATGTCGGCACCGAGGATCAGCCCCAGGGCGAGGACCAGGATCCCGCCCGCGGCGAGCACGCGCGGGATGTCGCGTCGCGAGAAGCGCGTCGAGGTCTCGGTCCGCCGCGTCAGCATCGAGTCGGCACCCTGGCGGGCCTAGTGGGTCCCACGGTCGTGGGCGGCGAGGTCGGCTCCGGCGAGCTTGCGGGCGACCAGCTCGCTGACCTGCTTCCCGTCGGCCCGGCCGCGGGTCCGTGGGGAGAGCCAGCCCATGACCTTGCCGAGGTCGCGCGGCGAGCTGGCACCGGTCGCCGCGATCGCCTCGTCGACGAGCGCGGCCACCTCGGCCTCGCCGAGCGCCTCGGGCAGGTAGGCGGCGATGATCTCGATCTCGGCTTCTTCCTTGGCCACGAGGTCGTCACGGCCGCCGGCGCGGAACGCTTCGACCAATTCGCGGCGGGTCTTGACCTCGCGGGTCAGGACGGCCAGGTACTCGTCGTCGGTCAGGGGATGCCCCTGGCGCTTCTCGACGTTGTATGCAGCGCTGGAGACCATCCGGAGCACGTCGCGACGCAGCCCATCGCCCGCCCGCATGGCGGTGGCGATATCGGTCTGGACGCGATCTTGCAGGGACACCGGTTCTGGCACCTCGGGCGGGGCGGGCCACCGCGGACGCGGTGGGCCGCCGGTGGGCCCGCGGGGGATCAGGCTTGACGTGAGGCCGGGCTGGGCCCGCTCAGCCGACCTGCGTTCGGGCGTTCTTCTTGCGCTTGGCTTCCTTGCGCTTGCGCTTCACCGACGGCTTCTCGTAGTGCTCACGCCGGCGAGCCTCGGCGAGGATGCCGCTCTGCTGGATCTTCTTGTTGAAGCGACGCAGGGCGCTTTCGAACGTCTCGTTCTCACCCACTCGGACTTCTGCCAATCCCGGTTCACCTCCCCAGGCCAGGGGTCTTGTGGCGGCGCCAGGCTCGCGGCCAGCCGGCCTCGGCGCGCCCCGGATGGCGATCCCGTCCGGGGCTGGCGGAGTGTAGCCGAGGGTCCCATGTCGGTCAAACGTTCGGGTAGGCGTCCACGTCGGGTCCCCGCACGAGGCGCCGAGCGGGCATCGTACGATGCCATCCCTACCCGGAGGCCACGTGGAGACGTTGCTCGACCTGCTCGCCGACGCCGTCACGGCGAATGGCGACAAGACGGCCCTGAGCCTCCGCCTCGACGACGGCACGACGACCACGTGGAGCTATCGGGAGCTCGATCGTCGCTCGCGGATCGCGGCCTGGCGCCTGCGAGCGCTGGGGCTCGCGCCGGGCGATCGGCTGCTGACCTGGTCGCCATCGACCCCGGATCTGCCGGCGGCCTACTTCGGCGCCATGCGGGCGGGCCTCATCCTCGTCCCCCTCGACCTCCGCATGTCGGCCGAGGCGGTCGAGGGCATCGTCCGCACGTCGGGCGCCCGCCACCTGGTGCTGGGTACCGGTCGCGACGCTCCGGACCCGCGCGAGGCCGGTCTCGACCGCTTCCCGACGACCACGCTCGACGCGATCACGGCCGAGCCCGACGACACCTTCCCGCCCGACTGGGGGGCACAGCTCGACGGGCTGCCGGCACCAACGCCCGACGCCACGTTCGAGCTGGTGTTCACCTCGGGCACGACCGGCACGCCAAAGGGCGTGATGCTCAACCACGCGAACGTCATCGCGTCGATCGAGACGTTCCACCGGATCGTCCCCCCGATGGAGCACCGGATCGTCTCCCTGCTGCCGCTGTCGCATTTGCTCGAACAGTCGGTCGGGCTGTACTACGCGTTGTCGGTCGGTGCCGACATCCTGTACGTGCGCAGCCGGAACCCGCGCGTCATCTTCGACTCGCTGCGGGACCACCGGGTCACCTCGATGGTCGTCGTGCCCCAGGTCCTCGACCTGTTCTGGAGCGCGATCGAGCGCGAGGTCGCCAAGCGAGGGCGCGAGACGTCCTTCGCCCGCCTCCGCGGCATTGCCCGACATCTCCCGGTAGGGGTGCGGCGCCGGCTGTTCGGCAGCGTCCACGCCCAGCTCGGTGGCCACTTCCGGCTGTTCCTGTCCGCCGGGGCATTCCTGCCGCCGGCGCTCCAGCAGGGCTGGGAGGATCTGGGCGTGACCGTCCTGCAGGGCTACGGCGCGACCGAGACCGGGACCGGCAGCTGCACCACGCTCGCCGACCACGGCCTGGGCACGGTGGGCCGCCCGCCGATTGGCGTCGAGATGCGGATCGCCGATGACGGCGAGATCCAGTTCCGCGGGCCAACGGTCTTCCGCGGCTACTGGGAGAACCCGACCGCGACCGCTGAGGCATTCACCCCCGACGGCTGGTACAAGACCGGCGACATCGGTCATCTCGACGACGCGGGGCGGCTGATCCTGTCCGGACGCAAGCGGGACATGATCGTGCTGCCCAACGGCTTCAACGTCTATCCCGAGGACATCGAGAATGCCCTGCGTATCGCCGGGATCCGCGATTCTGTCGTCCTCGAGACCGAGCCCGGACGGATCGAGGCGGTCGTCCTCGCCTCGGCCGGTGGGCTTCCGGGAGCCACCGCGGAACCGGATCCGGTGGTCGTTCGAGCCCGGACCGAGGCGGCGGTGAAGGCCGCCAACGCAACCCTTGGGCCGAACCAGCGGATCGCCGGCTGGCGGCTGTGGCCCGAGGATGACTTCCCGCGCACCCACACGCTCAAGATCAAGCGTGGCCAGATCCGGACCTGGATCGCCGCCGACAGCCCGCCGGCGGGTCGCTGACCGGCCGCTCGAGGCCCCTCGCGCCAGCGACGCTCAGTTCGCGACCGGGTACCCGGTCCCCAGGGTCTCGAGCGTTGCCTGGATCCCGGGTGCCGACGGGTCGAGTGACGCGCCCGGCAACCAGTCGTAGAACACGACCGTCGAGCCGACCTGGCGGATGACCGTGACCGTCCCCTGCGGCCGCTGCACGCGCCCGGGGCCGGTGGCCAGGTAGGCCTGCTCCTCGGCTGCGGCGGCGGCCGCCCGCGCGGCGTCCGGGAACTCGTACACGACGATGAAGCCCTTGGTCGGGTCCTTGGGCAGGATGACCTGGTAGACGGCCCGCGGCGCCGCGGCCAGGAGCGGTGCCTCGCCCGGTCGGATCGGCGCCTGGCTGTCGGCGAGCACGAGGTTGCGCGTACCGAGGACGCGAACGAGCTCGCTGCGCGTCAGGTTGACCGCGGGCGTGACCGTCATCGCCGGGCGGACCGAGCCGACCGGTGGGACCGTCGGTGGCGGTCCGGGCGCGGCGCAACCGGCGGCCGCGAGGGCGCCCAGGACGGCGAGCAGGCCGGTCAGGAGCGCGCGCCGGCGGAGGACAACCGGGCGCGTCACCCGGGGGGCCAGTCGAAGGCTCGGCCGCCCATCAGGTGAACGTGGAGGTGGTTCACGGTCTGGCCGCCCCAGCGCCCGACGTTCGACACCAGGCGGTAGCCGGACTCGGCGATGCCGGCCGACCTCGCGAGCTCGGCGGCGACGGCGAACAGCCGCCCGAGCAGCGGTCCGTCGGCCTCCGTCAGCTCGGCCGCGGACGCGATGTGGCGGCGCGGCAGGAGCAGCAGGTGGGTCGGCGCCCGCGGCGCGATGTCGCGGATCGCAACGACCAGGTCGTCGTCATGGAGGCGTTCGGCGGGGATCGTGCCGGCCACGATCTTGCAGAACAGGCAGTCGTCGTCCATCGGTGTCTCCGCGGCTCCCCCGCTCACCAGAGTACCGGCTTGGAGCTCATCAGGAACCCGATCGTGCCGACCAGCCCGGCCATGAGGTACGAGACGTAGCGCTGCCGCTTGGCGCGCTCGAGCCAGGTCTTGTCGTCGGCCGCCGCCCGAACCCCGATCAGCCGCCGCAGGTTCGGGCGCTGGATGAAGAACGCGATGCCGAGGTTGACGAAGTAGATCGCGAGCGCCAGCAGGAGCCACGGCTGCTCGAGCAGCGACGATCCGAGCGAGGCAATGAGGCCCAGCCCGGTCAGCGCCAGCCCGAGACCGATCGCGATCGTGCCGTGCGTCTGGGCCCACAGCAGCCAGCGCACGACCGGGCTGCCCGACTCGACCGCGGCGCGCTGCGTGCGCAGCGCGAAGGGCAACAGGATCGACGGGAGGACCAGGCTGACGGCCAGGATGATGTGCGCGACGAGCAGGACCGGGAAGTACGACGGCATGCGCTCGCGATTGTAGGTCGGCGTCCCGCTCAGGCCCGGCGGACGGCCTCGAGCGCGATCCAGTCCCCCTCGGCCGAGCGCCGAGCGACCGCCAGCCCGGCTGCCTCGAACGCCGCCGCGACGTCCGTCTCGCGGTCGACGAAGATGCCCGACGCCAGCAGCGTCCCGCCGGGCCGCAGCTCGGCGTGGAGCGCCGGGGCGAGCGGCACGAGCACCCCGGCGATGAGGTTCGCCAGCACGACGTCGACGGGCGGCCGGCCGCTCGGCAGGCTGCCCTCACGGGCGCGCAGGCGACGGCCGAGCCGGTTCCGGCGAGCGTTGGCGAGCGTCGCCTCGATGGCGATCGGGTCGGTGTCGACGCCAAGCGCGGCGGCCGCCCCGAGCTTGAGTGCGGCGATGGCCAGGATCCCCGAGCCGCAGCCGACGTCGAGAACCTGCGCGCCCCCGAGCCGCCCGTCGTCGGCGAGCACCTCGATGGCGGCCAGGCACAGCCGCGTCGTCGGGTGGAGCCCGGTCCCGAAGGCCATCCCCGGATCGAGCGTCAGGACCACGTCATCCGGCGCGGCCCGGTGCCGCCGCCAGGTCGGCCGGATGACCAGCCGCCGGCCGATCCGCATGACCGGGAAGTGCGCCTTCCAGGCGTCGGCCCAGTCGGCCTCCTCGACCAGCCGCGTCCGCAGCTCCCCGATCGGGCGCAGGCCGAAGGCCTGCAGGTGTCCGAGCGCGACCGACACCTCATCGGCGGCTCGCTCGGCGGCCGCCCGGTCGCGGGCGGGCAGGTAGGCACGGACGATCGCCGGCCTGGTCGGGTCGACCCGGGCGCCCAGGCCCTCGTCGACGAGCTCGAAGGCGGGCTCGACCGATGTCCCGCCGGGGGCGACCCGGCTGAAGATCTCACTGACGGCCTCGACCGCCTCGGGATCGGCCTCAACGGCGAGCTCGAGCCAGGCGCCCGCCGCCTGGGCCGGGTCGTTCAACCCAGCCCGAGCTTCTCGAGCAGCCCGCCGCCGCCGCGACCGCCGACCGCCTCGCCCGATTCCTCCGCGTAGGCGGCCAGCAGGTCGCGCGCCTTCTTGGACAGCTTGGTCGGCACCACCACGTCGACGAGGACGTGGAGATCGCCACGCTGGCCGGCCCGGCGCAGGTGGGGAACGCCCTTGCCCCGCAGCCGGATCTCGGTGTCGGGCTGCGTCCCGGGCTTGATCTCGACCTCCTCCTCGCCGTCGACGGTCGGGACCGAGATCCGCGTGCCGAGCGCGGCCTGGGCGATCGACACCTTCGCCTCGTAGAACAGCTCGGTGCCCTCGCGCACGAGCGACGCGTGGGGCTGGACGTGGACGGCGACGTACAGGCTGCCCGGCGGGCCACCGCGCGGCCCGACCTCGCCCTCGTTCGACAGCCGGATCTGGTGGCCCTCGTCGATGCCGGCCGGGATCGTCACCCGGAGCGACCGCTTGCGCTCCGTGCGGCCGTCGCCGTGGCACGTCTCGCACGCCGCCTCGATGATCTTGCCCTCGCCATTGCAGCGCGGGCAGGCGCTCACGTTGACCATCTGGCCGAGCATCGTCTGGCGGACCGAGCGGACCTCGCCGCGCCCGTTGCACTGCGGGCAGGTGACCGCCTCGCTACCCGCCTTGGCGCCGCTGCCGTGGCACGTCTCGCAGCGCTGGAGGACGGAGAACTCGATCTCCTTCTCGGTGCCGCGAATGGCCTCCTCGAAGGTGATCCGCAGGTCGTAGCGCAGGTCGGCGCCGGGCTGCGGCCGGCCACGGCGCGCGGAGGCCGCGCCCGCCCCGCCACCGAAGAAGGCATCGAAGATGTCGGAGAAGCCGCCGAAGCCCTCGAACCCGGGGCCGCCCGCCGCCCCACCGTCGACCCCGGCCCGGCCGAACGTGTCGTAGCGCGAGCGCCGATCCGGGTCGGACAGGACCTGGTACGCCTCGTTGATCTCCTTGAACCGTTCCTGCGCCGCCGGATCGGTGTTGACGTCCGGGTGCCACTGCTGGGCGAGCTTGCGGAACGCGCGCTTGATCTCGGCGTCCGACGCGGTCCGCTGGACGCCGAGGATCACGTAGAAGTCGCGTTCGGTCGTGGCCACGGACACGAAGGATACGGGAGGCGCCCGGCGATGGCAGGACCGGCCCCGGAGGACGAATGTACCGGGGAAGACCGGATACGGGCGTGAGACGATAGGCGGGCGAGCGGTCGGGCGTCCGGCCGCGCGCACGGGTGGCCGTGCGGACCCATCCGGGCCGAGCCCCGACGGAGGACGTCGGAGCCGCCGGACGACGGGGCCCTCCCAGGCACGGCATGCTCGATTCGGGTGCCGGATTTCGCGGAGTCGAGGTTCGTATCGGAATGAGGACCGCCGGGCGCCGCCGACCCCTGGACCCTCGGGTCTTCGGTCGTCGTGTCCTGCTCGTCGCCACGATCGCGGCGCTGACGATGGGCTGCGTCGCGGACACCTCCGGCTTCGTCCGCGCCGGACGCGGCTCGACCGGCGCCCGACGTCCAGCCGGTGCCCGCGGCCGTGGCCCCGCCGACCCGCCCGGCCCCGAAGCGCGACCGCCGGGAACGGCGAGCACCGGCCGCCGCCGGCGCGCCCGAGCCTGCCCGGACCGCGCGGCCCGGTCGAGGTGCCGATCCTCTATTACCACCGGATCAAGGCGCCGCCGGCTGACTTCGGGAAGTGGTCGGCCGCGGCGAAGCGGCAGTTCATCACCTACGACGTGATCCCCGCGGCATTCGCGGCCCAGCTCGACTGGCTGCAGGCCAACGGCTACACGACGATCCTGCCGCGCGACCTCGCCGCCTACTGGGACCACGGCCTCCCGCTCCCGGACCGGCCGGTCATCATCTCCTTCGACGACGGCTCGCGAAGCTGGGTCACGACGGTGCTGCCAATGCTCCGCGCGCACGGCATGGTCGCCGAGTTCTACCTGACCCTCGACGCGATCGAGCACGGCAACCTGACCTGGGCGCAGGTCCGGCGCCTGGCGAAGTTTGGCAACGGGATCGGTGCCCACGACGTCCACCACGTCCAGCTGACGGCGTTCCGGAACGGCCGCCCCCCGGAATCGCAGGCGACGATGTGGGCCGAGGTCAACGGGGCGCGCCAGACCATCGGCCTCAACGTCGGGGTGTTCCCCGATTCGATGGCGTACGTCGGCGGCGGCTATGACGACACGCTCCAGCAGGTGGTCAGCGACGCCGGCTACACGACGGCCCGCGGCATCGTGCGCGGCACCGCCCAGCGGCCCGGGCAGCGGCTCGCGCTGCGGGTCACCCGGATCGCGTCGCACGACGACGTCATCAACCTCGTCGCGGGCACGCTCGTGCCCGGCCTGCCCAGGTTCACGGCGCGGATGGGCGGCACGTTCGTCGAGCCGGAGGACCCGCCCGTCGACGCCGACGACGGATCCCTCGACTAGCCGCTCGGCGCGTTCGCGAGCTCGGCCGCCCGGGCGATCACCGCGCCGAACATGTCGGCGGTCAACCGGCCGGTGAACGTGTTCTGCTGGCTCGGGTGGTACGAGCCGACGAGGGTGTACGGCCCGACCGCGGCTTCCGCCCCGTGCCCGAACCGCGGTCGCGGCCGGCTGTCGTGCCCGAGCGCGGCGAACGCCCGGAGCGCTGCGTCCCAGCCGAACTGGCCGAGCGCGACGGCCACGCGCAGCTCGGTCAGCAGCGCGATCTCGCGGACGAGGAAGGGGGCACAGGCGTCACGCTCCTCGGTCGTCGGCTTGTTGAGCGGCGGCGCGCAACGGACCGCCGCGGCGACGTAGGCTCCGGTCGAGGGTCAGCCCGTCGTCGGCGCGGCGCGAGGCCGGGCGGTCCGCCAGGCCCGCGGCGTGGAGCGCCGGCCACAGGAAGTCGCCCGACGCATCCCCGGTGAACACCCGGCCGGTCCGGTTGCCGCCGTGCGCCGCCGGGGCAAGTCCGACGAGCAGGATCCGGGCCTCCGGGTCGCCGAACCCCGGCACCGGCCGGCCCCAGTACGGTTCGTCGCGGAAGCGGCGCGTCTTCTCGCGGGCCACCCGCTCGCGCCACTCGACGAGGCGCGGGCAGCGGCGGCAGGCGACGATCTCGGCGGTCAGCGCGGCGAGCGCCACCCGGTCGGTCACGCCTACTTGAGCAGCAGGCGGTCGATCCGTCGCGAGGCGATCGCCAGCCCGACGATGCCCATGATCGCCAGGTACGCGACGTGGACCAGCAGCACCGGCGAGATCGCGCCGACCGTCAGCGAGCGGATCAGGTCGACGCCCTGGTACAGCGGCGTGAGCCGGACGAACAGCTGGAGCGCCTCGGGGTAGGCGTCGATCGGGTAGAACGTGCCCGAGAACAGGAACATCGGCAGGACGAAGAGCTGGATCAGGTCGAAGTCCTGCCACGTCTTCATGAACGACGTGGCGGCCATCCCGACCGCCCCGAAGGCGAACCCGACGAGCAGCGCCGCCGGCAGCGTCAGGAGCACCCACGGCGAGACGAACAGCCCGAGCACGAGCATGACCCCAAGGAATCCGACGGCGTACCCTCCGCCCCGGATCAGCGCCCAGCCAAGCTCGCCGAGGGCGATGTCCCCGGGCGACAGCGGCGTCGACAGGATGGCCGTGAACGTCTTGTTGTAGTTGAGCTTGAAGAAGAAGTTGAACGTGCTCTCGTTGATCGCCCCGTTCATCGCCGCGCTGGCCAGCAGCGCAGGCGCGACGAACAGCTGGTAGCTGATCTCCTGGCCGTCCGGACCCGGGACGCTGCCGACCAGCGCGCCAAGCCCGTACCCGATCCCGAGCAGGTAGAACAGCGGCTCGAAGAAGCCCGACAGCAGGACCATCCAGCCGTGCTTGTAGACGTACAGGTTGCGCTCGATCAGGCGCAGCGAGCGGCGGCTGCCGAAGGCCAGCCCGGGGACGACCCGTAGCGCGGTCATCCGCGCACCAGCCGGCGCCCGATGTTCCGCACCGTCAACCACCCCCCGACGACGGCCAGCGTCGTCAGGTAGATCACGTGGATCGCGGCGGCGACCGGGTCGTCCGTGATCGTGCCCAGCGACAGCCCGCGGGTCAGCGCGACACCGTGGAACAGGGGCGTGACCCAGGCCAGCGCCTGGAGCGCGACCGGCAGCGTCGAGATCGGGAAGAACGTTCCCGAGAACAGGAAGAGTGGCGTGATCCCGAAGCGGAAGATCGTGGAGAACCGGTCCGGCGTCTTCTGCGTCGCGGCGAACGCGGCGATCGGTCCGGCGAAGGCCATCCCGGTCAACACCGCGGCCGGGATGGCGAACACGATCAGCGGCGATTCGGCGGCGCCGAACACGATGATGACGATCGTGAAGATCGTGCAGACGAGGGTCAGCCGGGCAACGATCCAGACCAGGTTGCCGAGGGCGATGTCGCGCGGCGTGATCGGCGTGGCGTACATCGAGTGGAAGATCCGGTTCCACTGGAGCCCGGCGATGATCGGGAACATCCCCTCGAACGAGGCGGATTGCATCGCCGACGCGGCCAGCAGCCCGGGCGCCAGGAAGACCAGGTAGGGCACGCCGCCGATCGCGGTGGGGTCCGACACGTACGCGCCGAGCCCCAGTCCCATCGCCGCCAGGAACATGACCGGCGACAGGAACGACGAGAAGACCGACGCGCGGAACGTGCGCCGGTACGACAGGAACCGATGCTCGACGACGCGGCCGATGGCCGACGACGAGACCGGACGGGCGATCGAGGTCATCGGCCCGCCTAGTCGATCAGCGAGCGCCCCGTCAGGCGCAGGAAGACGTCTTCGAGCGAGGACCGGCGGACCAGGACCGACTCGGGCTTCAGGCCGCGCTGGTGGACGGCGACCGCCGCCGCCTCGCCATCGTCGGCGTACAGCAGGACGCGGTCGGGCAGGTGCTCGACCCGCTGGGCGATGCCGTCGAGCCGGCCGTCGAGCGTCTCGGCCTCGCCCGGGGCGAAGCGGAGCTCGGTCACCTCGCGGGTCGAGTAATGCTCGATCAGCTCGCGCGGGCTGCCCTCGGCCACGATCTTCGCCTTGTCCATGACCACGAGCCGGTCGCACAGCTGCTCCGCCTCGTCCATGTAGTGGGTCGTCAGGACGAGGGTCACGCCACGCTGCTTGAGCCGGTAGAGCCGGTCCCACAGCAGGTGGCGCGCCTGCGGGTCGAGGCCGGTCGTCGGCTCGTCGAGGAGCAGCACGGTCGGCTCGTTGATCAGCGAGCGGGCGATCGTCAGCCGCCGCTTCATCCCGCCCGACAACGGCTCGACCTGGTCGTTGGCGCGCTCCGTCAGCTGGGCGAACTCGAGCAGCTCGTCGGCCCGCCGGTTGACCTCGGCCCGGGCGAGGCCGAAGTAGCGGCCGTAGATCGACAGGTTCTCGCGGACCGTCAGCTCGAGGTCGAGCGAGTCCTGCTGGGGCACGACCCCGAGGCTGGCCCGGATGCGCGGCCCGTCGACCGCCGGGTCCATGCCCATGACCCGCAGCGTGCCGCCGCTGATCGGCGAGACGCAGCCGATCATCCGCATCGTCGAGGTCTTGCCCGCGCCGTTCGGCCCGAGGAACCCGAACGATTCGCCGGCGGCCACGTCGAAGTCGACAGCGTCCACGGCGACGAATTCGCCGAAACGCTTGGTCAGGCCACGGGCGGTGATGAGCGGGGACGCGGCAGGCTCGGGCATGGACGAGGAATCCTATCCCAGCCGGCCGGATCGGCTCAGGGCGTGGGCACCGTCCCGACGTGGAGGGTCACGATCCCGCCGGTCATCCCCTGCCAGCTGACGTCCTCGAGGCCGGCATCGCGCATGACCTCGGCGATCCGGTCCGGGTCCGGGTAGCCCTTGACGCTGCGCACGAGATAGCCGTACGCGCCGCCCTGGCCGGCCACGCGCCCGACGATCGGCACGATCCGGTCGAACCAGAACTGGAGCATCCGTGCGAGCCGTCGCTTCGGCCGGGCGATCTCGAGGCAGACCACCCGCCCGCCGGGTCGGACCGAGCGTGCCAGCTCGGCGAAGCCCTGGCGGTAGTCGGGCAGGTTGCGCATCCCGAACGCGATCGTGGCGGCGTCGAACGTCCCGTCCTCGGTCGGCAGGGCCAGCGCGTCGCCGACGACGAAGTCGAGCCCCGCGCGGTCGCCGAAGCGCTTGCGCGCGACGCGGATCATGCCCGGCGAGATGTCGACGCCGAGGACGCTCCCACCGGGCTGCGCGCGGCGATGGAGGTCGGCCGCGACCTTGCCCGTGCCGGTGGCGACGTCGAGCAGCCGGTCGCCCGGCTTGACCCGGTCAGGCGGACCGCGCGGCGACGCCAGCGCGGCTCCTGGAAGGCCGAGATGACGAGGTTCATCGGGTCGTACACGCCGGCGATCCGGTCGAACATCGCGCGGACCTCGGTCGTCGGCGCGGCGTTGCCGCGATCGGTGGCCCGGCCGGAGGGGGCGTCGTCGGTCGGTGGCGTCATGCGGGTTGCTCCTGGGTCGTGCGGTCGGGGTCGAGGGTGGCGCGCAGGGTGGCGCGCTGCAGCTTGCCGCCGGGGGTTCGCGGCAGGGTCGTCACGCGGACGAAGGCGACTGGGACCTTGAACCCGGACAGGGTGTCGCGGCAGAAGGCCGCCAGCTCGTCGTCGGTCGGGTCGGGGCCGTCGGGGCGGACCACGATCGCCGCCACCGGCACCTGGCCGAGGGTTGAGTCGCGGCGGGCGACCACGGCGGCATCGGCGATGGCCGGGTGACCGAGGAGGACGGCCTCGACCTCGGCCGGCGCGATGTTCTCGCCGCCGCGGACGATCCGGTCGGTCCGCCGGTCGACGACGGTCAACCTGCCCTCGGCGTCGAGCCGGCCGAGGTCGCCGGTCCTGAGCCAGCCATCGTCGGTCAGGGCCGCCGCGGTCGCCGCCGGGTCGCGCAGGTAGCCGCTGAACCGGGCCGGGCTGTCGACGACGATCTCGCCGAGGCCGGTGTCGTCGGGATCGTCGATCCGCAGCCGGACACCGGGCAACGCGCGGCCGGCGCTGGCGGCGTGGGCGGCGGCCTCGGCGGTCGCGAGGGCGGTGACCCCCGAGCCGGCCTCGGTCAGCCCGTAGGTCGGGACGACCGGCCAGCCGGCCGCGATCGCACGCATGACGAGCTCGGGCGGGATCGAGCCGCCACCGAGCAGGACAGCGCGGAGCGTCGCGGGCGGGGGCGCGTCGGCGACCTCGTCGAGCACCCGCGCGAGCGTCGTCGGGACGAGGGAGACGTGGCTCGGTGCCGGGTCGCCACCGAGCGCGGCCACGATGTCGGCCGGGTCGGCGCGCGGCAGGACGACGAGCGGGACGCCGGCCAGCGCCGCGCGCCAGAGGATGCCCAGCCCGGCGACATGGCCGATCCCGACCGCCAGCAGCCAGCCGGTCGCCGGCGGGAGTGCCGCCAGCCACGCCTCGGCGCTGGCGACCATCGCGCCGCCCGACAGGATCGCCGCCTTCGGGCGGCCGGTCGTTCCCGAGGTCAGGACGATCACGGCTGGGGCATCGGGGTCGATCGGCGTTGCCGGTGCGGCGGGTCGTCATCCGGCGGTCTCTCCAGCAGGCGCTCGAGGGCCAGCGTTGGCCGACCGGTGGCAGCGGCCCGGCCGACGTGGTCGCCCGCGCTCGACGATGACGGCCGGGTCGATCACCTCGAGCGCCGAGGCCAGCTCCGCGTCTGTGGAACGGTCACCGAGCGGCGCCGCGACCGCCCCGGCCCGCGCGATCCCGTGCAGCGCCGCCACGGCCCCGGCGGACGGCGGCGCGATGAGGACCACCCGGCTGCCGACGCCGACGCCCGCCCGGCCGAGCCCTGCCGCGATCGCTTCCGCCCGGCGATCGAGATCGGACCACGACCACCTGGTCGCGCCGTCGACGACGGCCGTCTCCGTCGAACCGCCAGACGCGTGGCGGGCGGCGGCATCGGCGAGGGTCGAGACCCTGGCTCATCCGTCCACCGATCCGATCGCGTCGGTCCGGAAGCGCTCGAGCGCCCGGACGTCGAGCGCGATCCCGAGGCCGCCGCTGCCAGCCGGCGCGGGGACCCGCATCCGTGCATCGTCGACCAGGAGCGATGCCGTCGAGCAGGTCGTGCTCGAGCAGGCCGGCCGTCGCCAGCCCGTGATCCAGCTCGTCCTCCCAGCGTGTCCCGGCGACCACGGGCAGGCCGGCCGCGACGGCGAGCGCGGCGGCGATCCCGACGCCGGTCTCGAACAGCGTGCTGACGACGACCGGCACGCCCCGCGCGGCGGCGCGCTCGGCGATCTCCGCGGCGGCGGCCGGCCCACCGACCCTCGCCGGCTTGACGACGAGGACGTCCACGGCCTCGGCCGCGAGCAGGTCGCGCACCGCGGCGACGGACGAGGCCGCCTCGTCGGCCGCGATCGGGACCGTCACCCGGCGACGCAGCGTCGCCAGCCCCTCGAGATCGTGCGCCGGCAGCGGCTGCTCGACGAACTCGATGTCGAAGCGGGCAACGGCCTCCAGCCGGTCCTCGGCCGTCGCCAGGTCCCACGCGCCGTTGACGTCGAGCCGCAGCCGGACGTCCGGTCCGACCGCCAGCCGGATCTCGCGGACGCGCTCGACGAGGACCTCGGTCTCGCGTTCGGCGCCGGCCTTGAGCTTGAGCGTCGAGAACCCCGATTCGACCGACTGGCGCGCCGCTTCGGCGACGGCGGCCGGCCCGAGCGAGGGCAGCGTGGCGTTCACCCCGACGCCCTCGCCGTCGGCCCGGAGGATCGGCGGCGGGCCGGGCGACGCGAGGTCGAGCCGGGCGGCGTCGAGCGCCGCGTTGAGCGCCCGGCCCGGCGTCCCGTGGAGCTCGAGGTCGGCCATCGTCGGGAGGCCACCGGCCGAGTCGTCGACCAGCTTCGCGGATGAGCGCGGTCAGGATCGTGTCGGCGACCTCGCCGGCCTCGGCGTCGAGGACGGCCTCGCCGAGGCCGACCCGGCCGTCGCCGTCGACGAGCCGGATGATCCACGCGTCGCGCTCGACCCACATCCCGGTCGCGGTCGGGAACGGTCGCCGGAACGGGATGCGGACGCGGTCCGCGATGACCGAACGGATGTCGATCATCCGACCGCGCCGCCGATCGCCAGCCCGATCCCGAACAGCAGGCTGTGGAAGAACGCCAGCCGCGCGGTCGCCTTGAGCACGGGGTTGAGCTGGCGCGGCTCGCTGAAGCCCGACACGGTCGCGAGCAACGGGCGAACCAGCACGAGCGTGGCCAGCGGGAGGAGCGACCGCGATGCCGTAGCCGGCCGCGACGAGCACCACCGGGACGACGATCGATACGGCGAGCAGCAGCGCGTACTCCCCTACCGTCGCCCGCCGGCCGAGGATGACCGCCAGCGTCCGCTTGCCGGCCAGCGTGTCGGTCGGGATGTCGCGCAGGTTGTTGACGACGAGGATGGCCGTCGTCAGCGCGCCGACCGGGATGGCCGCCACGAGGAACACCGGCTCCACGCGACCGGCCTGCAGGTAGGCGGTCCCGACCACGGCCACGAGCCCGAAGAACAGGAACACGAAGACCTCGCCGAGCCCGCGATAGCCGTACGGCCACGGGCCGCCGGTGTACGCCAGCGCGGCGACGACCGCGAGCAGCCCGATGACCAGCAGGATCGGCCCGCCGACCGTCGTCAGCCACAGCCCGACGATCCCGGCCAGCGCGATGGTGAGCGCGATCGCCAGCTCGAGCCGGCGCTCGCTGACCAGCCCGGCCGCCGCGACCCGGATCGGGCCGGTGCGGGCCGGGCGTGTCGGCGCCCTTCCGGAAGTCGGACAGGTCGTTGGCCAGGTTGGCGGTGATCTGGAGCAGCAGCGCGACGGCCAGGCAGCCGAGCGCGGTGTCGGCCCGGAACGGCGTGCCCGACGGCCAGCGCGGCACCGAGCCCGACGACCACGCCGCTCAACGCCGCCGGCAGCGTCGCCGGCCGGATGGCGAGCAGCCAGATCCGTGCGGTCGACGGGCGCGGTGGCGCACCGGCCGTGGCCGGCTCCGCCGTGGTCGGCTCCGCCGGGACCCCGGTCATGGCCGCCGCGGGTAGGTCGAGAAGTCGGGCGGGCGCTTCTCGAGGAAGGCGCGCGAGCCCTCCTGCGCCTCATCGGTCGTGTAGTACAGGCCGGTCGCGTTGCCGGCGAACTCCTGGAGCCCGGCCAGCCCGTCGGTCGCGACGAGGAACGCCGACTTGAGGAAGCGGATCGCGGTCGGGCTCATGGCCAGGATCTCGTGCGCCCACTCGACGCCCGCCGCCTCGAGCTCGGCGAGCGGCACGACGCGGTTGACCAGCCCCATGTCGAGCGCCTCGGCGGCGCTGTAGCGGTGGCACAGGAACCAGATCTCCTTGGCCTTCCGGTCGCCGACGAGGCGCGCCAGCAGCCCGATCCCGAACCCGGCGTCGAAGCTGCCGACCTGCGGCCCGACCTGGCCGAAGATCGCGTTGTCGCCGGCGATCGCGAGGTCGCACACGACCTGGAGGACCTGCCCGCCACCGATCGCGTAGCCGTTGACGAGCGCGATGACCGGGATCGGCAGCGAGCGGATCTGGCGCTGGAGGTCGAGCACGTTGAGCCGTGCCAGCCCGTCACCGCCGACGTAGCCGCCGCGATCCTTGAACCGCTGGTCGCCGCCCGAGCAGAACGCCTTGTCACCGGCGCCGGTCAGCAGCGCGCAGCCGATCGTCGCGTCGTCGCGGATCCGGGCGAAGGCGTCGATCATCTCCTTGACGGTCTCGGGCCGGAAGGCGTTGTGGACCTCGGGCCGGTTGATCGTGACCCGGGCGATGCCGGTCCCGGAATGCTCGTAGCGGATGTCCTCGTAGTCGGCGACGGCTGGTCCAGGTGACGGCGGTCATGCGGCTGGGTCCTCCTGCAGGAATCGGGGCAAGGTGAGCGGAAGTGCTGTGGGGTCTCGAGGTGCGGGGCGTGGCCGGCCGCCGGCGATCACCTCGAGCCGGGCACCCGGGATGCCGGCGGCGACCACCTCGGCCCGGCTCCGGCCGGCCGGGTCGAGGGCGCCGGCGATGACGAGCGTCGGCGCGGCCACGTCGCGCCAGCCGGTCGAACAGCGGCTCCATCGCGCCCTGCCCGGCCCCGCGCAGGCTGGCGGCGAGCCCGGCGGGCCGGTTGCGCAGGCGCGTCGGCGCGGAGGCGAGCGGCCGTGGCTCGGCGGGAGCGCCGCCTGGCTGGCGAACACCGGCTCGCGCTCCCAGGCGTCGACGAAGGCGTCGATCCCGTCGCGTTCGAGCGCGATCGGCGCGTGCCTCGTCGGCGGCGCGCCGGTCGCGCCGCTCGGCGGCCGTCGCCAGGCCGGCGGACGGGCTCTCGAGCACGAGCCGGCGGACGCGGCCGCGGATGCGTCGATCGCCAGCCGGAGGGCGATCCGCGCCCCGAGCGAATAGCCGAGCACGTGGGCCGGGCGCCAGCCCTACGCGCTCGAGGATCGTCGCCAGGTCGCCGGCGGTCCGCTCGACGCTGGCGCGGCGCGGGCTCGGCCGGCGTGCCCGAGCGGCCGTGACCCGGGAGGTCGGCGACGATGACCCGGAAGTGGCGCGCGAACGCGGTCGTGTGCGGCTCCCCAGCTCGTGCGCGCGTCCCGGTGAAGCCGTGGAGCAGGAGCAGCGGCGACACCGGTGCCGCGACTGCGGACCTCCCAGCGCAGGCCGTCGACGATGATCGCGGTCATCGCCCGGCCAGGGCGGCGGCGACGGCCGCGGCCGCCTCGCGATGCAGCTCGACGTTCCGGGCACGGTCGGTGCGAGAGCGCAGAGACCTGCACGCCCGGCCGGCCGATCGACGTCGGCCAGCGCCTCCCGCAGCGCGGCCGCGGTCGACCGTCCGGTACTCGCCGCCGAGGGCGGTCACGATCGGCCCGACGTCGATGCCGTGGGGCGTCCCGAACAGCTCCTCGTAGTGCTCGGGCAGCCCGACCCCGGGCGCGTCGGTCGCGGCCTGCGGCAGGAACGAGAAGATCCCGCCGCCGTCGTTGTCGATCAGCACGATCGTCGCCGACAGCCCGTGGAGGCGTCGCCGCGACGAGCGCGTTCAGGTCGTGCAGGAACGACACGTCGCCGACGACCAGGACGACCGGGCCGACCGTCGGCCGCCGCCGCGCCGAGGGCGGTCGACACGACGCCGTCGATCCCGTTCGCGCCACGGTTCGACAGCGGCCGGATCGCCCGGCCGCTGCCGCGGAGCCAGTCGTCGAGGTCGCGGACGGGCATGCTGTTGCCGGCCCACAGCAGCGCCCCGTCGGGCAGCACGTCGCCGAGGACCGCGAAGGGCAGGCCCTCGAACGCCTCGCCGCGGGCCTCGACGCCAGCCAGCCAGTCGCCGAGCGCCGCATCGGCCGCTCGGTCGGCCTCGCACCAGGCGCGGGCCCACGAGCCGTCGGTCGCCGCCCGCCGCTGGGCGCCCGCGCGCTCGAGCGTCTCGGCCAGCGCCAGCGCCGTGGCGGTCGCGTCGGCCTGGACGAACGTCGTCGGGATGAGCGCCGGCTCGCTCCAGCCGCGATCGCCGTCGACGACGATCTGCGTCGGGGCCGCCTCGCCGAGCAAGGTCAGCAGCGGCTTCGAGGTCGGCGTCGCCCCGAACCGGATGACGAGGTCGGGCCGGTGCGCGTCGCGCCACGGGCCGGGACGGACGAGGTGGTCGGCATGGTCGAGCACGAACGTCCGATCGTGCGGGCCGCAGCGGATGCCCGACAGCGGGTCGGCGACGATCGGGTAGCCGGTCGCGGCGGCGAGGCGCGCGAGAGCGGCCGGCAGGTCGGGGTCGTCCTGCGGCCCGGCGACGATCAGGCCGCGTTCCGACGGCGGCCAGCGCGGCCGGCGAGCTCGGCCGCGTCGACGGGCGTCGATGCCCGCCCGCGCGGCGACGACCGTCGTGGCCGCGGGCGCCGGCCCGGGGAGCGGCCCGAGCGGGCCCGACGGAACGAGCGGCTCGCGGAACGGCACGTTGAGATGGACCGGACCCGCCGGCCCGCCGCGCGCCGTCGCGACCGCGCGCCCGACGACCGACCGGACGTGGTGCGCCGTCTCGGGCGCGCCGTCGAGCAGCGGCAGGTCGGCGAACCAGCGGACGTGGCGCCCGAACAGGCCGGCCTGGTCGATCGTCTGCGGCGCACCACGGTCGCGCAGCTCGGGCGGCCGGTCGGCGCTCAGGACGACGAGCGGGACCCGGGCGTACCACGCCTCGACGACGGCCGGCAGCAGGTTGGCGACCGCCGTGCCCGAGGTGACGATGAGCGCGACCGGCCGCCGCGACGCCCGGGCGAGGCCGAGCGCGAAGAACCCGGCCGACCGCTCGTCGAGCAGGACGCGGACGCGAAGCCCGGGATGGGCGCGGGCGGCCAGTGCCAGCGGCGTCGAGCGCGACCCGGGGCACACGATCGCGTCGGTCACGCCGCCGGCGACGAGCTCGTCGATCATGCCGCGGAGGGCCGTAACGTCGGTCATCGGTCGACGGGCTCCGCATCTTCCGCGATCCCGCCGAGCGCCGCGATCATCGTCCGCAGCTTGAGCCGTGACTCCGCCCATTCCCGCGCCGGATCCGAGTCGGCCACGATCCCGCAGCCGGCGAACAGGACGGCCTCGCGGCCGGCGACCAGCCCGCAGCGCAGGGCGACCATCAGCTCGCCGTCGCCATCGGCCCCGAGCCAGCCGATCGGACCGGCGTACCAGCCGCGATCGAAGGCCTCGTGCTCGTCGATCATCGCCAGCGCCACGTCGCGCGGCGCGCCGCCAACGGCCGGCGTCGGGTGGATCCGGCCGGCGAGGGCGAGGAGCCCCGCCTCGTCGCGCGTCGTGCCGGTGATCGGGGTGACGAGGTGCTGGACGTGGCGGAGCGGCAGGATCGCCGGCGTTTCGGCGACGTGCAGCGACGCGGCGATCGGCGCGAGGTCCGCCCGAAGCGTGTCGACCACGACCGCGTGCTCCTCCCGGTCCTTCTCGCTCGCCAGCAAGCGCAGCCGCCAGGGCCGCATCCTCGGCCGGGCTGCCGCCCCGAGGCGCCGAGCCGGCGATCGCCACCGTCTCGAACGAGCGCCCGATCCGTGCGCACGAGCCGTTCCGGCGTCGCCCCGAGGAACGTCGTCCCGTCGCGCACGAAGGCGAAGGTCGTGCTCTCCGGTGCGGTCCGGGCGAGGTGCCGCAGCGCCGACTCGATGTCGAGGTCGGTCGCGCGCCTCGAACACGACTCGTCGAGCCAGGACGACCTTGTCGATCCGCCCGCGACCGACGGCGCCCGGCGAACAGCCCGACCGTCCGGTCCCAGCCCGCCCGGTCCGGACGCTGGCCGGCGACCCGAAGCGTGCCGCGGTCGGACGGCTCCGTCGCGGGATCGACGCCGCGCGTCGTCGCCAGCTGCATGATGGCGTCCCAGGAAGCCTCGACCTCAGCCGGGTCGGGCTCCGCCTCGCGACCGGGCGCGAGGGCGACGGTCAGGCCGGTGACGCCGCCCGCGGCCGTCACGGTGAACGTCGGGAGGACGAGCGAGGCCGCCCCGAACGAGGCCCACGGATCGTCGGCCGCCGGCGCAGTCCCCGGCGAAGCCGAGCCCGCCGAGCAGCGTCGGTCCGCCGATCCGCGACCGCACCGGGCCGACCGGTCCGACGGCGTCGCCCAGCACGGCTCGCCAGGCCGCCGTCGCAGCGTCGAACCGGTCCGCGCCGCCGGCCTCGACCGCCCACGCCCGCCCGATCCCGACGATCGAGCGCCCGGTCGCCGGCTGGAGCCACAGCGCCGCCTCCAGGTCGAGCGCGCGCGCCGCCGAGAACAGCGCGATCGGGATCGATCGGGTCGATCGGAACGCTCGTCCACGGCAAGCGGGGGGTCAGTGCGGCGGCGAGCCGCGGCCGGCAGCGGCGGCGAGCGCCGCGGCGATCGATGGCGCCGCCGTCGCGGCAGCGCGCCGGTCGGTGACGGTCATGGATGGAGCGGCGCCGGCTCGGCGATGCGGGCCTCGTCGACGCCGACGCTGCGCAGCAGCAGGGCACGGAGCGTCGGGTAGACCGCTTCGAGCGGCTGCGGGTCGTCGACCAGCAGCCAGCGCGCGACCACCTCGTTGAGCGCGCCGAACCAGGCGACGCCGGTCAGCCCGGTGTCGATCGGCGGGATCGCGCCGTCGGCGATCGCCTCGTCGAGATAGCCCGCGATCATCGCCGCGAACCGGTCGTGGAGCGCGTTCGTCTCGGCGTTGAAGACGCGGCCCGCGCCCATCGCGTCGACGAACAGCAGGCGCGCCATCGTCCGGTGGCCGGCGAACGTGAGGAGGACCGTCCGGAGCGCGGCGTCGGCCCGCGCGATCGGGTCGGCCTCGAGGGCGACCGCCCGCTCGACCTTGGCGGCGAGGCGGTCGGCGGTCGTCCGCACAGCTCGCGGAAGATCGCCTCCTTCGTCGGGAAGTGGAAGTAGACGCCGCCCTTGCTGGTCTCGGCCGCAGCGGCGATCTCGTCGACCGCGGTGTCGCGATAGCCGCGCCGGCTGAACGTGTGGAACGCGGCGTCGAGGATCTGCTCGCGCCGCGCCCGGCTCCGCTCCGCCTGCGTCGCGGACTTGCCCTCGTTCCGGCTCATCGCCTCCCACAAACCGACCGACCAGTCGGTATGTTGATGGTACCGCGTCGTCCCCGGAGCGAGACGGACATAGAATCGAAACGGCCCGCAGTTTCCCTGCGGGCCGTTTGCGTCGCGTGGTCCGAGGAGGCCTAGACCTCCTTGAACTCGCCCTCGACCGTCTCTTCCTCGGCTGCGGCGCCGTCGCCGGCGCCCTCGTCCGGCCGGCGCCGTCCGCCGGTCCCGTCCGAGGTCCCGTTGCCGGACTCGCCGGCGGCCGGCCGCGGCGGCCTGGTAGGCGGCCGTCGAGACCCGCTGGAGGACCTCGGCGAGCGACGACATGCCGGCCTTGACGACCTCCATGTCGGAGCCCTTGAGCGCCTCGCGGAGCGACTCGATCTTGTTCTCGACCTCGACCTTGTCCTCGGACGACACCTTGTCGCCGAGATCCTTGATCGCCCGCTCGGCCTGGAAGGTCAGGGCCTCGGCCTGGTTGCGGGTCTCGACCTCCTCGCGCCGCTGGCTTGTCCTCCTCGGCGTGCTCCTGGGCGTCGCGGACCATCTGGTCGACGGCGCTCTTGTCGAGCATCGACGAGGCGGTGATCCGGACCTGCTGCTCCTTGCCGGTCGCCCGGTCCTTGGCCTTGACGTCGAGGATCCCGTTGGCGTCGATGTCGAAGGTGACCTCGATCTGCGGGATGCCGCGCGGGGCCGGCGGGATGCCGTCGAGGATGAACCGCCCGAGCGTCTTGTTGTCCGCCGCGAAGTCGCGCTCGCCCTGGAGGACGTGGATCTCGACCTGCGACTGCGAGTCGGACGCCGTCGAGAAGACCTGCGACTTCGAGGTCGGGATGGTCGTGTTGCGCTCGATCAGCTTGGTCATGACCCCGCCGAGCGTCTCGATGCCGAGCGACAGCGGCGTCACGTCGAGGAGCAGGACGTCCTTGACGTCGCCGGCCAGCACGCCGGCCTGGATCGCGGCGCCGATCGCCACGACCTCGTCCGGGTTGACGCCCTTGTGCGGCTCCTTGCCGCCGAACATGCGCCTTGACCGCCTCGACGACGGCCGGCATGCGGGTCATGCCGCCGACGAGGATGACCTCGTCGATGTCGCCCGGCTTGAGCCCGGCGTCCTTGAGCGCCGAGCGTGACCGGGCCCGCTCGTCTTGGCGACCAGGTCGGCGACCAGGTCCTCGAGCTTGGCCCGGGTGAGCGACACGACGAGGTGCTTGGGCCCGGTCGCGTCGGCCGTGATGTACGGCAGGTTGATCTCGGTCGTGGCCGTCGAGCTCAGCTCGATCTTGGCCTTCTCGGCGGCCTCCTTGAGGCGCTGGAGGGCCTGCTGGTCCTTGGCCAGGTCGATGCCCTGGTCCTTCTTGAACTCGGCCAGCAGCCAGTCGATGACGCGCTGGTCGAAGTCGTCGCCGCCGAGGTGCGTGTCGCCGTTGGTCGCCTTGACCTCGAAGACGCCCTCGCCGAGCTCGAGGATCGAGATGTCGAACGTGCCGCCGCCGAGGTCGTAGACGGCGATCTTCTCGTCGCCCTTCTTGTCGAGGCCGTAGGCCAGGGCCGACGCGGTCGGCTCGTTGATGATCCGCTTGACGTCGAGGCCGGCGATCCGCCCGGCGTCCTTGGTCGCCTGGCGCTGCGTGTCGTCGAAGTAGGCCGGGACGGTGATGACCGCCTCGGTGATCTTCTCGCCGAGGTACGCCTCCGCGTCGGTCTTGAGCTTCTGGAGGATCATCGCGCTGATCTCGGGCGGCGTGTACGACTTGCCGTCGGCGAGCTTGACCGACACGCCGTCGCTCTTCGGGTCCTTCTCGACCGTGTACGGGACGAGGCCCTTGCTGCGCTTGACCTCCGGGTCGTCCCAGCGGCGGCCCATGAAGCGCTTGATCGAATAGACCGTGTTGGCCGGGTTGGTGACGGCCTGGCGCTTGGCCAGCTGGCCGACGAGGCGCTCGCCGGTCTTGGTGAAGGCGACGACCGACGGGATCGTCCGGCCGCCCTCGGCTGACGCGATGACGGTCGGCTCGCCGCCCTCCATGACGGCGACGACAGAGTTCGTCGTGCCGAGGTCGATGCCGATGATCTTGCCCATGTCGGTGGTCGCTCCTGTTGTGTGTCGGGGTGCGGGGGTCAGGAAAGGGTGGATGGGTCGGTGGCGCTCGCCACGGCCACGAGGGCCGGGCGGATGACGCGGTCGCGGAGGCGGTAGCCGCGGCGGACCTCTTCGACGATCTCGCCGTCGGGCTGGTCGCGTGCCGGGCACGTTGGCGATCGCCTCGTGCTCGCGCGGGTCGAACGGCCGGCCCGGCGCGGCGTCGATCGCGGTCACGCCCTCGCTCTCGAGCAGCAGGCGGAGCTTGCGGTCGATGGCGGCGATGCCCTCGAACCAGGGGTCCTCGGCGATCGACGCCGGGACGCGCCTCGATGGCGCGGTCGAAGTCGTCGGCGAGGCCGAGGACCTTGCGGATCAGGTCCTCGCCGGCGAGCCCGAGGTCGCGCATGCGCTCCTCGGTCGTGCGCCGCTTGAAGTTCTGGAACTCGGCGCGTTCGCGCTGGAGCGCGCCGAGGTATTCGTCGGCGGTGCCGAGGGCCGTCGTCGCGCTCGCCGGTCAGGCGTCTCGATCTCGGCGGCGAGGGCGGCCGGCGAGACGTCGATCTCGTCGGCGCGTTCCTGGGCGCGGGTGCGATGACGGTCAGGCATAGAGGTGATCCACCAGCTCGTTCATGAGGCCGGACACGAAGCGGACCGTGCCGATCGCCTGGGAGTAGGACATGCGCGTCGGGCCGAGCACGCCGACCACGCCGATCGCCTGGCCCGGCCGCCCGTACGGCGCGAGGACCAGCGAGACGTCGCGCATGTCGAGCGGCTGGTTCTCGTGGCCGATGAACACCTGGACGCGGCCCGCGCCGGCGACGCTGCCGACGAGCTGGCCGAGGTAGGCCCGGTTCTCGAGGGCGCTGAAGACGCGCCGGAGCTTCTCGCTCTGGGCGAACTCGGGCGCTTCCATGACGTTGAGCAGGCCGTCGCTGAAGACCTCCTCGATGGCCGCGGCGTCGTACTCGCGGACGACCTTGACGACGCGCTCGCCGACGCGCCGGGCGAGGGCTCCGACGCGATCGTCGTCGCGCAGCGCGGCGAGGCGGCTCTCGGCGCGCGGCGCGGTCATGTCGACGAGCCGCTCGTTGAGCAGCGCGGCGACGGCGTTGAGCGTCGGCTGGTCGATGACGTCGTCGCCGTCGAGCGTCACCAGCGCCTGCTTGATCGCGCCCTCGCGCAGGACGAGGATGAGGCTGGCCATCCGCTCGTTGATCGCGACGAGGTCGATCCGGCGGATGTGGGCGTCGCGCGGCTTGGCCGGCGTGGCGAGCCCGGCCGCGCGGGTGACCGAGGCGAGCGTCGTCGCCGCCAGCCGGAACCAGTGCTCGCTGGCGAACTCCACCTGGCCGAACTGGTGGCGGATCATCAGCTGCTCGACGGCCGGCAGCGGGACCGCCTCGGCGATCGATTCGACGTAGAAGCGGTAGCCGGCATCGGTCGGGATCCGGCCCGCGGAGGTGTGCGGGTGGGTCAGCAGGCCGTTCGCCTCGAGCTCGGCGAGGATGCTGCGAACGGTCGCGCTGGACACGCCGAGGCGGTAGCGCTCGACGAGCGCCTGGCTGCCGACCGGCGTGGCGGTGGTGACGTATTCCTCGATGACGGCCCGAAGGATCGCCTGCGTGCGAAGGTCCAGGGGGCCGAGTGGGCGGCGTGTTCGTCGCGCCAAGGCCTGTCTCCCAAGTGTGTTAGCACTCTATGGGTGAGAGTGCTAACGGGTTGCGGGCATCGTAGCAGTCGGGCCCGGCCGAGTGTCAACGCGACGCGTCGGGCTCAGACGAGGCCGGCTGAAGAGCTCGTTCGAGAGCAGGCGGCCGCGCGTCGTCAGGACGACCCGGTCATCGGCCGTGACGTCGAGCAGCTCCGCGGCGAGCGCCCAGCCGAAGCTGTCGCCGAGTGGCGGCTCGTGGGCCGCCGCGAAGCGGGACGCCGCCGTCGGTGCGCAGGCCGAGGATCACGGCCTCGGCCGCCGCGGTCGCCGGGTCGATCGCCTCGGAGCCGCCGGGCGGCAGCGCGGGCGGTCGCCCGCCGGACGGCGTGAGCGCCGCCGAGGTAGCCGTCGAGCCGCGCCGCGTTCCAGCGCCGGGTCACGCCGTCGAAGGCGTGCGCGCCGGGGCCGACGGCCTCGTACGGCCGGCGCTGCCAGTAGGCGAGGTTGTGGCGGCTCTCGTGGCCGGGCCGCGCCCAGTTGCTGATCTCGTAGCCGTGCCAGCCGTCCTCGGCCAGGCGGTGGACGGCGTGGTGGTACTCGGCGGCGGCGCGGTCCTCGTCCTGGGCCGGTCGCGCCGTCGTCGCGCCAGCGACGCGCGCCGGCGGTCGTCGGCAGGTGGTCGCCGTCGGCGCCGGTCAGCCCTTCGGCGTCGGGGTCGTCGAGGGTCAGGGCGTAGAGCGACAGGTGGTCGGGCTCGAGCGCGAGCGCCGCCTCGAGCGTCTCGATCCAGTCGGCCAGCGTCGCGTCGGGCACGTCGTACAGCAGGTCGAGGCTGACCGACGCGATGCCGGCCTCCCGCGCCTCGGCGACGGCCCGCACCACGTCGACGACCCGGTGGCGACGACCCAGCCGTCGGAGGCCGGCGGCGGACATCGCCTGGGCGCCGATCGACAGGCGCGTCACGCCGGCGGCCCGAAGCGCCCCGGCGTCGCCGCGCTCGTCGGGGCCCGGGTTCGCCTCGAGCGTGACCTCGGCGTCGTCGGCGATGCCGTAGCGCGCCCGGACGAGGTCGAGCAGCCGGGCGACCGCCTCGGCCGGGAGCAGCGACGGCGTGCCGCCACCGAGATAGACGCGTCTCGAGCGGCGGCCGGCTCCGTCCCGAACGCCGCGTCGAGCGCGTCGGCGCGCAGGGTCCAGCTCGACCGCGCAGCGCCGCGACGAACGCCGCGACCCGCGCCCTCGGCCCGCGCGCCGCGGCCCCGGCGTAGACCACGAAGTCGCAGTACGGACAGAGCGAGACGCAGAACGGGACGTGGACGTAGAGCGCGACCGGCGGCGACGCGCCGCCCGCCGATCGCGTCACCGATCCCGCGAGGCCGACTCCCGCGAGCCGATGACCCGCCAGCCCTCGGGCGGCCGGCGGCGCTTCTCGATCTCCTCGACCTCGCGGCCGCGCGGCTTGGTCTGGCCGGTATGGCCGGTGCACAGGAAGACCGCGAACGCGGGTGATCGCGTGGCCGAGGAACGCCGCCGCGATGCCGCCGGTGGCGACCGTCAGCCAGCCGCCGAGGAGCCCGATCCCGAGCGTCAGGACCAGCAGGTAGCGGTCGCGGCCGGGCGCGCCGAGCCGGGTCGTCAGCGTGTAGATCAGGGCCTGGGCGAGGTTCGCGAGCGTCGGGTTGACGCCGGCGATCAGCAGCAGGCCGAGCAGCGCGCCGCGGAACGCGGCCTCGTCGATGAACGCGGTCGCGGTCGAGTTGAGCAGCGCCCCCGGGTACGACCACGCGTCCGGGAAGCGGATCCGGTGGTAGCGGTACGTCGCGAAGCCGACCGCCACGAGCGATCCCGAGCAGGCCGTAGGCGAGCCCGCCGAGGACGGCCCCGAGCCGGTCGCCCGACCCGAGGTACAGGTCGCCCTGCGGCGTCGGGTGGATGAACAGGATGGCGACGGCGATCCCGAACCCGAGGCCGTACCACGCGAGCCGGCGGCGGATCCGCGGCCGCTCGCCGTCGCGCGTCGCCTCGTAGTACTCGGCCGTCCCGAACTTCTCGGCGTCGAGCCGGAGCATCACCAGGAGCAGCGTCGAGCCCGATCGTGATCAGCGACCGGGCGAGGGTGACGAAGTCGTCCACGGGGCCGGTGCCTAGCCCTCGTCCATCCGGAGCATCGCCAGGAACGCCTCCTGCGGGATCTCGACCGAACCCACCCGCTTCATGCGCTGCTTGCCTTCCTTCTGCTTCTCGAGCAGCTTGCGCTTGCGGGTGATGTCGCCACCGTAGCACTTGGCGAGCACGTTCTTGCGCATGGCCCGCACCGACTCGCGGGCGATGACGTTCGAGCCGATCGCCGCCTGGATCGGGATCTCGAACATCTGGCGCGGGATGAGCTGCTTGAGCCGCTCGGTCAAGGCGCGGCCCGTCGACTGCGCGCGGTCGCGGTGGACGATCAGCGACAGCGCATCGACCGGCTCGCCGTTGACCAGGATGTCGACCTTGACGAGGTTGGCCGGCCGGTAGCCGAGCTCCTCGTAGTCCATCGAGGCGTAGCCCTGGCTGCGGCTCTTGAGCTGGTCGAAGTAGTCGACGATCAGCTCGGCCAGCGGCATCTCGAAATGGAGCACGACCCGGGTCGGGTCGAGGTACTCCATGGTCATGAACTCGCCGCGCCGGTTGGTCGACAGCTCCATGAGCGGGCCGATGTAGCCGCTCGGCGTGACGACGCTGAGCTTGACCCACGGCTCCTCGATGGTCTCGATGTCGATCGGACTGCCGGCAGCAGGGCCGGGTTGTCGACGACGACCGTGCCGCGGCCGTGGGTCAGCTGGACGTGGTACTCGACCGACGGCGCCGAGGCGATGAGGTCGAGGCTGAACTCGCGCTCGAGGCGCTCCTGGACGATCTCCATGTGGAGCAGGCCCGAGGAACCCGCAGCGGAACCCGAACCCGAGCGCGACCGAGCTCTCCGGCTCGTAGGTGAAGCTGGCGTCGTTGAGGTGGAGCTTCTCGAGCGCGTCGCGCAGGAGCGGGTAGTCCTCGCCGCTGACCGGATAGATCCCGGCGAACACGAGGCTCTTGGCCTCCTGGTAGCCGGGCAGCGGCTCCGCGGCCGGGCGGGCGACGCTCGTGACCGTGTCGCCGACCTGCGCCTCGCGGACGTTCTTGAGCCCGGTCGCGACGTAGCCGACCTCGCCGGCCATGAGCTTCGCGACGGGCACGAGCTGCGGCCGGAAGACGCCGAGCTCGAGCGGGTCGGCCTCCGCGCCGCTGGCCATCAGCCGGATCGGCTCGTTGTCCCGGAGCGTGCCCTGCGCCAGCCGGACGTAGACGACCACGCCCTTGTAGGCGTCGTAATGGCTGTCGAAGATGAGGCCCTTGAGCGGCTGCGTCGGGTCGCCCTTGGGCGCCGGGATGCGGGCGACGATCGCCTCGAGGATGTCGGCGACGCCGGTGCCGTCCTTGGCCGAGGCGAGGATGACCTCCTCGCGCGGGATCGCCAGCACGTTCTCGAGCTCGTCGATGATCGTGTCGGGGTCGGCCGACGGCAGGTCGATCTTGTTGAGGACCGGGATGAGCGTGAGGTTCTCGCGCAGGGCGAGGTGGACGTTGGCGAGCGTCTGGGCCTCGATGCCCTGCGTCGCGTCGACGACGAGGATCGCGCCCTCGCAGGCCTGCAGGCTGTGGCTGACCTCGTAGGCGAAGTCGACGTGGCCCGGCGTGTCGATCAGGTTGAGGCCGTAGGTCAGGCCGTCGCGCGCGACGTACTCGAGGCGGACGGCCCGGGCCTTGATGGTGATGCCCTTCTCGCGCTCGAGGTCCATCGAATCGAGGACCTGGCTCGTCATCTGCCGGCCCTCGACCGTGTGCGTCATCTCGAGCAGCCGGTCGGCCAGGGTCGACTTGCCGTGATCGATATGGGCGATGATCGAGAAGTTGCGCAGGCGGTCCTGGGGGATGGTCACGAGGCGGGAACGTCCTGGGGAGTCCAGCGCGGTTCCGGGCCAAGCGCCGTCGTCCCGTACCGGCGGGCGAGATCCGGGTCCTCGGGTGCTTCCGGCAGGTCGGCGGGCGGGTGCGTCGGCTCGGTGGCGTCGACGCCCATCGCGGCGAAGAACCCTTCGAGGCCCGCCGGCGCCGTGATCACCAGCACATGCAGGTCGTCGGTGTCCGCGCTGAATGCATGCGCGACGCCGTGCGGACCGTGCACGAAGTCGCCCGGCCCGGCATCGATCGTCTGGTCGCCGATGAACCATCGGCCACGACCGGCGATCACGAACCAGGATTGGTCGTCGACCTCGTGGACGTGACGGCCAGGCGCGCGACGATGTCGCGGCACGTGCTGCTCCATGACGAACACGCGTCCGGATGTGCTGTTCAGCCGTCGCCTTCACGATCATCAGGTCCCCGAAGGCCCAGATCCGCCGCCCCTCCCCGGCCCGGAGGTGGAACGCCCGGTCATGCGCGTCGCTCACGCGATCCCTCCAATGCGTCGCTCGCCGGTGACCCAGGCAAGACCTGACATTGCGACTGAACGCCGATGCAGGCGGGCTTGCGGGATGCGGTCAGTCACGGGGCCGGAGTGTAGCCGGTCGGACCCTTGCGTCGGTCATCCGCTCAGGCGGTGGCGGCCGCGAGGACCGTGATGCCGGCAACGATCAGCACGACACCCGCGACCTGCCGGCGGCCGAGCCGCTCGCCGAACAGGAAGTACGCGGCGACGGCGGCGAACGCGGCGAACTGGCTGCCCATGACCGCGGTGATCGCGATGCTCTCGCGCGTGCCCCATGCCGACAGCATCGATCCGAACACCTCGCAGACGCCGGCGATCACGACCAGGGGCAGCGCCGCCCGGGTCACCCGGAAGCGCCGCTGGAGGACCAGCGGGATGACCACGACGACCATGCCGACCAGCCGAGCCGCCAGCGCGACCCAGGCAACCGGCACGAGCGGCGCCGCGCGACCGGCGGCGACGATCCCGACCCCGAACACGAGGGCGGCGATGACCGACAGGACGGCGGCCCGCCGGGCATCGATCGGCCGTTCGCCGGTGGCGGTCGGCATCCGCGGGTCGACGGCCGGCGGCTCGTCGAGCGCGTCGGCGACGAGGTCGAACTCGCCGGCGGGCACGTCGGCGCGGCCGGGCTCGAGCGTGGACAGGACGACGCCGACGACGATGACCGCGAGCATCAGCGCGGCCACGATGCCGAGCTGGTCGCCGAGGGCGACCGCGATCAGCGCGGCGACGGCGCCCTCGGTCGCGACGATCGGCGCGACGATGGAGACCTTGCCGATGCGCAGGGCTGCGTAGGTCGACTGGAGGCCGACGACGAAGCAGATCCCGGATAGCGCGAGCAGGCCGAGGGTCGACGGCTCGACGGTCGCCGGCGCCGGGCTGAAGACCGCGATCGGCAGGCCGACGATGAGGCCGACGACCATGATCCAGCCGAGCACGACGCGCGATCCGATCATCCGGCTCGAGCGCGACGAACAGAGGGTGGCGGTGGCCCACATGACGGCCGCGCCGAGGCCGCCGATGATGGCGATCATCGGGGCAGTCTGGCGGGTCGGGCAGGGCATCGCCGTGCGGGGTGGCGACGCCGTGCTGTGGTACCATCCGCCTTCGCGCCCGGCGCTCCCTTCGCGCCGCGTGCCCGTCGACCACCACGCACTCGAGGTTCGCACCCTTGGCCAAGACGCCCCGCACCTGGACGGGCGCTCGCACGCCGTCAGGACTCAAGAGGGTCCGTCAGGCCCAGAGCCGCCACGAAGTCCTCCAGCCGCGCCGCAGCGCCGCGAAGACCTTCGTCGCGAAGGCCCTGACCGCGGCCGCCAGCCCGACCACATCGACGATCGACCCCGTGGCGGCGCTCGCCGAGGCGCTCAGCGCGCTCGACCGCGCGGCAAAGGCCGGCGCGATCCACCCGAACGCCGCCGCGCGGCGCAAGTCGCGCCTGACCCGCAAGGTCAACGCCGCGATCGGTGGCGAGCATGTCCAGTCCGGCGGCCGCGTCGTCAAGACGACCGGCAAGGCGGCGGCGGCGAAGGCTGCCAAGGCCCGCATCGCGGCCGGCAAGGCCGGCAAGGCGAAGGGCGCCCAGACCGCGGCCGGCAAGGCCCGCGCCGCGCTGAGCAAGACCGCCCGCGCCGAGGCCGCCGCCGCGAAGGCAGCCGCCGAGGCGAGCGCCACGGCTGAGGTCGCCGAGGCCAAGCCGGCTCGCGCCACCGCGACCAAGGCGACGGCCACGAAGGCCGCTCCGAAGAAGGCGCGCCGCCGAAGAAGGCCGCGGCGGCTCCGAAGGCCGCGCCGAAGGCCACCGCCAAGGCCGCGCCCAAGGCCAAGAAGGCGACGACCAAGGAATAGGCGCCGCCGAGCCCCGCCACCGACGACGCCCCGGGTCTACCCGGGGCGTTTCGATTCGCAGACGGGCGCCCCGCGCGCCTGCGACCTCGTCAGACCGGGCGGGTCGAGGTCGCCGGAACGCTCGCCTTGGGCCGGAACACCCCGTACAGCGCCGCGCCGCCGAGGCCGCCGACGCGTGGTCAGGACGAGGATCGTGCCGGCGCTGCCGAACTGCTCGCCCCAGTAGAAGCGGGCGAACGACTCGGCGTCGGTCACGCCGGCTGCCACGAGCACGGGCCCGCGCCCGTCGTCGAGGTAGCGCTGGTAGACGCAGTCGGCACCGACCGAGCACGCGATCGGCCCGCCCAGGCCCGGGTCGCGGAACCCGTTGTCGGCGTAGAAGAACAGGCCCTTGATCGCGAGCAGCAGGACGGCCGCGGTCAGCCCGGTGACGAGCCCGGCGAACAGGCCGTTGACCAGGATCCGCCCCCACGGCCCGGCGCGCCGGTCCGAGCGCTGGTTGGCGTAGTAGCCGATCAGCAGCCCGGACGGCAGGGCCAGGATCCAGATGATCCACTCGATCGGGATGATCAGCATGAAGCTGACCACGATCGTGACGGCCATCCCGATCCCGACATAGGCGGCCGTGATGGCGCCGCGGTCGACGAACCGGCTCACGAGCGCGACTCGACCCTCGGCTCGGGGGTGTGGCGGGCGGGCGGTACGCCGGACAACGCGGCACGGCCCAGGTACTCGGCGCTGTCGCCGAGCTCGCCCTCGATCCGCAGCAGCCGGTTGTACTTGGCCACCCGCTCGGAGCGCGACGGCGCGCCGGTCTTGATCTGGCCGGTGCCCATCGCGACGACGAGGTCGGCGATGGTCGTGTCCTCGGTCTCGCCCGAGCGGTGCGACACGACCGCCGACCAGCCGGCCCGGCGCGCCAGCGCGATCGCATCGATCGTCTCGGTCAGCGTCCCGATCTGGTTGAGCTTGATCAGCACGGAGTTCGCGCTGCGCTCGTCGATCGCCGCGCCGGATCCGCTCCGTGTTGGTCACGAGCAGGTCGTCGCCGACGAGCTGGATCGTGCCGCCGAGCCGCTCGGTCAGCGCCGCCCAGCCGGCCCAGTCGTCCTCGGCCAGGCCGTCCTCGATCGACACGATCGGGTAGCGGGCGACCCAGTCGGCCCACAGGTCGATCAGCTCGTCCGAGTCGAGCGTCCGGCCCTCGCGGGCCGAGGACGTACGCGTCGCCGGCCGGCCCTCGACCCCGGTCCCCGCCTCGACCAGCTCGGTCGTCGCCGGGTCGAGCGCGATCGACGACGTCCACGCCCGGCCGGTAGCCGGCCCGCTCGATGGCGCGCAGGATGACCTCGACGGCGGCCTCGTTCGACGGCAGCGACGGCGCGAAGCCGCCCTCGTCGCCCTGCCCGGTCGCATGCCCCTCGTCGTGGAGGAGCGAGCGCAGCGCGGCGAAGATCTCGGCGCCCGGCCCGCAGCGCGTCGGCGTACGTGTCGGCGCCGACCGGCATGACCATGAACTCCTGGAAGTCGGTCGAGTCCTGGGCGTGCTTGCCGCCGTTGAGGATGTTGAACATCGGGACCGGCAGGGTCGTGGCGCCCGACGCCGCCGAGATAGCGGTACAGCGGCAGGTCGTACGACGCGGCCGCCGCATGGGCGCACGCGAGCGAGACGCCGAGGATCGCGTTGGCCCCGAGCGCGCCCTTGTTCGGCGTCCCGTCGAGCTCGCACAGCAGGGCGTCGATGCCGGCCTGGTCGGCCGCGTCGAGCCCGTAGATCGCCGGCCCGATCGTGTCGGTCACATTGGCGACCGCGCCGAGCACGCCCTTGCCGCCGAACCGCGTCTTGTCGCCGTCGCGCAGCTCGACGGCCTCGTGCGCGCCGGTCGACGCGCCCGACGGCACGGCCGCGCGACCGACCGAGCCGTCCGCCAGGATGACGTCGACCTCGACCGTCGGGTTGCCGCGCGAATCGAGGATCTCCCGCGCGTCGACGACCTCGATGATCGTGTTCATGCGCCGGCCTTGCCTTCGCCTTCGGCCGCGGCTTCGGGCTTGGCCTTGGCCTTGGCGCGGGCTTCTCCGGCTCGGGCCGATCGAGCAGCACGGTCACGCCCGGCAGCTCGCGACCCTCGAGGAACTCGAGCGAGGCGCCGCCACCGGTCGAGATGTGGGTCATCCGCTCGGCCAGGCCCTGCTGCGTGACCGCGGCGACCGAATCGCCGCCACCGACGACGACCGTCGCCCCGGCATCCGCCCGCTCGGCGAGCATCCGCGCGACGGCCTTCGTGCCGTGCGCGAACGACGGGATCTCGAACACGCCGAGCGGCCCGTTCCAGAACACGGTCTGCACGTCGGACAGCGCCTCGACCATCAGGTCCTGGCTGGCCTTGCCCAGGTCGACGATGTGCCACGAGGCCGGGATCTTCTCGGCCTGGAGCGTCTTGTACTCGGTGCCGCGGGTGACCTCCTTGGCCACGATGACGTCGACCGGCAGGACGACCCGGACGCCGTTGTTGGCGGCCATCGACAGGATCCGCCGGGCGTCGTCGGCACGATCGGGCTCGGCCAGGCTCTTGCCGATCGCCTTGCCCTGCGCCAGCAGGAACGTGTTGGCCATGCCGCCACCGAGGACGAGCAGGTCGACCTTGGTCAGCAGGTGGTCGATGACCCCGATCTTGTCGGACACCTTGGCCCCGCCGAGGATGGCCGCGAACGGGCGCTCGGGCGCCTCGAGCAGCTTCGAGAGCATCTCGATCTCGCGCTCCATCAGCAGCCCGGCGTAGGCCGGCAGGAGCTTGGCGATGCCGACCGTCGAGGCGTGCGCCCGGTGCGCCGTCCCGAACGCGTCGTTGACGTAGATGTCCGCGTAGGAGGCGAGGGCCGCGGCGAAGGCCGGGTCGTTCTCCTCCTCCTCGGCGTGGAAGCGCAGGTTCTCGAGGAGCAGGA
The DNA here is from genome assembly GCA_963721545.1 of uncultured Chloroflexia bacterium. Lineage (GTDB taxonomy): Bacteria > Chloroflexota > Limnocylindria > Limnocylindrales > CSP1-4 > SPCO01. The sequence goes on from CAVRKB010000003.1 coordinate 161,129, forward strand.
CCTCGCCGGGTCGCAGCCGCTTGACCGCGTCCTCCGTGCCGATCCCGAGCGCGTCGCCGGTGACCGGCACGTTGCGCCGCAGCAGCTGGGTCAGGCGCTGGCCCGACCGGCCGGAGCCGCAGGCCGTCCTGGACCTTGCCATCGGGCCGGCCGAGGTGGCTGGCCAGGATGACCGACGCGCCGGCCTGAGAGCAGGGCCAGGATGGTCGGGATCGCGGCCCGGATGCGCGAGTCGTCGGTGACCTTGCCGTCCGCGAGCGGGACGTTGAAGTCGACCCGGACGAAGACGCGCTTGCCCGCGACGTCGGCGTCGCGGATGGTGAGCTTGTCCATCGGTCAGGCGGCGACGGGCAGGCGCGCGGCCACGAACGCGATCAGGTCGGCCACCCGGCAGCTGTAGCCCCACTCGTTGTCGTACCAGGCGATGACCTTGACCATCGTGCCGTCGAGGACCATGGTCGAGTCGGCGTCGATGATCGAGCTCCGGCTGTCGCCCTTGAAGTCCATCGACACGAGCGGCTCGTCGGACACGCCGAGGATGCCCTTCAGCGGGCCGGCCGCGGCGGCGTCCGGAACGCGTCGTTGAGCTCCTCGACTGGTCGGCCGGCTGACGATCGCGGTGAAGTCGACGACGCTGACCGTCGGCGTCGGGACGCGCAGGCTGAAGCCGTCGAACTTGCCCTTGAGGTCGGGGATCACGAGGGCCAGCGCCTTGGCCGCGCCGGTCGTCGTCGGGATGATGTTCTGGCCGGCGCTGCGGGCCCGACGCGGGTCCTTGTGGGCGACGTCGAGGATGCGCTGGTCGTTGGTGTAGCTGTGGATCGTGTTCATCAGCCCGCGCTCGATGGTCACGAGGTCGTGGACGACCTTGGCCGCCGGGGCCAGGCAGTTCGTCGTGCAGCTGGCGTTGCTGATGATGTGGTGGGCGGCCGGGTCGTAGCGGTCCTCGTTGACGCCGAGGACGATCGGTGATGTCCTCGTCCTTGGCCGGCGCGCTGATGATCACCTTCCGGGCGCCCGCGTCGAGGTGCGCCTTGGCCTTCGCGCGCGTCGGTGAAGATGCCCGTGCTCTCGAGCACGATGTCGACGCCCAGGTCGCCCCACGGCAGCGCCGCCGGGTCCTTCTCGGCGAGGATCTTGATCTCCCGGCCGTCGATGATGATCGAGGCGTCACCGGCCCGGACATCGCCGGGATAGGCGCCGTAGGTCGAGTCGTGCTTGAACAGGTGCGCGTTCATCTCGGCGTCGACGAGGTCGTTGACCGCGACGACCTCGATGTCGGGGGCGCGCTCGATGAGCGCCTTGAGCGACTGGCGGCCGATCCGGCCGAAGCCGTTGATGCCGACGCGGGTGGCCATGGTGCGGGACCTCCTGGGCGAGCTGCGCGCCGAGCCGGGCGCCGGACGCGGTCTGAACCGTCAGATCGGACGTTGCGATCGAACGGGCCGCGCATGGGCCGCGGGACCCGGATCGGCGTCGAGGTCATCGTACCAAAGGGGCCCTCGGGCGCCGAGTGCCCGAATGGCCCGGAGGCCACCAGTGCCGGGCGGCCCGGAGATGGCAGGGCCCCCGCCGTCGGCGGGGGCCCTGTGTCGCGTCTGGAACAGAAAGGGTCAGCCGCCGATCCGGAAGACCTTGCCGCCGCACTCCGGGCAGGTGCCCTGGATCGCCGGCTTGCCGTTCTTCATCGTGATCTTCTGCGGGTTCTGGACTTCGACCTTCTTCTTGTCCTTGACGCAATAAGCCTCGGCCATGCTGGGCTCCTCCTCTTCCTCGTGTTGCGTCGCGGGATCCAATGTCCCGCATCCACTCGACGGTGCGTGGTTAGACGGTGTGCTGCCACAACGACGGCCGCCAGCGGTCCGTCCCGGCTTCGCGCTTCTGTCGATCGATGTCAGCCAGGACGAGCAGGCTTTCGAGGCCCGTCTCGACACAGGCCGCCTCGGCCGCGTCCTTCAGGTCGCCGCTGACGAACTCGCCGGTCGTCCGGTTGGCATACACCGCGCAGACGACGCCGGCTCGACAGCGGCCGAGGGACGCGAGGACGAGGAGGGCCGACGCTTCCATCTCGAAGTTCATGACGCGCTGGCGCGCCATGTCCTCCGCGAGGTCAGGGTAGCGGATGGGCAACTGGGGGATCGGGCGCCCCTGCGCACCGAAGAACCCGGGAGCCGTCGCCGTGATCCCGACGTGGTACCGGTGTCCGAGCCGCTCCGCGGCCTCGACGAGTGCCACGACCGCCTCGTAGTCGGCGACCGCCGGGTACCCATCGTGGACGAAGAAGCTCGTGGTCGATTCGAGACGCACCGCCCCGGTCGTGATGGCCAGGTCGCCCAGGCTCATCTCGGGTTGGAGCGCCCCGCACGACCCGACCCGGATGAAGGTCGGCCGCTCGGTGATCGCCAGGATCTCGGCCACCACGATCTCGACGTTGTCCGTGCCGATCCCGGTCGACACGACCGAGACCCGCTGGCCCCGAAACCGTCCGGTGACCGTCGCGAACTCCCGGTGTCGACGCTCGAGCTCGATGGATTCGAAGCGCGAGGCGATCCGGGTCGTGCGGTCGGGGTCACCGGGGAGGAGGATGTACTCGGCCAGTTCGCCTGGACCGAGTCCGATGTGGTACTGCCGTTCTCCGTCTGGGATCGCAATCCTGCGATCCGATGGGTTTTCGACGCGGTTGTCCGCGTTCGGCAAGACCTCTCCCCTCGCTCAGGTGGCTGCTTCGCTGGCGCGAAACTCGGGCGAGGATAGTCCCGCGTTCTCACGAGCGTCAAGCCGATCGATTCGTGCTTGGCCCACGCTCAGCCGACGGGTCGCCGGATGGGCCCTCCGCGCGACCCCCGAGCGCGGCCAACCGGTCGGCGATCCGGGCGGCAAGACGGCGCCGCGCCTGCTCCCGGCGGAGGAGGGTCACGGCCAGCGACGCGAGCGAGATCGCGACGAGTCCGCCGAGGCCCGCGGTGCCCGCGTCGAGCGGCCACGGACCGGAGGTCAGGCCCGCCAGCCGGCCTTCGCCGGACACGGCCGGCGTCGTCGCGGACGGGAGCGGGCGACGCCGCCACCGTGACGGCCGAGGGCGCCGCCGCGGCGACCGGATCGCCGGCCACCACGACCCGGCCCGGGTCCGTCACGACGACCTGCGGACCGTCGGCCGTGGTCTCCACGACGCCGGTGACGTTGAGCGCGTCCTCGGGCTCGATCGAGGGCCAGCATCTCGAGCGCCGCGTCGCGCAGCACGATCCGGCCCACCGCCGTGCCGTCGTCCAGCGTGAACCCGTCGGGCCGGAGGTCGACGACGAGGCCGCCGACACGCACGACCCGGCCGACGAGCGTGGACAGGTCCACGAGGTCGGCGTCCTCGGCTCCATCCGCCGGCGTGGCGCCCGGTGAGGCCGGGGCATCGCCGCCCGACCCCGACGCGCCGCCGTCGTGCCGTCGCCGGCGCCGGATCCCGTGGCCGAGGCCGTGCCGCCAGCCTGGTCGACGTCGGCGGGGAAGCGCGGCGTCACCGCGAACCGCTGGTCGGTCGCGTTCGAGTACGGGCCGCCGGACGATGCCGGTCACCGTCGCGACGCGGCCCTCGACGAGCGCCGTGCTGGCGATCCCGGCCCCGGGCTGGCCGACCACCACCGCGTCCTGGGCACCGACCTTGATCTCGGCACGCCAGCGGTCGCCGAGCTTGTGGACGCTGGTGACCTTGCCGCTGATCCGGACGAGCCGCCATTCGTGCGCCACGGTCGGGATGGCGTGCAGGACGAGCGGTGCCGGGACGGCGGCGCTGCCGGCGACCTCGAGCCGCTCGGCCCGCAGCCGCGGGGCGCCATACGCGACCCCGACCCGGCCGACGACGCGGACGCGCGTTCCGACGGGCGGCGCGCTCGTGCCCGTGGGCAGCAGCACTTCGATCGCGGCGGAGCCGTCCTGGACCACGATCCGTCGCCCGGTCGAGTCGAGCAGCGTCGCCGGCGCGGTCACGATGCCGGCGATCGCCCACGTCTCGATCGTCCACCTTGAGGGCACGGGCGATCGTCAGCGTGGCAGGGTCTGGAGGTCGTGTTGCCGCCGGTCGGACGAGGGGCTCGCGGACGCGGCCGGTCCGGCCACGACCACGACGTCGGCGGCGTCACGAACCCAGATCCGGTAGCCGTCGAGGGCGCCCGAGCGCGAGGCCCGCTGGCCGACGAACCCGACGACGCGGTACGACGCCCCGACCACCAGGGACGTGATCTGGATCCGGCTCGACACGTCGGCCATCACCTTGACCGTCGTCCCGCCATCCCGGACGAGCAGCATCGTGATGTCGCCGGCGGCCGTCTTCGTCGGCTTGGCCTCGAGCCGGCCGGTCATCGTCACGAGCCGGCCCTCGTGGGCTTCGGTGAGGGCAGCGGTCCCGAGCGGTGACGGCGCCGGCAGCGCCGCCGGTCCCGAGCACGCGGATGTCCGCCTCGCCCGGCCGGATCTCGAGCTGGCCATACGGCGCGGCGAGCTTGCCGGTGACCTCGAGCACGGTGCCGCGCGGCCAGGCGGCGCCTTCGGCCCCGTGGACCACGAGGCCGTCGGTGGCGTCGCCGATCGCGAGGAGCGACGGCGTTCCGAGCCGGCCGGTCTCGGCGACGACGACGCCGCTGGTCGTGACCCGCGTGCCGATCGGCAGGGTCCGGAGCACGCGGATCGACGTGACGGTGGTCGGTGGGCGACGGCGTCGGGGTCGGGGTCGGCGCGACGGTCGGCGTCGGATTGGCGGTGCCGTCGGCGCGACAGTCGGCGCCGCGGTCGGCGACGAGGTCGGGGTTGCGGTCGGCGCAGGCGTCGGCGTCGGGCTGGCGGTCGGCGGCGGACTGGCCAGCTCGAGCTCGCCGGCCAGCGTCGCATGGATCCGGTAGCCGCCGATGCCCGTGCCGGAGCTGTCGCGCTGGCCGAGCGGGCCGGTCACCGTCGCGATCAGCCCGGCGGCGGGCGTCCGGCCCGCCAGCGCCTCCGGCCCGATGACCGCCCGGACCGGTCCCGAGCCGTCGTCGACCGTGATGCGCGAGGCCGTCGGCGAGGTCGTCGGGCGATCCGGTGATCGGACCGCTGACGGTGATCCGCCGGCCCTCGAGCGGCTCGCCGGTCGCACCCGTCGTCGAGCCAAGGGCAGCGGGCAGGTTCGCGCCACCGGTCATCGACGATCGACGCCTCAGCCGACCCGGAGCGTGCGCTGCGCGTAGCGACTGTCGAGCGTTCCCTGGACCTCGATCGTCGTGCCGGCCGGCCACGTGCCCGACGACCGCCGCATCGAGGTACAGCGCGATCCCGCCGGATGTGTCCTCGACGAAGCCACCGTGGCCCGATTCGAGCGCACCGAGGTCCGTCGTCAGGACGCCCGCGATCGCGCACGGACTGACCGTCGGCCAGGGCACGCGCGGCGGCGATCGACAGCGGCGCCGGTGTCGGCGTCGGAACGGGCGTCGGTGACGGGGTCGGAAGCGTCGGCGTCGGGATCGGCGTCGGGTGGGCGTCGGGGTCGGAACCGGCGTCGGGACGGGCGTCGCGGTCGGCGCGGCCGTCGGAGTCGGCGTCGGTTCGACGGTCGGCGTTGCGACCGGCGTGGGCGACGGCGTCGTGCCTGGCGTGGCCGTCGCGGTCGCGGTCGGAGTCGGCGTCGCGCTCGGCGGCGGGGTCGCGCTCGGGCGTCGGCGTCGCGGTCGGACCCGGCACCGGCGGCGCCGCCAGCCCCTGCGGCGACGGCGCGGCCTGGACGAACCAGTCCGCCGAGTTGTCGTTCGTGTCCGTCCCATTTCCGGCCAGGGCACCCGGCGCCCGCTCGAGGCTCGAACCGGCCGGCGGGGCCGCCGCAGCCGTGCCCTCGACGAACGCGTTCGTGGCATCGCCCCATCCGACGGCATCGATCGCGCTGCCCCCGACGGCCCGCAACGCGATCGCCCCGCCGGTTGCCGCAAAGCCGCCGGCATAGGTCACATCGGCGATGCGACGCGTGGACACCGGCCGCGTTGGCGATGAGGAGCCGCTGCCCGGGCGCGAGGATCGTGGCCGTCGTCCAGGTCGCCTTGCGCGTCACGGTCGAGCCCGACGAGGTGGCGTAGACCACCTCGAGCCCGCCGAGATCGACGGGCATCGCGCCCTGGTTGGCCAGCTCGACGAACTCGTCGGACGCGGACGTCCCACCGGTCTGCAGCTCGGACACGACGAGCGTCGACGGCGGCCACGCGACGGCCGCGGCGAGGACACGCGTCCCCCGCCAGCCCGCGATGGACGCGACCAGGACGACGACGATGAGCGCGGTCCACCCCGCGCGCCGGGCACGAGCCATCGGTGACCTCCCGGCGGGTCGGGCGGCTGGCGGCGGGGAGCCATCGTTGTAGCAGGCGTCGTTGCACCGCGGCTTATCCCGCGGTCACCGGGCTTGGACTACGATGGGCGCCACCACCCGACCCCAGTCCCCCACCCGACCGTCAGGAGAGACCGTGGCCCGCGCCAAGAGGACCGCCCGCGCCGAGGCGCGCCGCCGCTCCCGAGCCGCCGCAGACGAGATCGACGAGTCGCTCGACGAGGCGACGCCTCAGGCCGCTCGTCGCGCCGACTCCACCTCCGCCACGCGGCCTGGCCAGGCGCCCGCGAGGATGGGCTTCGGCGCCGCCTTCCGGGCCGCGATCCACCCCGTCAACGTCCGGGCCGACCTTGCCTCCCTGCCGTGGCTCGCCCTGCACACGAAGGCGCTCTGGGTGCCGGTGCTGATCACGATCGCCAGCACGGTGTTCATCGTCGCGACGAACGGTGGCGACTGGTCGCTGTTCATGTTCGCCTACTTCATCCAGACGCCGGCGATCGGTGGCGTGTTCATCGCCGGGTTCCTGGCGCCGCGGGCGAGCTGGCTGCTCGGCGCGATCGTCGGGCTCGTGGCCGCGATCTGCTATTCGGTGCTCGTGGTGGCCTACCCGGCGACGATCTACACCGCGCTGCCGCCGACGCCGGACCAGGCCCGCGACATCGTGCTCGCAGCGCTCGTGCTGTCGCCGGTCTTCGGCGCGCTGCTTGCCGCCGGCGCAGCGTGGTACCGGCGGTTCCTGCGGCTGTCGTCGCCGAACCGCAGCCGGACGCCGGATCGGTCGAAGGGTCCGCGTCCGGGCGACGGCCGAACCCGTACCGCGAGCTCGTCGCAGAAGGCCGGCGCCAAGCGCTAGAACGGGTCGAGGCGGTCACTTCGCCGACACCGTCCGGCGCCACGATCTCGTTCGATCAGCCGAGCCGGCGCATCCCGGCGTGTCCGAGCTGGCGAACGCCCGCCGGCCGATCCGGCCCGCCGGCCTCGGCGGCCACCTCGGGGAGTGGCCGGATCGCCCGGGCGATCACGTTGACCACCTCGCCCTCGCGCTGGAGCTCGCCGTCGACGAGCAGCAGGGCGTGGCGCCGGACGACGCTCCGCAACCGCGCCCAGGTGTCCGGCCAGAGCGTGACGTTGACCATCCCGGTCTCGTCCTCGAGGGCGAGGAAGACCGTGCCCTTGGCCGTCATCGGGTGCTGGCGGGTGACGACCAGCCCGCCGATCCGGACCCGGCCCGAGCGCCGTTCGGCGAGGGCGGCGTTGGTCACCGCCCCGAGCCGGTCGAGCGCCGGCCGGAACAGCGTCACGACCTGCCGGCGGGCATCGAGGCCGACCACCGCGTAGGCGTCGCCGATCCGCTCCGACTCGGTGATCGCGGGGAGTGCCGGGGCCTCGGTCGCGGGCAGGCGCAGGTCCATCGGCCGCCCGGCCGCCGCCCCGCGCTTGCCGGCCGCCCGGCCCAGCCCGCGCAGCGCCCGCCCGTCCACCCGGCCGCGTGACGCGCCGGCCACCTCGCGGAGCTGCCACAGCAGCTCGCGCCGCGGCCGCCCGAGCGAATCGAGCGCCCCGGTCCGGATCAGCCGCTCGAGCACCTCCTCGGGCAGCCCGGTCCGCTCGACCACGTCGACGAGGCTCGCGGTACGGCCCGCGTGCCAGCTCGGCGTCGAGCAGCGCCTGGTGCTGCTCGCCGATCCCCTTGACCAGGTGGAGCCCGAGCCGGACGCCCCAGCCGGCGGTCACCTCGGGCGTCCAGCGCTCGCGGGCCGCGGCCGACGGGACGACGCAGGCCGGCGACTGGATCGCCTCGGGCCGGGCCGCGATCCCGGCCCCTCCGGCAGCGGCTCGCCCGGCCGGCCGACCCACTCGGTCGTCGTCTTGTAGGACGAGGCGTTGATGTCGACCGGCAGGACCGCCACGCCATGGCGCTTCGTGTCGTTGACCAGGACCTCGACCGGGTAGAAGCCCATCGGCTGGGCGTTGATCAGCCCGACGAGGAACTGGGCCGGGTAGAACAGCTTGAGGAAGGACGATTCGTAGGCCGTCCGCGCGAACGCGGCCGCGTGCGACTTGGCGAACCCGAAGCTCGCGAACGCGGCGACCTGGCGGAACAGCTCCTCGGCGACCTCCTCGGTCATCCCCGGCTGGCGCATGCAGCCCTCGAAGAACTGCTGGTGGAGCTTCTCCATCTCGCGGCTCGAGCGCCAGGTCCCCATCGCCCGCCGGAACCCGTCCGATTCTGCCGCCGTGAAGCCGCCGACCTCGATGGCGATGCGCATGACCTGCTCCTGGTAGAGGATCACGCCCATCGAATCCTTGAGCACGGGCTCGAGGCTGGGGTGCAGGTACGTCACCGGCTCGAGGCCCTGCTTGCGGCGCAGGAACGGGTGGACGGCGTTGCCCTGGATCGGGCCGGGCCGGATGATCGCCACCTCGACCACGAGGTCGTCGAGGCTCTGCGGCCGCGATTTGGGGAGCGTCTGCATCTGGGCGCGGCTCTCGACCTGGAAGACGCCGACGGTGTCGGCCGCCTGGAGCATCTCGAAGACCTCCGGCACGTCCTCGGGCAGCCGGTCGAGATCGAGACAGACCGCGCAGTCGTGCTCGATGAGCTGGAGCGTCTCGTCCATCGCGGCGAGCATCCCGAGCCCGAGCAGGTCGAGCTTGATCAGCTTGAGCGTCTCGACGTCGCGCTTGTCGAACTGGACGACGACCCGGTCGACCATCGTCGCGCGCTCGAGCGGCGCGATGTCGATGAGCGGCGCCGCGGTCACCAGCATCCCGCCCGAATGGATCGACAGGTGGCGCGGGAAGCCGTCGATCCGGGCGCAGAACTCGAGCCAGCGCTCCCAGTCCGACAGGCCGACCGTCGAGCCGCCGCGGGCCTGCGGCGGCGGCTCGGGCTCGATCCGGGCGACCGAGGAGTGGGCCGCCGCGGCGTGCGCATCGGCCCGGCGCGGCGCCGGCGGGTCCCAGCGCGTCGGACGCCCGAGCTTGTCGGTGGCCCGCGGCGGCGGCTCGAGCTGACCGCTCTCGGGGTCGATCCGCCGGCCGTCGATGAGCGGCGGCGCCACGAGCCGGTCCCGATCGGCCTGGTAGCCGGTCCCGCGGCCCGCCCGCAGCCAGGCGACGCTGGCCGGGGTGTCGCCCGGACCGCCCTCGTCGTCAGTGCCGGCCACCCGGTCGGACCGCGGGTGGCGACTCCGGCGCGCCCTCCCACATCCCCGAATCCCGCCACTCACCGACGGGAGGACCGCCCGGCTCCTCGGGTGCCTCCCCGAGCCAGGCGAACGGTCGCGGTGCGTTCGGGTCCTCCGGCTTCGGTGGCTGGCGCCAGGGCGGCACCTTCCCGACGAGCGGCATCCGCGTGTTCAGCTGGCCCATCCCGTCGACGAAGCCGAGCGCCTCGGCGGCCTGGGCCGCGCCGGTGCGCAGCGATTCCTCGGCCGGCAGCCCCTCTCCCGGCCGTTGGAAGAACTCGGCGAACCCGCCGTCGGCCTCGAGGTCGCGCCGGACCATGACCGAGTCGTACGTCTCGAGCGCCTTGGCGACGCGGTCCACGAGCGGCCGCGGGAACCCGAGCGCGTAGCCCACCTCGCGCACCGCCGAGCGCGCCCGGTACGTGACGAGGTTGCAGACCATCCCCGTGTGCTCGGGGCCGTAGCGGCCGTAGACGTACTGGATGACCTCCTCGCGCCGCTCCGAGCTGAAGTCGATGTCGACGTCCGGGTAGGTCGTCCGGCCCGGATTGATGAACCGCTCGAACAGGAGGTTGTGGGCGATCGGCTCGACCCGGCTGATCCCGAGCGTGTACGACACGATCGAGCTGGTCGCGCTGCCCCGGCCCTGGGCCGGGATCCCGTGCTCCTTCGCGAAGCGCATCAGGTCCCAGCAGATGAGGAAGAACTCGGCAAGGCCGGCTCGCTCGATGACGTCCAGCTCGTGGGCGAGCCGCGTGACGACCGCTGAGGTCATCGGGTGGTAGCGCTTCCGGGCGCCCGCCCAGCACAGCTCCGACAGGTACGAGAACGGGGTCTCCCCGTCGGGAACCGGGAACCCGGGGAAGCGGTACTGCTCGAAGCCGAGGTCGATCGAGCACGACGCGGCGAGCTCGGCCGCGGTCGAGATCCCGGCCGCCCAGGTACGTGCCGCCGGCGACCCGTCGGCCGCGGCGGCCAGCCCGGCGAGCTCCTCGCCCGACTTCAGGTACGACTCGCCGTCCGCCCGGCGCAGGTCGCCGAGCGTGTCGAGTGTCCGGCCGTGCCGGATCGCGGTCAGCACGTCGGCCAGCTCGCGGTCCTCGGGACGGGCGTAGTGGACGTCGTTGGTGACGACGACCGGCAGGCCGAGCGCCTCGGCCAGCGCCGCCGCCTCCGCCACGAGCCAGTCGTCGTCGGGCCGGAGGTGGTGCGACAGCTCGATGAAGAAGCCGCTGGTGGCCGGCCCGTCACCGCGCCCGAACAGCGTCGCGTAGCGCTCGGCGGTCGCCCGCGCCCCGGCCAGGTCGCCCGACCGCAGCCGGCGGGCCACCTCGCCGTCGCGGCAGCCGGACAGCGCGACGAGGCCCTCCGTGTGCTCGGCGAGGAGGGCCTGGCTGAACCGCGGCACGCCCTTCGTGCCGGCCATGTTGGCGTGCGACACGAGCCGGCACAGGCTCCGCCAGCCGACCTGCGACCGGGCCAGCAGGACGAGGTGCGGGCCGCGCGCCGCGTCGCCGATCCCGCGCAGGTCCTCCTTGACCGGCGGCCGGTGGCCGGGCAACCGGGCACGGACGGGTCGCGGGCGGACGGGCAGGCCCTCGGTCACGTCAGGCGGCAGGCCGTCGCCCGGCGAGCCGGGGCCCGGGCCGTCGGACGCGCCACCCGTCGCCCGAGCCGCCCCTCCGCGACGACGCTTCCGGCGTGGGGCGACGACGAGCCCCTCCGGGTCGGCGACGGCCGGATCGAGCAGCTCGATCTCGAGCCCGACGACCGGATGGAGCCCGGCCGCCTGGGCCGCGGTGACGAAACGGACGGCGCCGTACAGGCCGGCGTGGTCGGTGACGGCGAGGCCGCTCAGCCCGAGCTCGACCGCCCGGTCGACCAGGTCGTCGGGCGCCGACGCGCCATCGAGGAACGAGAAGTTGGTGTGGCAATGGAGTTCGGCGTAGGGGATCCGGGCCACGGGTCGCTCCGCTCCGACGGCGGCTGGCAGGGGGCTTGCCAGTATAGAACACTCGTTCTATCTTGACCACCCTAGTCCCACGCGGAACCCTGACGGAATTCCCATAAATCACGGTCGAATCGATGAAACAAGAATTCAGCCCCACGGCGTCTCACCGGCATGCACGCACCGATGCGCCAGATCGCCTTCTCCGCCTTCCGGGTCGGGGCGATGGTCGCGCTCGCGATGCTCCTGATCCTCGGCCTCCTGCCAGCGGTCCTCGCGGTCCAGGCGGCCAGCACGTAACGGACTACATGACGTCTCGGCGCCTGGGGGCTCGGGACGACAGCGGCGCTCGACTGCGACGGTCGGAGCGCCCACCCGCCGATTGAGCTGGTGAGCAGCTCATCCGGCAACAGGACCCCGTCGCTTGGGGTCAATAGTCTAGATACCCGCTTGGGGGCGACGGGATCGGGCCTCCCAAGCGGCGGGGTTCTGACATCCCCGGGTCCGTGGGGGGCCAGGTGCTACGCGAGGCCGCGATGCTCGATGATCGCCCCGAGGAAGATCGTCGCGGTTAGCAGGGCCGCGTATTCACGGTAGTTGTCGGGCAGTCCCCCGTCGGGCCACTCGGCGTACATCGCGTTCGCTATCGCGTCCCCAACCCCTGCTCGGTGAACGTCATCCGCAGTTCCAGGGTTGGTCGAACTAGCGGACGCGCACCTTCTGCCCGGCGTGTACGAGGCCTGGGTTGTCGCGGAACTTCTTGTTCTCGGGGAACGCCAGAAGCTGCTTCAGCGTCATGTCGAACTCGCGCGCGATCCCGCTGAGCGTGCTCCGGGGATGGGGAAACGGCTTGACCCGGACGAAGAGCAGCACGGGGCCATCGTCCGGCTTCGGGTCGCCCTCGTCGTCAGGGTCCCGGTCGAGGTCGTCGTCGGGGTTCGGCTCAGGCTCGTCGTCCGGCTTGGGCGGGATCGGGTGTTCGAAGAACGGGCGGAAGTACAGGACTTTCGGCTCGACCCTCGAGTCCCGATAGAAGCTGATGTGCGTGTGCCAGAAGTGCGTCTCGTCGCCGTTGCCGTCGTTGATGATGTGGATTACCCCGTTCTTGTCCCTACGAAGCGAGGGGATGCCCGGTCCAGGTGCTCGTCCCAGCGCAGCACGACCTTCCCGTCCGGGGACCAGATGATCTCCCGGATATCGGGGGTCAGGCCGGCCTCGGCCTGTTCCACGAGCCAGTTCGAGAACTTGCGCAGCTTCCCGATGCTGCTTGTTCAGCTTCCCGAGATCCAGTGCGGACGCGCGTTCGGTCAGGCCCTCGCGGTCGCGCCTGAGCCTGCGCGAGTACGCGTCTGGCTTGAGCTGGTACTTGCCCAGGTGGTAGCTCGTGCCCTTCTGTTGGTGCTTGACATCCCCGACGATGCCGAGGCTTCGCCCGCCCTGATCGCGCCAGAACTTGGCGAGCAACTTGATGGAGTCCGGTGCTTCTTCGCCATTGAGGAACCCCCTTCCCCTCGAAGCGAGCCCGGTATCGGCAGTCTACTCGCTGCCCCCGGCTTCCTTTACGCAGCGTAGGCCCCGGTTGGTTGGGGGCGACGGGGTCCTTCCTTTTCCGTCAGGCCGCGCTGCCTTTTGGGATTACGACCGCGAACCCGATGAGGAACACCGCGACGACGGTGGCCGCGACCGCAAGGATCGCCGTGGCGCGACGCGGGTGGGAAAGGCAGTACGCATAGACCAGGACGAGGGGTGGGACCGTGTACAGGACGGCGAGGGCCTCGTAGTAGAGACCGACCCGCGGTGCGGCCAGGTAGATCACCGCGAGCCAGGCGACGATGAGGTCGTGACCGAACGCCGGTCACGGGCGTCGAGCGGCCACGCGTCGTCTGCGTCATCGGATCTCCTTCGGCGATCGGCGAAGGTAGCACCCGGCGCGAGACGGGTAGGATGGCGCCAATGACCCCGTTCCGCGCCGCTTTCGTCCTCGTCCTGCTCGCCCTGGTGGGTGCCGGCTGCATCTCGGGCGCCGCCTCGGCTCCCGCGTCGCCCACCCTGGCGCCGCGGCCGTCCGTCCCGCCGTCCATCACGGGCACGCCACCGGTGACCAGCCAGACCGACACCGACTGGGGTCGCATCTGGGACACCCTCCCGAGCACCTTTCCGACCGTCTCTGGATCGAGC
>CAVRKB010000004.1:0-328617 GCA_963721545.1 uncultured Chloroflexia bacterium
GCCGCGGCCAGCCCGGCCAGCACCAGCCCGAACTCGACGAACAGGAGCTGCAGGAAGCCGCCGACCGTGCCGATGTCGATGCCGGGGAAGATGCTGCTGAGCAGTCGCGCGAAGTCCGGCGTCGTAGCCGAGCTGGTCGACGAACGAGCGGCCCGAGCCGGCGATGAGCAGCCCGAACACGCCGAGCCCGATGCCCCAGGCCAGGGCGGCCGGCAGGTTCTCGCCGAGCGGCTCGGCCGGCCGGTCCGCGGAGCCCGACAAGGGAGCGCGGCAGGCTCGGCCACGGGATCGCGCTGGTCGCGCCGATGTCGCGTCGCGCGAAGGCCTCGACGCCGACCGACGAGAGGACGACGGCGACGGCCGCGACGAGGACCAGCGACGGCCAGTCGAACAGGCCGGCGAGCGGGAGGTGGTTGGACGTCCAGCCGAACCAGGTCAGGTTGGCGAACGGCGCGAGCTGCGGGATCGCGTCCTGGTAGCCGTTGAGGATGAACCCGCCGAAGGTGATCGCGCCGGCGATCCCGGCGCCGAGCCTCGGCCGAGGAATGGTGCCAGCGCGAAGGCGATGGACCCCGCCGCGAGCGCCAGCAGCGCCGAGCCAGACGCGTAGCCCGCCGCGGCCGCGAACGGACTCGTCGCCCGGCAGGCGCGGACGCGCTGCCCGCGATCGCCGAGCGACGGAAGATCAGGAGCGACGCGATGCGTCATCGACGCGACGTGCCCGAACAGCTTCTCGAGTGCGATCCGGCGGCGGGTGATCGGCCGCCGCGGCGACGAACTCGAGGCTGCCGCGGCGCGCCTCGGCGGCCAGCGTCCCGGACAGGGCCAGGATCGACCAGAGGCTGACGACGAGCGGGAAGAACGTCCCGTACTTGTACTGGAGGTAGCCGCCGAGCGTCTCGACGTTGACCGGCTTGCCGGCCAGGCCCTGCAGGATCGGCGGCACGGCCGCCACGACGGCGCCCAGCTCGCTCGCGCGACTTCGGGCGTGGCGAACTCGGTGACGATGCCTGGCTGACCCCGATCAGGACCAGGCCGAGGACGACCCCGACCGCGAGTCGTCGCCCGTCGCGAGTCGCGGATGGTCTTGCCGAAGACGCTGCCGAAGCCGTCAGATCCGGCGGCCAGCGGACGGGCCGAATGGCGCGGTCGCCGCGCGGCTCCGGACGTCGGTCGCTGCCATGTCAGGCCACCTCGGCCGGCGTCGCGGCCGTACTGGGCGAGGAACGTCTCCTCGAGCGATGGCTCGCGGCTGACGAAGTCGAGCAGCTCGTAGCTGCGCCGCCTCCTGGACGACCGGCATGATCGATCCGCCGACACGCGCATCCGCAGGCGTGTGGTCCATCGGCCGTGACGTCGCTCACGCCGTCGAGGCCCGCGAACGCGGCGACGCGGCACCGGCCGGCGAAGCGCAGCTCGACCTGGTGATGGGCGAGGTCGCGCAGCGCCTCGACCCGGTCGACCTTGACGAGCCGGCCGTCGCGGATGATCGCTACCCGGTCGCAGGTCTTCTCGACCTCGGACAGGATGTGGCTCGACAGGAAGACCGTCCGGCCCTCGTCCTTCGCCTCGCGGATGACCTCGTAGAACGTCTGCTGGACGAGCGGGTCGAGGCCGGAGGTCGGCTCGTCGAGGATGAGCAGATCGGGCCGATGCTGGAGCGCCGCGATCAGGCCGATCTTCTGCTTGTTGCCCTTCGAGTACTCCTTGAACTTGCGCGACGGGTCGACGTCGAGGCGCGAGACCAGTTCGGCCTGGTAGGCCGGATCGACGCCGCCGCGAAGGTTGGCGAAGTACTCGATCGTCTGGCCGCCGGTGAGCTTGTCGTACAGCGTGAACTCGCCGGGCAGGTAGCCGATCCGACGGTGGATCGCGACCGGGTCGACGGTCGTGTCGATGCCGAAGATGCGTGCCCGGCCCCAGGTGGGCCGGAGGTGGTCGAGCAGCGTCCGGATGGTCGTCGTCTTGCCGGCGCCGTTGGGTCCGAGGAACCCGAACGCCTCGCCCTCTTCAACGACCAGGTCGATGTCCACGATGCCGCGATGGCGGCCGTACGACTTGGTCAGCCCTTCGATCTCGATGACGGGCGTCATGTGCTGCTCCTTCCGGGGACTACCCGGCGCTAGCCAAACCACTGGCGGAGGATGGATGGGTCGGGGACGGGGAACGACCCGGCGGGCAGGCCGAGGATCCGGGCGCCGGCCGTGGGGTACGCGTCGAGCGTGCGCACGACGTCGTCGAACGCGATCGTGCCCGCACGGCGGGCGAAATACAGGTCGGTCGCGGTCTCGTTGGCGCCGAGCAGGATCGACACGAGCACGCCGGCGGTCTCGCTCGCCGGGCCCGCGGTGATCACGCCCTCGGCCTCGCCTTGCTCGATGATCCGGGCGAGGATCGGGGTCATCCGGGCCCGGGCGCCGCGCCGGTACTTCTCGCGGACGATGGCGTTCTCGTCCGCCAGCCAGGTCTCCATGAGCTTGAGCAGGAACTCGGTCCGCTCGGTCTTCCACTCGGCGAGCCCGTTGAACAGACGGGCGAGGCGGGTGAGGGCGGGGAGGCCCGGCTCGTCGACGATCGGGCTGATCGCCGCGATCGCGTCGTCGACCATCCGCTCGATCACCGCGTCGAGCAGCGCGGCCTTCGAATCGAAGTAGTGGTAGAAGGCGCCCCGCGACGTGTCGAGCTCGTCGAGCACGTCCTGGATGGTCATCTGCTCGTAGCCCTTGGCCTGGATGAGCCGCTGCGCCGCGTCGACGAACGCGTCGCGACGAAGGGCGTGGGCGGCGTGGTTGCGGGTCCTGGCCATCGGACTCCAATTAACAGACCGACTGTCGGTCTGATAATACGCCGAACGTCAACCGCGAGTATCGGGCGCGTGGGGTCGCGGGTCCGTAGACTCCGCGGATGCGCCCGTCCGACCTGCGCCGCCTCGTCATCCTCGCCGAGGGCGAGTTCGGCCCCCACTCCGCCAAGACGGCCTACGGCGTGATCCGCTACGGGCGCGACGACGTCGTGGCGGTCATCGACTCGACGCGGGCCGGACAGAACGTCTCGAGCTACCTGGCCGGGCACGACATCCCGATCGTCGGCGACGCTGGCCGAGGCGCTCGCCCTGCCGCAGCCGCCCGACGCGCTGCTGATCGGGATCGCGCCGACCGGCGGCCGGCTGCCCGGCGTCGTGGCGGACGATCATCCTCGAGGCGATCGCGGCCGGGCTCGACGTCCGGTCCGGGCTCCACACGTTCATCGGCGACGACCCGGAGTTCGTCGGCAGCCGCGACGGCGCGCGGCACGACGATCGTCGACTACCGGCGCCCGCCCGAGCGGATGGAGACGGCCGTCGGGCGCCGCCACGGACCGGGCAAGCGGGTGATCCTGACCGTCGGCAGCGACTGCGCGATCGGCAAGATGTCGGTCGCGCTCGAGCTGGCGCGGGCCGCCGTGGCCGGCGGCGATCGTGCGGCGGTCGTCCCCACCGGCCAGACCGGGATGATGATCGAGGGCTGGGGCGTCGCGGTCGACCGGCTGATCAGCGACTTCGCGCAGGGCACGGTCGAGTGGCTGGTCGAGCAGGGCGAGGGCCTGGCCGACTGGGTCATCGTCGAGGGCCAGGGCTCGCTCGACCATCCGGCCTACTCGTCGGTGACGCTCGCGCTCATCCACGGCGCGACGCCGCAGGCGATGGTCATGGTCCACAAGCCGGGTCTCGCCGAGCACGACTTCGACCACCTGCCCGAGGCCTCGTTCCCGATCGCCGCGCTGCCCGCGTTCATCGACCTGCACGAGCGGGTGGCGGGGCTCGTCGCGCCATCGAAGGTCGTGGCGGTCGCGCTCAACACGTCGCTCTACCGCGACGACGACGAGGCGCGCCGGGTCATCGCCGCGATCGCCGCGGAGACCGGGCTGCCGACCGACGACCCGTTCCGCTTCGGCGCCGAACGGCTGTGGCCGGCGGTCCGCGACGCCGTCGACGCGCTGCCGTGGGTCGAGCGGTGAGGCGCCCGTGACGCCTTCGGCTGACCCACGAGGTGCTCCGGCTGGCGCTGCGCGATCCGTTCCGCATCGCGCCGGACCGACCACGACTCGTCGGCGGGATCGGTCACCACGGTCGTCGTCGAGCTGACCGACGATCGCTTCCCGGGCGTGGTCGGGGTGGGGGAGGGCTACCCGGACCGGTTCTACGGCGAGACGCCGGAGACGATGGCTGCGCTGTTCCCGTTGCTCCTCGAGGCCTGCGGCGAGGTCCGAGCCGGATGCCGCCGGGCTGGCCGACCGGCCGCCGGGGCGATGGACGGCCGCCGTCCGCGGCCACGGGGCCGCCAAGTGCGCCATCGACATCGCCCTGCACGACCTCGTCGGCAAGGTCCGCGGCGTGCCGGTCCACGAGCTGATCGGGTTGTCGGCCGACATCCCGCCGACCGACTTCACGATCGGCATCGACGAGCCGGCGGTCGTCGCCGAGCGCGCCGCGCGGGCGGCCCACTTCCCGGCCCTCAAGATCAAGTGCGGCGGGCCGCAGGACCTCGAGACGCTGCGCGCCGTCCGGGCCGTGTTCGACGGCCCGATCCGGGTCGACGCCAACACCGGCTGGACGCGCGGCCGACGCCGAGGCGCTCCTCCCGGCGCTCGTCGACCTCGGCGTCGAGCTCATCGAGCAGCCGTTCCCGGCGCGCGCCTACCGCGACCTCGCGTGGCTCCAGGAGCTGTCGTCGCTGCCGATCGTGGCCGACGAGAGCTGCGTGCAGCTCGAGGATCTCGACGCGCTGGTCGGACGTGGTCGCCGGGGTCAACGTCAAGCTCGCCAAGTGCGGCGGGATCGCGCCGGCGAGGGAGATGCTCGAGCGCGCCCATGAGCTCGGCTTCCGGACGTTCCTCGGCTGCATGGAGGAGACGTCGGTCGGGATCGCCGGCTCGGCGGCGGTCGCCTCGCTCGCCGACTGGGTCGATCTCGACGGCTGCCTGCTGCTCGCCGACGACCCGTTCGAAGGCCTCGAGCTGGGCGCCGACCACCGCTGGATCCTGGCGCCGCGGCCGGGCCTCGGCCTGACCCGGACGGCGACCTGAACCGGTTCACGCACGATCAGCACGGGCGTTCACGTGAACGCCCGTTCTTGTGGATAACTTGGTGGATGAAGTCGTGGACAAGCCCCCTTCCGGGCCGGGGTCGCGGGTCCTACGATGAGCCCCCACCGGCAGCCGAGCACTGAGGGAGGCGCCGCCGGAGGTTCGATCAGCGCGAACCCGATCGTCTGACCGCTTCGTCGGATCGGTCGGGTCGTGCTTTGTAGTGCCATCGGCCGTGGGCCGGGCCGTGACCCGGTGTCCGGTCGAGCCAGGAAGGAAGGAGGCAGGCCATCGATGGATTCCCGCAGCGCCGCCACGGGGACCCCAGACCCGGAGGCCATCGAGTTCGTGCGCTTCTGCTATCGCCGCCGACAGGTCGGCTGGCCGGAGCTGTATGACGAGATGTGCGCGGTGGCGGGGCGTGGTCTGTTCCGCGGCTATGACGCGGACGACCTCGCCGGATTGGGCATTGGGTTCAGCCTGTTCGACATGCCCGCCCTGTCGGTCATGGCGTCCCGAGTCGTGGCCGAGGAGCAGGCGCTCCGCCGGCCGATGACCGTGACGATCACGGCCGCGATCTCGGCAGCGCCGATGTCGAACGAGCCGACGGTCGCCGACCTCGACGAGCGTCCGGCCGACGTTCCCATCCGCCTCGCCCTGGCGCCATCGGGCGCCTGAACCGCGGACCGATCTTGTTCCCGTCGGTATCGACGGACCGATGAACCCCCGCTTTCGAGCGGGGGTTCTCGATTCAGGGGCAGGCGGGGCGGCCACGCCGGTCGGCCGGATCAGGCCCGGATGCGCCGCCGGGACATCTCGCCCTCGATCTGGCGCTCGGCCTCGACGTAGCGGTCGATCTGGTCGCGCAGCTGGTTGGCCTCCGGGGTGTAGAGGTGGACCTGCTGCTGGAGGATGTACGACAGCCGCCGGCTGGTCATCCGCACGTGGTCGAGGTTCTTCATCAGGACCAGCGGGTCCATCGCGGCCAGGTCAGACGGGTGGTACATCTGCTGCATGGCCGGATTGTAGGCCGAGCGCCGACGTCGCCAGACGAGCCGCCAGCGGCCCTCGCCGTCGGACGCGATGACCTCGAGCGCATCGAGCGGTCCGGCGCGCGGCAGGCTCGCCCAGGCCGGATCGCGGGTGACGGCGGATCGTCCACGAACGCACCATCGGCGACCGTGACGTGCGGGACGAGCTCGAACCCGGGCGGCCGACCGTAGATCGGGAAGTCCGGGAAGGCGGCCGCCAGGTCGCGGTGGATCGCGAGGAACGTCTCGGCCGGCTCGACGGCGGCGTAGATCGTGTCGGGCCAGCGCGCGGGACCGCTGAGCTCGAACTCGAAGGGTCGGTGCCGAGCAGCCACCTGGGCGACGGCCGCCCGCACGCCGCGGTCGAGCGCGTCGGGCGGCGACGAACGGGTAGAGCAGGGTGACGTGAGCGGGCACGCCGTCGGCCGCGTCGCCGACACACCGCATCCGCAGCCGTGCCAGCCCGCGTCGGCAGGCCGACTCGGATGACGACCGCGGACTGGCCGCGCTTCCCGCTCGTGTCGTTCAGAGGGCGCGCAACCGCTGCGGCGGCCAGCTCCAGTCGACGTCGAGCGGCGCCCCGGCGAGCGCCCGGCGACGGCCCGCCTCGGTCGCGCCGAGGACGAGGATGCGGTCGGTCTTGGTGGCCCGCCCGGCCTCGTCGCCCCACAGCTTGGTCATCTTGCGGTACGGCCGCGACGTCGTCGAGGGCGACGCCGGCGAGCTTGTAGCCCTCCGGCTCGGCCGCGGCGATCCCAGGTCCGCTCGGCCAGGCCGATCCCGCCGCGGATGCTCCGGCCACGGTCGGTCTCGACGTCGCCGATGACGAGGACCACGACGGCGTCGTCGGCGAGGACCGGCCGCAGGCCGGCGAGGACGTCGCGCAGGAAGACCAGGTACGGCTCGCGGTGGTGGGCGTCGTCGAGGGTGGCGTCGATCTCCCGGGCATCGAAGCCGAGGAACCACGTCCGCAGCCAGTTGTAGTAGCCGTACTTGACGACCCGCAGGTACGGCGGCGAGGTGACGACGAGGCGGGCGCGATCGGGGCGGCCCCGGGCGCGCAGCGCCGCGCGGGCACGCGGCGCCACGTCGCGGGCGTCGCCCAGCAGCGCGATGCCCGCCGATCCGACGGCGGCGCCTGGCGGAAGAGGCGGTCGAGCTTGCTCGCCAGCCCGTCGAACACGTCGCGCTCGGGCGACTCGAAGTCGGTCCGCGCCGCGAAGTCGCGCACGTAGCGCGGGCGCCATGCAGAACGTGTTGGGCATGAGCTCGGACAGGTAGCTCGCGCTCTTGCCGTGGAGGATCCCGGTCAACGCCGCGGCGAGGAACCGGTCGGTCCGATCGTCGAGGTCGAGGGACGTCCGGACGAAGAGGAGCTGGCCGAGCGTCCGCGGGTGGAAGGCGAGCGCGACCTCGACCGGGACCGCCTCGCCGCCGTCGGCCGGCGACGCGCCCGAGCCGGCATGCGGGACGGGCGCGTCCGGCCCGCCGTGGAGCCGCGAGACGCGCTCACCGAGCGCCAGCCAGCCGGCGGACTCCGCGTTCCAGCCGAGCCGCAGGGCCGCGAGGCGGGTCACCGCCTGGGCCCGCGTCGCCGGCTCGACCTTGGCCGCGGTCAGCAGGTGGGCGAACGGGTTGAGGTCGTTGCCGACGCCGATCCGGCCCTCGGCGCAGGCCTGGAGCGGCGTCGTGCCGCGGCCGGAGAACGGGTCGAGGACGACGTCGCCCGGCCGCGAGTAGCGGGCGATGAACGCATGGGTCAGGGCCGCCGGGAAGCTCGCGAGGTACGAGCACATCGGGTGGAAGCTGTGGCCCCACAGGCGCTGCTGGTCCTTCCACTCGGGCGCGAGGGCGATCGGGGGCAGCTCGAGCGGCAGCTCGAGTGCGAGCTGGCCCGCGGTCGCGGTCCGTGCCGGACGTGCCGCCATGGCGCTGGTCCCGGTCCTCCCTTGACCCCGCATCGATCCCGGTCGGTGCGTTGGGTCGCGGAGTGTAGCACGCACGATTCGACGCTCCGCCGCGGACCTATCCTTCTCCGCGTGAGGTTCCCCGGGGGTGCGGCCGTGGCCGCCGGAGCGCAGGCCATCCGCCAGGTTGCCGGCAACCCCGGGATCCGTCGGATCGAGGCCGCCTGGGCGATCGGCATGACCGCCAACTGGGCCTACCTGATCGTCCTCCTCGTCGTGGCCTATGCGGCCGGCGGCGCGATCGGCGTCGGGATCCTCGGCGTGGTCCGGATGATTCCGCCGACGCTCGTCGGCCCGTTCGCGACGATCCCGGTGGCACGGCTGGGCGGCGACCGGGCGCTCCTCGCCATCAACCTCGTCCGCGCCGGCGTGGCGGCGGCGACCGGCCTCGTGCTCGCACTGGGTGGTCCGCCGATCGTCGCATTCGTGCTGGCGGGGGTTGGCGCGGCCGCCGACGCCGTCGTCCGCCCGATCCAGATCGCGCTGATGCCGGCCCTCGCCCGCAGCCCGTCCGAGCTGATCGCCGCCAATGTCACGACCAGCCTCGGCGAAGGCGCCGGATGGTTCGTCGGCCCGCTGATCGGGGGCGCGATCGTGGTCGGTGCCGGCCCGGTCGCGGCCTGCGCGGTCGTGAGCGCCGGCTTCCTCGTGGCTGCGGCGATCGTCGCCGGCCTGCGCTTCGCCGACAGGGCCGATGCGCGCGGCGGTCCGGCGCCGGGCCGGGGTGGTGGCGGCGTGGCGGTGGCGCGGGCGGTGCGCGCGCTGCGGCGCGAGCCCGACGTCGGGCTGGTCTTCGTCGATTTCGGCGGCCAGGTCTTCGTCCGCGGCATGCTGACGACGCTCATCGTCGTCGCCTCGATCGAGCTCCTTGGGATGGGGGACAGCGGTGTCGGCGTGCTCAACGCTGCCGTCGGGCTTGGCGGCCTGATCGGCGCCGTCGGGGCGATCGGGCTGACCCGCATTCCCCGGCTGGCGGCCGTGTTCGCGGTCGCACTCGCGTTCTGGGGCCTGCCGATCGCGGTCATCGGGGCATGGCCGATCGTCGCGCTCGCGCTGATCGGCCTGTTCGTGACCGGCTTCAGCAACGCCGTGCTCGACGTGTCCGGGTTCACGATCCTGCAGCAGGGCACGCCCGCGTCGGAGCGCATGTCGGTGTTCGGGTTGCTCGAGGGCATGGCCGGTGTCGGCCTCGCCGTCGGAAGCATCGTCGGCTCGCTGCTCGTCGAGGCGTTCGGCGTGCAGGGGGCGCTCGGCATCGCCGGCGCGATCCTTCCGATCCTGGCCGTCGCGACCTGGCCGCGCGTATCCCGCCTCGACAAGCGCACACCGGAAGCGGAGCGCGAGGCCGCGGCATTGCGAGCCATCCCGCTCTTCGCGCTGCTGCCGATCACCGCGCTGGATCGGCTCGCCGAGGCGGTTCGCCCCGTTTCCTTCGCGGCGGGCGAGGTGCTCATCCGCCAGGGCGATCCGGGCGACTGCTACCTGGCCATCACGGCGGGCGACGTCGCGATCGATGTCGACGGTCGGCGCGTCGCGGTGTGCGGACCGGGCGACGGGATCGGCGAGATTGCGCTGCTACGCGAGGTGCCGCGGACGGCCACGGCGACGGCCATGTCCGCAGGCAGCGGGTTCGAGCTCGACGGCGCGTCGTTCCTGGCCGCGATGGCAGGTCCGGCTGCGTCGACGGCGGCCAGATCGATGGTCGAGGAGCGCCTGGCGCGATAGCAGCGCGAGCTCGTGCGGAGATGACGGCGCAGAATTGTCGCGTAGACTGCTCAGCGCGTCGAACCGGTCCTCGACCGGCGCGACGAACCGCGTCCCCGTAGCTCAGTGGACAGAGCAGCCGCCTTCTAAGCGGAAGGTCGCAGGTTCGAATCCTGCCGGGGGCGCCAACTCGAGTTCAGGGTCTATCTAACGACCCGTGAGGCCCAGGATCGCTACCGCATCGTGATGACTGGCCCGTAGTCGAACGCCATGATCGTCTGGCTCACGCCCGGGTAGCCGGCTCCGATCGCGCGGATCGACTGGTCCGCGAGCTCGAAGCGCACCACCAGGCAGCAGCCTCCGCTGCGCGTCCAAAGGATCGAGCGTCCGAATTCGTCGTAGTAGCGGCCTTCGCTGTGGACGCTCGTCCTGACGATCGCAGCGTGATCCGCGTCTCGCTTCTCGAGCTGCGCGGACGCGGCATCGACGTACTCCTGGCATCCGGCAGGTTCGTTGCACTCCTCAACGCCGACCACCCAGCCGTCGACCACGGGGTCCCCGGCCTCCCCGATGACTCCCCGGAAGCCGCCGGCAAGCCAAATCAGGCCGACGGCGACGATCAGGGTGGCCAGTCCGAACAAGATCAGCGCGCGCATGCGGGTCCCGCGGCGGGTCAGAGGTCCCTGTAGCGCCAGGGCGGTGGCTCGTCAAGAGGACCGCGAAAGATGCGGACCATCCACGATCAGTCCGACGAGCGCGATGACGAACGCCGTGATCGGGACAGCGAAGAGGATGATGCTCGCGAGCGGGCCGAGCGTCGTCGGATTGCCTCTGCGTAGTCGATGACGAATTGGCTCGACGAGGCGACCAACCCGATGAGCACGGTCAGGCCGATCCCGAGCAGGAGTTCGAGCCGGACCACGAACCAAGCCGGTGTGGGTGTGGACGCATGGCGTCATCGTAGGCGCGCCGTGCAAGCGGGTTACTTACCGGAATGGTTGGTGCCTGTGGGGGTTGGCCGATCTGCCGCGATACTGCCGAAGCCGAGAGGAGGCACATGGGCGCTATCCGGCGTTTCGGCATCGTTCCGGCGATCGTCCTGGTCGCTGTCCTGGCTTATGGGACGCTCGGCGCCTGGCTGACCATCTTCGTGTTCGCTGGGACGCACGTTTGCGCGATCGTCCAGACCGTCGGTGACGACCCATCGGCCACGCTCCGCCCCTGGACCGAGAGCCGAATACGCCGCGGCCACGGCGAGGTGCAATCGCCCCGATGTCGGCGCCATTGCAGTGTCGACCGTCGGCTACGTCGTGATCGCCACGATGGCCATTCGCCGGTTCCGTGAGCGCGTGCTCTAGATGAACCGACGGGGCCGCCTCATCGTGGTCTCTGCCCTGGCTGCTGGCATTGATCGGCCTTGCGGTTCCGATGATCGGGAGCGGGTTCATCGGTTGGCCGTTCGTGCTGGGCTGGCTCGTCGTCATCGGGGTCATCTGGTGGGTGCGACCGCTCGGGGATGCCGATCGAACGACACGACTCGGCGCCGGCGTGCTGGCCTCGGGTGTCTCGCCTTGCTGAGCACGGTCGGCGGGGTTCTATCTGATGCCCGTCGGTGGTCGCCTGGATCGTGCTCGTCGCCACGAATCCGCCGGCCGACCTCGGCACCCGCTCGTCGCCCGAGCAGCCGTCCTCCCAGTGTAGCGAGCCCTGCGAGCGCGGGAGTCGCGCGATTTCGAGCTGGTGCGTGCACGCGACACCCCCATTGCCGTTAACCGACTCGCGACGTACCATCTGCAATCCGGCGGCATGCGACGGAGAAACCGGGTACGCGACCGGCACGGGACCGCGGGGAGCGCGACATGTCCGATCACGAGTCAAAGACAAGCCAGACGGGTTCCGAGGGCGCCTGGGAGGCGAGTAGCCCGTTCAGCGCGAATGGCAGTCATCCGGACGACGGCGCCTTGGCGACCGACGACCTGCTGGGTGCCGAGCTGGACGACCGGACGAAGTTCCTGGCCGATCTGGCTCGCGTGATGCAGTCGACCGCACTGGCGGAGCAGACGCGCAACGCGGAGGAGACCGAGGGTCGCCTCAAGTCGCACGTGGATCGGATCCGCGCGCGCGAGGCGATCGAGGCCGAAGACCTCCGGGAGCTCGCCAAGGAAGACGTCAAGAGCATCGACGCCTGGTCCGAGGGCGAGATCAAGCGGATCAAGCTCGAGCGTGAGCGACGCATCGCATCGCGTCGTGAGCAGCTCCAGGTCCGGCTCGAAGAGCACCGCGGCGTCGTCGCCCGTGAGGTCGAGGCGGTCGAGCTGGCCGTGGCGGGCTACCGGGTCGAGGTCGAGGACTTCTTCACCCGGCTCGAGTCCGAGACAGATCCGATCGCCATCGCCCAGCAGGCGGGCAGCCGCCCGGCGTTCCCGGATCTCGAATCGATCGGACCCGACGGCACCGCCCAGGCAGCGGACGACTACGGCTATGTCGAGGCCGCGGCCGAGGCGCCGGCCATCTCCGACGATCAGGGCTACGAAGCGCAGCCGGTCCAGGAGGCCGAGCCGGTTCAGGACTTCCAGCCGGTCCAGGAAGCCGAGCCGGTCCAGGACTTCCAGCCGGTCCAGGAGGCCGAGCCGGTCCAGGAGGCGGAGAACGTCCAGGAGTTCCAGCCGGTCGCAGAGGCCGAGCCCCAGGAGGCGGAGAACGTCCAGGAGTTCCAGCCGGTCGCAGAGGCCGAGCCGGTCCAGGACTTCCAACCCGTCCAGGAGGCCGAGCCGATCCAGGAGGCGGAGCCCGTCCAGGAGGCTCAGGCCGACCAGGGTCAGGACGATCAGGCCGAGCAGCCCGCCGCGGACGTGCCGCTGGTTGGTGTCATGGATCCCGAGGCCGGCGCCACACCCGCCGAGAGCCCATGGGGCACCCCCGTCGAGGCGAATGCCACGGCGGAGGAGGACGGGGCCACCCCGGTCGAGGCCGAGGCAACGTCGGAGGGCGAAGCACAGGCCGAGCCGGAGCCCGAGCCCGAGCCGGCCATGGCCGAGGCGCACGTCGTCATGCCGCGCAGCTCAGGCGCCGGCTCCTGGCTGCGCTGGCCGTCGAACTCGATCGACCGGTCCGACCCGGACCAGTAGCCGCCCGGCACGGGTGCAGCCGCAGCTCGTCGGGGATCGGCCCCGGCAGCAAGATTGAGTCGCTGCCCCGTAGATCGTGCCCATACCGTGTGAACGCGCCGGATCAGACCGGCGCGCCACTGGCGGAAGGGCATGGATACCGATCTCGTGGTCCGGGCGCAACACGGTGACGAGGAGGCCTTCGCGAGCCTCGCCGTCGCCGCGGGCGACCGCCTCCACGCGGTGGCGCACAGGATCCTGCGCGACATCGAGCTCGCCGAGGATGCGACGCAGCAGGCGCTGCTGACCGTCTGGCGGGACCTTCCCCAGCTCCGCGATCCGGCGCGCTTTGACGCCTGGTCGTACCGGCTCCTCGTGCGCGCCTGCTACGCCGAGGCCCGCCGGACCCGCCGCTGGGCGCCCAACCTCCGTCTCCTGCCGGCCGATGAGCCGTCCGGGGCGGATGACTCAGGCTCGGTCGCCGATCGCGACCAGCTCGAGCGTGGCTTCCGGCGCTTGTCCATCGACCATCGCGCGGTCGTGGTCCTGCACCACTACCTCGACATGCCGCTCGACGAGGTCGCCGAGACCCTCGGCGTCCCCGTCGGGACGGTCAGATCCCGTCTACATCATGCGATGCGCGGGCTGCGCGCGGCGCTCGACGCCGACGCCCGGCCCACGTCGCGGGAGGCCGTGCCATGAGCACCGATCGCGACACCACCCGCATCGTTCGGTCGTGGCTGGAGGAGGGCGCCACCGCGCTCCCGGACCGCGTCCTGGACGCCGTGCTCGACCAACTCCCCGCGACCTCCCAGCGCCGTGCCTGGTGGCCGGCGCGGAGGTTCCACGAGATGAACAATCCCTTGAAGCTCGCCGATCGCCGCAGCGGCCGTCGGTGGTCGTGGCCGATCGTCGGCATCAATCTCTTGCCCAGGCGGCGGAGGATCGGCGGGCCACCGTCGTCGCCGAGCCCGACCGTGGCTCCGACGTCAAGCCCGAGCCCGCCGTCGGCATCATCCAGTCCAACGCCATCTCCGGCGGCGATTCCGAGCCCCTTCAGGCCGATGGACCCAGCCGTTCGTCGTCCAGGGGGTTTTTGATGCGGGGCAGACAGGCTGCAACGAGCGGGCGCGGAGGACGACTCCATTCGTTCACGGTTCCCGAGGGCTGGACGGGGCTTCGCCGGGAGCTGTCGTCCTGCCACCGAGCGGTACCGAAGCTCCCGACGGGATGGGAATCTGTTTCGGCGACCGGCAGGACCTTGGGCTGTTCAACGATCCCTGTCATGGAGACTTCAGGCCCAGGCGACATCCCGGTCGGTCCGACCGTCGACGACTGGCGATCGCGCTGGGCGCGCAGAAGGCCTATACCTCGACACGAGCCCACCGACGTCACCCTCGGCGGGTACTCGGGCAAGCAGATGAACCTGCACCTGACACACCTCCGACGTAGCCTACCTGCGAGCCAGAGGGCGCAATTACTACTCCGTGGGCGGGCTCGGGGTCTACGCCCAGGGCCCCGACAACCTGTGGCAGCTCTGGATCCTCGACGTCGATGGCGACCGGTTGGTCGTCACGGCGCCACCTCGTTCCCCGCGACGTCAGCGGCGGACCTCCGAGCGCAACCAGGCGATCGTGGATTCCATCCAGCTCGAGCCCTGATGTGCCACCGGGTCGGGTGGCGTCCACCACTCGACCCGGCCACCGGGTGGGCTAGGGTTGCCGGTGGACGGCGATCCTCGCGCTCATCCCCGGCTACCAGGAGGGCCCGCGCATCGCGACCGTCGTCGCCGGTGCGCGGGTCTTCTTGCCGGTCATCGTCGTCGACGACGGGTCGACCGACGACACGGCCGCCCAGGCCGAGGCGGCCGGTGCGACGGTCCTCCGCCAGGTCCCCAACGCGGGCAAGGGTGCGGCGCTGCGGGCCGGTTTCCGGTACGCGCTCGACGCACGGCGCCGAAGCGGTCGTCACGCTCGACGCCGACGGCCAGCACGACCCGGCTGAGATCCCGGTCTTCCTCGCCGCATTCGAGGCGTCGCGCCCGGAGCTGATCGTCGGACGGCGCGACTTCGGCTCGATGCCGCCGGTTCGCCGGCTGTCGAACACGCTCGGTGGCTGGGTCTTCTCGGCCGCCGTCGGGCGGCGCGTGGCGGACAACCAGTCGGGCTACCGGCTGATCGGCCGGCGGCTGATGACCGCCCTGCTCGACAGTGACGAGTCGGGCTTCGAGTTCGAGGTCGAGATGATCGCCCGCTGCATCGCGCTCGGCCTCCCGCTGACCGACGTCCCGATCAGGACGATCTATCGCGGCGAGCCCAGCCACATCCGGCCGTGGCGCCACCTCACCCAGTTCCTGCGGGTCAGCCGCGACGCACGCCGGATCGTTCGAGGCGGCTGACGCCCGACCTAGAGCGCCGGGCCGAGGGTCAGGCCGGCTCGGCCGCCGGGCCTGCGCTCGATGCTGAACGCGACGCCGGCGGCCTGCGCGTGGGCCAGCCCGATGGCGAGGATGCCATCGTCGTCACCGAGGCCGGCCAGGCGGACGCGCGTCGCGAAGCCCGCCGCGACGAGCTCGATGGCGGCGTCGATCTCCACGAGGTCGCGGACGACGAGATCGGGGCCGGGAGCTGCGGCCGGATGGAGCGAGACGGGATCCATGCCTTCAACGTACGCAGCGCCCCAAGAGGGATCGGGCCTCGGGCGCCCGGTCGGCGCTCAACAAGCGCTCAAGTCGCGGCGTCGTCGGCCTCGGCGATCCGGTAGCCGACCCCGGCCTCGGCGATGATCAGCGCGCTCGCCCGGCCGCTCGGGTCGGCGGCATCGAGCTTGCGCCGCAGCCGGCTCACGTACACGTGGAGGTAGTGCCCCTCGTCGCCGTACGCGGCGCCCCACACCGCCCGCAACAGGCGACCGCGGGTCAGCAGCCGGCCGGGCTGGCTGAGCATGGTCTTGAGCAGCTCGTATTCGCGCGGCGTCAGGTGGACCGGGTTGCCGGCTGCCGTGACCGTCCGGCGCGCCACGTCGATCACGGCTGGCCCGAGGACGATCCGTCCGCTCGGGTCGCCGGCGGCGCCGCCCGACCGCCGCAGCAGGGCCCCGACGCGCGCCCGCAGCTCGGGCAAGCCGAACGGCTTGGTGACGTAGTCGTCCGCGCCGAGCTCGAGCGCGACGACCTTGTCCGGCTCCGCGCCGCGCGCCGACAGGACCAGGATCGGCGTCGTCGCCTCGCGCCGGACGCGCCGGATCAGCTCGAGGCCGTCCGCCATCCGGGAGGCCGAGGTCGAGCAGGATGACGTCCGGGCGATCGGCCTCCCAGCGACGCAACGCCGAGGCGACGTCGCCGGCTTCGGCGACCCGGTAGTCGTGGGCGGCGAGATTTGCCGCGACCGACCGTCGCGTCGCCTCGTCATCCTCGACGAGCAGGACGCGCGCGCCCGACGCGGTCACGACCCGCCGGCTTCGGGCGGGGGATCGGGCGCCGCCGGCAGGTCGATATCGATCGCCAGCCCGCCCAGACCGGATCGACGCGCGGTCGCCGTCCCGCCCAGCACCTCGGTCATGCCGCGCACGATCGACAGGCCGACGCCCATCCCGTGGCGTGGGCCCTCGCCGGGCCGGCCGCTGCGCTGGAACTTCTCGAACACGCGTGGCAGGTCGGCGTCGGCGACGCCCGGGCCGCCGTCCTCGATGGTGAGCACGATCCGGCCCGGGTCGCCGCGTCGGGCACCGATCGCGACCGCCGTCGTGGGCGGCGTGTGGTCGGCGATGTTGTCGAGGACGTTCGAGACGATGGCGTCGAACAGGACCGCGTCGACCGACAGCAGCGGCACATCCTCGCCGAGCTCGATCGAGATCGGTCGCGGGTCGAGCGTGGGCCTGGCGCGTCGGACGGCCTGCTCGACGAGCTCCGCCACATCGTGGACCTCGACATCGGGCACCAGCGCCCCGGATTCGATCCGGCTGAGGTCGAGCACGGAGCGAACCAGGCGGTCGAGCCGGCGCGCCTCGGCGTCGATCGACTCGGCGGCCCGGCGCGTGTCTTCGGGCGTCCAGGCGACGTCCGGGTCGGCGAGGTTGCCGGCGGTCGCCCGGATGCTGGCCAGCGGCGTGCGCAGGTCGTGCGAGACCGAATCGAGCAGCGCGCTCTTCAGCGCGTCGCTCCGGCGCGCGACTTCGGCGCTCGTCGCCTCCTGGCGGAGCCGATCGCGCCGCAGCCCCAGCGCGATCTGGTCCGCGGCCAGCGACAGCAGGCGCGTGGTAGCCGGATCCGGCAGCACGGAGCTGGCCGGCTTGACGGCCCACAGCGACCCGAACGTGGTTCCCACGGTCTCGATCCGGACGCGCAGGACGTCACCCACCGCGACGGGCCGGCCTGCAACGCGGGCGACCGGCTCGTGCGCGCGCACCCACCGGGCGGGCTCGTCGCCGGGCGTTCGCACCAGCGTCGTGACGATCGCCGCGTCCGGCGGCTGACCGGCCCCGGTGTCGGCGAGGACGCGCTCCGGCCCCCCACCACCGAGCGCGATCCAGACGCGCTCGAGCCCGGTCTCCCGGGCGATCCGCTCCACGAGCGGATCGGCCACCGCCTCGGTGGCTTCAGCGGTGGCCAGCAGCCGGCTGATCGCGAACAGCCCGGTCGCTTCGGCTGCGCGTCGATCCGCTTCGGTCGCACGCTCGCGGCCGAGCGCGGCCAGCCGGCCGACCGCCAGCGCGACGATCAGGACCAGCACGAGGTTGAGCAGCTCGTTCGGGTCGGCCACGACGAGCGAGAAGCGCGGCTCGGTGAACAGCAGGTCGTAGACGAGGAACGCCGTCACGGCCGTGCCGAGCGCCGCTACGGTGCCGCCGATCCAGCCGACGACCACGACGGCCACGATGTAGACGGCCGACGCATCGGGAATCTCGGTCGCCTGCTCGAGGATGCCGATCGCGATGCGTCCCGACCGCGATGGCGACGATCGCCAGCGCGACGACCGGCAAGGACGCCCGGCGTCGGCCGCCAGTTCCGTCAGTGCGCGGGGCATCCGAAGCAGCACGCAGCGATGGTACGTCCAGGGGCGCGATCCCGCTGTGGGTCGGCCCGCCCAGCACGCTCCCGGCCCGGCCGAGCGAGCGGTGGTCAGTCGGCAACGTGCGGTTGGTACTGGCGGATATCCCAAAGTACGGCTTGGCGCGGCCCCCTCTCCACTCCTACGCTCTGCCACGCAGCGGGCCGGACCCTACCCCTGAACACCACAGGGGCCCGGACCCGTCGAGAACTGTGCAGAATGAGGCTACAAACCACATGGCATCGATGGCCGTCAACGAATTGGGACCGATGCTCACGGCAACCGAGGTCGCCGACATGCTTCACCTGCACGTGAACACGGTGAAGCGCCTCGGTGACCGGGGCGAGCTTCCGTTCTACCGCGTCTGCAAGCGTGGCGATCGCCGGTTTCGGCTGGACGACGTCATGAAGTTCCTGTCACAGAACCGCTGACGAGCGTTCGTCACGCCGCCGGGCGACCGGCACGCACGCGGATCGCATCTCGCAGGAACACCGCCAGACCAGGCTGAACCCGCTCGTAGGTCGCGCTGAACCGCGCGTCCGCGACGTCCATCTCGCCGAGATTGCGTCAAGCCCCGTCCGCGAGCCACCGCTTCAGGTTCGCGGCATCGTCGCCAGGGTCTCGCCGAAGATCTCGACCGCCTCGGCGATCTCGGCGGCGGTCACGTCGAGCGGCGGGATCCAGCGAACGACCTCGTGGACGCGGCCGCAGGTCAGGATCAGGAGGCCGGCATCGGCGCAGGCGGCCATCAAGGCGTCGGGCAGCGTGCCGTCCGGTTCGCCGGTCGTCCGATCGCGGCTGAACTCGACGCCGACCATCAGGCCGGGCCCGCGGATGTCGCCGATCCGGTCGTCCTCGGCCGCGATCTTGCCCAGCCCGGACACCAGCTCCGCGCCGCGCGCGGCCGCGTTCGCCACGAGCCCCTCGTCGTGGATCGTCTCGAGCACGGCGAGCCCGGCTGCGCAGGCGACCGGGTTGCCGCCATACGTCGAGCCGTGCGCGCTGCGGCCCCAGCGCTCCTGGAGGTCGCGGCTGGACACGATGGCGGACAGCGGCAGGCCGTTGGCGATGGCCTTCGCCACGCACACCACGTCGGGCACGATCCCGGCGTGCTCGAAGGCCCACATCTTCCCCGTCCGGCCGTACCCGGACTGGACCTCGTCCGCGATCAGCAGGATGCCGTGCTCGTCGCAGATCGCCCGCAGGCCCTGCAGGAAGGACGCCGGAGCCGGGTTGTAACCGCCTTCGCCGAGGACGGGTTCGATGATGATCGCGCCGACCATCGACGGCGCAATGACCGATCCGAGCAGGGTCCGCAGGGCCGCCAGGCTGGCGGCAGATGCCGCCTCGGCGTCGCCGCCGTGATCGGGGTAGGCGATCGGGTAGGGGACGACATGGACGCCGGGCAGCAGCGGCTCGTAGCCGGTCCGGTAGTTGAGGTTCGAGGTCGTGATGCTCGTCGCCCCGAACGTCCGGCCGTGGAACGCGCCGCGGAACGCGACGATCCCGGGCCGGCCGGTCACCCGTCGCGCCAGCTTCAACGCGCCGTCGATGGCCTCCGAGCCGG
The DNA here is from genome assembly GCA_963721545.1 of uncultured Chloroflexia bacterium. Classification (GTDB taxonomy): domain Bacteria; phylum Chloroflexota; class Limnocylindria; order Limnocylindrales; family CSP1-4; genus SPCO01. The sequence goes on from CAVRKB010000004.1 coordinate 19,489, forward strand.
AGTTGAGGAACATGACCGAGTCGAGCGGGTCCGGGAACGTCGCGGCGAGCGCCGTGGCCAGGGCCGAGATCGGCTCGGTGAAGCCGAGCGCGTTGACGGGCCCGATCAGCCGGTCGACCTGGGCATGGATCGCGGCGTTGACCCGGGGATGACCGTGGCCGAGCGCGGTGACCGCGATCCCGTTGGCGAAGTCGAGGTAGGCCTTGCCGTCGGTGTCGAACAGGCGGTGGCCCTCGCCGTGGCTCCAGTCGCGGGTGAAGTAGCGGCCCAGGACGGGCGTCAGGTTCGGCGCGGTCTCCATCGCCCGAGCGTAGCAGTCTCGTGGCGCGGAGACCGGACGTGCCGCGGGGCGGTCCGGCGGACGGTACGATGCGGCCGATGGTCGACTTCAGCCTGACCGACGAGAACCGGCTCGTGCAGCACAGCGCGCGGGCCTTCGCAGAAGCCGAGATCCTGCCCTACATCCGCGAGTGGGACGAGCGTGGCGAGGTCCATCGCGAGGTGTTCGGGAAGATGGCCGCGCAGGGGTTCCTCGGCGCGCCGATCCCCGAGGCGTACGGCGGGTCGGGGATGGACTACCTCAGCTTCGCCATCCTGTGCGAGGAGCTCGAGCGTGCCGACACCGCGTTCCGGGTCGTCCAGAGCGTCCACGTCGGGCTCAACTCGCTGGCCCTCCTGCAATGGGGCACCGAGGAGCAGCGCCAGCGCTGGCTCGTGCCGCAGGCCCGCGGCGAGAAGCTCGCGACATTCGGGCTGACCGAGCCGGGCGTCGGCACCGACGCCGCCAACCTGGCGACGACCGCGCGTCGCGACGGCGACGCCTACCGGCTCAACGGCCAGAAGATCTGGATCTCGCTGGCCGACATCGCCGACCACTTCCTCGTGTTCGCCACGGTCGACCGCACGAAGGCCCACAAGGGCGTCACCGCGTTCATGCTCGAGCGCGGGATGGCGGGCCTGACCACCGGCACGCTTCACGGCAAGCTCGGCATCCGCGCCGGCAACACCGGGCTGATCAACCTCGACGACGTGCCGGTCCCCGTCGAGAACCGGATCGGCGAGGAAGGGGAAGGGTTCCTGGTCGCGATGAGCGCGATCGACCAGGGCCGGTTCACCGTCGCGGCCGGGGCCGTTGGGCTCGCCCAGGCGTGCCTCGACGCGTCGCTGCGCTACGCCCACGAGCGCCACACCTTCGGGCAGGAGATCGGCGAGCACCAGCTGGTCAAGCAGCTGATCGCGAAGATGGCCGCCGGGACCGAGATGGGCCGGCTCCTGGTGTGGCGCGCGGGCTGGCTCAAGAACCAGGGCCTGCGCAATACCCGCGAGACCAGCCTGGCCAAGTGGCACGCCACCGAGCACGCCGTCCAGAGCGCGCTCGACGCGATCCAGGTCCACGGCGCCAACGGCTACTCGAACGAGTTCCCGGTCGAGCGCTACCTGCGCAACTCGAAGGCCGCGGTCATCTACGAAGGCACCAGCCAGCTCCACACGCTGATCCAGGCCGACTACGCACTCGGCTATCGCGAGGACCGCCCGATCCGCTGCGAGCCGTGGCCCGCCCAGGGCTGGGAGCGCCAGCCCGCCTGAGGGGCGATCAGCGAGTCGGAGCGGGGGTCGGTGTCGAGGTGGGTGCGGTCGGACTCGCGTCGACGGGGACGTCCGTGGCGTCGCCGAGCCGTGGCCGGCAGCGTCCGGCGGTGCGCTCATCCGTCCGCGGGACGTCACGATCACCGCGACGGCGACCACGATCACGGCGCCGGCGACGATCGTCCGCGCGTCGATCGGTTCGCTCAGGATCAGCGAGCCGAGGATGACCGCCACGATCGGGTTGACATAGGCGTACGTCGTGACCAGCGGCAGCGGCGCGACGCGGAGCATCCAGCCATACACGGTGTAGGCGACGAGGCTGCCCAGCACGAGCAGGTAGATCAGGGCCGCCACCGATTCGGACGAGATGGCCGCGACGTCAAGCCTCGCGAGCTCGCCCGTCAGGACGCCGACAACCCCGAGCAGCAGCCCACCGAGCAGCATCTGGATCCCGGTGTTGACGAGCGGCCGGCTGGGCAGCACCGCCCGGTGCGAGGCGAACAGCGAGCCGGTGGCCCAGGCGATCGGCGAGATCAGGACCGCCGCCAGGCCGATCGGCTCGAGCGCGCCGGTCCCGCCCAGCGCCGACGGACCGGCCAGGATGGCCACGCCGACGAACCCGAGCACGATCCCGGCGATCGCCAGCCGCGGCAGGCGCTCGCGGAGGAAGATCCAGCCGAGGATCGCGACCCAGACCGGCATCATCGCGATGAGCAAGGCCGTGATGCCGGACGGAACGGTCTGCTCGCCGAAGGCGACCATGCCCATCCCGCCACCGATCAGCAGCGCCCCGACGATCCCGCTGTCCCGCCACTGCGCGTCGTGACGGTGCGACGAACGAGCGGCCTTCGCGGGCGACCGACCAGGTCAGCAGGATGAGCCCCGCGGTGGCGAACCGGACCGCCGCCATCAGGAACGGCGGGATCGTCTCGACGGCGATGGCGATGCCGAGGTAGGTCGAGCCCCACACGAGGTACAGCACGAGCATCCCGATCCAGATCGGGGCGCCTCGCGTGGAGGCGGCGGAAGTTGGCATAGACGGTTGGGCCAAGGTAACCGGACAATACGGCTGTGACGGTTACGGTGTCAATGCGCTGGGCGCCGCCTGCTGGAGCGTCCCGCGCGGTGCGACGGACGCCTTGTCAGGCCGCGTACGCCGACGCCGGGCGGCAGACCTTGCAGGCGCGATAGCCACGTGCCTGGCCCTCTGCCGCCGAGTGGAACTCGAGCCGATGGCGGTCGGTCACGCGGCGCGCGTGGCGGCAGGTCGGCAGGCAGAAGATCTTCGTCGTGTCCGACCCGATGTAGCGGATCCCGGACGACGCGAGCTGCTCGAGTCGTGGCAGGTCGACGCCTTCGCTGGCCAGGATCGTCCGCTTGTTCTCGGGCCCGCCCAGCGAGTACTGGCCGAGCAGCCCGTCGGACCGGACGACGCGATGGCAGGGCACGATCAATGGCACTGGGTTGTGCCCCAGCGCCGAGCCCACCGCGCGGACCGCCTTCGGGCGCCCGATCTCGGCGGCGATCCAGCCGTAGGGCCGGACCTCGCCACGCGGGATCTCGAGCGCCTTGTGCCAGACGTCGCGCTCGAACTCGGTGTGGCCGCGCAGGTCGAGGTCGATCTTCGCCGAGCGGTCGCCGGCCAGCCGCCGGCCGATCGCGGCAGCCAGCCGGTCGGGCAGCTCCGCGGCGCGATAGGCGCGTCCGACCGGTTCGCGCCCGGTGTGCCGCCTCGAACGCGGCGTCGTCGGTGGCGGCCTCGACGACCGACACGCCGAGCCCGTTCCAGGCCACGACGAGCGGCCCGATCGGGGAGTGGAACCGGGCGTACCGGTCGGCCAGGCCGACCTCGGCCAGGACGTCGGGGCGGAGCTCCGGCGGCGCCTGCGTCCCAAGCGCGGCCAGCGCCACCTCAATGGTCGATATCGGTGGTGGTCATGCGGTCATCTCCTCGCGTTCGCGGACCTGGGCGGCCTCGAACGCCGTTCGCAACAGGGCCAGGCCACGGTGGACCTGGGCCTTGACGGTGCCCTCGGGTCGATCGAGGGCGGTGGCAAGCTCGGGGTAGGACAGCCCGTCGACGTGGCGCAGGACGACCGCGCTGCGATACGCCGGGGGCAGGGTCAGCAGCAGGTCCGCCCATTCGACGGCGCCCGCCCGTTTCGTGGCGATGGCCGACGGCCCGCGGGCATCGTCGGTGCGCGGCTCGAAGTCGCCCGGCAGCGGAGCGTCGAGCGACAGGGCGCTGCCGGCGCGTGCCGGGCGTCGGGTCAGCCGCGAGCGACACAGGTTGAGCACGATCGTCGCCAGCCACGGCCGCAGCCGCAGCTCGCGGATCCGCGCCGGTTCGTAGCCGGACAGCGCCCGGTACGCCCGGACCAGCGCATCCTGCGCGGCCTCCTCGGCGTCGCGTCCGTCGCCGAGCATGCGCAGGGCGATCGAGTAGAGCCGGTCCTGGTGGGCCAGCACGAGGGCCTCGAACGAGGCGTCGACGTCGTCGGCCAGGGCCGAGATCAGCGCGCTGTCGGTATCCATCAATCCCCAGAACACGGGATCGTCACCGACCGTTGCAGGCGATCCCGTCGGTGCCGCTACGGTACCCGGCCCTCGCCGCCGGCGACGCCCGCCATGCGACAATCCGGCCGGGATGGCGCATGACGATCGAATTCGACGACCTGATCGCGAGCCTGGGCGGCTTCCACCGCTCGTGGCTGGTGTACCTCGGGCATCGAGCTCGGCCTGTTCGCGCGCCTGCGCGCCGCCGGCGCCGACGGGCTGACCGCCGCGGAGCTGGCCACGCAGGCCGGCTGCCAACCGGTCGCCGTCGAGGCGTGGGCCTGGGCCGCCGATGCCCATGACCTGGTCACGCTCGAGGACGGCCGCCTGACGATCGACGGCGACGTCGCGGCCATCCTGCTCGACGCCGAGCGCCCGGAGTTCCTGGGCGGCCAGTTCGTCCATGCCACGGTCGCCTCGCTCGACTGGGGTGGCATGGTCGACTTCTTCCGGACCGGCGAGCCCATCCGCGACCGGCCGGATCGCTACCGGCTGGCGATCGAGCGCCTGACCGCGCAGGACATCGCGGTCTTCTTCCAGGAGGCGCTCGCCGAGCTGCCGCAGCTCGTCGCCGACCTGTCTGCAGGGCGGCCGCGTCGCCGACATCCACTGCGGCGGCGGACGCTGGCTGGTGGCGATGGCCAAGCGATTCCCCAAGCTCGAGCTGGTCGGCGTCGAGTTCGAGGCGGACTCCGTCGCGCGGGCGAGGGCGACCGTCGAGGCGGCCGGGCTGGCCGATCGCATCTCGATCCGCCAGGCCGGCGTCACCGATCCGGGCAAGGCCGGCGAGTACGACCTGATCTACTTCCAGTACGCGCTCCACCAGGTGCCCGACGCGCCGACCGCGCTGCGCGCCGCGTGGAAGGCCCTCCGGCCCGGCGGGCGGCTGCTCGTCCTCGACTGGCCGCTGCCGGCCGAGCGCGACGAGTTCCGGACCCGGCACGGCGAGCTGATCGCGGGCGTCCAGCTCGACGAGCTGTACCAGGGCACCGCGCTCGCGACCCGCGACCAGTTCCTCGACTGGTTCGAGGCGGCGGGGCTGCGCGCCCCGATCGTGATCGACCTGCCGTCAGGCGCCTCGTTGTTCCTCGACGAGGTCGACTGACCGAACGTCAACGCCGCGCGGCGCCGCGGCGGCAGGCTCGCTGCTGGCATCCTCCGATGGCGAGATCTCGATCGTGCCGGTCATCCAGGTGTGCACCGTGCAGTGGAAGGCATACCGCCCCGGGACCAGGAACAGCAGGCCGTCGCGCTTGGCGGTCTCGATCGTCGGGATCGCGCAGGCGCCGCTGTCGAGCGTCGCGTTGTGCGACTCGAAGCCGGCATTCATGAACGTGATCACCTCGCCGGTCTCGGCCTCGATCGCCGCGGGCTCGAACGAGAAGTCCTCGATGGTGACGACGACCACGGCCGGATCCAGGGTCTCCACGCAGATCGACGGATCCGGGCTGCCGGTCACGGCCGCCGGCGACGACGCCGGCCGACGGCGATGCGTCGCCGATCGGCGGCTCCGTGGGCGGGAGGGACGCGGCACCGGCCGATGGCAGCCCCGCCGATGCGCTCGACGACGGTGTATCCCCGTTCGAGCAGCCGGCCACGATCACGAGCCAGCCGGTGATGCAGGCGGCCAGGATGCGGCGGGACATCGGGACCTCCTCGACAGCTCGATTCGTCTCGGCGCAGGGTACGCCGTCGCCGCTGCGGTGGCAGGCCGGTATGGTTTCTCGATGACCAGCCAGCCGGCCGCGCGGCAGCCGACCCAGCCGATCGACGCAGCCACGATGCACCGCCTGATGCTCCACGAGGCACGGATCCACGCGGTTCCGGGGCGCGACCTGCGGGACCTCGGCGACGCCATCCTGCTGGTCGACCCGATCGATCCCGACCCGTTCTGGAACCGGCTCGAGTGCCTCCGCTGGCCGGACGGGCCGGATGCGTTCGACCGGCGCCTGACCGAGGCCCTCGTCCTGTTCGCGTCGCACGGCCGGCGGCCGCACATCTGGGCCTCGCCGCTCCACGACGCCCCGGTGGACCTCGTCGAGCGGCTCGTGGCCAACGGCTTCCACGATCTCGGGGCCGGCGACCTGATGGTCCTGACCGATCCCGGGCCGGCTCGCGCGGCCGTCGGAGCGGCGTTGCCGGACGGCGTCGTCGTCGAGCGGCTGGCGGGGCTGGGGCCGGGCCGGGCTGCTGCCGCGGCACCGGACGTCGCCCACGTCCTGCTCGATGCGTTCGAGGTCGACGAGGCGCGACGGACCGGCCTCGAGCGCGAGACCGCCACGGCGCTCGCTCATCCGTGGTTCACCTACTACCTCGCGCGGTTGGACGGCAGCCCCGTGGCCGTCGCCCGGCGCGCGACATTCGACGGGGCGAGCTACCTGTCGTCGATCGGCACCGTGAGCTGGGCGCGCGGCCGCGGCCTCGGTGGGCTGCTGACCCGCTTGGCGAGCGCGGACGCGCTGGCTGCCGGCTCCGACTGGACGTATCTCGGCGTGTTCGCCGAGAACACCGGGGCTAGCTCCGTGTACCGCCAGGCCGGCTTCGAGCGGCTGGGGCGGTCGTGCCCGGACCTGATGCTGCTCTGATGACCGACGGCACCGAGACGGCGGGCGAGCGCCTCCGCGCGATCCTGGCGGCGACGGCCGCGGCCGGCGGGGAGGCGACGGCACAGGCGCTGGGCCGGGTGATCGCGGTCGGCTGGGCCACGGTCGAGCTGGACCGGGCCGCCGAGGAGCTGGCAGGGGCCCTGGGATCGCAGCCGTCGTCGTTCGGCCCCACGGCCGGATCGGAGGCCCTCGGCGCGTACGCGTGGAGCGCGCCAGGCGCGCTGGACGGCGGCGCGGCCGTGGTCCTCCTCGAGCCGAGCACGGAGGGCCGGCTGGCGGCCCACCTCGCCCGTCACGGCGAGGGACCGGTCGCGGTCTGGCACGAGGCCGCCGGAGTGGACGACCCGGCGGTGTCCGCCGTCACACCGCTCGAGCCACCGTCGCCCGGCCCGTTCGGCCCCGAGCGCGCCGTCCGTGCGCCCGCCGGCGACACCGGCCCGTACCGGTTCATCGTCGGCCCCGGGGCGGGTACCATCCGTCCATGACCGACCAGGCGACGATCGCGCTCCGCCTCGCCGACGCCAACGATGCCGAGGCCATCGCCACGCTGTTCACCGACGAGGGATACCCGGCCGGACCGAGCGACATCGCCGTCCGCCTCGAGCGGTTCGCGTCGCCCCTCGCCCGGGTGATCGTGGCCGAGCACGAGGGCGCGCTCCTCGGCTTCATGGCCGTCCACGCCATGCCCCGCTTCGAGCACGACGACCACATCCTGCGGATCCTCGCCCTCGTCGTGGACGCCGGGGCACGCGAGCGAGGCGTCGGCCGGGCGCTGATGGCCGAAGCCGAGCGGATCGGCCGGGAGCTCGGTGCCGCGTTCTGCGAGATCACCGCGGGCCATCACCGACCGGAGGCGCGCCACCTGTACGAGTCGCTCGGCTACGACGCCTCGGTGGCCGCCTACCTGCGCAAGAAGCTCTGACCGGCGACCGTCGGCCCGCGGGATTCCCGCGCCTTCGCCTGCGCGACGGCGGCGCCAACCTGCTCGACCTGCCATGGCACCTGCCACTGGCCGACTGGCCGTCCGACACGCTCGAGTTTCGCGACCTGCCGGTCGGCCCGTCGCGACACCTCGTCCGCTTCCTGGTCCGCGAGGGCCGGACGTACGCGCTGAAGGAGGAGCCACGTGGTGTCGCGACGGCCGAGTTCGACGTCCTGCGCCGGCTCGAGGTGGCCGGGCTGCCGGCGGTCACCGCGGTCGGGCTCGCGGACGCCACCGACGGCGACGGCGCGATCCTCACGACCGAATACCTCGCCTATTCGATCCAGTACCGGCGCCTGCTCAGCCGCTTCCCGCTCGGGCCGGGGCCATATCGCGACCGGCTGCTTGACGCGATGGCCTCGCTCCTCGTCGACCTCCACCGGGCCGGCGTGTACTGGGGCGACTGCTCGCTGGCCAACACGCTGTTCCGGCGCGACGGCGATCGAATCCAGGCCTATCTGGTGGACGCCGAGACGAGCGAGATCCACCCCTCGCTGTCGGATGGCCAGCGGGCGTTCGACCTCTCGATCCTGGTCGAGAACGTCGGCTTCGGGCTGGCCGACCTCGGGGCGATGCAGGGCCGCGACGATGCGTTCGAGGACGCCGTCGCGGCGGCCGAGTCGGTCAACGACCGCTATTGCGCCCTGTGGGACGAGCTCCACGATGAGCCGGAGCTGTCGCCGTTCGATCGCCACGCCATCCGCGCGCGGATCCGCCGACTGAACGACCTCGGCTTCGCGGTCGACGAGCTCAGCCTCGAACCGACCAGCGGGGGTGACACCGTTCGGCTGCGAGTCGCCGTCGCGAGCCGCCGCTTCCACGCCCGCGAGCTCGAGCGGCTGACCGGGCTCGTCGCGCTCGAGGGCCAGGCACAGCTGCTGCTCAACGACCTGCACGAGCACCAGGCCTGGCTCGAGCTCGTACGCGGAGCGTCGGTCCCGATCGAGGAAGCGGCCGAGATCTGGCTGCGCGACGTCCTGCGCCCGAGCCTGACCAGGCTGTTGGCGGTCGTCGGTCCGACGCGCGATCCGCTGCAGGCCTACTGCGACGTGCTCGAGGAGAAGTGGCTGCTGTCCGAGGCCGCCGGCCACGACGTCGGGCTCGACGCGGCGCTGCCGGCGTACCTCGATCTCGGCGCGCCCGCGCCGGAGGACTCGACCGGCGAGCTCCCGGTCGCCCTCGACATCGACTGGTCGGGCGGCTTCGACGACGGCGACCACGAATCGACGGGCGACGCCTGACCTTGTCGGACGCGTGACGGGCCTGTCACCATTGTTCGCATGCAGACCTCGACCGCGGTTGACGCGGAGCCGGTCATCCGCGTCCGCGGCCTGGTCAAGCGCTACGGCGACCTCGTCGCGGTCGACGGCATCGACTTCGACGTCGCGGGCGGCGAAGTCTTCGGGCTTCTCGGGCCCAACGGCGCGGGCAAGACCACGACGGTCGAGATCCTCGAGGGACTACGCAAGCCCGACGGCGGCACGGCCACCGTCCTCGGGCACGACGTGGGCGACGGCAACGCGCTCAAGCCACGGATCGGCGTCAGCCTGCAGACGGCGGCGCTGTACCCGCGGCTGACGGTCGGCGAGCTGATCGACCTGTTCCGGAGCTTCTATCCCAACCCGCGATCCACCGACGAGCTGATCGACCTGCTCGAGCTCGGAGAACGACGGGATGCCCAGACGCAGGTCCTGTCGGGCGGCCAGCGGCAGCGGCTCGGCGTAGCGCTCGCGCTGGTCAACGACCCCGAGGTCGTGTTCCTCGACGAGCCGACGACCGGGCTGGATCCGGCGGCGCGACGCCAGCTGTGGGACATCGTCCGCCAGCTCCGGTCCGAAGGTCGGTCGGTGTTGCTGACCACCCACTACATGGAGGAGGCCGAGGTCCTGTGCGATCGCCTGGCGATCATGGACCACGGCCGGATCCTCGAGATGGGCACGGTCGGCGAGCTGGTGTCGAAGCGGTTCAAGGAGCGGGCCGTCCGGCTCGACGTGACCGATCAGCTCGCTGACGACGAGCTGGCCGCCCTGCCCGCTGTGGTATCGGTCAAGCGCGACGAGGTCGAGATCCTGCTCTACACGGCCGACGTCGCGGCGACGATCGGTGCACTCCTGGCCCTGTGTGACGCGCGCGGCGTCGAACCGGGAGACCTCGGCGTCCGCCGCGCGACCCTCGAAGACGTCTTCCTCGACCTGACCGGTCGAGCGCTGCGCGACTGACGGGGCGACGCGGTGAAGGCCCTGCGCGCGCTCACGATCGCCAACATCCGGAGCTATGTTCGCGATCGGGCGGCGCTGTTCTGGACGCTCGCGTTCCCGCTGATCTTCATCTTCCTGTTCGGCTTCATCTTCCAGGGATCGGGTGCAGCGAACATCGACATCGCGTGGGTCGACGAGGACCGTTCGGCCGAATCCGCCCAGCTCCGGGCGGCCTTCGCCGCCGCGGATGGGGTCGAGCTGACCGACGCCACGCGCGACGTCGCGATGACTGCCATGCAGGACGGTGACTACGACTCCGTGATCGCGGTCGGCGCCGGGTACGGCGCGGCGATTGCGGCGGCTGGGGCGAACGCCGGTCCGCCGTCCACGATCGACGTCTTCACCGACCCGTCGCGGCAGGAGATCCAGGGCGCGATCTCCCAGGTGGTTGGCAGCGTCCTCGGGGTCGTCAACCTGGCCGGCCGGACCCCGCTCGTGGTGCCGGTCGCGCAGACGATCCAGACGGAGAACCTGAACTTCATCAGCTACTTCGTGCCGAGCATCCTGGCCCTATCGGTCATGCAGGTCGGGGTCTTTGCGGCGGTCCCGCTCGTCGCCGACCGCGAGAAGGGGATCCTCCGCCGCCTGGCCGTCACACCGTTGCGCCGCGCGCACCTGGTTGGCTCGAACCTCGTGATGCGGCTCTTCATCGCGTTCATCCAGGCGATCATCATCCTGGGCGTCGGCGTCGCGGTGTTCGGCGTCCAGGTGACGGGCTCGATCGCCCTGTCGGCCGGGTTCATCATCCTCGGCGCGATGGCCTTCCTCGCGCTCGGCTACGTCCTGGCCTCGTTCACCAAGACGGAGGACGCGGCCAACGGCATCACCCAGGTCGTCCAGTTCCCGATGATGTTCCTGTCGGGCGTGTTCTTCCCGATCGAGCTCATGCCCTCGTTCCTCCAGGGCATCGCCCGGCTCATCCCACTGACCTACCTCGCCGATGCCCTGCGCCAGGTCATGGTCGGAGGAACGCCATTCGCCCCGCTGGCGGTCTGCGCCGCCGTCCTGCTGGCGTGGCTCGTGGTCTGCTTCGTCATCGCCTCGCGCAAGTTCCAGTGGCAGTGACGCCGGTCTACCAGCGCTCCTGACGGACGACCTCGTCGAGGGCGAGGCGTCCGCCGGCCTTCGGCGGCCGGGTCAGGTCGTCCGGGTCGGCCGGGTAGCCGAACGACAGCACGTACTCGCAATAGTGGTCGTCCGGGTAGCCGAGCAGGCGGCGCGCCAGGTCGTGGTCGTAGACCGTTGCCGGCACGCTCCCGATGCCGGCCTCCCACGCCGCCAGCACCATGTTCTGTGCGGCCCGACCGAGGTCCCACAGGATCGACAGCGGAGCGCCGGCACCACGCGGGTCGGGCGTGACGAGCGCGACCGCCACCGCGGCCCCGGCCAGGTGTCCGCCCCACGGACCGACGGCCGCCAGCTCCTCGAGGCGGGCCCGCTCGCGAACCACGATGAACGTCCAGCGCTGCTGGTTCTTGCTGCTCCCCGCATGACGGCCGGCCTGCACGATGCGCTCGACGGCCGCATCGTCGAGCGGTCGGTCGGAGAAGCGCCGGACCACGCGGACTGCCGCGATCGCGGCCGCGACGGGATCCGACGAGGACGCCGTCACGGTGCGAACCCCGGTGCCGCCTTCGGCTCGCCCGGCAGCACCTCGTCCGGTGCAGTCGTGTCGCCGAGCGCCGGAATCGCCCGCGTCGTCCGCGTCGGCCGCCGGCCGGCGCGTCGCCCCCGGCAACGCGACCGACGCCAGCGTGCGGAACCCGCCCGGCATGTCCTCGACGGCCTCGAATTGAGTCTCGGCGTCGGGGATCCGGTCCGCAGGCGTGGCGGCCGCGAGATCGCCGGCCGTCTCCGGGTCGAACGGCCCGCCGAGCGAGCGCGCCAGGAACGCGGCGACCGCCCGGCGATAGCGCGCGTCCTCGTACAGCCACGAGTGCTGGCCGCCCGTGATGACCAGCGTCTCGAGCGGCGCGGGATCCGGCTCGCCGATCCGGGTCGCCCGTCCGGCGGCGGCCAGACGCGCGAGGTGGCTGATGGGGACGACCGTGTCCTCGTCGCCGTGCGCGAGCAGGACCGGCCCCTCGTAGCGGGCGAGCGCCGCGCTGGCGCTGACCTCGTTGACGTCGTGGCCGCGCGGGCGCAGGTACACCCGCGTGGTGAGCCAGGCCAGCGGGTAGGCGATCGGGTCGGGCAGCGGCAGCCGGGCGAGGTTGAAGGTCAGCCGCGTGAGGCGGTACGGGCCGGCCGGGGTGGAGGTCGCAACCAGCGCTGCGACCCGCGGGTCGGCGGCCGCCGCGAGGATCGCCCCGATGCCGCCCATCGAATGGCCGACGATCCCGCCGACCGTCACCTCGGGCTGCTCGACCAGCGCGCGAAACGCCGCCAGCGCGTCGTGGCCGAACTCGCCGGCGCTGAGCGGCAGGTCCTCGGCCGGGTTGGCGCCGTTGCCGCGCACGTCGAAGGTCAGGCAATGGAACCCGGCCGCGTGGAGGAAGACGGCCAGCGGCAGCGTCCGGTCGCGCGCCGACTCCCAGCCGTGGACGAGCACGACGCCCGGCCCCCGGGCGCCGCCGCGGGCGGGGATGAACCAGGCGGGGAGGGCGACACCGTCGGAGTCGATCCGCATCGACTCATACGCGAGGCCGATGTCCGCCGGCGTCATCCGCGGCGCCTCGCGCCGGGGATAGCCGGCCCGAACCCGGTAGGCCAGCGCGAAGCGATACGCCAGCCCGATCGAGGCGGCGGCGACCGCGGCGGCGATCCAGACCCGGCGGAATATCCCCATGCGGGTAGGGGACGGCACCCCGCGCGTGCTGTCAAGTCGGGTGCGGCCCGTGCCCTACACTCGGCTGATGGCCAAGCGAGACCCGCGTGACGTCCTCGGTGTGGATCCGGGCGCGACGCCGACCCAGATCAAGGCCGCCTGGCGCCGCCTGGCGCGGGTCAATCACCCCGACCTGACCGGCGACGATCCGGCTGCCTCGCGCATCGCGACCCGGCGGATGGCCGAGATCAACGAGGCGTACGCGGCGCTCACCCGACAGGCCACCCGGGCGGCGCGCGACGGGACGGCCCCGGCCGACGACGGATCGACCTTCGATGCCGGGGTCACGCGGCAACGGCGGAGCGGCCCGCCGGCACCGAAGCCGACCCGCCCGGTCACCGGCCGGGTCGACACGAGCGGTACCTTCCAACCGCGCAACCAGGCCGTCGGCAACGGCGCTGGACGGACGCCATTGCGCGGCCAGCCACCGGTCCGCAACGGGGCGACCGGTCGCGAGCCGCCGCGGGCCTCGACGCCGACCGGCCCGCTGGTCCGCGATCGGGTGCGCCATTTCCGCCGGCCGCCCGTGCCCTCGCTCGACGTGGCCGAGGCCACGATCATCCCGTTCGGCAAGTTCCACGACCACACGCTCGGCCAGATCGCGGCCTTCGAGCCGTCGTACATCGACTGGGTCGCCGGGACCGTCAATCACGACCCGGACCTGGTGATGGCCGCTCGCGTCATCCAGGCGGAGCTCGATCGCCGCGGCGTGCTGCGCCGGGTGCGTCCGGCACCCGAGCCGCGAGGCCGGTCGGCCTAGGGAGTCCGGTCGGGCCGTCGGTCGGGTCGTGCGCCGTGCTCGCGATTCCGGCCCTGAACGCGAAGATCGCCCCCCGATACCGGAGGGCGATCATGATGCTGATGAAGTTGTCCCCGAGCGATTAGCCCCCGAGTGATAAGCGCTGCCGTCCCGACGGTCCACCAGGCCTGTTGGCCGAAGAACCAGTTACTCGGCTCGTGAACCGGGCCCGGGATCCCCGACTCGAACCTCCTCGAGCCGATGACCGAGTCCTGTTCCGTGACCGACGCCCCAGGTATTTCCCGGTTCGATCGCGGGTCGGCGTATGAGGAAAGGTACGCCCGGTCGCGGAGCAGGGCAATGGCACCCTTGTCCCTGTCCGGGGGGTGTCGATGGTCGGGCGCGCAGACGCACCGGAACGGGACGCTCGTACCAGGTGCCTGGGCGCACCACCCGGCCGCGGGCGGTGCCCGCGGACTCGGGATACCCTTGGGTCGATGCCCCGATTCCTTCGCACGAGCGTGCTCCTGGTCGCCGTCCTCGCCTCGGTCGCGTGCACCGCCACGGGCCAGGTCGCGTCGTTCGATCCGGCCGGGCCGTGCACCACCGACGGTCGGGCGCCGGGTGCCTACCCGGAGCTCGAGGCCCTCGTTCCGCAGCGGTTCCTGGACGCCGCACCGGAGACGGCTCGATTCGGGCCGGAACTGCACGGCGACCAACCTCGGCTCGCTGTCGCAGCGTGGCATCAAGGAGGTCCGCTTCGCGGGCGGGACCTGGACGTTCGGTGCCGAGCGGGCAGCCGTCCTCGCGGTCTTCCGGACCGCCGGCCTCGATGCCGACTCGCTGGCCGCCTTCTACGCCCAGAGCGCCGAGGCGGCGCCGCGCACGGCGGTCGTCGCCCAGTCGGCGCCGATGATCGAGGGGCGAGCCGGGCACCGCCTCGACACCAAGACCGGGGAGCGCCTGCAGACCGTGGTGACGTGGCCCGGGAAGGCTGCCGACACGGTCAACGTGGTGATCACCAACGACCTGCCCGATGCCCGGATCCAGGACGCCATCGCCGCCTACGAGGGACGCTGATGCTGAAATTCCTCATCCGCGCCGGGCTCATCCGGGTCGTCGGCCGCCGCGCCATCCCCGCCCTGATGCTGATCGACGTCGCGATGCTCGCCAATCGGGCACGGCGCATCCCCGTCGTCGATCGGAACCTGCGCCGGGGCGCCGCCGCGGTCGCCGACCAGGTGGCCTCGCGGCTCGAGCGCTGGCCCGCGCCATCGCGCGAGCCCGGCGCCGAGCCCCGGACGGTCCGGCCGACCCGCGAACCGGCAACCGGGCGAACGGGCGCGACACGCAGCGGCCCGACAGCGACACCTGACCGCCGGCGCCCGACCGCCACGTTCGAACCCCGTGCTAGAGTCGCGGCCATGACCGATCGATCGGCCGACTGGGCCGCCCGTCGGCGTGCCTGGGAGGCCGAGCGCCTCGACCCCGCGCTGGCGCGGGCCCCGGAGCGGCGCCCACGGTTCTCGACCATCAGCGACGTCGAGATCGACCGGCTGTACGGCCCGTGGTCGCTCGGCGAGGCCGACCCCCTGCGCGACGTCGGCTTCCCGGGCGAGCCGCCGTTCACCCGCGGGATCCACCCGACCGGCTATCGCAGCCGTCACTGGACGATGCGCATGTTCGCCGGCTTCGGCGCCGCCGAGGACACCAACGCCCGGTTCCGGCAGCTCCTCGCCGCGGGCCAGACCGGCCTGTCGATCGCCTACGACATGCCGACGCTGTACGGCTACGACGCCGACGACCCCGAGGCCGAGGGCGAGTTCGGGACGTGCGGCGTCGGCGTCTCGAGCCTGGCCGACATGGAGGTCCTGCTCGACGGCCTGCCGCTCGAGCGCGTCTCGACGTCGATGACGATCAACAGCCCGGCGGCGCCGATCTGGGCGATGTACATCGTGGCCGCCGAGAAGGCCGGCGTGCCGCGCGACCGCCTGGAGGGGACCACCCAGAACGACATCCTCAAGGAGTTCGTCGCCCAGAAGGAGTTCCTCTTCCCGCCGGCACCCTCGATGCGCCTCGTGACCGACACGATCGAGTTCGGGACGCGCGAGCTGCCGCGCTGGAACACGGTGAGCATCAGCGGCTACCACATCCGCGAGGCCGGCTCGACCGCGGTCCAGGAGCTGGCGTTCACGATCGCCGACGGGATGGCCTACGTCGAGGCGGCCCTCGAGCGCGGGCTGCGCATCGACGACTTCGCGCCGCGGCTGTCGTTCTTCTTCAACAGCCACAGCGACTTCTTCGAGGAGATCGCCAAGTTCCGCGCCTCGCGCCGGATCTGGCACAAGCTGATGACCGAGCGCTACGGCGCCGAGAACGAGCGCTCGGCCTGGATGCGCTTCCACACCCAGACCGCCGGGGTGTCGCTGACCCCGCAGCAGCCGCTCAACAACCTGACCCGGGTCGCGCTCCAGGCGCTCGCCGCGGTGCTCGGCGGGACGCAGTCGCTCCACACCGACGCGTACGACGAGGCGCTCGCGGTGCCGACCGCCGAGGCCGCGCTCCTCGCCCTCCGCCAGCAGCAGATCATCGCCGAGGAGAGCGGCGTCGACGCGACGGTCGATCCGCTCGGCGGGTCGTGGTTCGTCGAGGCGCTGACGAACGAGACCGAGGCCGCCGCGTGGCGCTACATCGACGAGATCGACCGGCGCGGCGGGATGGTCGCCGCGATCATCGACGGCTACCCGCAGCAGGAGATCGCCGACGCCGCCTACCGCTACCAGCGCGAGTTCGACGCCGGCGAGCGGCGGATCGTCGGGATCAACGCCTACGCCGACGAGGCCGAGCACGCGCCGATCCCGGTCCTGGCCGTTCCGCCCGGCTCGGAGGAACGGCACCTCGCGCGGCTCGAGCGGACGCGGCGTGAGCGCGACGCCGGCGCGGTCGAGGCCGCGCTCAGCGGGCTGCGCGACGCCGCCTCGCGGCCGGGCTCGAGCGACACCAACCTGATGCCCCACTTCATCCGCTGCGCGGCCGCCTACGCGACGCTCGGCGAGCAGTGCCAGGTCCTGCGCGAGGTGTTCGGGGAGTACCGCGAGCCGGTCGCGGTCTAGCTCGTGCCCGATGTACCTCGATGCCCTGGAGTTCCTCGACGAGGAGCGCGAGGCGTGGGCGCCGTTCGAGGCCCTCGCCGGGCTGACCGACGAGCAGCTCGAGCGGCCGGTCGAGGCCGCCCATGGCTGGTCGGGTCGCCAGCTGATGGGGCACCTGCTCGCGTGGCAGGAGAACGCGATGGCCGTCGCGACCGAGCTGGCGGTGAACGAGACGAGCCCGACCAAGGCGCGCTCCGACGCCGAGTGGGAGGAGCGCGGCGGCGAGGCGGTCAACGACGAGCTGGATCGGACCTGGGCGGCGCTGCCGATGGACGAGCTCCGGCAGCGGTTCGCAACGGTCCCCGGCCAGCTCCGCGGCTACCTGACGGTCGTCCCGGAGTCGCGCTGGCTCAAGCACGCCGACCACTCAGCGGTTCTTCCACGACGAGACGACCGCCCACTACGAGGAGCACACGGCCGAGCTCGAGGCGATCCTCGCGGCCGCGGTGTCGTGATGTTCGAGAACCTCCTGGCGGAGGCGGCCGCCGACCTGGCCGGCGTCACGACCGGAACCGACCCGAGCGGGGCAACGACCTGGTCGCGCGGCGGCACGGTGTTCGCCGCCGTGTCCGTGGACGGATCCGTCGCCAGCTTCCGGCTCGATCCCGCCATCGCGGCCGCCGCCGTCCGGACGCCGGACACGATGCCCTCGGGGCGGGGCACCGGGTGGGTCGACTTCGCGCCCGAGACGATCGACGACCATGCCGAGGACCGGGCGGTCGCCTGGCTCGAGTCAGCGCACCGGCGGCTCGGCCCGCGCGACTGACGCGGCGCCGGACATGGATCGACCCCGGTCGGCTGACCGGGGTCGTCTGTGGCGCGGCGAGCGGAGGCTATTCCGCGGCGGCCGTCGCGTACTCGGCGAGGCCGAACGCCTGCTCGAGCGCCTCGAGCGGCCGGAAGCCCGACCACGCCCTGCGGCTGCGAGCCGGGCTTGAAGAACGCGATGACCGGGATGCTCAGGATGTTGAAGGCCTGCGACAGGCCCGGGTTGGCGTCGACGTCGACCTTGACCACGTCGACGGCACCGTCGTACTTGGCGGCCAGCTTCTCCATCTCGGGTGCGACCATCTTGCACGGCCCGCACCAGGCCGCCCAGAAGTCGACCACGACCGGGCGCTCCGACTTGAGCACGAGCTCTTCGAAATTCGCGTCCGTCGCCACCTTGATATCCGCCATGGATGAAACCGATCCCTTTCTGTTCGCGCCCTAGCGCGCGATGTCCTGGATGAGTCGATAGGCCTCGAGGACCCGCGGGTCGGCGAGGCGATAGTAGACCGTGCTGCCGTCCCGCCGGGTGGTCACCAGCCCTGCGCTGCGCAGGACCGCCAGGTGCTGGCTCATGTTCGGCACCTGGCACCCGACGCGTTCGCTGAGGTCGGTCACCGACAGCTCCCCGATCGCGAGCGATTCGAGGACGCACAGTCGCTTCGGATCGGCCAGCGCTCGACCGACGGCCGCATAACGCAGCCGTTCGGGTTCGGCCGAGACCGGGAGGCGATCCAACATCCGAACGACCATATCATCGCTTGCGCAAACACGCAAATGGGATGGCGGTGGCGGGGCCGGCGGCCGCGGCGACGGACCCTGACGCCCGTGCATACTCCTGCGCATGCCCGAATCCGCTGAGCACGACGTCCCGCTCGCCGACATCGAGGCCGCCCGGGCCAGGATCGGCGCCGTCGTCCATCGCACGCCGCTCCTGTCGTCGGCCACGGCCGCGAGCTGGACGACGGCCGCGACCGGCGTCAGGCTGGGCGACGACCGCCTCTACCTCAAGGCCGAGCAGCTCCAGAAGACGGGCTCGTTCAAGGCCCGCGGGATGTCGAACCGGATCATGACCCTGGCGCCCGAGGCGGCGGCGGCCGGCGTCATCACGCTGTCGGCGGGGAATGCCGGGCAGGCCTACGCCTGGGCCGGGCGGACGGCCGGGGTGGCCGTGACGGTCGTCATGCCCGCGACCGCGGTCCGCTCGAAGGTCGACGCCTGTCTCGGCTACGGCGCGCGGGTGGTCCTCCACGGCACGCACGTCGGCGAGACGTTCGCGGAGATGGAGCGGATCCGCGACGCGGAGGGCCTGACCCTGGTCCATCCCTTCGACGACCCGGCGGTCATCGCCGGCCACGGCTCGGTGGGGCTCGAGCTGCTCGAGGACCTGCCGGAGGTCGACGTCGTCGTCGTCGGCGTCGGCGGCGGCGGGCTCATCTCGGGCGTCGCCGCCGCGCTGAAGGGGTCGCGGCCGGGCGTGCGGGTGTACGGCGTCGAGCCGGAGGGCTCGCAGGCGGTGTCGATCGCCCTCGAGCGCGGCGAGGTCGTGCGGATCCAGCCGGAGAGCGTGGCCGACGGGCTCGGCGCACCGTTCGCCGGGGCATGGACGCTGGCGATGTGCCGCCGCTACCTCGACGGGATCGTGCTGCTGGACGACCCGACGATCCTGGCCGGCATGCGCTTCGCGATCGAGCGGCTCAAGCAGGTCGTCGAGCCGGCCGGGGCGGCGTCGCTCGCGGCCGTGCTTGCCGGGCGGATCCCGATCCGCGACGGCGAGCGGGTGGCCGTCGTGCTGTCCGGCGGGAACGTCGAGGTCGGCCGGCTGGGGGCCCTGCTCGACGCCGCCGGGACGCTGCCCGGCGCCGCTACGTGACCGATCCGCCGGAGCCATCACCGGCGGAACCCGCCGAGCCCATCGAGCCGCCGGCTGCCGCCGCTCGCCACCCGATCCGCCACCGGCGGTCGAATCGACGCGCCGGCTCATCGGCGCGAGCTTCGAGCTCATCACCAGCACGTCCGAGGAGATGCGCCGCGCGTCGTTCTACATCGGCGCGATCGTGTTGGGCACGATCGGGCCATTCGCCCTGGCCAGCCTCGCGCTCGAGGTCGTCTCGGTGCAACGCACGAACGCCGAGTACGACGCCCTCCTCGATTCGGGCGTCGGCGCATGGTACGGGCTGCTCGGCGTGCTGGCCGTGCTCGGCCTGCTGCGTCGCCGCCGTCGAGAGCCGGACGATGGCGTCGGCCATCCTCGGCGGCCAGTACGCGCATCGGCCGGTCGGCGTGCGCCGGGCCCTCGCGCGCTCCCGGATGGTGTTCTGGCACGCGATCGTCGCCTCGATCATCGTCAGCATCCCGGTGACGATCGCGCAGCAGCTGGTCAACGGCGTGCTGGAAGGCGCCTTGGGCGGGATGGCGGAGGCCTCGCTGGTCACCTCGACGCTCGTTGCCGCGATCGTCGGAGCGCCGTTCGCGTACGTGCTCGCGGGCGTGGTCCTCGGCGACGTGGACCCGTTCGAGGCGACCCGCCGGTCGTTCCGCGTGTTCCGTGCCCGCAAGCTCGCGGCCGCGGTCGTCGCGGTGTTCGAGACCGTCGCCGTCCTGCTCGTCGCCCTCGGGCTGGGCGCCGGGCTCGATATCGCGTTGCGCGGGTTCGACGCGCTCGGCCTCGGCGCCGATTCGGGGCCGGTCGGGCTGACCCTGATCGCGCTCGGGATCGTCGTCGGGGTCTTCGCCTTCGGCACGCTGATCTACACGGCGCTGGCGCATCTCGCTCGCGCCGCAGGTCGTCATGTTCGTGGGGCTGACCCGCGCGACGATCGGGCTCGACCACGTGCGGCCCGGGCGGCGATCGCGACCCTGCCGCACCCATGATCGGGCGCCGGCCGTTCCACTGGCTGACGATCCCGATGCGGCTCGGGATGATCGTCGGCGTGATCGGCATCGCCGCCATCCTCGCCATCGCCGCCGAGTGACGGTCAGTCCACCCCGAGCTCGTGGAGCCGGTCGTCGTCGATGCCGAGGTGGTGGGCCAGCTCGTGGACCACGGTCAGCCAGACCTCGTCGGCGAGGTCGTCAGGATCGGCGAAGTCCTCCTCGAGCGGGAGCCGGAAGAGCGTGATCCGGTTCGGGATCGCGGCCCAGTCGGCACCCCACTCGGTCCGCGGCACGCCCTCGTACAGCCCGTACAGCGTCTCGTCCGGGCCGATCTCGTTCTCGCGCCGCTGCTCGTCGGTCGGCTCGTCGGCGACGACGATGGCGACCTCGTCGAGGGCGGCCGCGAATGGCTCGGGGATCGCGTCGAGGGCGATCCCGACGAGCTCCTCGAACGGTCGGTGGAACCGCAGGCGGGGACGGGCGGTGCGGGCACCGCGGCGGCGTTTGACCATGGCGACCGTATCCTAGGGGCGATGGAGCCCGTGCCGCCGCCGGATCCCGGGGCCGAACCCGAGGGGTTCGTGGTCGTCGTCGAGCCCGGCGACCGGATCCACTTCCTCGACTGGGGCGGACCAGGCGATCCAGGGACGCCCGGCGTCCTGCTCGTCCACGGCCTGTCGAACACGGCGTGGTCGTGGGCGCCGGTGGCCCGCCGGCTGCGCGCCGTTCGCCATGTGGTCGCCATGGACCTGCGCGGCCACGGCCTGTCCGATGCCCCGACCGACGGCTACGACGCCACGACCCTCGCGGGGGACGTCGTCGCGGTCGCCGAGGGCTCCGGGCTGCTCGAGGCAGCCGGCGACCGGGTCGTGCTGGCGGGCCACGGGTTTGGCGCGATCGTCGCGGCCTGGGCGGCGGCCGGCGAGCTGGCCGAGCGTTGCGCCGGGCTCGTGCTCGTCGACGGCGGCTGGGAATCGATCGAGGCGGCCAGCGGCGTGGACGTCGACGAGTTCCTGCGCGGGATCGACGAGCCGCCCGAGGTCATGCGCTCGATGGCGGCGTTCCTGGCCGACCGCCAGGCGTTCGACCCGGCGACCTGGGACGCCGACCAGGAGCGGGCCGCCCGGGCGACCGTCGTCGAGACGCACGCCGGGAAGGTCGTGCCGTCGACGCGCCCGCACGCCGCCGAGGCGAGCGTCCGGGCGATGTTCCGACTACGACCCGCTGGCGACGCTGGCGAACGTTCCGGCACCGGTCGTCGCCCTCGTCGCCGCCGACGACACGGGGTCGCGGGCGGCCGCACTGGCCGACGCGTCCGCGGCGCGGGCTGGCGCCGGCCGGGGCCGGATCCGCGCTGCGTCATTCGGGCACGACGGCCACAACCTGATGCGCTACCGTCCCGAGGCGGTCAGCGCGGCGATCCTGTCGGTCGCCGCCGAGGCCGAGCGCGGAGGGGACTGAGCCGGGATGCAGGTCGTCTACACGCCCGCCCACCTCGGGCACGACATCACGGTCGAGACGTATATGGGCATGCCCGTGCCGGCCAACGAGGTCGCCGAGCGGGCCGAGCTGATCCGCGCTGCGCTCGAGGCCGACGGCGGCTTCCAGCTCGTCGCCCCGACCGAGCACGGCGAGGCGCCGATCACCGCGGTCCACGACGAGGGCCTCGTCCGCTTCCTCGAGGTCGCCTGGTCCGAGCACCGGGCACAGCGGATCGACCGGCCGTTCCTGTCCGCCGACACGTACCCCAATCGGGCGATGTTCGAGGGCATGTCCGAGGCCGCCATGGCCGGGCTCGTTCGCGAGCCGGTCCAGATCGGTGGGCGGGCGGGGTTCTGGGGGCTCGACTCGGCTGCGCCGCTGGTGGCCGGCACGTACCCGGCGGCGCGGGCCGCGGTCGACGTCGCGCTGACCACGGCCGACCTCGTGCTGGCGGGCGCGACGGCGGCGTACGGGCTGTGCCGGCCGCCCGGCCATCACGCCGCGCGGTCGATGTACGGCGGGTACTGCTTCTTCAACAACGCGGCGATCGCGGCCGAGGCGATCGTCCGGGCGACCGGCGAGCGGGTCGCGATCCTCGACGTCGACTACCACCACGGCAACGGCAGCCAGCAGATCTTCTGGCGCCGCGGCGACGTCCGCTACGTGTCGATCCACGCCGACCCCGACCACGACTACCCGTACTTCCTGGGTCGTGCCGACGAGACCGGCGAGGGCGACGGGGCGGGGGAGAACCACAACCTGCCGCTGGCGCCCGGGACCGGCAACGCGGCCTACCTCGAGGCGGTCGACCGGGCGCTCGAGGCGATCGCCGGCGCGCCGGGCTCGGTCGTCGTCGTGTCGCTCGGCTTCGACACGTACGGCCTCGATCCGATCGGCTCGTTCGCGCTGACGACCGACGCCTATCACGAGATCGGCCGCCGGACGGCGGCGCTCGGACGCCGGCTGGTCATCCTCCAGGAGGGCGGCTACCACCGGCCGTCGCTCGGCGAGAACGCCCGAGCGTGGCTGCGCGGTGCCGAGGGCCGGCCGTTCGAGCCGCTCCCGGCCGGCGGGTTCGGAGCGGATGGCACGGTCGCCGGCTAGCGGCGCCACGGGCGTCGACCCGGCGACGGCCCCGACCTCGGCACCGGCCCTGACCGCCGCCAGCCTCGCCGCGGCCGTCGGCGTGCTCGCAGCGCGCGATCGGGACCTGGCGGCCATCGTCGATCGGTTCGGGCCGCCGCCGCTGTGGGACCGCGAGCCCGGCTTCCCGACCCTGCTCCACATCATCCTCGAGCAGCAGGTCTCGCTCGCATCGGCCCGCGCGGCGTTCGATCGTCTTCGCGCCGCGGCCGATCCGCTGACGCCGGCCCGGTTCCTCGAGCTCGACGACGCGGCGCTGCTGGCGATCGGGTTCAGCCGCCAGAAGGCGCGCTACGGCCGGGCGCTGGCCACCGCCGTCGAATCGGGCACGCTCGATCTCGACGGACTCGCGGACCTCGACGACGAGGAGGTCCATCGCTCGCTCCAGGCGGTGCCCGGGATCGGGCCTTGGACGTCGACGATCTACCTGCTGATGGTGCTCGGTCGCCCGGACGTCTGGCCGGTCGGCGACATCGCGCTGGCCGAGTCGGTCGGGGCGGTCAAGGGCCTCGCGCGCCGGCCCGACGCCGATCGAGATGGAGCGCCTGGGGGACGCGTGGCGACCGTGGCGCTCCGTCGCCGCCCGGCTGTTCTGGCACGACTACCTCGGGCGGCGCGGCCGGACAGGCTGAGGGAGGCCCTCACCTGCCGGGCCCCTCGCGGCAGGCCAGCCCCGCACGACGTACGATCGCGGCCTGCATGGGAGTCCGATTGTGCCTGGCGCCCCCGACCTGCCCAGCCACGTCCAGCGAATCGTCGACGAGATCGAGAACGAGATCGGCGAGGATCCGGGCCAGCCGGCGTCGCTGATCGAGGGCGGCGGTGGGGTCGCCCACGGCGAAAACGGCCGGGTCGAGGCCGCGGTGCGCGAGATCCTGCTCGAGATCGGCGAGGACCCCGACCGGCAGGGCCTGGTCGGCACGCCCGACCGCGTCCACCGGATGTACACCGAGCTGACCGCGGGCTACCACGTCGATCCAGAGCGGCTGATCAACGGCGCGATCTTCGACATCGCCTACAGCGAGATGGTCGTCGTCAAGGACATCCCGTTCTACTCGCTGTGCGAGCACCACCTGCTGCCGTTCTTCGGGACCGCGGCGGTCGCCTACATCCCGCGCGGCCGGGTCATCGGGCTGTCGAAGATCCCGCGGATCGTCGAGACCTACGCGCGCCGGCTGCAGGTCCAGGAGCGGCTCACCCAGCAGGTCGCGGACTTCCTGCAGGAGCGACTCGAGCCGCAGGGCGTCGGCGTGGTCATGGAGGCGACCCACCTGTGCGCGGTCATGCGCGGGGTCCGCAAGCCCGGGACGATCATGACCACCTCGTCGGTGCTCGGGCTGTTCCGCTCGCGTGACCGCACGCGCGCCGAGTTCTTCGCCCACCTCGAGCGCCGAGCCCCGGACGCCTGAGGCGGGGTCCTCGGGTTCGACCGCCGAGTCAGCGGCCGGCGGCGTCGCCCTCGGGCAGGCTCGGCCCTGGCTCGTTGACTTCCTCCAGGTAGCCACGGAATGAATCCGCGAGCTGGGTGAACTCGAGCGGGATCAGGAACTTGGTCGCCGGGCCTTCACCGAGGGCCTTGAGTGCCTCGAGGTACTGGAGCGCCATCGTCTTCTGGTCGACCTGGGAGGCGGCCGCGAAGATCCGCTCGAGCGCCAGCGAGAAGCCCTCGGCCCGCAGGATCGCCGCCTGGCGATCGCCCTCGGCGCGCAGGATCTCGGCCTGCTTGGTGCCCTCGGCGACGTTGATCGCCGACTGGCGGGCGCCCTCCGATTCGGTGATGACCGCGCGCCGCGTCCGCTCGGCGGAGAGCTGGCGGTTCATCGCGTCCTGGACGTCGCGCGGCGGGGTGATCTCGCGGATCTCGACCGTCGTGACCTTGCCGCCCCAGCGTTCGGTCACCTCGTCGAGCTTGACCCGGAGGACCTCGTTGATCTGCTCGCGCTTGGACAGCACGTCGTCGAGCAGGATGTCGCCGACCACGGCGCGCAGCGTCGTCGTGGCGATGTTCTGGAGGGCGCCCTCGAAGTTCTGGACCTCGATCACGCTCCGGTACGGGTCGACGATCCGCCAGTAGATCAGGAAATCGATGCTGATCGGGGCGTTGTCCTTGGTGATGCCCGTCTGGCTCGGCACCTCGATGAAGCGCTCGCGCAGGTCGACCCGGATGCCGCGCTGGGCGATCGGGACGACGAACACCCAGCCCGGCCCCTTGACCTCGTCCGGGCTGGTCCGGCCGAGGGTGAACACGAGCAGCCGCTCGTACTGGTTGACGATCTTGACCGCGGCGAAGAACAGGAAGAGCGCGACGAGGACGATGAACAGGACGACGACGGCGAGCGCGACGATCTCCATGGGAGGCTCCTAGGTACCGGCCGACGGTTCGGCTTCGACGATGAGGGTGAGCCCGTCCTGGGCGACGACACGGACGGACTGTCCCGTTGTGATCGGCTGCCCGCTGCGCGATCGAGCGGTCCACTGCTCGCTGGCGACCAGCACGACCCCGGACGGCGCGAGGTCCGTCTTGGCCACGCCGCGCGTCCCAATGGCCACCTGGCTCGTGCCGCCGGCCCCGAAGGCATCCTCGTTCGCGCCCCGGCGGCGCGTGACGATCCGCACGACTGCGACGATGACGAAGATGACGATCACCACGACGATCGCGGCGGGGAGGACCTGGTCGGTGTTCACGGGCGGTTCTGCTCCTCCATCGGGTCGCCGGGGAGACCGGGCTCGACGATGAGGGTAAGCCCTTCCTGGCCGACGACGCGGACGTGTTCGCCCAGCCCGATCTCGCTTCCGCCGATCGACCGTGCCGACCAGTCCTCGCCGGCCGCGTAGACAACGCCCACCGGGGCGATCGGCGACTTGACGACGGCGTCGCTGCCGGCGGGCACCGTGCTCGTGCCGCCCGCCCCGAACGCACCGGCAAACAGGCTCGCCCGGCGCCTCACCCGGGTGACGACGATGAGGACCAGCGCGACGTAGGCGGCCGTCGCAATCGCCATCCCGACGACGAGCGGCGCCGCGACCGTGACGTCCGGCGCCGTCGGCGACCCGGGTGCGGTGTACAGGGTGAAGGCGCCCAGCACGAAACAGATCAGACCGCCGATTGCGAGCAGGCCGTGGCTGGTGACGGTGAACTCGAGCACGAACAGGACGACCGCGAGCCCGATCAGCAGCAGACCCGCCACGTTGAGCGGCAGGCTGCCAAAGCCGATGAACGCGAGGATGAGCGCGATCGCCCCCAGGATCCCGGTCACGAAGTTCGGGCTCTGCAGCTCGAACAGGAGGCCGTAGAAGCCGAGGGTCAGGAGGATGAACGCGACGTTCGGGTCCGACAGGAGGTGGATGATCGACTGGAACGGGTTCATCGGCAGCTCGACGAACGGAGCGTCGGTGATATCCACGGTCACCGGCTGGGACTGGACGTCGACGACCTGCCCGTCGGCCTGGCGGCGGACGTCCTCGAGCGAGGTGGCGATGCCGTCGACGGCGCCGACCTGCACCGCCTCGAGCGCCGAGGCCGAGACGGCCTTCTCGACCGTCGAGACGGCCCAGTCGACGTTTCGTCCACGTGCCTCGGCGATCGAGCGGATGTTCTTCATCGCGTCGTTGCGCACCTTGTCGCCGATCGTGCCCTCGAGCTCCGCACCGCCGGCACCGACCGGCGAGGCGGCACCGATGTTCGTGCCCGGCGCCATGTAGGCGAGGTTCGCGGCGAGGGTGATGAACGTGCCCGCGCTGGCCGCGTGCCCGCCGCTCGGCGCGACCCACACGATCGCCGGCACCGGCGACTCGAGCAGGCTGGACACGATCCGTTGCGTCGCATCCAGGCTGCCGCCCGGGGTGTTGAGCATGATCACGACGGCCGGCGAGGACGACTCGGCGGCGCGTGTGACCGCCTCGTCGATGTAGCCCGCCATCACGTTGTCGACGATGCCGTCGGCCGTCACCACGTAGATGGGCGCGCCGGGATCACCGGCCGGCGCCGGGGGCCTGGCTCGAACTCGGGCTTGAGCTCGGATCCGCGGCGTTGGCCGGCTGCGCCAAGCCACCGAGCGCAGCGATGACGACCCAGGCCATCCACGTGACGACGAGGAGACGGCCGAGGCAAGCCACGAGACGGTCTGCGCGCTTCGATGGATCCATCAGGGATGCCTGCCCGCATTATCGCGCGGGCCGCTGGATCGCCGCCGTCAGTCGGCCGCCTCGACGACCGTGATCCGGTTGGCGCCACCGACGACCTCGATCACGAACCGGTCGGGCGCCTCGGCCGCGCCGCTCGTCTCGAGCTCGGTGAGGCCGCCGGTCGCGCCCAGCTTCTGACGATCGAACTCGACACCGCCCACGCCGCCGTTCACCTGCAGCTGGACGTGGACGCCGGGCGGTCGCTCGAACCGTGCGTGGCTCGCCCCGCCGACCAGGCTGATCGGGACGACCCCGTTCGGCCGGCCCAGGCCGAGTCGAAGCTGATCGACGCCGCCGGTCAGCTCGAACGAGCCGAGATCGACCGCGGCGAGCTTGCCCTGGAGCTTCCTGGACCCGCCGACGATCTCGACATCCCACGGGACGGCGGCGTTGAGCGCCACGTCGGCCCGCCGGTCGCGCCAGTCCCACTGCCAGCGGCCCTTGTACTGGATCGACACGATGCCGTCGCGCAGGCGGACCTGCGGGACCGGTCCGTCGAACGTGGCGCGGTAGAGGTCGTCGAACTCGGCCGAGCCCCGGATCAGCAGCTCGTTGACGCCGGACTTGAACGACAGGCGGGCGCGGCTCAGGCCGCCGATCGGCGCCGTGTAGGCCGACGGACCGCCGGCGTCCCGGTCCGGACCGTCGCGCAGGGCGTTCGCCTCGTCGCGCGTGACATCGGCCATCCGGGTGAGGAAGTCGTTGATGACCGCGAGCTCCGACTCGCTGTAGCGCCCCATCTCGGTGGCGCTCTTCTCGCCGAAGCTGGCCATCAATCGCCTCGACGGCGGCCAGCTTCTCCGGCACTGGCTCGACGATCACCCGGCGGCGGTCGGCAGGGTCGGGGACACGCCGGACGTAGCCGGCCTGCTCCAGGCGATCGATGACGCGCGTCACGGCACCGGTCGTGAGGCCCATCAGCTCCGACAGGCGGCCGGCCGTCGCCGCGCCGGTGTCGATCAAGCACCTCGAGGGCCTCCACGTCCGACTCGGACAGGCCGAAGCGGATCGGCCACGGTCTGCCCGAGGAACGAGCCCTGGAGGTTCACCCGGCGCAGCGACCGGATCACGGAATCGATGCTGTCGCGGTTCATGGTTGACACAGCTCCTCGTTGTGGGTCATTATCTGCCCGGTGCAGATATTGCACGAAGATGCTGAACGGCGCAACTGCCAGTCGCGACCCAGCATACGCCACGAGGAGAGCAGCCATGGCACTGGCACGACCCACCAGCGGCCCGATGATCGAGACCCACGACCTGCGCCGCACGTTCAAGTCGCGCAAGACCGAGGTCGAGGCCGTCCGCGGAGTCGACCTCAGCGTCGGGTCCGGCGAGATCTTCGGCTTCCTCGGCCCGAACGGGGCCGGGAAGACCACGACCCTCCGGATGCTCGCGACGCTCCTGACCCCGACCGCGGGCGACGCGACGGTCGCCGGCGCCGACCTGCGTCGCGAGCCGCAGCTGGTCCGCGAGCGGATCGGCTACGTGCCGCAGGGCGGCTCGACCGATCCGTCCGAGACCGGGCGCGGCGAGCTCGTCCTGCAGGGCCGGCTGTACGGCATGAACAAGGCGACGGCCCAGGCTCGCGCCGCGGAGGTGCTGGCCGCGCTCGACCTCGAGGCGGCCGCCGATCGCACCACGAGCACCTATTCGGGCGGGATGAAGCGCCGGCTCGACGTCGGGCTCGGCATCGTCCACAAGCCGGCCGTCCTGTTCCTCGACGAGCCGACGACCGGCCTCGACCCGCAGGCCCGCGCGCGGATGTGGGACGAGATCCGCCTCCTGCGCGAGGCGGGCACGACCGTCTTCCTCACCACGCACTACCTCGAGGAGGCCGACGCGCTGGCCGACCGGCTGGCGATCATCGACCACGGGAAGATCGTGGCCGAGGGCACGGCCGACGAGCTCAAGCGGCAGGTCGCCGGCGACGTCGTGACCCTCGTCGTCAACGGGACGACCGAGCACGTCCTCGAGGCCGTGCGCCGACAGCCGTTCGTCCGCGAGGCGACCAGCGAGGACGGCGTCATGCGGCTGTACGTGGATCGCGGCGAGACCGCCGTGCCGCAGCTCCTCCGCGTCCTCGACGGGGCCGGGCTCGAGGCCTCGTCGATCGCCCTCCATCGGCCCAGCCTCGACGACGTCTTCCTCCTCCAGACCGGCCGCTCGTTGCGCGACGAGGCGGCGGCCTGATCCCCACGATCAAGAAGGGAACAACGACATGAAGCTCATGCGCGACACCTGGCTCATCTTCCGGCGATCGCTCGTCCTGACCCTCCGGCAACCCGTCTGGATCGTGTTCGGGATGATGGTGCCGGTCCTCTATCTCGTCCTGTTCGGACCGCTCCTCGAGGGCGCGGTCGACGCGTCCGGCGCCGGCACGAACGCGTTCAACTGGTTCGTGCCCGGGCTGATCATCCAGATCGCGATCTTCGGGACGGCGTTCGGCGGCTTCGGGCTGATCGCCGAGCTGCGCAGCGGCGTCGTCGAGCGGATGCGCGTGACGCCGATGAGCCGGGCGTCGATGCTCCTCGGCCGGTCGCTTCGCGACGTCGTCATCCTGATGGTCCAGGCGACGATCATGATCGTGCTCGCGATCCCGTTCGGGTTGCAGATCGATCCGCAGAGCATCGTCGCCATGCTCGGCCTGCTCCTGCTGATCGGGCTGTCCGTCGCGCCGCTGTCGTATGCCGGCGCCCTGTACCTGAAGACCGAGGACGCGTTCGCGCCGCTGGTCAATGCGATCGCCCTGCCGCTCCTGCTCCTGTCGGGCATCCTGCTGCCGATGGCCCTGGCGCCGGACTGGCTCCAGTTCCTCAGCACGATCAACCCGCTGACCCACGCGGTCGACGCCGCGCGGGCGCTGTTCAACGGCGACTGGGGCAACCCGGACGTCGCGATCGGTGTCGGGATCAGCGCGATCTTCGCCATCTTCGCGGTGTGGATCGGCTCGCGCTCGTTCAGTCGCGCGGTTGCCTGACCCGACGCGTTCACCTGGGGACCGAGGCGGCCCGCTCGTCGAGCGGGCCGCCTCCGCGTACCTGCGGCACCTACAATCGCGCCATGACCGATCGGCCGATCAAGGTCCTCATCGCCAAGCCGGGCCTCGACGGGCACGACCGTGGCGCGAAGGTGCTCGCGCGAGGCCTGCGCGACGAGGGCTTCGAGGTGGTCTACACCGGCCTTCGCCAGACGCCCGAGATGATCGCCACGGCCGCGCTCCAGGAGGACGCCGACGTGGTCGGGCTGTCGATCCTGTCGGGGGCGCACATGACGCTCGTCCCGCGGGTCACCAGGCTGCTGGCCGAGCGCGGCATGGATGACGTGCTGGTGACGGTCGGCGGGATCATCCCCGACGACGACGTCGCCGCGCTGCGCGCGGCGGGCGTGGCCGAGATCTTCGGCCCGGGCACGACGATCGCCCAGGTCGCCGACTACCTGCGGGCGAACGCGCGACCGCGCAACTAGCCGTGGCGTCCGAGGCCGCGGCGCGGGCGGCGTCCCTCGCCGAGGCCGCGATCGGTGGCGACCGGCTGGCGCTGGCACGGCTGCTGACCGCGGTCGAGAACCGGACGGCGGTGGCCGAGGCGGCCATGCGCCGGCTGTACCCGCTCGCCGGGCCGGGCCCACCTGGTCGGGATCACCGGGCCGCCCGGCTCGGGCAAGTCGACGCTCGTGGCCGCCCTGATCGCGGAGGTGCGGGCGGCCGGCCGGCCGGTCGCCGTCGTCGCCGTCGACCCGTCGAGCCCGATCACCGGCGGTGCGCTGCTCGGCGACCGCGTCCGGATGCAGGCCTACGCGGACGACCGCGGACGTGTTCATCCGCTCGATGGCGTCACGCGGGCACGCCGGCGGGCTGGCCTCCACCTCCACGGCGGCTGCGGCGGTCCTCGACGCCGCCGGGTTCGACCTGATCCTGATCGAGACCGTCGGGACCGGGCAGAGCGAGGTGGAGGTCGCTGCCGCCGCCGACACGACGGTCGTGCTCGAGGCGCCCGAGATGGGCGACGAGGTCCAGGCGATCAAGGCCGGGCTGCTCGAGGTCGCCGACCTCGTGGTCGTCAACAAGGGCGACAAGCCCGGCGCCCAGCGGACGGCGTCGCAGCTCCGGGCGATGCTCGTGGCAGCCGCGCCACGGCGGGACGACGCCGCCGGGACGCCCGACCGGCCACGCCCCAAGCGACCCGAGGTGCTGATCACGACCGCGGCGACCGGCGACGGCGTCCCGGAGCTGCTCGCCGCGCTCGATCGACACCGGGCGGCGGGTCGGAGCGGCACGTCCGCGACCGCCCGACTGGCACGTGCCGAGGCGCAGGTCTGGGCGATCGTGGCCGACCGCCTGCGCGAGCGGCTGCACGACGCCGAGCCACGCGGCATCCACGGCGGCCGTCCTCGACGAGGTCGCCGATCACGCGCTGGATCCGTACGAGGCCGCCGATCGGCTGCTCGGATCGCTCGGACCCGACGACACGTGACCGACCGGCCCGCCGTGGCGCCGGCGCCGGCACGGCTGGTGACGGGGCCGTTCGTCAGCCTCGCCGCGGCGGCCCTCGCGTTCTACATCGCCGGCGGGATCATCCTGCCGGTGACGCCGCGCTTCGTCGAGGACCGGCTCGGCGGCGGCAGCCTCGAGGTCGGCATCGTGTTCGCCTCGTACGCGGTGGCGTCGCTGCTCCTCCGGCCCATCGTCGGCTGGTCGTCGGATCGCTTCGGGCGGCGTCCGCTGCTCGTCGGTGGCGCGCTGCTGACCGTCGCCGGGATGCTTCTCCACCTCGTCGCGGTGAACGTCGGGATCCTCGTCGCGGCCCGCTCGCTGCTCGGCGCGGGGGAGGGGTTCTTCCTCGTCGCCGCGCTGGCGGCCGCGAGCGACCTGGCCCCGCCGGCTCGTCGCGGCGAGGCGCTCAGCTTCCTGTCGCTGTCCCTCTACCTCGGTGTCGCGATCGGGCCGTTGATCGGCGAGACGGTGCTTGGCGACGGGTCGTACGACACGGTCTGGCTGGTGACGGCGGCGATCGCCGGGGTGGCGGTCGTGCTATCGGTGCTGACGCCGGAGACGGCGCCGCTGGCGGCGCCCGGCGATCCGGCCCGGCCACGGTCACCGCTGATCCATCCGGCCGGGATCGGGCCCGGCCTGATCATCATGACCGCCATGTGGGGGATGGCCGGGTTCTTCACCTTCCTGCCGGCCTATGCGCGCGGCGTCGGCCTGGCGGGCGCAAGCTTGCCGCTGCTCGTGTACGCGCTGGTCGTCGTGGTGCTCCGGCTGGTCGGTGCCCGGATCCCCGATCGCTACGGGTCGGTTCGCGTCGCCGGCGTGGCGCTCGCGCTGGTCGCCACGGGGCTGGCGGTCATGGGCGTCGTGCCGACGGCCGCGGGGCTGCTCGCGGGCACGGCGATCTTCGCCACAGGGATCGCGTTCACGATGCCGGCCCTCGTCTCGCTGGCGGTGTCGCGCGTCCCGCCCGAGGAGCGCGGGTCGGTCGTCGGCACCGCCGCCGTGTTCCTCGACGTCGCGTTCGGCGTTGCGCCGGTGGCGCTCGGGTTCGTGGCCGAGCGGAGCGGCGCCGGGCCGACCTTCCTCGTATCGGCCGGCGTCGCGACGATCGGCTGTGCGGCGCTCATCGGGCGCCGGGCATCGCTCCAGCGACCGGCGGCGGCCTGACCGCGCCAGGCGCGGCGCGGTACGCTGGCCCCGATGTCGATCGAGCGGGTGTTCGTCGCCGGAGCCGGGCTGATGGGCCACGGGATCGCCCAGGTCCATGCCGCGATCGGGTTGGCCGTGACGCTCTACGAGCCCGATCTCGCCCGCGCCGAGGCCGGTCGCGAGCGCATCGCCGGCAACCTCGAGCGGGCGGTCGCGAAGGGCCGCCTCGACGCTGATTCGCGCGACGCGACGCTGGCCCGAATCGTGGCCAGCTCGGATCTAGCGGCCGCTGCCGACGCCGATCTCGTCGTCGAGGCGGTGTTCGAGGAGCTCGCCGTCAAATCGGCGCTCTGGCGCGAGCTCGACACGGTCGCCCCCGCTGGCGCCATCTTCGCCACGAACACGTCGTCGATCGCCATCCACCGGCTCGCCGAGGCCGTCGACGCTGCCCGCCGTGAACGGTTCGTCGGCATGCACTTCTTCAGCCCTGTTCCGGTCATGCCGCTGATCGAGCTGATCCGCGGCCGCGACACGGGCGACGACACCGTTGCGGCGATCCGCGAGCTGGCGACCGCGCTCGGCAAGCAGGTGATCGTGTCCGAGGACCGGCCCGGGTTCATCGTCAACCGGATCCTGATGCCCTTCCTGGCCGAGGCGATGCGGGCCGTCGAGGAGGGGCTCGGGACCGCGGACGACATCGACACCGGCGCCAGGATCGGCCTCAACCACCCGATGGGGCCGCTCGAGCTCGCCGACTTCATCGGACTCGACGTCTGCCTCGGGATCATGCGCGTGCTCGACGACGGGATCGGCGGGGACCGGTTCCGCCCGCCGCGGGTGCTGATCGAGCTCGTCGCAGCGGGGCACCTCGGCCAGAAGACGGGCCAGGGCTTCCACACGTACCCGCGCCCGGACCGCGGGTGAGCCCCGAGGTGAGCCGTGCCGGTGCCGGCGGCCTGACCGAGGAGGAGCGGCTGCTCCAGGCGACGGCCCGCGACTTCGCGACGCGCGAGCTCGCGCCCGGCGCGAT
Organism: uncultured Chloroflexia bacterium; assembly: GCA_963721545.1. GTDB lineage: Bacteria > Chloroflexota > Limnocylindria > Limnocylindrales > CSP1-4 > SPCO01. Next base: position 53,322 of record CAVRKB010000004.1, read on the forward strand.
CGAGCGCGACGAGCTGGAGCGCTACGACCGGTCGCTGTTCACCAAGATGGGCGAGCTCGGGCTGACGGCGGCGCCGCTGCCCGAATCGGTCGGCGGGGCCGGGTTCTCGTACCTGGGCTGGACGCTGGTCATGGAGGAGCTCGGTGCCGCCGACATGGCGATGGCGGTGTCGCTGTCGGTCCACATCCTGGCGCAGTACCCGGTCGTCACCTGGGGGACGCCCGAGCAGCACGAGCGCTGGCTGCCGGCGATGCTGCGCGGCGAGGCGCTCGGGGCGTTCGCGCTGACCGAGCCGCACGCGGGCAGCGACGCGGCGGCGATCCGGACCCGCGCCGAACGCGTCGGACCCGCCGACGCGCCGACCGGGTATCGCCTGACCGGCACGAAGATCTGGATCTCGAACGCGCCCGAGGCGGACCGTTACCTCGTCTTCGCGACGCTCGACCCGGACGCCGGGTCGAAGGGCATCACCGCCTTCCTCGTGGAGAAGGGGACGCCGGGCTTCCGCTTCGGCGCCCACGAGCGGAAGATGGGCATCCGCGCCTGTCCGGCCGCCGAGCTCGTGTTCGACGGCGCCGAGGTGCCGGCGGCAGAACCGGCTCGGCGGGGAAGGGGAGGGCTACAAGATCGCGCTGTCGGCGCTCGGCGAGGGCCGGATCTCGATCGCCGCGGGCTGCGTCGGGATCGCCCGGGCGGCGCTCGAAGCGGCGGCGCGATCCGTGTCGCAGCGACGGGCGTTCGGCGGCGTGCTGGCCGAGCAGCAGGGGGTCCGGTTCATGCTCGCCGAGATGGCCCGTGAGGTCGCCGCAGCGCGCGCCGTGACCCGGGCCGCGGCCGCGGCCAAGGACCGTGGCGAGCCGATCGCCGAGGTCTCATCGATCGCGAAGTGGACCGCCTCCGACGCGGCGATGCGCGTGGCGACCGACGCCGTCCAGCTGTTCGGGGCGACCGGCTACTCGCGCGAGACCGGGATCGAGCGGCTGATGCGCGACGCCAAGGGCGCCCAGATCTACGAGGGCACCAACCAGATCCACCGGCTGATCGTGGCCGACGAGGTGCTGCGCGGCCTCGGGTGATCGAGGTCGACACTCTAGGCACCGAGGCGCTGCTCGACCACGACGCACTCGGCGACGGCCGCGCTCTCGCGGTGGCCGGTCACGGCCGCCACGAAGTGGCCGCGCTCGAGGACCGCGAGCTCGACGGCCGTCACGTCGCCCGGACCGTGGCGGTCCGAGGCACGTCGCGCAGCAGCGCGATCTCGCCGAAGGCGTCGCCGGAGCCGAGGCGGCCGGTCGATGCGTCGGTCGACCTCCACCTCGACCTCTGCCGCGCTCGATGATGTAGAAGCGGTCGCCCAGCTCGCCCTGCGCGCAGATCGTGCGCCCGGCAGCCATCGCCAGCCGCGTCATGTCGGCCGCCAGCTCCTCCTTGGTGGCCAGCTGGAGTGGCCGGAACAACGGCAGCGCACGAGCAGGCGCAGCTCCCGGTCGTGCACGAGAGCCGACGAGTCGGCGTCCGCTGACCAGCGGCCAGCCGAGCGCGATCGCCGCGATGGGCGTGAGCAATCCGACGAGCGACGAGCGCCGGACGCGATCCCGATCGTGTCGATGAGGACCGAGGCCGATCGACCGCTCCGCGGCCGATCGCGGCCACGATCAGGGCCATCCTGGATGCCGAGGACGCGCGTGCGCATGTCGTTCGGGACCGACCGCTGGATGAGCTGAAGCCGACGCTGTCGACGAACATCTTGCCGACGCCGGCCACGGCGAGCGCGGACAGGGCCGCGACCGGGAGGCCGGCACGAGGCCGACGAGCCCGATCCCGCCGCCCCAGGCGACCATGCCGAGACGCGAACCACGGGGCGAGATGGCGGCGTCCGGCGAGCCCGACCGCCATGGTCGCGCCGACCAGCCCGCCGAGGCCGATCGCCGCGGTCAGCAGGCCGACACCGGGATCGCCCATGCCGAGAAGGTCGATCGCCGCCGCGACGAGCAGCACGGTGATCGCGCCGCGCACCATGCGCTGGACGACGATGCAGGCCATGACGGCCAGCGCGATGGCTCGGGACGCCAGGGCTCGGGCGTACCCGACCGGCGCCCCTCGGCGGTCGCGGCGGTCACGTCGGTCGCGAGCGCGCGACGCGAGCAGTGGCCGCGCGCCGCGGATGCCCAACGCGATCGCCATGGCGAGCGTCGAGGAGCGCGAGTCCCGGGATGAACGGCGCGGCCGTGCCGCCGACGACGAGCGCGCGGCCGCCAGGCCTGGCCCCGACGAGCGCGCCGAGGCTGTCACCGGTCGTCAGGGCGACGTTCCCGCGTCACGAGCTCGGCGGGCGACCGAGCGATCGCGGGCAGGAGCGAGCCGCGGATCGGCTCGAAGGAGGGTGCCCGCAACGGCGTCGATGGCCACCAGGACGTAGACGACGAGCGCCGGCATCGCGAGCGACCATCGCCGCGCCGGCGAGGAACGACGCTGACGAGTCGGACGGACGAGCGTCACTCGGAGCAGGTCGTCGGCGCCGGCGGGCGCCGCCGAGGGTCGCGATCGTTGGAGCGAGCACGACCGAAGGGGCGGTTCGGAGGATCGTCACGAACGCGACGGCGCCCGGCTCCACCCGATGTTGGAACGCGAACACGAGGACCGCGACGAGGTAGGCGGCCTCGCCCGCGGACCACGCAGCGGAGGCGACCTGCAGCCGCCGCATCGCCGGATCGGCAGGCGTCGCGCGGAGGACGCGGAGCGGACCGAGCGCCGGAACGGCGCCAGGCATGCGCGGCTGATCGTAGCCGGAGCGGATGGCGACGTTCGTCATCTGGCCGGCGGCGTCCCGGGTCGTGGGTCCGACCGGTGTAGATTCTGGGCATGATCCAGTCCGATCCGGCCCGGAACGGCCACGTCTACGTCGTCAGCGCCGCGCGCACGCCGATCGGCAAGTTCGGCGGCGCGCTGAGCCGATCCCGGCCGTCGAGCTCGGCGGTGTCGCGATCCGCGCCGCGGTCGAGCGCGCCGGGCTGCCCGACGGACACGCCGATCGACGAGGTGCTGATGGGCCAGGTGCTGCAGGCCGGTGTCGGCCAGGCGCCGGCTCGCCAGGCGGCGTTGCGCGCCGGCCTCCCGAATACGACCTCGGCGACGACGATCAACCGGGTCTGCGGCTCGGGGCTCAAGGCGATCATGCTGGCCGCGGCGGAGATCCGGGCCGGCGACGCCGAGGTCGCCGTGGCCGGCGGCATGGAGTCGATGAACCAGGCGCCGTACCTGCTGCCGGGGGCGCGCTTCGGCTACCGCCTCGGCAACGGGGAGCTGATCGACGCGACCGTCCACGACGGGCTGTGGTGCGCGATCGAGGACTGCCACATGGGCACCCACGCCGAGCGCGTCGCGATCAAGGACGGCGTCGAGCCGGGGCGACCAGGACGCATTCGCCCTGGCGTCCCACCAGAAGGCGATCGCCGCCATCGACGCCGGCCGGTTCGAGGCCGAGACGGCGCCGGTGACCGTCCGCGACGCGAAGGGCCGCGAGACGGTCGTGACCGATCGACGAGGGGCCGCGGCGCGACTCGACGCTCGAGGCGCTGGCTCGGCTCAAGCCGGCCTTCGCCCTGCCCGAGGGCGAGGACCGCGGCGCCGCCACGTTCGGCTCGGTCACCGCCGGCAACGCGCCCGGGATCACCGACGGCGCCGCGGCGACCGTCGTCGCCTGGGAGCGGGCCGTCGAGCGGCTCGGCCTGAAGCCGCTCGCCCGGATCGTCGGCTACGCCCAGGCCGAGGTCGCCCCGAAGTGGCTGTTCCTCGCACCGATCGAGGGCGTCCGCCGGCTGCTCGACCGGATCGAGCTGCCGATCGAGGCGTTCGACCTCGTCGAGATCAACGAGGCGTTCGCGGCGCAGACGCTGGCCGACGGCCGCGAGCTCGGCTTCGACTGGGACAAGGTCAACGTCAACGGCGGCGCGATCGCGCTCGGCCACCCGATCGGGGCGTCGGGCGCGCGGATCGTCGCCACGCTCCTCCACGAGCTCGACCGGCGCCAGGGCCGCTACGGCCTGGCGACGTTGTGCCTGGGCGGTGGCGGGTCCGTGGCGGCGGCCTTCGAACGTGTCTGACGCTGTCGGCGTTGATCCCCGCGCGGAGCTCGTCGCGCGATGCCAGCGCGAGCGCGAGGTCTGGCGCGACCTGGTCGACGAGGTCGGCGTCGACCGGATGACCGAGCCCGGACCGATGGGACCGTGGACGTTCAAGGACCTCGCCGCGCATCTCCTGGGGTGGCGGGACCGCACGATCGCCCGTCTCGAGGCCGCTGCCGACGGTCGTGATGCGCCCGCGCCCGCGTGGCCGAGGGAGCTCGACGACGACGATTCGATCAACGCGTGGATCCAGGCCCGAAGCGACACCCGGTCCGTTCGCGCGGTCCTCGACGACGTCGACCGGTCGTATGAACGGCTGGCGGACGCCATCGCTGCACTTCCCGAGGATCTCGTCACGCGCCGCGACGCGTTCCCGTGGATGGAGGGCGAGTCCCTCGCCGAAACGGAGCTGTTCGGCCACCTGTACGACGAGCACATGCCGTCGATCCGCGCATGGCTCGCCACGCGCGGCTGACCGGGCCGGCCGCGCGATGACGGGCGCCTTCGGGCAGGCGCCGCCGGCCGAACGGCCACGAACCCCTGACGTGGCGTACGGCGTCCCGGTCCAGGGCGGCTCGATGATCGAGTGGGCCGACTCGGTCGAGCGGCTGCGGACAGCCGAGGCCTATTGGTTGGCCACGACCGGACCCGACAAGGCGCCGCACGTGGTGCCGGTCTGGGGCGTCCTCGTCGGTGACGACCTCTATCTGGAGACGGGAGCCGCGAGCACGAAGAAGGTACGCAACCTTGCCGCGAATCCGGCCGTGGCCCTGCATCTGGACGGCGTCAACGATGCCTTGATCGTGCACGGCATCGCCGTGGCCTGCCGACCTGATGCGGATCTTGGAAACGCCCTGGCCGCGGCCTTCCACGCCAAGTACGCGGGCTACGAGCCGGGCGCGGCCGACTGGGATGACGGCGGCCTCCATCGGGTCGAGCCGCGGGTGATGCTCGCCTGGCGCGACATGCCCACCGCGACGCGATGGCAATTCCCGACGGAGGACTGACCGGGCGAGGGGCGACGGGTCTACGATGCCCTCCATGACCGAGACCGCCGTCGAGACGCCGACCTTCCGCCACTTCATCGCCGGGGAGTGGTGCGAATCCACGTCGGGCGCGACGTTCGAGAGCCGCAACCCTGCCGACACGACCGACGTCGTCGGGCCACTTCCAGCAGGGGACGAAGGCCGACGCGGCGATGGCCATCAAGGCGGCCGAGACCGCCTACCCGATGTGGGCGCGGACGCCGGCGCCCAAGCGCGGCGAGATCCTGTACGCCTTCGGCGCCCTGATGGCAGAGCACAAGGAGCGCCTCGCGCGGGCGATGACCCGCGAGATGGGCAAGGTCCTCGCCGAGGCACGCGGCGACGTCCAGGAAGGCATCGACATCGCCTACCTGATGGCCGGCGAGGGACGCCGGATGTTCGGCGACACGGTGCCGTCCGAGCTGCCCGACAAGTGGGCGATGAGCATCCGCCAGCCGCTCGGCGTGGCCGGCATCATCACGCCCTGGAACTTCCCGATGGCGATCCCGTGCTGGAAGACGATGCCGGCGCTCGTCACCGGCAACACCGTCGTGTTCAAGCCGGCGTCCGACACGCCCCATTGCGCCACGCTCCTCGTCGAGCTGATGGCCGAGGCCGGCTTCCCGCCCGGCGTCGTCAACCTCGTGACCGGGTCCGGCGAGGAGGTCGGCGACGCGATCGTCGACAGCCCGGACGTGGCGGTCATCTCGTTCACCGGCTCGTCGGCAACCGGCAAGCGGATCGCCGAGCGGGCGGGCCGGCGCCTCAAGCGCGTATCGCTCGAGCTCGGCGGCAAGAACGGCGTCGTGGTCATGGCCGACGCCGACCTCGACCTCGCAACCGACGGCATCCTCTGGTCGGCGTTCGGCACGACCGGCCAGCGCTGCACTGCCGCGTCGCGGGTCATCGTCGAGCGACCGGTCGTGGCCGCGCTGCTCGAGCGGCTCGAGGCGCGGGCGCGCAAGCTCCGACTCGGCTCCGGGCTCGATCCGGACGTGGACGTCGGGCCGCTGATCAACGCCGGCGCGCTCGACAAGGTCGCCTCGTACGTCGACATCGGGCGTGGCGAGGGGGAGCTCATCCTCGGTGGCGAACGGCCAGCGGTGACGGCCTCGCGGCCGGCCACTTCTTCGAGCCGACGATCTTCGCGGGCGTCCGGCCGATGGACCGGATCGGCCAGGAGGAGATCTTCGGGCCGGTCCTGTCGGTCATCCCGGTCGACGACTACGGTGCCGCGATGCTGGCGCTCAACCAGACCCGCTACGGCCTCTCGTCGAGCATCTTCACCCGCGACGTGAACACGGCGTTCCGCGCGATGCGCGACTTCGAGACCGGGATCGTGTACGTCAACGCGGGCACGACCGGCGCCGAGGTCCACCTGCCGTTCGGCGGCTGGAAGGAGACCGGCAACGGCCACCGCGAGGCCGGCCACGTGGCGCTCGACACGTTCACCGAGTGGAAGTCGATCTACGTCGACTTCTCCGGCCGCCTGCAGCGCGCCCAGATCGACAACCAGCCCGGCTGACCGGCGATGGCCACGTTCGACGACGTGCGGGCGATCGCGATGGCGCTGCCCGAGGCCGAGGAGATCGTGACCTGGGAGGTCGACATCACCTTCCGCGTGCGGAGCAAGATCTTTGCCATCGGCGGCGAGGGGAGCCCGTCCGTCTCGATCAAGGCCACGCCCGCGACGCAGGCCGAGCTGATCGAGCGCGATCCGGCGACGTTTCGGCCGTCGGCCTACGTCGGGCGCTTCGGCTGGGTCACGGCCGATCTGACGCGCGTCGAGGACGACCTGTTGCGAACGCTCCTCGTCGAAGGTTGGCGGATGACCGCACCGAAGCGGCTCGCCGCGACGCTCGACGCTACGGGAACGCCAAGCCGACCGGGGCCCGCCTAGGGTCCTCGCGGTCTCAGCCCGCGCCGGGTGCGATCCGGTGTCGCGTCGTGATCTCCACCCGCCCGCGCTCGTCCGCGGCCGGATGCTCGACGAGGGCGATCAACCGGCTCGTCATGAACCGGCCGGTCCGCACCGTCTGACCCGTCCGCGTCACCTCACGGACCTCGACCACGCCGCGTGACGTGGTGACCTCGATCCGCCGGCCGGCGCGCGTGGCGATGATGTCGAACGTCTGGGTCCCCTGGCCGGTGTCGACCACCGCCTCGACCCGATCGCCCTTCACGCTCGTACTCGCGCGCGCTCGTCGCTCACCGGCGAACGGTCAGGCGGCGCCATCGGGCTCGCCGGCGCGGCCGGCGTCGTCCGGCGCCCAGGCGTCATCCGCCGACCAGGCGTCGCCCGCGGGCTGCGGTTCCGGTTGGGGCTCGGGTTCGGGCTCGGACTGAAGCCCGCCACGATCATTCGTGCCCCCGGTTCGGCCTCGTCGTGCGGGTCGCCCAGGAGATGCAGGCGGTACTCGTCGCGAGCGGCCTCGTAGGCCGAGCGCGCCGCCCGTTCGGCCTCGGACGCCCGCCATTCGGCCGGGGTGACGACGCCGTCATCGGCCGGCCGTCCCCAGGTCCGGACGTAGGACTTGACCGCCGAATTCCCATGCCACGCCGGCTTCGGCGATGCGGTCGATGTGGAGCGCTTCGTTCATGTCCGCCGAAGCATAGCGGGCGAACGGCCGTCCGACGATAGGTCCGGGCGGTCAGTCGCCGTGCGGGTCCGGCCGGGCGACGGGCTCTCCGGCCGCAGCGGACGGCTCCGACAGCGTCGGCCGCCTCCTCGGGTTCGGTCGCCCCGCGGACGGCCGCGCGGGCGGCGACAACCGCGACGTCGGCCGCCTGCGCCGCCACCCGCCAGCGCGGGCCGGCCAGCTTGTCGAGGGCCTCGATCGTCGACTCGTCCGTCGCCGCATCGATGAACGCCGCGGCACCCTGGCGCAGGATCCGGCCGATCGAGGCCAGCGCGGGCTCGCCGTCGCCGTCGGGTTGCTCCGCGCCGAGGACGGCCTCGCCGGCCATCGCCCCGGCGCGCAGGTCGCGCTCGACCTGGAGGCGCTGGCGGTACAGGACCTCCCATTCCTCGTACGGGATGCGGATCGTGGCCAAGCGTCTCGTCGATCTCGGCGAACTCGGCCTGCGCAGCGTCGTCGAACCGCCGCGGTCGGTCCGGCTCGTCGGCCGATGCGTGGCCGAGGCGGGTGAGCCGATCTTCGACCGCCTGCGCCTCGGCGCTGACCGTCAGGTGGGCAGCCGAGGTCGTCAGCCGGCTGGCGATCGCCGCCCGCGCGCGGGTGACCTCGTCGGGTTTGCCCGAGATCAGCACGTCCATCGGGTAGATCAGGATGTCGAGGTCGGTGCCGCGCAGCCGGATCATCCGATCCGGGACCAGCCCGCCGGACGACCCCCCGGCGACCGACGCGAGCCATTTCGCGGGCAGCGACATCGTGGCCGGCGCTTCCTCCGGCTCGAGCTCGAGGCCGGCCGCGGTCAGCGCCCGGTCGAGGTCGCCCGCGACCTCCTGGTACGCGCCGGCGTTGACGACCATCGGGACGTGGGCGTCGGTCCAGCGCCTGGCCAGGCTGGTGACCTTGCGCCAGATCGCGAGGGCGGCGAGGAAGATGAGCAGGACGGCCAGCAGGACGGTCAGCGGGTAGCCGCGGCGCGACGGCCTCCACCGTCCCGCGGGCGGTGCGCTGCGCGCCAGTCGTGAGCGCCAGCGTGAGCACGCCCACGAGCCCCGGGACGATCAGCACGCCGGCCAGCATGAGCAGCCGGATGGTCGTCTCGGGCACCACGTTCTGGGGCGGGATGAGGAGGAGCAGGAACGCGCCGACGTCCGGGACGATGAGGCCGGCCAGCATGACCAGCCAGATCACCGACCCGAACGTGATGCCGAGAAGGAGGATCTGGCGCGACGCCGGCACGCGCCCGAACAGCAGCGTCGAGGCCCAGCCGAGCGAGGTCGTCAGGACCTTGCTCGCGAAGCGCGATCCGAATGCGACGGCTGCTGCGAGGAATGCCACGGCACCAGCATCGACTGGCGGGCTTGCGCACGGGCTGCGCGGGGCGCCGATGACGTTTCGGCGATCTCGCGGTCAGTCCCGATCGTCGGGAAGGTCGCCGGCGAGCAGCGCCGCGATCTCGCGTGCGTTCGTCGTCCCGTAGTTTGCGTAGCAGTTGTTCATCAGGACGTGGGTGTCCTTGGCCTCGGTCGCGACCTCGCGGATCTTCGGCGCCCACTCCTCCAGCTCGTCGCGGCTGTACAGGTAGCGGAATCGCTCGGCCGGGGTGATGCCCTTGGCCTCCCACGTCTCGCGGTTCCGGCCGTGGAAGCGGACGACCGCGAGATCCGACGTGACCGCGGTCACCGGCGGGACGCTGCTCTTGAAGCCCTGTGGCTCGTCGACCATGACGAACGCGGCGTTCTGGTCACGCAGGAAGCGAAGCGTCCGGTCGGCGTTCTTCTCGTTGAGCCACGCGGCGTTGCGGAACTCGACCGCGCAGCGCAGCCCGCCGAGCCGCTCGACCGCGTCGGCGATCATCGCCCGGTTCTCGGACGACGGGAAGACCCAGCGGGGGTACTGGAGCAGGATCGAGCCCAGCTGGCCCGCGTCGGCCAGCGGCGCGAGCGCGTCGCGGAACGTCGTCCAGACGGCGTCGAACACCTCCGGCGGCAGGTCCTTGGCGTAGACGCGGGCCTTCGTCGCGACGGGCTCGGGCAGCTCCTCGCGCATCGCCTTCGGGCAGCCGTTTCGTCTCGGTTCCCTGGCCGGTCATCAGCGCGTGCGCCTTGATGTCGAACACGAAGTCGGGCGGCGTGCGCTCGACCCACAGTCGCGCCGTGTTCTCGGCGGGGAGCGCGTAGTAGGTCGCGTCGACCTCGACCAGCGGGAACGTCGCTGCGTAGTGCTGGAGGCGCTCCTCGGCGGTCGTCGCGGCGGCCGGGTAGAAGACACCGGCCGCGGTCATCGTCGGATCGGTCCACGACGCCGTGCCGATGCGGATCCGGCCGCCCTTGGGGACCTCGAGCGGCTCGGCCGCGGCCGTCTCGACCTCGCTCGCACGATCGTTCGCGAGGTCGCTGCCGGGGTCGTGGAGATCGATCGACGTGGTCATCGTGGGTCGCTCGATGATACAAGGCGGGTCGCGCCAGGCCGGCAAACCGGCCCGGAACGCGACGCTCGCGGCGTCGTGCGGTATCATCCCGGCCTCGTGGGCCCGTAGCTCAATGGCAGAGCAGCTGACTCTTAAGCACCCCCGCCTTAACGCTGCTCTTCCCCTCGTGGCGACTGAGCACGAATCTGCCCACTTATCGGCTCTGACGAGGGCACCCCGGTCGACCCGGAGCGGCTGGCCTCGTGACTCGCGATGCTCAGCGGCGCGAGACGAATACGTATTCCGGGCTGTCATCGGCGAACGGCTCGCGAGCGAAGCCACCGTAGAGCGCCTCCAGCTCGAGACCGGCTACGTCGAGGAGCCCGATCCACTCGTTCCTCGTTGCCCACCAGAGCGAGCTCTTCGCGCCGTCGTCGAGCACGATGTCGATCCGGTTATCTCCGACCGAATATAGGTTCGTGTGCGGAACGGGCGTGTCCTGATGCTCGCCGTCGAGGTGCGCTGCGATCCGGTGGTCGAACGCAAAGGCGTTCCAGGCAAACCGCCCGCCCGGCCGGAGCGACGCGGCCACCCGCTCGAAGGTCCGCCGGCGGTCGGCCCAGGTCGGCAGGTGCAGCAGGGCTCGAAAGGGGCAGTAGATCAACGCAGCCGGCTCGTCGAGTGCAAGGTCACGCATGTCGCCCAGGTGCAGGTCGAGCTCCACGCCGGCGTCCGCCGCATGTGCCCTGGCTTGCTCGAGCATCGCCGGCGAAGAGTCGATGCCGGTAACTCGCTGTCCGGTCGCCAGCGCGACCGGGATCGCGACTCGTCCGTTCCCAATCGCAAGCTCGACCAGCGGCCCGTTCGCCTTGCGCGCGAGCTCGATGTAGAAGGCGACGTCGGCCGTCATGTGAGCCGACCATTCCGCGTAGCGCCTCGCGAACCGCTCGTCCCAGCTCATTGGCCAATGCTACGCGCGACTCAGCCGGCCCTGGACGGCTGGCCGCGTGAAGCGGGATCGCGAGTCCGGGACCGGAGCCGGGGTGATGACAGGCTAGCGTCGCGGCTCCCCCGACCCGTAATCGGTGCGTCTCGGCACCATGTCTCACGAATCTACGTGGCACAACCCGTTCGCGTTCGCCATGATGCTCGCGAGCGGAGGGGTGGCGGGAGCCACCGGGGGAGTTCCAGGCACGGCGTCCCATCGAACGGTCGCCCACGTCGTGCCGAATGCCAATGGCGAGACCGACCTCGTCCGTAGGAGGTTTTGCCGATGGTGCGCCGACGCATGGCAAGATTCGGACTCGGTGTGTCTGCAGCCGCTGTGGCACTCACGCTGACCGCCAGCATCGCCCTGGCTGGAGAGGTGACGGGGAGCGGCAAGAACAGCGAACAGAATCAGGGGCGGTCGTGGTGCTCCTTCTCGGGATTGAATGACGATCCCAATGCCCCGTTGGACGGCTCCGGCCCGAACGGCCCCGGCGGTCAGTCGCAGGCGTATGGGCAGGATGTCAAGCTGGGTCTCGCCGATCCGCACGGGCTCACCCCCGGCGTGGCCTGCAACCCGAACAGGACATTCCTTCCTCCCAACCCGAACCGGACCCACTGACTCCTGGATCGGCCCCGACGATCATGTCGGGGCCGATCTCCATCTGCCTCACATTCAGTACTGACCCCGGTCGGCCCGGGCAGGCTGGCCGCACTCGGGCGGGTTGGGTAGCGACAGACTGCATCACGCGCAGGGCAAGTGAACCGGCCGGTCGGGCTACGCCGCGACGTGCGTTCTGGCTAGGCTTTCCACAGTGATGCGAGACCATCGAAAGACCGTTGTCGCACGAGGCTACGACGCGCTCGGAGCGGACTACATGGGGTGGCGCTCGGCGTTTTCGGATCCTGCCCGAGACCGCATGCTCGACGAGTTCGTCGCTCGCCTGGCATCGGGTGCCCGTGTCCTTGACCTCGGTTGTGGACCCGGCCTGCCCGCGACGCGGTTGCTCGCCGATCGTTTCGAGGTGACCGGGGTGGACATCTCCCAGGCACAGCTCGAGGCTGCGCGCCACAACGTCCCCGAGGCCTCGTTCGTTTGCGACGACATCATGAACGTCGAGTTCCCGCCGGAGTCCTTCGACGGCGTCACAGCGTTCTACTCGATCATCCACGTGCCACGCGACGATCATCGCGAGCTGTTCGAGCGGGTTGCTCGATGGCTTGTCCCCGGCGGGCTCTTTCTGGCGACGCTCGGAGCAGGCGACGACTCAGAGTGGATCGGCGACTGGCTGGGTCAGCCAATGTTCTTCAGCAGTCACGACGCGGACGGCAACCGCCGATTGCTCTCCGCCGCGAACTTCGATGTTCTCATCGACGATGTCATGGATACGCCCGAACCTGAAGGACCTGCACCGTTTCTGTGGGTTCTTGCGACGCGTCGTGCCTGAGGCCCCACGACAAGACGTTGGGCACCCCGCGCCAGTGGCGAGCTAACCGCCCCGGTCGGCACGGACGAGCTGGCCGCCCTCCCGGCGGATCGCGAGTCCGGGGACCGGTGCCGAGGGCGCGTCAGCTTAACTGTCGCCCGTGACGCGAACTATTCAATGTGATCAGCCAGAACGATGCGCATGGGCGTTGCGAGCACTTCCTGCAACTGTTTCCGCGTGCCGGGGTCGAGCGACTGTGACCAAGCCACGCGCTCATCGTTCGAATTCCAGTCGTAGATACCGACGACGGTGTCTTCATCGTCGACGTTGCCGTAGTGCTCCGCGGCGATGAAGCCCGGCGTATCGCTGGCTGACATCTGCATCTGCTGCAGGGTTCTCAACAGCTCGTCGCGCCTGCCGGGTTTCGCCTTCATCTCGACGATTGACTTGATCGCCATTCGTCCCCTCCACGTTCACTGCGCCGCAGCGACGGTCGGAACATCTCGACCCGGTCGATCACCGCGCCAGCCTAGCGGACCGTCAGCCCGGTCGGCCCCGGACGGGCTGGCCGTCACGTTGGTCTACACCAACACCACGGGATCGCGAGTCCGGGACCGGAGCCGAGGCCGTGCCAGCCTAGCGAGCGCCACTTAACCGCCGCTCAATCCGTGGAGCCAGGAGCCGCACCCGCAATCGCTTGCCGCAGCCCCTTCGCATGGTCAACCCGAGCTGGCACGCAGAAAGCCGGCCACGTAATCCGATGCGACCGTCAACGTAACGCCTGCCGATGCAGCGGCCTGCTGCATCCTTTCGAGGGTGTCGGGGCTCGGGCGTCCAAAGATCTCCCAGCCGGCAGGTTCCATGAATTCGTACGCTGCCCGCGCACGCTCCTCGGCACCCTCGAAATGGATGTCCATCGAATCGGCGTCTCCGAAGACGTGGATGAAGGTGATCACCCCGCGTTCCTCGTCAACGTAGGACAGAAAGATGATGGTCCGAGGCTTCGCCCCATGGAGTCCCTTCGTTGTCTCGCTGGCGCGGCTCTTGAACGCGTCGAGCTTGCCCGCCTTGATGCGGAAGTGGCTTATGAATACGATCGGCTCAGACATCGGGGGGCCTCTTGGCTTCGAACCCGGCGACGATGCGCCACGGCTCGCGACGGTGTCAACCAACTTGTCATCGGCGCGGTCTAGATTCTCGTCATGTCCCGCCGATCCGACCCCGAGCGCATCTTCGAAGCCAGAACTCCGGCGTCCGGAACCGGCTGATCGGCAACGGGATGCAGCCCGAGACTGCCGATCGATGGCTGGACGCGTGGGTCCTGGAGGCGACCGGACGCGAGCTGCCAAAGGACGGCGCGTACTGGCAGGCTGGCTGGGACTGGATCGCCGCCGAGCGGGGCGCGCCGACCCGGCTGGTGACCCGGCAGCCGTAAGCAAGATGGGCCATCGCATGCGTTCCAGTTAGGACGACACCGCTCGAGCCGAGGCGATAGCTCACGGCGGCGGGGACGCAACTGGATCGGAGCTTCGCGTTGGTCGCCCGGAGAGAGCCTAGCCTCTGGGATCGGCGTGTACTCGCGACATCGCTGCGCAGGCGGGTTGACCACGACGCAGCCCAGACGAGCCAAGCGGACGATCGCGACCGCCTACCACCGGGTTGGTCGCACTCGACGCCTGACCCTGGCGGGGTCGGTCAGCGCAGGGCCCGCTCGCACCACGAAGATGAACCGGGGCCGAGACGTGACGAGCGCGAGCGAGCGATCCGGGACGGCGCATCCGCGGGCCGACGTGGCGAGTGGCCTGCGCACCGAGACGCTGTTGCCCGGCACGATCGGGGTTGGTGCCACGTAGCCATCACCGCGTCGACGCCTCCAACCTCTCCGCCGGACGCGCGCCGAGATTGGATGTCTAGTCTCGGGCGAATTCGCGATGCAGGGCCCGGCCCTGGACAGCGAAACCAAGCCCGGCTGGGAATCTGCGGTCTACGGCGAGGGAAACATCGAACCGGGCCGCGTACCCAGACGGCGACACCCGCCACTGCCGAGACCGCGAAGCATTCTTCGTGAACGGCAATGGGTGACGCCAACTACCGGGTCGTCAGGGGCCGTCTATATGTCGGCGCCCTCGGCACGAATAAGGACATGGACGACCTGAGGGACTGGGCCTGGGCTGGAAGCGAAGGCGACGAGCCCACTGCTCCCGGGGACATGGGCATGGTTCCATCGTTCCAGACCCTGTGGTGCGGTGGCGCGGCCCCGAGCGCCGAGGGTGCATTCTGCGCGGACGGCCTGAACGAAGGTGGCCGTCTGGCTGAGGTCGGCTTGCTGTCTTCCGCTCTAACTGGCAGGCGGGCTGGGACTGGATCGCCGAGGAGCGGGTTGCCCAGACTGGTAGACCCGGGTCGGCCCGAGCGGGCTGGTCCCAACGCGGGATCGCGAGTCCGGGACCGGAGCCGGGGCGGCGTCAGCCTAGCCATCACGGCTTACCGCAGACTTAGCAGCAATGTCCCGGCGATCGACTCCCGAACGCATCGACGAGGCTCGTCGAGCCGCCACCCGCAACCGCCTCATCGGCGAAGGCGCGACCGAGGAAACGGCCGACGCCTGGATCGCGGCGTGGGAGGCCAAAGCGGCCCAGGACGGCCTCGAGCGCGGCTCCGCGTACTGGGACGCCGGATGGGAATGGATCGCGGCGGGGCGGGTACGGCGCGCGGTGCCGCCTAACTAGCTCGCCTCGCGCGTGCCGGTAGCACGCGCACCCGAAGCGACTATCGAACCTTTTCCTTGGGGCTCCGCTCATGATGGGTGAAGCGTCCCGAAGGGGCGCGCGAACGAGGGAGCGTGAGGGTGGACCGAACGCTCATACGAAGCGGCACGGTCCGGGGACGAAGAGGCATTCGCCTCGATCGCCCGTGGCTCGGCTGATCGGCTCTTCGCCGTTGCGTATCGGATCCTGCGCGATGTCGGGCGAGCCGAGGACGCCGTGCAGCAGACCCTCGTCACGGCCTGGCGGCAGCTTCCGGAGCTCCGCGAGGTCGATCGCTTCGACGCCTGGATCCACCGGATCCTGTCCACGCCTGTTACGCCGAGGCGAAGCGGGCGCGGCGGTGGTCCGCAAACGTCCGGGTGCTGTCGGTCGACGGGCCGGCGACGCCCGATACGACCCTGAGCGTCGCCACGCGCGACGCACTCGACCGCGGTTTCCGGCGAATTCCGCCGGAGCAATGCGCGGTCTTCGTGCTGCACCACTACCTTGGCTGGCCGCTTCACGAGATCGGCGAAACGCTCGGCGTTCCGCTGGGAACGGTCAAGTCGAGACTTCACTACGCAACGTCGAGCTTGCGCGCGGCCCTCGAGGCCGACGCCAGGGAGTCGACGCCAGCCTCGCGGGAGCGGATGGCATGACCGAGAACGACTTCGACCGCACCGCTCGGCTTTGGCTCGAGGATGGGACCGAGCGTCCTGTCCGATCGCGCGCTGCTGGCCGCTCTCGACGAGATCCACGTCACCCGACAGCACCGGTCGGCTCGGCCGGTGCGGAGGTTCCAATTCATGAACAGCTACGCCAAGCTGGCGATCGCGGCGTTCGTCGTCGTGGTCGTCGCCATCGGCGGCCTCGCGCTGCTCCGACCGGGCGAATTGTCTGGACCGGGCGGTGCGCCGACCGCCACTCCGTCCCCCCACCCTCGCGGTCAGCCGCGCCCTCCCGGTCCCCTGCGGCGTCACCCTCCCCGATCAGCACGACCGACTGGGTCCCGTTCACGTCGGAGCGATACGGCTACCAGATCTCGTACGCGCCGACCCATACCGGGATGCCCGGATCCACCAAGAGCGCCCCGACGTTCGTTCGCCAGGCCCAGCGCCACTTCACGTTCGGGACGGATCTGTGGGAGCGGGCAGGGGTTGCGCCCATCGACTCGATTGTCCTCGGCCCCGATGGGAGCCAAATTGCCTTCAGCGCGTTTGCGGAGACGATCCCGGCCGGGACGTCGGTCGATGACATCATCAGCCAGAGCGTCGGGACCAAAGACCCATTCGGGGTCCCACTTCCCGCCTGTGAATTGGAGCCCATCACGATCGACGGTCAGCCGGGGCGATTCGATGTCCGTGGTGACGCCGTCTCGATCGCGGTCGTGACCATCGGTGACCGTGCCTACGTCTTCATCCAGGGGTACGGGTCGATCACAAAGGACCTCATGTTGGCCCAGCTGTCGACCGTGCAGCTCCCGACGCCCTAAAACGTGGAGCCGGGGATGGCCGCGCTCACCGCCATCCCCGGCCGATGTGGTCGTGGGCTAGCAGATCACCTTCTGGACCATGCCGGTGCGGACGTACGGCTCGGCGTTGAGGCTACCGACCCCGGGCGGCCCGGACGAGCTGGCCGCATCACGCGGGATCGCGAGTCCGGGACCGGGGGCCGCGACAGCTTCGATGGCACGGCGATCACGCCGACTAGACTCGTGCGGATGCCGTCGTGGGGAGAGTTCCGCTCGGCGCGCCCGGATCTGGCGGCCGAAGGGCGTAGGCTCTTGTACAACTTCGGGATCGGGCTCGGTTTTCTCGCCACAGTCCGGCCCGACGGTGGTCCGAGGGTCCATCCGATCGGCCCGATCCTGACCGAGGATCACCTATTCGGCCTTGTCGTGCCAGGGCCGAAGCTCCACGATCTGCGGCGCGACGGGCGCTTCGCGCTCCACAGTGCAACCGTACCGCCGCGCGTCAGGACGACGCCTTCTATGCCACGGGCATGGCTGCCGAGGTGACCGACGCCCTGACGTGGGAACAGGTCGCAACGCAGTTCTTGGCCGAGCGCCAACTCGAATTGCGGTGGCCCGGCTTCGAGACCCAGGTGCTGTTCGAGGTCCTGTTCGAGCGCTGCCTGCTCACCCTTACCGAACCCCGCGACGGACTGCCGGCTGGCCACACCATCTGGAGGCAGGGATGAATGACGCCTCGTAGTCGACGGCGGCTCTGCGTCGGATGTGAACGCACGCAAGAACAAGGTCGCACAGGCGCTTGACAATGCGACGATATCTTCCTATTGTTCACCCATGCGACGCAAAGAAGGTGCATTCGTCCCGCTCGAGGTCTCCATCCTCGAGGCCGCCCTGGACCTTCGCGGCCGCGGCATCGAGGAGGCTCACGGCTTCCTGCTGGCCAAGGAGCTGCGCGACGGGACCCACGCCCGACGCTTGACGGCGTACGGGACGCTGTACAAGGCGCTCGATCGCCTCGAGCGCGCCGGCCACCTGAGCAGCCGCTGGGAGGATCCGCAGCTCGCCGCCGACGATGGCCGACCGCGGCGCCGCTTCTACCGGCTGACGCTGACCGGCGAGACCGCCCTCGCCGAGGCCCAGGCCGTCGAGCGCGACGGCAGCCTGCCCCGCTCCGCGGCGGTCCAACCGTCATGAGCGGCTCGCCGGTCGCCGGCCTCGTCCGTGGCTGGGTCAACCTGTACACCCGCGGCCTGCCCGCGGACGCACGCGCCGCGCGTCGGGACGAGATCGCCGACGACCTGTGGTGCGAGCACGCGGAGGCGGCCGCGGCCGGGCGCTCGGCCCGCTCGCTCGACGCGGGCCTGTTCCTGCGCCTCCTTTTCGGGATGCCCGCGGACGTCAGCTGGCGCCTGGCCTACCGCCATGCCCCGACCCCATCGAGCCTGGAACGGCAGCTCGTCGATGAGCGCCCGCATTCTCGGCGTCCTGGCCATCATGTACGGACTGAGCTTTGCGATCCTGTTGGTCCTATCTACCCAGGTTGGCGCGGAGGCGTTGTTCACCACCTTCGGCTTCTTCGCCGTGCCCGTATTCCTGACGGGGACGATCGCGTTCGTGGTGACCGCTCTCGGCCTCGTGAGGCTGTTGAGTGATCGAGTCAGCATGCTCGGCGTCATCGGCGCAGTGCTGGCGGTGCTGGGTGCGCTTGGACCGGCCTCCAACGACGCGGACTGGGCGCGGATCGCCCCGGCCCCGCTCATGGTCGGGTCGGCAATGTTGATGTGGGATCTCGCAGGCATCGGCGTCGTTTCGCGATGGATCCCGATTGTCCAGGGGCCAACCGCGATCGGATACACGATCTCGCTTCTCCTTGGGCCGCCAGCCGCCGGCCTCTTCATCCCGTTCGCGCTGTCCTGGGTCGCGATCGGCGTGTCGCTGATCCGCGGAGTGCCGCAGGCCCAGGCGAGGAACGGTTGACCGACCTGCTCTGGCTTCGGTCGTCCCTACACGTCGCCCGGATAACGGCGCAGCACTCGCTCCAGCTCCTCGGCCGTCATCGGCCGCCCGGTCCGCTTGCGCCACTCCTCCTCGGCGCCGGCGATCCACTCGGCGCGAAGACGTTCATTGAGGCGAGGCGGCGCTCGGCGTGATCCGGTGGAGCGTCGCTACGGCTGGTCAAGGCGCGACGTCGACGGGCGGAAATTCGGAGAAGGGAGCCTTGCAGACTCCGCACCTCTCGCGCCAGTACGGACTCAGAACCTGACCACACCGGCCGCAACGCAAGCGACCGGAGCCTGCGGGCGACGCTTGGGTAGCGTGCGCGGCTTCGAGTCCGCGATGGGCTGCTAGCAGCGCGATGAGGTTCACCGAGACAAGGACCGACAGCCCGGGATTTATGTCCGGTTGCATCGGGATGAGCGGCACCAGGACGAGGAGCAGCAGGAGCGTGCCGATCACTGCGCGGCCCCAGGCAGTCCTTTGACCGCGTGCGACACCGCGCACCGCCGAGAGGCATAACGCGCCCCCAAAAACGAGCGCCATCCCGACGACCAACAGCGCCGCGAGCCCGCTGAACCCAGCGAGCCGAGGAGAGGGCGGGTCCCGGGGCCCCTCGCGACGAAGAGTCAACCACGGAAGTGCGTGAACGTGGTGAAGCCCCGACCACTCGGCCGGGGCTTCGGACGAGACGAGCGCCGCCGGCTACTCGACCGTGAGCGTGCCCTTCATGTCCGGATGGACCTCGCAGATGAAGCCGTACGTGCCGGCCGGGAGCGCTCCGACCTGGTAGTCCACCTGCTTGCCGGCGACGATGTCCCCCTTGAACACCTTGGCCCCGGAGGCGTCCGAGATCGCGATGTTGTGCGGCGCGCCTTCCTGGTTGTCGAAGGCGATGGTGAACGGGCTGCCGGCCCTGGCAGTGACGGCGGGCGTCGTAAACGTCAGGTCCTTGGCCACGACCGTGACAGTGTCACCGGACGGACTGCCGGCCGGGACCGCGCTCCCGTTGGCGGCCGCCGACGCGCCCGAACAGGCGGCCAGCACGGCGGCCAGCGTGAGCAGGCCGAGGGTGAGGGTCAGGCGCTTCATGTCGGCGTCTCCTGGGTCGCGGGGTGGGGTGGGAAGGGCAGGGGCGCCGGCGGCGGCGGTGCCGCGGCGGTTGACGAGGCTCAGGAAGGCGGCCAGCTCGCGGCGGACGAGCGCGACCGGGTTGCCGTCGTGGCGGGCGAAGTCGACCGCAAGGGTGACGATCAGCGCGACCTCGATGGCCTTGGCGATGTACGCGGTCGCTGTAGTACGGACCCTGGATCGCCCACATGACGATGGCCGTGGCGGCATAGCCCATGAGGCCGATGCGGATGACCCAGCGGAAGCGGACGGCGAGCGCGAGCGGGACGATCATTGCGACGGCTGCGACGGCGTATCCGGCGGCGTTCAGCGTGAACAGCAGCCCGCCGAGCGTGTAGTGGATGTAGCCGGTGGCCAGCGCAAGGGCGACGATGGCGGCTCGGACGGCGAGGTCGGCCGGGCGGAGCGTGGTGCGTGAGGCGAACATCGGTGGACCTCCCATGGTGTCGACCCCGGGCCGAGGTCGTTGGTGACACGCTATGGGTCGGATACGGTCGCGGGCATCGGCCGTTCTGCTGAAACGCCGACGGGCCGACCCTTCATTTCTTGGGCCGCGACGGTGGCCGGGCCTTTACCTCGCCACGGCCGGCGACCCGCGAGTGCATCCGTACGACGGTCGGCTACGGTCCTCGAGGCAACGGGCCGCCAGGGTGCCGAAGGACGGCGCGTACTGGCAAGCGGGCTGGGACTGGATCGTCGCCGAGAGCGCTGCTCGCCGTCCGGGCTGGTGACCATCGGCCCGGACGGGCTGGCCGCGAGCTCCGGACCGGTGCGGCGTACATGAAGGGACCCCGGTGTCCCCGCCGGGGTCCCTGATCGAGTGCCGGGAGGGCGGAAGGAGAACGCTGTGCCACTCGCCAGGTTCGTCCCGTCCATTCTCAGTGCTCGGACCTGCCATTCCGATTTCCAGGCTCCGGATGTCGCGTTGCGCGCACATGGCACAGGCCGATCATGGTGCCGCTGTGCACCAGCACAGAGCCGCGCACGAACCCCGGTCGGCACGGACGGGCTGGCCGCACGGTCAGGCGGGACCCCCGCGCCTTCTGCCGGGGGACATTCGGCAGCGGAGATCCCACTATCACGAACGACTTAGTGCGACGTTCGTTGCGCCACCGTCGCCAATTCATTGGGGTTCTCCGACCGTCACCGCAGCAGCTTCTCCAGGAGGTCCTCTCGCTCCGCGAGGAGGGAGATCCTTGATGCCAAGCAGGTAGGCACGGGAGCGGCGCTCTGGCTCAGTGATCGTCATGACCCAGCCCCGCAGCCGGGACACCTGAGGTCGTCGGTCTTGTTGATCCGGCCGCAACCCGAGCAATGGCGTTCGGGCGGGTCGAGGCTCGTCATCGCTACCGGTCCTTGATGGCTCGGAATGACGCCACGGCGCGCTCGTCCGCAGCGCTTGCTCCGTACCGCTTGGGCATCTGCGGCGACCGCCAGCCGAAGATGCGCATCAGGTCGCCCTCCTGCATCCCGGCGGCCATCAGTTCGTGGGCAGCCGTATGGCGGAAGCGGTGGGGATTGATGTGGCCGACCCCGGCCTCGGTGCCGCGGCGGTTGAGGATCTGCGCCACGCCGCTCTCGGTCAGCCGACCACGCTTGCCCAACCAGAGCCAGGGAAGGGGAGCGTCGTGGTGGTCCTTACGGGCACGGAGGATGTAGCGGTTGATGGCCTTGGCGGCCTCGTCGTCGAATGGCACAGCCCGTGGTCGGCTGCCCTTGCCGGTGACGATGGCGACCTGGAGTTCGCGGTCGATGTCATCCATGCGAAGCCCGACCAACTCCGCCCGGCCGATGCCGCTTCAGTACAGCAGCTCGATGATCGCCCGGTCCCGTCGGTCGTCGAACGAAGTTCCAGCGGTCACCTTCCGGAGGGCGGCGATCTCGTCGGTGCGGAGGACCGGTGGCGGCGTCTCCGGGATGTTCGGCGGCTTCATCCGCGCCATCGGGCTTTCCTTGATCTCGCCCTCATCGACGAGCCAGCGGAAGAATTGCTGCACCGACCGATAACGGTTGGCGGCGCTGGCCGGTCGGAGCCGGGTGAGCTGATCGTTGATGAACGCCTCGACATGCTCGCGCCGGATGTTGGCGACGGCCCGGGGCATCCCTTGGGCGGCGAGGAAGGCGTCGAACTTCTCGACCGCCTCGACGTAACCGCGGATGGTGTTGGGCGACCGGTTGGCGGCCCGTAAGTGCGGCACGAACGCCGAGAGGTTCAGTAGGACGTCGGGCGAGGATGCGGTATCCTCACCGGCGTCGGTAGTGGCTTTGACCACGGCTAGTTGCCTCCATGACTGCGGTTACACCAAGGTCGCAATCATGTGCTCAACCAGCGTAGCGGTGAAGTCTCTACCGACGAATATGACAGTCAAGTGCTCAATCTGAGCACACGACTCGTGGGCCCGTAGCTCAATGGCAGAGCAGCTGACTCTTAATCAGCGGGTTGAAGGTTCAAGTCCTTCCGGGCTCACCACGAATCAAGCACGAAATGACCCCTCAGGCTGAGATCCCAGCCTTCACGGGGATGGGGCTCGCGGCCGCCAACTACTCATTCCGGGCCATCGACCCGTCATGGTCGCTTGAACGGATGATCGCCCACCTGATGTCCTAGGCGGCGGCAGAGATCACCATCCCGGTCGTCGCCCCGCCCGCTCCTCGGCGATCCAGTCCCAGCCCGCGTTCCAGTACGCGCCGTCCCTCGGAAGTCGGCGGTTACTCGGCCCGTTCTAGCGGGGTGAGTCAGGCGTAAAGTCGAAGACCACCACCCCGGAGACCGATTCCGTGCCGTTATTCATGGACCGCCACGATGTCCCGGGCATCACCCCAGAGCAGGTGGCGCAGGCTCACATGCTCGATCTGGCCGTCTCGGCGAAGTACGGCGTTCAGTTCATGTCGTACTGGTTCGACGCCGACGCTGGGGCCGCGTTCTGCCTCGCGAAGGCGGCTGGGCCTGCCGACCTGGCGGCAGTCCACAGCGAATCCCATGGGCTGATCCCAAACGTGATCATCCCGGTCGTCGAGGACAACGTCCTGAGCTTCCTCGGAAAGATCGAGGAGCCTCCCGGCAACACCGCTCCTACGAGTCCGTTCCGCACGATCGTCTTCACGGATCTCCAAGGCTCGACGTCGCTGCTCAACGAGGTCGGGCAGTCGGCCTACATGGTCCTGCTCACGGAGCACGACCTGATCATTCGGCGAGCACTAGTGGCCTCGCACGGGCGTGAGGTGAAACACACTGGAGACGGGATCATGGCCTCCTTCGATGACGTCGCCCGGGCGTTGGCCTGCGCGGCTGCGATCGAGGACGGTTTCGATAAACGAAATGCTTCGAGCGAAGGGCAGGCGTTGATCGTTCGGATCGGCATGGCGGCGGGCGAACCGGTCGATCGCGGCAACGACCTGTTTGGTTCAACGGTCACGCTTGCCAGCCGCATTTGCGACGCCGCCGATGGCGGGCAAGTGCTGGTCTCGGAGGTCGTGCACGTCCTCGGTTCCACTAAGGGCTATCGGTTCGCCGAGGCCGCACCCCGCATCCTGAAGGGATTCTCGGATCTGACTGCCTTGTTCGAGCTGGAGCGTGATCGGACGCGCTGATCAAATCGATGGGGCGCGAAGCACGACGACAGGTGTGCGTCCGGCCTTGCCCTTGAGGTCTAGATCGCCTTGCTCGAGGCCCCGCACGTCAAGGTCACCCGCTTTGGCGGCCTCGATCGTGACAAGGACCTCGTCAGGCCCTGCTGCCGAGGCCAGCCGGGCGGCGACGGGGACGGGATCGCCCATCGCCGTGAGATCGACGTTGGCGTCGACGCCGACCGAACCGACGTAGGCAATGCCGGTGTGGACCCCGACCCCGATGGGCAACGCCGTCCCGCGCGATCCACGACTTGTCTCGACGACGAGTGCACGCGCGGCAGCGATCGCTGCCGCGGCATGTCGGTCACCGGTCAGGGCCGGGATGAAGATGGCGACGACCTCGTCGCCAACGAACTTGTCGATGACGGCGTCATGCTCGACCAGGACAGCCGACGCGGTCCGGAAGAAGCGGTCCATTCAGGGTTTTGAAGTCGCTCGGGCGCATCGACTCGGCCAGCTGCGTCGAACCGCGGACGTCGGCGAACAGGAGACTGCACGGGATCTCGGCCCCGCCATGATTGTTGGCCAGGGTCTTTAAGCAGGAGCCGCAGTACTTCGGGTTCTTCGGCCATCGCCCCTTGCCGACCATCCTCATGAATGGCGCGCCGGCACCCTCGAACGGCGCGGCACAGAGCTTGCAGCGCGGCTCGTGAGGCAGGTGCTTCAGCAGCCAGCGACCTGCCCGGAATTGCCAATACGTCCCCAGCAGGATCGCTCGCCAGAACTCGCTGTCGACTCTGGGTTCATCGGGTGTCATCGCGGCCCCGGACTCGGGCGTGATGCTCGCGGCACCGAGCGGCTAGCCCGCCCGGGCCGACCGGAGTGCTGGAAACCATGCCGGGGACCTTCCGGCGGTGCCTCTGACGTCTCGCCGCTTCGGTGGTGCATGCGACGCACAAGGGAGAGACGACCGCAGGTCGCCAGGATGGGCTCGACCACAGAGCGGAATCACGGGTCCGCGACCGGAGCAGGGGTGTGTTCAGCCTGGGCTGCGGCGGGCGGGCACGAGACCACCCATGCCGATCATGAACAAAGGATGAGCCACGACGGGAAGGTAGTGGAGTCGTGTGTTGACCCGTATAACGTCGCCGGGGGTCTATGGTGCCGTCACCAAGGGACGGGCTCTGACAGCGAGACCCTCGGAACCTCGTCGGGTACAGACTTGGCACCAAGGGTCTCGCTCCTATAAGCGAATGGGAGCGGCGGTCGTTAATTGGTTCAGGGACGACGCTACGCCTTCGTCGAATCGATGTAGCGACGGAGTCCCGACCAGTCCTGGTTCGCCGCATACCGGGCTTGGCGCGGCCACGTCGCCGCGTTGTGTCCGGCGAACAATGGGTTGCCCGCGTCCGCCAGTTGCGACTCGATCTGTTCCGACGACATTGCGCCGAGATCGGCGAACGTCTTGACACCGCCCGCCTTCAACGTGTCCGCGTAGCGGCTCCCGATGCCGTCGATGATCGAGAGATCGTCACCAGCGGCGGTCTCCTCTTGTTCGACCTGCGGTGCTGCTGCTTCGGCCTCGGCCATCGCCTCGGCAGGGACCTCGACGGTTTCAGCGTTCCCACCTAGCTCTGCGAGCTTTTCGCTGACCGATGGGGCCTGATCCTCGGCGACGAGGACACCAACAGCAGCCTTGCCCCCCGCCAGCCGCGCAGCGATGTCCTGTTGCTGCTCGGACTGGATCCCCAGCTTCTTGCGATGCAGCGCCCCGAGCGCCCCGCCGGCCACGGCTGCGCCAAGGCCCACTGGCGTCAGCATGGCCAAGATCAATCCGACCCCTGCGCCCTTGCCGACCGTACGGCGGCCCATCTTGTGGTTCTTGAGCTGGCCGTTCTCGTCGAGCACGAGCACGCCGAGCGCGTTCAGTTTGACCTGACTGTCGAGCTGGTCCCATGCCTTCAGCGACTCGACCGCGTCGTCTGCGGCCACTTCATCCTGGAAATAAGCGAGGACCACGGTCTTTCCCATCTGGACCCTCCGGTACCGGGGCCACGCCTCAGACGGTCCTGACGCTGTCCTCCCCGGATTGACAATCCTACGTCGCTCGATTCTCAAAGGTCACGTGACCTCGCAAGCGGGGAGGCCCGTCCTCCCGGTCCCGTTCCATCCGCCGCGTAACCGTCACTCCGCCTCGAGCTCCTCGGCGGTCATCGGTCGCCCGGTCCGCTTGCGCCATTCCTCCTCCGCGCCGGCGATCCACTCGGCGCGCAGGCGCTTGTTGAGGCGACGATGACGCTCGTCCTCGTCAGTCGGCGGCCCGTGAGGCCGCTCGGTCACGCTGAGACGCCGGCGCTCGGATCACATCGGACACACCCGTGACTCCGAATGAGGACATACAGCCTCTCCGTCGAGAATCTCACGCCTTCGTCTCGTCCGGGGCCGGTCCGGCCTCGCGGGCTGCGGAAACACGGCGCGTACTGGCAGGCGGGCTGGGACTGGATCGCCGAGGAACGGGCCGCGCGGCGACCCGGCTGATAGACCGTTCCACCGGCGACTGCGCGGTTACGGCAAAGAAGAGCTTCGAGAACTTCTCGTCTGAACGATGACCGGCGCGTGCGGCTTCGGCATGGTTCCAGAGAACCCGGTAGTCCGGTTCGTCGGTCGCCATCGCCGCCGACGCCTCCTCAGACATTCCCAAGGCGAAGGACCCCGGCACCGTCCCCCCGGGCCGGGGTCCCTTCGCGCTACAGGAGAACCATGAACCGCACCATGACCATCGCCACGGGCGCGCTCGCGATCGTCGATTTGAGCGTGAAACCGTCGTCGGCTGACGTCCGCGAACGGCCCGAGCGGGACTCTTAATCAGCGGGTTGAAGGTTCAAGTCCTTCCGGGCTCACCACCGATCCGACTGGCACGACTCCGGCTTCGCCGGTCGCTCAGGTGCGCCCGAACGCCGCCTTCACTTGGGGCTGGTAGAGGTACCAGAGCACTCCGGCCGCGACGATGGCCGTGCCCGTGGAGCCGATGATCGTGCCGAGGATCTGGCTCGTGAACGTGTCGCTCAGCAGCGACAGTCCAGCACCGACGAGTCCGGCGATGATGCACACGCTCGCCCAGAGCCTCGCGATCAGCCAGGCCCAGTTGCGCTCACGCACGAGCCCGAAGGCGGTGGCCAGCCCGAGAACGCCGACAGCGACAAGGACGAGCCCGACGATGGTCATGACCCCGTCGAGGGTGTCCCCGAACCCGTGGTCGCTGAGGAAGCCACCCGCGATCCCGATGTCGCCCAGCCCCGTCAGGATGTCCGTAAGGCCGACGATCGCTGCAACCACCGCCATGATCGTCACACCCATCGGTCGAACCGTCGCAGACGTCACCTCGGCTCCTTTGCTCAACCGTACGGAGATGCACGCCTCGCCCGGCATGTCACTCTTGACGGGATTGCGAGACGCCGAGCGTCGGCTTCAATCAGGCCGTCAGCGATGACGGCGCGGTCTCCGGACCCCGACATTACTTCTCCCCGGAGAAGACCTTGCCCCCGTGGGTCACGAATGCCTCGCCGCCATCGGGCGCGCGGAAGACCTTGCCCCCATCGCCTGTCGCGACGCCTCCTCCAGTTTGGAAGGCCTGCTCGCACACGAGCATCGCGTTGGAGTCGCCGTGCGCCCTCCGCATGCATGCCTTGAGCTCCTTCAGAAGCTGGCTGTCGGCGTCGTTATCCGGCACGCTTTCGTCCTCCATATTTTCCCCGGGTGGCAATAGGTACACCGGGGTCGTTACGGCGGCGTCTCGCGTCGCGACGCGGGCACCCGCACGACGGCCCTACGACGCCTCCGCCGCGGCCGGATCGGTCGGTGCTTTCGGGATCGTGTGATCGTCGGCCTCGTTGAGCAGTTGCAGGGCATCGGTGGTGCGGACAATCGCCTCATCGAGCCACGAGGTCCGGTTCGAGTCGTCGATCACGATCGGCCGGTCGCCGCGCTTCCGCGCGCGCTCCTCGATGCGCGGGATGAGCCGCCCGGCCGGGCGATCCGCCTCTCCCTCCAGGACTCGCGCACGCGCCAAGGCGTCGCTCATCAGGGCACGCCAGACCCGCATGCTCGAGCCCCAGTTGTAGTCGATCTCGGTCAGCGTGATGTGGCCGCCGTCGTACAGGTTTTCGAGGTCGGCGAAGAATCCGTCCACCTGGCGCATCGCGCGCGTGACGGTCGGCTCGGCATCGAACCGAAGCGAAAGCGCCGTATGCAGGCGCGCCAGCGTCAGCTCTCGCGACTCATATCGGGACGTCAGGGCCTCGAGGCGCGCGAGCGCGTTTGAGCTGCCTTGTGCGCGAAGCTGCCGGTAGATCGCGAGCAGGGTCACGACGACTGCGACAAACTGCGCCATGGTCCAGAACCACTCTGAACCAGGGCCGATGAGCGCGATCCCGTCGGTGTTGATGAGCGTCACGACGCCTTGCCTCGACCTAGCGGTTGCGGCTCACCAGGATCGTGATGACGCCCAGGATGATGAGCGGGATCAGGATCAGGCCGAAGCCGCCGGGCAGCACGGTCTGGAACCAGGTGAAGACACTCGAGATCGTGTTCGAGATCCAGGCGATGATCGATTCCAGCATCGTTCCCCTCTGCGGCGCCGATACTACGCTGCGCCGCCCCGCGAATGGGCGGCAGTCTCGTTGTGGTTCAAGGTTCTTACCCGTTTGCCGCACCGGATCGCAAGGCGCAACCGATAAGGTTCGCTGCGGCCCGGCTCTTCCCCCCATGAGCCGGGCCAATCGATTCCTGGGCCGTCAGTGGTGACCTGGCACGAGCGCGTGGCCGCGACCCCGGCGCGATCAACCAGCGGTTGACCGGGTAGGCGACCAGGCCGGCGATGGCCAGCGCGAGCGCGAGGCTTCCCCAGAACAGACCATCCAGCCGGATCGTCAGCGCATAGCCGAACGTGAGCGCGAGCACGATCGCGAGCACGACCGATGGGAGGTCGGCCCAGCCGAGCGCCGTGGCGATCGCGAGCCCGAGGATCTCGCCGATCGCGCAGCCGGTCAGGCAGTGGACGGTCGCGCTGAACGCAAGGCGATTGATGGAGGTCGGGGTCGAATGCGCGGCGTGGTCCGTGGCTCGACCGTAGCGAACCTGTCAACTCGCGGGACGCGCCGGCGCTAGCGCCCGACCTCGATCACGCCGTTCCACAGGACGTAGTGCGAGCGATAGGTGTCGCGGTGGAGGACGCGGCCGGCTCGATCGCGGACGACCCGGCTGACCGACACGTCCATCCGGTCGGCCGGGTACTCGGTCTGCTCCCGCACGCCCGGCTTGCGGGTCGACACGTAGACCGTGTTGGTGACGGCCTTCTGCAGGTTGCTGACGGCGGGCTTGCTCAGGCTCGTCGTCCGGCCGTCCGGGATGCCCCAGATCTCGTAGCGGACCCAGCCCTTGCCGGCCGCGCGGTAGCGGTAGGTCCGGATCACGATCGGGGTCTTCATGTCGTTCGTGAACGACATCGTCTGGCTCCCGCCGCCGGCCGTCTTCGAGACGGTGGCATCGAGTCCGAGCGGGTAGCGGTAGATGTAGTACTTGTGATTCGAGCGCGAGCCCATCTGGAGGCCGGCTCGCAGCGCCGCGTTGAACAGCGTCGTCGAGCTCGAGCACATCCCGCCACCGAGCGCGCCGGTGGGCTCGGTGTGGTCGCCGGCGATGAACCCGCCGGGCCCGAACCCACGCGCGGTGGTGACGGGATCGACCGCCCGCCACCAGTCGAAGCGCTCGCCCGGCTGGAGGACGGTCCCGTCGATGATCTTGGCCGGGACCCAGATGTTCGCCCCGAAGAAGTTGTGGTCGTTGACCGGGAACCACGTCTTCCACGTCCCGAGGCGGACCATCAGCGGGCCCTTCTGCATCGCATCGGCGGTCGACACCTTGGGAGCGATCGGCGCGGTCACGGCGGTGATCGGCGCGGGTTCGGGCGCCGCCCCCTGCGCCCGGCCGCCCAGGGCCGCGGCGATCGAAGCGGCCGTAGCAGCCGCATCGAGCTGCCGGCCGTCCTTCGCGGCGGCGACACCGACGATCGTGCCGCGGCCGTTCTTCAGGAACGTGGCTGACACCGGTTCGAGCCTGACCTGCTTCGCGACCTTGGCCAGCGACGCGGCGACCGCCGCCTCGTCGACCGTGGGTGCCAGCGACCCGTCGGCGCGGGGCTCGAACCGGATCCAGCCACGGACGATGTCCGCCTTGATGGTCCAGTGCTGCTTGCCGAGACGCACGGCGACGTCCGCGATCATCCGGTCCGCGGCGGCCGTGGCCGCAAGCGCTTCGGTGTCGCCGTGCGCCGGCGGGACATCCGACCCGGGCGCCTCGACGACGACATCGGCCGGGGCGTCGGTTCGCTCGAGGATGGGCAGGGCCGCCGCGACGGCAGCGTCCGCGTCGAACGTCCGGCCGGCGAGGGCCGCTATGGCATAGAACCCATGGTCGGTGACGAGGATCCGGCTGTCCGCGGCCGGCCGGGCGAGGGTCGCCACCGCCGAGCGGACCTGCGACTCGAGGGCGGCCCGATCGAGGACGACGCGCGGCGGGATGTCCGTGCCGTCGATGGCGAGGCGCGCCGCGGCGACCGCACGCTCGAGGACGCTCCCGGTCCGGCCGGTTCGCATGGCCTCGTCGACCATCCCGCTGACGTCGGGCGCCCGGCCGATCGCCGGCGAACGGCACGGTCACCTCACCCGACGTGGTGTGGACGACGACCCGGCCGGTCGAATACGCGCCGAACGCGGTCCCGAGCGCCGCCGCCGCCTCCTCGCGATCGAGCCCCGAGAGCTCGACCCCGCCGACCCGAACGCCGTGCAGGATCCGGCCCTGGTGGTTCGCGTCGTACGCCAGCAAGGCCGCCGCGGCGAGCGCGAGCGTCAGCACGAAGCCGGCCGCGAACCCGACGGCGAGCCGCGACACGATTCGACGTCGAGGTACGAGGACGGCCGCATCGGGCGGCGCCAGGACATCGTTGATGGCAGCCATGGCTCGCGCATGATGCGCCATCCCGCGGCAGGCCGAAACGGGCCATTCGTCGCCCGCCGGAAACCGCCCGGCGCCCCTCGGCGTAGGAAGGTCTGTCGGGCCCAGGACGGGCCGCCCATCGATAGTTCGAGGTCATTGCCATGCGTTCGAGAACCTTGCTGGTCGCCAGCTTCGCCATCGCCGCCGTCGTCGCGGCGTGCAGCTCGACCGGCGCATCGCCGTCGTCCGTGGCCACGCAGCCACCCGCCTCGCAGCCACCCGCCTCCGTGGCGCCCGCGTCGCCGGCCGCCTCTGCAGCGCCGTCGGCGTCGACCGGGTCCGCCGGGGGCGCGACGATCGAGGCCAAGCCGGTCGGCACGATCGGGACGGTGCTCGTCGCCGGGTCGAACGGGATGACCGTCTACATCTTCACCAAGGACGTGAAGGACAGCGGCAAGAGCGCGTGCACCGGGGCGTGCCTCGAGACATGGCCTGCGCTGACCGTGCCGGCCGGCGCGGCGCCGACGCCCGGGACCGGCATTGCCGGCAAGCTCGGGACGATCACGCGCGAGGACAACGGCGCGCTGCAGGTGACGTACAACGGCCTGCCGCTCTACTTCTTCAAGAACGACAAGGCCCCCGGCGACTCGGCCGGCGTGTACGAGAACTGGGAGGCCGTCAAGCCCTGACCGAGCCTCGGCCGGCATCGCCGGCCGACCCAGCACCCGACCCGACGGCGAGGACCATCCGGCCCTCGCCGTCGGTGCGTCCTGCGGCCGCGGCGCCGGGGGTGCTACCCTGACGCCGTCCTTTCATGGCCAGTCCTGTGAGGCTGGCGTACCGGTCCCGTGAGGCCGGCGAAGGAGGCACCGATGTCCGCGCCTGCGCCCGCCCACCGAGCCCTCGAGGCCGGTGGGTTCGTTGTATCCGAGGCCGTGTGATCGCCCGACCAACCCCGCCGGCGCCGCGATCGAGCGCCGTCGTCGATCCCCGGATCGGCGACCTCGGGCCGGCGTTGCTGGCGCTCGAGGACGGGTCGGTCTTCCCCGGCGTCGCGTTCGGGGCCCCCGTGGCCGCCGGCGGCGACCTGGTGGTCAACACCAGCCAGACGGGCTACCAGGAGGTCTGCACCGACCCGTCCTACGCCGGCCAGGTCGTGGTCATGACCTACCCGCTGATCGGCAACTACGGACGGCTTGCCGACGAGGACCAGTCGACGCGGCCGTGGCTGCGCGGGCTCGTGGTGGCCAATGCGACCGCAGCCGTTCTCGACGATGCCCGCCAGCTCGCCGCGCTCCTGCGCGACGCGTCGATCCCGGCCATCGCCGGCGTGGACACCCGGGCGCTCGCCCGTCACCTGCGCGCAAACGGCTGCCTGCGCGGCATCGTGACCGCGCCCGGGGAGACGGACCCGGACGCCGCCCGGGCCGCGGCGCTGGCCGTGCCGCGCTGGGAGGACCAGGACTTCGTCGGCCAGGTGTCGCCGTCGTCGATCATGGACATCGGGCGGATGGAGGACGGGGGCCCGCTGATCGGGATCGTCGATTTCGGATTGAAGTCGAACATCGTCCTGGCCATGCGCCGCCGCGGCGCCCGTGTTCGCGTCCTGCCGCACACGATCTCGGCGTCCGTGGCGCTGGCCCCGGAGATCGACGGCTTGATCTTTTCCCCCGGGCCCGGGGATCCAGCCCGGCTCGACGGCCCGGTCGCGCTGGCGAAGGCGGTCATCGACGACGGCCGACCGCTGCTCGGGATCTGCCTCGGCCACCAGATCGTCGCTCGCGCGGCCGGTGCCGAGACGACCCGCCTGCGCTTCGGCCACCACGGGGCCAACCACCCGGTCCGCGACCTGGAGATGGACGTCGTCCAGGTGACCGCGCAGAACCACGAGGTCCAGGTCGTCGCAGAATCGCTGCCGGCGGCGTCGGGGTTCAGGGTCAGCCAGGTCAACCTGAACGACGGCTCGGTCGAGGGCCTGCGCCATCGCGAGCTGCCGATCGAGACCGTCCAGTACCACCCGGAAGGCGCGCCTGGGCCGCTCGACGCCCTGGCCGTGTTCGACCGGTTCGTGGCCGCGGCCGGGAGCGGTCGCACGTGAGCGCGGCCTCGTGAGCGCGCCGGGGCCCAAGCCCGCGTCGGTCCTCATCCTCGGCTCGGGGCCGGTCGTGATCGGCCAGGCCGCCGAGTTCGACTACGCCGGGACGCAGGCCTGCCGCGCCCTCCGGGCCGAGGGGATCCGGACGATCCTGGTCAACTCGAACCCGGCCACGATCATGACCGACCCGTCCGTCGCCGACGTGATCTACCTCGAGCCGCTGACGGTTGAGGCGGTCGAGGCGGTCATCGCCCGCGAACAACCGGAGGGACTGTTGGCCGGGCTCGGCGGGCAAACCGCGCTCAACCTGACGGCCGCGATGGCCGATGCCGGCGTGTTCGAGCGCCACCCGATCCGCCTCCTCGGCACGCCGCTCGAGGCGATCCGGATGGCCGAGGACCGCGAGGCGTTCCGCGACCTGCTCGACCGGATCGGCCAGCCGTACGCGCCCAGCGCGATCGTCGAGGGGCCCACGCCGGAGGCGCGCACGGCCTCGGCCGACGCCGCCCTCGCGGACATCGGGCTGCCGGCCATCGTCCGGCCGGCGTTCACGCTCGGTGGCACGGGTGGCGGGATCGTCGAGACGGAGCCGGCCTACCGGGAGCGGATCCGCGCCGGCCTGCGCGCCAGCCCGATCGGCCAGGTCATGGTCGAGCGCTGCCTCGTCGGCTGGCAGGAGATCGAGTACGAGGTGATGCGCGACGCCGACGACACGTGCATCGCCGTGTGCTCGATGGAGAACGTCGACCCGCTCGGCGTCCACACCGGCGACTCGATCGTCGTCGCCCCGGTCCAGACGCTGACCGACGCCGTCCACCAGCGGCTGCGCAGCGCGGCCCTCGCGATCATCCGGGCGCTCGGCGTCGAGGGCGGCTGCAACGTCCAGTTCGCGCTGTCGCCCGACTCGACCGACTACGCCGTGATCGAGGTCAACCCGCGTGTCTCGCGCTCGTCGGCGCTCGCCTCGAAGGCCACGGGCTACCCGATCGCCCGGGTCGCGGCGCAGATCGCGGTCGGGCGACGGCTGGCCGAGATCCCGAACGTGGTGACCGGCACGACCGTCGCCGCCTTCGAGCCGGCGCTCGATTACGTGGTCGTCAAGCTGCCGCGCTTCCCGTTCGACAAGTTCCCCGGCGCGGACCGGACCCTCGGCAGCCAGATGAAGGCGACCGGCGAGGTGATGGCCATCGACCGGACGTTCGGCTCGGCGCTCAACAAGGCGCTCCGCGGGCTCGAGCAGGCCGGCGTCGGGCCGCTGGCGGAGGATCCGGGCTGGCGCTCCGCGCTCGACTACCTGGCCGGGGTCTACGGCGGCGATCCCGAGGATGACGGGCCGATCCGCTGGGTCGACGAGGCCGGGCAGGCCTGCAAATCGACCCGCCATGCCCAGCGCACCGCCGCGCCCGTCGTGCTCCGCCGCTTCCTCGAGCCGTCCGACAGCCGGCTGTGGCGGATCCTGGGATTGCTGCGGCGGGGCGTCCCGCAGGCGGTCGTCCGCGAGGCGACCGGGATCGCCGCCTGGTTCCTCGCCGAGATGGGCCGCAACGTCACGCTCGAGGCGAGAGGTCGCCGCGACCGGGCCCCGGCTGGCCGACCCGGGCGATCCCGCCGCGGCCGAGCTGCTGGCCACGGTCAAGCGGGCCGGCTTCGGCGACCGCGAGCTGGCCGATCTCGCCGGCACCACCACGGACGAGATCCGCGCGGCCAGGCTGGTGCTCGGCCTCCGCCCCGGTTACGCGATGGTCGACACGTGCGCCGCCGAGTTCGCCGCCGAGACGCCGTACTTCTACTCGACCTATGCCGCGGCCGGGTCACGACCGGAGGCGCCCCCGGTCGCGCGACCGGCCGCCCTGGTCATCGGCTCGGGGCCGGTCCGGATCGGGCAGGGGATCGAGTTCGACTACTGCGCGGTCCAGGCGGCCGACACGCTCCGGAAGGCGGGCTGGAGCGCGGTGATGATCAACTCGAACCCCGAGACGGTGTCGACCGACTTCGATGCCTCGTCGCGGCTGTACTTCGAGCCGCTCGACCCGGAGAGCGTGCGCAACGTGATCGACGCCGAGACGCCCGACGGCGAGACGCCGCTGCCCGCGGTCGTGGCCTACGGCGGCCAGACGCCGCTCAACCTGGCCGGGCCGCTGGCCGCGGGCGGCGTCCCGCTGCTCGGCTCGGACCTCGAGGCGATCGACCAGGCCGAGGAACGGACGCGCTTCTCGGCGCTGCTCGACCGGCTCGGCATCCCGCAGCCGGAGGGCGGCATGGCCCACAGCGTCGAGGAGGCGCTGACGCTCGCCGAGCGGATCGGCTACCCGGTCATCGTCCGGCCGTCGTTCGTCATCGGCGGGCTGGCCATCGACTTCTGCTACTCACCCTCGGACCTGGCGCGCCAGCTGGCCGCCGCGACCGTCGTCGATCCCGACCGGCCGGTCCGCATCGACCGCTACCTCGAGGGCGTCGAGGTCGACGTCGACGCCGTGTCGGACGGCGAGCTCGTGCTGATCCCGGGCCTCCTCGAGCATGTCGAGCGGGCCGGCGTCCATTCGGGCGACTCGGTCGGGATGTTCCCGCCGCAGACCGTCGGCGAGGGCGACCAGGCGCTGATCGTGGCGACGATGGAGCGGATCGTGCTGGCGCTCGGCGTCCGCGGGCTGTGCAACGCGCAGTTCATCGTCCGCGACGACGGGGTGTACCTGATCGAGGTCAACCCGCGGGCCTCGCGGACGGTGCCGTTCCTGTCGAAGGTGACCGGCGTGCCGATGGTCGACCTGGCCGTCCGCATCTCGCTCGGGGCGACGCTCCCGGAGCTCGGCTGGGACGGCGGGCTGTTACCGGCGCCGCGGTTCGTGGCGGTCAAGGCGCCGGCCTTCTCGACCGCGAAGCTGCGCGGCGTGGACCCGTCCGTCGGGCCGGGCATGCAGTCCACCGGCGAGGTCATCGGCATCCACGACGACCCGCGCGTGGCCCTTGCCAAGGCGCTCCTGGGCGCCGCGCTGGTCCCGCCCCGCCCGGGCGCCGACGGGGCGCTGGCCCTGCTGTCGATCGCCGATCGCGACAAGGGGACGCTGGCCCGGCTGGCCGGCGCGCTGGCGGCGAGCGGCTACCGGCTGGCCGCCACGCCCGGGACGCGCACCGCGCTGGCGGCGGCCGGGCACGAGGCACGGCCGGTCGCCAAGCTGGGCGAGGCCGCCGACACCGCGGCCGGCGAGGTCGCCATCCTCGACCTGATTGCCTCGGGCGAGGTCCGCCTCGTGGTCAACACGCCGACGCCGCGCTCGGGTGCGGTCCGCGACGCGGCCGAGATCCGCCACGCCGCCACGGCCGAGGGCATCCTGTGCCTGACCGCGATGGAGACCGCCGTCGCCGCCGCCGAGGCGCTCGACCCGGCGATCGCCGGGCGGCTGGCCGACGTGCGGCCGCTCGATCAGTGGGTGCCGGCCTCGGGCCTCGCGACCGTCCCGGCCTGAGCCTCGGAGGCGACCGAGGCCTCCGGCGTGACCACGATCGACTGGCCGAGGGACCACAGGGTCAGCGTCGTCAGCCCGACCATCACCACGGCCAGCGGCAGCTGGCGCCGCCGCAGCGCCGCCGCGCTGATCCCCGGCGGGGCGTCGGCTGCCGCCACGACGTGCCCGCCCCACGCCCCGAGCATGTGGCCGCCGACCACGGCGGCCAGCTGGACCGTCCAGACCAGGCCGGGCGGCAGCCACGCGCCACTCGGCTCGTGGAACGCGGTCCCGAACAGGTCCCAGCCCTTCTGGAACGGGTCGGAGATCGCGATCAGGATCCGCTGCCCGTCGATCAGCAGGTAGGTCAGGTAGTGGGCGATCAGGTAGCCGAGGGCGATCGGCAGCAGCCCGGCGCCGACCGCTCCCAGCCCGACCGTGCGCGCCA
Organism: uncultured Chloroflexia bacterium; assembly: GCA_963721545.1. Classification (GTDB taxonomy): domain Bacteria; phylum Chloroflexota; class Limnocylindria; order Limnocylindrales; family CSP1-4; genus SPCO01. The sequence goes on from CAVRKB010000004.1 coordinate 89,821, forward strand.
CCCCGAAGGCAAGCAGGACGACGAGGCCGAGGAAGGCGAACGAGGATGAGCGTGCGTTCGAGCACGCCCGGGGCCCCGAACAGGTCGAAGAACGCCTGGGTCTGCGACAGCCCGTCGAAGATGATCGACGACACGCCGAACGCGATCAGGGTGACGTCGGCCGCCGACCAGCCCGGCTCGAGCAGGCCGCTCCCGAACGTTCGCTTCGTCACCCGGCCGTCCTCGTCGACGAGGCGGAACCAGGCCAGCCGGCCGAGGAGGCGGAACCAGACCGTGAACGTCTCGCCCTGCGAGCGCCACGCGTCGCGCCCGAACTGGGCCATCATCGCCAGCGTGAACGCCGTGTAGCCGACGACGACCACGAACAGGGTGGACGCGCCGGCCTGGATGACCAGCTCGAGCCAGACGAACGCCGCGAAGCCGATGGTCGCCGGCCAGCGTCCGAGCCGGGCCGGATAGTCGGCCGGAGCCCAGCCGCCGATCCCGAGCCGGGCCATCGCCGCCGCACCGAGGTCGTGGAGCGTCGAGAACGGGTCGAGGAAGTGCCAGGCCGGACCGATCAGCGCGCACACGATCGCCAGGCCGACCCAGCCGTAGACCCACAGGAACAGCGTCGCGACCTCGCCGTCGCTCGAGCCGCCGGCGATCCCCTGGGCGATGATCCAGGCCCAGCCGAGGAGGCCGATCGCCCGCAGGCAGATAGCGCAGCCACGCCGGTGGCAGCGACCCCGCCGCGTCGAGGACCGGGGGCGCGGCGCGCACGTCCCGGACGATCACGAACGCGAACGACAGGGCGACCGTCAGCGCCGCGCCGACGACGTAGACCGCCAGCGGCAGCCGGCTGGCGTAGGTCGCGTTGAGCGAGTGCGCGGCCACCGAGGCCGGCAGGACCAGGGCCAGTCCGACGGCCGCGCCGAGGCCGGTCGCGAGGCGTGATCGCCAGCCGGGCGTCACGCCTGGTCGGCCGGCCGGTCGCGTCGGCTGAACAGGTAGCGCCGCCCCGGCCCCGAGCACGATCACGCCGACGATGATCGGGATGATCGCGTCACCGCCACTCCCCGTGGTCCCGCCGTCGGCCGATGGGAGCGGCGTGGGGGCCGCGGATGGCGCGGCGCTCGCGGCGGCCGAGGGGACGGCGGCAGGGCGCGGCCGATGCGGTCGGGGCCGCCGTCGCCACCGGGGTGGGGGATGGCGAGGGGGCGACGGCCACGGTGAACGTCCAGGTTCCGCGGGCCAGCTCGTCGTCGTCGCGCGAGATCGTCGTCCACTCGACGAGGTAGGAGCCGGAGCCGAGCGGTGCCGCGGGCGTCGCGACCATCCGCTTGTTGTCGTCCGGGTCGAGGCCGCCCTCGGCGACCGTCGCCGCCGCCGACCAGCTTGACGACGAGCTTGCTGCCGTCGGCCTTGACGCGCTGGGTGAACGTGCCGGCGACCTCGGCGACGGGCGTGGTGACGGTCGACTTGTCGGCCGGCGTCGGCGTGTCGAGCTCGGCATGGGCGAGCGCCAGGCCGGGCACCAGCATGATCGTGACCAGGGCCGCGGCGACGGCGGCCGAAACGCGCCGAATTGAGATCTGCAGCATCATGCTCGCGAGTCTACAAACGATCGCTCCCGACCGCCGAACCGGTCGTCCGCGCCGGTCGTACCGTCGGGTGACTCGACCCGCAGCCGGAGCAGCCTTGGACATCCACATCGTCGATCCTGCGCCGGGCACGTACCAGGCCGGTGCCTGCAACATCGGTCCGCGTGAGATCGCCAAGCGTCGCGCGTTCGGGATCCTGGGCCTGGCGATCACCGCCGTGCTGGCCGTCGTGCTGGTGGCCATCGACGCGCCGCCGATCGCCCGGGCGGTGGTGATCCTTCCGCTGTGGGGCGCGCTGGTCAGCCTCGAGCAGGCGCGTCGCCGGTTCTGCGCGGGCTTCGCCTTCGCCGGCATCCGCAGCGTCGCGGGGTCCGACGCGACCGAGGCCGTCGCGGACCCTGCAGACCTCGCGACCGATCGGGCGGCGGCTCGCGTCATGGTCGCCTATTGCGGTGCGATCGCCCTCGCCCTGACCGCCCTGTTCGTCGTCCTGCCGGCCTGAAGGCGGTACGATCGTCCCAACCGAACCCCCGCGGCCCCGCCGCCCGAACCCAGAGGTCATGCGTGCCCACGCCCGTCCCTGAGGTCGCCTTCAGCGACCAGCACCTCGACAACGGCCTGCGGGTCGTCGTCGCAGAAGACCATCTCGCCCCGGTCGTCGCCGTCAACCTTTGGTACGACGTCGGCTCCAAGCACGAGGTCCCGGGCAAGACCGGGTTCGCCCACCTGTTCGAGCACGTCATGTTCCAGGGTTCGCGCCATGTCGCGAAGGCCGAGCACATCGCCCTCGTCCAGGGCGCCGGCGGGACGATGAACGGCTCGACCTGGCTGGATCGGACGAACTACTTCGAGACCATGCCGGCCCATCAGCTCGAGCTCGCCCTGTGGCTCGAGGCCGACCGGATGGCGACGCTGCTCGACGCGCTCAGCCAGGAGAACCTCGACAACCAGCGCGAGGTCGTCAAGAACGAGAAGCGCTGGTCGTATGACAACCGACCGTATGGCTCGTTCCAGGAGAAGCTCCAGGGTCATCTCTTCCCGCCGGAGCACCCGTACCACCACTCGACGATCGGCTCGATGGACGACCTCGACGCGGCGTCGCTCGAGGACGTCAGCGAGTTCTTCCGCACCTATTACGCGCCGAACAACGCCGTGCTGTCGGTCGTCGGCGACGTCGAGACGGGCCACGTGCTCGAGGCAGCCGAGCGGTATTTCGGTGGGATCCCGCGGAACCCGGACATCCCGGCACTCGGCGACCTGACCCTTCCGCCGACGCTCGGTGGCGAGCGGCGCGAGACGGTCTTCGACAAGGTCCCGCTGCCACGGGTCCACGTCGGGTTCCGCGCTCCGGTGTTCGGCGACCCGCGGCTCGATGCGCTCGACCTGGCCGGCCAGATCCTGGCCGGCGGCAAGGGCAGCCGGCTCAACCGGCGCCTGGTCCGCGAGGAACGCATCGCCCAGGACACTGCGCTGTTCACGCTCGGGTTCATCGGCGGCGGCTCGGTCACGGCGGGCTGGGCCACGGTCCGGCCCGGCGTGTCGGTGGACCGGGTCGAGCGGGCCCTCATCGAGGAGCTCGAACGGCTGGCGACGGAGCTCGTCAGCGAGGACGAGCTGGCCCGAGCCAAGGCGCTGACCGAGGCCGATGAGCTGGGCGCCCTCCAGCGTGTCGAGGAGCGCGCCGACCGGCTGTCGATGTACGCCACGCTGTTCGACGACCCGGGGCTGATCAACCGCATGCTACCGCGCTACCTGGCGGTCACCGCCGAGGCGATCCGCGACGTTGCGGCCGACGTGTTCCGGCCGGACAACCGGCTGGTCCTGACGTACCTGCCCGAGGGCACGACCGAGGATGACGTCGCAGTGGCGCCCGCCGAGACGAGCGACGAGGACGAGGGGGTGGCCGCATGAGCACGACCGTGGAACCGCGACGGGACGGTCCGGTCGTGGCCGATCGGCCGGCTCCGGGCTCCCCGCGGAGCTACCAGTTCCCGGCCGTCACCGAGCACCGGCTGGCCAACGGCCTGGCGGTCCTCGTCGTCGACCTGCCCGGACGCCCGCTCGTGTCGGCGTCGATGGTCGTCGTCGGCGGCGCGGTCGAAGAGCCCGCCGGGTTGGCCGGGGCGACCGTGCTGGCAGCCCGGGCGCTGACCGAGGGGACCGATCGCTACGACGCGATCGCCCTGGTCGAAGCCGGGGAGCGGCTCGGCGCATCGCTCCACGCCGAGGCCGGCTGGGATGCCTTGACCGTCGGCGTCGATGTCGCGTCCGATCGCCTCGCGCCGGCGCTGGACCTCGTCGCCGAGGTGCTCCTCCGGCCGACGTTCCCCGAGAACGAGGTCGAACGGCTTCGCGACGAGCGGCTGAACGACCTGCTCCAGGCCAAGGCCGACCCACGGCGCCGGGTCGAGGAGGCGTTCGTCGGCACGATCTACGCCGCAGCGGCGCCCTACCACCGGCCGTCGGGCGGAATCCGCGAGACCGTCGAGACGCTCACCTCGGACGACCTCCGCACGGTGTACCGCCGGATGCTCCATCCCGCGCGGTCGACGCTCATCGTCGGCGGCGACCTCGGCGGGCAGGACGTGATCGGTCTCGCCGAGCGCCTGTTCGGCGAGTGGGACGGCACCGGCGACGCTGATGCGCCCGCCTCGATCCGTGACGACGGGACGACCGCGGGCCGGTTGGTCCGGGTCATCCATCGGCCGGGGTCGGTGCAGACCGAGATCCGGGTCGGCCACCGGGGCGTGCCACGCCGGATCGCCGACTTCCACGCGGTGTCGGTCATGAGCGCGATCCTCGGCGGCCTGTTCAACTCGCGGTTGAACATGAAGCTGCGCGAGGAGAAGGGCTACACCTACGGGGCGGGTGCCGGCTTCGACATGCGTCGGGGCGCCGGGCCGTTCTCGGCGCGGGCCGCCGTCAACACCGAGGTGACCGTGCCCGCCATCCAGGACATGGTCGCCGAGCTCGAGCGGATCCGCGACGAGCCGGTGGCCGAGTCCGAGCTGGCCGCGGCCCGCGACTTCCTGATCGGCGTCTTCCCGCTCCGCTTCGAGACCGCCGGGGCCGTCGTCGGAGCGCTCGGGAGCCTGGCCGTCCACGGCCTGTCGGTCGACGAGCTGATCGGCTACCGCTCGCGGATCGAGGCGGTCGATGCGGCCGCGGTCCGGGCGGCGGCATTGGAGCGCGTCCTGCTCGACGAGGCGTCGATCGTGCTCGTCGGCGACGTCGATGCGTTCGGCGCGGACCTCGAGGCGGCCGGCCTGGGCCGGATCGTCATCGAGCGCGACGAGGTGCCGGGCGCGCCGGGACCGGAGGCCGAGACCGAGACACCCGGACCGGTCGACGACCCGAGCGACACGGGTCCGACCGCGGGTGCCGAGGAATCCGATGGTGCGGGAACGGACGGCGCGACCGACGACGAGACGGGGCCCGATACGACCAAGGGCTGACTCCCGGCGCCTCTTCGCTGGTCGCGGCGCCGGTCGTCGCTGAAACCTTTTCGCTTCCGGTGGTCTCAGTGCAGTAGAGACCGGTCACCCGACCGGCGCACGACGGAGACGACCCAGCGATGCGAAACGATGTCCGGGTGGTACGCGGCCTTGCGGTCGCACTCGTGAGCCTGTTCCTGGTTGGTGGGGCGGCACTGGCTGCCGACGGCCTCACTCGGTCGTCCGGTAGCGTGGCACCGGGTGCGCCCGGTCCGCTGATCACGGCCGAACCGACCGAGACCGCCGAACCGACGCGAGACCGCCGAACCGACCGAGACGGCCGAGCCGGACGAGACCGCCGAGCCCACTGAGACCGCCGAGCCCACCCAGACGGCCGAGCCCGACGGGACCGCCGACCCAACGGATGGACCGGGCGCCACGGATGACCACGGCGGGAACCGCGGACCCGGTGGTGGCGGCGACGACGGTCCCGATGCCACGGACGACCACGGCGACAACAGCGGCCCGGGTGGTGGCGGCGACGAAGGTCCGGATGCCACCGACGACCATGGTGACAACAGCGGCCCGGGCGGCGGTGGCGATGACGACGGCCCCGATGCCACCGACGACCACGGGGGCAACAGCGGACCCGGTGGTGGCGGCGACGACTGACGATTGGCGCCCGACCGAACGCCTGCGGTGCCCGAGCGGACCGCCGGCCGATGGCTCGGCTCGACCTCCGGCACCATGGAGGCGAGCCGATCGTCGGCGTCCGGCAGGGGCACCGCTTCGGATCCACGGGGTCACACCATCGACACCAGATCGCACGCCGACGCATCGCCCAATGCCCGCGATGAGCGGGCGATCGTCGATGCCGTGCTGGCCGGTGACCGCGACGCCTACCGCCTGCTCGTCGATCGCGAGTCGGCGGCCGTCGTTCGCGCCTGCCATCGAATCCTCGGCGATCTGCATGAAGCCGAGGACGCGGCCCAGGAAGCGTTCGTGACCGCGTACCGCTCGCTCGCCGGCTGGCGCGGCGAAGGACCGTTCGGGGCCTGGCTGACCCGGATCGCGGTGCGCATCGCGCTCCGCCAGGCCGGCCGTCGGCGGTCCGTCGCCTGGATCGATCCAGCCGGACCGGCCGATCCCGAGCGCGCCGATCCGGCCGCGGCCGCGCTCGACGCCCGGTCGGTCGCCGCCGCGGGACAGACCGACCCGGCGCTCCTCGCGGTCCGCGGCGAACGGGCGGCGGACCTGCGCGGCGCGGTCGCCGCGTTGCCCGAGCCGTACCGCGAGGTCGTCACCCTCCGCTTCTTCGGCGAGCTCCAGCTCGACGAGATCGCGCGCCAGACGGAACGGCCGCTCGGCACCGTCAAGACCCAGCTTCGGCGCGGGCTCCAGCGCTTGCGCTCGACCGTCGACCCGGGAGGTGCCGCATGACCGGGCCGGGCCGCCGCTTCGATCCGGCCGAGCTGCGGACGGCGGGCGCCGCCGGTGACGCGGTGCCGTCGCACGCCGAGCTGGCCGACGCGCTCGGGGTAGCGCGCGAGCTGGAAGCGCTCGCGGCGTCCGACGCGATCGGGCCCACCGACGGCTTCGAGGATCGGGTCATGCTCGCGATCGCACGGGAGCCGGCGCCACGCCTCGTGATCGGGTCCGCATCCGGGGGCCGTGGCGGACGGATCGGCGCCTTCGTGGCCTCGATCGGATCGGCGTGGGGCGTGGCGACCAGCGGCGGCCGGCCGATCGCGGTCCGCGCGCAGGCGCTCGCCTTCGTCCTGCTCGTCGCGATCACCGCCGGCCTGCTGACCACGGCCGGTGCGATCACCGTCGGCGGGCTCCTCCAGCGAGGCCCGTCGCCCAGCCCTGAGGTCCTCCCGACGCCCAGCGTGGTCCCGACGCCGTCGGTTCCGCCGTCGCCCACGCCGAGCCCGATCACGTCCGGCCCGACGCCGACGGCGACGCCGACCGACGAGGCCGGCGAGACCGCTGAGCCACGCGAGACAGCGCGCCCCGGTCGGACGACCCGCCCGACGGAGACCGCCGAGCCGACCGGCACCGACGATGACGGCGGCGGTGGCAACAGCGGCCCCGGCGGTGGCGGCGGCGACAGCGGGCCCTCGGCGACCGACGACCACGGTGGGTCAGGACCCGGTTAGCGCCGAGCCCGTATTGGCGCGTACCCTCAGCGGGTGATCGTCGTCATCGGATCGCCCATTGGCCGGCTCGTCGACGGCCACGTCGCGGCCTGGGGTGCCGCGTCCCAGACGGCCCTCGCGGCGGCCGGCGCTGGGAGGGCCGTCCAGCTCGTCGGCCGGATCGGCGACGATCCGACGGCGGACGGCTTGCTGATCGACCTTGCCCGCGGGAAGGTCGGCCACGTCGCGGTGCTGCGCGATCCGGCGCGGGCCACGCCCCTCGCACCCGCGACCACCCTCGACGAGGAGCCATCCGACATCGACTCGGTCGAGGCGCCAATCGATGCGACGACACCGCCGGCACCCGGCGTTGCGCTCGACGCGGCGGACGTCGAGCTCGGGCTCCGCTATCTCACCGACTTCGGCGTCGTCGTCGTCGCCGAGCCGACCGGCACGGCCGTCCTCGCCGTGGCGGCCGAAGCAGCCAGCTGGAACGACGCCGTGCTGATCCTCGTCGTGGGCGCGGAGGCTGCGATGCCCGACGGGCTGCCGGCCGGGGCGATCGTGTTCGAGGCCCCCGATGACGATCCCGACGGCGCGTTCGCCGGCCTCGTCGGCCACTTCGCCGCTGCCATCGACGACGGAGCCGACCCTGGTGCGGCATTCCGCGGCGCGCTGGCGGATGACGGCTGGACCGAGGCCGAGCCCGGCGACGACTGAGGGTGACCGCCGCGCCGCGCGTCAGGCCAGCGGCAGGATCAGCTCGGGTCCGTCGCGCCGCACGTCGTTGACCGCGCGGTCCACCGCGTAGACGTCGAGTGCCGCCTCGCTCGGGACGAGCATCGCCAGCAGCTCGCCAGGATCCGCCGGTCGCGGGTCGAGCCAGCGATCCCAGGCGTCGTCCTCGAGCACGACCGGCATCCGGTCATGGAGGCCGGCAATCGCGTCGTTCGGGGTAGTGGTCACGATCGTGAACGTGCGGCGGACGGTGTCCGTCGCCGGGTCGCGCCAACCCGCCCACAGTCCGGCAAGGGCGAGCGGGCGCCGGTCGTGCCGGACGATCCGGAACGGCTGGCGCACCGTTCCCTCGCGTTTCCACTCGTAGAACGAGTCGACCGGTACGAGACAGCGCTTGCGCACGAAGGCGTCGCGGAATGCCGGGCTCGCAGTGATCGTCTCGGCCCGGGCGTTGATCATCCGCGAGCCGACCTTGGCTTCGCCGGCCCAGTGGGGGATGAGGCCCCAGCGGTAGGACGTCACCGCTCGCCGCTCCTCGCGCTGGACCACGACCAGCGCCTCGTCGGTCGGCGCGACGTTGTAGTGACCGCCCGGGTCCTCGACGAGCGGCTCGGCCCCGAAGATCTCGGCCAGCTCCGACGCCGGCCGCTCCTGGGTGAACCGTCCGCACATGGGCGCAAGTCTAGTATCGTCCGCGCGATGGACGACGCCCGGCCGCCCGACCCGTCACCCGACCCAGGCGCGACCGGCCGTCTCAGCCGGGACGCTGCGCTGTCGCTGCTCGAGCGTGGCGGTGACCTGCTCGCGGCGGGTGAGTTCGCTGATGCCGGAGCGCATTTCGCGCGGGTCGTCGGGTACGACGATCCGGCCATCACCGCGGCCGCGCTGCTCGGACTCGGCGAGGCCCATTACCGCCTGAACAACGAGCCGGCTGCGATGGAGAGCTGGTCGGCGGTCCTCAAGCTGCCGGAGACGCCCTCGACCTACGCGGCCTGGCGGAACGTCGCCGCGGCGCGGGTCCGCGACGGCGACCTGGCCGGGGCGATCGACGCCTACCGCGAGGCGGACCGCCGGGCACCCCAGGAGGACAAGGCCGAGATCGCCAATCGGCTCGGCTGGCTGAGCAAGGAGACCGGCAACGCCCGCGCGTCGCAGCGCTACTTCGCGCGGGGCCGGGGCGACGCTCCGAGGTTCACGCTGACGCTGCTCATCATCGCGGTCACGACGATCGTGTCACTGACCGCGCTCTTCTCGAGCGAGGGCGAGCAGATCTACCGGTGGCTTCAGCTCGACAAGCCGGCGGTGGCCGACGGCGAGTACTGGCGGCTGTGGAGCGTGACCCTGCTCCACGGCGACGTCCTCCACCTCGCGTTCAACATGTACGCCCTGTACCTCGCCGGGACGATCGTCGAGCGGTGGTACGGATCACTGCGATTCCTCGCGTTCTACCTGGCCTGCGCCGCCGCCGGCTCGACCGCGAGCTTCGTGTTCGGCGGCGACGTCCCGTCGGTTGGCGCGTCGGGTGCGGTGTTCGGCCTGTTCGGGATCCTGCTGGCAGCGGGACGGATCCACCACCCGGTCGACCGACAGAGCCGCGGGATCATGAGCCAGCTGCTCGTGCTGGTCGTGATCAACATCGCGTTCGGCCTTGCATCGGGCGGCGGCATCGACAACGCCGCGCACCTCGGCGGGCTGGCCGCCGGGCTGTGGCTGGGGGCACTCGTGCCACCGACCGGCGTGCCGACGCTGTCGTCGCTGTGGAACCGGCCGGGCGTGCCTCGCGGCCCGACGGGGACGGCCACGGCCCCCGGCTACGTGATCGTCCTCGGGCTGGCCGTGGTCGGGGTCGTGGTCGCGGCCGGGATCGCGTTCGGGACGAACGACCGCTCGAATACCGCGTCGGCGGCCGTGCTGCCGCGCGTGGCCAGCGTCGCCGCGGCGCGACTCGAGGGCGACCAGCCCGGGCCCTGACGGCGGCGCCGACCGTCAGCTGTCGATCGCGCCCGGCACCGGCACCGCCATCGCCGCCTCGTCCGAGAGGAAGCAGTGGTCCTCGCCGATGGTCGCCATCAGGCCCGTCCGGCGCATGCGATCGCGAACCTGCCCGCGGACCTGGGCAAGGCGGAGCTCAATCCCGGCCTCAAGCAGGTCGGTGTGCAGCGCGGCCAGCATGTCGGTCGTGGCCACGTCGAGGTCGGCGGTTGCCGCGATATCGAGGACGACCACCCGGGGCGCCTCGGGCCGCCCGCGCACCAGTGCCATGACCTGGTCCTTCGCGACATCGGCGTTGACGAACGTCAGCGGCACGTTCGGGCCGGACCAGCAGGAAGCCCGGGACGGGCTCGGCCGATGGGTGGCGGTCGGCGTCGGCGAACACCGGTGGGTCGCCCGGGATCCGCCCGAGCACCGCGATGTAGGGGCGGCTGGCCTGGTACAGGATCGCCAGCAGCGACAGCGCGACCGCGATGGCCATCCCGGTCAGCGCCGTGGTGAACACCACGCCGCCGAGCGCCGTCATCGCCAGCAGGAAATCCGTGCGCTTCCAGGCGAGATAGCGGCGCAGCTCAGCGAGGTTGACCAGCCCCAGGACCGAGGTGATGACGATGGCCGACAGGACCGCCAGCGGCAGCTTGGCGAAGATCGGTGCGAGGACGATCGCGGTGGCAAGGATGAGCGCCGCCGCGATCAGCGACGAGACCTGCGTCCGGTTGCCGGCCGCCTCGCCGGTCGCCGACTGGCTGAAGCTGGCATCGACCGCGAACCCGCCGAATAGCCCCGCCGATGCGTTCGCGGCGCCGAGCGCGATCAGCTCCTGGTCCGGCTCGATCTCATAGCCGTGGCGGACGGCGAACGAACGCGCCGCCCCGATCGATTCGGCCAGCGCCAGGAAGACGATCCCGAACGCACCGGCAACGAGGAACACGACGTCGCCGAACGGGATCTGCGGGATGCCGGGCAGCGGCACGCCGGTCGATACGTCGCCGACGACCGCCACGCCCTTCGCCTGGAGGTCGAAGGCGACCGACAGGGCGATCCCGACTACCAGCGCGACGAGTGCGCCGGGGATCCTCGGCGCAAGGAGCTTGAGCACGAACATCCCGATGACCGAGCCGATCCCGAGGGCGGCGGTATAGGCCTGGACCTCGTCGAGGCTGGCGGCGATGGCGAGGAGCTTCTCGATGATCGTGCCACTCACCGGCGGGATGCCGAGCAGGTCCGGGATCTGGCCAACGGTGATCACGACGGCGAGGCCGATCACGAAGCCGGTGACCACCGACGCGGCCAGGAACTGCGACAGGAACCCGAGCCGCGCGGCCCCGGCAACGATCAGGATGATCCCGACGATGAGCGCCAGCGCCGCACTCAGGGCGATCGTCTCGGCCGCGTCGGCGGGCGCCAGCGCGACGACGACCGATGCCGACATGATCGCCACCGACGAGCTGGCCGTGACCTTGATGTGGCGCGACGTCCCGAACAGCGCGTAGGCGGTGAGCGCCGCGAACGCCGTCACGAGACCGGCTTCGGGCGGCATCCCGGCGAGGCCCGCGTAGGCCATCGCGACCGGGACCATCACCCCCCAGCTGACGATGCCGGCGATCGCGTCGAACCGAAGGTCACCCCGGTCATAGACGGGCAGCCAGCGGACGATCGGGACGTAGCGGGCGACCAAGTGCGCGGACGTCGACCGCGGTTCGGGCTGGCGGTCGCTCGGCCGTCGGATCGGGCTGGGTCATGCCGGACGTCCACCCCCTCGATCCCGGCCGGCACGGCTGGCAGCCATCGACCGGGCGGCCATCGTAGCAACGCGACGCCCGCGCCCGCGGGCCCCTGGCCGCCAAGCCTGTCCCGCATGGCAAGATACCCACCCCGCCGCCCCGGGCCGGCCAAACCAGCGGAGCTCGAATCGATGTTCGCCACGCTGCTCGGCGGCCTGCCCCGCCCGCCACTCGACCTGCACGCACCGATCGATGCCCTGGTCGATGCGGCTCTGCGGGTCCAGGAGGCTGCCGGCCTCGAGCCGCTGACCGACGGCGGCCTGCGTGGCGGCGTCCCAACCGTGGAAGCCTGGCGGGCCACCGCGGCGCGCACGGCTGGTGCGGTCAAGCAAGCCGTGGCCGGCCCGTACACGGCGGCTCGCGCGGCCGGTGGCACGCTCGCGGAGGTTCGCGCCGCCACGCTGGAACTGGCCGCCGAGGGCAACCGGCTCCTGCGCCGGCTGGCCGCGGAGGGCTGCCCCCTCGTCGAGGTCCAGGAGCCGGCGGCGGCCGCCATCGCCGACGACGAGCAGCGCGCGCTGTTCCGCGAGGCGCACCTCCGGTTGCTCGACGGGCTGGACGGCACGCATCCGTCGCTGGCCCTCACCGGTGGGAATGCCGACGCCGCCGGAATCGACACGATCCTCGCTGCGCCGTACGCCAGCCTCGCCGTCGACCTCATCGCCGGCCCCGACAACTGGCGGCTGGTGGCGCTCGTGCCCGGTGATCTCGGGATCGTGTGCGGCGCGCTGTCGGTTGCCCCTGGCAGCGACGACGGCCCGGAGCTGCTGCTGTGGGCGGCCGGCTATGCGGCGTCGATGCGGGGCCGCGGCCCGGATCGGGTGGCGCTCGCCACGGCCTCCTCGCTCGCGCACCTGTCGTGGGACGCGGCGGTGGCCAAGATCGAGCGACTCGGGGCCGCCGCTCGCCTGGCCATGGGTCCGCTCGACGACCAGCTCGCCGCGTTCGATCCGGGCGCGGTCAGCAGCCGGGCCGCGGCGCTCGGCCGGGTCGAGGGACCGCGGCCGCACCCCTCCGCCGAACGCGACGAACCGACTTGATTCCGGCGCCGTCCGGTGCCACCATCCAACGACCTCACCCCGCCACCCCGAACCGGCCGGCGTGAGGATCGGAGGGCATCAATCGGGGTCGTGACGCCGTCCCCGGCTCGGTCGTTGCACCGTCGCAGGAGGTTCATGCCCGTGAGCGAGCACATCGAGTTCGTCGTCAATGGCACACCCCGCGAGCTCGACGTCGAGCCGAGACGGCTCCTCGTCCAGGCCCTCCGTGAGGATCTCGACCTGACCGGCACCCACGTCGGCTGCGACACCAGCCAATGCGGCGCGTGCACGGTCCACGTGGACGGCCGGGCCGTCAAGTCGTGCACGATGCTGGCCGTCCAGGCGGACGGTGCGACCGTGCGCACCATCGAGGGCCTCGCGAACGGGGACGAGCTCCACCCGATGCAGGCCGCGTTCTGGGAGAAGCACGGGCTCCAGTGCGGCTTCTGCACCCCGGGGATGATCATGACCGCGGTCGACCTGCTCGAGCGCATCCCGGACCCGACCGACGCCGACATCCGGCACGCAATCGAGGGCAACTTCTGCCGCTGCACCGGCTACCAGAACATCGTGGCGGCGATCCGCCATGCCGCCGAGACGATGCGCTCCGGCGCGCCCGTCAACGCGTAGCCGAGGGAGACGAGATGACCACGGACGTCCTCGGAGCGCCGATCAAGCGGGTCGAGGACCCGCGCTTCATCACCGGCAACGGCAACTATCTCGATGACATCAAGCTCGCCTCGATGACCCACATGGCCATCCTGCGCAGCCCGTACGCGCACGCCAACATTCGTTCGGTCGACGTGTCCGCGGCGAAGACGATGCCCGGTGTCGTGGGGGTCTTCGTCGGGGCCGACATCCCGTACAACCCGTTGCCGATGGCCTGGCCGGCCGGTGGCAGCGCGGGCATCAAGAACAACATCAACACGCCGCGGGTCCTCGCCACGGACAGCGTCAAGTGGACCGGCGAAGGCGTCGCCGCCGTGGTCGCCGAGACCGAGGCGCAGGCCTACGACGCGCTCGAGGCGATCGTCGTCGACTGGGAGCCGCTGCCCGCCGTGGTCGACGCGGAAGAGGCGATGAAGCCCGGCGCCCCGCAGCTCCACGAGAACGCCCCGAACAACGTCGTGTTCGAGTGGAACGTCGGCGACAAGGCCGGGACGGACGCTGCGGTCGACGCGGCCGAGGTGGTCGTCCGCCAGCGGATCGTCAACCAGCGGTTGATCCCGAACCCGATGGAGACGCGCGGCGACATCGGCTGGTACAACCCGGGTACCGACGAGTACACGGTCTGGATGTCGAGCCAGACGCCGCACATCCAGCGCCTGCTGCTGACCGCCTTCGTGACGGGCATCCCCGAGCACAAGGTGCGCTGTATCAGCCCGGACGTCGGCGGCGCCTTCGGGACGAAGATCTTCTGCTACGCGGACATGGCCCTCAGCATGTTCGCCAGCAAGGCGATCGGCGGCAGGCCGGTCAAGTGGACCGAGAGCCGGCGCGAGAACTACCAGAGCACGATCCACGGCCGCGACCACATCACCTACCTCGAGATCGCCGGCACCCGCGAGGGCGAGATCACCGGGCTGCGGGTCAAGACGCTGGCCAACCTCGGCGGGCGCCTGTCGACCATCGGCCCGGGCATCCCGACGACGCTCTATGCCCGGGTCCTGAGCGGCTGCTACAAGTTCCCCAACGTGTACGCCGAGGTGACGGGCGTCTACACCAACACGACCTTCGTGGACGCGTATCGCGGTGCCGGCCGGCCGGAGGCGACGTACGTCGTCGAGCGGGCGATGGACCTGTTCGCCGCCGAGATCGGGATGGATCGCGCGGAGCTCCGGCGGCGCAACTTCATCGCGCCGGACAAGTTCCCGTACGAGAACCCGTCGGGGCTCGGGACGGCATCGGGCGGCGCCAAGATCTACATCGATTCGGGCAACTACGAGCCGGCCATGGACAAGGCGCTCGCGATGGTCGGCTACGACAAGATGCCGGCCGCCAAGGAGGCGGCCCGCAAGCGTGGCAAGTACCTCGGCGTGGGCCTGTCGACCTACATCGAGGTGTGCGGCGTGGCGCCGTCCAAGTGGATCGGCGCGGTCGGCGAGGGCTGGGGCGCGGCCATGTGGGAATCGGGCAACATCAAGGTCCACCTGACCGGCAAGGTCGTGGTCACGATGGGCACCTCGCCGCAGGGCCAGGGCCACGAGACGACGTATGCCCAGGTCATCAGCCACGAGCTCGGCGTGCCGATGGAGGACATCGTCATCCAGCACTCCGACACGCAGGGCACGCCGTTCGGCTACGGCTCGTACGGCTCGCGCACGTCGTCGGTCGGGATGACCGCCGCGATCAAGGCGGCCGACAAGATCCGCGACAAGGCCCGGCGGTACGCCGCCCACATGCTCGAGGCCTCGCCCGAGGACATCGAGGTCGACGGCGCCAACTACCGGGTCAAGGGCAGCCCCGACAAGGTCAAGACGATCCAGGAGATCGCGTTCGCCCTCGACCTCGCGTTCGACACGCCCGAGGGCATGGAGCCGTACCTCGACGAGACGGCCTACTACGACACGCCGAACTGCACCTGGCCGTTCGGCACGCACATCGCGATCGTCGAGATCGACGAGGAGACCGGCCACGTCGAGCTGGTCCGCTACGTCGCGGTCGACGACGTCGGCAAGAAGATCAACCCGATGATCGTCGACGGCCAGCTCCACGGCGGGATCGCCCAGGGGGTCGGCCAGGCGCTCTGGGAGCAGGCGGTCTACGACGACCAGGGGCAGCTGCTGTCGGGCTCGATGCTCGACTACACCGTGCCTCGCGCATCGTTCTTCCCCAACATCGAGCTCGACGAGACGGTCACCCCGTCGCCGGTCAACCCGATCGGGGTCAAGGGCGTCGGCGAGGCCGGGGCGATCGCCAGCACGGCGGCCGTCGCCAACGCGGTGATCGACGCGCTCAGCCCGCTCGGCATCCGCCATCTCGACATGCCGTACACGCCCCAGAACGTCTGGCGTGCGATCCAGGGTGCGAAGGGAGGCCAGGCGTGAACCCGGCAGCGTTCGAGTACCAGCGCCCGGCCTCGGTCGACGACGCGATCCGGGCCCTGTCGGGCGCGGACGGGGCGAAGGTCATCGCCGGCGGGCAGAGCCTGCTGCCGCTCCTCAAGCTCCGCCTGGCGAGCGCCGAGACGCTCGTCGACATCGGCCGCCTGACCGAGCTGCGCGGCCTGCGCGAGCTCCCCGACGGCGGCTGGGAGACCGGCGCGCTGACGACCTACGCGGACATCATCGCGGACACCACGCTCGGCTGGGTGGCCGAGGCCGTGCGAGGGCATCGGCGACGTCCAGGTCCGCAACCGCGGGACCGTCGGAGGCTCGATCGCCCATTGCCGACCCCGCCTCGGATCTGCCGGCGATCGCGCTCGCCCTCGACTACAACGCCGTGCTCCGCTCGAGCCGTGGTGAACGGGTCGTGCCGCTCGACGGGTTCTTCGAGGGTCCGTTCCAGACAGCCATGGAGTCCGACGAGCTGCTCATCGCGATCCGCCGCGGCCCGCTGCCCGGCGGCGCCGCCGGGGCGTATCGCAAGCTCGCCCAGCCGGCGTCGGGCTACTCGATCGTCGGCGTCGCCGTGGTGGTCGCGCGCGACGGCGGGACGATCGGACACGCGCGCGTTGCGCTGACCGGCGTGGGCGACCACCCCTACCGGGCAACGGGCGTGGAGGCCGCGCTGCGCGGGAGCGACGGCTCGCCCGAGGCCGTGGCGGCGGCCGCCGAGCACGCCGCCGACGGCCAGACCGTCAACGGCGACATCCACGCCGACCGCGAATACCGGTCCCGCATGGCCGTCGTCTACACCCGTCGCGCGATCGAGGCCGCGCTGGGGCGCTAGGTCCGCGACCGACCGTCCGTCAGCGATCACCGCGTGCAGGTCCAACGGGTCACCCCAGGCCGGCGCGCGCCTGCCCGGCTCGTCGGCGCCATCCTGGCCCGCGACATCGTGGTCGGCGGCACGCGCTGGTCGAAGGGCCGGCGGCTCAGCGCCGACGACCTGGCGGCCCTCGCCTCGGCCGAGCCGGGCGATCCGGTCAGCGTCCTCGTCGCCGAGCCCGGCGAGCTCCACGAGGACGAGGCCGCGCTCCGTCTGGCGACCGCGGTGGCCGGCCCGAACCTGGCCCAGCGCGGCCCGGTGCAGAGCCGGGTCGACCTGATCGCCGAGGTGCCGGGCGTCCTGAACGTCCGGATCGCCGACCTCGAGCGCCTCAACCGGATCGACCCGCTCGAGGTGTTCACCGCGTTCGACGGGCAGGTGGTCGACGCCGGCGACCTCGTCGCGAGCGTCAAGGTCGCGCCACACCTCGTCGATGCCGCGACCGTGGACGCCGGCGCGCGCCTGGCCGGGTTCGGCAGCCACCCGCTCGTCTGGGTCGCGCCGTTCGTGCCGAGCCGGGTCGGCGTCATCGTCAAGGAATCGGTCCGCGCCACGGCTCGCGAGCGGTTCGAGGCGAGCGTCCACGCCAAGGTCGAAGGGCTCGGCTCGACGATCGAGGCGATCGACTACGTGGACGACGATCCCGAGGCGGTCGAGGCCGCGCTCGCCGCGCTTCGTGCGCCGGCCCGACCCGCTCGAGCTCGTGCTGACGGCCGGCGCGGCCAGCACCGACCCGCTCGACGCCTGCTTCGTGGCCATCACCGCGCTCGGCGGTCGCGCTCGTGCGACGGGGCGTCCCGGCCCACCCGGGCTCGATGCTCTGGCTGGCGCGGATCGGCGGGACGGCGATCCTCGGGCTGCCGACCTGCGGCGCCTACTCCAAGGCGACCGCCGCGGACCTGCTGCTGCCGCGGCTGCTGTCCGGCGAGGGCGCGTCCGAGCGAACGGTCGCCAAGCTGGGCCACGGCGGCATCCTGACCCGCAGCCAGCGCTTCCGGTTCCCGGCGTACGCCCGCGAGCTGGACGCGCCGGACGGCTGAGCCCTTCGTGCGCCACCGGGCCAGCCCCGGGTCCACGCAGGGCGTGTAGAATTCCGCCGATGAGCGACCGCGACAGCCGGCCCGCCGGGACCCGTTCCATCGAGGCCATCCAGGAGGAGTTCCGCAGCCGGGACTACATCGCCGACCGGTCGGTCGCGACGGCGGTCTTCCTGGCCCTCGAGCTCGGCCGCCCGCTGCTCCTCGAGGGTGAGGCGGGCGTCGGCAAGACCGAGCTGGCCAAGGTCCTGGCAGCGTCGCTCGGAGCGCGCCTGATCCGGCTCCAGTGCTACGAGGGGCTGGACGTCAACACCGCCGTCTACGAGTGGAACTACCCGCGCCAGATGCTCGAGATCCGGCTGCTCGAGGCGCGCGGCGAGGCCGACCACGCGACGGCGCACGACATCTTCGGCAGCGACTTCCTCATCCGCCGGCCGCTCCTCCAGGCGCTCGAGGCGACCGACGGCGTGCGCCCCGGTCCTGCTCATCGACGAGATCGACCGCGCCGACGAGGAGTTCGAGGCGTATCTCCTCGAGATCCTGTCCGACTTCCAGGTCACCGTCCCGGAGATCGGCACGATCCGGGCCGAGACGCCGCCGCGGGTGATCCTGACCTCGAACCGCACGCGCGAGGTCCACGACGCGCTCAAGCGCCGCTGCCTGTACCACTGGATCGACTACCCGACCGCCCAGAAGGAATACGAGATCGTGCTGGCCCAGGTGCCCGAGGCGCCCGAGCGGCTGGCCCGCGAGGTGGTCGGCTTCGTCCACCGCCTGCGCGAGGCCGACCTGACCAAGGTGCCGGGCATCGCCGAGACGCTCGACTGGGCGGCCGCGCTGCTGTCGCTCGGCGCCCGCGAGCTCGGCGCCCGAGCTGGTCGACGAGACGCTCGGCGTCGTCCTCAAGTACGAGGAGGACATCCGCCACGTCCGCGGCGAGGAGACCCGCCGCTACCTGAGCGAGGCGGCCGCCGGCGGCGCGTGACATGACCGGGCCGCGTGACGAGGCGATCGTGACCGCGCCGGGGGGCGCGACGGTCGACGGCCGCCGGCTGCTGCGCGAGGCCGTCGGGTTCGGGCGGGCGCTGCGGGTCGCCCGGCTGTCGATCGACCTCGGCGCGGCGGTCGACTTCGCGCGGGCGCTGACCCTCGTCGACATCGCGCGACCGCGAGCAGGTCCGCGCCGCCGGCGCCGCGGTCTTCGTCCGGCGGCGCGACGATCGGCCGGTCTACGACGCGGCGTTCGATCGCTGGTGGCGTCGCCGCGGCTCGCGCCTGCCCGACGACTTCGGCCCGTCGACGCTGCCGCGGCGACGAGGCGACCGAGCAGGACCAGGCGGACGCCGGCGCGACGCCACCCGAGGCCGGCACCGAGCGTGGCGAGCTGCAGCCCGAGGAGCGCGGCACGCCGATCCCGAGCGACGGCGACGACGATGCCGACGACCAGCCGATCGAGGGCGTGATCATGTCGCCCGACGCCTACTCGCAGGGCGAGGTCCTGCGCCACCGCGAGTTCGACCGGATGACCCCGGCCGAGCTGCGCGAGGCGGAGCGGCTGGTCGACCTGCTCGTGCCGCGGCTCGAGCGGCGCCGGACCCGACGCTACGAGCTCCACTCGCACGGCCGGCGGCTCGCGCCGCGGGCGATGTTCCGGCGCAACCTCGGGACCGGCGGCCAGCTCGTGACGTGGGTCTGGCGGCGGCAGATCCGCGAGCCGCGCTCGCTGGTCGTGCTGTGCGACATCTCGGGCTCGATGGAGCGCCACTCGCGGCTGCTGCTGCGCTTCATCCAGGCGCTCTCGGCCGCGTCGGAGGTGCGCACCGAATCGTTCGTGTTCGGGACGCGCCTGACCCGGGTCACGCGGCTGCTGCGCGACCGCGACCGCGACCGGGCGCTCGCGCGCGTGGCCGATTCGGTCAACGACTGGGCGGGCGGCACGCGCATCGGCGAGTCGTTCCGGACGTTCAACCAGCACTGGGCGCGGCGGTCGCTGCGCACGTCGCGGCGTCGTGATCGTCGTGTCCGACGGCTGGGACCGTGGCGACCCGGCGCTCGTCGCGACCGAGACCGCCCGGCTGCGGCGCAACTGCCACCGGCTGGTCTGGCTCAACCCGCTGGCCGGCACGCCCGGCTACCAGCCGCTGGCCGGCGGGATGCGCGCGGCGTTCCCGTACATCGACGACTTCCTGCCGGCCGGCACGGTCGCCTCGCTCGAGCGGCTGGGCGAGATCCTCGGCGGCGTCCGGGCGGGCGACACGCGACGGGGCAGCGAGGCCGCGGCCCACGCCGCGCTGCCCGGCACGCGACGGTCGCCGGTCCGGCGGTCGCCGCGCCCTCCGACGTCGTCGGCGGTGAGACCATCGACCCGATCCGCACCGAGGCCGCTGCGATGAAGGAGCTGCTCGACACGCTGGCCGGCTGGCGCGCGGCCGGCACCGATCCCGCCGGCATCGGGCGGGCCGTCGTCGTCCGCACGTTCGGGTCCGCGCCGCGACCCGAGGGCGCCGTCCTGCTGTACGCGGCCGACGGCCGGATCGCGGGCTCGGTCAGCGGCGGCTGCGTCGAGGGCGCCGCGGCCGAGGAGATCGAACGGGCCCGCGCGACCGGGCACGCCCGGGTCATCCGCTACGGGATCAGCGACGAGCAGGCGTGGGACGTCGGGCTCGCCTGCGGCGGCACGATCGACGTCCTGGTCGAGCCGATCGCCCCGGCCGTCGTCGTGGACGCGGCGCGCCGCTCGGTCGGGGCCGGCGGGCACGGCTCGGCGGTCATCACGCCACTCCCCGCCGACTCGCCACCGGGCGAGTTCGGACCCCACGCAGCCGGGCGACGGCGCGCCGCCCGAGACCGAGCTGATCGTCACCGACGACGGCCAGCTGACCGGGTCGCTCGGCGCCGCCGACGCTCGATGCGCGCGCTCGTCGAGGCGGCCACGGCGGCGCTCCGCCGCGGGCCTGTCGCGGACGGTCGAGCTCGGCGGTCGGTCGCTGTTCATCGAGGTCTTCCCGGTCCGGCCCGCGGCTCGTCGTCGTCGGCGGGGTGGAGGTCGCCCGGTCGCTCGTGCGGCTCGCCCGCGAGCTCGGCTTCGAGACCGTCGTCGTCGACGGCCGGGCCGCGTTCGCCACGCCGGAGCGCTTCCCCGACGTCGACCGCCTGGTCGTCGGCTGGCCGGACGAGGTCGCCGACGAGATCGGCCTCGGGCCGAACGACGCCGTCGCCGTCCTGTCGCACGACGTCAAGTTCGACGAGCCGGCCATCGTCGAAGCGCTCGCGCCGCGGCTGCCGCTACGTCGGCGCGGTCGGGTCGAAGCAAGACGCAGGCGGACCGCCGCGCCCGGCTGCTCGAGGCCGGCGTCGCCGAGGCGGACCTGGCGCGGCTGCGCGGGCCGGTCGGGCTCGACCTGGGCGGGCGGGCGCCGGCCGAGACGGCGCTGGCGATCCTGGCCGAGATCGTCGCCGAGCGCTACGGCGGCAGCGGGCTGCCGATGCGCGAACGGGCGCCGGCGACCGCCTGACCGCGGCGGACGAGGCCACCGCGCGCCCGCGTCGGTGGGAAGATGCCGGCATGACAGGCGTGACCGGGCTGATCCTCGCCGCCGGCGCCGGCTCGCGGTTCGGTGGCGGCAAGCTCCTCGCGACGATCGGCGGGCGGCCGGTGCTGGGGCACGTCCTCGACACGATCGCCGCCGCCGGGCTGACCGACGTGGTCGTCGTCCTGGGCGCTGATGCCGAAGCGATCGAGGCGGCCATCGACTGGAACGGCGAGCGGCGCGTGGTCAACCCGGCGCCGGAGCGCGGCCTGTCGAGCTCGCTCCAGGTCGGGTTCGAGGCGGTCGGGTCCGATGTCGGGGCGATCCTCGTCGCGCTCGGCGACCAGCCCCTGGTGTCGGTCGACGCCATCCGGGCGCTGCTCGATGCCCCCGTTCGCAAGGGCCGGCCGATCGTCGTCCCGGCCTACGACGACGAGCACGGCGCGCAACCCCGTCCTGATCCGGCGCGCCGGGTTCGGGCTCGCCGGCGAGGTCACCGGCGATCGCGGGCTCGGGCCGGTCATCGACGCGCATCCGGAGCTGGTCGACGCGGTGCCGGTCGCCGGGTCCAACCCGGACGTGGACACGCAGCGCCGACCTCGCCCGGGCGATCGAGGCGTCGTGGGCGGCCCGCGTGCGCGCCAACCGCGAGCAGGTCGAGCGGATCCGCGAGGTCCCCGACGGCGCGGACTTCTACGCCCCGGTCAACTCGCTGTTCCGCGCCGACCCGACGCGGACCGACGACCCGATCCTCGGACGCCCTGCTTCGGCTCGTGCGGTCGGGCGAGACCTGGCTCGACGTCGGGGCGGGCGCGGGCCGGTTCGCCCTGCCGATCGCTCGCGCGCTCGACCCGTCGGGTGGCTCGGTCGTCGCGCTCGACGCGTCGCCCTCGATGCTCGAGGGCCTGCGCGAGATCGCCGAGGACTACGCGATCGAGAACGTCCGAACCGTCGAGGCCCGCTGGCCGCCGGCCGATCCGCGCGGGCCGCGGCGTTCGAGGCGGACGTCGCGCTGATCGCGCACGTCGGCTACGACATCGAGGACATCGGCCCGTTCGTCGATGCGCTCGAGGCGGCCGCCGGCCGGCCGTGCGTGGCGGTCCTGATGGAGCGCGTCCCGGCGTCCGCGGCCGACCCGTTCTGGCCACCGGTCCACGGCAGGCGCGGGTCGCCCTGCCGGCGCTGCCCGACGTCGCTCGAGCTGCTCGAGGCGCGCGGCCGGCAGCCGACCGTGACCCGGGTCGCCGATCGACCCGCGCCGGTTCGAGTCGCGCGAGGCGCTCGAAGGGTTCGTCCGGCGCCAGCTCTGGATCGATCCTGACGGCCCGAAGGAGGCGCGGTTCCAGGCGGCGCTCGACGAGCTGGCCGTGGAGGACGGCGACGGCTGGACGATCGACGGGCGTGGGCCGAGCGACGTCGGCGTCGTGACCTGGACACCGCCGGCGCTCGACTCGAGCGTGACCGAGTCGCTCCCGCCCGAGGCGTTCCTGGCGGGCTACCCGGACGACATCCGGGCGATCGCCGGGATCCTGCGTGGCGTGGTCCAGGCGGGCCGCCCCCGACGCGGTCGAGCGCGTCCGGACCGGCTGGCGCCTGATCGGCTATGACCTGCCCGTGGGGCGCCGCACGGTCTACTTCGCATTCGTCGCCCCGGAGCCGATCCACGTCCACCTCGGCTTCGAGCACGGCGTGTTCATGGCCGACCCGGAGCGGCATGCTCGAGGGCGCGCACCTCAAGCTCCGCAAGGTGCGCTTCACGACCTTCCGGCCGGGCGACCCGATCCCCGAGGCCGCGCTGGTCGGCCTGACGCGCGAGGCGGCCCGCGTCGCGGCGATGTCGCGCGAGGAGCGCCTGGCGCTCGCGCTCGACCGGGACTGACGGCCGGCGCGTGGCCCTCGCGCCGTGGTTCGCGCCCGTCGATGCTGCCGGTCTACGCGCACACGCTGGCCGTCCGCGTCCGCCGCCAGCGTGCGTGGCCACACCCGGCATCCGGGCGACGCCGCGACGATCATCCGGGCCTGCATCGAGGCGTGCTGGAACGGCCGGACGTTCACCGCCAGCCCCGGCCACTTCGACATGTTCTGGACGCGCGACCTGGGTTCTCGGCCCCGGCGCTGGTGCGGCTCGGGGAAGGGGAGCGGGTCCATGCCTCGCTCGCCTACGCGCTCCGACGTGTGGAGCGCGCGCCGCAGCCACGTCACGACGACGATCAACTACGGCGATCGGCCGGCCGACGTGTTCGCCTACGGGGTCGATTCGTTGCCGCTGCTCCTGGCGGCGCTGCGGGCGGCCGGCGCGACCGACCTGGTCGAGCGCCACCGCGCCTGGCTGACCGCCGAGATCGCGGACTACGCCGCGCGTGTCGTCGACCCGTGCGACCGGACTCGTCCGTGGCGACCGGACGTACAGCGCCCATCGCGACACGGTCGTCAATCGGAGCACCGCCTACGGCAACACGATGGTCGCGCTGCTGGCGAAGACGATCGCCGAGACGGGCTGGTTCGAGTCGCCGTTCGAGCGCCGGTTCGAGGGCGGCTGGGGTCGCCTGCTGGTCGAGCGGTTCTGGCTCGGCGACCGGTTCCGCGATGCGCTCGGGGACGACCGGACGTCGGGCGAGGCCAACGTCTGGCCGTTCTACGCCGGCGTGGTCGCGGATCCGGTGATGCTCGCTGCGGCGCTCGGGCACCTGGAGGCGAACGGGTTCTGCGACCCGTATCCGTTGCGCTACGAGACGGCGCGACGTCCCGAGCACGAGGTCTGGTTCACCCGGCACGTGCTGCCCGACTACCAGGGCAGCACGGTCTGGACCAGCCTCGGGGCGATCTACCTGCAGTTGCTGCGGGCCGTCGACCCGGCCCGCGCCGCGGACGAGATTGGCGCGCTACGTCGAGTGGATCGAGCGTGACGGGACGTACTGGGAGGTGCTCGACGGACGCGGCCGGCCGTGGGTCAGCCCGCGTCGCCTGTTCATCGGCGAGGAGTCGATGCTCTGGTCGGCGATCTTCCTCGACGTGCTCGAGCAGCCTGCCGCGGCACCGGCGTTGCTCTCGCCGGCTCGGAGCTGGGAGCACGTCTGTGCCGCCGGGAGGCCATTCCTGACAGAACCTGACACCACCGCGGGCTAGGCTAGCGGCAACCCTGACGCAATCGGAGGACTGGCATGGGAAGGTTCGAATCGCTCGAAGCCGGTGGGACCACGGCGCGCGTGTACACAGCCGGCGACACATGAGCCGGGCGTCCCCGGCGTCGTCGTGCTCCATCCGTGGTGGGGCCTCAACGAGGACGTCATCGCGTTTGCCGACCGATTGGCCGGGGAGGGGTTTGCCATCGCCGCGCCCGACCTGTTCGACGGCTCGGTCGCGTCGACGGTCGAGGACGCCGAGAGGCTGGCGAGATCGGCCGACGAGGCCGCCGTGGAGTCGCTCGTGCTCGCGACCATCGACTGGCTCGCCGAGCGCCTGGGGCCGGACGCGAAGATCGGCTTGCTCGGGTTCTCGTTCGGTGCCTGGTGGTCGGTCGCGAGCGCGGCCGATCGCGATCGGGTCGCCGCGTCCGTCGTCTACTACGGCGCCGTCAGCGGCCCCGAGCTCGCCGGCTCGACGGCGCCCGTCCTCGGCCACTTCGCCGAGACGGACCAGTTCGAGTCGGACGAGGCAATCTGCGAGATGGAGAGCGACCTCCGGTCGGCCGGCCGTGAGGCGACGATCCATCGCTACCCGGGGACGCGGGCACTGGTTCGCCGAGCCGTCGCGCGATGCCTATCGTCCGGACGCCGCCGACCTGGCCTTCGAGCGCACGGTGGCGTTCCTCCGGGAGCACCTCGTGCCCGCGGCGGAACCGGCGCGACGCCGGCATCGAGGGTCGGGCAGTGACCGAGCGCATCAGCCCGAAGGCGTTCCACGAGACCGAGGGCACCGAGGACTGGCGGGTTCCCGGCTGGCGCATGGACACCGGCTACTACTTCGGCACGCGCGTCGAGTCGGCCTGGGAGGCGGGGTCGCCCCTGTCGTATGCCTATCCGGACGGCTCGCTCGCCGCCGACGGCTCGGTCATCGAGATCGAGTCGGGCCGGCGGGTCGTGATGCTGTTCCACCCGCGCTGGGACGCCGGCATCGAAGCCGAGGGCCCGATCCGCATGACCTGGGAGGTCGAGGAGTCCGAGGACGGCGGCTCGAAGCTGACCGTGACGAGCGCCCTTCGGCCCGGCTCGAAGTCGGCCGAGGAGTTCGCCGGCGGCATCGTCTACATCGTGTCGGGTCTGAAGACGTTCATCGAGACGGGGGAGCCGCTGACCGTCCGCTGAGCGCAAGGACGTCCACCCCTCGACGAGTCGGCCCGATCAGCGTGCAGGCATTCGCGGTCGCTCGCCCACTCGTCGGAGGGGTGGTTTGATGTGCTCATGGCAGTTCGCCCGCTCGTTCTCGTCACCGCCGCCGTGGTCATGCTGGCGGCCGGATGCGCGCAGCTGCTCCGCCTCGAACAGCCAATTCGACCCCAAGTGGCACGGCGGCCGTGACGGGCCAGGTCGGCGGGTCGGGCGTACCCGTCGCCGACCCGGATAGCGACCTGCTGCGCGCGGCTGCGGCCGGCGATGCAGACGGAGCGGCCCGAGCCCTGCGCGCCGGGGCGGACATCGAGGCGCGTGACGGTCGGCAGCGAACCGCGCTGCTCCTCGCTGCGGCCGCCGATCACGTCGAGGTGGCCCGCCTCCTCGTCTCACTTGGCGCGGATCCCGACGCCCTCGACGCCCAGCACGACACGCCGTGGCTCGTGACCGGGGTAACGGGCAGCGTGCCGATGCTCGAGGCGATCCTCCCGGCACATCCGGACCTGACGATCGTCAACCGCTTCGGTGGCGTGTCCGTGATCCCGGCCGCGGAGCGCGGTCACGTCGACTACGTGCGCCGGGTGGTGACGACCGGCATCGACCTGGACCACATCAACCGGCTCGGCTGGACCGCGTTGCTCGAGGCCGTCATCCTCGGCGACGGCGGCGAGGCCCACCAGGAGATCGTCCGCATCCTCCTGGCGGCGGGCGCCGACCCGGCCATCCCGGACAAGGACGGCGTAACAGCGCTGGATCACGCGCGAGCCAAGGGATACGCCGCAATCGCCGACCTGCTCGAGGCCGGCTGAGAAGCTTGCGGACCCAATCCTGCTCGCGGCCCCGCCAGATCCGCTCCCCGTGGTTTGTCGTATCGACGTTCGAGCGCAACGTTGGCCCGTGCAACGCCGCTGGTCAACTGTTCAATCACGTTGACGGGCGAACGACCGCGGATCGATACTGACTCGCAACGCTTCCCCGTGTGACGGACCGGCGATCGAGGTATGAGGACGAGACCGATCGCCGCCCCGTGGTCGTCGCCACCGCGCCGTGTCCATCCACGCAGGATGGCCCGGCATCGCCCCCGCGAGAGCGGGGAGGAGGGCTCCGCGCGATGATTCCAGCCCAGTTCGACTACGTCCGTCCGGGAGACCTGGACGAGACGCTGCGGATCCTCAAGGATCGGGAAGGGGAGGCGAAGCTGCTGTCGGGCGGCTACAGCCTGCTGCCGCTCATCAAGCTCCGGCTGGCCCAACCCGGCCTGCTCGTCGACCTGCGTGACGTGAGCGGTCTCGACGGCATCGCCGAGACGGACGACTACCTGCGGATCGGTGCCCGCGCAACGCACCGCCGCATCCACGAGACCGCAGGTCATCCGCGAGCGATACCCGCTCCTCCACGACGTGACCGCCACGATCGGCGATCCGCAGGTCCGCAACTGGGGCACGATCGGCGGCTCGGTCGCCCATGCCGACCCCGCGTCGGATTGGCCCGCAGCGCTCATCGCGGGCAATGCGACGATCGTCTGCCGCAGTCAATCCGGCGAACGCGAGATCGCGTCCCGCGACTTCTTCCTCGACACGTTCCAGACCGCGATCGAGCCGACCGAGGTCCTGACCGAGATCCGCGTGGTTCGTCGGCCCCGCGCCTCCGCCGGCGCGTATGAGAAGCTCGAGCGCAAAGTCGGCGACTTCGCCACCGTCGGTGTCGCCGCCATCGTGTGGCTGGACGATGCCGGCCACATCAAGCGGGCCGGGATCGGCCTGACCGGGGTCGCCGAGACCCCATTCGCCGCGACGGACGCGGAGGCCATCCTGCTCGGCAACGCCCCGTCGGATGATCTGTTCCGCGCGGCAGGTGCCGCAGCCGGAGCGCAAAGCCGCCCGGCCGGCGATGTCCGCGGACCGGTCGAGTACAAGCGGGCGATGGCCGCGGAGCTGACCCTCAGGGCGCTCCGCCGGGCCACCGAACGCGCCCTCGCGTACGCGTAGGAGGCCGCTGACGATGACCACCCAGCACATCACGGTCACGGTCAACGGCGAGGCCCACGAGGCCGACGTCGAGCCGCGGCTGCTGCTCGTCCATTTCCTGCGCGACTCGCTCGGGCTGACCGGCACGCACGTCGGCTGCGACACGAGCAACTGCGGCGCATGCACCGTCCATGTCGACGGCGAGAGCGCCAAGTCGTGCACCATGCTCGCGGTCCAGGCCGACGGCCGCGCGGTCAAGACGATCGAGGGCATGGCCGACGGGGCCAGCCTCCACCCGCTCCAGCAGGCGTTCTGGGACCAGCACGGCCTGCAGTGCGGCTTCTGCACCCCCGGCATGATCATGCAGGCCGCCTGGCTGCTCGGCGAGAACGCCGATCCGACCGAGGCGGAGATCCGCGAGGGGATCAGCGGCAACCTGTGCCGCTGCACCGGCTACGTGAACATCGTCAAGGCGATCCAGCAGGCGGCCGGCGAGATGGCCGCCGCCGCCGAGACCCAGACCGGCTCGCCGGTCGCGGCCGGTTGAGCGGGGAGTGACGACATGACCACTGAAGCAGCGCCCCGCACCAGCGCCGAGATCGGGGGCATGGGCCACTCGGTCAAGCGCAAGGAAGACCCGCGCTTCATCCGCGGCGCCGGCGAGTACATCGACGACGTCAACCTGCCGGGCCAGCTGTGGCTCGACATCGTGCGCAGCCCGTATGCCCACGCCACGATCAAGGGCATCGATGCCACCGAGGCGCTCAAGATCCCGGGCGTCCTGGCGGTCATCACCGGCGCCGACCTGGAGAAGGCCGGCCTCCACTGGATGCCGACGCTCGCCGGCGACAAGCAGATGGTGCTGCCGACCGACACGGTCATGTACCAGTCGCAGGAGGTCGCCGCGGTCGTCGCCACGACCAAGTACATCGCCGCCGACGGCGTGGCCGCGGTGCTCGTCGACTACGAGCCGCTGCCGGTCGTCGTCGACCCGCACAAGGCCATGGAATCCGACGCGTTCGTCCTCCGGCCCGACCGTGGGCCGGACAAGCAGACCAACCACATCTGGCACTGGGAATCGGGCGACCGGGCCGCTGCCGACGCGGCGATCGCCGCCGCCGACATCACCGTGTCCGAGGACATCTACATCCCGCGCATCCACGTCGCCTCGATCGAGACGTGCGGCTGCGTCGCGAACTGGGACGCGGTCCGCGGCCAGCTGACGCTGCACATGACCAGCCAGGCGCCGCACGCCATCCGGACGGTCCTCGCCCTGGTGTCCGGCCTCCCGGAGCAGAACATCCGGGTCATCACGCACGACATCGGTGGCGGGTTCGGCGGCAAGGTGCCGGTCTACCCGGGCTACGTCCTCGCGGTCGTCGCCAGCCTGACCGTCGGCAAGCCGGTCAAGTGGATCGAGGACCGCTCGGAGAACCTGCAGGCCGACTCGTTCGCCCGCGACTACCACATCCATGCCGAGCTGGCGGCCACGAAGGACGGCAAGATCACCGGCCTCAAGGTCAAGACGCTCGCCGACCACGGCTACACGGACGCGGCCGCCGATCCGTCCAAGTTCCCGGCCGGACTGTTCAACGTCATCACCGGCTCGTACGACTTCCCCGACGCGTTCGTCGAGGTCGACGGCGTCTACACCAACAAGCCGCCCGGCGGCGTCGCCTACCGCTGCTCGTTCCGCGTGACCGAGGCCGTCCACGCCATCGAGCGGATGGTCGACATCCTCGCCCACGACATCGGCAAGGATCCGGCGCAGCTCCGGATGGAGAACTTCATCCAGCCCGAGCAGTTCCCGTACAAGACGCCGACCGGCTGGTCGTACGACTCCGGGAACTACGGCGTCGCGCTCCAGCTGGCGATGGACACCATCGACTACGCCGGGCTCCGTCGCGAGCAGGCGGAGAAGCGCGAGCGCGGCGAGCTGATGGGCATCGGCATCAGCAGCTTCACCGAGATCGTCGGCGCCGGGCCGTCGCACGACTTCGACATCATCGGCCTCAAGATGAACGACGGCGTCTTCATCCGGGTCCACCCGACCGGCAAGGTCCACGCGCAGATCTCGTCGCAGACCCAGGGCCAGGGCCACGAGACGACCTACGCGCAGATCATCGCCGAGGAGCTCGGCTTCCCGGTCGGCGACATCAAGATCGAGTACGGCGACACGGACACCGCCCCGTATGGCCTCGGCACGTACGGGTCGCGATCGACGCCGACGTCCGGCGCCGCGGCGTCGATGGCGTCGCGCAAGATCCTCGCCAAGTCGCGGACGCTCGCCGCGCACCTGCTCGAGGCGTCCGAGGACGACCTCGAATGGGAGCCCGGCAAGTTCAGCGTCAAGGGTTCGCCGGACCGGTTCAAGACGATCCAGGAGATCGCCTTCGCGGCCTACACCAACTTCCCGCAGGGGATGGAGATGGGCCTCGAGGCGGTCGACTACTACGACCCGCCGAACCTCACCTTCCCGTTCGGCAGCTACATCTGCGTCGTCGACATCGACAAGGGCACCGGCCGCGTCAACGTCCGGCGGTTCGTGGCCATCGACGACTGCGGCAACATCATCAACCCGATGATCGTGGACGGCCAGATCCACGGCGGGCTGAACATGGGGCTCGCACCGGCGCTGTACGAGGAGATCACCTACGACGAGCTCGGCAACAACATGGCCGGCACGTTCATGGACTACCTCGTCCCGACCGCGATGGAGAGCCCGGCCTGGGAGACCGGCAAGACGACGACCCCCTCGCCGCATCACCCGATCGGCGCCAAGGGAGTGGGGGAGTCGGCCACCGTCGGCGCCCCGCCGGCGATCGCCAACGCCGTCGTCGACGCGCTGTGGCATCTCGGCGTCCGCAACATCGACATCCCGATCACGCCCCAGAAGGTGTGGGCCATCCTGCACGAGAAGGGCATCTCGTAGCCGTCATGCCCGCCCGTTCCGTGTTCGCCCGGGCGGCCGAGCTCGAGGCCGCCGGCCAGTCGTTCGCGGTGGCCACCGTGGTCGCCGTTCGGCGCCCGACGTCGGCCCGGCCCGGCGCCTCGGGGATCGTCCACCCGGACGGCACGATCGAGGGCTGGGTCGGCGGCTCGTGCGCCCAGCCGGTGGTCGTGCGCGAGGCGCTCCGGGCGCTGGTCGACGGCCAGCCGCGGCTGCTCCGGCTGTCGAAGGACGTCCCGGGCGAGGGCCGCCGCGGCGACGGCGTGGTCGAGCTGGTCATGACCTGTCATTCGGGGGGCACGCTGGAGATCTACGTGGAACCGCATCTGCCTGCACCGATCCTGTGGGTGGCCGGCACGACGCCGATCGCCGCGGCGCTCGTCAGTCTCGGCTCGGCCGCCGGCTGGCGCGTCTCGATCTTCGATCCGATCGCCGACCCCGACGCCTTTCCGGGCGCCGAGCGGGTCGTGGTCGGCACCGACATCGCGGGGCTCGATCCCGGCATCGCGCCGGCGGTCGTCGTCGCCACCCAGGGCGTCTGGGACGAGGAGGCACTCGCCTCGGCGCTCGCCCGCGACGCGGCCTACGTCGGGCTCGTCGCGTCCCCGACCCGGGCGGCGGTGGTCCGGGCGTGGCTGCGCGACGAGGCGGGCGTGCCCGACGAACGGCTGGCCGCCCTGCGCGCGCCGGCCGGGCTCGACCTCGGCGCCGAGACGGCCGAGGAGGTCGCGCTGTCGATCCTGGCCGAGCTCGTCCAGGTCCGCCGCGGGACGGCATCGTTCGTCGCGTCGCCCGGGCCCGCCACGCTCGCGGGGGTCGCGCCCGGCTCCGGGCCGGACATCGCCCCGGTCGTCGACGACATCGTGCTCCTCGACCCGGTCTGCGGGATGACCGTCGACCGGGCGCACGTCCGCCATCTCGCCGAGCACGATGGGGTGGTCTACGCGTTCTGCTCGATGGGTTGCCGGACGAGCTTCATCCGCGAGCCCACGGCCTACGTCACGGCGTCGGTATCATCGACCGACTGACCATCGACTCGGTCCCGCGCCCCACACTCGTTCCACCGCAGCCACCCCGGAGGGCCCCCGCATGCGCTTCGAAGGCTCCGTTCCGATCAAGGCCTCGCGCGAGGCGGTCTGGGCGTTCGTGATCGACCCCGACCAGGTCGGGCAGTGCGGGCCGGGGGTCGAGTCGATCGAGGTCGTCGATGCGACCCATTTCAAGGCGACGGCGAAGGTCGGGATCGGGTTCATCAACGCCCGGTTCAACGTCAACATGGAGTTCGCCGAGCTGGAGGCGCCGGACCGGGCGTTGATCAAGGCCCACGGCCAGGCGCCCGGGAGCGCGGTCGACGCGACGGCCGAGATGCACCTGTCCGACGGCGAGGACGGCACGACGGTCATGGACTGGAACGCCGACGTGAACCTGTCGGGCACGCTCGCCAGCGTCGGCGCCCGGCTGATCGAGGGCACCGCCAACAAGATGATCGGCCAGACCTTCGACTGCATGCGGGCCAAGCTCGAGGCCTGAGGCGGGGAGGCCGGGCGCGCGTCGCCGCGTGCCACACTCACGGCATGGAACGGTTGATGCGGGTCGTCGGCCCGATCGCGACGAACGTCCACGTGCTCGCCGACCCGCGCTCGCGTGAGGCGATCGCCATCGACACCGCGACCCCGTCGCTGGCCTGGATCGCGGACGAGCTCGCGGCGCGCGACTGGACGCTCAAGCTGATCATCTCGACCCACGGCCATTGGGACCACATCGGCGACAACGCCGCCGTCGCCGAGCACACGGGCGCGGACATCGCGGTCCACCCGCTCGATCGGGAGCGGCTGACCAACCCGCAGCCGGTGTCGGCGCCGTTCGACATCCCGCCATCGGTGCCGGCGGTCGAGCTGGCCGAGGGCGGGCTGATCCGCTTCGGCGAGCTGCGCCTGCGCGTGCTCCACACGCCGGGCCACACCGAGGGCTCGGTCTGCCTCCTCGCCGAGGACGACGGCCTGCTGTTCAGCGGTGACACCCTGTTCGCCGCGGGCTGGGGCCGGGTCGACCTGCCCGGTGGCGATGCAAACCAGATGGTCGCCTCGCTCGGTCGTCTCGCCGGCCTCGAGGACCATATCGGCGTCTTCCCGGGCCACGGCGCCGTGACGACCATCGGTCGGGAGCGGGCCTGGATGGAGCTCGTCCGCGACGGCGGCCGGCTGCTGGCCTGACCCGATGCCCGCCGGCCGGCACCCGATGCAAGGATCGGCCCCGCCCGGACGTACTTGAGCCATGGACGACCGCGACATCCGCTGGCAGGCCGTCGAGCTGGCCTATCGCGACCATGCCGACGACGTGTACCGGGTCGCCCTGGCCATCCTCCACGATCCCGACGCCGCGGTCGATGCCACCCACGACACGTTCGCCCGCGCGTTCGATCGCTGGCACCAGTACGACGCCAATCGGCCGCTGCGACCGTGGCTGCACGGCATCGTGAGCCACACGGCGCTCGATGCGCTTCGGCGGCGCCGCGTTCGAGCCCTGGCGCTGCCGGCGATCGGCCGCGTCCAGGAAACGTCGGTGGCGGCGGGTTCGAAGGCGACCCGGCTCGCCACATCGGCGACCGGGAGCACGCCGCCGAGATCATGGCAGGCCTCAAGCCGGAGGCCCGCGCGGCCCTCGTCCTGCGCCATTACTACGGCTACGACTACACCGAGATCGCCCGGTTCCTCAAGACGAGCCCCGGCAACGTCGGCTCGATCCTGAGTCGCGCCCACGGCACGCTCCGAGCGAGGCTCGCGAGCGAACCGTCCGAAACCCCGACCGACCTTCCGGCGCCACGCAGCGCCCAGCGATGACCGAGGTGAGCCATGACGACCGATCCTGACGGCCCGACGGGGCGAACGATGGGACCCGACGACGAGCAGCTCGGTGCGCTCGTCCGAACCGTGGCCGAGGACTGGCGGCTGCCCCCGCAGCGACTCGATCAGCCGACGTGGCGGGACCGTGTCGCTGCCCGCCCGGCCCGTCGCCGCGGTTGGTTCGGGCGCCTCGCCCGCCCGGCCGTTGCGGCCGTCGTCGGGACCCTGGTCGTCGCGTTCGTGGCGGTCTGGCTGACCGCTCCTCGCACGGATCGGGCGATCGTCGGTGCGTCGCCAAGCACGAGCGCGGCCCCTCCGAGCGCCGCGCGTCTCACCGCCCGCGGGACATCACCCCGGACGGCAACCCCGTTGCCAGCCCTGGTCCGCGAGGGGGACATCCCGGACCCTGCGAAGGTCCTGGTGCAAGCCAACGACTTCCAGGTCGCCGACCTGGCGACCGGCAACCTCGCCAACCTGCCGATCGGCCGTCGAACCCTCGGCCCGCAGACCGTGCTGGCCAGGCCGGGCGGCGGATGGGTCTGCATCTGCGGAGACAACGTCGGGTCGGGCGCTGGCCGCACGACCGGGATCGATCTGGTCCTCGAGTCGACCAACGCCGCCGGAACGCCGGGTCCGCGCACCGCGTTCAGGGAGGTTCGTGGCGAGTCGGATCCCGACCTGCCGATCGAGAAGCAGCCGCTGCTCGTGGACGTCTCCACCAACGTGTCGCCCGATGGCCGCGTCGCGTTCGTGGCATGGACCGCACGTGCCGGCTCGGCTGGCTGGACCGCCGGCGTCGACGTCATCGACCTGGCGACAGCGGCGGTGTTGAGCAGCACGTCGTTGACGATCCCCGGGGCCGGCGACATCCCGGAACGCGAGAAGACGCGGCCCGCGCCGCGGATCGCCGTCGCACCGGCCGGCGACGCGATGCTCGTGTCCGGGTTCTGGGTGGTCGAGGGCCTTCCCCAGACCACACAGGACATCCCGGCCGGTATGGACCACTGGAGCGCCCGTTCGACGGCCGCGAGCTCGGAACGCTGAAGCCTGCGGGAGCCACCACCGTCGAGCAATGCGAGGAGTGGGCGAGCGGCCTCGTCGACTCGACGATGTCCTACAGCGTCTGCCGGCTCCCGAGCGGACAGTTCGTCGTCGACCGCATCGGCGTCGATGGGAAGCCCATGGACCGCACCGAGGTCCCCAGGATCGACGGCGGGCTCTTCAGCTCGGTCTTCGTCCGGCAGGGCGACCGCCTGTTCCTCTGGGACCCGGTCAACGCCAGGCTCACCCGGTTCGACCTGAAGACGGCCACGGTCAAGACCGGGACGGCCACGGCGGTCGCACCGCCGGCCACGGGTCTCGATGCGCTCGCCGCTCTCGGCCGGCAGCTGGGTCGGTGGATGGCACCGCCGGTGGTCGCCAAGGTCTTCCTGGAACCGGCGATGGTCGCGTCGCCGGACGGGACGAGGATCTACGCGCTGGGGATCGAGCCGCCGAACGGCGAGGAGACCGTCGGTTCAACCGGGATCTACGTCTTCGGTGCCGAGTCGCTCGGAACGGTCGGTCACTGGGCGCCAACCGCGGACTTCGCTTCGCTCGCGATCAGCCCCGACGGCCGGCACCTGTACGCGGCGGGACAGCCCGGGGTGGATGCGGCCGGCAACGTGTCCGATCACGAAGCGTCGATCACGGTCTTCGAGACCGCGGACGGGTCGATCAACCTGATCGCGGGCCGCCTCGGCGAGACGCCGCTCTACTTCCCGGGCCCGATCGCGCGATAGCCAGGGCGTTCAGCGCTCCATCGACCGCCGATAGGCCGCGGCTCGACTGCGCATGGAGAACCCGAGCCCTTCGTACAGCCCGAGCGCGCCGTTCGGGTTCTCCGAATCGACGCCGAGCATGCCTTCGTCGAGCCCCCGCTCGCGGAAGGTGACCAGCGAGGCCGCGGTCAGCGCGCGGGCCAGGCCGCGGCGGCGCCACGGCCGTCGCACGCTGATGTGCTCGAGCCACCCGCGGTTGACGCCGAGCGCCTCGTTCTCCTCCGGCCAGATCCAGTTCTGGACCACGCCGGCCACCTGGTCGCCGTCCCAGGCCACCGCCCATAGGCTGGTGTCGAGCTCGTCGTGGGCGTACGTCGCCTTGAACTGCAGGTCCGTCCCTTCGCGGTGACCCCAGTGATCGCGGAACGCCTCGTTCTCGGCGTCGAAGATCGTCCGCCAGTGCAATTCCTCGACGGGCCTGATCTCGAGCCCGTCCGGCAGCGGCACCTCGGGGATCGGCTCGTCCAGCGGGACGGCGCATGAGGAAGAAGTGACGGACCGTCTCCAGCCCGGTCGCGGCCAGCAGCGCGCGATGACCGATCTCGGAATCCTCCGAGAAGGCGCCGAGGTTGACCGGCACGAGCGGATCCTCGCGCGAGGCACGCTCGCGCGCCCGATCGAGCGTCCAGCCCATCAGCCACGAGCCAAGACCGCGGCGCCGATACGCCGGATCGACCGACGCCCCACAGCTCGTAGGTCGGGACGCCGTCGCGCAGCGCGCGGTCGACGCCGGTCGCGGCGACAAGCCGGTCGCCGACCTCGACGAGGACCACATCGTGGACCGGGTCGGCCCCGTCGTCGCCATCGAACTCGAGCTGCACCTGCTGCGCCGTCGGCACCCACGGCACGTCGTCGGCCCGGTTGGCCGCCCCGAACAGCGTCGCCAGCCGCGCGTAGTCCGAGGGATCGGCGAAGTAGCGGGCGCGGATCCCGTCGATCGGCGGGATCCCGGCTCGCTCGAGCGGGCGGATCTGGCTCGTCGTGCTCATCGGTCGCCTCCGTATTTTCGCTGCATGTGCTCGTCGACGGACTTGTGGATGAGCTTCCAGGTGCGGCGGTGCTCGGCGCGGGCGCGTGGGTCGCCCTCGCGCGCGACGCGGGCCAGCTCGCGCTCGAGCTTGCGGTGGCTCGCCAGGCGGTCCTCGGTCAGCCGCCCGTCGGCCAGCGCGGCGCGGATCGCGCAGCCCGGTTCGCCCTCGTGCTTGCAATTGCTGAAGCGGCACATCGCCGCGATGTCGGTGACATCGTCGAACGCGGCATCGACGCCTTCCTCGGCGCCGAGCACCTCCAGCGAGCGGATGCCGGGCGTGTCGACCAGCAGCGCGCCCCCGGGCAGCTCGAACAGCTCGCGATGGGTGGTCGTGTGGCGCCCGCGCGAATCGCCCTCGCGGACCTCGGCCGTCGCCTGGCGGTCCTCGCCGAGCAGGGCGTTGACCAGCGTCGATTTCCCGACGCCCGACGAGCCGAGGATCGCGGCGGTCATCCCGGGTCGAAGGTGAGCGCGCAGCGCATCCAGCCCGGCACCGGTCCGGGCGCTCACCGCGACGGTCGCGACGCCCGGGGCGATGGCCTCGACCGCGACGAGCCGTCCGTCCACGTCGTCGGCCAGGTCTGACTTGTTCAGGACCACGACCGGGGTGACCTCGCTGGACCAGGCGACCGCCAGGTAGCGCTCGATGCGGCGCAGGTTGAAGTCGTTGTCGAGCCCTGCGACCAGCAGCGCGATGTCGATGTTCGACGCCATGATCTGCTCGTCGTCGATCCGCGCCCCGCGGCGCGACGCGTCGGAGGCCATCCGCTTGAACACGCTCCGCGGGGCAGGACCGCCTCGATCACGCCGTCCGTGCCGAGCGCGACCCAGTCGCCGACGGTCGGGAAGTCGCTCTGGGCGAGCGCTTCGAAGCGGAACGACCCCGACACGTTGGCCGATCGATCGCCGTCGCCGTCGCGCACGATCGACGTGTCGCGATGGACCGCGACGACTCGGGCCGGGCGGTGACCATCGGCCGCGAACGGCGCGAAGGCCTCCACCCAGCCGGCATCCCAGCCGAGGGCGTCGAGCGGCGTCGATCCGATGGTCACGTCAGCCAACCCGCTTCAGCTTGCCGGTCCGCTTGGCGTAGCGCTCGGCCCGGCCGAAGGCCCACAGCCCGAACGGGATGAACAGGACGCCCATCACGATCAGCGGCCAGACCAGGTAGGTCAGCTCATTGATGGCCTTCCCGTCGATCAGCCCGGCCCGCACGCCCTCGAGGACGTAGGTGGCCGGCGACAGGCGCGACAGGACCTGCATCCACTGGGGCAGGATGTCGACCGAGTAGTACACGCCGCTGACGAGCAGCAGGCAGGACTGGAGCACGAACGTCATCTGCGCCCCGCGCTCGACGTAGAGCAGCGGCAGGATCGCGGCCAGCATCCCGATCCCGACGAAGCTGAACGAGCCGAGCAGCATGAACGCCACGACGGTTGCCGGGTTCGCACCGGACAGGTCGAGCTGCGGGAAGAACAGGACGAGCGCGACGAAGATGACCGAGGTGTGGACGAGGCCATAGACCATCGCGTAGACGACGGATCCGAGGAGCTGCGACCAGCGCCGGATCGGCGCCATCATCGTGTACTCGAGGGTGCCCTCCCAGCGCTCGATCGTGATCGTCTCGGCGATCCAGCTGAACACGACCGACAGGTAGTTCCAGAAGATCGCCCCGACCATCAGGGACAGCAGCAGCGTCTCGCTGCCCTGGTCTGCACCGATGAGCGAGATCGACAGCGCGCCCGCGACCGAATAGACCAGGAAGGCGAGCTCCCAGCCCCAGTAGCGGCGGGTCAGGTTGAAGTTGCGCTCGATGAAGGCGTACGAGGCCTTCAGCTCATGGGCGACGACGGTCATTGGAGTGATCTCCGGGCGGGGGAGCCGGCCCGGTCCCTCAGCGGGACCGAGCCGACTCGAATGAAGGTTCCGCGGCAAGCCGGGCACCGATCTCGATGATCCGGTGGCCGACCGCTCGACGGATGGATGGACTTGGCTGACGCGCTTCGCGAAGCAGCGCCGCGGCAGCGATCCGCTGCTCGATGCGCTCGCGGGCGAGACGGCCGTGGATTTCAGGGCTGAACAACATCGCTATCACCTCCTTTCATTCGTCCTCGGCGTCGTCCTCATCGACGTCGTCGTCGAGGGAACGGCCGGTGTAGGTCATGAACACGTCTTCGAGGGTCGCCGGGCGACCCGTTGCGGCGGCCACCATGGCCTTGAGTCCGTCCGGCGTCGCTTCCGCGACCACCCGGGCGTCGTTGAGGATCGTGATCCGGCCGCACAGGCGTTCTGCTTCGGCCAGGTCGTGCGTGGTCAGGACGATCGTTGCGTCGTGTGTCTCGCGAAGCTCCTCGATGAACGACTGGACGTCGAGCTTCGAACGCGGGTCGAGGCCGGTCGTCGGCTCGTCGAGGAGCAGCAGCGTCGGGCTCGTCAGCAGCGCTCGCGCGATGGCGACCTTCTGCTGCATCCCTCGACTCATCTGCTCGATCGGCCGGTCGATGCGCTTCTCCGAGATGCCCAGCCGGGCCAGGATCGCGATCGCCTCGCGCTTGGCGGTCTGGCCATCGAGGCCGTACAGCCGAGCGGCGAAGAGAAGGTTCTCCATCGGGCTGAGCTTCTTGAAGAAGGCGGCGTCGACGCTGACCCGGTTGATCAGGCGCTTGACCGCCATCTCGTCGCGCTCGATGTCGTGGCCAAAGACCTCGACCCGACCCTCGTCGAGGGTCAGGAGCCCGCAGATCAGGCGGATCAGCGTCGACTTCCCGGAGCCGTTGGCGCCGAGGACCCCGTGGATGTCGCCACGCTCGAGGCGGAGCGACAAATGCGAGATCGCCGTCACCGACTTCTTCTTCCGCCCGACCACGAACCGCTTGCTGACGTCCTCGATGAGGAGGGCAGGCGGGCCGTTCGGTCGGACCGGAGCCGGCTGGACCGGCAGGATCGCCGCAAGCGGTCGATCCGGCTGGCCCGTCGAGCCATTCTTCAGTTCCGGGTTGAGGGTGGTGGTCACTGGAGGCTCCAGGGTTCGTGGCGAGGTGGGTCCCGAAATGGACAAAGCCGCGGGTCCGTCCCGACGCGATCGTCGGTGGGCCTCGCGGCTGTGGTGTCCGTGGCTGCCGGGTGGGCAGGGTAGGGCATCAAAAAAGCCGGGGGCCCGATCTGGCCCACGGCTCTGGTTCGTCCGGAAGGCGGTCCTGCCGCCTGCGGTCTAGCTCGAGATGGGCACAAATCTCCCGATTGCGAGGGCCGGGTTGGGCGCAACGCATCGGTGGAGGAGCGACATCGTCATCTTCATTCGAGGCGCCTCCTCGTCACTGAGATCGTGCCCGCGACATGCGAGCCGGTCGGCAGTCTACCGGCCCGGCGAACGAGGTGTCAACCCGGACGGACGACGATGTCCGGCCCGCGACGGATGACGTAGGCGGCCCGGAATGGGCGCTACCCGAGCCGGCGCCGGACGATCGGGCGGACCGGGCTGGCGGCGTTGTACTGGCGCCGTTCGACGACCTCGAAGCCGGCCAATTCGAACATCGAGAGCGTGCCGTGAAAGGCGCTGGCGGCCGGGATCCGGCCGCCGGCGGTATCGGCCGGGTACGCCTCGAGGGTCGTCGCGCCGTGGGTCCGGGCGTAGTCGACGGCTGCATCGAGGAGGGCCGTCGCCACGCCCTGGCCGCGCGCCGTCCGTGACACGACGAAGCAGACGATCGACCAGACCGGCGTGGCGTCGATCGGCGCGAGGACCTTCGAATAGGCCAGCCGTTCGTAGTCTTCCCGCGGCGCGAGGCTGACCCAGCCGACAGCGATGCCATCCCGATAGGCGACCAGTCCCGGCGCCAGGTCGTCTCGCTCGGTCAGCGACCGCAGCTCGGCGCGGTTCTGCTTCGCGGTCGAGTTGGACCAGTCGCGACCCCTGGCGCGGAAGTACATGCACCAGCACCACCTAGGATCTCCTCCCTGCTCGAACAGGGTGGCGAGATCTTCGAAGCGCTCCGAGGTCAGCGGCACGATCGAAAGCGTCGGGCTCATGGCCAGCCCGCCTTCGAAGCCCGTGGAACCTCAATCACCGTTGTCATTCGGGATCGAGTTGCTCCTCAGCCGCGAGGTAGGACAGGCCGAAGCGAATGTGGCCGGTCAACCGATTGATGATCATGGGTCCGCCCGCCAGAGCGTGGCTGAAGTCACCCTGGAGGAAGGCGATGGTGTTGTAGCCGACCACCCAACAGGTTGGAAATTCTGTGACCGCGGTGATGGCGATCGGTTCGCCCACCTCCGGTTCGATATGTCGTAGGAAGCCCGCCGCGGCAGCCCTCGCCGCTTCGGCTGTCTCGATCACGGTTCGTCCTCAGGTGCGTGCGACCAACCTTGCACTAGAACCAGCACCACTTCGGGTCGCCGCCCCGCTCGAACAGCGCGGCGAGGTCTTCGAACCGCCCCGCGGTGAGCGGGCGGACGTCCAGCTCGGTCTCGTCGGCCATGGGCCGATGCTACCTCGGGCGGCCACGAGATCGTGGCGGTCGGACCAGCATCGTTGACCAGGCCCCGACGGGCGACCTACGCTCCGGCGATGGCCGACCCTGCATCCCGCCGCCGATGGCGGCACCTTTCGCCTGACCCCGCCGGAGCCGCGCTCGATCGTCGAGCTCATGCGGGACGGCACGCTCGACTCGGAGCTGGCAGCCCAGCTCTGGCTGCTGCTCGAGGCGCGCGTCTCGCTCGTCGTCGCGGCGGAGGCCCAGGGCGTCGGCAAGACCACGCTCTTGCATGGGCTGCTGGACTTCCTGCCGCCCGACGTCAGGATCGTGACCCTGGCCGGCGTGGACGAAACCTTCGCCTGGCTTCCGCAGGCGACCGAGCTCGGCTGGCCGGGCACGCGGTGGCGCGCCGCGCGACGGCGACCTTGTCCGGCCGGACGACACGGTCCTCCTGGTCCCCGAGC
Organism: uncultured Chloroflexia bacterium; assembly: GCA_963721545.1. Classification (GTDB taxonomy): domain Bacteria; phylum Chloroflexota; class Limnocylindria; order Limnocylindrales; family CSP1-4; genus SPCO01. Next base: position 130,904 of record CAVRKB010000004.1, read on the forward strand.
TTTCCAACCACACGCGGGCATACACCTGGGGACGGGCCGCCCGGGTGGTCGTGCGCGCCGCCTCGATCGGCTACGGCCTGGCAGCCACGATCCATGCCGACTCGCTCGACGAGGTGTTCGACCTCCTGCGCGCTCGCCCGGTCGGGCTCGAGCGACGACGAGCTGTCGCATCTCGGCGTCGTCATCGTCCTGCGGCCGATGCCGGAGGGCCGCCGCGTCGTCGCCGCCCATTACGTCCGGCCCGTTGCGCGCGACGAGCACGGCCACGTCCAGCGCCTCGGGCCCGCGGTGCTCACGACCTGGGATCCGGCGACCGACGAGTTCGAGCACTTCGGCTGGGGCGTGATCCCGGAGCTCGCGCGACGCGTCGGGCGACGTGCCGGCGACTTCGAGATCGAGGTGGACCGTCGACGAGAGTTTCTCGAGCACCTGGTTCGGGCCGGGACGACCGAGGTCGAAGCCGTCCGGGGTGCGGTCCGGTCGTACGAGCCCATCGCCTGACCGAGTACCGTGGCGACGCGATCGCCGGACATGGTGATCGCCTGGGATCGGGGGCTGGCCTGTTAGAGGGGTACCGCCCGTGAGCGACACGACCGGCCCGACCGCCGGAGCCCGCCGCCGACCCCTCGAAGTCGGGCTGATGCTGCCGATCTGGACCGACGGCTCCCACCTCCCGCACTGGACGAACGGCCAGGGCGAGGCTGGGATGCGTTGGTCGACGACCGTCGCGAATGCGCGACTGGCCGAAGCGGTCGGGTTCGATTCGCTCTGGGTTCCCGACCATTTCGCGATGGACGACCAGGTCGAGCCGCCCGCCGTTGACGGGTGGCCCCTGGAGATGGACGCCGCGGAGCCACCAACCGCGTTCTGGGAGGCCTGGTCGGTCCTGGCCGGGCTCGCCGTCGCGACCGCGCGCCCGAAGCTCGGCACGCTGGTGACCTGTGCCGGCTACCGGAATCCGGCGTTCCTGGCAAAGATCGCCGACACCGTCGACGAGATGAGCGGAGGGCGGGTGATCCTTGGGGTCGGTGCCGGCGACCACTGGGGTGAGCACGAGCGATACGGGCTCGCCTGGGACCAGCCGATCGGTCGATTCGAGGAGGCCCTCCAGATCATCGCGCCGCTGCTTCGCGACGGACGGGTCGATTTCGAGGGCCGCCATCACCGGGCTCGCGGGGCCGTCCTGATGCCGCGCGGCCCACGTGCCGCCGGTCCGCCGATCCTCATCGGCGCGCTCGGGACCGGTCCCCGCATGCTCAGGCTCGTCGCGACGTATGCGGACCTGTGGAACGGCTGGTACGTGTTCGAAGAGACGGACCCCCGCGACGAGATCACGCTGGCGCTCGAGCGGCTGGACGCCGCCTGCGACCTGCACGGCCGCGATCCGGCGACGCTCGGCCGGACCATCAGCGTGTCGGTCGGTCTAGACGGCGCGCCAGCGCATGGCGGTTCACTACGTGGCCCGGCGTCGGCGATCGCGGACCGTCTCAGCGAGTTCGCGGAGCTCGGGATCGAGCAGGTCCAGGTAGTGCTGGCACCGTCCGGCCAGCGAGGCATCGAGGCATTCGCCGAGGTCCTCGACCGACTCGACACCGACCGCTGAGGGATCGTCGCGCTCTGCGCCAGCCGAGCACCGTTCGCGGGCCGTTTGACGCCCCGGAGGACGACGCTTAGGCTCGCCCTCCGACCCGCGTCAGCGAGGGGGACAGACCGTGGATCACGACGCCGAAGCCAGGCCCGAGGCACGCACCCTGGGCGATCTCCGCGCCACCGACTGGCGGCCGCGGACGGTCAAGGAAGAGCTGCGCGCGAACCTCCTGACCCGGCTCGCCTCGGGCGCCACGATCTTCCCCGGCGTCGTCGGCTACGAGGACTCGGTCGTGCCCTCGATCGAGAACGCGATCCTGGCCGGCCACGACCTCGTCTTCCTCGGCGAGCGGGGCCAGGCCAAGACGCGCATGGCCCGCCAGCTCATCGGCCTCCTCGACCCGTGGCTGCCGGTCGTCCGGGGCGGCGAGCTGAACGACGACCCATTCGCGCCGGTCAGCCCGGCGGCGGTGGCGATCGTCGAGCGCGACGGCGATGCGACCCCGATCGACTGGCTGCCCCGCGACCGGCGCTATGCCGAGAAGCTGGCCACGCCCGACATCACGATCGCCGACCTGATCGGCGAGGTCGACCCGATCAAGGTCGCCGAAGGCCGCTACCTGTCCGACGAGCTGACCCTCCACTACGGGCTCATCCCGCGCGCCAACCGCGGGATCGTCGCGATCAACGAGCTGCCCGACCTCGCCGAGCGGATCCAGGTCGGGCTGCTCAACATCCTCGAGGAGCGCGACGTCCAGATCCGCGGCTTCGTCGTCCGCCTGCCGCTCGACCTGTACGTCGTCGCCTCGGCGAACCCGGAGGACTACACCTCGCGCGGCCGGATCATCACGCCGCTCAAGGATCGCCTCGGGTCGCAGATCCGGACGCACTACCCACGGACGCTCGACCACGAGATGGCCATCGTCCGCCAGGAGAAGCATCGCTTCCCGAGCGAGGACGGGGCACCGGTCGTGGTCATGCCCGCGTTCATGGAGGAGCTCGTGGCGGAGCTCACCCACCTCGCTCGGCGGTCGCCCGAGATCAGCCAGCGCTCGGGCGTCAGCGTCCGCGTGTCGGTCGCCAATGCCGAGGTGCTCGAGGCGGCGGCGCTCAAGCGCGCGATCCGGCTCGGGGAGCCGCTCGGTGCGCCGCGCGTGTCCGACCTCGGCGCGGTTGTCGCCTCGACCGTCGGCAAGGTCGAGCTCGAATCGATCGGCGACGACGCACCGGAGGAGCGGATCGTCGAACGGCTCATCACCAAGGCGCTGCACACGACATTCAGCCGGCACGCCAGCCTCGACGACCTGGAGGGCGTGGTCGAGGCGTTCGAGGACGGCTTCACCGTCGAGACCGGCGACCGGACGCCGTCGCGCGAGTACGTGGCCTGGATGCGCGAGGTTCCCGGCCTGCGCGAATCGGTCCAGCGGCTCGGCGCGTTCGACGTGACCGACGGGGCGGAGGAGCCCGCGGTGGTCGCCTCGGCGGTCGAGTTCCTGCTCGAGGGCCTGCATCTGGCGCGCCGGCTCAACAAGGACCGCGTGCCGGGCGGGACGGTCTACCACCGGTGACCGCCTACACCCCGGATCCACGCGATCTGGGGCCGGATCCGTCGCGGGGACACGCCGCGGACGGGCCCGGGTCGGCGGCCGACGCGCTCGCCCGCGCCGCGCGCTACTCGGCCTGGGACGGCAGCCAGCACGTGGCCGACCTCGAGGCCGACGAGATTCTCGACGCCCTCGCCGACGACGTGATGGCCGAGGGTGACCTGTCCGAGGCGCTCCGCCGGCTGATGGACCGCGGCTGGCGAACCGGCGACCCGACCCGCGGCGACATGGCCGGCCTGCGCGACCTGATGGAGCGGCTCGAGCGCCGGCGCGAGGAGGCCCTCGAGCGCTATGGGCTCGACGACGTGCTCGGCGACATTCGGCGCCAGCTCGACGAGATCGTCGGCGAGGAGCGGGCCGGGGTGGAGCGGCGGCTCGACGAGGCGTCGCGGACCGACGCGGATCCCGAAGCCGGACCCGACGCGGCGTCAGCCGACCCGGCGATGCGCTCGATGCTGCGCGACGTCGCCGCTCGCCGGCTGGACCAGCTCGACGGCCTGCCACCCGACCTCGGCGAGCGGATCCGCGGGCTGCAGGACTACGACTTCCTCGAGCCGAACGCCCGCGAGCGCTTCGACGAGCTGGTCAAGCGCCTCCAGGGCCAGGTCCTCGACCAGTTCGTGTCGGGCATGTCCGACGCCATCCAGTCGATGACACCCGAGGATCTCGCCGCCAACCGGGAGATGGTGCGCGACCTCAACGAGCTGATCCGCGAGCGGATCGGCGGCGGGGACCCCGACGCGTCCGAGTTCCTGGCCAAGCACGGACGGTTCTTCCCGGGGGCCCAGAGCTTCGACGACATCATCGACCAGCTCGCCCAGCGGATGGCCGCGATGCAGTCGCTCATGCGCTCGATGTCGCCGCAGCAGCGCGCCGAGCTGGCGTCGATGATGGAGGCGCTCCTGCGCGACGACCGGCTGCTGGTGGACCTCGCCCAGCTGGCCTCGAACCTGGACCTGCTGCTCCCCGGCGGGCTGGGCGACCGCGTGCCGTTCGGCGGCGAGGAGCCGCTCGGGCTCGGTGGCGCGCTCGAGCAGATCGCGCGGCTCCAGGCGATGGACCAGCTCGCCGACGCGCTGTCGGACGTCGAGTCGCCGGCGGACCTCGCCGCGATCGACCGCGAGCAGGTCCACGACCTGCTGGGCGACGACGGCCTGCGCGAGCTCGAGGCGCTCGACGACCTGGCCCGCCGGCTCGAGGAGGCGGGCTACCTGACGCGCGACGGCCAGCGCCTCGAGCTGACCCCGCGCGGCAGCCGGCGGATCGGCCAGAAGGTCCTCGACGACCTGTTCGCCCGGCTGCAGCGCGACGCGTTCGGCGGCCACCGGGTCGACCGGGCGGGGCGCGGCGGCGAGCGCGAGGAGGCGACCAAGCCGTACGAGTTCGGCGACCCGTTCCACCTCGACCTGCGCGGCACGCTGTTCAACGCGCTCGGCCGCGAGGAGAACGCGCCGTCGGCTCGGGCTGCGTCGGGCGACCGGCGGGTGCGGCTCCGCGCCGCCGACTTCGAGGTCCACCGGACCGAGCAGCTGACCCAGACGTCGACCGTGCTGCTCGTGGACATGAGCCGATCGATGCTCCTGCGCGGCTGCTTCCTGGCTGCCAAGAAGGTCGCCGTCGCGCTCGACACGCTGATCCGCACCCAGTTCCCGCGCGACCACCTGACGGTCATCGGCTTCGCCTACTACGCCCGCGAGATCCGGCCCGGCGCGCTGGCCGAGCTGACCTGGCACGGCTACGAATACGGCACGAACCTGCAGCACGGGCTGCTCCTGGCGCGCCGGATCCTCGAGCGCAACCCGGCGGTCAACAAGGAGATCGTGGTCATCACCGATGGCGAGCCGACGGCCCACTTCGAGGACGGCCAGGTCGAGTTCAACTACCCGCCGACCCGGCGGACGATCCAGGAGACCCTCCGCGAGGTGCAGCGCTGCACGAAGGAGGGGATCACGATCAACACGTTCATGCTCGAGCGCTCGAGGTCGCTGGCCGAGTTCGTCGCCCACATGACCCGGATGAACCGCGGCCGCGCGTTCTACGCCACGCCCGAGCACCTGGGTGAGTACGTGCTGGTCGACTTCGTGAGCCGTCGAACGAAGCACGTGTCCTAGCGCCTATGCTGCGGTCCCCGGGGCCGCCAACCGTTCGACAGGAGTCACGATCCGTGGAGATCGCCCAGCTGTTCCCGTTTCTGCTGTTCCTGCACGTCATGGGTGCGATCCTCGCCTTCGGGCCGACCTTCGCGTTCTCGATCATGGGGTCGATGGCGGGCAAGGAGCCGCAGCACGCGAACTTCAGCGCCCGCCAGGTGGCCATGATCAGCAACCGGCTGGTCTACCCGCTGGTGATCTTCCAGGGGATCACCGGCCTGCTCCTGATCTGGGCGGGCAACATCAAGCTGATGGACCGGACGTGGCTGCTGATCGCGATCGTGCTGTATCTCATCGCCTTGATCTACGGCCTCACCGTGCAGCGGTCGGCGCTCCATCGGGTGATCGAGCTGAGCTCGACGCCGCCCCCGCCCGGAACGCCCCCGGGTCCGCCACCGCCCGAGCTGATGGCCGCCGTGGCCAAGGTCCGCCGCGGCGGGATGCTCCTCGGCACGCTGATCGTGGTCATCGTCTTCCTGATGGTCGTCAAGCCGACGTTCTGAGCCGGGCCGGCGTCCGATCGGGCCGGATCGGGCGCGGCTCGCTACCATTCCCTCCTGCCCGCAGGAGACCCATCGATGCCGACCGTCGCGACCTCCCCGACCGAGCTCATCACGGCGATCGCGGGCAGCGCCCACCTCGACGGCGAGCGGCTGATCGTCGACGACGAAGCGGCCTTCCGCGACGGCGCCATCCGCGACCTCGCCTGGACCGCGGCGTTCAGCGACGACGAGGCCACGACCGAGACCGCCCAGTGGCTGGTCTGGGAGGCGAGCCAGGCGCTCGGCGCCCGGTCGGCGAGCATCCAGGGCCTGTACGAGGCGCGCGCCCGGGGCGAGGTGTCGGGGTTCACCGTGCCGGCCATCAACCTGCGCGCCCAGACCTTCGACATGGCGCGGACCGTCTACGAGGCCGCCGATGCGAGTGGTGTGGCGGCGGTCATCCTCGAGCTGGCCCGGAGCGAGCAGACGTACACCTTCCAGCGGCCGATCGACTACGCGACGTCCGTGCTGGCCGGCGCGATCGCGGCGGGCTGGCGGGGTCCGGTCTTCATCCAGGGCGACCACTACCAGTTCAACGCCAAGAAATACGCCGCCGACCCCGAGGCGATGACCGAGGAGATCCGGCGCGCCTGTCGTCTCGCGGTCGCCGCCGGCTACCGCAACATCGACATCGATTCCTCGACGCTGGTCGACCTGGCAAAGCCCGACGTGGACGCCCAGCAGGCCGAGAACTATCGCCGCGCGGCCGAGCTGACCGCGCTGATCCGGACGCTCGAGGACGACGGGGTCACGATCAGCGTCGGCGGCGAGATCGGCGAGGTCGGGTCGCAGAACTCGACGGTCGAGGAGCTGCGCGCCTACCTCGACGGCTACCGCCGTGAGCTCGACGCGCGGGCACCGGGCGCCACGGGCATCTCCAAGGTCAGCGTCCAGACCGGGACCTCGCACGGCGGCGTGCCGCTCCCGGACGGCGGCGTGGCCGAGGTCAAGCTCGACTTCGAGGTGCTCCGCGAGCTGGGCGTCGTCGCCCGCGAGTACGGCCTTGCCGGAGCGGTGCAGCACGGCGCGTCCACCCTGCCCGACGAGCTGTTCCACCGCTTCCCGGCGGTCGAGACCGCCGAGATCCACCTCGCGACGGGCTTCCAGAACGCGCTCTACGAGCACCCGGCGTTCCCGCAGGCGCTCCACGACGAGATCTCGGCGTGGTGCTTCGCGAACGCGGCCGACGAGCGCAAGGCGGGTCAGACGGACCAGCAGTTCGTGTACACCACGCGCAAGAAGGCGATCGGGCCGTTCAAACGGCGGCTGTGGGAGCTCGACTCGCGCGACGAGATCCTCGCCGCGCAGCGGCGGAAGATCGCGTACCTGTACACCGAGCTGCGGGTCAACGACACGCGCGACATGGTCGAGCGCTTCGTCGAGCCGGTCGAGGTCCACCGCCCGATCCCCGCGGCGATCGCCGAGGCGTCGACCGCGCGCTGACGGGTTTCGCGCCGGAACGAACCCGCAGGTTCGAATCGCCACCCGAAACAGGAGTTGACCGCGCGGGATGCGGTGCTATTCTCCCGCGCAGGTCGCCCGTGGGCTGGAGGGTCCCCGGCGCCGATCGTCCCCGGCGCTCCCGTGTGTCAACCCCAGATGACAGATCGCACCTGCGGTGCGGTGGGAGGAGGAGATCTCGTGGCGGGACCAGTCGAATCGAACCAGGACATCGCCGCGCGCGATGACGCGCACCTCGAGTCCCTGGGCATCAAGCCGCAGCTGAACCGGTCGCTCGGGTTCCTCGCGAACTTCGCCCTCGCGTTCAGCTTCATCAGCGTCTCGACCGGGTCGTTCGGCAACTTCGGCGTCGGCTTCGGCCTCGGCGGGCCGATCATGTTCTGGACCTGGCTGATCATCGTCGCCGGGCAGTTCATCGTCGCCCTCGGGTTCGCCGAGCTCGCCAGCCACTATCCGGTGGCCGGCTCGATCTACCAGTGGTCCAAGCGCCTGTCGCACCGGACGCTGGGCTGGTTCACCGGCTGGTTCTACTTCTGGGCCCAGGTCGTGACGGTCACGGCCGTCGCCTGCATCGTCGCCTTCGTTGTCGACGGGATCATGGGCCAGGAGGACTTCCTCGCCAGCCCGTCGCCGCTGGGCGTCAGCGACATGTTCACGTTCATCGCCATCACCACCCTCGTCATCACGACCCTGATCAACGCCTTCGGCGTCCGCCTCGTTGCGACGCTCAACAACATCGGCGTGGCGACCGAGATCCTCGGCATGCTCGTGTTCGCGCTGATCCTGCTGTTCTTCGCCAACCACCAGTCGCCGAGCGTGCTGACCGAGACGTTCGGCGCCCAGGACGCGCAGAACGGCAACATGGTGGCGACGTTCGCGCTCGCCTTCTTCATGTCGATCTTCATCCTGTACGGCTTCGACACGGCCGGCACGTTCGGCGAGGAGACCCTCGATGCGAGCCGGCAGGCGCCCCGCGGGGTCCTGTCGTCGGTCCTCATCTCCGGCGCGGTCGGGGTCGTCTTCCTGCTGGCTATCATCCTGTCGCTCGAGGACATCCCGGCCACGATGGCCGCGGGCCTGGCCGGCGAGTTCCCGATCGCGACCACGATCACCAGCAACCTCGACGGCGAGCTCATCGGTGGCATCACGGTCGGCGAGATCTACCTCTTCGTCATCCTCGCGTCGGTGTTCGTCTGCACGCTCGCGATCCAGGGTGCCGCCACGCGCATGATGTTCTCGATGGGCCGGGACGGAAACCTGCCACTGAGCCGCGCCTGGGGTCACGTCAGCCACCAATTCCGCACCCCGGCCAACGCGGCGATCGCGGTCGGCGTCCTCGCGGCGATCCCGATCCTGCTCGTCGGGCCCGATCGGCGGCATCACGCTGTCGATCGCGGCGACGGGGTTGATCTACCTGAGCTACTTCCTGTGCAACATCGGGCTGCTGGTCGCGCGCCGCCGCGGTTGGCCGCACAAGACCGCGTGGTTCAGCCTCGGTCGGTGGGGCATGCCGATCAACATCCTCGCGCTGCTGTGGGGCGCGATCATGCTGGTCAACATCGCCCTGTGGGCCTCGCCGGAGCTGTTCGGCGACTTCGGGAGCGAGGGCCGCGCCTACTGGAACCCGTTGATCAACGGGCTGTTCTCGATCGGCGGCCAGAAGCTCGAGGGCCTGCCGGCGTGGCCCCTGTTCGAGACGTTGGTCGGGCTGCTCCTCGTGGTCGGCGCGATCTACTACGTCCTCGCCGTCCGGGGCCGTGCCGTCGAGATCGAGGCGGACGCGGTCACCGGCGAGGGCATGATCGGCTGACCGACCAGCCGATCCCGCACGGAGAGCTGTTCGACCACCTCGTCGGGGCGATGCAGAAGGTCCCCGAGCTGGCCGGTCGCGAGCTGACCCTGACCCCGCTGACCGGCGGGATCACGAACCGCAACTTCCGGGTCGACGCGGCCGGGACGGACGAGCGCTGGGTCATCCGGCTGGCCGGCAACGACACGCACCTGCTCGGCATCAGCCGCGAGGTCGAGCACGCGGCAACGGTCGCCGCGGCCGGGGTCGGCGTCGGCCCGGAGGTGACCGCGTTCATCCGGCCGGAAGGCTATCTCGTGACCCGGTTCATCGTCGGCGAGCCGGTGAGCGACGAAGCCGTCCACCGGCCCGACACGCTCCGGCGGGTGGCCGACTCGCTGCGGCGGATCCACGACGGCCCGGCCATCCCCGGCCTGTTCGTCCCGCTCCGGATCGTCGAGGCGTATCGCGCCCTGGCGCTGGCCCGGGGCGTGCCGATCCCGCCCGAGTACGAGCGTGCGGCGGCGGTCGGACGGCGGATCGAGATGGCCCTGCTGGCCGACCCGCTCGAGCCGCGGCCATGCCACAACGACCTGCTCAACGCGAACTTCATCGACGACGGCCACCGGATCCGGATCATCGACTGGGAGTACGCCGGGATGGGCGACCCGTTCTTCGACCTCGGCAACTTCAGCATCAACCACGAGCTGGCCCCGGACGAGGACGAGCTGCTGCTCGCGGCGTACGACGGCGCCGTGGCCGCCCGGCGGCTGGCCCGGCTGACGGTGATGCGGGTCGTGTCCGACTTCCGCGAGGCGATGTGGGGCGTGCTCCAGCAGGGCGTCAGCACGCTCGACGTCGACTTCGTCGCGTATGCCTCGACGAGCTTCGAGCGGTTGCTGCGCAATGCGGCGTCGCCGCGCTTCGAGGCTGCTCTCCGCGAGCTGGCGTCGGCGTAGGCTGTTGCCGTCATACGGTCGACGACTGACGCCGACCTCGATCGCGGCAGCGCTAGGCTCACCTCGATGAGCGATCAGTCCGTGCCGCCAGACGGTACCGATCCGCCCGAGGTCCCCGAGCCGTCCGTCGAGCCCCCGCCCGCCGAGCTGCCGCCCGGCGGTGAGCCGGAGGATCAGGCGACCCCGGTCGAGCCGGTCGAGGTCGAGCGGCCGCCGCGGTCGCGCTGGGCCACCACCAGGTCGGCTGCGGGGGCGGTGCTGCTCGGCGTGCTGGCCTTTGCCGCAACCGCGATCCTGCTCGTCGGGATCCTCGCCCTCGGCAACCGACCGTCCGGCACGCCCGGAACGGGGGCCGAACCATCGCCGATCGCGGCGGCGACGACACCGGCACCGACCGGCGAGACTCCCGGCGCATCGCCGGAAGACCCCACGCCCGTTCCGGTCGGCTCGGGGGCTTCGGCGTCGCCCGGCGGCCCTGCCGACTCTCCGGCACCCGCCGCCGATCCCGTGCTCGTCGGCGCCGGGGACATTGCCGACTGCTCGCTGGACGGCGGGGCCGCCACGGCAGCGCTCCTCGACCGCATCGAGGGCACGGTCTTCACCGCCGGCGACAACGTCTACCCGGACGGCAGCCTCGACCGCTTCCGCGACTGCTACGGAGCGAGCTGGGGACGGCACCTCGGGCGCACCCGCCCGGCCCCCGGCAACCACGACTGGGAGACCCGCGACCTGGCGGGCTACCTCGGCTACTTCGGTGCGGCCGCGGCGCCGAACGGGACGAGCTGGTATTCGTACGACCTCGGGACGTGGCACGTGATCGTGCTCAATTCCGATTGCGCGCAGGTCGGGGGCTGCGGTGCGGATTCGCCGCAGGGCCGCTGGCTGGCGGCGGACCTGGCAGGCTCGTCGGCGCGCTGCACGATGGCGATCTGGCACCACCCGCGGTTCAGCTCGGGCGAGCACGGCAACGACCCGACGGTCGGCGCCGTTGTGGCGGGCGCTGTACGACGCGGGCGCCGACGTCGTGGTCAATGGCCACGACCACGACTACGAGCGGTTCGTGCCGCAGGACCCGGACGCCCGGCCGGACGAGGCGCGCGGCCTTCGCGAGTTCGTGGTCGGTACCGGCGGCGCGGGCCTGCGCCGGTTCCCCACGATCTGGCCGAACAGCGCCGCGCGGTCGTGGACCGTGCACGGTGTCGTTCGCTTCGTCCTGCACCCGACCGGCTACGACTGGCGGTTCGTCCCGGTCCGTGGCGACTTCGACGATGCCGGCTCAGGGACGTGTCACTGATGGCGACCGAGCAGGCGCGCGTCGTCGTCATCGGCGGCGGGATCACCGGCTGCAGCGTGGCCTACCACCTCGCGCTCGCCGGCTGGACCGACGTGCTGCTGGTCGAGAAGGCGCAGCTGACGGCGGGATCGACCTGCCAGGCGGCCGGCCTCGTGACGGCGTTCAACCCCTCGTCGACGATGATGGCCTTCCGGCGCTACAGCATCGAGCTGTATCGATCGCTGGGCGCGTTCGAGACGGTCGGGAGCCTCCGGCTCGCATCGAGCCCGGAGCAGCTCCGGGAGCTCGAGCGAACGGCCAGCCGCGCCCGCGGGATCGGGCTCGATGCAGGGGTGATCGGCCCGGAGGAGGCGCGCCGGCTGATGCCCGCGATCTCCCCGGAGTCGCTGTACGGCGCCGTCCACCTGGCCGGCGACGGGCACCTCGACCCGCACGGCGCGACGCATGCGGTCGCCGACGCGGCGCGCGCGCTGGGCGTCCGGATCCGGACCGGCACGCGGGTGACGGGCTTCGAGCTGACGCCCCGTCGCGAGGTCAGCGCCGTCGTCACCGACCAGGGGACGATCGCTACGGAGCTGGTCGTCGATGCCGCCGGGATGTGGGCGCCGCAGGTCGCCGCGATGGTCGGCGCGTTCATCCCGTCGACGCCGGTCGACCACCAGCACGTCGCGCTGAAGGCCGTGCCCGGCAACGAGCTGCCGCGCGACATGCCCTGCTTCCGCGACCCGGACAACCTGGTCTACGGCAAGAGCGAGCAGGGCGGGATGGTGTTCGGCGGCTACGAGACCGATCCGCGTCTCGCGCTGGGAGGACGGCGTCCCGTGGGACCACGCCGCCCGCTCCCTGCCGCCCGACTGGGAGCGCTTCGCGCCGCTGATGGCCGGCGCGATCCGGCGCTTCCCGTTCCTCGCCGATGCCGAGGCGATCCGCCTGGTCTGCCATCCCGACGCGATGACCCCCGACGCGAACCCGCTCCTCGGGCCGCTGCCGGGCGTGCACGGGTTCTGGGTCGCCGCGGGCCTGTCGTTGAACGGCTTCGGGGGCGGTGGCGGGATCGGCCGGGCGATGGCCGGCTGGATCACGGCGGGCGACCCGGGCGTCGACATCGGGCCGTACCGGGCATGGCGGTTCGGCGACGTGTACCGCGATCCCGGGTTCGTGGCCGGGCTGGCCCGCGAGGCGTACGCCGACTACTACCGGCTGCGCTACCCGTACGACGCCGACGTGGCCGGGCGACCGCGGCGGCTGTCGGCGCTGCACGGCCGGCTCCAGGAGAGCGGCGCGGTGTTCGGGACGAAGGCGGGCTGGGAGCGAGCCGACTACCACGACCCGGGCCGGCCCTGGCGGCGGGCCGGGCGCGACCAGGCGGCGTACGGCTGGACGACGCCAGCCTGGTTCGAGCGCGTCGCCGAGGAGGCTCGGGCCGTTCGCGAGCGGGCGGGCATCATCGACCTCAGCTCGTTCGGCAAGATCGAGGTGACCGGGCCTGGGGCGCTCGCGCTGCTCCAGCGCGTCGGCGCCAATGACGTCGACCGGCCGGTCGGCAGCCTCGTCTACACGCAGTGGTGCGACGAGCGTGGCGGGATGGTCGCCGACGTGACCGTCGCGCGACTCGCCGACGAGCGGTTCCGCGTCGTCACCGGCGCCGGCTACGTCGCGTCCGAGCTGGCCTGGCTGCGCACGCACGTCGTCGACGGCGACGATCCGGTGTCGATCCGCGACGTCAGCGGTGACCTGGCGACCATCGGGCTGTGGGGGCCGAACGCGCGCGAGATCCTGGCGGCCGCCGCACCGGCGACGACGTCGGCGACGCCGCTGTCCCGCTGCGCCGGGCTGGCGGTCGATCCGGGTGGCCGGCGCGCCGGTCGACGCGGCGCGGATCAGCTACGCCGGCGAGCTCGGCTGGGAGCTGACGACCGACGTCGGCTGGGCGGTCGACGGTCTGGGATGCGTTGCTGTGCCGCCGGCGCGGCCCACGGCCTCGAGCCGTTCGGCTACCGGGCGCTCGACGCGCTCCGGATGGAGAAGGGCTATCGCTACTACGGCACCGACCTGACGATGCTCGATACGCCGTTCGAGGCCGGCCTCGGCGCGTTCGTCCGCCTCGACAAGGGCGCCGTTCATCGGGCGCGAGGCCCTCGTCGCGGCGCGCGAGGCCGCACCCGAACGGGCCGTCGCGCCGGTTGCGGACGGTGCTCGTCGGCGGTCCTGGGTACCTGCCGGTCTACGGCGGCGAAGCGGTCCGGCGGGACGGCGAGGTCGTCGGCCGGCTGCGCAGCGTCGCCTACGGCCCGACCGTCGAGCGCACCATCGCGTACGCGTACCTGCCCGCCGACCTGGCCGAGGGCGACGACCTCGAGGTGGACGTGTTCGACGAGCGGGTCCCGGCGACCGTCGCGCCGGACGTCCTGGTCGATCCGGCCGGCGATCGGATGCGCGGGTAGGGTCGGCGCATCTCACGCCACACGACCGCCCCAGGAGCCGGCGCTCCACAGACGTCGATTTCAGGATGGTTCAGCGCATGCGGAACCATCGGGCCGTCCGCCACTGGACGCGCTCGCCTTGGCAGCGTCGTCGAGCCACCCCGGGTCGTTCGCCAGCCGCGGATAGTTCCGCTTGCCCGGAACCATCTCGAATGTGCCGGTCCGGGCGCGTCCCTCCCCGGGCCGGCACTCGGGGCGAGGCCCGACGCCGCGCCGACGCCGGGGCGTGGTCAGACGGCTGTCAGCCAGCCCTCGAAGTCGGGGCCGTCGAGCATCGCGGTGGCGCGCGCCCAGCGCTCCTCGGCCCAGCCGGTGAAGTCGTAGTCGATGGTCGAGATCCGCGCCTGGATGGCCGCCCACAGCGTCCAGCCGACGTCGGACATGATCATCTGGAGGCGCATTCGGGCGAGCAGGGCAGGGGAGGCCTCGCCGAAGTAGGCAGCGCACAGCTCGGCCTGCCGCACCTCGTCGTAGCCGAGCTCCTGCGCCGTGTTGCCGAGCTCGAAGGCCGGATCGTTGTTGCCGCTGTACTCCCAGTCGACGAGCCACAGGCGCTCGCCGTCGTCGAGGTAGTTGTCGGCCAGCAGGTCGTTGTGACAGGGCACGAGTGGCGGTGCGTTTCGTGCCAGGGCGGCCTCGATCCGCGGCACCTGCCCGAGGTGCTCGCGGTAGCCGGCCGGGATCGCGATCGCGCGCTGGTCGACCAGCGCGAGGTAGCGCTCGGCGACCCGGACCATGTCGAAGTCGTCGCGGAAGCGGGGCCCGGCGTGGAGCCGGAGGAGGACCTCGGCGATCCGGGCCGGCATCCCGGGCGCCGCCAGCGTCTCGTTCGACATCGTCCGCGCCGGCAGCCAGTCGAGGACGAACACGTCGAGGTCGGGCAGCGCGTGGGCGACGCGGGGCGCCACCCCGGCCGCGGCGGCTGCCCGGGTGTTGTGCAGCTCGTTGCCGCGATCGACCGCGAGCAGCTCGGTGGCCTCGCCGGGAACACGCACGAAGTAGGGCGTGCCGTCGACCTCGACCCGGTAATTCGTGTTGGTCAGCCCGGCCGGGATCCGCTCGGCGGTCACCGTTCGCCCGGCCCAGTCCGGGATCGCCGCGATGACCTGCTCGATCGTCGGTGGCATGGCCCCTCCTCACCCGAGCGTAGCGCAGCCGCTACGCTGTCGTGGTCGGTCGGAGCGCACGGACGGGAGCACCAGCCAACGTGGTCGAGCATGCCCGCGCGGTCATCATCGGCGGCGGCGTCGGCGGGACGTCGATCGCGTACCACCTGACCGAGCGAGGCTGGACGGACGTCGTCCTCGTCGACCGCGCCGAGCTGACGTCGGGCTCCACCTTCCACTCGGCCGGCCTTGTCGGCCAGCTGCGCGGCTCGGTGACGCTGACGAAGATGATGATGTACGGCACCGAGCTGTACCGCCGGCTGGCGGCCGAGACGGGCGTCGACCCGGCGTGGCACGAGGTCGGCTCGCTCCGCCTGGCGTCGAGCCCGGAACGACTCGAGGAGCTCCGCCGCCAGGCCGGCTGGGCCAAGACGTTCGGGCTGCCGCTCGAGCTGATCGGGCCGGGCGAGGCGCACGACCGCTTCCCGCTGATGTCCACCGATGGCGTGCTGGGAGCGCTGTTCCTGCCGACCGACGGCTGGCTCGACCCGTCCGGGCTGGCCAACGCCCTGGCGGCCGGGGCGCGGGCCCGCGGTGCCCGGATCCGGCCGCGGACGCGGGTCGTGGCGATCGGCACGGACCGTGGCCGCGTCACCGGGGTGACCGTCGAGCACGATGGCGAGCGATCGGAGATCCGGGCCGACGTCGTGGTCAACGCCGGGGGCATGTTCGCCGCCGAGATCGGGCGCATGGCCGGCGTCACGGTGCCGCTCATCCCGATGGCGCACCAGTACCTGTTCACCGAGCCGATCGAGGGCGTCCACCCGGGCCTGCCGCAGCTCCGCGACCCGGACAACCTGGTCTACTTCCGCGAGGAGGTCGGCGGGCTGTGCATGGGCGGCTACGAGCGCGATCCCGCGCCGTGGGGCCTCGACGGCATCCCGGCCGACTTCAACGGCCGGCTCCTCGCGCCCGACATGGAGCGCTTCGAGCCGATCATGGCCGGCGCCATCAAGCGCGTCCCGGCGATGGCCGAGGCGCGGGTCAGCCGGGTCATCAACGGCCCGGAGGCGTTCACCCCGGACAACGAATACATCCTCGGCGAGTCCGAGGTCGGCGGGTTCTTCGTGGCCGCCGGGTTCTCGGCGCACGGCATCGCCGGCGCGGGCGGGATCGGCCGCCAGCTGGCGAGCTGGATCGTCGACGGCGAGCCCGAGCTCGACCTGTGGAAGATGGACATCCGCCGCTTCGGAGCGGCGTACCGGTCGCGCGCGTACACGCTCGCACGCTCGATCGAGAACTACGCGACCTACTACGACATCCATTACCCCAACGAGGAGCGCCAGGCCGGCCGCCCGCTGCGCACCTCGCCGACCTACGAGCTGCTTCGCGAGCTCGGCGCCTCGTTCGGCGAGAAGTCGGGCTGGGAGCGGCCGAACTGGTTCGACTCGAACGCCGCCGCAGGCGACGAGGCGCTCCGGCCGCGCGGCTGGGCGGGCATGCATTGGTCGCCCGCAATCGGCGCCGAGGCGCTGGCAACGCGGCAGGCGGCCGGGCTGTTCGACGAGAGCTCGTTTGCCAAGCTCGAGGTGAGCGGTCCGGGCGCGACCGCGTTCCTCGGCCGGATGTGCGCCAACGACGTCGACCGCGCGGTCGGCTCGATCGTGTACACGCAGCTGCTCAACCGGCGTGGCGGGATCGAGGCTGACCTGACCGTCACGCGCCTCGCCCCCGACGCGTACCTGATCGTGACCGGCACCGCGGTCGGCAACCACGACGCCGCGTGGCTCCGCCGCCACCTGCCCGACGACGGGTCGGTGGCGCTCCGTGACGGCACGGCGGCGCGCGTCTGCTTCGGGCTGTGGGGGCCGCGGGCGCGCGACATCCTGGCCACCGCCACGCGCGACGACGTGTCCGATGCCGGCTTTCCGTACCTCACCGCGCGCGAGATCACGGTCGGATCGGTCCCGTGCCTGGCGCTCCGGGTCACCTATGTCGGCGAGCTCGGCTGGGAGCTGTACGCCCCCACGGAGTACGGCCGCGCGCTGTGGACGACGCTCTGGGACGCCGGCCGGCCGCACGGCCTCGTGGCCGCCGGGTACCGCGCGATCGACGCGCTCCGTCTCGAGAAGGGCTATCGCGTGTGGTCGTCGGACATCACCCCGGACGAGACACCGTTCGAGGCCGGGCTCGGGTTCGCCGTGGCGCTCGACAAGGAGCCCGAGTTCATCGGCCGCGACGCGCTGGTGGCAGCGAAGGCCGCCGGCCCCGAGAAGCGCCTGCGCTGCCTCGTGATCGACGATCCGCGCTCGGTCTGCCTCGGCAACGAACCGGTGCGTGTCGGTGGCGACGATCGTCGGGCGGGTGACCTCGGGCGGCTACGGCTTCGCGGTCGAGCGCTCGATCGCGTACGCGTACCTGCCGCCCGACCGGGCGGCGATCGGCTCCCGCGGCGAGGTCGAGGTGTTCGGGGAATGGGTCGGCTTCGAGGTCGCCCGCGAGCCGCTGTACGACCCGACGGGCGCGAGGATCCGGGCGTGACCGGGAGCGTCGACCCGGGCTACGGCCCGGACTGGTCGGCGACGCACCGGCGCGGCACGGACGCCGAGCTGCGGGGCTGGCTGGACGTGGCGATCGCGGCCTGCGACGAGGCCGACACGATCGCCCGGTCGCACTTCCGGCGCGACCTCGAGATCACGACCAAGCCCGATCGATCGTTCGTGACCCAGGCCGACACGGCGATCGAGCGAATGATCCGCGAGCGCCTGCTCGACGCCTTCCCCGGTCACGGCCTGGTCGGCGAGGAGTACGGCACCGAGGCCGGCGACGCCTCGATCCGCTGGTACATCGACCCGATCGACGGGACGCACAACTTCATCCGCGGCGTGCCGTTGTTCGGGACGCTGCTCGCGGTCGAGCGGGATGGCGAGATGCAGGCGGCCGTGCTGTCCGCGCCGGCGCTCGACGAGCGGTGGTGGGGCTGGCGCGGCGGCGGGGCGTGGGCGCGCAACCGCGGTGAGGCGCCCAGGCGGGTCCACGTGTCCGGCGTGTCCGCGCTCGGCGACGCTCAGCTGTTGTACGGATCCGGTCGCGACATCGCCGCGTCGGGTCGGGCGC
Organism: uncultured Chloroflexia bacterium; assembly: GCA_963721545.1. GTDB lineage: Bacteria > Chloroflexota > Limnocylindria > Limnocylindrales > CSP1-4 > SPCO01. The sequence goes on from CAVRKB010000004.1 coordinate 148,996, forward strand.
CTGGCTTCGACGCCCTGCTGCGGGACGCGTGGCGCGAGCGCGGGTTCGGCGACTTCTGGGGCTACGCGCTCGTCGCCGAGGGCGCCGCGGAGGCGATGATCGAGGTCGGCCTGTTCCCCTGGGACGCCGCGGCGCCGTTGCTCCTGCTCGAGGAGGCCGGCGGCCGGGCGACCGACTTCGAGGGGCGCCGCGCGATCGACAGCGGGACGTTCCTGGCGTCGAACGGGATCCTGCACGAGACCGTCAGGAGCCGGCTGCTCGAAACCTAGTCCGGGATCGTCAGGCGTCGCGCGTCCCGGGCCGGCTGATCAACCACGCGACGGCGGCGACGAGTCCTCCGACCGCCACGGCGCCCGCAGATCGACCCGAAGGCGACCGCGCCGATGACGCCCGCGATGACGACCGAGCCGGCGAGCAACGCCCCATGCGGGCGGCGCGCCAGGTCGGCGACCGGGCTGGTCAGGGAGCTGAGCGAGCCGGGTGCCGGAAGCGCGCTCGACCGCGTCAGCTCGTCGGTCGTCGCGCGCAACGTCTCGAGCGTCTCGTCGTCGACGAGGTCCTCGACCACGGCCGCCGTGGCCGCTTCCTCGAAGGCGTTCGCAGCGGCGACGCGGTCGGCCGCCGAGGCAACCGAGGCGGCCATCTCGGTCGCGGCCCATGTCCCGCTGAACGCCGCACTCGAGAACATCCGCATCGCGGTCGCTCGTGCCGCCTCCGTGGCCTCGTCGAGCAGATCGCCCCGCCCGGCCGCGCTCGCCGCATCACGCGCGCGCTCGAGGGCCTGCAGCCGCTGTGGGTTGGGCGCGGAGACCACGACAACGCCGAGCTCGACATGCGCCAGGCGCTCGAACAGCCCGGCCACGCGTTCGCGCGCGGCGACCTCGCCTTCGTCGGCGGTCACGCGCGGGCCGCCACCAGGCTGTCCTCGAGGATCGACAGCGCCCGGTCGACCTCGTCGGGCGTCGTCACCAGCGGCGGGATCAGCCGCGACACGTTCACGTAGGACCCGGCCGAGAGGACGATCAGCTGGCGATCCAGTGCCTCGCCGATCACCCGCTTCGTCAGCGCCGGATCCGGGACACGGCCGTCGCCTTCGCCCGGCTTGACGAACTCCACACCGACCATGCAGCCGAGCCCGCGCACGTCGCCGATCGCGCCGTGGTCGGCCTGCAGCTCGCGCAGCCCGCCGAGGAGCTGCGCGCCGCGGGCACGGGCGTTGGCGACCAGATCCTCGTCCTCGATGACGTCGAGCGTGGCCAGGGCCGCGGCGCAGGACACGACGTTGCCGCCGTAGGTCCCGCCGTGCGTCCCGGGCTTCCAGTGCTCCATGACCTCGGCCCGGGCCAGGATCCCCGACAGCGGCATCCCCGACGCGATCCCCTTGGCCATCACGAGGATGTCCGGCTCGACGTTCCAGTGCTGGACGGCGAACAGCTCGCCGGTCCGGCCGAAGCCGGTCTGGACCTCGTCGACGATCAGCAGGATGCCGTGCCGGCGGGTGATCTCGCGGAGTCGCGGCAGGAAGGTCGGTGGCGGGACGACGTAGCCACCTTCGCCGAGGACGGGCTCGACGATGACCGCCGCGACCCGCTCCGGGTCGACCATCTGGTGGAACAGCAGGTCGAGCTCGGCCTCCCAGTCGCACGTGCAGGCGGCCGGGTCGTGCGGCCCGCCGGCTGCCCGATAGCAGTACGGGAAGCGGGTGTGGTACACGCTCCCGGGGAGCGGCTCGAAGGCGGCGCGGTAGACGTCCTTGGCGGTCGTCAGGGCCATGGTCTGCGCCGTCCGGCCGTGGAACCCGCCGCGGAACGCGATGAGTGCCGGGCGCCCGGTCGCCACCCGCGCGAGCTTGACCGCGGCCTCGACCGCCTCGGCACCCGAGTTCGACAGGAACGCCCGCCACGGGCCGCCGGGCAGCAGGCCCTGCAGCCGCTCGTACAGGCGCAGCCCCGGCTCGTGGAACACGATGTTCTGCTGGCCGTGGAGGAGCTTCGCGGCCTGTGCGGCCACGGCGGCCGCCACGCGTGGATGGGCGTGCCCCGTGTTGGTGACGCCGATCCCCGACGAGTAGTCGAGGTAGCGCGTCCCGTCCCGCGTGATCAGCCACGATCCCTCGCCGCGGTCGACGTCGAGGCTGGTGATCCGGCTCCAGACGGCCGGGACGACGGCGTGGTCGGGCAGGGGAGCGGCGCTCGCTTCGCCCCGGGTCGAGCTCGTGGTGCTCAACGGGGGACCACGCCGGTCAGCTGGCGACGCGCCATCGCCTCGTCGCGCATCGACCGGCGCCGGGACGCGAACGTCGAGAGGGCGACCAGGCCGACGGCGGTCAGGAAGATGATCGTGCCGACGACGTTGACCTGCGGCGGGATGCCGATCCGCGCCTGGGCGTAGATGAACATCGGGAAGGTCACGGTCCCGCCGGCGGTGAAGTTGGTGATCACGAAGTCGTCGATCGACAGGCTGAACGCGAGCAGCGCCGCCGCGAGGACGCCGGGCAGGATCAGCGGGAAGGTCACCTTGCGGAACGTCGTGAGCTCGTTGGCCCCGAGGTCCATGGCGGCCTCCTCGAGATGGGTCGGGAAGCCGGACAGCCGAGCGCGGACCGTCACCACCACGAAGCTGATGTTGAACATGATGTGGGCGATCAGGATGGTGACCGCGCTGAGCGGGAAGAACGGCGGCGCCGCGATCGCCACGAACAGGGTCAGCAGCGACGCACCCAGGACGATCTCCGGGGTGGCCATCGGCAGGAAGATGAACAGGTTGGTCGTGCTCCGGCCGCGGTAATCGTGCCGAACCAACGCCAGCGCGATCAGCGTGCCGAGGATCGTCGCCACGATCGTCGACAGCAAGGCGATGACGATGCTGATCGTGACCGCGCTCTGCAGGCCGGGGACCCCGAAGATGTTCAGCCAGGCGTCGATCGAGAAGCCCTGCCACACGAAGTTGCTCTTGCCGGCCGGGTCGTTGAAGCTGAACAGCGTCATGACGAAGACCGGGGCCATCAGGTAGACGATGGCCAGCCCGGTGTAGACGTACAGCAGGTACTTGCTCCAGAAGCGAACGAACCGCTGGCTCGCAGACCCGCGCGGCCGTGTCAGCACCTCCGTGGCGGTGGCCATCAGACGCCGCCCGAGGTGAGCTCATCCGTACCCAGCAGCCGGGCGTAGACGGCCACCGCGATGAGGATGCCGGCCATCAGGATGAAGCTGAGCGCCGAGGCCGTCGGGTAGTTGTTCTGGGTCAGGAACTGGTTCTGGATGACGTTGCCGATCATCGTCGTCTGCGGATTGCCAAGCAGCTCGGCGTTGACGTAATCGCCCATCGCCGGGATGAACGTCAGCAGCGACCCGGCAAACACGCCCGGTAGCGACAGCGGCAAGGTGATCCGCCGAAAGGCACCGAAGCCGGTGGCGAACAGGTCCTCCGCCGCCTCGACCAGGCGCTTGTCGATCTTCTCCAGCGACACGTAGATCGGCAGCGTCATGAATGGCAGGAAGTTGTAGGTGATCCCGGCGATGACGGCCAGCGGGGTCGCGAGGATCTGAAACGCCTCGGGGAGGACGCCGAGCTCCTTGAGCGGACCCAGGAAGATCCCGGTGTCGCCCAGGATGATCTTCCAGCTGATGGTGCGGAGCAGGAAGCTCGTGAAGAACGGCGCGACGACGAGGAACAGGAGCAGGTTCTTGTACCGGCCGCCGCGGAACGCGATGGTGTACGCCAGCGGATACGAGATCGCGAAGGTGAGCAGCGTCGCGGCGGCGCCGTACAGCACCGAGCGCGAGAACTGCGGCCAGAAGCGGGTCAACGCCTCCGTGTAGTTCGAGACGTTCGAGAGTGAGAACTCATAGCCGGTCTCCAGCGTCCCGGACCACAGCGAGGTCATGAACATCTGGAACGCCGGAACGACGTAGAAGGCGAACAGCCAGAGGAGCCCGGGGGCGAGCAGCAGGTACGGCACGATCCGCTTGTGCCGCCGCAGGAAGCCGCCCACGAGCTCCTCTCAGTTCTTGTTTGGCGAGCCCGGCCAGGTCGGGCCAGGCGATCAGCCGAGCCCGGTCACCGTCGAGAACTTGTCGTTGAAGTACTTCTCGGTCGCCTCGTCGAGGCCGTTGAAGATGTGCAGCCTCGCCAGGATGTCCGCCGGCGGGAAGATCAGCGGGTTGTTGGCCACCTCCGGATTGTCGGCGAGGAGCACTTCGGCGGCGCCCTTGACCGGGCAGATGTAGTTGACGTAGGCCTCGATCTGCGCCGCGATCTCCGGTCGATAGCAGTAGTCGATCATCACCTGCGCCGTGTACGCGTGCGCCGCGGCGTTCGGGATCAGGCAGTTATCGGTCCACAGCATGCCGCCCTGGTCGGCGATCGTGAACCGCAGGCTCTTCTTATCCGCGAGCGCCTGGACCATGTCGCCCGACCAGGCCATCGACAGGACGGCATCGCCGCTCGTGAGGTCCTGGGCATAGGCGTTGCCCTTGAACACGGCATTCATGCCGGCGTCCTGGACGCGCTTGATCTCGGCGACCGCGGCGTCGCAATCGGCGTTCGTCGCCTTGCCCGGGTCGAGCCCGAGCTTGAGCATCGTCAGGCCGAGCGCGTCGCGCATCTCGGTCAGGTAGACGATGCTGCCCTTGTACTTGAGGTCGAACAGCGCGTCGAGGCTGGTCAGGTCGCCGGTCTCCTTGCGGTCGTACCCGAGCCCGGTCATCCCCGACTGCCACGGAACGTGATGGTCGTTCGTCGGGTCCCACGGGACGTTCCTGTAGACGTCCTGGAGGTTCTTCGTGACGTTCGGCAGGTTCCCGAGGTCCATCTGCTCGACCCAGCCGAGCCGGATGAGCCGGGCGGCCATCCAGTCCGTGACGACGATGAGATCCCAGCCCGTGTCCTGGCCGGCCTGGAGCTGTGGCGTGATCGTGCCGATGAAGGTGTCGTTGTCGTCGATCACCTCCTTGTAGTTGACCTTGGTCCCGTACTCGGCCGTGAACTGCTCGAGCGTCGGGAACTTGCCGGTCGCCTCGTCGACGTCCATGTAGTACGTCCAGTTCGCCCAGTTGAGATCCGCCGACATCGTCGGCTTGGGCGTCGGGGCGGCGGATGTGCTGGGCGCCGCGGAGGCGCCGCTCGACGCGGCAGCCGACGGCGCGACCGACGCGGCGGTCGAGGGCGCGGCTGAGGTGCCGGCCCGGCCGCAGGCCGCAAGGAAGGTCGCGAACCCGGCCAGGGCAGACCCCTGGACGAAGCGGCGGCGGCTGATCGTTCGGTCGGTGGTGCGCGGGGACTCGCTCATGGAGGCTCCTTCCGGGGTCTGAGCCCTCAGTGGGTGGGGGCCGTCTCCGAGCTCGGCTCCTCGGCGACGACGAAGCTATGGTCGGGCGACCATGTGAGCTGAACCAATTCCCCCGGAGCCCACAGCTCGGCCTTCGTGGCACGTTCGACGTTCTGCTCGTACACCGTGATCGTGACGCCTCCTCGCGCCTCGATCTGGTACTGCGTGCTGACACCAAGATACGACGCATCGCGAACGACGCCCGAAAAATGGTTGTGACCGGCCGGCGGCTCGACCTCGGTCTCGTGCAGCCGGATCTTCTCCGGCCGGACGCCGACGCTGACCGTCTGGCGATCCCCGACCTGGGATCTCGGTGCCCGGACCACGGTGTTGTCGGCGAGTCGCACAGCCGCGTATTGGCCCGTCGCCACCCTCGACCGTGCCCGGCAACAGGTTGCTGACGCCGAGGAAGCCGGCGACGAACCGGGTCGTCGGCCGTTCGTACAGCGCCTCGGGCTCGCCGAGCTGTTCGTAGCGTCCGCGGTTCATGACGGCGATGCGATCGGACATCGTCATCGCCTCTTCCTGGTCGTGGGTCACGTAGATGAACGTGATCCCGACCTCCTGCTGGATCCGCTTGAGCTCCACCTGCATCTGCTTGCGCAGCTTGAGGTCGAGGGCGCCCAGCGGCTCGTCGAGGAGGAGGACGGCCGGCTTGTTGATCAGCGCCCGGGCCAGCGCGACCCGCTGCGCCTGGCCGCCCGAGATCTGCGTCGGCTTGCGCGCCTCGAAGCCGGACAGCTCGACGAGGCGGAGCATGTCCGTGACGCGGCTCTTGACCTCGGAATCCTTGACGCCCTTGCGGCGCAGCCCGAAGGCGACGTTCTCGTAGATCGTCAGGTGCGGGAACAGCGCGTAGTTCTGGAAGACCGTGTTGACGTTGCGCTGGTAGGGCGGCAGCCAGGTCACGTCCTGGCCCTGCAGCTCGATCAACCCGGAGGTCGGCGCCTCGAACCCGCCGATCATCCGGAGGGTCGTCGTCTTGCCGCAGCCGGACGGCCCCAGGAGGCTGAAGAACTCGCCGCCGGCGACCTCGAGGCTGATGTGGTCGACCGCGACCGCGTCGCCGAACTGCTTGACCACATCCACGAGCTTGACGTCGACGGTCGGCACTGGCGCCAAGGTCTCCTGCAACGGGGCACCGAGGCGCGTCGAGCGCTCGGAGGGCCGAGGATAGGTTCGGCGCGCGTGGAGTGTCAAGGACGCGAGACCCGCCGTCCGCCTCCCGATGGGCTGCGAGATTCGTGCCGAAGGGGCCGACCGGCAACGGAATCCGTCAACTCCGGAGATAGCCTGCCGGTCGGACCCGCCACGGGCAGGGCCGCGGTACGATATCGACGCATTCACCGTCAGAACACCGGGCTCCCCGGAATCCACGAGAGGGACGCGAGCGCCGATGCCCAGCCTCACCCACGACGCCGTCATCGATGCGATGCGCACCGTCCAGGAGCCCGAGCTCGGGCGCGACCTGATCAGCCTCGACATGGTCAAGAACGTCGTCATCGACGGGACGGCGCTGTCGATGACGATCGAGCTGACGACGCCCGCCTGTCCGCTCAAGGACGAGATCGAGCGGACGACCAACGCGGCGCTCGGCGCGATCGGGGCGACGGCGGTCGACATCAGCTGGGGCGCCATGGTCCGCCGGTCGCAGCCGCGCCAGGCCGAGCAGCTGCTCCCGGGCGTCAAGAACATCCTCGCCGTGGCGTCGGGCAAGGGCGGCGTCGGCAAGAGCACGGTCAGCGTCAACCTGGCGGTCGCCCTGGCCCAGGCCGGCGCGTCGGTCGGGCTGCTCGACGCGGACATCACCGGGCCGAACATCCCGCTGATGCTCGGGCTCGAAGGGCAGCCGACGGCCAGCGCGAACAACAAGATCACGCCGCTCGAGCGCTATGGCGTGAAGGCGATCTCGATCCAGTTCTTCGTCCCCGAGGGCCAGCCGATCGTGTGGCGCGGACCGCTCGTCGGCGGCGCCATCCAGCAGTTCCTGCGCGACGTCGACTGGGGCGAGCTCGACTACCTGGTCATCGACCTGCCGCCCGGGCACGTCCGACGCGCAGCTCACCCTCGCCCAGGCCGTGCCGATCTCGGGGGCGGTGCTCGTCACCACGCCCCAGGAGGTCGCGCTGGCGGACGTCGCCAAGGCGCTCGCCATGTTCCAGCGGATGAGCGTGCCGGTCCTCGGCCTGGTCGAGAACATGACCGCGTTCGTCTGCCCGCACTGCGGCGACCTGACCGACATCTTCGGTCGAGGCGGCGGGCGAGCGCTTCGCATCGACCCACGGCCTCGAGTACCTCGGCGGGATCCCGCTCGACGTGACCGTTCGCCAGGGTGGCGACGTCGGCGTGCCGGCGGTGGCCCAGCGCGAGCTCGGTCCGGCCGGCCACGCCCTGATCTCGATCGCCCAGGTCGTCGCGGCGCGCGTCAGCGTGCGAGCCGCACAGGCCGCCGCGCAGCCGGTGCTGACCGTCTCCTGAGCCGCGCGCTAGCCTGACGGCGCCACGACGGCCGCGGCGGGTTGCACGGTCCGTACGAGGCCGGCCACGGCCGGCCGGATCGTCGCCGGCGACGCCTCGCACAGCAGCTCGATCTCCGCGCGTCGGTCCGGCGCGTAGTGGACGAGCAGGGTCTCGCGGGCGCCCGCCCGGACCGCGAGGTCGATCGCTTCGGGGGCGGTCAGGTGGCCACGCTCGGGGTCGTCATCGCTCTCGTCGCGAAGGCCGGCCTCCACGAGCAGCAGATCGGCGCCACGCGCGAAGTCGACCATCGCGTCGCTCGGCCCGGTGTCGCCGGTGTAGACGAGCCGGGCGCCGTCGGGCGACTCGATGGCCATCGCCCAGGCCGGGATGTAGTGCCGGCCGCGACGGAACGTGACGGTCAGCGGCCCGATCGCGAGCGGGACGTCCGGGTCGTACTCGTCGATGTCGTAGGCGGCGTCGAAGAACCCGGGACGCTCGGAGATCGCCTCGGCGAGCGCGTCGAGCCGGGCGGCCCCGCCGGGCGGCAGGTGGAGCGGCAGCGGAACCGCCGCCGGCTCGCCCCACGGGTAGGCATAGCGCAGGCCGGCCAGGTCGAGGAAGTGGTCGGCGTGCATGTGGCCGACGACGACCCCGGCCAGGTCACGCGGATCGCAGATCGCCTGGAGCCGGCGGATGACGCCCTGTCCGACATCGAGCAGGACGGCCGTGTTCGCCCACTCGACGAGGAATCCGGCCGCAGGGGCCGCAGGATGGGGCACGGCCGAGCTGCAGCCGAGGACGGACAGGCGGAGGCGACCGGCGGCGTCGGCAATCACGGCGCCATGGTATTGGCGGCCGCGGATCCGCTGCCGACCGCCAGACGACCGCAAGGCTGTCGGCCACGTGACAGGCGCGGTTGGTGGGACATGGGGGCGTACGATGCGGTCATGCTGACCGCCGACCCGCTCGAGGAGTCGCTCGGGCGGACACCGTTCTTCGCCGGACTCGATGCGTCCACGCTGGAGCACGTTGCGGCCGGGACGCGGACCCGGCGCTTCCGCCGCGGCGAGATCATCTTCCACGCCGGCGACCCGGGCGACGCGCTGTTCATCATCGTCTCGGGCGAGGTCAAGATCGCGCTCCCGTCCGATGAGGGCGACGAGGCGATCCTGGCCATCCTCCGGCAGGGCGACGTGTTCGGCGAGCTGGCCCTGCTCGACGGCGCACCGCGTTCCGCGACCGCGTCGGCGCTCGACCGCCACCGAGGCCGTCATCCTGCCGCGCGACCGGTTCCGCGAGCTGGTCGCCACCGAGCCCGCCGTCCGCGAGACGCTGCTGGCCGCCCTCGCCGGGGAGCTCCGCCGGCTGACGACCCACGTGGAGGAGCTGCACTTCCTGGACATGACCGGCCGGCTCGCCGCACGCCTCGTCCGGCTCGCCCGCGAGGCCGGCCCGAGCGGGGGCCCGAATGGCGCGATCCGGCTGCGTCGGACGCTGACCCAGGCCGAGCTGGCGTCGATGGTCGGCTGCACGCGGCAGAGCGTGAACAAGCTGCTCGGACAGTTCGCCGACGACGGCCTCGTCCGGGTCGACCGGCGACGGGATCCAGGTCCTCGACATGGACGGGCTGATCACCGCCTCGAAACGCTGAGCGCTGGGCGCCTGGCCGGGCCCGTCGCGAAGACGCCGGCCGCCTAGCCAGACCCGTCGCGGAGCGTCTCGAGCAGCACGGCCGCCGCGGCCAGCGCGACGCGCGACCGTCCCATCGGGCCCGTCAGGAACACGACGCGACTGACCGCCGCTCGAGCGACGGCGTGACGATCGCGATGGCCACCGCGGTGTCGCCGGTTCGCGGCCTGGCCCGGACGGCCAGCCCGACGTCCGCGCCACCGAGCTCGCGGGCACGCCGGGCGAAGCGCGACGCAGGCCATCGGGAACGTCGTCGGCGGCAGGGTCGCTATCGGCCTCGGGCGACGGATCGCCGTGGGCGGTCGCGGCGGGGGCATCGGCCGCGATGGACTCGTCGAAGCGAACCCACGGCGCGTCGCCGAGCAGGGCCATGAGGCTCCCGCCGGTCCCGATCTCGACGGCCGCCAGCGTCCAGCCGAGCTCGCCGAGCCGGGTGCCGAGCGCCTCGCTCCAGGTCGTCGTCCCGGTCGCCCAGACGTGCTCGCCGACGCGCTCGAGGACGATCGCGGCGGCAGCCTCGACGAGCGACGCGGCCGTCGTCGCCGCGTCCGCCGTGGCGGAGATCCGGATGTCGACCGCCTCGGCCCGGGCATACGTCGCCACGATCGGGTTGGTCGCCCGGAGCATCGGCTCGCCGAGCCGCTCGGCGACCTGCGATTCGCCGATCCCCGCGAGCCGGTAGGTCCTCGCGACGACCTCCGCGCCGAGCCCGGACCGGGTCAGCCGGGGCAGGACCTCGTCAGCCCACATCGGGCGCATCTCGCGGGGCGGGCCGGGCAGGGCGACGATGATCCGGCCGTCCGGCCGGCTGACGAACCAGCCGGGCGCCGTCCCGTTCGGGTTCGGGATGGCGTCGGCCGACGGGATCCGCCAGGCCTGCTTGAGGTTGAGCTCCGGGAAGGGCATGCCGCGCCGGCTCCACAGCTCGCGCAGCCACGCCTCGAGGTCCGGGTCGACGGCCGGCACCTCGCCGCAGGCCGCCGCGATCGCCTCCCGGGTGAGGTCGTCGGGCGTCGGGCCGAGCCCGCCGGTCGAGACCACCAGGTCGGCGCGCCCAAGGCCGGCCGTGAACGCCTCGGTCACGGCCGCCAGGTCGTCGGGCAGGGCCGTCAGCCGACCGACGCGAACGCCCAGCCCGGTCAGCGAGCGGGCGAGCTCGCCGGCGTTGGTGTCGCGCGTGTCGCCGACGGTCAGCTCGCTGCCGATGCTCAGCAGCTCGGCCGTCCGGATGTGGCGCGGCGGGTCGGTGGACACCCCCGCAGCGTAGCGTCCCGTCCCGTGCGCGGCTGGCGTACCGGGGATGCGCTGCTATCATCGCGGCTGACCCCCTGCGCCCGATCCGCAGCCGGAGCCCACCGCTGGACGATCCCACCACGCCGGAACCGCAAACCGACCCGCCCGAGCGGCCGGGCGGCCCGAAGACGCCACCCGAGCGGGCATCCGCGCCCAGCTCAGTGCGACGCGCGACGCCCTCATGGCGCTCGTCTTCGCCCACATCGACCTGGCCAAGGCCGAAGCGTCGGCCATTGCCGGCGAAGTCGGCCGCCTCGCCGCGGCCATCGCGCTCGCCATCGCGCTCGTCATCTTCGCGGTGTTCCTGCTGGTCATCGGCCTGTCGCTCGGGATCGGCGAGTGGGTCCTCGGCTCGCTGATGTGGGGCGTGCTCCACGGCGTGCTGCTGTTCGTGTCGGTCGCGATCGCGGCCGTGCTCGCCGGCGTGGGAATCGCCGCGCGCCGGATCGTCGGCGCCCTCGCGATCGCGATCGTCGTCGGGATCCTCGTCGGCATCGCGTTCGGGCTCGACCTGCCCAACCGGGCGTACACCGCGATCGGCGACGCGCTGGCGGTCGCGGTGGACCCGGGGATCCGGCCGCTGGTCGTCGGCGTGCTGCTGTGGATGTTCGTGGGCCTGATCGCCGGGATCGTGGCCGCCGTCCGCATGTCGGCGTCCGCCGGCGGGCGGTTCGTCGCGCTCGCCGGCCTGATCGTGTTCGGCGCGCCTGTTCGGCGCATTCACCGCGATCACCTTCGGACCGCAGGTCGGGGCCGGCATCGGGATCACGGTGGGCTACCTGACCTGGATCGCCCTCATGGCGATCGACGTGTCGCGAACCGGCATCGACGTCGAGGCGCTGCGCCGCCGCTTCACCCCCGTCCAGACCATCGACACCACCAAGGAGACGCTCGAGTGGCTACAGAAACGGATGCCGCCCGGGATCGGGTCCTAGCGGCACGCGCGTCGCTCGGCGACGAGCTCGAGCGCCTCGAGGCCTCGGCTCGCGCCGCGGTGGACGTGCCCGCCAAGATCCGGCGCAACCCGTCCGCACCGCGGCCGTGGTCGGCGGCGCGGGCTTCCTCGCGGTCGGAGGACCTCGGCGCCTCTTCCGGGCGGCCAGGCGGAGGGTCACGGGCGAGCCCGAGGCGCTGCCCAAGTCGATGCTCCCGGAAGAGGTCGACAAGTCGCTTCGCAAGCTCGGCGACGATGGCGCCAAGGTCCGGGGCGTGCTGGAACGCGACTTCGCCGCCTACGCCGCCGCGGCGCAACAGGAACGCGCGAAGCTGCGGACATTGCTGATCCTCACGGTCGCCCGGCCGTTCCTCGCCGGCGCCACGAAGCGGGCGGTCGGCTGGGTGTTCCGTACCGACAACGAGGGCTTCCAGGCGCGGCTCGCGGAGATCCAGGAGCGCGTCGCCCGCCAGCGTGGCGAGCCGGTCGAGCCCGACGCCGCCGTCGAGGGCGAGCCGTCTACGGACACGCCCGCCAAGCCCGGCTGACCGGCCTCAATCCGGCGGCCGTCGGCCGCGTTCACGCAGCGGCGCGCTAGACTTCGCGGCGGGCGAGTGGCGGAATGGCAGACGCGCCGGCCTTAGGAGCCGGTGCCGCGTGAGCGGCGTGGAGGTTCGATCCCTCTCTCGCCTACCAGCGACGGAGGCCGGGCGCGTCGCCCGATGCCAGCCGCCGCGGGCCCGACGGCGCCGGTCCGCAGGCCGCGGCGAGCGTGCCGCCCTATACTTCCCGGGCGATGCCGACCACCACCACCCCTGGCCCGAACTCGACCGTCATCCTCGACGTCGAGGTACCCGCCGACCGCCTCGGGCGGTCGATCGACGACGCCGTTCGCCGGCTGGCCCGCCGCACGCGGGTCCCCGGGTTCCGTCCGGGCAAGGCCCCGCGCCCCGTCCTGGAGCGCCACCTCGGTCCGGGCGTCGTGCTCGACGAGGCGGTCGAGCACCTCGTCGAGGATGCCTACCGCGAGGCGATCGTCGAGAGCGCCGTGATGCCCCTGGCGAACCCCGACGTGGAGGTCGTCCAGGCCGAGGAGGGCAAGCCGCTCGTCTTCAAGGCGACGGTCCAGGTCCGCCCGGACGTCGAGCTGGGCGACTACAAGCACTTCAACTTCGCACCCGAGATCGACACCATCGACGACGCCCGGGTGGACCAGGTGCTCGAGGAGCTGCGCGACCAGAACGCGACGCTGACAGCCGTCGAGGGACGCGGCGCGCAGGACGGCGACTACGCGGTCATCTCGTTCGTCGGCTCGCGCGACGGCCAGCCGTTCGAGGGTGGGACGTCCGAGCGGATGCCGCTGATCCTCGGCCAGGAGCGGCTGATCCCGGGCTTCGAGGCGAACCTCGTCGGCCTCGAGGTCGGTGGCTCGACCGAGTTCGACATCAGCTTCCCGGACGACTACCCGGAGGCGACCCTGGCCGGCGCCCCGGTCCATTTCGCGGTCGACCTGCGCGAGCTGCGCGAGAAGGTCCTGCCGGAGCTCGACGCCGACTTCATCGGGACGCTCGGCGACTTCGCCGACATCGACGCGCTGCGCGCCGACATCCGCACCCGGCTCGAGCGGAGCGCGCTCGACCGGGCCCGCCATGGCTTCGCCGACCGGATCATCGACTACGCGGTCGCCAACGCGACCGTCGAGCTGCCCGATGTCCTGGTCGACCAGGAAGTCGAGGTCATGCACGACGAGTTCCGCGCCTCGATCGCCCGCCAGGGGATCACCGAGGAGGCCTACCTCAAGGCCGTCGACAAGTCCGACGCCGACCTCCACGCCGAGTTCCGGCCGGGCGCCGAGAAGCGCGTCCGGACGCTGCTCGTGCTGTCCAAGGTGGCCGACGTCGAGGGCGCGTCCGTGCCCGACGCCGAGGTCGAGGCCGAGGTCCAGCGCGGTCGGGAGCGCTATCCGGACGATGAGCGGCTGCTCGCGTACTTCGATTCGGATCGTGGCCGGGCCTACATCCGGAGCACGCTCCGGCGCAGCCGCGTCGTCGAGGGGATCATCGACGAATGGCTGACCGAGCACCCCGACCACGCGCCGTTGCCCCACCTCGAGGACGGGCCGGCGTCCGCGGTCGAGGGCGGCCAGGCGGCCGCCAACGCGGCCATTGATGCGACCGATCCCGGCTCGGTCCTCGACGACGTCCCGGCCGCCGCCGGCTGATCCGCACCCGTGTCCGCTGAACCAGGGAGTCCGAAGATGCTCGTCCCCATGGTCATCGAGTCCTCCAGCCGGGGGGAGCGCGCCTACGACATCTACTCGCGCCTGTTGCGCGAGCGGATCATCTTCCTCGGCGACGCCATCGAGGACCACCTGGCCAACCTGGTCATCGCCCAGCTCCTGTTCCTCGAGTCGGAGGACCCGGAGAAGGACATCAGCCTGTACATCAACTCCCCGGGCGGGCAGGTCACCTCGGGGCTGGCGATCTACGACACGATGCAGTACCTGCGTGCGCCGGTCAGCACGATCTGCATCGGCATGGCCGCGTCGATGGCTGCGGTCCTCCTCGCCGCCGGCGCGAAGGGCAAGCGCTACGCCCTCCCGAACAGCCGGATCATGATCCACCAGGGCTCGGGCGGGTTCCGTGGCAACGCGCCGGACGCCATCATCCAGATGAAGGAATGGGAGTTCCTCGTCGCGCGCAACCACGAGATCCTGGCCCGCCATACCGCCCAGCCGCTGGACAAGATCATTCACGACACGGACCGGGACTATTTCATGGCACCCGAGTCGGCCAGGGACTATGGCATCATCGACGAGGTCTACGCGGTTGAAAGCGCTTCGCTGATCGCGCAGGCCCACGACGCCGGGTTGGCCGGCGGCGAGGGATCAAAGGCCGCCGAAGAGGCGGCCGACGGCGGCGACGGGCCGGAGCCCGCCGAAGCGCCGAAGAAGACCAAGGACCAGTAAGAGGTCGGGGACGGGCACGTGACAACGTCGAGCGGCAGCAGCAAGGGACCCAAGGTTCCGTATCGCTGCTCCTTCTGCGGGAAGAGCCAGGAGCAGGTTCGCAAGCTGATCGCCGGACAGGGCGTCTACATCTGCGACGAGTGCATCAACCTGTGCCAGGAGATCATCGAGGAGGAGCTCCTCGAGACGCCGCGACCCAAGTCGTCGAGCTCCAAGCTGCCCAACCCACACCAGATCAAGGACGCGCTCGACCAGTACGTGATCAGCCAGGAGCGGGCCAAGAAGGTCCTCTCGGTCGCGGTCTACAACCACTACAAGCGGGTCAACGCCGGCCACCAGGTCGACGAGGTCGAGCTCCAGAAGTCGAACGTCCTGCTCGTCGGGCCGACCGGCTCCGGCAAGACGCTGCTCGCCCAGACCCTGGCCCGCGTCCTCGACGTGCCGTTCTGCATCGCCGACGCGACGTCGCTGACCGAGGCCGGCTACGTCGGCGAGGACGTCGAGAACATCCTGCTGCGGCTCATCCAGGCGGCCGACTTCGACGTCGCCCGGGCGCAGCGCGGGATCATCTACATCGACGAGATCGACAAGATCGCGCGCAAGGCCGACAACCCGTCGATCACCCGTGACGTGTCGGGCGAGGGCGTCCAGCAGGCGCTGCTCAAGATCCTCGAGGGGACCGTCGCCAACGTCCCGCCGCAGGGCGGTCGGAAGCACCCGCACCAGGACTTCATCCAGATCGACACCACGAACGTGCTGTTCATCTGCGGCGGCGCGTTCGACGGTCTCGAGCGGATCGTCGAGGAGCGGGTCGGGCGGCGCTCGATCGGCTTCGGATCGAAGTCCGCGATGGGCCCGGTCGAACGCGGCCGGATCCTCGAGAAGGTGATGCCCGAGGACCTCCTCAAGTTCGGGTTGATCCCGGAGTTCATCGGCCGCCTGCCGGTCATGGTCACGCTGTCGGCGCTGTCGGCCGAGGATCTCGTCCGGGTCCTGACCGAGCCCAAGAACGCGGTCACCCGCCAGTTCGAGAAGTTCCTGTCGCTCGACAAGGTCGAGCTCGCGTTCACGCCGGGCGCGTTGCAGGCCGCCGCCGAGGTCGCGCTCGATCGCAAGACCGGGGCGCGCGCGCTGCGCTCGATCGTCGAGGAATCGCTGCTCGAGGTGATGTACGACATCCCCGACCGGACCGACATCCGCAAGTGCATCATCACCGAGGAGACGATCCGCTCGGGGCGGTTGCCGCTCCTGCTGACCAAGACCGAGATCGACAAGGGCGTCGACGAGACGAACTACCAGGACTGGCTGGCCGAGCGCGGCGAGACCGCCTAGCAGCCGCCGGCCGGATGGCCAGGAGCCCGTGATAGACTCGGCCCCTCACGGCAAGGACCGAGAGGAGTAGCGACGGGCCGGGCCCCGGAGCGAGCGCGGGATGGTGTGAGCCGCGCGGGAACGCCGTCGTGAAGGTCGCTCGCGAGCCGTGCGGGAGACGCCCGTTAGCGCGTCGAGAGGGCGCCGGACGCGCCGGACCGGGATGACCGGGCCGGGCCGGACGCCGAACCAGCAGGTGGTACCACGACCCGTTCGTCCGCTGGACGAAGGGGTCGTTCTGATTCGAGGGCGAACGATGCCGGAGCTGCCGAAGGCCTATACGCCGCACGACGTCGAGGGCGCGATCTACGAGCGCTGGCTCGCCGCGGACGTGTTCGCGCCCGACGGCCGGGGATCGACCGCGGACCCGGCGCTGCCGCCGTTCACGATCATCCAGCCGCCGCCCAACATCACCGGCTCGCTCCACCTCGGGCACGCCCAGCGGACCGCGGTCGAGGACCTGATGATCCGCCACGCCCGGATGCGCGGGCACCGGACGCTCTTCCTGCCGGGGCTCGACCACGCCTCGATCGCCGCCCAGTTCGTGCTCGACGGGATCCTCGCCAGGGAAGGGGAGAGCCGGGCGTCGCTCGGGCGCGAGCGCTACCTCGAGCGGATGCGCGCGTTCGTGGCCACGACCCGCGAGCTGATGCTCGGCCAGCAGCGCCGGGTCGGCGGATCGTTCGACTGGGGGCGGCTGCGGTACACGATGGACGACGGCTCGGCCAAGGCCGTCCGGGTCGCGTTCGAGCGGCTGTACCGCGCGGACCTCGCCTACCGGACCGAGGCGCTCGTCAACTGGTGCCCGGGCTGCCGGACGAGCGTCAGCGACCTCGAGGTCATCGGCACGCCCGAGACCGGGACGCTCTGGACGGTGCGCTACCACCTCGTCGACCCGGCGACCGGCGAGCCAGACCCGGATGCCACGATCGCGATCGCGACCACGCGCCCCGAGACCATCCTCGGCGACACGGGCGTGGCGGTCCATCCCGACGACGAGCGCTACGCCGAGCTGGTCGGGCGCCAGGTCCGGATCCCGTTCGTCGAGCGCGACGTCCCGATCATGGCCGACGAGGTGGTCGACCGGGCGTTCGGCACCGGCGCGGTGAAGATCACGCCGGCCCACGACCACGACGACCACCAGACCGGGCTGCGTCACGGGCTGCCGGCGCCGACGATCCTGGCCGACGACGCGACGATCGCCGGGACCGGGACGCGTTACGACGGGCTCGACCGCTACGACGCGCGCGAGGCGATCGTCGCCGACCTCGAGGCGCGCGGCGATCTCGTCGGGTCGGTGCCCCACGAGATGGTCATCGGGCGCTGCCAGCGCAGCGGCGACGTCATCGAGCCGCGGCTCAAGACGCAGTGGTTCGTGCGGACCGGGCCGCTCGCGGCGCGCGCGCTCGAATCGACGCGATCGGGCCGCGACGCGGATCCTGCCCGAACGGTTCGAGAAGACCTGGGAGCACTGGCTGACCAACATCCGCGACTGGAACGTGTCGCGCCAGCTGTGGTGGGGCCATCGCATCCCGGCCTGGTACTGCCCCGACGGCCACGTGACGGTGTCGTCCGAGCCGGCCGGGCCCGACCGCGTGCGCTGTCTGCGGGCGCCCGGCGACCGAGCTCCAGCAGGACCCGGACATCTTCGACACCTGGTTCAGCTCGGGGCTGTGGCCGTTCTCGACGCTCGGCTGGCCGGACGACACGCCCGACCTCGCCACGTACTACCCGACCTCGGTGATGGAGACCGGCTACGACATCATCTTCTTCTGGGTCGCCCGGATGATGATGCTCGGGCTCGAGCTGACCGGGGTCGAGCCGTTCCACACGGTCTACCTGTCCGGGCTCATCCGCGACCCGGACGGGCCAGAAGATGTCGAAGACGAAGGGCAACGTGGTCGACCCGCTCGGCGTCATGGACGAGGCCGGCGCCGACGCACTGCGCTTCTCCGTCATCCACGGCGCGACGCCGGGCAACGACCAGCGCTTCAGCGACGCCAGGCTCGAGCACGCCCGGAACTTCGCCAACAAGCTGTGGAACGCGACCCGCTACGTGGTCGGGGCACGGCCGTCGCACGATCGCCGACGGTGCCGAGCGGCGCCTGCCCGACGACCGACCATCTCGGCCCCGCCGAGCGCTGGCTGCTGTCGCGCGCCGCGGCGACCACCGCCGCCGTCGACGAGGCGATGGCCGGGTACGCCTTCGGCGAGGTGACGCGCCTCCTGTACGAGGCGATCTGGAGCGAGTTCTGCGACTGGGGCCTCGAGCTGGCCAAGGTCCGCCTCGCCGACGAGCGCCGCACCGTCGAGGAGCGCGAGGCGACGTGGTGGACGCTGGTCGAGGTGCTCGACACCTACCTGCGCCTGCTCCACCCGGTCATGCCGTTCGTGACCGAGGCGCTGTGGGAGGCGCTGCCGCACCGCGCGTCGGATCCGGAGCTGCTGATCGTCGCCCGCTGGCCGGCGCCGGGCGAGCGCGACGAAGCCGCCGAGCGGGAGGTCGACCAGCTCGTCGCGCTGGTGACCGAGATCCGCAACGCGCGCGCCTCGGCGCGGCTGCCGGCGGCCGACTGGCTCGAGACGCTCGTCTACGTGCCGCCGTCGCTCGGCGCGACCTTCGAGGCGCTCCGACCGGCCGTCGAACGGCTCGCCCGCGCGCGGCCGCTCCACCGCGAGCTGACGCCCGAGGCCCTCGAGGCGGCGACCCGCGAGGGCGACCTGACGGTCATCCTCGGCGGCGGCGAGATCGAGGCCGCCGTCCGGCCCGCCGGCGCGCCACGACGAGGCCGCCGACCTCGAACGCGAGCGGCTCGAACGCGACCTGGCCGAGGCCGAAGGCTGGCTCGAGGCGGCCCGCGCGAGGCTGGCCGACGAGGCGTTCGTGACCCGCGCCCCGGCGCCGGTCGTCGAGGGCGCCCGTGCCCGCGAGGCCGAGCTGGCCGAGCAGGTCGCCCGACTGCGGGAGCGAACGAGGCGCTGACCGCGGCGGGGGAGGCGCCCGTCCGTTGAGCCCAGAGATGCAGCGACTGACGGTGACGCGCGACTGCCAACGCTCCGGCTGGCCCTGGCCATGTTTGTCCACCGACTTGACAAAGCCCTGACCCGGACGCACCATCCGACTTTGTCAAGTCTCTTGCCAAAGCCCGCGGCAGGAGTTGGCTGGTCTCGGTAGGAGGAGCGTCCGCCATGAGCGCCGGCCAGACGCTGCTGCCTGAGAAGGCGACGCACCAGCAGACGCGAACGTTCAACCAGCAGCTGGTGCTGCGCGCCCTCCACGACCACAGCCCGCTGTCGCGCGCCGACCTGGCCCGGCTGACCGGCCTGACGCGAACGTCGGTCAGCGGTCTCGTCGGCAGCCTCATCGACGACAACCTGATCGAGGAGATCGGCCGCGGCCAATCCAGCGGCGGCAAGTCGCCGATCCTGCTCCGCGTCGCCCCGGACGGCCGTCACCTGATCGGCCTCGATCTCGGCGAGGCGCAGTTCAGCGGCGCGGTCGTCAACCTGAGCGGCGACATCCTGCGCTCCATCCACCTGCCCCTCGAAGGGCGCAACGGCGAAGCCGCACTCGAGCTCGTCTTCGAACTTGTCGACGCCCTGCGCGCCGATGACCGGTCTCCCCTCCTCGGCATCGGCATCGGCGCGCCCGGCGTCATCGACACTCGCTCGGGCACGGTCCGCTGGTCGGTGAACCTCGACTGGGCCGAGCTCCGCCTTGGGCCGCTCGTCGAGAGCCGCTACGGCGTGCCGGTCGTCGTCGCCAACGACAGCCACGCGGCTGCGCTTGCCGAGCTGACGTTCCATCGGCGGCCACGGCCGAACAACCTGATCGTCATCAAGGTCGGGCGCGGCATCGGCGCCGGGATCATCGTCAACGGTCAGCTGTTCCAGGGCGACGGCTACGGCGCCGGCGAGTTCGGCCATGTGTCGCCGGGTCACGCCGGGGCACCGTGCCGATGCGGTCGGAAGGGCTGTCTCGAAACGGTGACCAGCATGCGCGCGCTGGTCGATGCCGCCCAGGCGGTGGAACCGACGATCACCGACGAGGCCGGCCTCGTCGCCGCGTTCAGGGGCGGCGTCGACGGCGTCCGGCGGATCGTCCTCGACGCCGCGCGCGAGCTCGGCTTGGCCATCGGCTGGCTGATCGGCGTGCTCAATGTCCACAACGTCCTGCTGGTCGGGCCGGTCGCGGCGTTCGGGCGAGGACTGGCTGGACGAGGTCCAGCGCTCGGCGCGTTCGAGCGTCCTGGCATTGCTCGCTCGCGACACGCAGATCGAGTTCGGCCACGTCCACGACGACGTGGTCGTGCTGGGCGCGTCGGCGCTGTTGATGGAGCAGCAGCTGGGCCTGGGGTTGGTGCGTTGATCGCGACCTACGAGCCGGGACTCGACGGGCCGCTCGTCGCCGGTGTCGACATCGGCGGCACCAAGACGTCGATCGTCGTCACCGACGATCGGGACCGCGTCCTCTACGAGCATGTCACGCCAACGGACCGGTCGTCGCTCGTCGGCCAGGTCGCCGGTCTCGTCAACGATGCCCGGCGCCAGCTGCGGCATGACGTCGCCGCGGTCGGCGTCGCCATCCCCGGCCACATCGACCCGGATGCCGGCTCGGTCAGCATGGCCGTCAACCTGGGCATCATCCACCTGCCGCTCGGACCGCTGCTGCAGGCGGAGCTGGGCGTCCCGACCTTCGTCGAGCACGACGCCCGGGCGGCGGCGCTCTGGCTGAGCGAGCAGGCGGCCGACGGGTCCGCGCCGGCGCCGGCGAGCGTCGCCTTCCTCGCGATCGGGACCGGCATCTCGGCCGGCGTCGTCCTCGACGGGGTGCTGCTCCGCGGCGACAACGGCTTTGCCGGCGAGGTGGGCCACGTCGTCGCCGATCCGGACGGAGCCGTCTGCGCGTGCGGTCTGCGCGGCTGCCTCGAGACGATCGCCGCCGGTCCGGCAATCGCCCGCCAGGCCGACGAGGCGATGGCTGCCGGGCGCAGCACCGTGCTGTCGCCCCATTCGAGTGCCGCCGACGTCTTCCGCGCCAGCTCTGCCGGCGACGAGGTCGCGATCGAGATCACCGACCGAGTGGCCGACCACCTGGCCCGGGCGATCCGATCGCTCGTCCTGACCCTCGGCGTCAAGCGAATCGTCATCGGCGGCGGCGTGGCGGCCGCCGGACCGGCCCTTCTCGAATCGATCCAATCGAGCATCGCCCGCGAACGGGCGGCCTCGCCACTCGTCGAGGCCGCCCTGGGCGATGCGACCGTCGAGCTGCTGTCGCCAACCGAGGCGCCCGGCGCGCGCGGGGCGGCGGCGATCGCTCGCCACCGCATCGGCTTGCTTGAGCGAGAGGGGGTGGGCGAGCGATAAAGATATCTACATGGCGTCTATTGCCGGAGTCGGATAACTTAGGCGGAGGGGAGGGGGAGCGTCACCCACCGTCAGGGCAATTCTGAGGAGGAGACACATTCATGGGCAAGAGACTTAGGACGACACCCGCGTTGGCGGTCGTCGTCGTGTTGCTGGTCAGCGCATGCGCGGCCAGCACCACGTCGCCGTCACCCGCCGGGTCCGCTGCGGCGAGCAAGCCGCCCGCGGCGTCTGCCGGGGCGAGCCAGCCTGGCGCCGAGCGCGGCGGCTACGGCCAAGCCGGCGGCAGCCGTGCCGAAGGTCCCGACCGGCTACACCGAGCTGGACCAGGCATTGACCAAGGGCGCCGACGGCAAGCTGCCGTTCGCCGGCAAGACCGTTTCGATCCAGACGCAGTGGATCGGCGGCGAGGGCACGAACTTCGCTGCCGCGCTCGCCGACTTTGCGACCGCGACCGGCATCAAGATCCAGGTCGACAGCATCGGCTCGAGCCACGAGACCGTGCTGAAGACGCGCATCGACGGTGGCAAGCCGCCGGACCTGGCGATGCTCGCCCAGCCGACGCCCATCCTGGCCTACGCCGCCGCAGGCAAGGTCAAGGACGTCGCGACGATCATGGATGGCAAGAAGCTCAGCGACGAGCATGCCGAACACCATCGGCCTGGTCACCCAGGGCTCGAACATCTGGGGCATCCCCTACAAGGCCGACGTCAAGTCGACCATCTGGTACCCGATCAAGGCCTTCGAGGCCAAGGGCTACACGGTCCCCAAGACGTGGGACGAGCTGATCGCCCTGTCCGACAAGATCGTCGCTGACGGCACCAACCCGTGGTGCGTCAGCGCGGGCGGCCCCGGCGACGCGACCGGCTGGCAGATCACCGACTGGGTCGAGGAAGTGGTCCTCAAGACCAAGGGCGCCGACTACTACAACGACTGGATCAGCCACAAGGTCACGTTCCAGGACCCGGGCATCAAGGACGCCTTCGACAAGTACGTCGGCAAGATCTTCTTCACGCCCAAGTACGTCTTCGGCGGCAACACGGCGATCGTCGCCACCGACCAGAAGACGCCGATGGATCCGATGTTCACCGACGATCTGGCGAACCCGAAGTGCTGGATGCAGAAGATCCCGACCTGGTACGGCCCGGACTTCTTCCCGGATCAGCGGGCCAGCGGAAAGCCGTCGAAGTACGTCATCGGGACTGACATCGGGATCTTCCCGTTCCCGACGATCGACCCGGCCCAGAACTATGCCGAAGGCTCGGCCGACACGCTCATGGTGCTCGTCGATCGGCCCGAAGTCCGTGCCGTCGCCCAGTTCCTCGCCACGCCGGCAGGCATCCAGAACTGGATCCGCGCCGGCAGCGCCATCTCGACCAACACGCACCACCCCCGCCGACTGGTATGCCGGCGCCTACAAGCTCAAGGTCGCCTCCGAGATCGCGAACAAGGCCGCGAAGGGAATCGGCTTCGACGCTTCCGACCTCATGCCCGCCAAGGTCGGCGCCGGAACCTTCTGGACCCAGTCGGTCCAGTGGGCCAACAACAGTGGCACCAACACCGATGCGGTTCTGAAGGCCATCGACGACAGCTGGCCCGCCCAGTAACGATCTGATGGCTTGCGGGGCGCGTCCACCTCACGGTGGCGCGCCCCGCTACTATTTCCGGCGAGGAGGAGTGGGATGGCCGTAGCTCGAACTGAGAGTCCCGGACTATCGCGCTTCGTCCTGCCGATCGCCGGGCTGATCGGCCTGGGCCTGTGCGGCGCCGGCATCCTCGTCCTGCTCGACCCGCAGGGCGGACCGAACCTCCTGGCCTCGATCTACGAGGCGCTGGGCAACGCGTCGGGCGCGATCGGAGCTGCGCAACGGCTCAGGGCGATCAAGTGGTCGCCAAGCTCCTGCTGGCGGCGATCGCCCTGGCGGTGGGCGTCGGCGGCATCTGGCTGCTGTTCATCGGCGTCGGCTGCGCTGGTCAGCCTGCTGCCGCCGAAGTGGCGCGACCGGATCCTGCCGTGGGTCTTTGCCGGCCCCGCCCTGGCGCTACTGGCGGTCTTCCTGGTCTACCCCGCGGCGGGGACGATCCTGCGCAGCCTCCAGGACAACGCAGGGGCAGTTCACGCTCGCGAACTTCGAGGTGATGACCGAGCCCGAATTCATCACAGATCCTGCGCAACAACGTCCTCTGGCTGGTCTTCGGGACCGGTGCCAGCGTCGCTGCTGGGACTCATCATCGCCGGGCTGTTCGATCGCGTCCGACGCGAGTCGCTGGCCAAGACCATCGTCTTCCTGCCGCTGGCGATCTCGCTCGTCGGCGCATCGGTCATCTGGGGCTTCGTCTACGCCTGGCAGCCCGCCGGCTCGCCGCAGATCGGCCTCTTGAACGCGATCGTGGTCGGCTTCGGTGGTGAGCCGATCCCGTGGCTGCAGACCAGCCCGATCAACGTCTTCTGCGAGATCGTGATCCTGGTCTGGCTCCAGACCGGTTTCGCCATGGTCGTCTTGTCGGCCGCGATCAAGGGGGTGCCGAGCGAGGTCATCGAGGCGGCCCGGCTCGATGGCGCCACCGAGCGCCAGCTCTTCGTCCGGGTGATCGTGCCGATCATCCGCGGCTCGATCATCACGGTCGCGACGACCATCGCCATCGTCACCCTCAAGATCTTCGACATCGTCTACGTGACGACCGGCGGACGGTTCAATGACGACGTCGTGGCCGATCCGCATGTTCCACGAGATCTTCCAGTTCTTCGACGACGGTCGCGGCGCCGCGCTCGCGACGCTGCTCTTCGTGGCCGTCCTGCCCGTGATGTACATCAACCTGCGCAACTTCAGACGACAGCAGACGGCAAGGATGACGGCGCCCGCCCGGCCGCATCGAGAGCACGACAGGCACGCGCGTCGCTGCCTGGCGGCCGCCGTTCCTGCGGAGCGTGCCGCTGCGCCTGACGGTCCTCGCCATCTGCTTCCTGTGGACGCTGCCGACGCTCGGCCTGCTCGTCACCTCCGTGCGCGATCCGGCGTTGATCGCGACATCCGGTTGGTGGACGTCCCTGCTCCACCCGTTCGAAGCCAACCAGTGGACGCTGTCGAATTACGAGACGGTCATCTCGAGCGACGGCATGGGTGACGCGTTCATCAACAGCCTGATCGTGACCATCCCGTCGGTGGCCATCCCGATCACCATCGCCGCATTTGCTGCATATGCGTTCGCGTGGATCCCGTTCCGCGGCCGCGGCATCCTGTTCACGATCGTGGTGGCATTGCTGGTCGTGCCGATCCAGATGTCGCTGATCCCGATCCTGCAGATCTACTGCCGCCGGGAACCTGTACGGCTCGTTCCTTGGCATCTGGCTGGCGCACACGGGCTTCGGCCTGCCGCTCGCGATCTTCCTGCTCTACAACTTCATCTCGCAGCTGCCGCGCGACCTGTTCGAGTCCGCCGCGATCGATGGCGCGACGCATCTCCAGACGTTCATCCGGATCGTCCTGCCGCTGTCGGTGCCGGCCCTCGGTGCGATCGCGATCTTCCAGTTCCTGTGGGTCTGGAACGACCTGTTGGTGGCGCTCGTCTTCCTGGGACCGGGTGCCGAGGTTCGCGTCCTGCCGACCGCCCTCTACAACCTGATCGGCAGCCGCGGCGGCTCATGGCATCTCCTCACCGCCGGCGCGTTCATCACGATGGTTGTGCCGCTGATCGTCTTCCTGCTGCTCCAGCGGGCATTCGTGAGAGGGATCCTGGCCGGCTCCGTCAAGTCGTGACGCTGGCGCGGCTCATGATCGCCTTCGGCGGCACCGAGCTGCCGCCATCGGCGGCGAGGCGGATCAACGAACAGTGGCGTCGCCGGTGTGACGCTCTTCCGCGTCCACAACATCGTCGATCCGCCCCAGATCCGCGGGCTGACCGCCGCCATCCAGGAGGCACGGCCGGCCGGAGCACCACCGTTGCTGGTTGCCGCCGACCAGGAGGGCGGCCAGCTGGTCGGCCTGGGCGACGGGACGACGCAGTTCGCGGGCGCGATGGCGCTCGGCGCGACCGGCGACGAAGAGCTGGCCGAGCGCGTCGCCGGCGCGACGGCGCGCGAGCTGCGTGCCCTCGGCGTCAACGTGAACTACGCGCCGGTGTGCGACGTGGCCAACAATCCGGCCAATCCGGCGCTCGGGATCCGCAGCTTCGGCGACGATCCCGAGGCGGTCGGAAAGCTCGCGGCGGCGACCGTCCGCGGCCTGCAGGGCGACGGCGTGGCCGCGACGGCCAAGCACTTCCCGGGCGCCGGCGACACTGCAGCGGATCCGCACCACACGCTGCCGCTGGTGCCGCGGACGAACGCCGAGCTGGCCGAGCGGGAGCTGGTCCCGTTTCGATCGGCATTGGACGCGGGCGCGCGGATGGTCATGACCGGCCATTTCGCGCTACCCGATCAGGACGACGACCTGCCGACCAGCCTGTCCGCCGCGGTTCTGCGCGACCTGCTGCGCGGGCAGCTGCAGTTCGACGGCGTGACCGTCAGCGATGCCCTGGACATGCACGCCCTGGCCCAGGGATCGGCGCAGATCATCGATGCCATCGCCGCCCTCCGCGCGGGCGAAGACGTGCTGCTTGGAACGGCGGACGAATCGGCGCTGCAACGGCTGGAGGAGGGCCTCGTGCAGGCGCAGCGGCGCGGCCTGATCGATGCCGACGACGATGCTGCAGCCACGCGCCGGCTGGACGAGCTGCGCCGCTGGCTGGGAGGCTATCGACCAGCCGCCGCTCGACGTCGTCGGGTGCGGCGAGCATCAGGCACTCGCCGCCGAGCTGGCCCGACGATCGATCACCCTCGTCCGCAACGACGACCGGCTGTTGCCGTTGAAGCCGGCCGCCGACGCGCGGATCGCGGTCGTCCAGTCGATGCCCGCCGACCTGACGCCGGCCGACACGTCTTCGACGGTGCCGCCGACGCTGGCATCGGCGCTCCGCCGCCGGCTCCCGGGCGTGGAGGAGATCCTCCTGCCGGCGGCGCCAGGCGAGGCTGACATCGCAGGTCTCGGCCAGCGGCTGGCGACCGCCGACCTCGTCGTCGTCGGGACGTTCTCCGCGCACCTCCAGCCGGCGCAGGCGGCGCTGGCCGCGGCGGTCCTGGCGTCCGGCAAGCCGACGGTCACCGTCGCCCTGCGCACGCCGTGGGACCTGCTCGCATACCCGTCCACGCGAACCCATGTCTGCAGCTACGGCATCCTGCCGCCGTCGATGGAGGCGCTGGCCGCCGCGCTGCTCGGCGAGGCGCCGTTCGCCGGCCGGTTGCCCGTCGACATCGCCGGTCTGTATCCACGCGGTCACGGGCTCATGGCATGGGGCTGAGAGACGAGATCCTGGAGCAGCCGGCCGCCGCCCAGCGGCTGCTCGACTCTGCGCCGACGGCATTCGCCCCGATCTCCGCCGCGCTCACGTCGCGCCGGCCCCGGTTCGCCGTCATCGCCGCCCGCGGCACCTCGGACAACGCCGGCATCTACGCGCAGTACCTGCTGGCGATCCGAAACGGCTTGATCGTCGCCCTGGCCGCGCCGTCGACGATCACGCTCTACGGAGCGCGCCCGAACATGGCCGACGCGCTGGTCGTCGGCATCTCGCAGTCGGGTCGCTCACCGGACATCGTCGCGGTGGTCGAGGAGGCGCGGCGGCAGGGCGCGCTGACCGTCGCGCTGACCAACGACGCGGCCTCCCCCCTGGCCGAAACGGCCGACCACGTGGTCGACCTGCGCGCCGGACCGGAGCTGGCGACGGCCGCGACCAAGACCTACACGACCGAGCTGCTCGCGGCGGCGCTGCTGTCGACGGCGCTCGACCCGCCATCGCCAGGAGAAACGGCCGATCTGGCTGGCCTGCCCGCCCTGATCTCGGCAGCGCTGACGGCGGAGCCTCACGCGCGCGACCTGGCCGCCGCGCACGCCAAGCGCCAGCGTGCCGTCGTGCTCGGCCGCGGCTACAGCTACGCGACCGCTCGCGAGTGGGCGCTCAAGCTGCAGGAGCTGGCGCTGGTCGCTGCCATGCCGTATTCGGCGGCCGACTTCGAGCACGGGCCGCTGGCCCTGGCCGAACCCGGCTTGCCGGTGCTGGCGGTGGCCCCGAGCGGCGCCGAACTGGAGGCCCAGGTCGCGCTACTGGCCCGCCTGAAGGAGGACCACGGTGCGCGCCTGCTGGTGATCTCGGACGCGCCGGCAGCTCGTGAGATCGACGAGGGGCTGGCCTTGCCGGACGGCATCCCGCCCTGGCTGGCGCCGATCGTCGAGATCGTGCCCGCCCAGCTGTACGCCTATCACCTGACCGTCGCGCGTGGCCTCGACCCCGAGCATCCGCGCACGATCAGAAGGTCACCGAGACCGCTAGCAAGCGACGGTCAGCGCCGCCCTGCCGACGGGCCTCGCCGGGCGATGAGCCGCTGATACCAGCGCGCGCTGTCCTTCGGCGTGCGGCGCTGGCTGCCGAAGTCGACGTGGACCAGGCCGAACCGCCGGCTGTAGCCAAGGCTCCACTCATAGTTGTCGAGCAGCGACCAGACGTAGTAGCCGGTCAGCGGCACGCCCGCGCGCAAGCGCGTCAGAGGCCGCGGCGACGTGGCGTGCCAGGTAGTCCAGCCGATCCGCGTCGCGCACCCGGCCGTCCTGATCGACGGTATCGGGGTAGGCGGCGCCGTTCTCGGTGACCACGATCTCGGGCGGTGCGTACGTCTGGTTGAGCTCGAGCAAGACGTCGCGCAGACCGTCGGACGCGACGTGCCAGCCCATCTGCGTCTGCTCCGAGTCCGGCACGGCGCCGATCTCCCAGTCGAATGCGCGGTCCGACCTGGCGCTGACGGAGTCGCGCCGGTAGTAGTTCAGGCCCAGGTAGTCGAGATCGCCGGCCGGCGGCTCGGCGAGGTCGATGCCTTCGAGGTGACCCGCCTCGCGGTGAGCATCGAGTCCCAGCGTCGGATAGCCACGACCGAAGAGCGGATCGAGGAACCACGCGTCGCGAGCGGAGCTCCACTGGTCGGCGGCGACTCGATCGCGCTCCGAATCGGTCGCCGGCGCGACCTGGTTGACGTCGATCGCCACGCCGATCTTCGCGTCGTCGACCTGCGCGCGGATCGCCTGGGCGGCGGCGGCATGAGCGCGCAGCTCGTTGTCGGCCACCCGGATCGCCGTCGGCCAGTCGCGCAGCCCCGGCGCATGGATGCCGTCGGCATGGCCGAGGAAGGCAAAGACGGCCGGCTCATTGAACGTCATCCAGTCCTTGACACGGTCGCCCAGCTTCGACGCGAGCAGCGCGGCGTAGTCGGTGAACCAGTCCACGACCTGCGGGTTGGCGAAGCCGCCGCGGTCCTGCAGCGCCTGCGGCAGGTCCCAGTGGAACAGGTTGATCAGCGGTTGGACGCCCGCGCCGAGCAGGGCGTCGACGAGGCGCTCGTAGAAGTCGAGGCCGGGCTGGTTGACGGCGCCGGTCCCCGTGGGCAGGACGCGCGACCAGCTGATGCTGAAGCGATAGGCGCGCGCCCCCAGGTCGGCCATCAGCCGGACGTCCTCTGGGTAGCGGTGGTAGTGGTCGCAGGCGACGTCGCCCGTGCTGCCATCGGCGATCGCGCCCGGCTGGCGGGCGAAGGTGTCCCAGATCGACGGTCCCCGGCCGTCCTCGGCCGCTGCTCCCTCGATCTGGTAGGCGGAGGCGGCGAAGCCCCAGGCGAAGTCAGCCGGGAAGGGCTGGGCGAGCCGGGCTGGGTCGGTGTCGAACGTGGGCGATGTGCTCATCCGTGGATCGTATCCTTGTCACGACTGCGCCGAGCGTCGATGCGAAGTCCAGATCGTTCCACCCCGGCACGCTACTGGAGATCGCCCGGTGCGACCCGCGCGCTCTGGCTTCCGTCGTCCAATCGCCTCGTTTCGGCGACGACTGGTGGCAGCGCGGCGTCATCTACCAGATCTACCCACGCAGCTTCGCCGACTCCGATGGCAACGGCGTGGGCGACCTGCGGGGAATCATCGACCACCTCGACCACCTGGGCCCGGACGGGCTCGGCGTCGACGCGATCTGGTTGTCGCCGATCTACCCCTCGCCCGGGCGCGATCTCGGCTACGACGTCAGCGACCATGCCAGCGTCGACCCGCTGTTCGGCTCGGAGGCCGACTTCGACCGGCTCGTCGCGGCCGCGCACGAACGGGGCATCCGCGTCGTCCTCGACCTGGTCATGAACCACACCAGCCTCGAGCATCCCGTGGTTTGCCGCCTCGCGCGCGTCGACGGACCGGGCCGTTTGCCGACTGGTACCTGTGGCGCGACCCTGCGGGCACGGCGCCCGACGGCGGCTCCGCTGCCGCCCAACAACTGGGTGTCGTTCTTCGGCGGCCAGGGCTGGCAGTGGGAGCCGGCGCCGCGGGCAGTTCTACTTCCACACGTTCCTGGTCGAGCAGCCCGAGCTGAACTGGCGTGCGCCGGGCGTCGAGGAGGCGCAGTTCGCGATGGTTCGCGGCTGGCTCGAGCGCGGCGTCGACGGCTTCCGGCTCGACGTGTTCAACGTCCTGCTCAAGGACCCCGAGCTGCGCTCGAACCCGATCCGCGAGGGCACGTCGGCGTGGGATCGCCAGGTCCACCGCGTTCGACCGGGACCAGCCCGATTTCCCGGCGCTCATCGGCCGGTTCCGTGCGATCCTCGACGAACAACCCGGGCGAATGTCCGTCGGCGAGCTGTTCGACGACACGGTCGAGACCGCCGCCGGGCTGGCGGTCGATCGCCACCTCGTGTTCGACTGGGAGCTGGTCGAGGCGGCGTGGAACGGGCCGGCGGTGCGCGCCGCGATCGCCCGGCGCGAAGCGGCCTTCGGCCCCGACCGCTGGCCCACCGCGGTCTGTCCAACCACGACCAGCCGCGCCACGCGACGCGACTCGCGGCCTCGGCCGGGGCGGCCGACGTCGACGCCGTCGCACGGGCGGCGGCCGTCCTGCTGCTGACCCTGCGCGGCACGCCGTTCCTGTACTACGGCGAGGAGCTCGGGCTGGGCGACGTCGACGTGCCCGCGATCGAGAGCGTCGATCCACCCGCCGCCCGCGCCGGGCCCGACTTCAGCTGGTGGGACCGCTCGCGCAGCCGGACCCCGATGCCCTGGCGGCCGGGTCCCGGGGCGGGCTTCACCAGCGGCCGGCCGTGGCTCCGCCTCGGTCCCGACGCGGCGACCCGCAACGTGTCGGTCCAGGCCGGCACGCCCGGCTCGACGTTGTCGGTCTACCGCCGGCTCATCGCGCTCCGGGCGGCGAGCCCGGCGCTCCAGCTCGGGACGCTCGGAGCTCGACCCGGCGGCCGACGGTGACGTCGTGGTCTACGCTCGCGAGGCCGCAGGCCAGCGCCTGCTGGTGCTGCTCAACCTGGGGCGCGTGCCGGCCGTCTGGCTCCTCCCCGGACCCGCCGGCGGCGACCGCTGGCGGCTCCTGCTCACGACCGCTGCCGGCCCGCATGCCGACGCCGAGCTGGACGCCGGTTCGCTCCTCGAGATCGGCGTCGACGAGGCCGTCATCCTCGAGCGATCGAGCTGATCAGCCGGAGCGTGGCCCCTGCTACCATGACGGCCGATCCACACCGTCACAGCGCCCGGGGAGCCGCACGTGCCGCTTGAATTCCTGAAGCGAAAGGGCAACGCCGAGAACGCGCCGGCAAGCGCGGCGCCGCCCTCGACCGCGCTGCTGCCCGAGGAGGTGGTCGCCCAGGACCACCTGCTCAAGCTGTACTACGCGGGCAAGAGCAGCGACGGCGTGCGGCTCAAGGCCGGTCCGGCCGCGATCGCCGAGCTACCGACGATGCTGATCGGGCTGGCCGCGCTCGGAGATCGAGGTCGTCGAGCCGCTGCCGATCGAGTTCAGCCAGGCGACGCCGACGATCGTCAGCCCGTCCGAGGCGATGCAGTGGCTCAACGCGCACCACGTCCACTCGCCGATCACCCGGCACGCGCTCGTCGTCCTCGAGTCGATCGACGCGATCGACCTGGCGTTCGACACGTTCGTCTGCTCGCTGCTCGACGGCGAGGTCGACACGTCCGGCTATCCCGAGTACAACGCCATCGTCGGCGGCGTCGCGGCGCACTGGGACGAGGCGACCGGCGACATGATCTGCAGGGCGGTCGTCGGCTGGGGCGGCAAGGGCGTCCGCGGCGATACCGACCGGATCGGGGCGAAGCTCCTCGGTGGCGTGCTCAGCAACATCCTGGCCAGCCAGTACGCGCTCGGCCTGACGTCGATCGAGCGTCCGGTCCCTGCCGCCGGGCGTGGCGGGCTCGTGTGCGCCCATTGCGGGTTCGCGTCGGGGCACGAGCGGGCGTTCTACTGCCCGAAATGCGGCATGCGCCTGCTGCGCGGCTGATCCGGACCAGCGATGCCGGCCTACGACTACGACTGTGCCGCCTGCGGGCGGCGGTTCGAGGTGATCCACGGCGTCCACGCCCCGAGCCCGACGAGCTGCCCGTTGTGTGGCAGCGGGCCGGTTCGCAAGGCGATCACGGCGGCCGCGGTCCACTACCGGGGCTCTGGCTGGGCGAAGATGGAACGTCGCTCGGGCGCCGGGTCGGGCGCGTCCAAGCCGGCCGACGCGGCCACGTCGGCAGGTGAGGGGAGCACCTCGACGGACGGTGCCGCCACCTCGACCCCGGCAAAGACGGCCACGGGCAAGGGCGAGTCCACGAAGGGGGAGTCGAGCAAAGGTGACTCCACGAAGCGGGGAGTCGACCAAGCGGGAGTCCGGCGCCTCGACCTCGGGCGACTGAGCGGATGGCCGGACCGACCGACTGGATCACCCTGGCCGAGGCAGCCGACATCCTTGCCGCGGCGAACATCCACTTCACGCCATCGACGATCGGCGGCTGGGCGCGCGCAGGCCGGCTTCAGAGCATCAAGCTCGGCGGACGCCGCTTCGTCCGTCGGGCCGAGGTCCGGGCGCTCGTCGCCGCGCCGCGGCGGGTCCGGGCGGAGGACGTCCAGCCGGTCCTGTTCGAGGACCTCGGCGGCTGAGCGTGGCGACCTGATGGACCCGGCGGCGATCCTCGAGCGGGTCCTCGACGAGCCGAGGGTCGCCCGGGTCCGCGCCGTGCTCGACACGTACGGCCACGCCGCTGGCGGGCTGCTGGCCAACGGCCTCGCCTTTTCCGCGCTGTTCGCGGCGATCCCGACGCTGCTGCTGATCCTCGGGCTGGCCGGCTGGATCGCCAACGACCCGGCCGCGCGCGAGCGCTTCAGCGATGCGATCATCGCCGCCTTCCCACCGCTCGAGGACCTGGTCGAGTCCGCGCTCGACGCGGCGTCGCAGGGCGCGGCCGCGGCGTCGATCCTCGGCGTGATCGGCCTGGTGTGGACGGTCAGCTCGCTCTACGGCGCGCTGGACGTCGCGTTCGCGCGCATCTTCGCCGACGTCCCGGAGCGCGACATCATTCGCCGCACGGGGCGCGGCCTGCTCGTCGTCGGGCTGTTGGTGGTGATCATCGTCGCGCTCGTGGCCGCTGGTGCGCTGGCCACCGCCTTC
Organism: uncultured Chloroflexia bacterium; assembly: GCA_963721545.1. Taxonomy (GTDB): domain Bacteria; phylum Chloroflexota; class Limnocylindria; order Limnocylindrales; family CSP1-4; genus SPCO01. The sequence continues at coordinate 181,916 of CAVRKB010000004.1, forward strand.
GATTCGGCGACGGAGCTGCAGATCCCGCTGGCGCGCTCGATCGCAGCGATCGGCCTGTCGATCCCGGTCATGATCGGGTTCGCCATGGGATCGGTCGCGGTGGTCTATCGGACGCTGCCACCGCGCGCGCCGGGATGGAGCTCGGTCTTCGTGCCGGCGGTGGTGGTCGGGGCCGCGATCGTGGTCCTGACCCAGGTCTTCGCGTTCCTCGTGCCACGCCTGGTCGGCGTCGCGGCCCTGGCGGGGTCGCTGGCGTCGGCCTTCATCGCCCTGGCCTGGCTGTCCTTCTCGTTCCAGGCGCTGCTCTACGGCGCGGCCTGGGTTCGCGTCCGGGAGGACGGCCGGGTGGCGGCGTCAGCCCGCCTGGGGGGTCCCGCAGCGCCGGCAGAACCGGGCGGTGGCGGAGAGTGACAGCCCGCAACTGACGCACGGCTGGATCACGCCGGCCGGCCGGCTCTGGTTGGTCGGCGTCGCGACCTCGCGGCTCGATTCGGCCCACAGCGCCTCGAGCCCGCCCTGCGGTGCCGCAGGCCGTCCGAGGAACGGCAGTCCCGCGGCGGGCGTGCCCGATGGCCATTGCGGATTGGCCGGCCACTGCGGCTCGGCGGTCGGCGCCGCGCTGGCGGCTGCGGCGAGGCCGGGGGCGGCGGGCGGGGCGTCGCCGGGATCGGGCGCAACGCGCTGCCACACCGGCTGGGACACGACGTCGCCGCCGATCGGGGCGGGCGCCGCGGGCTCGGCGGCAGGCTCCGGTGCGGCAGCGGCTGGCTCGGCGACCGGCTCGGGCGCGGCTGCGACGGGCGTCGGCGACCGGCTCGCGGGCTCGGCCGCGGCTCGGCGGGCGGGCTCCACGGGCTCGGCGACTGGCTCGGGCGCGGCGACCGGCTCGGCGCGCGGCTGCGACGGGCTCGGGCTCGGCGACGCGACGGGCTCGGCGAGTCGGCCGCGGGCGCAGGCGTCGCGGCGATCGTGTCGTCGGCCGGTCGGCGGGCTCGCGACGACGGGCTCGGGCACGTCGTCTACGGGCGGGCGTGCGGTACGGGATGGGTGGCAGCGGTGCCTCGGTTGCAGCCGTCGGGGCTTCGTCGGCGGTCGTGGCGCTCGGCCTCGTGGATCGTCGGCGTGGCGTCCGCCGCGGCGAGGTCGGTTGCCTCGCGATCGTAGGCGTCGAGCTCCGCGTCGAGGTCCTGGCTCGGCCGGAACTGCCGCAGGAAACTCGGCGTCTGCGCCGCCGCTTTGTCCTCGTAGGGATCGGTCGCGTCGGCATCGGACCGTCGGCGTGAAGCCCGGCCGCCGCCACGCCAAACGCAGCCAGGCGCGCCGCAGTCTCCTCGTCGAACTCGTCGTCCGACGCTCCGTCGTCAGCCGCCGCGACCGGTCCGGCGTCGGGCGCGATACGTGCCGCCGGCGACGACGACCTCCGCTTCGATTGCGGGCGGCGCGAGAGCGGGCTCGAGCTCGACCTCAGCGGCGAACGGAAGGCTCGGCCTCGACCTCGACGCCGTGGTCGGCTGGCAGGTCCGCGATCGCGGCCTGCGAGCTGGCGCCACCGGCTCGGCGGCGACCTCGGCTCGGCGGCTCTCGCGACCTCGGTCGTCGCCGCGGCCGCGGCCGTCAGGGCGGCCAGGCGTGCAGCGGCGTCGATCTCCTCGTCTCGCCGCGTCGCCTCGATCTCGGCCACGCCGATGAGCTCGACCGGGTGCGCTGCGCCGTTCGAGCCGTTGAACCCGTTGGCGCCATTGACCGCCACGTCCGGCCCGAGGTCGAAGGGGCCGCTCGGCAGGTCCGGGAACGGGGCGGGCATGATCTCGTGGCCGAGATGCGGCGCGCACGACAGGCAGCGTGCCTCGGCCTCGTTCCAGCAGTTCGGGCAGGTGTATTGGCGGCAGGACATGCAGAAGTTGAACGTCTTGTGGAAGGCGTCCAGCTGATGCGAGGTCTGCTCGCGATCGGTGTCGCTGCGGGCCGCTGCCATCGCCTCGTCCATCGACGTCTCGTCGGACAGGACGAAGTTCTTCAGCCCGCGCGACAGGACCTTGACCCCCTTGAGCCGGGCACGCGGCCGCGCGGACTCAAACGTATAGCGGGTGCCGCACCGTTCGCAGAAGGATTCGGTCAGGATCTCGGTCATCGGGTCCCCGGATTTGCGCGGACGACGCCGGTCGGCGGTGCGCCGTCCAAGCGGTTCGAGAGTATAGCGCACGTGCTCAAGCGCCCTTCCACCGTGCGTACCCCACTCGAACGCCGAACGTCATGGGTGGTCGTCGAACGACTCGCCGGGCCCCGGCTGACCCTCTGGTAGACTCCGCGACCGACCATGCCGCCTTTAGCCGCCATCGAGCGGTTCTTCGAACGACTCTTCGAGCGGCCGTCCGCGCGACTCTTCCGCGCCCGGTTGCAGCCGATCCAGATCCAGCATCGGATTGAGCGCGCCATGGAGGGCGAACGGCTGACCACGACCGACCGCACGCTCGTGCCGAACCGCTTCGTCGTCCACCTCCACCCGGCGGACCTCGACGAGTTCGGTGACATGACCACGTCGCTCGCCGCCGAGCTGGCCGACGGCGCGCTGTCATTCGCTCGGGCGCATCGCTACACCGTCGTCGACCGGCCGCGCGTCGACCTCCTGGCCGATCCGCTCATCGAGCGTGCCGACATCCGGGTCGACGCCCGTTTCGCCGAGGCGATCGGGCGCGGATCCGCCGGTGCGGCGGCCGTCGCAGCGAGCGCGGGGTCGGCCGATCCGACGGCACCCGACGGCGCCGGGGATCCAACCGACACGCGCGTCTACCAGGTGCCCCAGCCGACCCTGCCCCGGGCGATCCTGCAGGTGACCGATCCCGACGGCCAGACACGGCGCCTCGTGGTCGAGGGCGGCAATCTCACGATCGGCCGGGCCACCGACAACGACCTCGTGGCCCGCGACGGCCGCGTCTCGCGTCACCACGGTCGGATCGCCGGGCGCCGGGGGACGCTCGTCTACGCCGACCTCGGGAGCACCAACGGCTCGCGCGTCAACGGCGTGCTCGTCGGCGAGGTCGTCCTCGGGGCCGGCGATCGCCTCGAGCTGGGGGACACGTCGATCATCGTCGAGGTGGCCGGGGCGCTCGACTGATGGACGGCTTCACGCTCGTCCTGTGGGCCGTCCGCCTGCTCTTCCTGGCGCTGATCTACCTGTTCCTCGCGCGCGTGATCCGCGCGCTCCTGCGCGACCTGCGCGCCGCCGCGCGCGAGCCGACCGATCGGCCCGGGCGGCTGGTCGTCCTGGTGTCGCCCGGTGGTGAGCCGCCCGCCGGCCATTCGTTCGGGCTGGACGTCATCACCCCCCTCGGCCGCGACGTCAACAACGCGATCGTGATCGAGGACCCGTTCGCCTCGGCCGAGCATGCCGTGCTGACCTACCGCGGACGGAGCTGGTACCTGGAGGACCTCGGCAGCACGAACGGCTCGTACATCAACGGGCGCCGGTCGAGGGCGTGGCCCCGATGGGCTTCGGGGACGAGCTCCAGATCGGCGAGGTCCGGATGCGTCTCGAGCGGGCCTCCCGATGACCTCGAGCGCCACCGGCGCAACCGGCGCGACCCGCGCCCCCGAGCTGCCGCGCGTGCTCGGGCCGATCCGGCCGCGGCCGCGCTGGCGCGAGCTGCGACTGCTCGGCTTCGTGGCCGTGGCCCTGGTCGTCGGCAGCCTGTCGCTGGGCGCCACCGTGACGGGCACCTTCGGGCTGTACGACGCGCAGCAGCTCCTCATCTACATCGCGGCCCTGCTCGCCGCCCATTTCGCCCAGGTCGTCGCCGGGCGGCGGACCGACCAGGTCCTCCTGCCGACGGTCGGGATGCTCGGCGGGATCTCGTTGCTGCTCATGGAGCGGCTGCCGCAGGATCTGGTGACCCAGACCTTCTTCGGGGCGAAGCTGGGCCTGGCCGAGGTCCAGCTGGTCTGGCTGGTGTGTGCCCTCGCGGTCGCCACCACGCTCGGGATCGTCGTCCGCTCCGACAGCTGGCTGCGCCGCTACAAGTACACCTGGGCGGCGGTCGGCGTCGGCCTGCTGCTGCTGACGTTCGTGTTCGGGACCGAGATCAACGGCCAGCGGCTGACGCTCCAGCTCGGGCCGCTGAGCGGCCAGCCGACCGAGCTGCTCAAGGTCATCCTGGTCGTCTTCCTGGCCGGCTACCTGTCGGAGAACCGGGCGCTGCTGGTCGAGCAGGACACGCGGCTCGGCCCGCTGCGGCTGCCACCGCTGCCGTACCTCGCGCCGATGGTCGCGATGTGGGCGATCGCCCTCGGCATCGTGGTCATCCAGCGCGACCTCGGGGCGGCGCTGCTCTTCTTCGGCGTCTTCCTGGCGATGCTCTACGTGGCCACCGCGCGGATCAGCCTGGTCATCATCGGCCTCGTCCTGTTCCTGCTCGGCAGCGCGCTGATGGCGATGCTGTTCGACCACATCCGGACACGGGTCGACATCTGGATCGACCCATTCGTCGACCCGCTCGGCGCGGGCTACCAGGTCATCCAGGCACTCCACGCGTTCGCCCGCGGCGGGCTGCTCGGCGTCGGCCTCGGGGCCGGGCTGCCCGAGATCGCCGGCCGCCCGCCGATCCCGGAGGTCCATACCGACTTCCCGCTGGCCGCTCTCGGCGAGGAGCTCGGGATCGTCGGCGTGGTGGCCATCCTCGGCCTGTACCTCGTCGTCGTCGAGCGCGGCATGCGGATCGGTGCGGCGGCGGCCGACGACTTCCGCTCCCTGCTCGCGGTCGGGCTCGCCCTCGTCATCGGCATCCAGGCGTTCATCATCGCGGCCGGCAACCTCAAGGTGCTGCCGCTGACCGGCGTGACCCTCCCGTTCATCAGCTACGGCGGGTCGTCGCTGCTGGCCAACGCGCTCGTCATCGGGCTGCTGCTGGCGCTCTCGGACAAGGGCGTCGAGCCGCCACCGCCGCCCCGCGTCGGGTCGAGCCGGCGCTGGCTCGGACGGGGGGCCGGCGGATGATGATCGGGCATGGCGCGGCCCGCCGGCCGCTCGGCCGGACGACGATCCACGTCGCGGCCGTCCTGTCGCTGGCGTTCGCGCTGCTCGCCGGCGCGGCCGGCTACTGGGGCGTGGTCCGGGCGCCCGAGCTGGTCACGGCACCCGACGACGCCGCCGTCATCGCCGCGTCGCGGACCGTCGCCCGCGGGCTGATCAAGGACCGCGACGGCAAGGTCCTGGCCAGCAACAAGAAGGACGCCAACGGGGAGTTCTACCGCGTCTACGCGGGGCGGGCGGCCAGCCAGGTCGTCGGCTACGCGTCGTCGCTATACGGCCGGGCTGGGCTCGAGCGCGCCTACGACGCGGAGCTGACCGGCCTCGCGACCGATCCCCTGACCGACCTGTTCGCCAAGTTCGGCGCGGATCGGTACGACCCGCAGGACCTCACGCTGTCGCTGTCGGACGACATGCAGCGGGCGGCCGTGGCGGCGCTCGGACGGCGGCGCGGGGCCGTGGTCATGCTCGATCCGCGCAGCGGCGAGATCCTCGCCCTCGCCTCGACGCCGACGTACGACGCGTCGGCCATCGCCAACCCGGCGACGGCCCGCACGACGTTCGAGGCGCTGCAGGCGGACGAGCAGCAGCCGCTCCTCCCGCGCGCCACGCTCGGCCGGTACGTGCCCGGGTCGGTGTTCAAGCTGGTGACCGCCGTGGCCGGGCTCGGCTCCGATGCGATCACGCCGGCGACGACGTTCCGCCGCCAGCCACCGGCCGAGCGGAACGGCCTGCTGGTCGACGGCTTCCGGATCCAGGACGGCCACCACCCGGCGACCGGCTCGACCGAGCTCGACCTGATCGGCGCGACCGAGGTCTCGTGCAACATCTACTACGCGCTGACCGGGCTGCGGACCGGCGGCGCCGAGCTGGTCGGGTACGCCAAGAGGATGGGCTTCGGGGCGCCGCTGCCGTTCGACCTGCCGACCGCCATCTCGCAGGTGACCAACGGCGACGGGCGACAGCCCGGCGGGTTCAGCGACGACGTCGAGCTGGCCAACGCGTCGTACGGCCAGGCCGAGACGTTCGTGACGCCGCTCCAGATGGCGCTGGTCGCCTCGACGATCGCCAACGACGGCCTGCTCATGGAGCCGCGCCTCGTGACCTCGCTGACCGGGGAGCGCAGCGGGACGCGGACGATCCCGGCCGAGTCGATGGGCCGGGTCATCTCCGCCGCCGACGCCAAGTCGATCAACGCCGCGATGGTCCAGGCGGTCGAGGGAGCGCTCGGCCGGCAGTTCACCAGCGGGGCGAAAGTCCCCGGCGTGACCACGGCCGGCAAGTCCGGCACGGCCGAGCTGGGCGGCACGGGCGAGCCGCACTCGTGGTTCGTCGGGTTCGCCCCGGCCGAGGCACCGCGGATCGTCATCGCCGTCCTCGTCGAGCAGGCCGGGCGCGGCGCCGAGGTGGCCGCCCCGATCGGCGGCGACCTCATGACGATGTACCTCCGGTCCACGCCGTGAGCGGCCCGACCCCGGACCCCGGCGCGGCCGACGACGCGGCGTCCGACGACACGAACGAGGCGACGGCTCCCACCCGCGAGCCGCGCCCGTGGCTCGAGCGGCTGGGGCTGGCCGGGATCGCGCTGGTCCTCGGGATCCTGTTCGGCGGCGTGTCGGCCGCATCGTGGGTCGGTGGCGAGCCGTTCCTCGCGGTGATGGCCGGGATCGGCTGCCTGATGACCGTGTGGGTGGGGATGATCACGCTCGTTCGCGGCTGATCGATGCACCAGGCGCAACAATCCGGCCGGGATTTCGACCATCGGGCCCCGACGCGACGTCATGGGAATCGTTGGGGAACCATATCCACGGTCCGGGCGTACTATCTGTCACCTGACCGTGGCCGCCCGGCCAGCCGTCACACCCACGACCCCGCCCCGTCCCGGCGTCCCTGAGCGGCGCCAGTGCCCTGAGGGAGGCCGATGAGCAAGATCCAGGAAACCGGCGACCGAGTCCTCGCCAACGTCGAGCGAGTCATCGTCGGCAAGCATCACGAAGTGCGCCTTGCCCTGGTCGCGCTCCTGTGCCGCGGCCACCTGCTGATCGAGGACGTGCCGGGGACGGGCAAGACCGTGCTGGCCAAGGCCATCGCGCGCAGCCTCGGCTGCTCGTTCCGGCGGATCCAGTTCACGCCCGACCTGCTGCCGTCGGACGTGTCGGGCCTGTCGATCTACAACCAGAAGACCCAGGAGTTCGAGTTCCGGCCCGGCCCCATCTTCAGCCAGGTCGTGCTCGCCGACGAGATCAACCGGGCCACGCCGAAGACGCAGTCCGCGCTGCTCGAGTGCATGGAGGAGCGGCAGGCCACGATCGACGGCACGACCTACCCGATGCCCGATCCGTTCCTCGTCATCGCCACCCAGAACCCGATCGAGTACGAGGGCACGTTCGCGCTGCCCGAGGCCCAGCTCGACCGGTTCATGCTCCGCCTCCGGCTGGGCTACCCGCAGCCGATCGAGGAGATCGTCATCCTCGACGAGCAGAAGCGGACGCACCCGCTCGACGATCTCGAGGAGGTCCTGACCGTCGACGACCTGCGCGAGATGCAGGCCGCCGTCCGCGAGATCTACGTCGATTCGACCGTCTCCGACTACATCGTCCGGCTGGTCAACGGCACGCGCAACCATCCCGACGTGTACCTCGGCGCCTCGCCGCGCGGCTCGATCGCGCTGTACCGCGCGGGCCAGGCGCTGGCCGGCCTGCTCGGCCGCGACTACGTCATCCCGGACGACATCAAGGCGCTGGCCGAGCCGGCCCTGGCCCACCGCCTGATCATCAAGACCAGCTCGTCGATCCACGACGTGCAGGCCGGCCAGGTCGTTCGCGAGCTCCTCGAATCGACCGCGATCGACGGCATCCGGCCGACCGGTGGCGGCCCGACCGAGCTGCGCCCGGCCGGTCGCGAATCATCCGCGGCGACGAGCGCCTGATCGACCGTCGCGCGAAGGGGTGACCGAGCCGTGATCCGCAAGCTCGAGCTGCTGATCGTCACCCTCGTGCTCGTCCTCAGCGCGTTCTCGACCGGCTAGCCGTTCCTGTTCTACCTGCTCTACCTGGCGATCCTGGTCATCGGCGGCTCGTACGTCCTGGTCCGGCTCGGGCTGACCGACCTCGAGGCGGGCTACGCGGTCAGCCAGCTCCACGGCCATGTCGGCGACCGGATGCGGGTGACCTACACGCTCCGCAACGGCAGCCGGATGCCGAAGCCGTGGCTGGAGATCCACAACCCGACGACCCTGCCGGGCGGGCTGCCGGGCCGGGCGATCACCCTGCGCGGGCGGACCGAGCGGTCGTGGCTCATCCGCGCCCCGCTGTCGCGTCGCGGCCACTTCCGGATCGAGCCGCTGCACATCCGGACCGGCGACCCGTTCGGCTTCTTCGAGGCGTCGGCGACGGTCGGGCAGGGGATCTCGGTCGTCGTCTACCCGCGGCTCGAGCCGCTGCCCCGCTGGCACCTGCCCGCGGCGGCGCTCGAGGGCAGCCATGCCTCGCCGGTGCGCACGCTCCAGACGACGCCCCTGGCGACGACCGTCCGGCCGTACGCGCCGGGCGATGCCATGAACCGGATCCACTGGAAGACGCACCGCGCGCCACGGCGAGATCCAGGTCAAGGAGTTCGACCTCGAGCAGACCGCCGACGCGTGGATCATCCTCGACCTCCAGCGCAGCGTGCAGACCGGTCGCGGCGAGGAGTCGACCGTCGAGGCGGCGATCCGGGCCGCGGCCTCGATCGCCGACCGGGCGCTCCAGGAGAACCGCGCGGTGGGGCTGACCGTCAACGTCGGGCGGACCGCGTTCCTGCCGGCGGACCGCGGCGGCCGGCAGCATCTCAAGGTCATGCAGCTCCTCGCCGCGGTCGAGGCCGACGGCAGCGCACCCGCTCGTCGAGACGATCATCTCGACCGTCGCGCGGCTGCGCCGCGGGATGACCGCCATCGTGATCACCGCCTCGCTCGACCCGTCGTGGGTCCGGCCGCTCGCGTCGCTGCGCACGCGCGGGGTCGCCTGCGTGGTCGTGACGCTCGATGCGGCGGCCTACGACCGGGTGGACCGCGAGGCCCGGGCGACGGCCAACGGCGACCAACTGCCGCCCGACCCCGCCGCCGAGGATCTGGCCGCGAAGCGCGCCCGTGCCCTGCAGCACGCGCTGGCCGAGTACGAGCTGCGCTCGTATGTCATCACCCCGGGCCGGCCGCTCGGCGAGATCCTGGCCCGATGACTGACGCGGCGCATCCCGCTCGCGCCGCGCGAGGGCTGGCTGACGCTCGGCGTCGTCCTCCTGATGTGCCTGACCCTGGCCTGGTCGGTGGACGGCGTGCAGTGGGTGCTCGGCAACGAGGAGTACCTCGACTACCTGGTCATCGCGGCAGCCGGCGGCGTGCTCGTCGCGTTCGTCGGCGCCAAGGTCGGCTGGGGCCGCTGGCTGACGTACCTGATCGGCTCGATCTTCGCCGCGCTGATCGTGCCCGATCCTGAGTCGCCACGGTCGACGCCCCGGCCGGGGCGATCGCTCCACGAGCCTGTACAGGCTCACGGCCGCGGCGAGCGTGGGCGCGTTCATCGACGTCGTCGTCCGCGGCGATTCGTCGACGGTCCAGTTCCTCCACTAGGTGATGACGATCGGGCTGATCATCTGGGCGACCTCGATGTTCGCGTCGTACGCGGTGTTCGGCCGGCATCGGGCGCTCAACGCGGTGATCGTCGTCGGCGTCGTGCTCGTCGGCAACATGACCTTCACCGACGAGGACCAGCTCCCGCTGCTCGTCGTGTACAGCCTGGCCGCGCTGTTCCTGCTCATCCGCTCGCACGTCTTCGACGAGCAATCCGAATGGCTGCGCCGCCGGATCGGCGATCCCGCCTCGATCTCGTCGGTCTACCTGCGCGGCGGGACGACGTTCATCGCGGTCACCGTGGCGTTCGCCTTCGTCCTGACCCAGACCGCGTCGTCGGCGCCGCTGGCCGGGGCGTGGGGCGGGTTGGGCGACGGGCTGCTCAGCGTGTCGCGCTCGGTCTCCAAGTACTTCCCGACCGGGGGCGCCACCCGGGCGGTCGGGCTGAGCTTCGGATCGAGCTCGGCCGTCCAGCAGGTCTGGAACAACAGCGATGCGGTGGCGGTGACGATCCAGCGCACCCCGACGGACAAGGGCAACTACTACTGGCGGGTCGTGACCTTCGACCGGATCGACGTTCGGGGCTGGGGCCAGACAGCCTCGGCGACGCCGCGAGCGCCGGGCTGGCGATCGCTGCTCGGCCGGGTTGGCGGACGACGTCGCGCCGACCGGGTCGCCACAGCTTCACCTACAGCGTCAACCCCAGATCGTTCACCGAGGCGACGATCCTGGCCCCGGCGACGCCGACCCAGGTGGACGAGAAGACCCGCCTGACGACGGTCGGCCAGGACGGCTATTTCACCAAGCTCGAGCGCGACGGCGGGAGCGGGCCGTACTCGGTCACGACCATGATCGCCGGTCGACGGGCAGCGATCCCGGGCAGCTCAACCGGGCCGCCCTGCTCGCGGCGGGGACCGAGTATCCGGCCGAGATCGAGTCCATGTACACCGGCGTCTCCCCGGCCGTGTGGGGGCCGAGCCTCGCCGCGCTCAGACGCAGATCCTCGCCACGGCCAAGATCGACGGCGCCGGTCGACATCGCCGAGAAGCTCGTCGAGACGCTGCGATCGACGGCCTACGTCTATGACACCGACGTGTCGAACGTCGAACTGCGGGACGTTGTCCACGGCCGAGTGCTTCGCCACGTACAAGCGCGGCTTCTGCCAGTGGTACGCCCCGACGATGGCCGTCGTGCTCCGCCACCTCGGCATCCCGGCGCGGATCGTCGAGGGGTTCCTGCCCGGGTCGCGCGAGCAGTCCGACGCGACCGAGGTCCTCCGCAACAACAACGCCCACGCCTGGGTCGAGGCGTACTTCCCGGGCTACGGCTGGGTCGAGTTCGACCCGACCGGCGCCAACCTGCCGACGCAGTCAGGTCCGCTGCCGGCCGGGCCGGCCAATGCCAGCCTGCCCGCCGCTGCCGTCGATCGGCGCGACCATTCCGCCATCGGCCCGGACGATGGATGGCGACGGACCTGACCTTGGGCCGACCGGCGGCGGGCGGTGCGCTCACGGCGAGCTCGTTCGGACCGCTGGTCGCGGTCATGATCCTGCTCCTGCTGGTCGTCGCGGGGCTCGGGTTCGTCGCCTGGCAGCGCGGGCCGCGCGGCGCCACGACGGCCGACGCGGCCTACGGCATGGTCACCCGGATCGCCTCGCGGCTCGGGTTCGGACCGCGGCCGGCGCAGACCGTCTACGAATACGCCGGCACCCTGGGCGAGGTGCTGCCCGACGTGAGACCGGAGCTGCAGACCGTGGCCCGCGCCAAGGTCGAGTCGGTGTATGCCCGCGAGGTGCTCGGCGCCGACCGGCTCGCGACGGTCCAGGCGGCCCAGCGACGCCTCCGCGTCAGCCTCCTGCGGCTCGCGTTCCGGCGCAAGGAGCGACGGGGCCGCCGCCGCTGACCTGCCGATCGATCCGGCGGACGATCGCCCAGGGCGCCACGCCGGCGCGGCGCCTACAACGCGCCGCTGTCCTCGCGCTCGTCGAGCTCGGCGACGGACTCGGCGTCCGCCAGCGCCGCGAGGTGCGCCGTCAGGTTGTAGGCGCGCAGGACCGGTCGCCCGGCTCGCAGCTCGACGACGCTGATCGCGCACAGGTCCATCGACCACATCCAGAACCGGTCGAGCGGCAGGTCGAACAGCGTCAGCAGCGCGACCTTGAACACGCCGTCGTGACCGACCACGATCGACCACGGGTGGTCGGGCAGCGGATCGTGCGTAGCCGGCGACCTGCGAACGGTCCTGCGTGCCGGGCGACCGGCCGTCGGCCAGGCGCTCGAGCAGCGCCCGGACCGCCGGCCGCGCCCGTGCCTGGACCTCGGGGAGTGACTCGCCGCCGGGCGCCCACGCCTCGAGCGGGGAGCGCCGCCAGGTCGCCAGCGTCGCGCCGTGGCGCGCCTCGATCTCGTCGCGATGCAGGCCCTGCCACTCGCCCTGGTCCGATCTCGAGGAAGCCCGGGTCGGGCCGGACGGCCGGGGCCTGGCCGGCGCCGCGCAGCGCGGCATCGATCGCCGTCGGCCGTCTCGGTCGTCCGCCCGAGCGGCGAGTGGACGAGCTCGAGCGGATCGCCGGTCGGGAGCGGCAGCGCCGGGGCGTCGTGCGGGCGCGCGAGGCGATCGGCCGACGAGCGCCGCCTGGCGCCGGCCGATGTCGGTCAGCGGGCTGTCGGCCTGGCCCTGGAAGCGACCCTCGGCGATGAACGTCGACTCGCCGTGCCGGACGAGGACGAGCGTGGCGTCGAGGCCGTCCGGGACGAGCGTGCCGGCGTCGCGCGCTCAGCGCCCGCTCCCCAGCCGGATCGTCCACAGGTCGCGAACGGCCTCCTGGCGGCGGATCGCCTCGGACACGGCATCGGGCACGTCGTCGTCGAGCGCCAGGATCATGAACGCGTCCTCCCGCGGCCGCGTCCGGGCGAGGTGCATCGCGCTGATGTTGACGTCGGCCTCGCCGAGCATCACGCCGACCCGCCCGACGGTCCCCGGCCGGTCCATGTGGCGGGTGATGAGCATGCTGTCGGCGGGCGCCATGTCGAGCCGGTAGTCGTCGAGCCGGGTGATCCGCGGCTCGCCGGCGGCGACCGTGCCGGCGACCACGGTCGTGCCCCGGCCGGTCTCGCCGGACAGCGTCAGCAACGCGGCGAACGCCCCGGCATCGGGCGTCTTGCGCTCGACGACGGTGATCCCGCGCGCCTTCGCCAGGGCGCTCGCGTTGACCAGGTTGACCCGCTCGGTGGTCGACGTCTCGAGCAGCCCGCGGAGCACCGCCGCGGTCAGCGGCGTCCCGTCGAACTCGGCCAGCTCGCCGGCGATCTCGAACGTCAGGGTGCGCACGCCGCCGCGCGAGAACTGGGCGAAGAACCGGCCGAGGATCTCGGCCAGCGGCAGGTACGGGGCGATCGCGCGGGCCGTCTCCGGCGTCAGGAGCGGGGCGTTGACGGCGTACCGCGCGCTCCGCCCGTCGAGCACGTCGAGGACCTGCGCGGCGACCTCCTCGGCGACCAGGATCTGGGCCTCGGCGGTCGACGCCCCGAGGTGCGGCGTGAGCAGCGCGTTCGGCGCGTCGAGCAGCGGCGAGCCGGCCGGCGGCTCGGTCTCGAAGACGTCGATCCCGGCGCCCGCCAGGTGGCCCGACGCGCAGGGCGTCGGCCAGCGCCGCCTCGTCGACGACGCCACCGCGCGCCACGTTGAGCACGATCGCGCCCGGTCGCAGCCGGGCGATCGCCTCGGCGCCGATCATCCCCTTGGTCGTCCGCGTCAGGGGCACGTGGACGGTGACCACGTCGGCCCGGTCCAGCAGCTCGTCGAACTCGACCAGCTCGACGCCGTGGTTGGCCGCCTGCTTCGGCGCTGACGAACGGGTCGACGCGCGAGGACGGTCATCTCCATCGCCCGGGCCCGGACGGCGATGGCCTGCCCGATCTTGCCCAGGCCGACGATCCCGAGCGTCCGGCCGCGCAGCTCGAGGCCGGTGAACGCCGCCCGCTTCCATTCGCCGCGGCGGACCGAGGCGTCGGCCGGCGCGATCCGGCGGGCGACGCCGTAGAGCAACGCGAGGGTGTGCTCGGCGGCGGCGATGGTGTTGCCCGTCGGCGCGTTGACGACGACGATGCCGGCCCGCGTGGCGGCGTCGAGGTCGACGTTGTCGACGCCCACCCCGGCCCGGCCGATGACGGCCAGCCGCTTCCCGGCGGCGATCAGCTCGGCGTCGACCTGCGACCTGGCTGCGGACGATCAGGGCGTCGTAGTCGGGGACGATCGCGCACAGCTCCTCGCGCGACAGGCCCGGTCGCTCGTCGACCTGGTGATGGGCGCGGAGGAGGTCAACGCCCTCCTGCGCGACCGACTCGGCGATGAGGACCCTCATGCACCCGTGCCGGCGGCGGCCGGCGTGATCAGCCCGAACGACTCCATCGCCGCGACCTGGGCGGCGGCCACCGCCGAGCCGGGCCGCACCGACCGACCGAACGCGATCGACGCGAACTCGAGCGACGCTGATCGCGCCGAGGATCTCCTCGAGCGTGACCGAGCCGAGGTGGCCGAGCCGGAAGATCTTGCCGGTCAGCTTGCCCTGCCCGCCGGCGAGCACGACACCGCGCCGCTTGATCTCGGCGTTGAACGCCTTCCAGTCGAGGTCGTCGGGCACGACGGCGGCGGTGACCGTGCGCGACGCGACGCGCGGATCGGCGAACAGCTCGAAGCCGAGCGCGGTCAGGCCGGCGCGGGCCGCCGCGGCACACGCCGCGTGCCGGGCGAAGACGTGCTCGGCGCCCTCGGCGGTCATCAGCCGGATGCCCTCGTCGACCTGGTAGACGACCGCGATCGCCGGCGTCCACGGCGTCTGGCCGTTGGCGTGCGCGTCGCGGTGGGCCCGCAGGTCGAGGTAGACCCGCGGCAGCGGTCGCGGTCTCCATCGCCGTCCAGGCGCGTGGCGAGGCCGCGATCATGGCCAGCCCGGGCGCCGACATCCAGGCCTTCTGCGAGCCGGTCACGACGACGTCCACGCCCCAGGCGTCCATCTCGAACGGCACGGCGCCCGAGGCCGGACACGCTGTCGACCAGGATCAGGGCGTCGGGCGCGGCATCGCGGACGACGGCGGCCAGCTCGGCGATCGGGTTCATCACCCCGGTCGAGGTCTCGTTGTGGGTCAGCAGCACCGCCTGGTAGCCGGGGTCCGCTCGAGCTCGGCGCGCAGGACCGCCGGGTCGGCCGCCTGGCCCCACTCGACGTCGATCGTGGTCACGTCGGCGCCGTACGTCCGGGCGATCTTGGCGAACCGATCGCCGAACGACCCGATCGACACGCCGAGCACCCGATCGCCCGGCGAGATCGTGTTGACGACGGCGGCCTCGAGGCCGCCCGTGCCGGCGGTCGTGATCATCGCGATGTCGGCGGTCGTCCCGAAGTACGGCTTCATGCCCGGTCAGGATCCGGTCGAGCATCGCCGCGAACTCGGGGCCGCGGTGGTTGATCATCTGGCGCGCGCCGGCCTCGCGGACGCTCGGTGGGAGGCCCGTCGGTCCGGGGATGCGCAGGTTGGGCTCGAAGCGGTCCACGATCGGTCTCCTGAGTGGCTGACGGTGCGGCGGGCGGGCCGGCGCCGGACGCGCGCGACGCGGTCCCTATGCTGACATACGCCCGCCGCCGGCATCATTCGCGCCGTTCTGTGACGTGCCTGCAACGGGCAGGCGGCAGCCGGCGTGACCGGCTGACCCGCCGCTCGTGGTGCACTGGCGGGATGGACGACCGTCTGATCGCCGGGCGCTACCGGCTGCTCGACCGCCATGGGGTCGGCGGGATGGCCACCGTGTGGCGTGCGCGCGACGAGCGAACGCGGGAGATCGTGGCGCTCAAGCGCCTGCACCCGCATGTCGTCGCCGACGCGACGGCGCGGGCGCGGCTCGAGCGCGAGGCGGCCGCGCTCCGGGCCGTCGACCATCCCGCCATCGTCCGGCCGCGCGACCTCATCGACGACCCCGAGGAGCCGGCCCTCGTCATGGACTTCGTCGCCGGCCGGCCACTCGACGAACGCATCGCCGAAGGGCCGCTGCCGGGCGGCGAGGCCGTCGCCGTCGCCACGATCATCGCCGACGCGCTGGCAACCGCACACGACCAGGGGATCGTCCACCGCGACATCAAGCCGGCCAACATCCTGATCGACGACGACGGTGCCCTCCACCTCGTCGACTTCGGGATCGCCGCGCTCGACGGCCCGGCCGATGCCCTGACCGCGACGTCCGAGATGGTCGGCACGCTCCGCTACGCCGCCCCGGAGCGGCTCGCGGGCGAGGCCGCCTCGGCACGCAGCGACGTGTGGGCACTGGGCGCCGTCCTGTACGAGATGCTGACCGGTCAACCGGCGGTCGCATCGGTCGAGCCGGCGGGCGCCCTGGCGGCGAGCCGCGCCGCGCCGGCCGGCCTGGAGCAGCTGCCGCGGCCCTTGCGCCGGTCGTCGCCCGGGCGATGGCCACCGATCCCGCCGATCGCTATCCGGATGCGTCGGCGCTGCGCGACGCGTTGACCGCCGCGGACGCCCCGGTCGATCCGGACGCCGTGACCCGGGCGATCCCGCTCGGGGCGCCGGCTGCCGGTCCCGGCCGATCCTGCCGGCGCGGTCGTTGCGGAGCCGCCACGCGCCGACCGGCGGCGCGCCGGCCGGGCAGCCTGGGTTGCCCTGGCGCTGGCGCTGGCGGTCGGCGCCGGAGTACTCGTCGCCGGGGCCGGCCTGGGCAGCGCGGCACCGGGCGGTGCCGCCGGCAGCTGCCGAGGAGCGCCGACGCCGACGAGCGGTCCCAGCGCGACGCCGTCACCGAGCACGGCGGCCGCCCGCGGCGGACAGCGGCAAGGCGAGGGGCAAGGACAAGGACAAGCGGCAAGGGGATGGAAAGGGCGGGCGCCGCGGCGACTGATCGTTGGCGCACGGCGGCGCCGGCCCGTCGCCGGCCCGTCCGGGCGAGGTCGGGTAGGGTAGGCCCTCGCGGCGTCCCAGGTCGGCGCCGTCAATCGTCTCCACCCTGCCACCACGCCGCATGGAACCCCGCAAGCCCATGGCACCTGCCGTCACCCCACGCCGCCGCCGACGACGCCGCACCGCCGCGATCGCGCTGGTTCTCGTGATCATCCTGGCCGTCGTCGCCGCCAGCACGGCCATCGCCACCGATACGCTCGGCGCCGGCAACCTGTGGGAACGCGCCGTCGCCAAGGTCGACCGGTTCCTTGCCGGCCCGGTGCCCGACCGTGCCGCCCCCGGCACCGATCCTGGTGGCCGATCCGAACGAGTCCGAGGAGCCCGAGCCGGACGATCCCGACGCGTCATACGACCCGGGCGTCGAACCGAGCCTCGTGCCCTTGCCAACGGGGCCAGCGACGATCCCGGGCGTCGTCCCCGCCACGCCAAAGCCGGCCCAGCCGCGGAAGCCCGTCGACGTCGACATCGTGAAGAACGACGACGCGGTCTTCGCCCACGAGCTCAAGGAGACGTGGTGCTCGCCGGCCGGGGTCCAGATGGTGCTGGCGATCCTCGGCCACGGCAACACGTCGCACGCCTTCCAGCGCGAGCTGCAGGACCGGGTCCACGAGTGGGAGAGCCTCAAGGACAGCCGCAACGGGCTGTGGGGCCCGTCCGCGATGTCACTGGCGCTCGACGCGTACGGCGCCAAGGGCTACGAGGTGCGTGCCTACCAGACCCGCCAGGGCGCGCTGCGCGACGGGGCGCGCGCGATCAAGGCGACTCGCTCGCCGGTCATCCTGCTGGCCTGGCGCGGCGCCCATACCTGGGTGATGACGGGCTATCGCGCCGACGCCGACCCGACCGTCTTCTCGGACGCCCGGATCGATGGCGCCTACATCCTCGACCCGTGGTATCCCGACATCTCGAGCATCTGGGGCCCGTCCGACCCGCCGGGCACCTTCCAGGACGACGCCGAGATGGTCCGTAACTTCCTCAAGTGGAAGCGGCCCGAGGGCAATTACCCGGAGCGCGACGGCCTGTACATCTCGGTCGTCCCGACGATCAAGGCGAGCTGACGCCGATCCGGCGCACGCGTGAGGCGAGGAAGATCGCCAGCAGGATGTCCTTGGCGATCATCCCGGCCGCATAGCCGAGCGGGATCGCCAGGATGCCGGACGGGCCGGTCAGCGCCTGGGTGGCGACGATCACGACGATGAGCCCGGTGAACGAGGCGATGACCTGGCGGAGCGTGTCATGGGTCGCGTACAGCCCGCGCGACAGCGGGTAGGCGAGCGCGTCGAACGGGATCGAGAGGGCGAACGCGGCGACGACCGTGGTCGTCAGTGCGACGTCGTCGGGTCCGAACCGGCCGCCGCCGAGGAGCACGGACACGAGCGGCCCGGCCAGCACGAACAGGGCCACCGCCGCGAGCGAGGTCAGCACCGCGATCGTGACCAGGTTGCGAGCCAGGACGCTCCGGAACGCGGCTCCGTCGCGGTCGGCGTAGGCGGCCGACAGCACGGGGAAGACCGCCAGCGAGAACGACACCCCGATCAGGCTGACCGGCAGCACCTGGAAGTCGAGCCCGAAGTTGAGCGCCGCGATGCTGCCCGCCGCGAGGCCGGCCGCGACCCGCGTGAAGTAGGTCAGGGTCAGCGGCTCGATCGCCACCGAGAACATGCGCGGGATCATCAGCCGAATGAACTCGGCGAACGCGGCGGTCCGGATCTTGAACGCCGGGCCGGATACGGAACGACGTCCGCGTCGTGCCGATCGCCCGGATGGCCAGGTGGGCCGCCGCGCCGGCGACCGCGCCCCAGGCCGTGGCCACGATCCCGAAGCGGCTGGCGAACAGGACCGTGCCCAGGATGATCCCGCCGGTGTAGAAGATCGGCGCGATCGCATAGAACACGAAGCGACGGTGGGCCACCAGGATCTCGCCGAGCGGGAACGATGCGGCGAACAGGATCTGGGCGAAGCAGTTGATCCGGAGCAGCTGGACGTACAGCTCCTTGGTCGCCGCGGGCGCGTCGGGGACGACGACCTCGGCCAGCCAGCCGGCCGCGATGAAGATGGCGATGCTCGCGACGGCCATCACCCCGATCGCGCCGGTCAGCACGGTCCGGCCGAACTCGTTCGCCCGGCTGTCGTCGCCCTGGTCGTGGCGGAGGCTGCTGTAGATCGGCACGAACGGGGCCGCCAGCCCGGCCGCGACGAGGACATCGAGCGCGATCTCCGGGATCCGGAAGGCGGCGTTGTAGGCATCGAGCTCGGCGCCGGCGCCGTACGTGTTGGCGAAGATCCGGTTGCGGACGATGCCCATCGCGAAGTACGCGAGCGACAGGACCGACAGGACGATCGCGCCGCGCGGGAAGACCCGGTCGAGCAGGCCGCGCGAGGTCGCGACGATGGCCGTCACCGGCAGGGGCGCGGCTGCGGCGCGTCGAGTGGTGACGTCACCGCGTCAGTATGTCGGCGCCGGGGATGCCGATCGAGACCGGCCTACGCGTCGCGCCGGACCTGGAGGCGGCGACCGCGGATCGTGGCGCCGGCGAGGGCACGGCCGACATCGTCGGCGACCGATGCCTGGACGTCGACCAGCGAGAACCCGTCGTTGATCTGGATCGCGCCGACGACGCTGCCCGGGACGCCGGCTTCGTTGGTGATGGCCCCGACCAGGTCGCCCGGCCGGATCCCCGCGCGCCGGCCGCCGCCGACGAAGAGGCGAACCCAGTTGCCACCCGGCCCCGCCCGATCGCCGTCCCGCGGCGGCATCCGACGTCCGTCTCGGGCCGGTGGGCCGGCGCGACCGGGACCCGGGCGGCCCGGCCCGGGCGCAGCCGGTCGTCCACGTGACGGCGGGCCGGCGGACAGCGGCGGTGACGACAGCTCCACCTCGTCGGCATCGGGTGACCCCGCGCCCTCGACCAGGCTGACCGCCGCCAGCGCGATGTCGACCAGGTCGAATTCCCCGGTCAGCGGCTCGACGACGCCGCGGAACCGGTCGTAGCCGTCGGCGAGCAGGGCCTCGCGGAGGTTCGCCCGCAGGATCTCGGTGCGCCGCTCGCGCAGGTCGGCGACCGTCGGCAGGTTGGCGATCTCGAACCTCGAGTGCGTGGCCGACTCGATGTTGCGCAGCAGGCGGTGCTCGCGCGGCTCGACGAGGGTGATCGCGACGCCCTCGCGCCCGGCCCGCCCGGTGCGCCCGATCCGATGGACATAGGCGTCGGGGTTGGACGGGACGTCGTAGTTCACGACGTGGGAGACGTGCTCGATGTCGAGGCCGCGGGCGGCCACGTCGGTGGCGACCAGCACGTCGAGCGACCCGTCGCGGAAGCGGCCCATGATCCGGTCGCGGCCCTCCTGCGACAGCCCGCCGTGGAGCGCGCCCGCATCGTGGCCGCGCGCGCTCAGCGCCTCGGCAAGGTCGTCGACCTCGCCGCGTGTCCGCCCGAACACGAGCGCCGACGTCGGGTCCTCCACGTCGAGGATCCGGCACAGCGCCGCCAGCTTGTCGGTCCGCCGGACGACGTACGCGACCTGCCGGACCCGTGCCGCGCCGTCGCCCGACGCCGTCTCGGCGTGGACCTTGATGCGGGCCGGGTCGCGCAGGTGGCGCTTGGCGATCCGCGTGATGGTCGGCGAGATCGTGGCCGAGAAGAGCGCCGTCTGCCGCTCGGCCGGCGTCGCCGCGAGGATCGTCTCGAGGTCGTCGGCGAAGCCCATGTCGAGCATCTCGTCGGCCTCGTCGAGGATCGCCACGCGGACCGCGTCGAAGCGCAGGCTGCCGCGCTTGAGGTGGTCGACCGCCCGGCCGGGGGTCGCGACCACGATGTCGACGCCGCGGCGCAGGCCGCGGAGCTGCTGGCCGATCGGCTGCCCGCCGTAGACCGGCAGGACGCGCGCGCCGAGCTCACGCCCGTACTTCGTCAGCGCCTCGGCGACCTGCATCGCGAGCTCGCGCGTCGGGACGAGCACGAGCGCCGACGTGCTGCCGTCGGCGGCCTGGCCGATGGGGATGCGCTGCAGCGTCGGCAGCGCGAACGCGGCCGTCTTGCCGGTCCCGGTCGGCGCCTCGGCCAGCAGGTCGCGGCCGGCCAGGAGCGGCGGGATGGCCTCGCGCTGGATCGGGGTCGGCTCCTCGTAGCCCAGCGCCGCGATCGCGGCCAGGAGTCTCGGGTCGAGCTCGAGCGCGGCAAACCCGTCCGGCGCGGGCTGCTCGCTCTCGGCGTCCGGGTCGGGTGCGGGATCGCCCTCGGGTGCGGGATCCGCTTCGGTTCGGTGGCTCACGCTCACCATTGTCGTCCTCTGGAGCCCGGTCAGCGGACTCCGGCGATCGGCTCGAGGTCGATCGTGCGCACCCGCCGGGTGCCACCCGTGTCGGTGCGGACCGCCGCCGACGGGATGACGCCGCCGACGAGCTGCATGATCGTCGCGTCCTCCCCGGCGTACAGCCCCGTCCCGCTGATCCGGACCCGCGCGCCGACCTTCAGGTTCGCCCGACCGGCGCCGGCCGTGACGTCGATGGCGACGAGGTTGGGGCGGACCATGGCCGCTTCAGGCCCGGCGCCCGGCTTCGGCGCGCCCTTCGTGTGCGTCCGCGCGACCGGGTACGTCACTTTCCGCCGCTTCACGCCTCGACCGCGGTGCCGTCGCGCCCGGCGCCCATCGTGCCGAGCACGGCGGCTGCGCCGTTGACGGCCGCCCACGCGGTCACGGCCTCGGCCAGCGCGGCCGAGTCAGGGCGGACGGCGAGGCGGTCGTCGGTGCCGCGGATCCCGGCGCCAAGCTCGGCGAGCTGGCCGCGGTAGGCGGGCCGATCGCCGTTCGACCGCGGCGACGCCGGGTAGACGTCGAAGTAGCCGTCGGTGCTGACGACGATGTGCGCCTCAGGCGCGGAGAAGGACGTTCGAGCCAAGGGGTGGGATTCCGATCCATCGCGCGCAGCGGACCGACAAGGTGCGAGCCCGGCGCCGGCGATTGGCATCCACCATCGCGCCGCGCGGCAATTCCGTCAAACGGCAGCGAATCTGATATGCCGCTGTAGCGTCCCGTCCGGCTGCCGCAACCCGGCACGATCGGGCAGGCGATATGGTCCGTCGGGTGCGCCCGATGGGGCGGGCCCGGTCGTACCCGCGTCGAGGGATCCGTGGACGCCGTCAACGTCGCGCTGCAAGTCGCGTTCATCCTCATCTTCGTGGTGGTGCTGGTCCGTTACCTGCGCCAGCCTCGCGAGGTCCATCGCGACCTCGTCCTCGTCTTCGGCTGCGTGGTCGCGCTGTTCGCGATCCAGATCGCGACCCGGCTGTTGCCCACCCTGCCGCGAGGGATCAGCCAGCTCTCGACGGTCATCCTCCTCCTGCAGCCGTTCCTGACCCTTCGGCTCGCCGGCCACTTCGTCCCGGTCTCGCGGCAGGTCGCCGGCGTGGCCCTGGCGTGGTTCGCGACCGCGGTCGTCGCGGTCATCATCGGGACGCGCGGGAACCCGGCGCTGACGCTCTTCGTCGTCGCCTATTTCGTGGCCGTCGAGGGGATCGCGGCCGCCTTCCTGCTGCGCAGCCAGCCGCTATCGCGTCGGCTATGCCCGGACGCGGCTGCGGATCGCGTCCGCGGCGACGTTCCTGTTCGCGGCCGGCATCCTCGTCGCGGGCGCCGGGTCGGCCGCGGCGACCGGTGGCGCGACCGCGGACCCGAGCATCCTCGTGCTGGCCCGGCTGCTGACGCTCGCGGCGGGGATCGGCTACCTGGCCGCCTTCCTGCCGCCGATGGCGCTCCGCCGCCTCCAGCAGCGGGCGGTTGCGTTCGACCTGGGTCAGACCCTCCTCGGCTCGCCGCTCGACGGCGACCAGGACCGGATCTGGGTCGCCCTCGCCCAATCGGCGCGGATGGTGACGAACGGGTCGGCCAGCGTGGTCGCGCTCGGCGAGCCGTGCGATCGTCCGGATCGTCAGCGGCGAGCCGCCCGGCGGGATTGCCGTCGGCCAGCCGTACCTCGGCCCAACGGGGAACGACATCCACGGCGGCGCCCGGACGACGATCACCGTCCCGATCGAATCGGAGCTGGCGCGGCAGGGCTGGCTGATCGTCTACCCGGACGCCGGGCTCGCTGTTCCTCGACGACGATGTCGTCCTCCTTCAGCTGCTGTCGGCCCAGGCGGCACGGGCGAACGAGCGCCGCGAGGCGATCCGCCAGCAGGGCGTGCTGGCCAGCGAGCTCGAGGATGCGAGCCAGGAGCTCGCGACCTCGCGCGCCCAGCTCGAGAGCGAGGCTCGCTTCCGGGCCGCGCTCGAGGCGCATCCCGGGATCCTGCTCGTGATCGAGCCGAACGGCCGCGTCGGCTACGCGAATGGCCAGGCGCTTCAAAGCCTTGGCTACCGCCCGACCGAGATCCGGCGCAAGTGGCTCGACGACGTCCTGACCCGCCATCCGACGAGCCGCGACGAACAGCACGGAACCGGGGAGGCCCATCGCCGCGACGGCTCGACCCTGCCGGTCGAGTTCGCGGTCAGCACCTTCGAGTCGCGGCGGCGAGCAGTCGTCGATCGCGGTGCTGACCGACATCTCGGAGCGGATCGAATCCGACCACCTGCGCGACACGTTCATCGGCATCCTGTCGCACGAGCTGCGGACCCCGGTGACCGCGATCTACGGCGGCAGCCAGGTCCTGCTCGGGCGTGGCGAGCGGCTCGACCGAGCCGTCACCAACGAGCTGCTGACCGACATCGCGGGCGAGGCCGAGCGGCTCCACCGCCTGATCGAGAACCTGCTGATCCTCGCCCGTGTCGAGCGCGGCGAGGACATCGCCGGCGGCGAGCCGGTCCTCCTCCAGCACGTCCTGCCGTCGATCGTCGAGCGCGAGCGAGCGCTGTGGCTGGGGACCGACATCGCGGTCACGATCACGCCCGGGCTGCCGACCGTCCGCGGCCACGACGCCTACGTCGGGCAGGTCATCCGCAACCTGCTGAGCAACGCCGTGAAATACGCCGGGCCGGGCGCCTCGGTCCAGATCATCGCCGACGCGACGGCGGAGGGCGCCGCGATCCGCGTCCTCGACAACGGCCCCGGCTTCGACGTCGAGGCCGGCGACCGACTGTTCGACCTGTACTACCGCGCACCCGGGGCGTCGGTCACGGCTCCCGGCGCCGGCATCGGGCTGTTCGTCTGCAAGCGCATCGTGGAGGCCCTCGGCGGCACGATCTGGGCACCCCGCGGCCGGACGGCGGGGCCGAGTTCGGCTTCCGGCTGCCGATCTACGAGGCCGAGGACGACGCCGTCACGCGACGCGGCGACCGGGGGGAGCTGCGCGACCGCGTCCTGACTCGGGCCTCGCTAGCTCGCGTCCTTCTTCTGGGTCTCGGCGAGCTTCTTGCGGTTCTCCTCGCGCGGTCGCAACCCGTCGCTCATCGACGCCATCGGCATGTCGGTCCGCTGCTTCCGTCGAGGTCGCTCCTTGCGGGCCTCCTCGCGGGCGGCCATCCGCGCCGCGATGGTCGCCTCGTGGCCCTGATCGCCCGGGACGTAGTAGCGACGACCGACCAGCTCGTCGGGCAGGTACTGCTGCTCGATGTCGTCGCCCTCGAAGTCGTGCGGGAACTTGTAGCCGACCCCGATGCCGTGCGTCTTCATCCGGCGATCACCCGCCGAGCGGAGGTGGTTCGGGACCGGCAGCGACCCGTGCTTCAGGACGTCCGCCATCGCCGCGCCGTACGCACGACCGATCGAGTCCGACTTCGGCGACGACGCAATGAACGTCGTCGCCTGGGCGAGCGCGTACTGCGCCTCCGGCAGGCCGATCCAGTCGAGCGCCTGGCCGGCGGCGATCGCCAGCGACAGCGCGCGCGGATCGGCGTTGCCGACGTCCTCCGAGGCGGAGATGATCAGGCGCCGGGCGATGAACTTGGGGTCCTCACCGGCGGCGACCATGGCGGCCAGCCAGTACAGCGCCGCGTCCGGGTCGTTGCCGCGCAGGCTCTTGATGAACGCCGAGACGGTGTCGTAGTGCCCGTCGCCGGCCCGGTCGTAGGCGAGCACTCGCTGCTGCGCGGCGCTCTCGACGTCCTCCAGCCGCGGGCTGACGTGGCCGTCGGCGTCGCGGATCTCCTCGGATTCGGCCAGCGCCGTCGCGCCCTCGAGCACGTTGAGCGCCGCACGGGCGTCGCCGCCGGCGAGCGACACGAGGTGCTCGAAGGCGTCGTCGGTCAGGGCCACGCCACCCTGCGGCCCGAACTGGCCGGCCAGGCCCCGATCCTCGTCGGCCAGCGCGCGCCGGACGACCGCGCCGACCTCCTCGTCGGTCAGCGCCTCGAGCCGCCAGACGCGCATCCGCGACAGGAGCGCGGCGTTGACCTCGAAGTACGGGTTCTCCGTGGTCGCGCCGATGAGCGTCACCGTGCCGTCCTCGACGTGGGGGAGGAGGGCATCCTGCTGGGCCTTGTTGAAGCGGTGGATCTCGTCGAGGAACAGCAGGCTGCGCGTGCCGTTGAGGGCCAGCCGGTCCTGGGCCGCGGCGATCGTGGCGCGGACCTCGGCGACGCCCGACATGACCGCCGACAACGTCGTGAAATGGGCGCCGATCTCGGCGGCGAGCAGGCGGGCGAGGCTCGTCTTGCCGGTGCCCGGTGGGCCCCACAGCAGGAGCGACGAGAGATGGCCGCGGGCGACGCTGCGGCGCAACGGACCTCGCTCGCCGACGAGGTGGGCCTGCCCGACGAACTCGGTCAGGTCGCGCGGGCGCATCCGGGCGGCCAGCGGCTGCCGCTCCGGCGGAGGCTGGAAGAGGGCTTCGGGTCGGGCGCCGGTCGGTCGCCGGGCGGAGGGCATGACCGGATGGTAGCGCGGCGCCCGCGCCTCCCGGCCCAGGCGGGCGTCAGAACCCGGCGAACCCGGTGACGTTGCTGATCACCCAGAGCAGCAGCAGGAACCCGACGAGCGATCCGCCGACGAGCGCGATCTTCCGGATGTCCCGGGCGACGTAGCCGTACTCCTCGGCCGCCGACGCGGCAAGGCTCGATCCGGTGCGCGGCGCGACGACGGTCTCGGGCCGCGGGGCGCGCGCCTTGCGCGATGCGGCCTCGGCCGCCTTCTCCTCGGCGACGATGGCCGCCTCGAGCTCGGCTGCGCGCGCCTCCTCGTCATCGGTCAGCGTGGCGGGCGGCCGGGCCGCGACCTCGGTCGTCTGGGTGGCCGGCTTGGCCGCCGGTCGGGCCGTGGTGCGCTGGAGCGGCGGGCGCTGGCCGGGTCGGGACGTGCTGCCGCGAACTCGCTTGGCCATGGTCTGGGAAAGGCCTCCATCGATGGATCTGGTCGGCATCCGCGCAAGGGCGCGCTCGGCGGTCGGGCCGACGACGGCAGAGGATACCACTCCGTGCCGGCTCGGCCGCCCGCGGCCACCGGTGGTGCGTTCGGGGTAAGGGCGCGCTGCTAGACTCGGCTGACCCAGCGGAGGACCCTCGGATCGATCTCGACGCGCTCGTCCAGCCGTACCTCGGACCCCTCGTCGCCGGTCTGTGCGTGGTCGTGCTGATCCTGCTCGTCGCTGTCGTCGCCCTCGCCCGGAGGACGGGCCGGCTGGACGCCCGGCTGGCCGGCCTGACCCGCGGCGCCGAGGGCTCGAGCCTCGAGGCTGTGCTCGATGCCCATCTGGACAAGGTCCAGGCGGTCGCCCGCGAGGTCGACGAGGTCGTCGCCCGGCAGGCCGTCCTCGAAGCCGCCCAGCGGAAGGCGTTCCAGCGCGTCGGGCTCGTTCGCTACAACCCATTCGAGGAGACGGGCGGCAACCAGAGCTTCGCCCTGGCCCTGCTCGACGCGGGCGGCAACGGCTGGGTCCTGTCGAGCCTCCACGCGCGCTCGGGGACGCGCGTCTACGCCAAGGCGATCAAGGCCGGCCGTGCCGACACCGGGCTGTCGGACGAGGAGACCGCGGCGCTCGGCCAGGCGATGGCCTGACAGCCTAGGTGACACGGCGGCCGGCGATGCTCCCGACATGGCCCCCACCACCTCGACCAGCCCGACCGCCTCGACCACCCTGCAACTCCGGCCGCAACGGCCCGGGACCACGGCGCCCGTGACCCGATCGCGGATCCGCGCCCGCCGCGAGCCGTCCCCGCTCGACCAGCTGCCCGCGTGGCGCGAGCTGGTTCCCGTCATGGACCCGGCGATCGGCCGGACCGCCGAATCGACCGGGCTGGAGGCACTCCTCGGCGGCCTCAACCCGGACCAGCTCCGGGCGGTCACCCACGGCGCCGGACCGCTCCTCGTCGTGGCCGGTGCGGGGACCGGCAAGACGCAGGTGATCACCCGGCGGATCGCCTGGCTGATCGCCACGCGGCGGGCACGGCCGTCGCAGATCCTCGCCCTGACGTTCACCGACAAGGCGGCCGAGGAGATGGCGGTCCGCGTCGACCAGCTCGTCCCGTACGGCTACACGGACACGGCGATCGCGACGTTCCACGCGTTCGGCGACGGGCTGATCCGCGAGTACGCCCTCGAGCTCGGGCTGCCGACCGACGTGCGGGTGCTGTCCCGGGCCGAGGTCGTGATCTTCCTGCGCGAGCACCTGTTCGAGTTCGAGCTCGACGCGTACCGCCCGCTCGGCGACCCGACCCGGTTCCTCGCCGCGCTGGCCTCGCTGTTCAGCCGCTGCAAGGACGAGGACATCTCGCCGGCCGACTACGCCGCGCACGCCGACCGGGTCGCGCGGGAGGCGGCTCGCGTGGCCGAGGCGGCCGGAGCGGACGGCGAGCCTGATGACGGTGTCGCGGCCGTGGCCGAGGAGGCGGCTCGCCAGGCCGAGCTCGCCCGCGCCTATGCCACCTACCAGCGGCTCCTGGCGGCCAACGGCTGCATCGACTTCGGCGACCAGGTCGCGCTGGCGCTGCGCCTCGTCCGGACGTCCGCCGCGGCCCGGGAGGCGATCGCCGGCCGGTTCCGCTACATCCTGGTCGACGAGTTCCAGGACACCAACCGGGCGCAGGCGGAGCTGGTCGCGGCGCTCGCCGAGGGTCACCGGAACGTGACCGTGGTCGGCGACGACGACCAGGCGATCTACGCGTTCCGCGGGGCCGCCGTGGACAACATCCTGGAGTTCGGCGAGCGCTATGTCGGCGCCCGGACCGTGGTGCTGCGCCGGAACTATCGGTCGCACGCGCCGATCCTCGATGCGGCCTACCGGCTCATCCGGTTCAACGACCCTGAGCGGCTGGAGGTCCGCAGCGGCATCGTCAAGCGGCTCCGTGCCGCACGGGTGGCCGCGGCGCCCGCCCCGGTTCGCCTCGAGGCCTTCGCGTCCGGCGCCGAGGAAGCGGACTGGATCGCCGCGGAGATCGGTCGCCGGATCGCCGCCGGCGCGCCCGCCTCGCGACCACGCGATCCTCGTCCGCGCCAACCACCATGCCGACGCCATCCTCCGCGCGCTCAACATGGCCGGCATCCCGTGGCGGTTCTCGGGCACCTCGGGGCTGTACGCCCGGCCGGAGGTCCGCCTCCTGCTGGCCTTCCTGCGCGTCGTCGCCGATCCCGAATCGAGCGTCGACGTGTACGCCCTGGCGGCATCCGACGTGTACGGGCTCGGTGGCGAGGACCTGACCGCGATCGTGACCATGGCCCGCCGCCGCAACCGGTCGGTCTGGGCGGTCCTCGAGGAGCTCGACCGGCAGCCGGGCATCCTCCGCGTCGACCCGGGGACCCGTGCCGCCGTCGCGCGGCTGGTGGTGGACCTCCGCGCCTACCAGGCGGCGGCCCACGAGACGCCCGCCGGCGAGCTGCTGTACCGCTTCCTGCGTGGCAGCGGGATCCTCGCCCGCCTCGTCCGGACCGACACGCCGGCGGCCGAAGAGGCGCTCCAGAACATCGCCCGCTTCTTCGAGATCGTGCGGTCCCAGTCGGCGTTGCTCGCCGACGACCGGGCGGTGTTCGTCGCGCCACACCTCGCCACGCTGATCGAGGCCGGAGACGACCCGGCCACGGCCGAGCTCGACCCGGACGCCGACGCGGTTGCCGTGCTCACCGTCCACAAGGCGAAGGGCCTCGAGTTCCCGGTCGTGTTCCTGCCGGGCCTCGTTGCCGGGCGGTTCCCGGGCAACGGCCGCGGCGACCCGCTGGCCCTGCCGGCCGGGCTCGGTCGCGGCATGCCGCCGGGTCCCGAGGCATCGCTCGCCGAGGAGCGGCGCCTGTGCTACGTGGCGATGACCCGGGCACGTGACGAGCTCGTCCTCTCGCACGCCGCGGACTACGGCGGCGCCCGCGCGCGACGCGTCTCGCCGTTCGTCCTCGAGGCGCTCGACCTGCCGGCCGCCGCCGGCGTCCCCGGGGCCGGCGCCAACGCCTCGACGCCGCTCGACCGACTGGCCACGTTCGATCCGATGAGCGTGCCGCCGGGCGCCGCGACCGGCCCGATCACGGAGCCGTTGTCGCTGAGCTTCTACCAGATCGACGATTACCTGACCTGCCCGCTCAAGTACAAGTACGCCCACGTCCTGCGCGTTCCGCTGGCACCGCATCACGCGATCGTCTACGGCGCCGCGCTCCACAAGGCGGTCCAGGTCTTCCACCACCGCCACGCCCGCGGCCAGGTCATGACCGAGGCGGAGCTCGACGAGGTGTTCGACGCGGCCTGGTCGAACGAGGGGTTCATGAGCCGCGACCACGAGGAGGCCAGGCTGGCGGCCGGGCGTGCCGCGCTGCGCCGGTTCCGGTCGGCCCAGCTCGAGCCGGACGCCGTCATCCCGACCTACGTCGAGCGCGAGTTCGCGTTCAGCCTCGACGGCGACCGGGTCCGCGGCCGGTGGGACCGGGTCGACGTCGTCCCGGCGGGGCAGGGGAGCGCGCCACCCGCAGCCCCCGACGGCTCGACCTCGGCCGACGTCGTCGCCCCGACGCTCGGGATCCTCGGCGCGGAGCACGTGACCATCACCGACTACAAGTCGTCCGACGTTCGCGACCCGGCCAAGGCGCGGCAGCGAGCCCGGGAGTCGCTCCAGCTCCAGATCTACGCGATGGGCTATGAGGCGATGACCGGCCGCCTCCCCGATGAGGTGGCGATGCACTTCCTCGAATCGGGGCTGGTGGGGCGCGTCCCCGTGGACCCCAAGCGGCTGGCCAAGGCCCGCGAGCGGATCGCGACCGCGGCGGCCGGGATGCGCGCCCGTGACTACACGCCCAGGCCGGAGTTCGTGGCCTGCACCTACTGCGCCTTCCGCGACATCTGCCCCTCGAGCGTGGCCCGGTGACGGCCCGCCCGGTCGCCGCCCGGCGACGGACTAGGGCATTCACCCGAGTCGACGCAGGCCCGCGCGCGGTCCATCGTTCGCGACCGCACGCCGGGACGGCGCGGGACGAGGAGATCGGATCGGCGATGGAGCTGCTCGGGCGCTGGATCCGGCCGTGGGACGCGAGCGGGGGGTTGGACGGCCTAGACTCGATGGTCATGGATCCCCGCGACCGAACGGCCAACCTCGGCTTCTTCGCCGCGGCCGGCGTGACGTGGCTGCTGGTCGGCCTGGTCGTCACCACCCGCGATCCGCTGGTCGACCCGACCGCCGGGTTCGTGGGGGCCGCCCTGATCGGGCTGGCCACGGCGCTGACCTTGATCCCGCTGCTGTGGCTGACGGTCTTCGGCCGCCATCACCAGATCGCCTACCGCGGTGACTGGCCGCGCGCGATCCGCCGCGCGGCGTGGGTCGGGATCGTGGTCGCCGTGCTCATCGTCCTGCGACTCCAGGGCCTGCTGGAGCTGCCGATCGCGCTGTTCATGATCGCCCTCGTCGTGGTCGCGGAGGCGACCCTGTCCGTCGAGCGCTGACGAGCGTCGTTGCCGTCGCGGCGCTAGGCTCTGCGCTGCGCCGTCGCCGATCGCAGCACCCAGGAGCCGCATGACCACGGTCCACGCCGCTCAGCCCGCCCCGCCGTTCGCCGAGGCCAAGGCGCGGCTGGCCGCCGCCGTCCAGGCGTCCCGCGCCGAGATCGTCGAGCTGTCGCACCGGATCCACGCCGACCCGGAGCCCGCGTTCGAGGAACACCACGCCGCGACCTGGGTGGCCGAGGCCCTGGCGGCCCACGGATACGCCGTCGAGCACCCGGCCGGCAGCCTGGCCACCGCGGTCCGCGCCACGCTTCGCGGCGGGCTCGACGGGGACGGCCCACGGATCGGCATCCTGGCCGAGTACGACGCGCTGCCCGGCCTCGGCCACGGTTGCGGGCACAACACGATGGCAGCGTCCGGCGTCGGGGCCGCGATCGCCCTCGCGTCCCTGGCCGACGAGCTGCCGGGCGAGATCGTGTTCCTCGGCACGCCCGCCGAGGAACGGGGCAGCGGCAAGCAGATCATGATCGACGACGGACTGTTCGACGGGCTCGATGCCGCGCTGCTCTACCACCCGTGCGACCGCTCGCACGTCGAGAG
Source organism: uncultured Chloroflexia bacterium (assembly GCA_963721545.1). Taxonomy (GTDB): domain Bacteria; phylum Chloroflexota; class Limnocylindria; order Limnocylindrales; family CSP1-4; genus SPCO01. The sequence continues at coordinate 212,895 of CAVRKB010000004.1, forward strand.
CTTCCCGCTCGCGTCGGAGGACGTCGACGTCGTGTTCAGCGGGCTGCAGTCGCACGCCTCGTCAGATCCGTGGCGGGGCAAGAACGCGCTCGACGCGATGATCCTGCTGTTCACCTCGGTCGGGCTGTGGCGCCAGCAGCTCCGACCGACCGCGCGGGTCCACGGGATCATCCGCGAGGGCGGGACGGCGGCGAACATCATCCCCGACCGGACGGTCGCCTGGTTCATGATCCGGAGCGACGACGAGGCCGACTACCAACGGATGCGCGAGCGCTTCGGCGAGCTGTGCCAGGCGGCCGCGCTGGCGACCGACACGAGCGTCGACGTGACCTTCTCCGGTGGCGCCCGGACGATGCGGAACAACGCGGTCCTGGCGGAGCGCTTCCGCGCCAACATGGCGCGCGTACGGGATCGAGGACCAGGGCGACGACCCGAACGCGGGCTCGACCGACATGGCCAACGTCAGCTGGGTCTGCCCGACCATCCACCCGGACCTGGCGATCGCGCCGGAGGGCACGCCCGGCCATTCGATCCTGTTCCGCGACGCCGCGGCGACGCCGCAGGCCGACGAGGTCACCTTGCTGGCGGCCACGCTCGTGGCCCAGACCGCGTACGAGCTGTTCGCCGACCCGGAGCTCGTCGCCGCGGCCTGGCGCGCGTTCCGCGAGGATGGCTGACCCCGCCAGTCCGGGTGCTACCATCGGCCGCGGTGCGTCCCGCTGGACGACGGGTTTCGAACCGGCGGCGCCCCGAACGAGACGGAACCATCCGCGGCCGTGCCGCCGCGACCGTCCCGGAGGACCTCCCCGTGGCTGACCGCCCGACCGATCCGGTCCCGGACATCGACTACGCGCGCGCCAACGGCTGGGACGGCGCGTACGAGACCTACGACGACTACGACCTGCCCACGTACGTCGGCCTCCAGTCGTTCATGAAGCTGCCGTGGGTGACCGACCCGGCCGAGCTGCGCCGCCGCGAGGTGGACGTGGCGATCGTCGGCGCGCCGTTCGACGACGCCGTCACCCACCGGCCGGGTGCCCGCTTCGGGCCGCGCGCCATCCGCCAGGCGCAGTACACGTCGGGCTCGATCAACTCGCTCCAGCTCGGGGTCGAGCCGTTCGAGGTGCTGACCGTGGTCGACGCCGGCGACGCCAACGTCGTCCCGGCCTGGATCGAGCGGGCACACGCCGTCATCTACCGCAAGGTGCTCGAGGTCGCCGCCAGCGGCGCCATCCCGATCGTCCTCGGCGGCGACCACTCGATCACGTGGCCGAGCGCCACCGCGGTCGCCGAGGTCCGCCGGCCGGGGAGCGTCGGGATCGTCCACTTCGACGCCCACGCCGACACCGCCGCGTCCGACTGGGGCGTGCTCGCCGGTCACGGCACGCCGATGCGCCGGCTGATCGAGTCGGGCGCGATCAAGGGCAAGAACTTCGTGCAGGTCGGGTTGCGCGGCTACTGGCCACCGGTCGAGACCTTCCGCTGGATGAAGGAGCAGGGGCTCCGCTATCACTTCATGAGCGAGATCGAGGAGCGCGGCGCGGAGGCGGTCATCGCCCAGGCGATCGACGAAGCGCTCGACGGTCCCGAGTTCGTGTACCTCAGCCTCGACATCGACGTCATCGATCCGGGCATGGCCCCCGGGACCGGCACGCCCGAGCCGGGCGGGATGCTGACCCGCGAGGTGCTGCGGGCGATCCGCCAGGTCGTCGGCGCGGTCGACCTCGTCGGGATGGACGTCGTCGAGGTCTCGCCACCGTACGACCAGGCCGAGACGACGGCGATGGCGGCCAATCGCGCGGTGCTCGAGGCGATCAGCGCCCTCGCCGTCCGGAAATTGGCGGGCAAGCCGGTCCGCTGGGACGGCGTGGAGCTGGCCGCCGGCCGGTTCCCGGCAGGCCCCACGACCGACGTCCCGCACGGCTGACCGGCTCCGATGCTCGATCGCCCCGACCCCGCGACGGCCGCCGCCCTGGCGCGGCTGTACGACCTCGACCTGACCGACGACCCGGGCGACCTCGACCTATATCTCGCCATCGCGGACCGGGTCGACGGGCCGATCCTCGAGCTCGCGGCGGGCAGCGGCCGGCTGGCCATCCCGCTCGCCGAGGCCGGGCATCGGGTGACGGCGGTCGACCTGGACCCGGCGATGCTCGACCGGGCACGGCGCCGTGCCCGCGACCTGGCCGGCGCCGACCGGCTGACCTTCGTCGAGGCCGACCTGGTCGGCCTCCGGCTGCCCGATGCCGGCACCTACGGCCTCGCGTTCATCGCCCTGAACTCGCTGCTCGTCCTGCCCACCCGTGCGGCCCAGCGCGCCGCGCTGCAGACGCTCGCCGATCCATCTCGCGCCGGGGGGCCTGGCCGTCGTCGACGTGTGGCTGCCCGACGCCGAGGACCTCGCCCGCTTCGACGGGCGGGTCATGCTCGAGTGGCCGCGCCTCGACCCGGCGAGCGGGTCGATCGTGACCAAGACCGGTTCTGCGCTCCACGACGCGGCCAGCGCGACGGTCAACCTGACCACGATCTTCGAGGAGGGCGGACAGGGCGGCCCGGTGCACCGCTGGGTGCGCCGCGATCGGCTGCGCCTCGTGTCGGCGGACGAGCTGCGCGGGTTCGCGGAGGACGCGGGGCTGACGATCGAGACACTGGCCGGCGGCTACGACCTCGGTCTGCTGGGTCCCGGGAGCGAGCGGGCGGTCCTCGTCGCGATCAAGGCCTGACACCCCGTATCGGGGGACCACCTCGACCGGGACCTCCGGGCCCCATGCCTCGACCGACCCCCGTGGTATCGTCGGGCTCGATGTCAGCACCCGATCAGACCCGCCTGCTGATCGTCGAAGACGTTCCGCAGGTCGCGCAGTACATCCGCGGCCTGCTGAACGCGCAGGGCCGGGTCAAGCTCCTCGACGTCCTCGACGACGGCAGCCGCGCGCTCGCCACGATCCGCGAGCAGCGCCCCGACGTCGTGCTGGTCGACGCCCTGCTCCAGGGCCGGCTCAAGGGCCCCAAGCTCGTCGAGCAGATCCACGCGGCGCAGCTCGGCGTCCCGGTCATCGTGCTGACCGTCCCGCAGAACCCGATCGAGCCGGACCCGAGCGCGGGGATCCACGGCGTGCTGTCGATGCCGTTCTCCGGCTTCGACCTGATGACCCGGATCGCCAGCGTGCGCAAGGAGTTCGAGGCGCTGGAGAGCATCACCAGCACCCGGGTGATGAGCGTGTTCGCGCCGAAGGGCGGCGTCGGCAAGACGACCATCGCGTTCAACCTGGCGGTCGCCCTCGGCCAGCTCGACCAGAAGACGGTGCTGATCGACGGCAGCCTCCAGTTCGGCGACCTGCGCTCGCTGCTCAAGGTGCCGGTCGACGCCCCCTCGATCCTCGACCTGCCGACCGACCGGATCGCCGAGTCCGACCTCAGCGACGTGCTGTGGCGCGACCCGTCGGGGATCGACATCCTGCTCGCGCCGCCGCGCATCGAGATGGCCGAGATGCTGTCCGCCCGCGACGTCGAGAAGGTGCTGTCGCTGCTCCGCCGGGTGTATGCCGCCATCGTGATCGACATGTCGAGCCACCTCAACGACATCAACCTGGCGTTCCTCGACGCGAGCGACGCGATCATCGAGATCGTGACCTACGACTCGACCACGATCCACAACACGGTCGCGATGGCGGACACGTTCCGCTCGATCGGCTACCCCGCGTCGAAGGTTCGCTATCTGGTCAACCGCGCCGACTCGGCGGGCGGGATCGACCCGCAGGACCTCGAGCGCGCGCTCGGCCGGGTGCCCGAGCACCAGGTGCAGTCCGACGGCCGGCTCGTCATCCAGTCGAACAACGAGGGCGTGCCGTTCGTGCTGGCCAGCCCCGAGGCGCAGATCAGCAAGGACGTCATGCGGATCGCCGGGGAGCTGCTGAACGCCGGCCGCGTCGCGGCCATGGCCGGGCGGTCCTGAGCCGCCGATGCCCGACCCGCGTCCGATCGGGGTCTTCGACTCGGGGGTCGGCGGCCTGACGGTCCTCCGCGAGATCATCCGCCGCACTCCCGCCGAATCGACGGTCTATCTCGGCGACAACGCCCGGGCCCCGTACGGCGTCCGTCCCGACGAGGAGGTGCTGGCCTTCTCCGGCCAGTCGCTCGACCTGCTCGCGGAGCGCGACGTCAAGGCCATCGTGGTCGCCTGCAACACGTCCACGGCAGTCGCGCATCGGGGCGCTCCGGCGGCGCTACGACCTGCCGATCCTGGGCGTCATCCGGCCCGGCGCCTCGGCTGCCGCGCTGGCCACCCGCAACCGGCGGGTCGGGGTGATCGCCACGCCGGCGACCATCCGCTCGCACGCCTACTTCGGGGCGATCAAGGACGAGAACCCGGCGGTCGAGGTCTACGAGCACGCCACCCCGACGCTCGTGCCGATGGTCGAGGCGGGGCAGCTGAGCGGGCCTGACGCCGAGGCCGTTGTCGCCGAGGCCCTCGCGCCGCTCATCGGCGAGCGCGATGCGGCCGGCGAATCGATCTTCCCGCGGCCGCCCGGCGCGACGATCGACACGCTGCTCCTTGGCTGCACGCACTACCCGCTGCTGCGGCCGATCATCGCGGCGCTGGCCGGCGACCACGTGGCGATCGTCGACTCGGCGACGGCGACGGCATCCGCGCTGGCCGAGCTCCTGTCGATCAACGGGCTCGAGTCGCCGGCCGGGTCGGGCGACGCGACGCACCGCCAGCTGACGACGGGTGATCCGGACGCCTTCCACGCGCTTGCCGGCCGGCTGTTCGACAGCGCCTTCGCTGACGTCGAACGGGTCGAGCTCGCGGTGGCCAGCCGATGACCGGGCGATCGGCGCGCGGCGCGAAGGGCCCGTCGTGGCGTGACGACCGGGTGTGGCAGGCCGGCTTCCTGATCGGCTCGGCCCTCGGCGCGGTGGCCACGGTCGCCGGCCGGCGTGCCGAACGGGCCGCCCGGCGCGGGCTGGTCGACTGGCCCGAGGTCGAGCGCTTCGCGATCAACCGCATTCGCTCGGCACCCGGCACCCTCGATCCCGCCGAGCTGCGCGCGGTCGAGCCCGAATACGCGGCGGCGATGGACCGGATCGTGCCGGCCCTGTCGGCGGCGCTCGGCAGCCCGCTCCCGGGCGTGGTCGAGCGCTCCGGGGTGGTCGACCGGGCGGGCTGGGTACGGGCCAACACCGGCGCCTTCGAGTCGCTGATGAGCAAGCTCGAGACCGACCTGCTCGACCAGGTCATGCCGCCCGGCGGCGGACTGGCCAAGGCGACGATGGCCCTCGCCAACCGCTGGCTGACCACCCGCCAGCTCGGCTTCCTGCTCGGGTTCATGGGCACGCGCGTGCTGGGCCAGTACGACCTCGCCCTGCTTTCGGCGGAGGCGGCGCCCGGTCGGCTGCTGTTCGTCGAGGAGAACATCCGGGCGACGGCCCGCTCGCTCGGCGTGCCGATCGGCCCGTTCCGCACCTGGATCGCGCTCCACGAGACGACCCACGCCTTCGAGTTCGAGGCGCATCCCTGGCTTCGGCCGTACCTCGCCGAGCGACTCGAGCGGCAGCTGACGCTGTTCGGCAAGGACGCTCGCGGGCTCGGCCGCGAGGCGCTCCGCGGGCTTGGCCAGTCGCTGCGTGGCGAAGGCGGGGGCGAGCATTGGATCGAGCGGATGATGGGCCCCGAGCAGAAGGTCCTGTTCCGCGAGACGCAGGCGGTGATGAGCCTGCTCGAGGGCTTCAGCGACTACGTCATGGATGAGGTCGGACGGGACCTGGTGCCCGGCGTCGAGCAGATCAGCGCGCGCTTCCACGAGCGGCGGAACCGGCGCACGCCGTTCGAGCGATCCATGCTCCGGCTGACCGGCATGGACCTCAAGATCGAGCAGTACCGCAAGGGCGAGCTGTTCGTCCGGGCGATCGCCGAGGCCCGCGGTCAGGCGGCCCTGACCCATCTCTGGGACGGCCCCGAGACGTTGCCCCGCGACGGCGAGATCGAGGCGCCCGAGCGCTGGATCGCGCGCGTCCTCGACGGCAGCGGAGCGTGACCGAGCCGCTCGTCCAGCGCGCCGGTCCGGGCACCGGTGAGGGTGGTGCCCCGACCGCGATCGCGCTCAGCCCGATCCTGTCGGCACGCTACCGCTCGCGCGACCTCGAGCGCATCCGGGCGGCGGCGCCCGGGGCGCGGATCGTGACGGTCTCGGTCGAGGGCCTCGCCGACGGACCGCTCGACGACGTCGAGGTGATGCTTCGCGGCTGGCTCAGCTCGGACGCATTCGACCGCATCCTCGCCCGCGCGCCGCGGCTGTCGTGGGTCCACTCCGCAACGTCGGGCGTGGAGCGGGCGCTGACGCCGGCGGCCCTCGAGCGCGGCGTCGTCGTGACCAATGCCCGGGGCGTGTTCAGCCGGCCGATCGCCGAGTACGTGATGATGATGATCCTGTCGGTCAGCCGGCGGCTGCCGCAGCTCCTCGAGCTCCAGAAAGAGCGGACCTGGCAGCCGCTCGAGGGCACCGAGCTGCGCGACGTGACCGTCGGGATCGTCGGGCTCGGCTCGATCGGGCGGGCGGTCGGCGCACTGGCCACGGCGTTCGGCTGCCGCGTGGTCGCCGTCCGGCGGCGGACGGAGACGGGCGGTGACACGAGCGGCACGGACGAAGAGGGCCGGCCGCTCGGCGAGATCAAGCTCGATCGCGTCGGCGGGCCGGACACGCTGTCCGAGCTGCTCGCCGAGTCGGACTTCATCGTGCTGGCCGCGCCGCTGACGCCCGAGACCGAGGAGATGATCAACGAGACGACGCTGGCCCTGGTCAAGCCCGGCGCGTGGCTGATCAACGTCGCCCGCGGCCGGCTGATCGACGAGCGGGCGCTCCTCCGCGCGCTGCGCGACGGCGACCTCGGCGGGGCCGTGCTCGACACGTTCGTCGACGAGCCGCTGCCCCCGATGTCCTCGTTCTACGACCTGCCCAACGTCATCGTCACGCCGCACACGGCCTGGTCGAGCGGCCGCGTCCTCGACCGCTCGGTCGAGCTGTTCTGCGACAACCTGCGCCGCTTCGCGCGTGGCCGAGCCGCTGCTCAACGTGGTGGACCCGAGCGCCGGTTACTGATCCCGGCCACAATCGGGCGATGCAGATCGCCATCGTCGGGCTTGCCGGATCGGGCAAGACCACCGTCTTCAACACGCTCACCCGTGGCCATGCCGAGACCGGGGGCTACGGCGGGGTCACCCTCAACGTCGGGGTCGTCAAGGTCCCCGATCCGCGGCTCGACACCCTGGCCGCGATCTTCAAGCCGAAGAAGATCATCCACGCCGACGTGACCTACGCGGACCTGCCCGCGCCGCCGGCGTCGAGCGAGGGCCACGTCGGGACCGAGGAGCTCCCGCCCGACCACCTCGCCCGGCTGCGCGATTCGGACGCCCTGCTCCACGTCGTCCGGGCGTTCGAGGACCCGGCCAACCCGCACCCCGAGGGCAGCGTCGACCCGGCCCGCGACATCGAACGCCTCGACCTCGAGTTCCTGCTGGCCGACCTGTCGATGGCCGAGCGCCGCCTCGAGCGGCTCAAGACGAGCGCCCGCCACGGCAGCCCGGCCGAGCGCGAGGCGGCCGAGCGCGAGGAGGCCGTCGTCGTGCGCATCCACGCCGGGCTGCAGGGCGGCACGCCGATCCGCGACCTCGGGCTCGACGCCGACGACGAGAAGGCGATCCGCGGCTTCCGCTTCCTGAGCCAGAAGCCGGTCTTGGTGTTGCTCAACGTCGGCGAGCGCGACCTGCCCGAGGCGCCGGCGCTCGTCACCCGCACCGCGGCCGGCTATGACCACCGCCAGGCGCTGGTCGAGGCGCTGTCGGCCAAGATCGAGATGGAGCTCGGCGAGCTGGAGCCCGACGAGGCCGCCGTGTTCATGGACGAGCTCGGGATCGCCGAGTCGGGGCTCAACCGGGTGATCGCGCTGTCGTACCGGCTGCTCGGGCTGGTGTCGTTCCTGACCGCCGGGCCGGACGAGGTCCGCGCCTGGCCGGTGCCCGACGGGTCCACGGCGGTCGACGCCGCCGGGACGATCCACACCGACCTGGCCAAGGGGTTCATCCGCGCCGAGACCGTCGGCTACGAGGACCTCGTGACGCTCGGCTCGATGGCGGAGGCGCGCAAGGCCGGCAAGCTCCGCTCGGAAGGCAAGACCTACCGCGTCCGTGACGGGGACGTGCTCGAGATCCTGTTCAGCCGCTGATCAGCTCAGCCGCTGACTAATTCAGCCGCGAGGTCGGGTCGAAGTCGACGATGACCGCCTTGTAGTCGACGTCCTCTTCCTCTTCGTCGTCATCATCGTCGTCGTCTTCGTCCTCGTCGGCCAGCTCGGCCTCGAGCTTCACCAGGAAGTTGTCGCTGTCCTCGAGGCTGACGTTGACCGAGGCAGCCAGCGCGTCGTCGCTGACGTAGATGAAGCCGTGGTCGCGCTCGAGCTCGACGGCGATCGACTCGACGAGGGTATCGTGGATGAAGCCGTCCTGGATGCGGCGCCGGATGGACTGGACGAGCTCGAAGAACTCGTCGGGCTCCCATTCGGATTCGCTGACGACGATGACGTCCGAGAAGACCTCGTTGTCGCCCTCATGCAGCTCGTAGAAGAACACGTCGACTCCATCGTGCGGCCAGGTCGGGTCGTCAAGTATACGGCCGGGTCCGCTGGCGGCCCGGAGGCGGGGAGGGGATGAGCAGGTCCGCACCGGAGGTCGTCCACGTCGGCTCGGCCAGCCGCGACATCACGGCCGAGGACGCGCGCGGCTGGCGCCTCGGTGGTGGGGTGACCTACGCGGCCCTGACCACGGCGCGGCTCGGGCTGCGGACGGCGGCGATCATCGGCGTCGACGCGATCGCCGCGACGGCGACCGAGCTCGGCATGCTGGCCGATGCCGGCGTCGACCTGCAGCTGGTCGAGCTCCCCGAAGCGCCCGTGTTCGAGAACGTCGAGACGCCGGCCGGCCGGATCCAGACCTGCCACCTGCCGGGCGTGCCGCTCCCGATCCCGGTCGTACCCGAGGCGTGGCTCGCTGCCCGGGCGTGGTCGCTGGTCCCGGTCGCCGGCGAGCTGGAAGCTGCGTGGGCGGCGGTCGTGCCGGCCGCGAGCTATGTCGTCGTCGGCTGGCAGGGGATGCTCCGCGAGCTCGCCCCGGGCGAACGGGTGGTGCGTCGCGACCCGACCCCGTCGCCGCTCATCGCCCGGGCCGACCTGGTCGGCGTCAGTCACCACGACATCGCGCCGGGCACGTCGCTTGCCGGGCTCACCGCATTCCTGCACCCCGGCGCCGACCTGCTGGTCACCGAGGGTGGCGATGGCGGCCTGCTGGTCCATGTCGGCGAGGACGGTCGCCCGGCCGGCATCCTGCGCTACCGCCCGACCGCCACCGACCGGGAAACCGATCCGACCGGCGCCGGCGACACATTCCTGGCCGCCCTGCTCGCGTCGGTGCTGCGGCCGGCGATCGTCGGGCGCTCCCGGTCGCGCCGGACCCCGGACCTCCGCTTCGCGGCCGCTGCCGGATCGCTGGCGGTCGAGGGGCCGGGGCTGTCGGCCGTACCCGACCGGGCTGCGGTCGTCGTGCGCCGGGCGAGGGAGCGGATCCGGCGGGCAGTCGTGCCCAGCGAGGAGACCCAGGTCGGGGCGGTGGAGCCGACCGAGGGCTGACGGCAGTCCCCGGGCGGCGCCGACAGCCGCTAACGACCCAGGACGGCTCGCGCGTCGGGTCGCACCGCCCGCGCCCGATCGAGCCGGCGGCGCAGGCGCTCGATCCGCCGCACCAGGTCGGCTTCGAGCGCCGGTTCCGGGCGGCCCATCCGACGCCGACGGTCGCTCGCGCCGAGGCCCCGCTGCGCGGACGCCAGGGCCGCCGCGCGATCGCCGAGCCGGTGCTCCTCGAGCTTGGCCAGCTCGATCAAGGCCACGACCGCGACCCGGCCCGGCCCGGCCGCCAACGCCGACCACGCCTCGGCTGCCTCGGCATGCCGTCCGAGCCGGCGAAGCAGGTGGGCCCGATCGACGGCGATCCGCTCCACGGTCCACGGCGCCTGGACCGGGGCGCTCGGGGCGGCCGTCAACTCCGCTGGGCGGCGCGGCCGTCCGCCGAAGTCGGGGGGCCGCCGTGGCGACCACCAGGGCTCGTCCTGCGGCGCCGGACGGCGGCCGATGATCGACATGCCCCGAGGCTCGACCGGCGGGCCGGGTGCCTCGACACGTGCCCCGTCGTCCAGTGGCCGGTCGGCCGCGGCATCGAGGCAGGCCAGCGCCTCGGACAGGCGGCGCTCGCGGGCGAACGCGCGGGCGAGCCCGGCAAGGTCGCCCGGCGGGGCCTCCGACCGGCGGGCGGGATCGGCGTAGCGGCCCTCGAGGTGGGCGAGCAGCCAGGCGAGCGAGCGGACGTCCTGGTCGTTGTGCCGGACGACGTCGGCGAGCGGCTCGACCGGGCCGCCTCGCAGGAACGCGTGATAGCGGCCCGGGATCTCCCAGCCGTCCACGTCACCGACCCGGTGCAGGCCGAGCAGGTCCGACTCCGCGGTCCGCAGCCGCGCATCCGGCAGCCGATGGCGGAACAGGCGGCGGACGATCGGCAGGAGGTCGAGATGGCCGGCGTGGGCCGGCGCCGCCCGCCTGGCGAGGCGGAAGCGGGTGGTCAGCAGTGGCCAGTCGAACCCGCGGCCGTTGTAGGTCACCAGCCAGCCGTCCGCCGGGACGAGCGCCTCGAATGCGGTCAGCAGCGCCCGTTCCTCGCCGTGGTCGGGGAGGAGCAGCTGGACCTGGCGGAAACCGTCGCCCTCCCACCAGCCGAGCCCGATCAGGAACGCCGCCGTGCCGGCCGCGGTGGCCAAGCCCGGTCGTCTCCGTGTCGAGGCAGATCAGCGGGACGCCCGGCGGCGGCTGGCCCGGCAGCGTTGCCAGCCGCTCGCGATCGACCGGCAAGCGGCCGGACCGGGCGCTCGAGGCGGACGAAGATCCCCTCGGCCGTCCGGACGACCTCGCCGTCGATCGCGTCCGCCAGCCTCGTGGCGAGGTCGACCGGGCGGAGGACGGCCGGATCGCGCAGCTCCGCCCGCGTGGCACCGCGGTAGCGCTCGAGCCGCCGGGCGAGCGCCGTGCCACCCTCGATCATCGGCGGCCGGTCACGAAGCCACGGCGCGCACCCGGGCGACGGGTGCACCCAGGTCGGCCAGCAGCCGGAGCGCGAGGGCCTTGGCGTCCACTTCGGGTTCGAGCCGCGGTCCCGTGCAGGCCGGACAGCCCGCCTCACAGCCGCAGCCCGCGATCAGGTCCGCGGCGCCGGCCAGCAGCTCGTCGTGGCGTTGCCACAACCGCTCGGACAGCCCGACCCCACCCGGAACGGCCTCGTACAGGTAGATCGTCGGTGCCTCGTGATGCGGCGAACGGATCTGGCTGACCAGCCCCAGGTCGCGCGGGTCGACCATCAGCAGGACGCTGGCCACGGTCTGGATGGCCCGTCCGGCGGCCGGCAGCGCCACGTCGAGCTCATCCCGTCGCCAGCGTGCTGCGGCGCTCTCGGCGGTCAGCCAGTAGGCGGTCGTCTGGAGCTCGAGCTCGGGCAGGTCGACCGGTCCCCAGCCGACGTTCTCGTCGGTCAGGAACTTGAGCTTCTTGTAGAGCGTGACGAGGCTGGCGACCATGACCTCGCCGTGGACCCGGCGCCCGCCGGTCGCCGGCGCATCGGCGAACACGTCGAGCGGCTTGAGCGTGACCGCCCGGTTGGCGTAGGTGTAGTGGTCGACGTCGATCTTGTGGACGTAGGCCTTGCGCTCGAGCCACTCGAGGCGGTCGACGTGGTACTGGACCGACTCGTGGATGTAGATCGCGTGCTCGTGGACGAGCACCTGGGCCGAGAACAGGTCGACCTCGCCGAGGACGCGAGGCCGGTCCGGCGTCGTGTCGATGATCACGACGTTCTCCGGGGCCGCCGTCCGGAGCGAGATCTCCGAGGCCGGGAAGTTCTCGCTCGACCAGTACCAGCGGCCGTCGCCCGCCTGCCGGACGTGGCCTTCCTCGGCCAGGAATGCCAGCAGGTCGTCGGCCGGCGCCGGGCCGAACACCTCGCCCGGCTCGAACGGCAGCTCGAACGTGGCGGCGCGCAGGTGCGCGAGCAGGACGTGCAGGTTGTCCGGGTCGGCGCGTGCCTCCTCGGGGGTGCCCTCGAGCAGGAACTCCGGGTGGTGGACGACGTACTGGTCGACGGGCGCCGCCGAGGCGACGAGGATCGCCACGCTCGTCCCGGCCCGCCGGCCGGCCCGCCCGAACTGTTGCCACGTGGCCGCGATCGAGCCCGGATAGCCGGCCAGGATCGAGACGTCGAGCCGGCCGATGTCGACGCCGAGCTCGAGCGCGTTGGTGGCGACGACGCCGAGGATCTCGCCGTCACGCAGGCCGTGCTCGATCGCCCGCCGCTCGGTCGGCAGGTAACCGCCGCGGTAGCCCCGCACGCGGGTCCGCGGACCGTAGCTCTCGCGCAGCGACTCGCGCAGGCCGGTCAGCAGCAGCTCGACGGCCATCCGCGTCCGCCCGAACACGATCGTCTGGCGGCCCGCGCGCAGGAACGGCAGCGCCCAGCGCTGGGCCAGGGTCACGGCCGATCCCCGGGCGCCGCTGGCCGGATCGAGCAGCGGCGGGTCGACCAGCAGGACGTGCCGCTCGCCGGTCGGGGCGCCGGTCCGGTCGACGACCGCCACCGGGCGTCCGATCAGGGCCGTCGCCAGCTCGCCCGGGTTCCCGATCGTGGCCGAGCAGCAGACGATCACCGGGTGGCTGCCGTAGTGGGCGCAGATCCGGAGCAGCCGCCGCAGGACGTTGGCGACGTGCCCGCCGAACACGCCGCGGTACGTGTGCAGCTCGTCGATCACGATGTAGCGCAGCTGCTCGAACAGCAGGAACCACTTCGTGTGGTGGGGCAGGATCGCCGAGCTCAGCATGTCCGGGTTGGTTGCCACGACCTGGCCGGCTCCCCGGATCGCGGAGCGGATCGGGGCCGGCGTGTCGCCGTCGTAGGTCGCTGCCGAGACGTGCAGCCCGGCCGCCCGCGACAGCTCGGCGAACTCGGCGACCTGGTCCTGCCCGAGCGCCTTGGTCGGGAACAGGAGGAGCGCCCGGGCGGCCGGATCGTCCGCGATGGCCTGCAGGATCGGCAGCGCGTAGCACAGCGTCTTGCCCGACGCGGTCGGGGTCACGACCACGACGTCGCGCCCCGCCCGGGCGTGCTCGATCGCCTCCGCCTGGTGGATGTACGGCTGCTCGATGCCGCGGCCGGCCAGGCCCTGGACGATGCGCGAATCCAGCCAGTCGGGGAACGTCCCATGCACCGCCGGGCGCGGCGGCAGGATCGCGTGGTGGACGACGCCGCGGGCAAGCGACGGCTCGGCGAGCAGGCCGTCGAGGACGGCGGCGGGGTCGGCGGGGGCGTAGGTGCGCATCGGAGGCCTCGAGAACGAACAGATGTTCGAAACGGCGCGAGTCTAGCAGACCGTGGGCGTGCGTCGTGACAGGTTCGCTGTCACACGGGGCCAAGTTGACACCGCAGCTGGTCGTCAGCTACCCTCGCGTGGATGCTTCGCCGGATCCTCCACCCGCCGACCGACGACGCCCCCGATGACAGCCCGCCCGACGATTCGGCGCCCCGCCAGAGCGAGCCCGATCTGGCCGCCCTGTCGATCGCCGGGATCACCCGCCGCCGGCTGGCCACGGTCCTCGGCGTCGCGCTGGCGGCCTGGATCGTCATCGTCTTCGCCCGCCAGGTCAGCGAGGCCGCCGCGGCGACGACGCGCGCCGAGACGATGGTCGCCGCGAACGACGCCAAGCGCGAGGAGATCGCCGGGCTCGAGGGCGAGCTCGAGCGCATCCAGCAGCCGCGGTTCATCCTCCAGCAGGCGCGCGGCTACAGCCTCGGCGGCTCCAAGGAGGTCGCGTTCACGCTGGCGCCCGGTGCACCGCCGCTCGACGAGCGCGCTCCCGGGTCGGCGGCTCTGCGCCTCGGCGCGGCGGCCAGCGTCAGCCCGCTCGAGCGCTGGCTGACCTTGCTCTTCGGCCCGGGGAGCTCACCATCGGCGAGCTGATCGATCACTGCGGCGGCGGACTCAACACGTCGGCCTGAGTACGGAAATCCGGACGCTGACTAGCTTCAGGACGGTGGCGGCGCCCGACCATCGAGCGAATTGTCCCAGGTCAGCAGCGTGTCATCGACATCGATCGGGCCGGTTCGGATGAGGATGGTGCCCTTGACCCGCCGAGGAGGAACGCCGGCGTCGTCGGTAGCCGAGGCCGCGGTAGAGCGCCTGGGCCGCGACATTGTCGACGCTGACATGCAGCGTGAGCCGCCGGAAGCCATGCGCCAGCGCCGCGTCCTCCGCCGACGTCGTAAGCGCCGAGGCGATCCCGCGCCGGCGGTGCTCCACGCGCACCTCGACGTCCTGGAGCTCCGGCGGGTCGGTCAGCGCAACGTGCGCATGGCCCAGCGGCTCATCGTCCTCCCATGCGACGAGATAGAAGCCGTTGCCCTGGTCGAGGCGGGCGAGGCCGAGGACCGAACCGACCCGTTCGACCTCATCGGCAGCCAGCCGCCTGATCTGCCACATGCCCGAAGCCTGACGGGCAGGTCGGCGACGCGCAACGAGCGACCTCTGCGGATTGTCGTCAGGCGAGGTGGCGGCCGAGCCAGGCGAGCACGTCGGCATAGGCCGCAGCCGCCTGGGTCGGGCTGTACCGGGCGCCCGTGTCGTTGAAGAACGCGTGGTCGACGCCGGGGTACGTCTTGATCTCGTGGGTCAAGCCGGCCGCGGTCAGGGCGGCTGCCGCGGCGTCGCGCGAGCCGTTGACCCGGCTGTCGTTCTCGGCGTAGACGCCCAGGACGGCCGCCGTGTCGCCGCTGAAGTCGGGCGAGGTCGGGGCCGGGCCATAGAACGGGATGGCCGCGGCCAACCGCGGCTCGCCGGCATCGAGCAGCGTCCAGACCATCCCGCCGCCGAAGCAGAACCCGATGATCCCGAGCTTTGCGCCCGGCACCCGTCGACCCAGCTCGTCGAGGCCGGCCCGCATGTCGCCGACGAGTCGCTCGGGCGAGGCCGCGGCCAGCACCGGCGGGACGTTGGCCTCGCCGCCGAGCGCTGCCGTCCCGCCCTCTTCGGACAGGAGGTCGACCGCGAGCGCCGCATAGCCGTCGCCGGCGAGTCGCGCGGCGACCGACCGGATGTGATCGGTCAGGCCGCGGTTCTCGTGGATCACCAGCATCGCGCCCGACGGCGACGTCGCCGGCGCGAAGAAACCCTGGAGCTCGCCGCGCGGGCCCGGGAAGGTGACCGCCTGCCCGCCGGCTATTCCGGCCCCCGGGCTCCCGGTCGCCGGGCTCGATGGGGGGCCCGACACGGCTGGCCCGCTGGCGACGGCCGTCGACGTCGCGGTTGCTCCGCTGGATGCCGCCGGACTGGTCGTCACCTCGGCGGCACAGGCCGCCAGCAACGCGGACGCGGAGGTCGCCGTCATGCCGAGCAGGATCAGGCGGCGGATCGCCTCTCGACGGCTGATCAGCCCGTCAACCCAGTCTTCGCCGACCTCGGTGGTCAGGTACTCGCGCAGCGCCATGACCGGCTCCTCCTCAGCCCTGGGCGACGGTTGGCAGGACCAGCAGGTAGCCGGTCGGCACGCCGAGGTCCGTCCGGCTCAGGTTGGTATCGCGGACGACGAACTGCCTGGCCAGCTTGGCCGGCTTGAGCAGCTCGTTCGGCCTCGGCGAGGCGCCCCAGGCCAGGCTGCCGTGCGGGTAGAGCGGATCGAGGACCCGGATGCCGGTCACGGTCACGTCGTCGTGGACCTTGGGGTCGCCGATGGATTCGAAGCCGCTCATGACCCACGCATGGCGGCCGCGCCACATGACCAGGCCGACCGGTCGCTTCGTCGCCCGCATGGCCTCGACGGCAACCTGCAAGGCCTCGTCGAACGTGGGGATCGAGACGAGCACGTATGGCCCGATCCCGAGATCGTTGAGGCTGGCAGTCCAGCCGCGCGGGTTGGAGCCACCGTACGGGCTGCTCGACCGTGCCTGGGCCATCTTCCACAGCGCCTTCTGCGAGGCGCGGCTCGACTCGTGCCTTGCGAGGTCGCCATGTTGATCGTCATCTGGAGGCTGGCGCCGACGCACCATTCGAAGGTGTACTGGGCCACGAAGTCGCCGGGCCGGTAGAGGTCCATCGCGAACTTCGTCCGCTTGGGTTCGGGCGTGCGTGGTCGGTGCCGGCACGGGCGTGGCGAGCGGCGGCGCGGCGCTCGGGATCGGCACCGTCGCTGCCGGCGCGCGCGCGACCGTCGGCGTCGGGACCGTGGACGTCATCGGCGAGGCGATCCCGGCCGTTGTGGCTCCCGGTTGCTCCGCGTCCGCGAGGGCTGCCGTCCCGCACCCAGCGACAGCCATCGCCAGCACGAGGGCGACCAGCGAGGTGATCGTGAGGCGGCGGGCGGACGGTCGGCTTCGATGTCATGGTCATGATGCTCAGGGCTCGGCGGGGCAAGGGTACCCTCGGTCGACGATACGTGCCCGTCGCCGCATCGGATCCCGCGCGCCACGGCCGGCATCCGATACCGCCTCACTGACGGTCGGTTGGCGGGCGCCGGGGCGGCTGCTAAGAATCGGGGTCGTGGCGGAGTAGCTCAGTGGTAGAGCAGGGGACTCATAAGCCCTTGGTCGGTGGTTCAAATCCGCCCTCCGCTACCAGCCTCCCTCCTCGTGGGCATGCCGGCCGCCCAGAGCGAAGATCCTTCACGTCTGGCCGCGCCACCATCCGACCGTCCCCGCCGTCCGTACGTGTGGTCGACGGCGCCATGACCTCCGTCACGGGGTCGTCATGGCACTCGACGCTATACTCGGCCAACCGGCGGCGCACGGTCGTCGCCCGCTCGACCCGGAGGCTCCCTTTGAATCCCAAGTTCTTCCGGAACGGCATCGTCATGCTCGTGCTCGTGGTGGGCACGGCGGCGCTGCTGTTCACGTGGATCCAGTCAACGACGCCGACGGCCCAGACCGGCTACTCGCAGTTCCTGACGGACGTCAAGGACGGCAAGGTCGACTCGGTCGTCCAGCAGGGCGAGACGCTGACGGTCAAGGGCCGGACGGTCCCGCCGCCCTACACCGTCACGGTCCCGAGCATCCTCACCCAGGTCCTCAACGACATGATCGCCGCGGCCGATGCTGGCAACGTCGAGCTCGGCTCGAGCTGTGTTCAAGGCGGAACCGGCACCCGACACGTCGTGGCTCGGGTTGCTGCTGACCGGCCTGCTGCCGCTGCTGGTCATCGGCGGCTTCATCTTCTTCATGATGAGACAGGCGCAGGGGACCAATAACCAGGCGCTCAGCTTCGGCAAGAGCCGCGCCCGGATGTTCCTCGGCAACAAGACCGTCGTCACGTTCAACGACGTGGCCGGCGTCGACGAGGCCAAGACCGAGCTCCAGGAAGTCGTCGAGTTCCTCAAGTACCCGGAGAAGTTCAACTCGCTCGGCGCGCGCATCCCGCGCGGCGTGCTGCTCGTCGGACCTCCGGGCACCGGCAAGACGCTGATGGCCCGCGCCGTCGCCGGTGAGGCCGGGCGTGCCGTTCTTCAGCATCTCCGGCTCGGAGTTCGTCGAGATGTTCGTCGGCGTCGGCGCCAGCCGCGTCCGCGACCTGTTCGACCAGGCCAAGCGCAACTCGCCGTGCATCGTCTTCGTCGACGAGATCGACGCGGTCGGTCGCCAGCGCGGCGCCGGCCTCGGCGGCTCGCACGACGAGCGCGAGCAGACCCTCAACCAGATCCTCGTCGAGATGGACGGCTTCGACACCAACACGAACGTGATCGTCGTCGCCGCCACGAACCGGCCCGACGTCCTCGACCCGGCGCTCCTGCGCCCGGGCCGCTTCGACCGCCAGGTCATCCTCGACCGGCCCGACATGCGCGGCCGGACCGAGATCCTGCGCGTCCACACCAAGGGCAAGCCGCTCGACAAGGGCGTCGAGGTCGAAGGCGTCGCCCGTCAGTCGCCCGGCTTCTCGGGCGCCGACCTGGCCAACCTCGTCAACGAGGCGGCGATCCTCGCCGCGCGGCGCAACAAGAAGGTCATCGGCATGTCCGAGTTCCAGGAGGCGCTCGAGCGGATCGTCGCCGGCCCGGAGCGCAAGTCGCGGATCATCTCGGACGCCGAGAAGGCGATCATCGCCTACCACGAGGGCGGCCACGCCGTCGTCCAGCGGATCCTGCCCAAGTGCGACCCGGTCGCCAAGGTCACGATCATCAGCCGCGGCATGGCCCTCGGCTACACCATGGCCCTCCCGCAGGAGGACCGCTACCTCCAGAGCAAGACCGAGTTCGAGGACAAGATCGCCGGGCTCCTCGGCGGCAACGCCTCCGAGCGGCTGATCTTCGGCGACACGACGACCGGTGCCAGCAACGACATCGAGAAGGCGACCGACCTCGCCCGCCGGATGGTCACCGAGTTCGGGATGAGCGACAAGCTCGGCCCGCTGTCGTTCGGCAAGCGCGACGAGCTGGTGTTCCTCGGCCGCGAGATCGGCGAGCAGCGGAACTACAGCGACGAGGTCGCGCGGACCATCGACGAAGAGGTCCGGGCGATCATCGACAAGGCCTACGAGCGAGCGTCGGAGGTCCTCACGACCCACCGCGACAAGCTGGTCATGCTGGCCGAGAAGCTCGTCGCCGAGGAGACCGTGGACGCCGAGGCGTTCGAGGCGCTGTTCAGCGACCTGCCGCCCAAGCAGGACACGCACGGCATCCCGTCGATCATCGGGCCGGGCCAGCCCGTCCCCGAACCGAACCCGCAGCCGGCCTGATCCCGGGCCGTCAACCCTGATCGCACGCGAAGAGCGGGCCGGCGACGGCCCGCTCTTCGATTCCGGGTGCACGCCGCTTCCCTACAATGCCGGGCATGCCTGACACCGACGCCGCCCTCGAGACGCACCTCGATTCGACCCGCGACGAGCGCCTCGAGTCGTACAAGGCGTTCCTGCGCATCCCGAGCATCTCGGCCCTGCCGGCGCACGCTGCCGACTGCCGGCGCGCCGCGGAGTGGCTGGCCGCCGCGCTGGCCGCGGCCGGTCTCGAGCATGCCGAGGTCCTCGAGACGGGCGGCCATCCGGTCGTCTACGCGGACTGGCTCCACGCCCCGGACGCACCGACGATCCTGGTCTACGGGCACTACGACGTCCAGCCGGTCGACCCGCTCGACCTGTGGACCTCGCCGCCGTTCGAGCCGGTCGTCGTCGGCGACCGGCTGCTGGCGCGCGGCGCCGCCGACGACAAGGGCCAGATCCACGCCCACGTGATGGCCGCCCAGGCCCTGCTCGCGACGCGCGGCGGCTTCCCGATCAACGTCAAGTACCTGTTCGAGGGCGAGGAGGAGTCGAGCTCCGCGCACCTCGACATCTGGCTCGAGGCCAATCGCGAGCGGCTCGCCGCGGACGTGGCGATCATCAGCGACACCGGCTTCTTCGAGGGCAACCTGCCGGCGATCACGCTCAGCCTCCGGGGGCTGATGTACGCCCAGATCGACGTCGTCGGCACCGGGCTGGACGTCCACTCGGGTGGCTACGGCGGCGTGGTCGAGAACCCGGCCAATGCGCTCGCGCAGATCATCGCGGCGCTCAAGGGGCCGGACGGCCGGGTGCGCATCCCGGGCTTCTACGACGACGTCGTGGCCCTGTCCGACGACCGACCGCGAGGCGTTCGCGGCGCTGCCCTTCGACGAGGAGGCGTATCGCGAGCGGCTCGGCGTCCCGGCGCTCGTCGGCGAGGTCGGCTACACGCCGCTCGAGCGGCGCGGGGGCGCGACCGACGCTCGACGTCAACGGGATATGGGGCGGCTTCCAGGGTGAAGGGAGCAAGACGATCATCCCGGGCCACGCCCACGCCAAGGTCAGCTGCCGCCTGGTCGCCGACCAGGACCCGGACCGGATCTTCGAGGCGTTCGAGGCGTACGTCGCCGAGGTCTCGCCACCCGGCGTCACGACCACCGTCCAGCTGCTCGGTGGCGGGCGCGCGAGCTCGACGCCGATGGACCACCCGGCGACGCAGGCGGCGGCCCGGGCGCTCGAGGCGACCTTCGGGCGGGCGCCGGTGTACATCCGCGAGGGCGGTTCGATCCCGGTGTGCGCCAGCTTCGATACCGTCCTCGGGCTCCCGGTCGTCCTCCTCGGCTTCGTCCAGCCGAGCAGCGGCGCGCACGCGCCGAACGAGTGGATGGATCTCGGGAACTACGAGACGAGCATCCGGACGATCGTCCGGACCTGGGACGAGCTGGCCGCCCTGCCGCGCTGATCGTGCTTGCGGACTGTGCGGAAATGGTACGTTCGGATGGGTGATCCCTGACCTTGCCGGTGCTAAGGTACGGCCACCTAGCCACGCGGGGAGGTTCCGATCTCTGTGAGCACCGACGCTCCCGACACGCCGATCACCGCCGGCAAGGCGGCGACCACGCCGACCTGGCGACTCGATACCGACAACGGCAGTCTTCGACCGCGCTCCGCGCTCGATGTCCTGGTCGATCTCAATGACAAGGTCACCGGCGGCGACGTCGCCGAGTACCAGCCGGTGCCACTCGGCTTCACGCCGCTCGACAAGACAATCGGCAACGGGCTGCGCGCCGGCGAGCTGCTGCTGATCGGCGGTGCCCAGGGCACCGGCAAGACGACGATGGCCCTGCAGATGGCGCGCAACGTCGCGTCGGGCGGCCAGGCCAACGTCCTGTACATCTGCTTCGAGCACGACGAGCAGTACCTGCTCAACCGGCTGATCGCGATGGAGTCGGCGCTCGCCCACCTGCCGCACAAGACCGGCGCGATCAAGATCCAGGACGTCCGCAAGGAGATCCTCGGGACCTGGATGGCCGAGGGCGAGGCGAACGCCCAGATGGCCAACAACCCGCGGCTCCGGCCTTCGATGGACCGGATCGCCCGCTACGGCCAGAACCTGTTCCTGATGCGCGGCTCGCAGACGGCGAGCACGATCGACAACATCCGCAAGCTCGTCCAGGAGCATCGCCGCCTGTCGGGCGACCGGCGCCTGGTGCTGTTCGTGGACTACCTCCAGAAGGTGCCCCAGATCCCCGAGCCGGAGAACGAGACCGAGAAGGTCACGTACCTCGTCAACGGGCTCAAGGACATCGCGCTGTCCGAGGAAGTGCCGACGGTCTGCATCGTCGCCGCCGACAAGGAGGGCCTCAAGGCCTCCCGCCTGCGCAACTACCACCTGCGCGGCTCGTCGGCGATCAACTACGAAGCCGACATCATCCTGATCCTCAACGAGAAGTACCACATCGTCGCCAAGGTCAACATCGAGTTCAATCCGTACCAGGCGCAGCGCTTCCGCGACTGGGTCGTGATCTCGGTCGAGAAGAACCGCGGCGGCCAGGACAACGTCGACATCGAGTTCGAGAAGCACTTCGAGTTCTCCTGCTTCGACCCCAACGGTCGGACCGTGCAGGAGAAGCTCATCGAGGAACGGCTCTACAACGATTAGCGCCGCCTGATCCGGCCCGACTCGGCGGCGTTGCGCCGTCCGCTGCATTCGCTCACGCACCTTGGGTGCGCTCGCTTCATCGGTGCCTCCGGCAGCCGCGCTGAGCGCATCGGACCGGCTCGAGCGCGGCGCTGACCAGGAGCATACGGCCAGTCGCTCGTCGCGCGGAGGCACCGATGGACCCGCTGGCGCCGACGCCCGAGGGCTAGACTGGCCGGGTGAAGGCGCCTGGACCGTTCCCCGACATCGTCGAGATCGTCGTCGAGATCCCGCGCCACTCCCGGAACAAGTACGAGTTCGACGAAGAGGCCGGCGTCTTCCGGCTCGATCGCGTGCTGTCGAGCGCCGTCTACTACAACTTCGACTACGGCTTCATCGAGGGCACGCGCGGCGGCGACGGCGACCACACCGACGCGCTGCTGATCATCGACGAGCCGACGTTCACCGGCTGTCACGTCTGGGCGCGCCCGATCGGCGGGCTCGAGATGCGCGACGAGAAGGGCTTCGACTTCAAGGTGTTGTGCGTGGCCATCGGTGACGCGCATCAGCAGCACATCGAGCGGCTCGAGCAGGTCCGGCCACACCGCCTGGTCGAGATCGAGCACTTCTTCGAGACGTACAAGGCGCTCGAGGACAAGACGGTGGACGTCCTCGGCTGGCGCGATCGCGACCGGGCGCTGGAGGTCCTCCGCACCGATCGCGCGGTCTGGGAGCGCGAGACCGGCGAACGGCCCGAGTGACGGGATCGGGGCGAGCGCCGCGCTATCCGGGCGAGGGCGTCCCCGGGCGGCGGCTGTTCGTGGCGGTGCCGTTCCCGAGCGACGCCGAGGCGCGGATCGCGGCCGTCGTCGACGAGGTCCGGGCGGCCGGTGTGCCCGGCGGTGGCCGGGACGTTCGATGGGTCCGCCTCGATAGCCTCCACATCACCCTCCGCTTCCTTGGCCCGACGCTCGAGGACAGCGTCGAGCCGGCCGTGTCGGCGACTCGCGAGGCAGCCGCCGTCGTCCCACCGTTCGACATCTCGATCGGCGGCGCCGGGGCGTTCCCGTCGGCTGCGCGGCCTCGAGCGCTGTGGCTCGACGTGCGCGCGGGCGAGGTCGAGCTGGCGGAGCTCGCCGCAGCCGTCGACCGCGCGTTGCATCACCGCGGCTGGGTGTTCGACGCCAAGCCCGTTCCGCGCGCACCTGACGCTCGCGCGGTCGGACGGCGTGCCTGCCGGGTCGGCGATCGGGGCTCGCCTGGTCGCCGCCGCGGCCGAGCTCGACGTCCGCTTCCGGGCCGATCGAGATCGGCCTGTACGAGAGCCTGACCGGTGGCGGACCGGCCCGCTACGAGCCGATCGAGGTCGTTCGCCTGGGTTGATCGCCGGCACGCAACCGGATCCCCGGCGGCGGCGTCGAAGCGGTTGCAACGCGCCATCCCGGGCCGGTGCTACCATCGGATGCGGGGGCTGGCCGTGTCGGCCAGTACGGAGCAGGAGTGCGGACTGACGTGACTGGGGCGCAGCGTCTCCGCCTTGTTCTGGCTCTGGGCGTGGTCAACCTGGTCCTGGCCACGGTCGCGCTCGGCGTCGGGATCACGGGCACACAGCAGCCCCAGATCGCCGTTGTCGAGCCGACGGCTCCGCCCACGATCGTCACGCCTGGCGCGGGGTCGTCTTCCGGCCGGGCGCGACGCCAGCCGGGCCGGCGGCCAGCGGCACGCCGCCGGGTCGTCCTGGCCCCTCGAGCGAGCCCGCTGGCCAGCCGTCCGCCGGTCGTCCGCCGGTCACGCCATCCGCAGAGCCGTCGCCCTCGGTCGCCCCATCGCCTTCGCCCGACGATCGAGCCGTCGGCCCAGCCATCCGCCGCGCCATCCAGCGGGCCGGTCCTCGCCGGCGGGCCTGAGCCGGACCCGGCGTCGCCGCCCCCGGTTCGAACGACGGCCCGGGCCAAGCCGCCGCCCCCGAAGCCGACCCCGACCCCGACGACGCCAACGCCGGTGACCGACGGCAGATCGCCATGCCACGCCTCAGACCAGGGCTTCGTCTCGTCCGACGGCAAGGCCTGCGTCCACAAGCACGACAACAAGGGCAAGGCCGACAAACCGGCGCACCACGACAACGGTCGCCACAGCGGGCAGCAGGCCGGTCACGGTGGTCGCCACGGGCAGCATCAGCCGGCAACCGTCGAGTCCCCGCGCCGCAGTCACGCGTCGCGTCACCGGTTGCGCACGGGTCGCCGCGCGCGCTAGGCTCCCGTTCCCCCGGGCACGCGTGTCCGGCGTCCGTCCAGCAGGCAGGAGAGGTTCCATGGCGCCGTCGGATCCCCGCCAGACGAAGTTCGTGCTCGACGAGTCGCGCATCCCGCGGTCCTGGTACAACATCGCGGCCGACCTGCCGGTCGCGCCGTCGCCGTATCTCCACCCGGCGACGCTCGGCCCGATCGGACCCGACGACCTGGCGCCGCTGTTCCCGATGGCGCTCATCGGCCAGGAGGTCTCGGCGGAGCGCGAGATCGAGATCCCCGAGCCCGTCCGCGACGCGTACCGGCTCTACCGCCCGAGCCCGCTCTACCGGGCGCATCGGCTCGAGCGGGCGCTCGATACACCGGCCCACATCTACTACAAGTACGAGGGCGGCAGCCCGGCCGGCAGCCACAAGCCGAACACCGCGCTGGCGCAGGCGTTCTACAACAAGGAGCAGGGCGTCACCCGGCTGGCGACCGAGACCGGTGCCGGCCAGTGGGGGAGTGCCCTGGCCTTCGCCGGCGCCTACTTCGGGCTCGAGGTCAAGGTCTACATGGTCCGCGCCAGCTACGACCAGAAGCCGTACCGCCGCGTGCTCATGGAGACGTACGGTGCGGAGGTCGTGGCCAGCCCGTCGCCGACGACCAACTACGGGCGGTCGGTGCTGGCCGAGACGCCCGACAGCCCGGGCTCGCTCGGGATGGCGATCAGCGAGGCGGTCGAGGACGCCGCGACGCGCGACGACACCAAGTACGCCCTCGGCTCGGTGCTCAACCACGTGCTCCTCCACCAGACCGTCATCGGCCAGGAGGCGATCGAGCAGATGGGCATGGCCGGCGAGTCGCCGGACGTGATCATCGGCTGCACCGGCGGCGGCTCGAACTTCGCGGGCCTCACGTTCCCGTTCCTCGGGCGCAACCTCCGCGAGGGCGCGAAGCACCGGATCGTCGCGGTCGAGCCCGAGGCGGCCCCGAGCCTGACGCGCGGGATCTATGCCTACGACTACGGCGACACGGCCAAGATGGCGCCGGTGGCCAAGATGCACACGCTCGGCCACGACTTCATCCCGGAGCCGATCCACGCCGGGGGACTGCGCTACCACGGCATGTCGCCGCTCGTCAGCCTGCTCAAGGAGCACGACCTGATCGAGGCGCGGAGCGTCCACCAGCGGTCGAGCTTCGAGGCCGGCGTCCAGTTCGCCCGCGCCGAGGGCATCCTGCCGGCACCCGAGCCCACGCACGCCATCCGCGTCGCGATCGACGAGGCGGTGGCGGCCCGCGAGGCCGGCGAGGCGCGGGTCATCCTGTTCAACCTGTGCGGCCACGGCCACTTCGACCTGGGCGCCTACGAGCGCTACCTCGACGGCACGCTCGAGGACTTCGAGTATCCGCGCGAAAAGGTCGAGGCCGCGCTCGCCGCCCTGCCGCAGGTCTGAGGCAACCCGCCGATGCCGCGGCTCGTGTGCTGGGCGTGCGGGCGCCAGATCTACACGGTCGCCCCGCTCGAATCGCTGTTCGCCGAGGAGCGCCGCTGTCCGCGCTGCGGGGCCTTCCTGCGCGAGGAGCGGCGTGAGACGCAACGGCGCCAGACCGATCCGCCGCTCGAACCCGCCCCACGATCCCGGACCGCCACAAGCCGAAGCCAAAGGCGAAGGGTGCGGCCACGAACGCGAAGGCTGATCCGGCGAAGGCCTCCAAGGCGAAGGCGGACGACGGAGCCGACCGAGCCGGTCGAGCGGCGGAAGGCCGACCGGCGGGTCAAGCGACGCCGCGAGGGCACGACCTCGTCGGCCCGGACCGACCCCGCCGGCTGGCAGGACTGACCGGCCGGCGCGACCGATCCGACCGGCGCCCACCGACCCGCACCGCCGGCTGCGATACTCGCCGGCATGCACGTCGCGTTCCTCGGCTTCGGCCTGATCGGCGGATCGATCGCTCGCGCGATCCGGGCCAACCCGGCGACATCCGGCTGGTCGCTCACCGCCTGGTCGCCGAGCGGCGACGGTCCGCGGCGGGCGGCCGGGGAGGGGATCATCGATACCGCGGCGACGACGCCGCAGGCCGCCATCAGCGGGGCCGACACGATCGTCCTGGGCGGACCGGCGACGGCGTGCCTCGCGCTGATCGACGACCTGGGCGGGCCGTGGCGGTCCGAGCTGGCCGACGACGCCGTGGTGACCGACGTCGCGAGCACGAAGGGCGCGATCGTGGACCGGGCGAACGCGGCCGGCCTGCGCTTCGTCGGCGGCCATCCGATGGCCGGCCTCGAGACGGCCGGATACGACGCGGCGACGCCTGACCTGTTCGCAGGACGGCCCTGGGTGGTCGTGCCCGGCGCCGCCGCGTCCGCGGCCGACGTCGAACGCGTGCGCGAGCTCGCGACGGCCTGCGGCGCCCGGATCGTCGCGATGGATGCGGGTGAGCACGACCGCGCCGTGGCCGCGATCAGCCACCTCCCGCTGGTCCTCGCCGCGGCGCTCGTCGAGGCCGTGGCCGGGATCCCCGGGCGCGAACGGCCGGACTGGCCGGTAGCAGCATCGCTGGCGGCCGGCGGCTGGGAGAGCGCGACGCGCGTGGCCCGCGGCGATCCGGCGATGGGCGCGGCGATCGCGGTCACCAACGCCCCGGCGCTGGCCGCGCGGCTTCGTGACCTGTCGTCCGTGCTCGACGCCTGGCGTCGCCGAGCTCGAGCGACCGGGTGGACCGGATGAGGCGGCCATCGCGGCCCGCCTGGCCGCCGCGCGTGCGGAGCTCGGCGACCGGTGAGCGGCGAGCTCGTCTTCGTCGTGCCACGTGCCGCGATCCCCGACCAGGCCGGCTGGTACGGGCTGCGGACCGATGGCCTCGACGACTTCGTCCGTGCCCTGGAGGGCGCCGGCCGGTACGAGCCGCGCGACGAGATGGAGCGCGACCCGGCGTTCAAGCAGGTCATCCCATACCTCGTCCTTCGCGACGGCCGGCGCTACTTCCTGATGGAGCGGACGCGGCCGGGCGGCGACCAGCGGCTGCACGGTCGATCGTCGATCGGCGTCGGCGGCCACCTCAACCCGGGCGATGGCGGCGTGCTCGGCGGCCTGCGTCGCGAGTGGGCCGAGGAGCTGGTCGCCGGCTTCGTCCCGGCCTTCCGCCTCGTCGCGCTGCTCAACGACGACACGACCGAGGTCGGGGCGGTCCACATCGGGGCGGTCTACGTCGCCGATGCCGGCGGCCGATCGGTCGCGATCCGCGAGACCGACAAGCTGACCGGCTCGTTCGTCGAGCCGGCCGCGGTCGCCGCGGTCGCCGACCGGCTCGAGACATGGAGCCGGCTGGTGTTCGAGTTCCTCGAGGGATTCCGAAGCCGCGTCCGCAACGGCCGAGCGGCCGTTCCGCGACCGCAGGCGCCGCGTCGAGGGACCTATAATCGATCAGCCGGGGCGGCCATCCGCAACTTCCGCCGGACCCGGAGTGATCCGTGGAGGATTGATGGCGGCCAAGATCCTCGTCGTCGACGACGACGCGAACGTGCAGCGCCTCCTGCAATACACCCTCAAGCAGGAGGGCTACGACGTCGTCGTCGCGGGCGACGGCGCGGAGGGGTTCCGGCTGTGGGGCGCGGAGGCGCCCGACCTGATCCTGCTCGACGTGATGCTGCCCAAGCTCGACGGATACCAGGTCGCGGCCAAGATCCGGTCCGAGGAGGGCTCCGCCAGCCACGTCCCGATCATCATGCTGACCGCCGAGCGCGACGTCGAGCAGAAGGTCCGCGGCCTGCGCGCCGGCGCCGACGACTACCTGATCAAGCCGTTCCACCCCGCGGAGCTGCTGGCCCGGATCAAGAGCCTGCTCGCCCGCTTCGCGCCGCAAGGAATCGCTGCTCGCCCGCCCGCCGCTCGGGCGGACCCTCGCGTTCTACGGCGCGAAGGGCGGGGTCGGCACGACGACCATCGCGATCAACGCGGCGATCGCGCTGCACCGCGAGCTCGGGCGCAAGGTCGCGCTCATGGACGCCAACCTCCAGTTCGGCGACCACCGCGTGTTCCTCGACCTCGGTCTCGATCGCAAGAGCATCGTCGACGTCGTGTCGGCGCCGACGATCGACAGCGACCTCGTCCGCCAGGTCATGGTCAAGCACAATTCGGGGATCGACCTGCTGCTCGCGCCGCCGTCGCCCGAGACGGCCGATCTCGTCCACCCGGAGCACCTGCCGGCGATCTGCGAGCACCTCGCCTCGATGTACGACTACACCCTGATCGACGTCGACAAGCGACTCGACGACATCAACCTCGGCGTGTTCGAAGCGGCCGAGACGGTGTTCGTGGTGATGACCGCCGACCTGTCGTGCCTCAAGAACGTGCGGCTGATCCTCGAGACGATGGACCACCTCGGCTACCCGGCCGGCAAGGTCCAGCTCGTGCTCAACCGCTCGAACGCGTTCACCGGGATCAACGTCAAGAACGCCGAGGGCGCCCTCAAGCGGACGATCGAGCATCAGATCGTCAACGAGTACCGCGGCGCGATCAGCGCCCTCAACTCGGGCGCCCCGTTCATGTTCACCAAGGCCGATTCGGCCCTCGGCTCGTCGTTGCTCGGGTTTCGCCAGGGCGGTCGACAAGCCGGTCACGGCAGCCGCGGCCGTCCCCGCCCGGTAGATCGAACTGCCTTGCGCGCCGACCCGGCGGTGCGCCGTCCAATGCTGAGTAAGCCTGCGGTGAGCGCCCGTCCGTAGTCTCGGACGGTGCTGGCCATCGTTCCGTCCGCCACGCTCCACGGCCTCGACGGCCGGCTGATCCGGGTCGAGGTCGACGTCGCCCCGGGGCTGCCCGGCTTCACCATCGTCGGCCTCGCCGACACCGCGCTGCAGGAGGCGCGCGAGCGCGTTCGAGGTGCGTTGCGTAACGCGGGGTTCGTCCATCCGCCGCGCCGGATCACGGTCAACCTTGCGCCGGCCGACCTGCGCAAGGCCGGTGCCTCGCTCGACCTCGCGATGGCCGTCGGCATCCTGCTCGGCTCGGAGCAGGTCCGGGCCGGGCCGGGGCGCGTCGCGCTGATCGGCGAGCTGTCACTCGGCGGCGAGGTGCGCGCCGTGCCGGGCGTCCTGCCGATGGTCTCGGTCCTCGCTCGCCGCGGGCTCCGACGGGTCGTCGTGGCCGCCGCGGCCGTCGCCGAGGCCAGGCTCGTCGACGGGATGGAGGTGGTCGGCGTGGACACCCTCGCGGATGCGGTCGAGGTCATCCGCGCGGGCCGGCGCCGCCGGGTCGCGGCGGCACCGCGAAGGATCGAGCTGGTGGATGCCGTGGCGCGCGCGCCGGATGACATGGCGTCGGGCCACGATGCGGTCGCCGGCGGGCCGGCCGACGCCCGACCTTGGCGAGGTTCGCGGCCAGGTCGAGGCGCGGCGCGGGCTCGAGATCGCGCTGGCCGGGGGCCACGGGCTGCTGCTGATCGGCCCGCCGGGATCGGGCAAGACCCTCCTGGCGCGGACCATTCCCGGCCTGCTGCCGCCGCTCGACGATGCGGCGGCGCTGGCCGTGACCGTCGTCGCCTCGGCCGCCGGGGAAGGACCGATCGCCTCCCTCCGACGCCGGCCGCCGTTCCGGGCCCCTCACCACACGGTGTCGTACGCCGCGATGGTCGGTGGTGGTCCACACCTGTCGCCCGGCGAGATCACGCTCGCCGACCTCGGCGTCCTGTTCCTCGACGAGCTGCCCGAGTTCGGGCGCGATGTGCTCGAGGCGCTCCGCCAGCCGATGGAGGAAGGTCGGGTGGCAATCGCGCGCGCCGGACGGGCCACGACGTTCCCGGCCCGGTTCCAGCTCGTTGCCGCGATGAACCCGTGCCCATGCGGCTTCGCCGGGTCGTCGGACCAGGCGTGCGGCTGTCCCTCGCGCGTCCCCGAGCGCTACCAGCGACGCGTGTCCGGCCCGCTCCGGGACCGGATCGACCTGTGGATCGCGATGCCGCGCGTCGCGCCGCTGGCGCTCGTCGGCGGGCCGGATCCGGAGGGGTCGGCTGCGGTCGCGTCGCGGATCGCGGCCGCCCGGATGGTCAGCAGTGGCCGGCCACCCGGCCTGCTCAACGCCCGGCTGACGGGCCGACTGCTGCGGGCCGCCTGTCAGCTGTCGCGCGCCGCCGAGCGGAGCGTGGTGCATCTCGCCGAGCTCGAGCGGGCCAGCGGGCGGGGCACGGAGCGCCTCCTCCGGGTTGCACGGACGATCGCCGACCTGGCGGGCGAGCCCGCGGTCCGCGAGCACCATCTCGACGAGGCCGCCTGGTTCCGGCCGGCCGACCTGCGGCTGGCCGCCGCCGAGGCCAGCTGATGCTCGGGATCGGGGCCGGCGGACCGCTCGCCGTCGAGGCGCTCGGCGAGGCACCGATCGAAGCGCCGCCACGTCCTCCGGCGCCGCCTGGCCCGAGCGATGCGGAACGCGCCGCGTGGGCCGTGCTTGCCGGCGTTCACGGCCTCGGTCCGGTCGGGTTCGGGGCGCTCCTGGCCCGCTACGGCAGCGGCCTGGCGATCCTGCGCGAGGCGTCCTCGCCGGGCGGCCTGGCCCGGCTGGCCGCGGTCGACCCTGACCGGGGCGCCGACGACGGCACGCGGTCGCGGCGGTGCCGTCGCGCCCGAGGTGGCCGAGGCGATCGCCGAGGCCGCCCTGAAGGCCGACCGCACGATCGACCGGATCCGCGGGCTCGGCCTGCGCATCCTGACCATCGAGGATCCGGCCTATCCCATGCGGCTCGCCGCGATCGAGATGCCGCCGCACGTGCTGTACCTCCTCGGCGATCCCGCCGCGCTCTGCTCGAGCGCCGCGGTCGCGATCGTCGGCACCCGCCGGGCGACCGATTCCGGCCGGGCCATCGCGGCCCGGATCGCGGGCGACCTCGTGGCCGTCGGCGCGAGCGTGGTGTCCGGCCTGGCGGTCGGGATCGACGGTGCCGCGCACGCCGCGACGCTCCATGCTCGGGGCACGACCGTGGCGGTCATCGGCTCGGGCCACGCCGACATCCACCCGCGCGCCCACCAGCGGCTGGCGGCCGCGATCGTGGCCGGCGGCGGCGCCGTGGTGTCCGAGCTCGCCCCGGACATCAAGCCGAGCCAGGGGACCTTCCCGCGCCGCAACCGGATCATCAGCGGGCTGGCCGATGCCACGGTCGTGGTCGAGGCACCGGCCCGGAGCGGTGCGCTGATCACCGCGTCATGGGCGCTCGAGCAGGGACGAGGCTGCTTCCTCGTCCCCGGCGCGATCGGCGCCCCGGCCTCGGCCGGCTGCCTGGCCTTCCTGCGCGAGTTCCCCGACAACGCCCGGATCGTGGCGGGCATCCCGCAGCTGATCGACGATCTGGGGCTCGCGGACCATCTCGCCGAGCCCGGGGTGTCGAACCAGGCGGCGGCCACGCTCGCCGACGTCGGCGCTGCCGCAGGCCGGCTCGGCAGGGAGCTGGTGCTCGGGCGAGCCACGGTGGACGAGCTGGTGGCCGCCACCGGCTGGCCGGTCGCGAGCGTCCTCGCAGGGCTGACCCTGCTCGAACGACGGGGCCTTGCGGTCGGCATCCACGGACGGTTCCGGCCCGCCGGCAGCCTCGCCCTGGCGGATCCGGCGACGTTCCGCCAGCGTCCGCGTGCACGCCGGCTGCGTTCGTGCGTGAGGCCCGCTGGCGGCCCTCGTGGTTTGCCGGAAGCGGACCGGGCGATGCTACCCTTCGTCAGGTCGTCCTCCCCAATGGCGACCCCCAGCCCACTCGGTGCAACCCCCAGGGCACGAGCAGGAGCGACTATTGCGCAAGGCCACCGCCGCGATGCTGGCCGTCCCGATTCTGGCGTTCGTCTCCGTCGCTGCGCTGCTGCGCCGCTCGGCGATCGCTCGGGGCACCCTCGCGATCGGCCTGGCCTTGAGCCTCGGGATCGGCGCTCGTCGCCATCGGCCGACCGGCCGCCACGGTGGCCACGCCCCCGACCGCGATCGTGCCGCTGAGCGAGGCGGATTTCACGACGGCCGTCGCGACCAATCAGGGCGTGACCGAGGCGGTATCGATCCGGTTCAGCGCCCCGATGGACCACCGGTCCGTGGCGGCCGCGGTCCGGGTCGAGCCGGCCACGTCCACAGCGTTGAGCTGGGATGCCAGCAGCACGGTGCTGACCGTCGCCCCGGCCGACCACTGGATGGCCGGCACGTTCCACACCGTGTCGGTCCAGGCCGGTGCGCTGGCCGCGTCGGGGCAGCCGCTGGCTCGCCCAGCACGCGCCGCGTTCCTGACCCGGGCTGCGACGCCGGTCAGCGCGGCCGCGACGGACCTGGTCGGGACGCGCGTCTCGACGACCAGCTCGTTCGTCGTCTCGTTCCTGCGTCCGGTCGATCCGGCGACCGTCCAGCACGGCCATGCGGCTGGACCCGCCGACCGCGGGAACGGTCGTGCCGGTCGTCCGGCCCGGTGACATGCCGGACGACCCGGTGCAGTACCGGTTCGTCCCCGAGGCGCCGCTGCAGCCGAACGCGGCCTACCGGCTGATCGTGTCCGGGCGTGCGCGACCTCGACGGCCTGCCGCTCGAGACGCTCACCCTCGCGGTCCAGACCGCGTCCGCCTCCGGCCGTCGTCCGCTTCCGGCCCGCCGCCGACGCCGGAACGTCGCCCGCGACGCCGCGATCTCGGTCCGGTTCACCGACCGGATGGATCGCCGGAGCACCGCCCGCGCCGTGACCGTCGGGATCGGCGGCCGGCCGGTGCCAGGGAACGGTCCGCTGGGCCGAGTCGGACACGGTCCTCGTCTTCATCCCCGCGGCGCCGCTGCCGTATGCCACGACGGTGCAGTGTCGACGTGGCCGCCGGCGCCCGGAACCTTGCCGGGGCGCCGCTCGCAGCCGCTACGCATGGCACGTTCCGGACGGTCGCCAAGGGCGACACGCCCGCCCCAACCGGCTCAGACCGCCGCCCGCTCCGGTGCCGCGACCGGCGGCGGCAAGGCCGTCGGTGGCGGGAGCTGGGGAGCGGTCGAGACCTACTACCTCGGGCTGATGAACTGCACCCGGACGGGCGGCTGGGTCACCTCCGACTGGTCACTGCAACAGCCCCGGCGGGCGGTCGGTCGCGCCGCTCAAGCTCGACCGCGGGATCAGCTCGCAGGTCAGCCGGCCGTACGCCAAGCGTCTCGCGACCGGCAACGACTGCAGCCACTTCATCGGTGGCGGGCCGGACGACCGGCTGCGACGCGCGGGCTACACGAACTACACGTGGGCCGAGAACATCGGCTGCCGATCGGGTGGCGCCATGAACGCCGTGCTCGCCTCGCACCTGTTCTTCCAGAGCGAGAAGTCGTACAACGGCGGCCACTACGTCAACCTGATGAACGCCAAGTACGACCGCGTCGGGATCGGCGTCTGGGTCTCCGGCGGGCGCGTCCGCCTGGTGGTCGACTTCTACCACCCCTGACCGGACCTTCGGCGGGCTGACAGTCGGGGCCGCGGCGGGGGACCATCCGCCCGTGATCC
Source organism: uncultured Chloroflexia bacterium (assembly GCA_963721545.1). Classification (GTDB taxonomy): domain Bacteria; phylum Chloroflexota; class Limnocylindria; order Limnocylindrales; family CSP1-4; genus SPCO01. The sequence continues at coordinate 246,119 of CAVRKB010000004.1, forward strand.
GCGACGCGATCCTGCACATCATGAACGAGCAGCCACTGCTGGCCGACCTGTTCGAGGCGCCCGCACCGGGCGACGTCGGCCTGCGCTGCACGAACCTGCGGATGATGAACGGCAAGCGCCCGGTCTTCATCGACGACGTCGCCTCGATCTTCTTCTTCCCGTACCTCCACATCCGCTTCGTGGAGATCCCGCCGGCCGCCATCTCGGGCGGCGATCCGGGCCTCGCGATGACGGCGGACGGCGACGGCGTCCGCGCGCGGCGGCCCGGCCAGGGCGCGCCAGAGCCCGAGCCGGAGCCCGAGCCGGAGACCGAGCTCGAGATCGACGAGGACTTCCTGCGCCGGGTTCGCGAGGTCTGATAACCGGGCGGGTGGAGGACCCGGTGCTACACTCCGCGCCGTGCCCAAGAACCTCGTCATCGTCGAATCACCCGCCAAGGCCCGCACCATCGAGCGCTATCTCGGTGCCGACTACAAGGTCCTGGCGTCCTACGGTCATGTCCGCGACCTGCCCGAGAACCCGGGCAAGGGCAAGTTCGGCGTCGACGTCGACCACGATTTCGCCCCGGAGTACGTGATCTCGGACGACCGGCGCAAGCAGGTTTCGGAGATCGAGAAGGCGGCCAAGGGCTCCGACCAGGTCTACCTCGCCACCGACCTCGATCGCGAGGGCGAGGCGATCGCGTGGCACGTCGCCGAGGCCGCCCACGTCCCGGCGTCCAAGACGCAGCGGGTGACGTTCAACGAGATCACCGAATCGGCCATCCGCGAGGCATTCGCCCACCCGCGCCAGATCGACATGGATCTCGTCGACGCGCAGCAGACGCGGCGGATCGTCGACCGGCTCGTCGGCTACACGCTCAGCCCGCTCCTGTCGCGCAAGGTCCGTGGCGGCCTGTCGGCCGGACGCGTCCAGTCGGTCGCGGTCCGCCTCGTGGTCGAGCGCGAGCGCGAGATCACCGCCTTCACCGCCCGCGAGTACTGGACGATCGAGGCGATCCTGGCGACCGCCGCCGGCGAGCGCTTCGCGGCCGAGCTCGTGCGCATCGACGGCGCCGCGCTCGACGTCGCCGACGAGGCCACCGCCGAGCGGCATCGCGCGGCCATCGAGCAGCTCCACCCGGCCGTCACCAAGGTCGGGACGAGGACGCAGAAGCGCTCGCCGGCGCCGCCGTTCACGACCTCGACGCTCCAGCAGGAGGCGAGCCGCAAGCTCGGCTTCAGCCCGAAGCGGACGATGTCGGTCGCCCAGCGGCTGTACGAGGGGATCGAGACCGGCGAGGGCCAGGTCGGCCTGATCACCTACATGCGAACCGATTCGACGGCCATCGCCGGGATCGCCATGGGCGAGGCGCGCGAGGTCATCGGGCAGCGCTACGGCGAGCCGTACACGATGGCCAAGGGCCGGGTCTACAAGACGAAGTCGAAGGGCGCCCAGGAGGCCCACGAGTCGATCCGCCCGACGAGCTTCCGGCGCGACCCCGACTCGGTCGCGGGCTCGATCAAGCCCGACGAGCTGCGGCTGTACCGGCTCATCTGGCAGCGCGCGCTCGCCTCGCAGATGGCGCCCAAGGAGCTCGAGACCACGACGATCGAGCTGGCCGACGGTGGGTACGAGCTGCGCGCCTCGGCGACGAAGGTGCTGTTCGACGGGTTCGCCCGGGTCTACACCGAGGGCCGCGACGACGACGCGGCCGACGACGACGAGGAGACCGGCCGGCTGCCGGCCCTGACCGACGGCGACCGGACGACCGTCGAGGACGTCACCCCGACCCAGCACTTCACCGAGCCGCCGCCGCGCTTCACCGAGGCGACCCTGATCAAGGCCCTCGAGGAGCACGGGATCGGCCGGCCGTCGACGTACGCCGCCACGATCTCGACGATCACCGATCGCGGCTACGTCCGGGTCGAGGAACGCCGGCTCCATCCCGAGCCGGTCGCCGAGATCGTGACCGACCTGCTGGTCGAGCACTTCGGCGACTATGTCGACGTCGAGTTCACCGCCCGGATGGAGGAGGAGCTCGACGAGATTGCGCGAGGCGAGCGCGAGTGGGTGCCGCTCCTGCGAGCGTTCTACGGCCCGCTCCGCGACCGCGTCGACGAGAAGCGGCGCGAGCTCAAGCGCAGCGACTTCACGACCGAGGCGACCGACGAGGTCTGCTCGGAGGGCCACCCGATGGTCATCCGGCTCGGGCGCAACGGCCGCTTCCTGGCCTGCTCGATGTACCCCGAGCACAAGGAGACCCGGCCGCTGCCGGGCGAGGAGCCCCCGCCCCAGGAGGGCAGCGGCGAGGTCTGCCCCAAGTGCGGCGAGGGCACGCTCGTCGGCAAGAACGGCCGGTTCGGCCCGTTCCTCGGCTGCTCGCGCTACCCGGACTGCGACTACATCAAGAAGGACGGCCCGCCGCCGCCCGATCCGCTGCCGTTCGAGGTCACCTGCCCGAAGAACCAGGACGGCCACCTCGTCCCGCGTCGCGCACGGCGGACGGGAAACGTCTTCTGGGGGTGCTCCAACTACCCGCGCTGCGACTTCACCACGAACCACGAGCCGCTCGGCGGCGTGCACGACACCGACGACGGCCCGCTGGCCCGCAAGGGGGAGGAGGCGATCTGCCTCATCTGCGGCTCGACCAGCGAGACGGCCCCGGACGCGATCGTGCCCGGTGAGCGCTACGCGGGCGGCCCGGCCAACCCGGAGGCGCTGGCCCGGCCGGCTCGCGCCCGCGGTGGACCGCGGGCCGGCGGCGCGGCGAAGACCGGCGGTCGTGGACGGGGCGGCGCGCGTTCCGGCGGCCGGACGACCACCCGACGGACCCGCCCGGTCGAGCCGGCCGCCGACGCGTGACGGGCGCGCCGACCGGCGACGCGACCGACCCCGCCCTCGGGCGGTTCCTCCGCTCCCTCGCCGCACGGGACGCCTCACCGCACACCCGGCGCGCCTACGCCACCGCCGTCGGAGCGTATCTCGACTGGCTTTCCGGTCGAGGGACGGACTGGCGAACCCCCTCGCGAACCGATCTGCGCGCCTATCTCGGCGTGCTCGGTGACGGCCGGGCGCGCTCGTCGGTGGCGCAGCGGCTGGCGGCCATCCGGGCCTTCCATCGCTGGGCCACGCGGAGCGGCCTGGCCAGCGGCGATCCATGGGGCGCGATCGCCACGCCACGCCTCCCACGCCGCCTCCCGCGCGTGCTCGAGGTCGAGCAGGTCGCCCAGCTGCTGGCGGTGATCGACGCCGACCTCGATGCCGCGGCCGACGAGGCCGACCTGGATCGGGCGACGCTGCGGACCGCGCTCGCCCTGCGCGACCGGGCGATCGTCGAGACGGCCTACGCGGCGGGACTGCGGATCAGCGAGCTGGCCTCGGCCGAGCTCGGCGCGCTCGACCTGCGCCGCGGCGAGCTGCGGGTGCTCGGCAAGGGCCGCAAGGAGCGGATCGGGCTGCTCGGCCGGCCGGCGCGGGCGGCCCTGGCCGCCTACCTCGAGGATGGCCGGCCGGTCCTCCTCGATCGGCGGCGCGGTGGCGAGGCGCCGCCCGTCGAGATCTTCCTCAACCACCTCGGTGGTCCGCTCGGCGTCCGCGGGCTGCGCTACCGGCTCGACCGGCTGTGCGTGCGGGCCGGGCTGCCGCGCGGGGTCTCGCCGCACACCCTGCGGCACTCGTTCGCGACGCACCTGCTCGACGGCGGCGCGGACCTGCGCGTCGTCCAGGAGCTGCTCGGCCACGAGAGCCTGGCGACGACCCAGATCTACACCCACGTGTCACCCGGCCGCCTGCAGGCCGCCTACCGGGAGGCGCACCCCCGGGCGCGTCGCGACCCCGCACCGTGACCGCCGCCGGCGCGCTGGCCCGGGCGGGCATCATCGTGTCCGGGGCGTTCCTGGTGTCGCGCGTCCTCGGCTACGTCCGGCTCGTCGTCATCGGCAACACGTTCGGGGCGACGGCCGACCTCGACGCGTTCTTCGCCGCGTTCCGCATCCCCGACCTGATCTTCCAGCTCGTCGCCGCGGGCGCGCTGTCGTCGGCGCTGATCCCGGTGATCTCGGCCCTGTTCACGACCGGCGAGCAGGCCCGCGCGTGGCGGGTGGTGTCGACCGTGATCAACCTGATGCTCATCGGGCTGGCCGTGCTGGCCGTCGGCTTCTTCATCCTCGCGCCGGTCATCGTCCCGATCATCACGCCGGGGTTCGAGGGCGCCCAGCTCGACACGACCATCGAGCTGACCCGGATCATGCTGCTCAGCCCGATCTTCCTGGCCCTCGGGGCGGTCGCGACGAGCGTGCTCAACGCCGGCGGGCGGTTCGCGGCCGCCGCCATGGCCCCGATCGTCTACAACCTCGCGATCATCGCCGCGGCCGTGCTCCTGGCGCCGACCCTCGGCGTCGACGGGCTGGCGCTCGGCGTGGTCGCCGGGTCGCTCGGCCACCTGCTCGTCCAGCTCCGGCCGCTGGCCCGGCTTGGCTTCCGCTACGACGCCGCAGATCGACGGCAGCGACCCGCAGGCGCGCAAGGCGCTGACGCTGATGGCGCCACGCGCGATCGGGCTCGGCGCGTCGCAGATCACGTTCATCGTGGTGACCTCGCTGGCGACGACGCTCCAGGTCGGCGCGGTGTCGGACTTCAACTTCGCGTTCGCGCTGCTCCAGATCCCGCTCGGGATCATCGGCGTGCCGCTCGGGATCGTCCTCCTGCCGTCGCTCTCGCGCGACGCGGCCGTCGGGCCACGAGACGGGCTTCGCCGACCTCCTGACGCGGGCGTTGCGCCTGCTCGTCTACGTGATGGTCCCGATCTCGGTCCTCGCCGCCGTCAGCCGCGTGCCGATCGTCGAGATCCTGTTCGGGAACGGCAAGATCCTGCCCGAGGACCTCGAGCTGATCGCCGTGACGCTGACCGCGTTCCTCGTCGGGCTCACGGCGCATGCGCTGATCGCCGTGCTCGCCCGGGCGTTCTACGCGCGGCAGGACACGGTCACGCCGGTCGTCGCGGCGGTCGGCCGCCGTCGCGATCAACTGCACGCTGGCGGTCATCCTCGTGGGACCGTACGGGCTGCCCGGGATCGCCCTGGCGATCGCCATCGCGGCCTGGATCGAGGCGCTGGCGCTCCTGGCGATCCTGTTCCGGCGGCTGCACCACTTCGAGCTCCGCGGGCTCGCCCGGGTCGGCGTCGAATCGGTCGTCGGCAGCGTGGTCGCCGGTGTCATCGCCTACGCGGTGCTCGCCTTCCTGACCGACCGTCTCGGGGTCGATCCCGGCCGGCTGGTGCTGGTCGCCGAGCTGACGCTCGTCGGACTCGCCTTCGCGGCGGTCTATGCCGCCCTGTCGCTCGTGTTGCGGATCCCCGAACTGCCGTCTATCGTCGGGGTCATGGCCGACGTCCTGCGCCGCCCGATCCGGTCGTGACGGCCGTCGAGCCGGCGACGTGGGATCGCTTCGTCGAGGCGAGCCGATCCGGGCTCGTACCTGCAGCTCAGCGGGTGGGCCGAGGTCAAGGCGGTCAACGGCTGGGCGTGCCGCACCGCGTCGCTGGCCGAGGGCGACCCGGCCATCGGCGCGCAGATCCTGGTTCGCCGTCCGCAGACCGATGCCGTGGGGCTTCGCGCTACGCCCCGCGCGGTCCGGTCGCCGCCGCCTGGGACGCGTCCGCGGTGGGCGCTTCACCGAGGCCGTCCGCCGCGAGCTGCCGGCCGCCGCCGGCCGGATCAGCCACCTGCGGATCGACCCCGAGATCGAGGCGGACGGCCCGCTCGACCCCGACGGGGCGCTGCGACGTGCCCTGTCGGCCGCGGGCTGGCGTCCCGCCACGCCGATCCAGCCGAACGCCGACCCGGATCATCGACCTGCGCGCCGACGAGGACGCCCTGCTCGCGGACCTGCGCAAGAAATGGCGGCAGTACGTCAACAAGGCGCGCTCGGGCGGGATCGTCGTCGGTCGACGCGCGGCGCCGAGCGGCTCGGCGAGTTCTACCGGATCTATCGCGAGACGGCCGATCGGGCGGGGTTCCTGATCCGCGCGGAAGCGGCCTACCGCGACGTGTGGGACGCCCTCGCGCCGTCGGGTCATGCCCGGCTGCTGTTCGCCCAGACGGCCGACGGCGAGCCCGGCAGGCGACGCTGTTCCTGTTCGACTGCGGCCGGCGCGTCGTCGAGCCGTACGGCGGCATGACCGCGGCCGGCGCCGAATCGCGTGCCAACTACCTGCTCAAGTGGGAGGCCATCCGCTCGTCGCGGGAGCAGGGCGCCACGAGCTACGACCTGTGGGGCCTCGGCCACCGGCGGGATCGCCCATTTCAAGACCGGCTTCGGCGGCCGCGAGGTGCGCTACATCGGGGCCTGGGATCTCGTGCTCAGCCCGATCGGCCGGCGGGCGTACGAGCTCGGCCAGCGCGTCCGGGTCCGGCTCGCTCGGCGGCGTAGCGGGATCCGCGATGCGGGCAACGCGGCGGCCTACGGAGCGGCCGATTGAACGTCCGCGATGCCCGGCCCGACGAGGTCGAGGGATGGGACGCGGTCACGGTCGAGGCGCCGGGCGGGCACGTCTACCAGTCGCGCGCCTGGGCTGAGCATCGACGAGCGAGCGGCTGGCAACCGCGTTTCCTGGTCACCGACGACGGCGGCCGGGTCCTGGCGTTGACCCGCGCCTGGCCGATGCTGCCGGGGGGAGCGCCTACCTGCCACGCGGTCCGGTCGCGGACGACACGACGACCGGCCCGGCCGGCCTCGCGGCGCGGCAGGTGGCCGTCGCCGACGACGCTCGCCGGCGAGGGGATCGACGTGATCGCGGCCGACCCCGAGGTACCCGCCGCTGCCCGTGACTTCCGGGCGGCGATCGAGGCCGCCGGGTTCCACGCCATCGAGGAGATCCAGCCGTCGCGCCACCGGGTGTCGTTGCCGCTCGGGCCGGACGTCGACGAGGCGGCAGCCTTCGAGGGCATCGCCAAGTCCACCCGTCAGCGGATCCGCGGCGCGGAACGGGGCGAGGTCGCGGTCGTCCGGCTCGATGCGCGCACGCCCGGCGACGGGGCGGGCGAGGGGTTCGTCGGCCCCGGCCGAGCCGGCCGCCGCCGCCCTCGACCGGTTCTACGACCTGTTGCTGGAGACCGGCGAGCGGCGCCACTTCTCGTTCGGCCCGCGCGCATCGTTCACGGCCTGGTGGGCGGCGGCGCTCGCGGCCGGCCACCTCGTCTACCTCGAGGCACGGGCCGGCGGCGCGGCGGGGGACCCGCTGGCCGGGCTGGTCCTGTACCGCCACGGCGGCCGGCTGTCGACCGTCCACTCCGGCGACCACGAGTCGGCTCGCACGACGCACCCGGGGGCCCTCCACCTGCTCCGCTGGCGTGCCATCCAGCTGGCCATTCGCGAGCGATGCACGGAGATGGACCTCGGCGGCGTCGACACGGCCGGCGCGCGGGGGGAGCCGCAGGAGGGCGATGCGCTGTACGGCCTGTACCAGCACAAACGCTCGTTCGGCGGCCAGTGGCTCGAGCTCACCGGCGCGCACGAGCGGATCGACGATGCCCGCGGCTACCGCCTCGGCCGGGTGACGACCCGCCTCGCCCGGCTGGTCGGGCGATGAGCGACGACCGGCTCGAGGCCCTGCTGGCCGCCGCCGAGCCCACCGCGCCAGCCCGCCTCGACGGACTCGATCGAGCGGCTGACCGGCGAGGGCCGGCTGCGCGGGGCACGCCTCGACGGCCGGGCGATCGGCGCGGCCGGGCTGGCCGCAGTCGAGGTCCGCGGCGTGACCCATGATTCGCGCGCGGTCCGTCCCGGCTCGCTGTTCGTCGCCGTTCGCGGCCTGCACGTTGACGGGCACGAGTTCGTCGCCGCGGCCGCCGAAGCCGGGGCCACGGCCGCCATCGTCGAGGAGCCGCTGCCCGAGGTCGACCTGGCGCAGCTCGTCGTGGCCGACGCGCGACCCGCGCTCGCGACGGCCGCCGCGTGGTGGTACGGGGATCCGAGCCACGAGCTCGGCGTCGTCGGGATCACCGGCACCGACGGCAAGACGACGACCTCGTTCCTCGCCGTCGCGGCGCTCGAGGCGGCCGGCATCCGGACCGGCATGACCGGCACGGCCGAGACGCGGATCGGAGGCCTGCAGGTGGCCAACGAGGCCCACGCCACGACGCCCGAGGCGCCCGAGCTCCAGCGCGCGCTCCGGGCGATGGTCTCGGCCGGTGACGGCGCGGCGGTCATCGAGACGACCTCGCACGGCCTGGCCCTCCACCGCGTCGACGGGACCGCCTACGACGTCGCGATCCTGACCAACCTGACCCACGAGCACCTCGAGCTCCACGGGACGTGGGAGGCGTACCGCGACGCGAAGCTGCGGCTGTTCGAGCGGCTCGCGCCGCATCGGGCGAAGGCGATCGGCTGGCCGGCGGTTGCGATCGTCAACGCCGACGACCCGTCGGCCGGGGCGTTCATCGGGGTCGGCCAGGAGGCCGGGGCGAGGATCCTGACCTACGGCACGGACCCCACGGCCGACGTCCGCGCCACGCGTGTCGAGGAGGACCAGTCGCGGCTGCGGATCGCGTACGAGGCACCATCCGGCGCCGCGACCGTCGACCTCAGGCTCGTCGGCCGGTTCAACGTCCACAACGCGCTCGCGGTCGTCGCCCTCGGCGAGGCGATCGGGCTCGACCCGGCGGCTGTCCGCGATGGCCTGGCAGCGGTGCCGGTCGTGCCCGGCCGGATGGAGCGGATCGATGTCGGCCAGCCGTTCGGCGTGATCGTCGACTTCGCCCACAGTCCGGCTTCGCTGCAGACCGTGCTCGACCTCCTCGCCCCGCTCGCGGCATCGCGGGGCGGCGGCCTCATCGCGGTCTTCGGGTCGGCCGGCGAACGCGACACCGCCAAGCGGCCGGCGATGGGCCGGATTGCCGGCGAACGCGCCAGGATCGTGGTCGTGACCGACGAGGATCCGCGCGGCGAGGATCGAATCGTGATCCTGGACGCGATCGCGGCGGGTGCGGAGGCGGCCGGCAAGCGGCGCGACCACGACCTGCTCGTCATCGCCGATCGTCGCGCGGCGATCGACGCGGCGGTCGAGCGCGCCCGTCCGGGCGACATCGTGCTCCTCGCCGGGAAGGGCCACGAGCAGGCGATCATCGGGCCCGACGGGCCGCAGCCGTGGAACGAGCGTGCGGAAGCCGAGGCCGCGCTGCACCGGGCCGGGTTCGGCTGAGGGTATCCTGATCACGAGATGGCGACCACGACACCCGGAACGAAGACCACCAAGGACCCGGCCAAGCGGGCCGCGGCCAAGCCGCGCGGGCCTCGCCGGACGCCGCCGCCGTCGGTCCGGGCCGCCTCTGCCGGGCCGGATCTCGAGAAGCTTCGCGCCGAGCTCTACGCCGCGATCCTCGAGGAGCATCCCGGCGCGGACCTGACCGCGGTCGGCGAGGCGTTCGATCTTGCGGTCGCCGCCCACGAGGGCCAATCGCGAGCGACCGGCGAGCCGTACGTCGTCCACCCGATCGCCTCGGCGCAGATCCTGGCCGAGCTCGGGACCGACACGATCGCCATCCAGGCGGCGCTCCTCCACGACGTCCCCGAGGACACCGAGTACAGCCTGACCGACGTCGAGGAGCGGTTCGGCGCGGAGGTTGCCCAGCTCGTCGACGGCGTGACCAAGCTGTCGAAGTTCAGCACCCACAGCCACGAGCAGCAGCAGGCCGAGAACATCCGCAAGATGCTGCTGGCGATGGCCCAGGACATCCGGGTCGTCCTGATCAAGCTCGCCGACCGGCTGCACAACATGCGCACGCTGCACGGCCTGCCGATCGAGAAGCAGCAGCGCATCGCCCGCCAGACGATGGAGATCTACGCGCCGCTGGCCGAGCGGCTCGGGATCTGGCAGATGAAGTGGGAGCTCGAGGACCTCGCCTTCAAGGCCCTCGAGCCCGAGCGCTTCCGCGAGCTGGCCAAGCTGCTCGACACGCGGCGCAAGGGTCGCGAGACGTACATCGACCGCGCGATCGCCGAGCTGCGCCCCAAGCTCGCGGCGGCCGGCATCGAGGCCGACCTGCAGGGCCGCCCGAAGCACATCTACAGCATCTGGAAGAAGATGGAGCGCAAGAGCGCGGAGTTCGGCGAGATCTACGACGTCTACGCCATCCGCATCCTGGTCGAGGAGGTCCGCGACTGCTACGCCGCGCTGGGCATCGTCCACTCGCTGTGGCGCCCGATCCCCGGCCAGTTCGACGACTACATCGCGGTCCCCAAGAACAACCTCTACCAGTCGCTCCACACCGCGGTCATCGCGCTCGACGGCAAGCCGCTCGAGATCCAGATCCGGACCCAGGCGATGCACCAGGTGCAGCGAGGTCGGGATCGCCGCGCACTGGCGCTACAAGGAAGGCACCAAGTCCGACCGCGAGTACGACGCCAAGCTGGCCTGGCTCCGCCAGCTGCTCGACTGGCAGCGCGACGTGTCCGACGCGACCGAGTTCGTCGAGGGCATCAAGCTCGACATCTTCCAGGACCAGGTCTTCGTGTTCACCCCGAAGGGCGACATCAAGGACCTGCCGGCCGGCGCGACGCCGCTCGACTTCGCCTACCGGATCCACACCGACGTCGGCCACCGCACGATCGGGGCCAAGGTCAACAACCGCCTCGTGCCGCTCGACTACCGGCTCAAGAACGGCGACATCGTCGAGATCGTGACGACCAAGGGCGAGCACGGCCCGTCGCGCGACTGGATGAAGATCGTCAAGACCAGCCATGCCCGCGAGAAGATCCGCCAATGGTTCAAGCGCAAGGATCGCGACGAGAACATCGTCCACGGTCGTAAATCGCTCGAGCGTGAGCTCCGCCGCCTGGCCCGCGCCTCGATCGCCGCGGTCGGGCCGGAGCAGATCGCCGAGGTCGCGCGGCTGTACAACTACGACGCGCTCGACGACTTCTACGCGGCAATTGGCTACGGCGCGATCAACCCGCAGACCGTGGTCATGCGCCTCGGCGTCGTCGACGACGTCCAGAGCACGCTCCCGACGGTCGCGCCGCCGCAGAAGATCGAGCGCACCGGCGGCGTCCGGGTCAAGGGCGTCGGCGATCTGCTGGTCCGCTTCGCCAAGTGCTGCCATCCGATCCCGGGCGACCCGATCACCGGCTTCATCACGCGGGGCAAGGGCGTCACGGTCCACCTCCAGAGCTGCCCAACGGTGCTCAACGAGCGCGAGGTCACCCGGCTGATCGACGTCGAGTGGGAATCCACGCCGACCGAGACCTATCCGATCTCGATCCGGGTCGAGGCCTACGACCGGACCGGCCTGCTGAGCGACATCACCCAGGTCGTGGCCGAGAACAAGGTCAACATCGTCGCGGCGCACGTCGGCGTGACGCCCGATCACACGGCCGTGGTCACCGCCACGATCCAGGTCCACTCGGTGTCGCAGCTGGCCCGGGTCATGGGCCGGATCGAGACGCTCAAGGACGTCATCTCGGTCCAGCGCGACCTCGGCTGACACGGCGGATCACGCCGCTCGCGGTCAGCCTCCTTCGCCTCGTAGCGGGTCACCGGCTGATAGGTGACCGAGACGTTGGACCGGGTGGCCCAGCTCGGTGGCCATGGCCGTCGCCAGCCCGGCGACGTCGGTCGGCGGCTCCGGACCGGCGACGACCAGGTCGATCTGATCGCCGTCCACGTGCCACTCGACGACCTCGACGGCGTTCGCTTCCGCCCAGACCTCGACGACCGGGGTGGCCTCGAGGGCGGTGACCTCGGCGGCGATGGTCTGCGCCGAGTGCCAGACGAGCGGCAGCGAGATCAGGACCAGCGCGATCGTCGCCGCGGCGACCCCGACACGCATGCGCCGTTGCTCGTCGACCCCTTCCGCGATCGGTCGGGCACCCGACAGCAGGAACACCACGCTGGCCACGACGATGATCGCGGCCAGGTTGGTGGTGAACAGGATCAGGGCGCCGCCGGCATCGTCGATGCGGCCCTGTTCGAGGCAGATCCCGACGGTGGCGAGCGGCGGGACGAGCGAGACGGCGATGGCCACGCCGGGCAGGGCGTCACTCCCCGTGTGGCGTGCGGCGACGAAGGCGCCCGCCGCACCCGCGGCGAGGGCCACGCCCAGGTCGAGCAGACCCGGCTCCGTCCGCGCCTCGAGGGCCGGCGTCAGCACCAGCAGGTCGGGAATGACGAGGGACACGACGTAGCCGATCGCGATGACCAACGCGGCCGACACGGCCACCTGGATGATCGTGCGGATCTGCCATCGCGTGCGGCCGGTGACCAGGGCGCCGGCGATCGCGAGGATCGCGCCGCCGAGTGGCGCGATGACCATGGCCCCGATGATCGAGGCGACCGAGTCCTGGAACAGCCCGAACGAGGCCACGAAGCCCGCAAGGGTCAGGAGGACCCAGTAGGTGACCGTCGATCGCCGGTAGGCCTCGCCCGACGGAAAGAGGTCGTCGAGCTCCGCCGCCCCGAGGGACATCCGGCCATCGATGAGCCCCGATGGGGTGGTGGCGCTCGCGGTCATCGCGGGATACCTCATGTCACGCCGGCGGTCATGGGCCGCCATCGGTCGCACGATACCGGTCGGGGACGGGGTCCCGGCGGGTTCGCCGACCGACGGCCGACCGCTAGACTTCGGCCGTGCCCACCTTCCGAGCTCCACGCGGGACGCGCGACCTTCTGCCGCCCGACACCGCGACGTGGACGCGGCTCGAGCGCCTCGGTGCGGACCTCGCGGCGCGCTACGGCTACCGTCGTATCGAGACACCCCTGATCGAGCTGAGCGACGTGTTCGAGCGCGGCGTCGGCGAGGTCACCGACATCGTCGAGAAGGAGCTCTTCCGGCTCGCTCCGCGGACCGAGGATGGCGAGGCCTGGGCGCTCCGCCCCGAGCCGACGGCCGGGATCGTGCGGGCCTACATCCAGCACGGCATGCAGACCTGGCCGCAGCCGGTGCGCCTGACCGAGACCGGGCCGATGTTCCGTTACGACCGGCCGCAGGCGGGACGATACCGGCAGTTCTGGCAGTGGGATGTCGAGGCGATCGGCGACCCGGGCCCGGCGATCGACGCCGAGCTCATCGAGCTCGCGGCGCGCTTCTACCGCGATGCCGGTCTCGCGGGCGCCGAGGTCCACCTCAACTCGATCGGCGACCCGGCCTGCCGTCCGGCGTACGTTGCGGAGCTGACCGAGTACTACCGGGGACACGTCTCGGCACTCCCCGAGCTCGAGCGGAGCCGCCTCGAGCGCAACGTCCTGCGGCTGCTCGACTCGAACGATCCGGCGATGGCCGCGCTCAACGCGCAGGCGCCGCGGATCACCGACCGACTGTGCGGGCCGTGCGCCGAGCACTTCGCCAGCGTGCGCGCGCACCTCGACGCGATCGGCGTGCCATACAAGCTCGACCCGGGGCTGGTTCGTGGGCTCGACTACTACACACGAACCGCGTTCGAGTTCTACGTCGCCGGCCGCGAGGGCCAGCAGCAGGCGATCGGTGGCGGGGGGCGCTACGACGGCCTGGTCGAGCTCCTCGGTGGGCGGCCGACGCCCGGGATCGGCTTCGGCATCGGGCTCGACCGGCTGATCCTGGCCATGGCCGAGACCAGCGCCCCGGCCACGACGGGTGCGGCTTCGGACGCTGACCCGGTCGCGGTCGTGGTTGGTGCCGATCCGGACGACACTGCGCTCCGCCTGCGGATCGCGACGGAGCTGCGCGGCGCGGGGATCGCGGCCCGGGCCGACCTCGGGCGGCGCAAGCTCGGCAAGCAGCTCGAGGTGGCCGCTCGCGACCGCGCCCACTTCGCGGTCATCCTCGGCGACGAGCTCGCGGGCGGCGAGGTCGGGCTGCGCGACCTGCCGGCCGGCACGCAGAAGCTGGTCGCGGTCGCGGACCTCGCGCGCGAGATCGAGCGTTCGCACGCCGCCCACCGGCACGGGGCCGGCCCGGACTGACCCAGTGACCCGCGACCGCTGGACGGGCGGCGACGATTACGACGCCTACATCGGCCGATGGAGCCGCCCGATCGCCGCCGCGTTCGTCGACTGGCTGGCGGTCGGGGACGGTCGCGAGTGGGTCGACGTCGGCTGCGGGACCGGTGCCCTGAGCGCGGCGATCCTGGCCGGCGCGGCGCCGGCGTCGGTGGTCGGGATCGATCCGTCTGCCGACTTCGTCGGGGCGGCCGCGGCGCGGGTCGACGATCGTCGAGCCCGCTTCGCGGTTGGCGCTGCGGACGCGATCCCAGTGGAGACGGCCGCGGCCGACGTCGTGGTGTCGGGACTCGTCCTCAACTTCGTCCCGGATCTCGGCGCGGCCCTCGCCGAGATGCTCCGCATCACGCGACCGGGCGGTGTTGTGGCGGGTTATGTCTGGGACTACGCGGGCGGCATGGAGCTCATCCGCCGGTTCTGGGACGCCGCGATCGAGCTCGACCCGGTGGCACGCGGGCTCGACGAGCGGATCCGCTTCCCGATCTGCGCGCCAGGTCCGCTGCAGCGCGCCTTCGAGTCCGCCGGGCTCGCTGCAGGTGGAGGTTCGGTCGATCGACGTCCCGACGGTGTTCCGCGACTTCGACGACTACTGGACGCCGTTCCTCAGTGGCGTTGGACCGGCTCCGGGCTACGCCGCCGCGCTCGACCCGACGCGCCGCGATGCCCTGCGCGAACGTCTGGATGCGACGCTCCGGCGCGAGCCCGACGGCCGGATCGCGCTCACGGCGCGCGCCTGGGCCGTTCGGGGGCGACGGCCCTAGCCGAGGTCGACACGACACAACCGCTCGAGGCTGGTCGTCCTGCCCACGTGAGGGACGTGGCGCCCCAGCCGCCTCGAGGGCCTCGGTCTCGGCCTGATCCGGATCGACTTCGTCCTGGCGGGCGGCGGCGCGATCCCTGCGGCGATCGTGGTCGACTGCGGCCATCCGGGCGATCACTGCCTGGTCGACGCAGCGGTGGTCGTTCCCTAGTCGAGCCCGCCGATCACGGCCAGCGCAGGTGGGCTCCGCGCCGGAGCGCAATGGCCGTGGCAACCAGCAGCCCCGTGATGACAAGCACGAGCGCGAGCTCGAGCACCGGCGGGTCCGGCGTCGTCGAATCGCTCGCGGGAGACGGTGCGGCGTCGCCGTCGCCTGTCGGTGTCGGCTGCGCGTCAACGATCGCGACCGGTCCGGCCGGTGACGCGACCGCCGGGGCGGCCGAGGGCGACCCCACCGCCGACGAAGTGGGTCCGGCCGTCGCGCTCGCGTTTGGGGCCGCCGGGCTCGGCTCGGGAGCGCCTGTCGTCCCGCCCGTGGAGCCCGTCGCCACCGGAACGGGCTGGATCGACACGAACCGCCCGTCCCAGATCATCCGCTTCGGCGCGTATCGCCACGGCGTGAAGAAGCGCCGCAGCTCGCTCGTCGTCAGCTTCGTGTTCGGCGGCATGTCGTAGCCGTTCTCGCTCTGCAGCCCGTACAGCGGCCCCACGACGCGGACGCTGGTGATCTCGAACGCAGCGCTCCGCGCCGGATCGGCCGTGGCCCGGAACCCGGTCAGGATCCAGCCGTGGTTGCCCCGCGACACGGCGAGCGCTACTGGCAGGCCGGTCAGGCGGAGGCGTTTGACCGCCGACCGCAGGGCGCCGTCGAACGTCCGGCTGGAGACGAGTTGGTAGCGGCTGTCCACGAACCGGCGGAGACCGGCCGTCCAGCCTACCGGGTCGACGCCGGCCGACAACGGGAGGTCGTAGCGGTTCCGCTCGCGCATCCAGTCGAAGTAGCGGCGTTGCGCGCTCGCGCTGTGGTCCTCGTCGCGCTCCACGATGTTGCGCACGATCTGGACGCCGGCGGCGGTACACCACAGCCAGGACTGTTGGGTCGTGAACGTCCCCGACCGGTACAGGTTGACCCCGCCGGTCCAGGCGGCGAGGCCACGTTCGGCGGCCGCGGCAGGGCCGACGGCAGGGCCGGACAAAAGCGCAGTCGCGACGGCGAGGCCGAGCGCAAGGAGGACGCCGGAGCCGCCGCGCCGCGTCCGGGTGGATACCGCCATCGGCCCATCCTGCCCCGATTTGCCCGATCCTGCCAGGACGCCCGGCCCGCGGCTCGAGCACGACCGGCGGTACACTCGCCACATGTCCGCGACCGCACCCCGAGGCATCCGATGACCAGACCAAGGCGGGTCATGCACAGCCCGACCGTCGAGGTCGAGCCGTTCGATCCGGCCGCCTTCCCGGGGCTCGAGGAGCGGCGCCGGGCCGATGGCGGCGCGGCCAGCGAGCGCTGGCGCGACCTGATCGGCTCGAACCGGACGATCATCGCCGACGGCGCGATGGGCACGATGCTGTTCGCGAACGGCCTGCTGTTCGGCGACCCGCCCGAGGTCTGGAACCTGTCGAAGCCGGACATCGTGCGGCGCATCCACCGCGGCTACCTCGACGCCGGCTCGCAGATCATCATGACCAACACGTTCGGCGGGAACCGGATGCGGCTCAGCCTGCACGGGCTCCAGGATCGTGTCGCGGAGCTGAACCAGACGGCCGCGATCCTCGTTCGCAGCGAGGTCGACGCGGCCGGCGGCGACGCGCTGGTGGCCGGTGACATCGGTCCGAGCGGGGCGATCCTGGCGCCGACCGGAACGCTCGACTACGACGAGGCGGTCGACATCTTCGCCGAGCAGGCGGCCGCGCTCGTGGCCGGCGGCGTCGACCTCATCTGGATCGAGACGATGTCGGACCTGCTCGAGATCAAGGCCGCGATCGAGGGCGTCCGGCGCGTGTCGCCGGGCATCGCCCTGATCACGACGATGACGTTCGACACGCGCGGCTACACGATGATGGGCGTCTCACCCGAGCAGGCCGTCGCGTCGCTCAGCGCGTGGGGCGCCGACGCGGTCGGCGGGAACTGCGGCAACGGGCCGGACGAGCTGGTCACGGTCATCGAGCGGATGCGGGCCGCCGATCCCGAGACGCGCCTGGTGGCGAAGTCGAACGCGGGGATGCCCGAGCTCGTCGACATGCGCGCCGTCTACCGGTCCGACCCGGCGACGATGGCCACGGCCGCGCTGGCGATGCGCGACGCCGGGCGCGTCGATCATCGGCGGCTGCTGCGGCAACACGCCGGAGCACCTCGCGGCGATCGCGGCGATCGTCGCCGACTGAGCCCCGCTCAGTAGACGAGGACGCGGTCAGCGGCGAACGCCAGCTCGACCAGCCGGTCCGGCGGCGCCATCGAGACCGGCAGGCCGGCCAGCGCGTCCGGACCGAGGCCGCGGGCCTTGCTCGACATGCCCGACGCGTACAGCGTCGCGCCACCCGCGATCAGCGCTTCGATGTGCTCGCGAAAGCCGCCCGTGCCGATCCCGCTCCCGGCGTCGAGCGTCTCGGGCCGCAGGATCGCGACGGCGTCCCCGGCGATGAACACGTCCACGGCGTGGCCGTTCGACAGCGCGCGTGCGCGCGACCAGCAGCCCGAGCGCGACGCGCGTCGGGTTCTCCGGTCCGGTCGCGATGTGGACGAGCAACCTCGACATGGCGGTCCCTCCGTCGGTCGTGCCTCGCGCTCCGGCGAGCCCCTCAGCGGCTACGATACGCCGGCCATGACCGACACCGTCCCGAGTCTTGCCACGCCCTACCGCTCGCACACCTGCGGCCAGCTCCGCGCGACCGACGCGGGCTCGACCGCCAAGCTGGCCGGCTGGGTCCATCGCCGGCGCGACCACGGCCAGCTGATCTTCCTCGACCTGCGCGACCGTCACGGGATCACCCAGGTCGTCATCGACAAGGCCGATTCGCCGGCCGCGCACGCGGAGGCCAGCCGGGTTCGCCCCGAGTTCGTGGTGAACGTCGAGGGTGCCGTCGCACTGCGCCTGCCGGGCACGGAGAACACCAGGCTGCCGACCGGCGCGATCGAGCTCCAGGCGACCGATGTCGCGATCCTGTCCGAGGCCAAGACGCCGCCGTTCTACATCAACGAGCCGGATGCGCCGGTGGACGAGATCCTGCGCCTCAAGTACCGCTACCTCGACATCCGGCGGGAGCCGATGCAGCGGCGGCTGATGCTCCGCAGCCGGATGGTCCAGGCGATCCGCGAGGTCCACCATGCCAACGGCTTCGTCGAGGTCGAGACGCCGACGCTGATCAAGAGCACGCCCGAGGGAGCCCGCGACTTCATCGTCCCCAGCCGCCTCCAGCCGGGCACCGTCTACGCCCTGCCGCAGAGCCCCCAGCAGCTCAAGCAGCTGCTGATGGTCGGCGGCATCGACCGCTACATGCAGATCGCCCGCTGCTACCGCGACGAGGACCTGCGCGGCGACCGCCAGCTCGAATTCACCCAGCTCGACCTCGAGATGAGCTTCGTCGACGAGGCGGCGGTGATGGCCTTCGTCGAGGCCATGGCGATCGAGGTCTCGCGGGTGACCGTCCCGGAGCGACCGATCCTGACGACCCCGTTCCCGGTCATCACCTACGAGGAGGCGCTCGAGCGGTACGGCTCGGACAAGCCGGACGTCCGCTTCGGGATGGAGCTGGTGGACCTCGCGCCGGCGCTGGTCGACGCCGCGGGGGCCCCCGCCTCCGGGTTCGGCGTGTTCGACTCGGCGCTCTCGGCCGGCAACCGGGTCAAGGCGATCGTCGCGCCCGGCATGGCCGGGATCACCCGGCGCGAGATCGACGAGCTGACCGAGCGCGCACGGCGGTTCGGCGCCAAGGGCCTCGCGCACCTGTCATTGGAGCCAGACGGCTCGGTCAAGAGCCCGATCGCCAAGTTCCTGTCCGACGACACGCAGCGGGCGATCGTCGAGCGGACGGGCGCCGGCGAGGGCGACCTGATCCTGGTCGTCGCGGACACGCACGAGGTCGCCGCCGAGGTGCTCGGTCGCCTGCGCGTGGAGCTGGGCGACCGCCTCGGGCTGGCCGATCCGAACGTGCTGTCGTACGTCTGGATCAATCGCTTCCCGATGTACCAGTGGGACACCGAGAACGGGCGCTGGCACGCCACCCACAACCCGTTCAGCGGCGTGCTGCCCGAGGACGAGGCGCTGCTCGTCACCTCGTCCGGCGACCCGGCGCGACCCGGCGCCCGGCGACCCGGCCGGCCGCGCCCGGGCGCTGCAGTACGACATCGCGCTCAATGGCTGGGAGCTCGGTGGCGGGTCGATCCGGATCCATCGCCGCGACCTGCTCGAGCGGTCGTTCCTGCTCCAGGGCCATTCGCTCGAGGCCATGCGCGAGAAGTTCGGGGCGGTCCTCGACGCGTTCGACTACGGCGCGCCACCGCACGGCGGGATCGCCCTCGGCATCGACCGCTGGGCGGCCCTCCTGGCGCAACAGACCAACATCCGCGAGGTGATGGCGTTCCCGAAGACGCAATCCGGGACGGATCCCATGCTCGACGCGCCGTCGATCCCGGAACCCGGCCAGTACGAGGAGCTCGGGCTCCGGTTCGTTGGGCTGCCCGCTCGCCAGCCCTGAGGGAGGAACGATGGACCGTCGCGCGGGGCTGGCGGCGATCGCCGGCGAGCTGTACAGCTGAGCGGCGATCGCCAAGATCTTGGCCCACTGGAGTGGTTCGCCCGGCGGCCGCGGATGGCCGCCCTGATCGGCGCGACGTGCATCTCGTTCTCCGGGATCTTCTACCTGTTCGCGGCCGTGTCGCCCTCGACCGGCACGTTCTACCGGGCGGTCTTCGGGCTGCCGATCCTCGTGCTCGTCGCGCTCGGCGAGCGGCGGCGGCACGGCCCGCTGCCGCGCGAAGCGATCTGGCTGGCGGCCCTGGCCGGGGTGTTCTTCACCGGCGACCTGATGTTCTGGCACCACGCGATCGAGGCCGTCGGGGCCGGGCTGGGGACCGTCCTCGGCAACCTCCAGGTGATCATCGTCGGCTTCGTCGCGTGGCTGCTCCTCGGGGAGCGGCCGTCACGCGCGACGCTGCTGGCGCTGCCGGTCGTGCTGTTCGGGGTCGTGCTGATCTCCGGTGTCGTCGGTGACGACGCGTACGGCGCGGCGCCGCAGCTCGGCGTGCTGCTCGGCCTCGCGACCGCGTGCTGCTACGCGGCCTACCTGCTGCTCATCCGGCGGGGCGGCCGGGACGAGCGACGGCCGGCCGGGCCCGTGGCGATCGCGACCGTGCTCGTGGCCGTGTGCGCGTTCGGGGTGGGGGAGGTCGTCGGCGACCTGGACCTGACGCCCTCGTTCGAGAGCCTGTTCTGGCTGGCGCTGCTCGGGATCACCTCGCAGTCCGTCGGCTACCTGCTGATCTCGATCTCGCTGCCGCGGCTGCCGGCGATCATCACCTCGATCATCCTGCTCGCCCAGCCGGTCATGTCGATCGCGCTGGCCCGGCTGCTGGTGGACGAGACGCCGTCGACGACCCAGCTGATCGGCGTCGCCTTCGTGATCGGCGGGATCGCGGCGGCGACGATCCCGGTCGCGCGCCTGCGGGACGGGCTCCAGCGCGTCCGCCCGAGCCCCGCGGGGGACTGAGCGCGGCGGCGGCAGCCGCCGCTCAGGACTCGGTCAGCTCGGCCTCGGCGGCGACGTCGGCGCCCCACTCGTGGGTGTGGCCGGCGGGCGGATCGGGCGGGCCCTCGTAGGTCGGCAGGTCGGCGGCGGCGGTGTCGGCGTCGTGGATGACGCCCGGGTCGCCCATCTCGATGATCCGGCTGGGCATCGCGGCGACGAGGTCGGCCACGACGTCGGGCGGCATCCGGTCCGGGGCCACCGCGCGCAGCGCGTCGAGCCGTTCGATCGGCAGGAGGATCGGCCAGCCGGGCTCGCCGTGCCAGGCCGGGCGGAGGAGCGTGCCGGGGTTCGTGCCGTGGGCCTCGATCAGCGACGTGATCGTCTCGGGCCCGACCCAGACCATGCGACCCGGCCAGATCAGCACGGCCGACGTGTCGCGAACCCCGTCGACGGCCAGCTCGGCGCCGCGGACCATCTGGCCACGCGGTCCCGACTCGGGTGCCGCCGGGCTGCCGTAGGTCGCCTCGGAGCCCGCGAGCGCCTTGGCCACGGCCCCATCCGGATCCGGCGCGAGGACCACGATCGGCAAGCGCGCCACCCGACCAGGCGAGGTCGGCGAGACGCCGGACGCGCGGCTGCCCGAGCGTGTCGGCGAGGGCGCCCTCGGTCGTGGCGGACAGGATCACGGCGGCGACGGTCATGCCCCGGAGTGTACGGCGGGGCCTGACCGCGGCTGCGTTCCCGGCACGATCCGTGGGACAATCCGCTGTCCCTTTCGACAGGAGCCGCTGAAACCCCGTGCCCGACGCCACCACCCCGACCGCCACCCAGACCGACGCCACGGCCACCCGGACCGATCTCCGCAACGTCGCCATCGTCGCCCACGTCGACCACGGCAAGACCACGCTCGTCGACGCGATGCTCCGCCAGACCGGCGCCTTCCGCTCGAACCAGGCCGTCGTCGACCGGGTCATGGACTCGGGCGACCTCGAGCGCGAGAAGGGGATCACGATCCTGGCCAAGCAGACGACGATCGACCACGCCGGCGTCCGGCTCAACATCGTCGACACGCCGGGTCACGCCGACTTCGGCGGCGAGGTCGAGCGGTCGCTGCTGATGGTCGATTCGGTGCTGCTCCTGGTCGACGCCGCCGAGGGTCCGCTGCCGCAGACGCGCTACGTCCTCCAGAAGGCGATGGCCCGGCGCCTGCCGGTCGTCGTCGCGATCAACAAGATCGACCGCGGCGATGCCCGGCCGGCCGAGGTCCTCGACGACATCTACGAGCTGTTCATGGATCTCGGCGCCGACGAGCACCAGATCGAGTTCCCGATCGTGTACACCAACGCCAAGGCCGGGACCTCGACGCGCGACCTGGCCGAGCCGGGCACCGACCTGGCGCCGCTCCTCGACCTGCTGATCGAGGTGACGCCGCCGGTTCGCTACACGCCGGGCCACCCGCTCCAGCTGCTGGTGACCAACCTGTCGGCCAACGAGTACGTGGGCCGGATGGCGGTCGGACGGATCTGGAACGGGACGATCCGGACGGGGCAGCGGATCACGGTCGTCCGCGAGGAGGCCGACGACACCGCCGGCACCGTCGAGCCGGGCCGCACGGTCACGCTCAGCGGGACGGTGACCAGCCTGCAGACCGCGCACGGCATCGACCGCGTCGACATCGAGGAGGCCGGGCCGGGCGACATCGTCAGCGTCGCCGGGCTGCCCGAGGTGACGATCGGCGACACGCTGACCGAGCCGGGCGATCCGCGACCGCTGCCGCGCCTCGACGTCGACGCGCCGACGCTGCGCATGACGTTCGGGGTCAACACCTCGCCGCTGGCCGGGCGGGAAGGGAAGTACGTCACCAGCCGCCAGATCAAGGCTCGCCTCGACAAGGAGGTCCTCGGCAACGTCTCGATCGAGGTCCGGCCGTCCGAGTCGAGCGAGGCGTTCGAGGTCCGCGGCCGCGGCGAGCTCCAGCTGGCCGTGCTGATCGAGCAGATGCGTCGCGAAGGCTTCGAGCTGACGGCATCGCGCCCGGAGGTCCTGCTGCGCGAGGTCGGCGGCGAGGTCCAGGAGCCGTACGAGCGGATCACGATCGACATCCCGCCCGACTACATCGGCGAGGTCCAGTCGGCGATCGCCGGGCGCAAGGGCCGCCTCGAGCAGATCTCGACCGACACCGACGGGCGCGTCCGGATGGAGTTCGTGCTCCCGGTCCGCGGCCTGATCGGCTATCGCGGGCAGCTGTTGACCGACACGCGCGGGACGGCGCTGCTCCACCAGATCGGCGAGGGCTACGGGCCGTGGGCGGGCGAGGTGACCCATCGGACGAACGGCGTGCTGGTGGCCGACCGCGCGGGCACGTCCAACGCCTACGGGCTGTTCAACCTCGAACAGCGCGCCGACCTGTTCATCGGGGCCGGCGTCGAGGTCTACGAGGGGATGATCGTCGGCGAGAACTCGCGGTCGGGCGACATGGACGTCAACGCGACCAAGGAGAAGAAGCTCACCAACATCCGGACCCACTCGCACGACGAGTCGCTGCGACTGACGCCGCCGCGCCCGATCACGCTCGAGACCGCGCTCGAGTTCATCGCCACCGACGAGCTGGTCGAGGTGACCCCGCAGTCGATCCGGCTGCGCAAGCGGGCGCTGTCACAGCACGACCGGCGACGCGAGGTCAGCCGTGCCGACGATCAGCGGCGTGCCACCGGAGCGCGGGCCGGACGTCGACGCCTAGGCGTTGGTCGGATCGCTCAGCGGGCCGTCGGTCAGACGGCGTAGGCGCGGTTGGTGAATTCGACCGGGGGAAAGCCGCCGATGCGGTCCGCGATCTTGAGCGTGTCGTACACGAGCGTCGCAAGGGCGAACAGCGGCAGGACGACCAGGAGGATGGCGATGACGGTGAGCATGGGGTTGAGCTCCTTCGTGGTGTGGTGAACCCACGGTGCCACTAGCCGCCATCCGTCCGGTACGGGCGTCCGTCGACGCCAGCCATGGACGGATGACGTGACCGCGAACCGACGTCGAACGCGCTCGGACCGTCTGCTAGGCTCCGTCGACGCCGGCGGTAGATGAACGGGTGGCTGAAGCGGGCGATGGAGGTCCAATGGCCCGCGCATCGATCGTCACCGTGCTTGGCGGTGCCGCCCTGCTCCTCGCCGCGTGTGGGGGCGGGACCTCGTCGGCACAGCCCCCTGGTTCGATCGGGTCCGGCCTTCCGTCAACCCAGGCTTCGGCCAGTCCGAGCGCTCAGGCGTCCGCGAGCCCCGCTGCCGCCGAGCTCCCCGGGCTCGCGGTGCAGTCGACCATCGCAGGCGTGACGTATCCCGCGGCGCTCATCGCGACCGACGACGCCGTCTGGGCGCTTGGCCATACCGACGCGAGGTGGTCGCGGATCGATCCGGCCACGAACGCCATCACCGATTCGGTGTCGATCGGCGGCGCGTCCGCGACTGGTGGCGTGCTCGCCGACAAGAAGCTGTGGGCGCTCGATTTCACCGACCAGCAGGTGGTCGGCGTCGATCCTGTGACCCGCAAGGTCGTCGCCAAGGTCCCGGTCGGGCTCGACGGCGGCTGGCTTGTGGCCGGCGAGGGTGCGTTGTGGGCGATCGGGAACGACTCCCACGAGCTGATCCGAATCGACCCGAAGACGCTGAAGGTCAGCCGGCTTGCCCTGGATGCGAAGTGCGGATCGACGCCGCTCGCCGCGGGCGGAGCGGTCTGGATGGTCGCCCCCACGGGTCACCTGTGCAAGCTCGATCCGACGACCGGTCGGATCGTGGCCGAGCTCGATGGCGTCGGCGACAACGCGCAGTGGCTGTTCTGGGCAGCGAACCGGGTGATGCTGCCAAACGACGAGGGTGGCGTCGTCATCGTCGATCCGGAGGCGATGACGATCGAAGCGGTCGTGCCGCCACCGCCGGCGGGCACCTTCCACGGCGACAAGTTCAGCATGTCGTCGCCGGGGTCGCAGCAGAGCGTGTCGATGCTGGATGCCGACCCGAACGTCTGGGTCCGCTATACCGGCGCGACCGTGGGTCGTCTCGACAGCGGGGCTTCCACGTGGACCGTCTACGCGGGTCTGCCGCTCGGCAACGACGGGGCCCCGATGCTCCTCGCGTTCGACTCGTTCTGGGCCGCCGATGTCAACGGCAACGCCATCATCCGTGCGGAGGTGCCGGCTCCCTGACCGTCGGGTGTACGATCGAGGCGATGCCGATCTACCTCGATCACGCGGCGACGACACCGCTCCGCCGCGAGGTCCTCGACGCCATGCTGCCGTACCTGACCGAGTCATTCGGCAACCCGAGCTCGGCCCATACGTTCGGTCGCGCCGCGCGGGCCGGGCTCGACGAGGCGCACGAGCAGGTCGCGAAGCGCCTCCACGCCGAGGCCCGCGAGATCGTGTTCACGTCGGGCGGCACCGAGGCCAACAACCTCGCGCTCAAGGGCGCCGCCTGGGCCGGCAAGGCGCGCGGCCACCGGATCGTGACCTCGGCGGTCGAGCACCACGCCGTCGGGCACACGTTGCGCTACCTGGAGAAGTTCGGGTTCGAGATCGTCGAGCTGCCGGTCGACCGCTACGGCCGGGTCGACCCCGAGCAGCTCGAGGCTGCGCTCAACGACAAGACGATCCTCGTCACGGTCATGCTCGCCAACAACGAGGTGGGCACGATCCAGCCCGTCGCCGACATCGGCGCCCGGCTCCGCACGCGCAAGGGAATCGTGTTCCACGTGGATGCCGTCCAGGCGGCGCCCTACGTCGACCTCGACGTCGAGGCGCTCGGCGCCGACCTGGTCTCGCTCGGAGCCCACAAGTTCGAGGGCCCGAAGGGCGTCGGCGCGCTGTACGTCCGCCACGGCACCCACATCCTCGCCCAGCAGCAGGGCGGCACCCAGGAGCGGCATCGGCGGGCCGGCACCGAGAACGTGGCCGGGGCGGTCGGCCTCGCGGCGGCGTACGAGCTGTCCTGCGCCGAGCGCGCGGCTACCGTGTCGCGGCTCAAGCGCGCACGCGAGCGTCTCGCGACGGCCGTGCTGGCCGTGCCCGGCGTGGAGCTGACCGGCCATCCGAAGGAGCGCCTGCCGGGGCTGCTGTCGCTCATCGCGCGCGACACGGACGGCGCTTCGGTGGCGATGTCGCTCGACCTCGAGGGCATCGCGGCGTCGGTCGGCTCGGCATGCACCACCGGCTCGACCGAGGTCAGCCACGTCCTGACCGCGATGGGCTACCCGGACGAGGAGGCACGCGGCGCGCTGCGCCTGTCGCTCGGCCGGACGACGACCGACGAGGAGGTCGCGGTGGCCTGCGACGTCGTGCCGCGGGTCATCGCCTCGATGCGGCTGGGCAGCGCGGCGGTCGCCGCCGATCCGCTGGGGCAGGTCGTTTCGGCGTGAGCCGGATCCTCGTCGCGATGTCGGGCGGGGTCGACTCGTCGGTCGCCGCGGCGCTCCTCCACGAGCAGGGCCACGACGTCGTCGGCGTCTGGATGCGCCTGCACGACGTCGCCGACACGTACTCCGAGTTCAAGAAGAGCTGCTGCTCGCTCGATGCCGCCGATGACGCCCGGCGCGTCGCCGCCCAGCTCGACATCCCGTTCTACGTCATGAACCTCGAGCGCGAGTTCGACGCCGGCGTGCTCCAGCCGTTCCTCGATGCGTACCTGGACGGGACGGACGCCGTCGCCGTGCGTCGACTGCAACACGTACGTGAAGTTCGGGGCGCTGCTCGGCCGGGCCCGGCATCAGTACGAGTGCGAGGCGGTCGCGACCGGCCACTACGCGCGGCGCGACGTGGGCCCCGACGGGCACGCCCGGCTGCTGCGGGCCCGGGACGCGGACAAGGACCAGACGTACTTCCTGTACGGGCTGCGGCAGGACCAGCTCGACCACGCACGGTTCCCGCTCGGCGAGCTGACCAAGCCCGAGGTCCGCGCGGTCGCCCGGTCGCTCGGCCTCGCGACGGCCGACAAGCCCGAGAGCCAGGAGATCTGCTTCGTGCCCGGCGGCGACTACCGCGACGCCCTGCGCGAGCGGGCCGGCTGGACGCCGGAGCCCGGGCCGCTGCTCGATCGCGACGGCGAGCGGGTGGGGGAGCACGCAGGGACGCCGGCCTACACCGTCGGCCAGCGGCAGGGCCTCGGGGTGGCGCTCGGCGCGCCGCGCTACGTGTCGCGCATCGACCCGCTGACGAACACGATCACGCTCGGGCGGCGGGAAGACCTCGAGACCACGGCGATCGAGCTCGAGCGCACGTCGTTCGTGGCCGGTGATGCGCCGAACGGCTCGGCCCCGTTCCGGGCCGAGATCCGGATCCGCCACCGCGCGACGCCGATCGCGGCAACCGTCCGCCCGGCCACGCCCGAGGAGCCGGCACGCGGCGGTCGCTGGCTCGTCCGGACCGACGAGCCGGTGTGGGCCGCGGCCCCCGGCCAGGCGGCGGTGCTGTACGAAGGCGACGTCGTGCTCGGTGGTGGGCGGATCGCGCGCGCCGCCGTTCCGCGGCCGGCGATCGACCCGGTCGATCCGACTGGCGCCCTCGTCGGCTCGGGCGTCAGCGGGTGAGCCTCGATCCGGCGCTCATCCTGGCCATCCTCGTCGGGATCTTCCACGCGTCGCTGTTCGTGCTCATCCGCGGCAGTGCCGTCGGCCGCCTGCCGGTGATCCTCGTCGCGTCGATCCTCGGCGCCTGGGCGGGCGACGCCCTCGGTGACCGGCTCGAACATCGACGTCCTGACGATCGGCGACTTCCACCTGCTGGCCGCGTCGATCGTGGCCTGGGTCGGGATCGCGATCTCGTCGGCCGTGGCGATCCTCGGCCCAACGGTACGCCGGACATGAGCGACCCGGCCGACGGGCGCTCGGCGTCCTCGTTCCTGCGCGGCCTGACCATCGGCGCCATCCTCGGCGCGATCATCGCGGGGTCGTCGCTCTGGTCACGCTGGCGGCGCGGCCGGCGCGCGGGCGACTGAGTCAGGGGCCCCTCCGCGCCTTCTTCGGCCGCCCAGACGCGCGCCGGGCGCCGGCCGCCCGGGCGCGCGCCGGAAACGGTCTCCCACGAACGCATCATCGAGATGGTTTCGATCAAGCGGAACCATATGCTGGTGACCGAGATCGTTCCGCTTGGCTGGAACCATCTCGAAAGCAACATCGTGGGCGAGGCGTGCGGCGACCTGCGGGCGAGGCGAGCGGCGACCTGCGGGCGAGGCGTGCGGCGACCTGCGCATGGCGAGGCGTACGGCGCCGTGCCCGTGGCGGCCGGGTAAGCCGTCAGGCGGCGCTGCCGGCGAGCAGGACCGCGCCGAGGGCGAGCGCCGCGGGGAGGGCCTGCACGACCAGGATCCGGCGGCTGACGGTCGCCGCGCCGAACAGGCCGGCCACGATGACGCACCCGAGGAAGAACACGGTGACCTGGAACCCGACCGGATCGGCCGCCAGCAGGCCCCACACCAGGCCGGCGACGAGGAAGCCGTTGTAGAGGCCCTGGTTGGCCGCGAGCGGCGCTGAGCGCTCGGCGAAGGCCGCATCGGTGCCGAACGCCTGCATCCCGCGGGGCGTCTTCCACCAGACCATCTCGAGCAGGACGATGTAGACGTGGATGGCCGCGACGACCGCGACGAGGACCATGGCGACGACGTCCAAGCCGGCTCTCCTATTCGTTGAGGTCGATCCGCCGGAACCAGGCGATCGCGGCGCAGGATCGGGACAAGGATCCAGGCGAGCAGCGCCGCGAACGACACGCTCGCGGGCGCGAGCGCCGCGAGCGGTGAGCTCTCTCCACCGAGCAGCCGCGAGATCGAGCCCGTGGCGGTGACGGCCGGGACCCACGACAACGGGCTGTCGGGCCACACCGGAGCGCCCGTGATGGCGACATCGCCGGCGAACAACAGCAGGGTGAGCAGGAACGCGAGGCCGATCCCTCGGGCCAGGACGGCCATCAGCGCCGGAATGGCCACGAACGGCAGGATCGCGGCGACCGGAACGCCAGCCCGGACACGAGATCCGGCGTGGCTCCGGCGTACGACTGCAGCGGCTTCCCATCGGCATAGAGCAGGAACGGCAGGATCGCGCCGAGGACCAGTCCCATCGCGACCACCAGGACGACGAGCCCGATCACGAGCGCGATCCGGACGGCCAGGGCGGCACGGCGGCTCGACGTCAGGTGGATCGTCCGGACGGTGCCCCATTCGAATTCGCCGGCGACGAGCGCTGTCGCGAGGTAGATCGCGAGGAAGATCACCGGCACGATGTTGCCGCTCACCTTGAGCAGGCTCGCCGGGAACGCGTACCCGGGGAGCTCGGTCCCCAGCCGGTTCCGCCACTCGGCGATCATCTCGGCACGGAACTGCTCCTCGAGCACCGGGTCCGGCGGATCGATGAAGAAGTCCGCACTGGGGAAGGGTCGCGACGCTGTTGAAGTCGGCGACGAACATGACACCGAGGATGACCGGCACGAGGAGGACCAGGCCGAACAGGTCGCGCCGACGGCGGAAGCGGACCCAGTCGGCAACGACCAGACGCCTCATGGCGGCGGCTCGGCGGCGGCGACGCCGGTCAGCCGCAGGAAGACGTCCTCGAGTGAATCGCGACGGCGGATGAGCTGGTCGGGGTAGATCCCGGCCGCGGCCAGCAGCCGGCCGACGGTCGCGCCGTCCGGGCGCACCGTCGATCCACAGCTCGAATGCGTCGGCATCGGGGTTGGCCACCACCGCGAAGCCGGCCGCCTCGATCGCCCGGTGAGCGGCCGCGACCTCATCGGCCCCGCCGAACCGGACCTCGATCCGTTCGCCGCCGCCGGCCAGGGCGAGCGGGTGTCCCGCTGGCCACGATCCGCCCGCGATCGACGATCGTGACGTGGTCGCACGTCTTCTCGACCTCGGTCAGGAGGTGGCTCGAGACGAGGATCGTCCGCCCGCCCGATGCGAGGTGGAGCAGCAGGTCGCGGATCTCGACGATGCCCGCCGGGTCGAGGCCGTTGACCGGCTCGTCGAGGATCAGGATCGGAGCGTCGGCCAGCAGCGCGAGGGCGATCCCGAGGCGCTGGCGCATCCCGGTCGAGTAGCCCCTCGATGCTCGCGGGCCGACGCGCCGCGAGGTCGACCAGCCGGAGCGCCGCGTCGATCCGTGCGTCGGCCTTGGCGCGGGGCCAGCCCCACGCCGCCGCCAGCACGCGCAGGTTCTCGGTGCCCGACAGGTGCGGATAGAACGACGGGCGTCGCGACCATCGCGCCGACCCGTTCGCCGGCCACCCACCCGAGGTCGACCGACTCGCCGGCGATCGTGACCCGGCCGGCGTCGGCGCGGACGAGCCCGACGAGGATCCGCAGCGCCGTCGTCTTGCCCGCGCCATTCGGCCCGAGCAGGCCGACGACGTGGCCCTCCTCGACCGCCAGGTCGAGCCCGTCGAGGGCGGCCACGCTGCCGTACCGCTTGCGCAGCCCGGTCGCCTCGATCAAGGTCATGGCGCCGAAGCATTCGCGACCGCGCCGGTCGTGTCAACCGGCGCGGTCGTTCTGCGTAGGTGGGGCTCGGGGCCGTCCGCGGCCCCGATGGATCAGCGGGCGACCGGCTGCTCCTGCTTCTCGCCTTCGACCAGGTCGAACTCGGTCCAGGCACAATTCGGGCAGGTCCACGTGGCGAAGACCGGGTCGCGCCCGGCATCCTCGCGCGACGGCCAGGAGATCCGGGCGTCGACGCGGCCGCACTGCTCGCACTTCCTGACGTAGGCCATGGCGGCTTCCTCCGACTACGGCTTGCAGGCTCGCGACGTTACCCGACCGAGCCACCAAGAACGCCTCAGGGGACGACCGAGCGGCGTTACAGCCGCCCGACACGGGCGGTTGGGTACCATTGCGCGCGATGCCGTCACCCGATCAGATCCCAGATCCGCGGATCGTCGCGCTGCCCGCCGCCGAGATCCGCCGGCGGTTCGTCGAGTTCTTCGCCGAGCGCGGCCACACCGCCGTGCCCAGCGCGAGCCTCGTGCCCGCGGGCGACGCGACGCTCCTGTTCACGAACTCGGGGATGGTCCAGTTCAAGGAGGTCCTGACCGGCGCCGAGACGCGCTCGTACAGCGCGGGCGGTCGACTACCAGCGCTGCCTGCGCGTCGCCGGCAAGCACAACGACTTCGAGGAGGTCGGGCGCACGCCGCGCCACCACACCTTCTTCGAGATGCTCGGCAACTGGTCGTTCGGCGACTACTTCAAGCGCGAGGCGATCCACTGGGCCTGGGAGTTCCTGACCGGGGACCTCGGCATCCCCGGCGAGCGCCTGGCGGCCACGACGTACAAGGACGACGAGGTCGCCCGGGCGGTGTGGCGCGACGAGATCGGGCTCCCGCCGGAGCGCATGGCCATCTGGGGCGACGTCGACAACGGCGACGACAACAACTTCTGGCGGATGGCCGACACCGGGCCGTGCGGCCCGTGCAGCGAGATCCACTTCGACCGCGGGGCGCACCTGTCGGAAGGTCCGGAGTGCATCCCCGACCATTCCGAGCACTGCCCGCGCTGGCTCGAGATCTGGAACCTCGTGTTCATGGAGTTCGACCAGCGGCCCGACGGGCCGCGTGCCGCTGCCGTTCACCAGCGTCGACACGGGGATGGGCCTCGAGCGGCTGGCCAGCGTCCTCCAGCAGGTCCCGACCAACTACGACACGGACCTGTTCGTGCCGATCCACGCCCGCATGCGCGAGCTGCTCGGTCACGACCCGGACGCGTTCGAGAGCGAGCGCTTCAGCTACCAGGTCATCGCCGACCACTCGCGGGCGGTCACGTTCCTGATCGGCGACGACGTCCTGCCCTCGAACGAGGGTCGCGGCTACGTCCTGCGCAAGCTGCTGCGGCGTGCCGTCCGCCACGGCCGGCTGCTCGGCCGGCGCGAGCCGTTCATGGTCGAGACGGCCACGGTCGTGATCGAGGTGATGGGCGAGGCCTACCCGCACCTCGTGGAGCGCCGCGACGAGATCCTCGCCGCGATCGCGCGCGAGGAGACGCAGTTCGCCCGGACGCTCGATGCCGGGACCGGCCAGCTCGAGGCCGCGCTGCAGGCGCTGACCGGCGCGGAGCGCACCGTCGGGCGCCGACCCGAGGACCTCCCGGCCGACGCGCCACGGCTCGACGGTGAGCTCGCCTTCCGGCTCCACGACACGTACGGCTTTCCGATCGACCTGACCGTCGAGCTCGCGGCGGAGTACGGCGTCGGGGTCGATCGCGAGGGCTTCGAGGCCGCCCTCGCGGAGCAGCGAGCGCGGAGCCGCTCCGGGACCAAGGCGCAGCTCACCCGCCAGGCCGAATCGGCCGCGCTGTACGGCGCGATCCAGGCCCGTGCCGGCGACACGCACTTCCTCGGCTACGAGACGACGGCGGCCGAGGGGCGGGTCGTGGCGATCGTCCGCGACGGCATGGAGTTCGACGAGCTGACCGGCCAGGGCGAGGCCGAGGTCGTCCTCGACCGGACGCCGTTCTACGCCGAGGGTGGCGGCCAGGTCGGCGACCAGGGCGTGCTCCGCGAAGCCGGCGGTGGCAGCGAGCTGTTCACCGTCAGCGACACCCAGCGGCCGCTCGGCGGGCTGATCGTCCAGCGCGGGACGCTCCACGGCCGGCTGCGCGTCGGCGAGACCGTGGACGCGGTCGTCGACGCCGAGCGGCGCGCGCACACGATGCGCAACCACACGGGCACGCACCTGCTCCATCGGGCGCTGCGCAACGTGGTCGGCGAGCGCGCCCGCCAGGCCGGCTCGCTCGTCACGCCGGACTACCTCCGGTTCGACTTCCCGTTCGACCGCGGCCTGACCGACGACGAGCGCCACGCCATCGAGGACGAGGTCCGCCGCATCATCCGCGACGACCGGCCCGTCTCCATCGCGTTCATGAGCATGAGCGACGCGATCGAGGGCGGCGCGGACGCCTTCTTCGACGAGAAGTACGGCGAGACGGTCCGGACCATTCGCGTCCAGGACTACAGCTTCGAGCTGTGCGGAGGGACGCACTGCCGGGCGACCGGCCAGATCGGCGGCTTCGAGATCACCGGCGAGCGGAGCATCGGCTCCGGGATGCGCCGCATCGAGGCGGTCACGGGGGCCGCCGCCGACGCGCTCGGCCGTGACCGGGCGGCCGCGCTCGATCGCGTGGTCGAGGCGCTCGGCGCCCAGACTGTCGACGGCGTCGCCGAGCGGATCACGGCGCTCCAGGAGGAGCTGCGCGAGACGAAGCGGCGGCTCAAGGCCGGTGGGGCGGCCGGCGTGCCCAAGCCGGGCGAGCTCGCGGCAGCCGCGGTCGAGGTCGCGCCCGGGGTTCGGCTGGCGTCGGCGGCGGTGGCCTACGACTCGATGGACACGCTCAAGGCGGCGGCCCGCGACCTCAGCGCCATCCTCGGCTCGGGCGTCGTCGCGCTCGGCGCTCGACGCCGACGAGCCGCAGCTGTTCGTGACCGTCTCGGACGATCTCGTCGCGCGCGGGATCGCGGCCGGCGACCTGGTGACCGTCGCGATGCCGGCCCTCGAAGGCCGCGGCGGTGGCCGCCCGGCGATGGCCCAGGGTCGCGGCACCCGGCGGGACGGCCTGCCCGAGGCCCTGGCGGCGATCCGGAGCCGGCTCGAGAACGGGGCCTGATGGCCTTTTGGCGCCGCATCTGGCAGCGCGATTCGGCCGAGGCCCTCGCCGCCTGCACCGCGCTCGACGTGGGCACCGAGTTCGCCAAGGCGCTCGTCTTCGACATCGACGCCGAGGGGCACGGCACCGTTCGCGGGGTCGGGCGCAAGCGCCAGGGCCTGTCGCACATGCAGTCCGGGACCGTGGCCGACATCGCCGCGGTCGTCGACAACTGCGCCGTCGCGCTCCAGGAGGCCGAGGAGATGGCCGGGTTTCGCCCGACCCAGGTCGTCATCGGCATCGCCGGGGAGCTGGTCAAGGGCTTCACCACGACCCACAGCCAGGAGCGCAAGAAGCCCGACCAGCCGATCACCGACGGCGAGCTCCAGAAGCTGATCGACGTCGTCCAGCGCGAGGCGCTCCACGAGGCCGAGCGGGCGATCACCTGGGAGACGGGGCTGCCCCACGTCGACGTCCGGCTGGTCCACGCCGCGGTGACGGGCGCCTCGATCGACGGCTACGCGCTGACCAACCCGGTCGGGTTCCAGGGCCGCCACGTCAAGATCGGGATCTTCAACGCCTTCGCGCCGCTGGTCCACCTCGGGGCGCTGCAGAGCGTCGCGTCGCAGCTCGACCTCGAGCTGCTCGAGATCGTGGCCGAGCCATATGCCGTGGCCCGGGTGCTCGGGAGCGACCAGATCCGCCAGGCCGGGGCGCTGTTCGTCGACGTCGGCGGCGGCACGACCGACGTCGCGCTCGTCCGCCAGGGCGGGATCGAGGGGACGCGCATGTTCGCGCTCGGCGGCCGGGCGTTCACCAAGAGCCTCGCCGACCGGCTCGACCTGCCGTTTCCGCGCGCCGAGTCGCTCAAGGTCGACTACGCACGCGGGCTGGCCGTCGAGCACGCGCCGGACATCGCGACGATCGTCGCCGACGACGTCCGCGTGTGGGCCGCCGGCGTCGAGCTGGTGATGGAGGAGCTGTCGGGCGGCGACCTGCTGCCCGGCCGGATCTTCCTGTGCGGCGGCGGGTCGCGGCTCCCCGAGATCCGCGCGGCGCTGACCTCGAAGGCGTTCTACGAGCGGCTGCCGTTCGCGCGACCGCCCGAGGTCACGGTCATGGCCCCCGACCAGATCGACACGATCTCGGACGCGACGGACCTGCTGGTCGACCAGCAGGACGTCACGCCACTCGGGCTGGCCTACCAGGCGATCGAGCTCCAGACGTCGGAAGATGCGCTCGACGTGGCACTCCGCCGCGTCCTCCGGGCGATGAAGGTCTGACCGATGGCCGGACGGATCATCTATCTCGAGATCGACGACGAGATCACCACGGCCGCAGCCCGCATCCGCGACGCCGACGTGGCCCGGATCGCCATCGTCCTGCCCCACGGCTCGCGGGTGGCCACCTCGCGGATCAACTTCCGACTCCTGTCGCGCGACGCGCTGACCCACGAGAAGCGGCTGTCGATCGTGGCCGCCGACGCGGCCACACGCGCGCTTGCGGCATCGGCCGGGCTCCCGGTGTTCGGCTCGGTGGCCGAGTACGAAGGGGCGGAGCGCGGCCTCGACGAGGCGGAAGCCACGGCGGGGCTGGCGGGCGCGACCGGCGCGGTCGGCGCGGTTGGCGCGGTTGGCGCGGCCGGCATCGCTGCGGCGCCCTCGGATGGCGCAGCGGCGCCTTCGGACGCGCCCGCAGCCGACGGCGAGGCCGAGACGCCGAGCCGGTCACCCCCGAGCCGGATGCGACCGGACGCGCCAGCGGCGGCCGAACCCGACGGAACCCTCGGCCTGGTCGTGCCCGCGGTCGCCGCAGGGGCCGCGGCCGGGCGCGGCGGGCGGTGCGGATCGGCGCGGTCGGGTCGGCGTCGGCGAGCGGCGGTCCACGCACCTCGCCGGACACCGCGCCAGACGTCGGCGGCCCGCGTCGAGCCGGGCAGTCGCCCGACGCCGCAACCGGAGGCCCCGACGCCGACCACCAGCAGCGGCCGGGGCAGGCGTCACCGGGCGCGTTCGGCCGGGTCCGGACGCCGTGGCTCGTCGGCGGCGCGATCCTGGTCCTCGCCCTGCTCATCGGTGGCGTCGGCCTGTACGTCCTCCTGCCGTCTGCGACGATCGTCGTCACGCCGCGACCCGAGCCGCGTCACCCCGGTCGAGCTGACCGTGGTCGCCGATCCGGCCGCGACCCAACCCGACCCCGCCGCGGGCGTCGTGCCGGCCGAGGAGATCACGATCCCGGTCTCGGTCGACGACGAGTTCCCGGCGACCGGCAAGCGCGTCGAGCTGGCCAAGGCGACCGGCACCGTCCGCTTCGAGAACCGCGACCCGACGAGCACGAACCGGATCGACGAGGGGAGCATCGTGCGGACGGCCTCCGGCGTGCGCTTCAGGACCGACGTCCAGCTGATCGTGCCGCGCGCCGAGCTGGTCGGGCTGACCGATCTTCCCGGCCCGTGCCAGCGTCAAGGTCACGGCCGTGGACGGGGGCCCGGAAGGCAACGTCGAGCCCGGCACGATCGTGATCATCCCGCCCGGCGAGAACGGCCTGTTCCTCAAGGTCACCAACCCCGAGGCGACGACCGGCGGGTCGCGCGAGGAGTTCACCCGGGTCACGCAGCAGGACGTCGACGGCGCGCTGGCCACGCTCGACACGTCGCTCCATGCCGCGTTCGACGCGGCGATGGCCGATCCGGCGTTGACCGCCGGCGGGGCGACGGTCTTCCCGACGACCGGCGTCCTCGGACCGACGACGCCGACCGTCCCGCCCGAGACGCTCGTCGGCCAGGAGGTGGCGAGCTTCGCCCTCGGCCTGTCCGCCACCGGGACGGTGATCACGGTCGACACCGCGCCGGTCCAGGCGATCGCCGAGGCGCAGCTCCAGGGCGCCGTCGAGGCCGGCCACACGCTCGTGCCCGGATCGGCCGACATCGAGGTCGGCGACGCGATCGTCGTCGGGCAGACGGTCAGCTTCCCGGTGACGGTGACCGCCGAGCAGGTCGCGGTCCTCGATCCGGCCCAGCTGACCAGCCTCGTGCTCGGCAAGCCGGTCGACGAGGCGCGTGCCCTGCTCGAGCCGTACGGCGACGTCGAGCTGTCGGTCTCACCGGATTGGTCCGGGTCGGTCCCGGGCTTCGAGAGCCGGGTCGACCTGACCGTCGCGAACGCCGTCGAGATCGAGAGCCCCGCACCCTCGGGATCCGGGACGCCATGACCCGCCTGCTCGGCCTCGACCTCGGCGAACGACGGATCGGCCTCGCGATCGGCGACGACGACGGTGCCCCTGCGCGGCCGCTGATGACCGTGCCGCGCGGCCGCACGCAGGAGGCCGACGAGGCCCGCCTGCGCGCGATCGTCGAGGCGGAGGGCGTCGACGAGCTAGTGGTCGGCCTGCCGCTCGAGGCGTCGGGCGCCGAGGGTCCGCAGGCCGCGCTCACGCGCGCCTGGGTCGCCGCCGTCGCGGATCGAATCGGCCGTCCGGTTATCCTTCGGGACGAACGATTGTCCAGCCACCTGGCAGAGACCCGGCTCGGGCCGATGCCACGCGGCCGTTCGGGCGGCCCGCCGACCAGGACCCAGCGCGATGCCTATCGCGCCCGGGTCGATCGCGAAGCGGCCGCCATCATCCTCCAGGACGAGCTCGACACACGCGCCGGCATCCGTTCGTCCTTGCCACGCACCCCCGACCCCCAGGAGATCAGCCGATGACGATCCGCTCCGGCGGACGCCCCCGGGATGGCCGTGCCACGCAGGCCCACCCGTACGACCCCGACGCCTACGCGACCGAGAGCATCCCCGAGTTCTCCGAGCCCGTCCAGCGCGGACGTGGCGGACGCGGCGGCGGCGGAGGCGGCGGGCTGACGGGGCCTGCTCAAGTTCCTCGTGTTCACGCTGGTCCTGGCCGCCGTCGTGCTGGCGGTCGCGTTGACCGCGCTCCGACCCGTGGTCGGCGACGCGGTGATGGGACTCGCCGAGGACAACCCGGCGGCGCTCCAGGTGCCGTTCGTCCGCGACATCGTCGCCGAGAAGCTCGGCGCGGCCCTGACCACGCCGGCGTCGACCGACCCGGCCCAGGTCGAGTTCCTGGTCGAGGACGGCGATACCGCCGCGAGCATCGCCGAACGGCTCGAGAGCCAGGGCCTGTTGACGGACAGCCGGGCGTTCGTGTTCATCGCCATCGACAACAAGCTGACCGGAAGCCTCCAGCAGGGCACGTTCATCCTGCGCAAGAACCAGACCCCAGAGCAGCTCGTCAACGCGCTCCTCGCTCCGCCGACGGTCAAGTACGTCGACATCGCGCTCCGTCGCAGCCTGCGCCTCGAGCAGATCACGGCCAAGCTCCAGACCCTGCCGCTGAACATGAAGCCGATGGATTTCTACGAGCTCGTCAAGCACCCGCCGGCGGCGCTCATCGCCGACTACCCGTGGCTCAAGACGATCCTCGCGGACGCCCCCAAGGGCGCCTCGCTCGAAGGCTTCCTGTGGCCGGGCACGTACCGCGTGCTGCCGGACACGACGCCCGAGGAGCTCGTCCGGCTGATGCTCGACAAGTTCGCCGCGGACGTCGGGCCTGACCGCATGGCGGTGCCCAAGTCGCGCGGGCTCAACTTCTACCAGGTCCTGACCCTGGCCTCGATCGTCGAGCGCGAGGCGGTCCTCGACGAGGAGCGGCCGCTCATCGCCGGCGTGTACCAGAACCGGATCGACGGCATCCCGGGGATCAAGAACAAGATCCTCAACGCCGACCCGACCGTGCTCTACGCGATCGACACCGTCGAGCTCGACAAGCTCCCCTTCGACGACTGGCAGCGCTACACGTTCTGGATGCCACCGGGTGTTCCACTCGCCGAGCGTGCCGCTGCCCGAGGACCTGCTCGGCTACAACACGTACGTCGTCCCCGGCCTCGTCCCCGGCCCGATCGCCACGCCCAGCCTGCCGTCGATCGACGCCGCGCTGGAGCCGAACACGGCCGACAAGTTCATCTACTTCCTGGCGATCCCCGACGGCGCCGGTGCGCACGTCTTCGCCAAGACCAAGGAAGAGCACGACGAGAACCGGCGCAAGTACGGCTATCAGTGATCGACCAGCCGGCCCCGGCGGACTTCGCCGGCCCGCCTGACGAGGCGACGCGCCGGGGCTGGGACGCCGCGGATCGCGCGGCACGCCCGGCACGCCTGGCGCGGCTCCGCGATCGGTTCGCGGCTGCCGGGGTCGACGCCTATTTCGGCGTCCGGCGCGAGCACATGCGCTACCTGACGGGCTTCACCCTCGAGGACGGCGAGGAGAAGGTCGCCGGCAACTCCGGCCAGTTCGTCGTCGGCGGCGAGGACGTGGCGGTGCTGACCGACTCGCGCTACACGATCCAGGTCACCCGCGAGGCGCCCGAGGCGCGGATCGTCGAGGCCTACAACGATCTGCCGGCGCGCTGGCCGGCGCTCATGGAATCGGTCGGGGCGCGCCGCATCGCCGTGGAAGCCGGCTTCGTGTCGCAGGCGGTCTGGAGCCGGCTGGCGGCCGCGGCGCCGGCGGTCGAGCTCGTGCCCGTCGAGGGCTGGGTCGAGGCCGACCGCGCGATCAAGGAGCCGGCCGAGGTCGAGCGGATCGCCGCGGCCTGCGCGGTCGCCGACCGCGCCCTGGCGGCCCTGCTGCCCGACATCCGGCCGGGCGTGACCGAGGCGGACCTCGCCCTCCGCCTCGAGTGGCTCATCCGGACCGGTGGCGCCGAGGCCCTCGCCTTCGGGGTCGCCTGCCTGGCCGGTCCCGAGGCCGCGCTGCCACACGGCGCTCCGGGCGACCGGCCGGTGCTCGCCGGGTCGGTCCTCCTGTTCGACTTCGGAGCGCAGGTGGCGGGCTATCGCAGCGACATGACGCGGACGCTGTTCGTCGGCGAACCGGCGGCCCGGGACCTCGAGATCTACGAGATCGTGGCGCGTGCCCAGGCCGCGGCCATCGCCGCGCTCGAGCTGGCCGTCGCGGGGAGCCCGGATGACGGAACGCTGCCGAGCGGGCGCGCGATCGACGCCGTCGCCCGTGACGTCATCGACGCGGCCGGTCACGGCGCGCACTTCGGCCACGGCACCGGTCACGGGATCGGCCTGGCGACCCACGAGCTGCCGACGCTCGGGAAGCGAGCGCCCGACGATCCGCTGCCCAGCCCGACCGTCTTCTCGGTCGAGCCGGGGATCTACCTGGCCGGCGAGATGGGCGTCCGGATCGAGGATCTGGTGCTGCTGGACGCCGCGGCAGGGCGG
This sequence comes from uncultured Chloroflexia bacterium, assembly GCA_963721545.1. Taxonomy (GTDB): domain Bacteria; phylum Chloroflexota; class Limnocylindria; order Limnocylindrales; family CSP1-4; genus SPCO01. The sequence continues at coordinate 285,355 of CAVRKB010000004.1, forward strand.
CTGGAGCGGCTGACCCGGTTCCCGCGCGAGGTCCTCGTCGTCGGGGGCTGACCCCGGATCCGCCGGGTCGTCTGCTACGATCGAGCCCGATCCACCCGTCCGCCCCTGCCGGTGCGCGCGTCCAGCCGTCGCTCGACCCGCCGGCCGTCATCTCCAGGAGCCCGACCCGCATGATCAGCACCGGTGAACTGAAGAAGGGCGTCGCCATCGAGCTCGACGGCGAGCTCTGGCAGATCCTCGACTACCACCACATCAAGATGGGTCGCGGCTCGGCCCAGGTGCGAATCACCCTGCGCAACATCAAGCGCGGCCAGACCGTGGAGCGCTCGTTCCAGGCCGGCACGAAGTGGCCGCGCGCCTCGATGGAGAAGCGCCCCGTCCAGTTCCTGTACCGCGACGGCGACGACCACCACTTCATGGACAACGACACCTACGACCAGTTCATCCTGACCACCGAGCAGCTGGGCGACACGGCGCAGTACCTCACGGACGGGATGACCCTCGACCGGACGAGCTACCAGGGCGAGACCATCGGCGTCGAGCTGCCGGTGACGGTCGACCTCGTCGTGGCCGACACCGAGCCGGGCTTCGCCGGCGACACGCAGACCGGCGCCCGCAAGCCGGCCACGACCGAGACCGGCCTCGTCGTCCAGGTCCCGATCTTCGTCGAGACCGGCGACACGATCCGCATCGACACGCGGACCGGGGACTACCAGACGCGGGTCTAGCGAGCGATGAGCGACCCCGAGCCGCCGGACTGGGCGCTCCCCGAGCTGGGATGCCATCCCGGCCGAGCCGGGGGAGGGAGAGGGCAGCCGCCGCAGCCGACAGGCCCGGCCAGTCGGCGCCGCCATCGACGTGCGCCCCTCGCGGCCGTGCCACGGCCGCCGCTTCCGGCAGGGCGCCCGCCGACGCCCGGGCCGCGCCACCGCCCGGCACGTTCGGGATCCGGATCCTCGGCGTCAGCGAGGTCACCCGCGCGATCCGCGGCGCCGTCCGCGCCGACGAACGGCTGGCTGACCTGTGGGTCGAGGGCGAGATCGGGCGGGTCACGGTGTCGTCGGCGGGGCACGCCTACTTCGCGCTCAAGGACGAGCGCAACCAGCTCCAATGCGTCTGGTTCCGCGACGACCGCCTGCGCTCCGCGTTCGAGGCGCAGGCCGGGCTGCGGGTCGTCGCCCACGGCCGGATCGACGTGTTCGAGCCGCAGGGCGCGCTCCAGCTCTACGTCGAGTCGATCCAGCCGTCCGGACAGGGCGACCTGACGCTCCGGTTCGAGGCGCTCAAGGCCCGGCTCGCGGCGGAGGGCCTGTTCGACGCCGCGCGGAAGCGGCCACTGCCGACCCGCCCCGCGACGATCGCCGTGGTCACCAGCCCGACGGGCGCCGTCTGGAAGGACATCTGCACGGTCCTCGGTCGGCGCTGGCCGCTCGCCCGCGTCGTCCTCGTCGCGGCGCAGGTCCAAGGAGCAGCGGCGCCGGCCAGCATCGTCACGGCGCTGCGCAAGGTCGAGCGGTACGCCGCCGCGGTCGCTGCCGAGGGCCGGCCGGACGACGCCCCGGTCGTGACGATCCTGGCCCGTGGCGGCGGCTCGCTCGAGGACCTCTGGCCGTTCAACGACGAGGCCGTCGTCCGTGCGGTCGTGGCTCACGGCCTGCCCGTGGTCTGCGGGGTCGGCCACGAGACCGACGTGACCCTGGCCGACTTCGCCGCCGACGTCCGCGCGCCGACGCCGTCCGCCGCGGCCGAGATCGTGGTCCCGGACCGCACCGACTTCCTGGCTGCCGTCGGCGCGGTCGGGCGGCGCCTCGACGGCGCGGCGCGGGGCCGCCTCGGGGCGGCGTCCCGTGAGGTCGTTGCCGAGCGCCGTGCCCTCGATCGGCTCAGCCCGGCCGCCCAGCTCGCTGCCGCGCGTGAGCGCGCCGGGCTCCTGCTCGATCGCGCGACGCGGGCGCTCGAGGGCGAGCTGGGCGGACGCCGGCGTGTGGCCGAGCGACTCGGGGCCCGGCTCCACCCGATCGTGCCCGCGCGGCTGGCCCGCGAGCGTGGTCGTCTCGAGCGCACGGCCGTGCTGGATGCCCTAACGGTCCGCCGCGTCGCGGCAGCGCGCTCGCTCCTCGGCGAGGCCGGCGCCGCCCTGGCCGTCCTCGGCCCGCAGGCCACGCTCGATCGGGGCTATGCCATCGTCCGTCGCGCCCCGGACGATGCCATCGTGCGCGCACCCGCCGACGCGCCCGCCGGCACGCGACTGCGCCTCCGGGTCGCCCACGGCGAGCTGCCGGCGACCGTCGACGAGCCGTGACGGAGCTGGTCGCGGTCCTTGGATTTGCCGCGGTCGTGGCGATCGTCGCGGCCGTCGGGATCCGGCTTGGTATGCTCCTCGCCCCGCGCATCGACCGGCTGACCGAACCGACCGAAGAGGAGCAGCGTGCCGCCGACGACTGAGCCGACCGCGGATCCGGCGATCGAGGCGCTGTCGTTCGACGACGCGCTCGCCGAGCTCCAGCGGACCGTCGCCGAGCTCGAGGCGGGGGGCCAGCCACTCGAGGCAGCGATCGCCCTGTACGAACGGGGCGTGGCGCTCCAGGCCCGCTGCGAGCGATTGCTCGGTGACGCGGAGCTGCGCGTCCAGCAGCTGGTGGCGCGCGCCGGTGGCGCGCTCGAGACGCGCGACGTCCGGCCCGAGGACGCCACGGAGGAGGCCTGAGGGCCTGCTGCCCGAGGCGGCCGCTCGTCGTTGCTGCCGTCAGTCGGTCGGTGGCCGCACCAGCGCCGGCGCCACGTTCAGGTTGAAGCGGAAGCGGTTGTCCGGGTCGTAGCGCGCCTTGACCGCGGCCAGCCGCGCGAAGCGCTCGGTGCCGAACGCCAGCCGCACCCGCTCGATCGTCTCGTCCACCGGGGCGTAGTTGGCGTAGCCGGCGCCGTTGAGCGAGCCGACCGCCAGCCGGTCGGTGGCGCGCCGCGCCCAGCCGATGTGGGCGTCGTCGGCCTCGGGGTCGTCCCAGATCGCCAACGCGCTCGCGTTCCAGGTCGCCGATCGCTGCGCAAACGCCGTCCCGTCCGCGGGTTCGACGCGGCCGGCCCCACGGATCGCCTCGAGCAGGATCCCGCCGGTGCCGCCGGGATGGTCGGCGCTGGCCTCGACGATGGCCTCGATCACCGGCTCGTCGAGGGCTCGCAGGAAGTGGCCCTTCCAGTAGTGACGCAGCCCGAACGGCAGCCGGCCGTTCATCGCCTGGACGTCCGGGTAGGAACGGGGCATCACCTCGTCGCGGAGGATCGGGAGCCCAGCCCGAAGCGGCCGCAGGATCTCGTCGGCCGCGTCCGAGCCGCCGGGCAGGCACACGCCGAGCGCCAGCACCGCCGGCGCGTCGAGCGCGTCCGGATCGCGCCCGATCCAGGCCATCAGCTCGAGCGGGTCTGGCGCCGTGGCGGCAACCTCGGCGACACGCCGGAGGACCTGCTTGGCCGCACTTCCGGGGTAGGCGATCGTTCCCGCCAGGATCGGCCCGGGATCGCCCGCCCGGAATTCGAAGGCCGTGACGACGCCGAAGTTGCCGCCGCCGCCGCGCAGCGCCCAGAGCAGCTCGGGGTCCCCGTCCGGACCGGCGACGACGCGCTCTCCGTCGGCGGTCACGACCTCGGCGCGGATCAGGTTGTCGCAGGTGAAGCCCTGGACGCCGATGAGCCAGCCGATCCCGCCGCCCAGCGTCAGCCCGCCCACGCCGGTGTCGCCGAACGTCCCGCCGACGACCGCCAGGCCATGCGCCCACGCCGCCGTGTCGACGTCCTCCCATTGCGCGCCGCCGGCGACCCGGACGATGCGCGTCGCGGGGTCGACGGCGACCTCTCGTCGGTCGCGCAGGTCGACCACCAGCGCGCCGTCGGCCATCCCGTGGCCGGCCACGCTGTGCCCGCCACCGCGGACGGCGATCGGCAGGCCGAGGTCGCCGGCCGCGACCACCGCCGCGACGACGTCCTTGATGGTGCGGACCCGGACGATGACCGACGGTCGGCGCCCGACCGTTGCGTTGAACGTCGCCCGGGCCGCGTCGTAGCCCGCATCGGCCGGCGTGGTGACCCGGTCGCGGAGCGAGGCTCGCAAGCGGTCGACGACGAACTGGTCCACGATGCCTCCCGTCACGCGGGCGCCCGACGAAACGAGCGACCTGTGGTGGACAGGTTTACACTCTTGGCCGGCCGTCGCGCACGTCGGCGTCGACCCAGCACGATCATCACACGAGAGCCATCCAGGTCGTCAGCCCGACCGAACCCCCAGTGATGCCGGCCGGTCCGGCCGGCCAGCTCAGGAGCCACCCTCACCGTGCCGATCCTCCCCACGATCCAGAGCCCTGCCGACCTGCGCGGGCTCGACGAGATCCAGCTGGCGCAGCTCGCGGTCGAGATCCGCGAGACGATCGTCAGCACCGTCGCGAGCACCGGCGGCCACCTCGGCTCGTCGCTCGGCGTGGTCGAGCTGACGCTGGCCCTCCACCGGCTGCTCGAATCGCCGCGCGACCGGATCGTCTGGGACACCGGCCACCAGGCCTACCCGCACAAGCTGCTGACCGGTCGGCTCGATCGGTTCGGGACGCTCCGCCAGCTCGACGGCGTCGGCGGGTTCCCGCGCCGCAGCGAGTCGCCGCACGACGTGTTCGACGGCGGCCACGCCGGGACGGGGCTGTCGATCGCGGAGGGGCTGGCCGAGGCGCGCGATCTCCGCCACGGGCTCGAGCGGATCGCGGTCGTCGTCGGCGACGCGGCCCTGATGAGCGGCCTGTCGCTCGAGGCGCTCAACGACATCGGCCACCGCCGGACGCAGATGCTGATCGTCCTCAACGACAACGAGATGTCGATCAGCCCGACGGTTGGCGCCTTCTCGAAGTACCTGTCCGAGATCAAGCTGTCCCGGACGTGGCGGCAGGGCAAGGGCATCTACGACAGCACGGTCGAGCGCATCCCGGTCATCGGCGGCACGGTCCTCGAGCTCAGCCGCCGGCTGCGCAAGTCGGTCGTCAACTTCGCCCAGCCGGGCCAGCTGTTCGAGGATCTCGGCGTCACCTACATCGGCGTCGTGCCCGGCCACGACCTGCACGCGCTGATCGAGACGCTCGGTCGCGCGCTGGACCTGCCGGGGCCGACGATCGTCCACGTCCGGACGCAGAAGGGTCACGGCTATCGTCCGGCCGAGGCCGACCAGGTCGGCTTCCACGGTGCGGCGCTGCCGCCGATGAGTGCCGTCGGGGCAGCCGCGTCCCGGGCCGTCGCGCGCCCGGCGGTCGCGCCCGCCGCACCGGCCGCCAGTGCCACGGCCGCAGCCGACGCCGCTCCGGCCGACACCGCGGCGGCGATGCCGACCGAATCGATGACCGACGACGCTGCGCCGCCGGCGCGCGTGGCCGAGGCCGTCAAGAAGAACCCGAACTACACCGCGGTCTTCGCCGCCGAGCTGATCGAGCTGGCGCGCGCCGACCGGCGGATCGTCGGGATCACCGCGGGGATGCCGACCGGGACCGGCATGGCCCGCTTCCAGGCCGAATTCCCGAACCGGATGTTCGACGTCGGGATCGCGGAGCAGCACTCGATGGCGCTGGCCACCGGGCTGGCGATGGGCGGCATGCGCCCGGTCGTCGCGCTCTACTCCACGTTCCTGCAGCGCGCCTTCGACCAGACCGTCCACGACGTCTGCCAGAACGACCAGCCCGTGCTCATCGCGGTCGACCGCGCCGGGCTCGTGGGCGAGGACGGGACGAGCCACCAGGGCATGTTCACCCTGGCCGCCCAGCGCCAGCTGCCGAACCTCGTGATCGGCTCGCCGAAGGACGAGCAGGAGCTCCGCTCGCTGCTCCACACGGCGCTCGGGCAGGACCATCCGTTCGCGCTGCACTACCCGCGTGACGCCGGGTTCGGGCTGGCGCCCAGTCACGCCCGAGGTCATCCCGGTCGGCCGCGGCGAGGTCCTGCGCGAGGGCCGCGACCTGCTGTTCGTCGGCTTCGGGCCGATCGTCATGCGCGCCATCGAGGCGGCCGACATGCTCGAGGCTGACGGCTGGTCGATCGGCGTCATCAACGCCCGCTTTGCCCGGCCGCTCGACCGCCAGCTGATCCTCGACCAGGTGCGCGGCAAGCGGATGGTCGTGACCTTCGAGGAAAGCGTCGTCACCGGTGGGTTCGGGAGCGGCATCCTCGAGCTCGTGGAGGAGGCCCGCCTGGCCGACCCGGTCTATCGCGAGACCGCGGTCCGGATCCTCGGCATCCCGGGCGAGCGCTTCGTCGACCACGGCTCGGTCGCCGACCTGCGCCGGGTCCTGCGCCTCGATGCGCCGGGTCTCGCCGCACAGGTCCGCGAGACGCTCGACACGCTCCGCGCCGCACCGGGCCGGTCAGAGGTCGCCGCGGGCTGACGCGCAACGGCCGCCGACACGCGTCGGCGGACTCCTGGAGCCCGATTGCCCGACGTGTAGACTCGCTCGCACTGGCACCGTGCGGGGCCACGGAGGGAGCGATGGCGTGACCGCGTCGACGACGTCCGGTCCGGACCGCCGACGAGCCTGGATCAACGTGGCGCTGGCGGCCTGGCTGATCATCGCGATCTACCTGATCGCCCGGCTGAACGTCTCGGGGGCCGTGCCCGCGTCGCAGCGCTCGATCTACGTCACGCCGGCGTACGCGGGTCTGGCCGCCCTCGCGATCTACGTCGTCGTTTCGATCGGAGCGGCGGTCCGCCATCGCCGATCGTGGCGGACACCGTTCCAGGGCGGCTACGAGCTGTTGCCGCTCGGCTTCGCGATGCTCCTCGCCTACACCGCGGTGGACCTCGCCTGGGTGGCCGTCTTCGGCGAGGAGTTCGGCATCGCCGAGGGGCTGGCGCCGGCTCGCCTGTTCCTTGCAGTCGGCCTCGCGCTCGTCGCCGTCGGGCCGGTTCGAGCCGCGTTCGGCCGAGCGCCCGGATCACCAAAGGCCGCCGCCGCGGTCGCGCTGGGCCTGACCCTCGCCGCGGTCACGTTCCCCGTGGGGCCGGTCCATCCGCTCGAGGGCGCCTATGCGACGCGTCCGCCCGACGCGATCGAGGACGACTCCGAGATCTGGGTGATGAACGCCGACGGATCGCGCCAGACGCGCGTGCTCGAGGCAGGCGGCGGCACCGAGTTCTCGCTGCCCGTCTGGTCGCCCGACGGCCGATCGATCGCCTTCAGTCGCTGGCAACGCGATGCGGCCGGCGGGGTCCAGGCCGACGTCTGGGTCGCGGATGCGGACGGGGCCAATGCGCGCGAGCTGGCCGCCGGCCCCGGCAACGAATGGATCCCGGCGTGGTCGCCGGACGGCCAGTGGATCGCCTATACGGCAGACGCCACGACGCCGGACCAGCCGCCAGCCGGGCCGATCGCTGCGGAGCCGCAGCCGGGTCGCCCGCCCGGCGCCGGAGCGCCGCGGGGCGAGAGCTGCCCAGATCTGGGTCGTCAACCCGCTCGGCTCGGAGCGACACCAGCTGACCGACGTCGACGGTGGCGCGGCGGCGGCAGTCTGGTCGCCCGACGGCAAATCGCTCGCGTACAGCAGCGAGCACGGCGGCCAGTCGGACATCTTCGTCGCCGGGACCGACGGATCGAACCCGGTGCGGCTGACCGAGGATCTCGCCGACGATTGGGCGCCGTCGTGGTCGCCCGACGGTCGGTCGGTGCTGTTCACCTCGGACCGGACCGGCGACAACGACATCTGGGAGGTCGGGATCGACGGGACGGGTCTGACCAGGCTGACCGATGACGGCGCCGACGACGACGTCGCGGTCGTCGCCCCCGACGGTTCGCGGATCGCCTTCGTGTCGACCCGGAGCGGCGACGCGGAGGTCTGGACGATGGCCCGCGACGGCAGCGACCCGACGAACCTGACCCAGCGCCCCGCCGCCGACGACGGTCGCTGGAGCGTTGCCTGGGCGCCGGACGGCCAGCTCGCTTGCCTATGCCAGCGCCGGGCCCGGGCCGGTCAACGACGCAGCCGATCGTGATCGAGGACCTCGCCGTCGTCGGGGCGTTGCTGCTGGCGGTCCCGCTCGCGATCGCGGCCGTCGTCGCCGTCGCGATCGGGCTGCCGTTCGGAGCCGTGACGGTCGTGCTGGCCATCGACGCCGTCCTCGCCGCGTTCGTGACCGACCGCTGGCCGCTCGTCCCGGGCGTCGTCCTGGTCGGCTTGCTGGTGGACCTCGTCGTCCGTCGGACGGCGCCCGGCCGGCAACGGCGGGTGGCCGCGATCCTGACGCCCGCCGGGGTCGTCCTCGCCTACGGCCTGTCGCTCCTGGCGCTCGGCGACCTGGCCTGGACGCCGACGCTGCTGCTCGGCACGGCGGTTGCCGCCGGGCTCATCGGCTGGGTGATCGGCGTCCTCCTGCCGGCCGTCGCCGCGTTGCCGGTACCGCCGGGCAAGTCGTCGGCGTGAGTCCGGGTGCAGCGGGCTGTGCCACGATACGGAGGTGAGTCCCGCATCCGCCCACAAGCCTTCGCGTCAGCGGCTCGATCAGCTGCTGGTCGAACGCGGCCTGGTCGAATCGCGGACCCGTGCCCAGGCGCTCGTGCTCGGCGGCAAGGTGCTCGTCGGCGAGGGCGACGCGGCGCGCCACGACCGGAAGCCCGGCGACCTGCTGCCGTCGGACACGCCGCTCGCGGTCGTGGCGCCCGAGCCGTACGTCAGCCGCGGCGGGCACAAGCTGGCCGCTGCGCTCGACGCCTTCGAGGTCGACCCCGCCGGCCGCGTCGCGCTCGATGTCGGTGCTTCGACCGGCGGCTTCACCGACGTGCTCCTCCAACGCGGCGCCCAGCGCGTCTACGCCCTCGACGTCGGGCGCGGCCAGCTCGCGGAGGCGTTGCGCCGCGATCCGCGGGTCGTGTCGATGGAGCGGACGAACGCCCGGACCCTGACGGCCGCGACGCTGCCCGAGCCGGTGGACGTGGTGACGATCGACGTGTCGTTCATCTCGCTGGCGCGCGTCCTCGGGCCGGTCGCCACCACGCTCCGCCCCGGCGGGCATGTCGTGGCCCTCGTCAAGCCGCAGTTCGAGGCCGGCCGTGGCCGGACGGACCACGGCGTCGTCCGCGACCCGGCGATCCATCGCGAGGTGCTCGACCGGGTCGTCGGCGATGCCGCTGCGGCCGGGCTCGGGACGCGCGCCGTCATCGCCTCGCCGATCTTCGGGCCGGAGGGCAACCGCGAGTTCCTCGTCCACCTGGCGCCCGGCCCTGGCTGTGCCGAGATCGGCGAGCGCATCGCCGAGGTCGCCGGCTGATGACCGTCTCCCGGATCGGCTTCGCCTACAACCCGACGATCGATGCCGCGGTCGAGCTCAGCTCGCGCGCGGCGGGCTGGTGCCGCGTCCGCGGGATCGGCGAATGGGAGCTGCCGTCCGGCGACACGGCCCGGCTCGTCGAGGAGCTGCCGACGACGGACGTCCTGGTGGTGCTCGGTGGCGACGGAACGTTCCTGCGGGCGGCGATGGCCGTCGCCGAGGTCGACGTGCCGCTGATCGGCATCAACCTCGGCAAGGTCGGGTTCCTGTCGAAGGCCGAGGCGAGCGACATGGAGGCCGTCCTCGCCGCGATCGTTGCCGGCGAGTTCAGCCTCGAGGAACGGATGGCGCTCGAGGGCCGCATCCGGCGCGGCGCCGCGACCCCGGCCGCCTCGCCCGCCGCGGACCCAGGCGGGCCGCCAGCACGGGTCGCCCCACCCGAGCGACCCGGCGTCGACCACCTCGTCGCGCTCAACGACATCGTCGTCGCTCGCGGGTCGCTGGCGCGCGTCTGCCGGCTCGACGTCGCGATCGACGATACGCACGTGGCCACGTTCATCGCCGACGGCCTCGTGATCTCGAGCCCGACCGGGTCGACCGGCTATTCCTTCTCGGCCGGCGGCCCGATCCTCGACCCGAGCAGCCGGAACCTCGTGGTGACCCCGATCGCGGCCTACCTGGCCGCGATCCGCTCGGTCGTGGTCGGTCCGAGCCAGGTCGTCCGCTGCACCGTGGTCGACGCGTTCGAGGCGCTCGTCTCGATCGACGGCCGCGAGGACCTGCCGCTGGCCGTCGGCGACGTGGTCGAGGTGCGCGCCCTCGAACGCCCGATCCGCCTGGTCGTGCCCAAGGGCGCTCGTCCGTTCTGGGACCTGCTCCGCCAGAAGGTGGCGCTGCTGCCATCGTGAACGCGGGACGGCTGCTCGAGCTGACGGTCGGGGACCTGGCCCTGATCGATCGCCTGCGGCTGACGCTCGGGCCCGGGCTCAACGTCATCAGCGGCGAGACCGGCGCGGGCAAGAGCCTGCTCATCGACGCGCTCGGGCTCGTGCTCGGCGCGCGGGCCGACACCTCGCTGATCCGCCACGGCGCGGAGGCCGCCCGGGTCGAGGCGCTGTTCGACCGCGTGCCGGAGCCGCTGATCGCCGTCCGCGAGCTGGCGACCGGCGGCCGGTCCACCGCCCGGATCGACGACGTCGCGACGACGGCGTCGCGGCTGGCCGAGGAGGTTGGCCCGCTGGTCGAGATCCACGGCCAGCACGACCAGCAGCGGCTGCTCGACGAGCGCTGGCAGCGCGACCTGCTCGACGCCTACGGTGGGCACGGCGACGCGCGGGCGACGATGGCGGGCGCCGTCGAGCGGTGGCGCGCCAACCGTGCGGCGCTGGCCGAGCTGGCGATCGAGCCGCGTGAGCTGGCCCGCCGGATCGACATGCTCGAGCACGAGGTGGCCGAGATCGAGGGCGCCCGGTTGCAGCCCGGCGAGGCGGATGCCATCCGCACGCCGACTTTCCGCGGCGCAGCATGGTGAGGCGATCGCCCGGGGAGCGGCCACCGTCCACGAGGCCCTCACCGCGGACGGTAACGGCGCCCGGGACTCCGTCGCGATCGCCGTCCGCGAGGCGCGCGCCCTGGCCCGCGTCGACCCGCGGTTCGAGGCGCTCGCCGGGCGGCTGGCCGGTCTCGAGGCGGAGCTGGCCGACGTGGCCGCCGAGGTGCGCGACCTGGCCGACGAGGTCGACCACGATCCGGCCGCGCTCGCCGCGCTCGAGGAGCGGCTCGGGCAGATCTACGGCCTCGAGCGGCGCTACGGCGGGAGCGAAGTCGAGATCGTGGCCCACGGCGAGCGTGCGTCGGCCGAGCTCGAGCGGCTCGCGGGGCTCGACGCGGAGCGCGCGAGGCGGGAGCGCGAGGATGCGGCCCTGCTGGGCGAGGTCGCGGCGGCCGCAGCGAGCTTGTCTGCGGCCCGGCGGTCGGCCGGGACGGCGCTGTCGGTGGCGGTCGGGGACGTGCTCGTGGAGCTCGGGTTCCCAGCCGGGGTGTTCGAGGTCGGGCTCGGGCGCCGCGTGGCGGGATCCGGGGAGCCGGCCGTCGAGGTCGACGGCGACGCGATTGCGTTCGACCCGAGCGGCATCGACCAGGTCGTCTACCTCCTGGCGCCGAACGCGGGCGAGCCGGCCCGGCCGCTGGCCAGGATCGCCTCGGGCGGCGAGCTGTCACGCGTGGCGCTGGCGATCAAGAGCATTCTGGCCGAGGCCGACGAGACGCCCGTGCTCGTGTTCGACGAGGTCGACACCGGGATCGGCGGGCGCAGCGCTGATCCGGTCGGGCGCAACCTGTGGGCGCTCGCGAGGCGCCACCAGGTCCTGTGCGTGACCCACCTGCCCCAGATCGCGGCCCACGCCGACGCGCACTTCCGGATCGCCAAGCGCGAGCGGGAGGGCCGGACGGTGACCGAGATCGAGCACCTCGACCGCGAGGGCCGCATCGTCGAGCTGGCGCAGATGCTCGGCGGCGAGGCGGGTGGCGCGGCGACCCTGGCGACGGCCCGCGAGCTCCTCGACCGTGCCGAGTCGTGGCACGGCGGGGTCGCCCGCGCCGGCTGAGGCCGGGCGAGCCGTGCCGGCGATCGACGACACGATCGAGGGCTACCTGACCTACCTCCACGTCGAGCGTGGCCTCGCCCCGGCGACCATCCGGGCCTATCGCTCGGATCTGCAACGACTTCGCTGCCTCGCGCGGGGCGGCCCAGGGCTGGGGGCGCTCGCCCGACGTGGCGCTCGACTACCTGGCCGCGCGAACGCGACGCGGCCGTCGCGGCGATCCCGGCCTCGCGCCGAGCAGCCTCCGCCGGCGCGCCGCCGCGCTCAAGGGCTTCTACCGGTTCGCGTACGGCGAGGGCCTGATCGGCACGGACGTCGCCGCGCACCTCGACCTGCCCAGGCCGAGCCGGCTGCTGCCCGAGACGCTGACCGTCGCCGAGACCGAGCGCCTGCTCGAGGCCGCCGGGCCGGACACGAGCGCGGATGGTGGCGGGCCGGCGGGGACGAGGCGGGCGACGGCCGCGCCACGACCCAGGGCCTGCGCGACCGCGCCGTGCTCGAGCTGCTCTACGCGGCGGGCCTGCGGATCAGCGAGGCGACCGGGCTCGACCGCGAGGACCTGTCGATCGACGGGTCCTTCGTCCGCGTCGTCGGCAAGGGCGACAAGGAGCGGCTGGTGCCCGTCGGGGATGTCGCGCTCGACTGGCTGCGGCGCTGGATCGACGGGCCTCGCGCGCGGCTGCTCGCGTTGGGGCGCGTGGCACCGTTGCGCGGCGGACCGCTGTTCCTCGGCGACCGGGGCGGGCGCCTCGCGCGGCAGCAGGCGTGGGCCGCCGTCAAGCGCGCGGCCACGCGCGCGGGGCTTGCGGAACGGGTCAGCCCGCACACGCTGCGCCACTCGTTTGCGACCCACCTGCTCGAGGGCGGCGCCGACCTGCGCATCGTCCAGGAGTTGCTCGGACATGCGAGTATCTCCACCACGCAGCTGTACACGCATCTGACCGGCGAGCGGATCCGGGACGTCTACAGCCGGGCCCACCCGCGGGCCTGAGAGGGAGGCACCTGCCACATGAGCTACGCCGATGGGCTGCTGTCGACGGGCGAGCGGATCATCCACCGGGCCAAGCAACACCCGTTCGTCTTCGTGTGGGGCGCCCGCTGGACGATCCTCGCGGTGATCATCGCGATCCTCCTGTTCTGGGTCGGTGGCAGCCTCGGACCGGACGGCGTCTCCGGCTCGCTGCGGATGCTCGTCGGATGGGTCACCGCGATCCTGTTCTTCGGCGGCATCGCCGTGTTCGCCTGGACCGTGCTGCGCTACATCAACCAGGAGTACGTGCTCACCAACCGGCGGGTCATCCAGGTCGAGGGCGTGCTCAACCGGAACGCGACCGACAGCTCGCTCGAGAAGATCAACGACGCCGTCCTCAGCCAGTCGGTCTTCGGCCGGATGCTCAACTTCGGCGACCTGACGGTCCTGACCGCGGCGGAGAGCGGGATCGAGCGGATGCGCATGCTGCGCGGCCCGATCGTGTTCAAGAAGGCGATGCTCGACGCGAAGCACGAGTACGAGGTCGACATGGAGCGTGCCGGCTGGGCTCCGAGCCCGCCGATCCGCGAGGGGACCGCGGCTTCGGCCCCGGCCCAGGGCGCACCGGGCGCGCCCACCGCTCCGGCCACGTCGCCAGGGAGGCGGACCGGCGGTTGCCGCCGCCGCGGCTCCGGCCGCTCGCGTCGACCCCGACGAGGTGACGCGCACCCTCTCGAGCCTGGCCGACCTGCGCGACCGCGGCGCCATCTCGGTGGACGAGTACGAGCGCAAGAAGGCGGAGCTGCTCGCGCCGGCTCTGACGCCGGGTCCGCCCCGGCGCCGCGGTCCGGCTACGATACGCGGGACCCGTAGCCCTGGAGCCCCTTGGATCAAGTCACGCTCAACAACGTCGTCGCGGCCGTCATCGTCGTCGCGATCATGCTGCTCATCGGCCTGCCGGTCCACGAGTTCAGCCATGCGCTGGCGGCGTTCCGCCTCGGCGACGGCACGGCCAAGCTGTTCGGGCGGCTGACCCTCAACCCGATCGCGCACTTCGATCCGGTCGGCGGGTCGCTGCTGGCCCTGACGTTCATCGGCTCGGCCGCGACCGGTGGCGCGCTGGGGTTCGGCTGGGCCAAGCCGACGCCGGTCAACCCGATGAACCTCGAAGGGGGACGGCGGGGCGAGGCGCTGGTGGCCGCCGCGGGTCCGCTCTCGAACTTCGTCCTCGCCGCGCTCGGCGCGCTGCCGCTGCGCTACCTGCTCGACAACCCGCAGATCGTCGACCTCAACAGCATGGTCATCCTGGTCCTGTTCTACTTCGTCCAGATCAACCTGCTGCTGATGATCTTCAACTTCATCCCGATCCCGCCGCTCGACGGCTCGAAGGTGCTGTTCGCGCTGATGGACCGTCGGACCGAGTACCAGATCCGCCCGTTCCTCGAGCAGTACGGGTTCTTCATCCTGCTCGCGGTCCTGCTGTTCCCGCCCGGGAACTCGATCGGTTCGCGGATCATCAGCCCGATCCTTGATGCCTTCCTCAGCCTCCTGGTGGGGATCTAAGGCCCGCCAGTTCCGGGCGCACCTGCGGGCCGGCGTGGCCCCCGAGGAGCGCGCGGGGCTGGTGGCCTGGACCACGCCCGACCAATTGGCGCTCTACGACTCGATGCACGTCGCCGACCGGCGGCATGGCCTGGACGTCGTCGCCGCGCTGCGAGCCGAAGGCGTCGACGAACGCGACGTCCTGCTCGCAGGGTTGCTCCACGATGCGGGCAAGGGCGACACCGGGCGTCTGGTCGCGGGTGGCGTATTCGCTCGGGAGCCGGTACGGCGCCTGGGTCTGGCGGATCGCGTCGATCGTCCCGGCCGTCCGGCGCTCGCTCGAGCGGCTGCGCGCCCACGCCGAGACGTCCGCGACGCTGGCCGCGGCGGCGGGCTGCTCGCCACGGACGGTCGAGCTGATCCGCCACCAGGACGCACCGACCGATCCGGACTACGGCGAGCTCCTGCGACTCGCCGACGAGGCCAACTGATGGACGGCGTGGCGATCCCGGTCGTCGCCGACGACCGGCCCGTCGGTGCGGTTCGGGGACGGTCGCCGGCCCGAGCAGCGGACGCAGGTCCGGATGGTCGAGTTCGACGGGCCGCTGGCCCTGCTCCTGTCGCTCATCGAGGCGCGCCAGCTCGACATCCTGACGGTGCCGCTCGGGGCGCTCGCCGGCGCCTACCTCGAGGCGCTCGCCCGGCTCGAGTCGGATCGCCTCGGCAACGTCAGCTCGTTCGTGGCGATCGCCAGCCAGCTCATCCTGATCAAGAGCCGGGCGATGCTGCCGCGGCAGACCGACCCGACCGGTCCCGGCGTGCTGGCCGACGATGGCGTCGATCCCGAGGCCGAGCTGCGCGCACGCCTGCTCATCTACCGCGCCTACCGCGACGCCGGTGCCGCGCTTGCCGACGGCGTCGAGCGCCGCGGCAACCTGTTCCGGCGCGAGCCCGGCGCCGCGCACGCGGCGGCCCTCGCCGGCGCACGGCCGGCCGACGCGCCACCGCTCGACCCGGCGCGGCTCGTCCATGCGCTCGATCGCCTCGCCGCGATCGCGGCGCCGACCGTCGCCCCGCCCGAGGTCCTCGCCCGCACGATCACGATCACCGAGCGCGCCGAGCTCATCCGGGCGGCCCTCCGCGGCGCGCCGACGGTCGTCCTCCAGGACCTGCTCGAGGGGGTCACGCGACCGGGTCGTCATCGCCGTCACGTTCCTGGCCATGCTCGAGCTCATGAAGCGCCGCGAGATCGTGGTCGACCAGGCCGAGCCGTGGGGCCCGATCGTCGCCCGGGCGACCACGAGCGAGGAGCGGGCCGCCGCCGGGGATCGACGCCACGCTCGGCGACGACCCGCTCGACGAGTCACTGGAGTCGTTCGCGTGACGCGCTGGCTGGATCCGGCCGCCGAGAGCGTTCCGCCGCCCGGCGAGGACGCAGTGGCCGACGCGGTCGCCGAGGCACCGCCGCCGGCCGACGCCGAGCGGCCGGCCCCGATCGAGCTCACCGAGGCCGCCCTCGAGGCCCTCCTGTTCGTGGCCGAGAAGCCGCTGTCACGTCGCGAGATCGCGACCCTGGCCGGCACGGACCGGGCGACCGTCGACGCCCGGCTCGGCGACCTCGAGGTGTCGCTCCGGGCGCGCGGCGTCCGCCTGCTCATCGACGGCGATCGGGTCGCCCTCGCCACCGCACCGGAGGCCGGCGCGCTGGTCGCCCGCTACGTCGGCGCCGACGCGGTCCGTCTCACGCCGGCCTCGCTCGAGACCCTGGCCATCGTGGCCTACCGCCAGCCGGTGACGAAGGCGGCGGTCGAGCGGATCCGCGGCGTCGACTCGGACTACACGATCCGGACGCTGCTCCATCGGCGGCTCGTCGTCGAGCTCGGCCGGTCGACCGCGGCGGGCCGGCCGTTCCTGTACGGGACCGGCTTCGAGTTCCTCGAGCGGTTCGGGTTGACCAGCCTCGACGAGCTGCCGCCGCTCGACGCCGACGTCGCCGGCCGGCTGGCCGAGGAGGGCGGCGAGCCGCTCAGCGAGCCGCTGTTCGGGCTCGAGCCGGGACCGGGTGAGACGGCCGGCGTCGAGGCCGCCGGCTGATGCCGCTCGAGCGCCTCCAGAAGGTCCTCGCCGCCTCCGGCGTCGCCTCGCGGCGGGCGAGCGAGACGCTCATCGCCAACGGCCGGGTCACGGTCGACGGCAAGCCGGCCAGGATCGGCATGCAGGTCGACCCGCAACGGTCGATCGTCGCGGTCGACGGCCGGGTCATCGGCGGTGCCGCGGCGCCCGCCTACCTGCTCCTCCACAAGCCGGCCGGCGTGACCTCGACCGTCCGCGACCGGCACGCCTCGACGACCGTGCTCGACATGATCCCGACCGCGCTCGTCCCCGACGGCGGGCGCCTCTACCCGGTCGGCCGGCTCGACCAGGATTCGGAGGGGCTGCTCGTCCTGACCAACGACGGCGCGTGGGCCGACCGCGTGCTCCATCCGCGGCACGGGATCGAGCGCGAATACGCGATCGGGCTGCGGGCGCCGCTGACCGGCGAACAGGTCGGCGCCCTGCGGGCCGGCATCGAGGTCGAGGAGGGCCTCGCGACGCTGACCGGGCTTCGCCCCACGACCGAGATCGAGACGCGCCGGCTGGTCGAGCTCCTCGCGCCGCCGCCGGGCGAGCTCGTCTGGTACCGGGCGATCCTGGCGCAGGGCTGGAAGCGCCAGCTCGCGCCGGATGTTCGGTGCCGTGGGCGCACCGATCGACCGGCTGGTGCGGGTCCGGATCGGACCGGTCCGCCTCGACGACCTGTCGAGCGGCCGCGCCCGCCGGCTTCGTGCGCCGGAGGTCCGCGGGCTGGGCGCCGGTGCCGGGACGAGCCGGGCCGGAGCCAGGGGCGCGCAACCGACGCCTCGGGACGAGCCGGACGACGCGCGCGCAAGTCGGCGCCTCCGGCCGGGCCGGCGAAGCCGCGGCCTCGCCGGCCACCTCGCCCGTCTCCCGAATGACCGACACGGTGCTCCTCTGGAACGCCCGGCTGATCGACGGTCGGGACGGTCCGCCGGTCGAGGCCGCAGCCGTCACCATCACCGTCGGGGACGGCCGGATCGCCTCGATCGGGACGGCGCGCGGCGACCCCCCGGCCGACGCGATCGACCTCGGTGGCATGACGCTGCTCCCCGGGCTGATCGACGCGCACGCCCACGTGTCGAGCGACACCGAACGCAGCCCGGGGTTCGGTCTGCCGCCGCTGAAGCACGGTGCCGATCCGCCGTCCAAGGACCTGCGCTACTTCGTGCTGGCCAACATGGCCCGGGCATTCCTGCGCGCCGGGATCACGACGGTCCGCGACGTCGGCAGCTACGACAACGAAGCGGTCGTGCTGCGAAGCGCGCTGGAGCTCGGCCTGGTCGACGGTCCACGCCTCCTGTCGTGCGGCCGGATCCTGACCGCGACGTCGCCCGGTGCCCGGATCTTCGGGACGATGTATCGCGAGGCCGACGGGCCGTGGGAGATGCGCAAGGCGGTTCGCGAGCAGATCCGCGACGGCGCCGACTACATCAAGATCATGGCGACCGGCGCGCGCTCGGTGGAGCGCGAGGATCCCGAGCCCGCCCAGATGACGCTCGAGGAGGTCGCGGCGGTCGTCGAGGAGGCCCATCGGATGGGCTACCGCGTGGCCGCCCACGCCGAGGGACTGCCCGGTGCCCGCAACGCGATCGAGGCCGGCGTGGACACCGTCGAGCACGGCCTGTCGCTCCATCGAGCGCCCGAGCTGCTGGCCGTCATGGCCGAACGTGGCATCGTGCTCGTTCCGACCCTGTCGACCTTCTACGACCTCGCGGAACGCTTCTCCGAGGACTTCGCTCCACGCCTGGTCGAGCAGGCGAAGCGACAGGCCGAGGACGCGGCGCGGACCGTCGTCGCGGCGCAGGCCGCCGGCGTCACGCTCGCGATGGGTTACGACAGCGGCCCGCCGGGAGCCAGCGCCGGCGAGCTCGTGCGGATGGCCGACGCCGGGCTCGGTGCCGCCGCGGCCATCCGGGCCGCCACCGCCGGATCGGCCAGCGCCCTCGGGCTGACCGACGTCGGGACCGTCGAGCCGGGCAAGGTCGCCGACCTCCTCGTGGTCGACGGCGACCCGCTCGAGCAGCCGGGGATCCTGCTCGAACCGGAACGGATCCGGCTGGTGATCCAGGCCGGCCGCGTCGTCGGAGGGACACGACCGACACCGTCGGACATCCTTCCGTGAGCGAGCCACGCCAGGTCCGCGAGGGCGACCTGCTGTGGACGCCGTCGCCCGAGTTCGCCGCCGCATCGAACCTGGCCGACTACGAGTCCTGGCTCGAGCGCGAACGCGGGCTCCGCTTCGACGATTACGCGGCGCTGTGGCGCTGGTCGGTCGAGGACCTCGAGGCGTTCTGGACCTCGATCGTCGCCTACTACGACCTGCCCGTCCGGGGATCGTGGGACCGCGTGCTCAGCAGCGCACGAGATGCCCGGGGCGCGCTGGTTCGAGGGCGCCGAGATCAACTACGCCGAGGCCGTCTTCCGGCGGGCGACGGCGGATCGGCCGGCGCTCGCGTTCCAGTCCGAGCGCCACCCGTTGCGGCCCGTCGAGTGGGCCGAGCTGGAGCGCTCGGTGGCGGCCGCGGCGGCCGGCCTGCGCCGGCTCGGCGTCGGTCGCGGCGACCGCGTCGTCGCCGTCATCCCGAACATCCCCGAGGCCGTCGTCGCCTTCCTGGCGTGTGCCAGCATCGGCGCGATCTGGGCGAGCTGTTCGCCCGACTTCGGCACCCGCAGCCTGATCGACCGCTTCGCCCAGATCTCGCCCAAGGTCCTGATCGCCGTCGACGGCTACACCTACGGCGGCAAGCGCTTCGACCGGCGCGATGTGATCGAGGCGATCCGCGCCGAGCTGCCCTCGCTCGAGCGGACCGTGCTCATCCCGTACCTCGACGCCGACGTCGCCGCCCGGCCCGACGAGCTGACGTGGTCCGACCTCCTCGCCGGCCCCGACGAGCCGCTCCGCTTCGAGCCCGTGCCGTTCGACCATCCGCTTGTGGGTCGTCTACTCCTCGGGCACGACCGGGCTGCCCAAGGCGATCGTCCACGGCCACGGCGGCATCGTCCTCGAGCACGCCAAGGTCATCGGCCTCCACTGCGACGTCCGGGTCGGCGACCGGATGTTCTGGTTCACGACGACCGGCTGGATGATGTGGAACCTGCTGCTCGGGTCGCTGCTGGTCGGCGGCACGACCGTGCTGTACGACGGCAACCCGGGCTACCCGGACCTCGGCGTCCTATGGGAGATGGCCGACGCGGCCGGCGTCACGCTGTTCGGGACGAGCGCCGCGTTCCTGGCCGCGAGCATGAAGGCCGGCGTGCGACCGGGCGACGAGCACGACCTCTCCGGCCTCCGCGCGATCGGCTCGACCGGGTCGCCGCTCGCGGTCGAGGTCTTCGGCTGGGTGTACGACGCGATCAAGCCCGACGTCTGGCTCGTGTCGCTCAGCGGCGGAACCGACGTGGCGAGCGCATTCGTCGGCGGCGTGCCGACGCTGCCCGTCCACGCCGGTGAGCTCCAGGGCGCGTCACTCGGCGCGAAGGTCGAGGCCTTCGACCCCGACGGCCACCCGATCGTCGGCGAGACCGGCGAGCTGGTCATGACCGCCCCGCTGCCGTCGATGCCGGTCTTCTTCTGGAACGACCCCGACGGAACGCGCTACCGCGAGAGCTACTTCGAGATGTACCCCGGGATCTGGCGGCACGGCGACTGGATCCGCTTCACGGAGCGGGGGAGCGCCGTCATCGAGGGTCGCTCGGACTCCACGCTCAATCGGCAGGGCATCCGCTTCGGGACGAGCGAGCTGTACGGCGTGGTCGAGGGGCTGCCCGAGATCCGCGACAGCCTCGTGATCGGCCTCGAGCTGCCGGGCAGCCGCTACTGGATGCCGCTGTTCGTGGCCCTCGCCGACGGCGTCGAGCTGGACCACGCCCTCGAGACGAAGATCCGGACGACGATCCGCGAGGCGCTGTCGCAGCGCCACGTTCCGGACGAGATCATCGCCGTGCCGGCCGTGCCACGCACGCTGACCGGCAAGAAGATGGAGGTCCCGGTCAAGCGCCTCCTCCAGGGCCGCGCGCTCGCCGACGTCGCCGCCCCGGGGTCGATGGCCGACCCGTCGTCGCTCGAGTGGTTCGCGACGCTTCGCCAGGGAGCGGGCCGCGGCGACGGCCTGAGGCTATCCTGACGGCATGGACGCCTCGAACCGCCCGCGCCTCGTCGTCGCCCTCGACGGGCCCGGATCGTCGGGCAAGAGCAGCGTCGGGGCGGCCGCCGCGCTCGAGGTCGGCTACCGCTTCTGCGACACGGGACTGCTGTACCGCGCGGTGACCTGGCTGGCGATCGCGCGCCGCGTGTCGGCCGGCTATCCGCACGCGGTCCGCGGCCTGGTCGACGAGGTCGAGCTCGCGCCCGACGCCGCCGGCCGGCTGTCGCGCGTGCTCGTCGACGGCACGGACCACACCGACGACGTCCGCAGCCCGGCGGTCGACACCGCCGTCTCGGCGATCTCGGCCATCCCGGAGCTGCGCCTCGCCCTGCTCGACCGGCAGCGCGCGCTGGCGGCGGATGGCGGGATCGTGATGGCCGGGCGCGACATCGGCACGGTCGTGCTGCCCGACGCCGATCTCAAGATCTTCCTCGAGGCGTCGGTCGAGGAGCGGGCCCGGCGCCGGACCGAGGAGCGCGGGCTCGATCCCGCCGCTCCGGAAGCCGTCGCCATCCTGGATGCGCTGCGCCGGCGCGACGAGCTCAATTCGACGCGCGCGGTCGCGCCGCTCCGCCCCGCCGACGATGCGCGGATCATCTCGACCGACGGCAACCGCTTCGAGGACACGGTCGACGCCGTGGTCAACGCGATCCGCGACGCCGAGGCTCGAAGGGCCGCGGAGCCCGAGCCGAGCAGCGCCGGGGCATGACCGACGAGGCGCCGATCGAGAGCTCGATCACGCCGCTGATCGCCACGCTGACGCTCGGCGGCCGGGTGTTCGGCCGGGCGATGAGCCGGATCCGGATCGAGGGCGCGATCGACGAGATCCCGACCGAGGGCCCGCTGATCCTGGCCGCCAACCACGCCTCGAACTTCGACGCCGATCGTGCTCGGCTCGTGGCTGATCCCCAGGCTCGGCCGGCGGATCCACTGGCTCGGCAAGAAGGAGCTCTTCGCGTGGCCGATCGTCGGCTGGGCGGCGGCCAACGGCGGCGTCCACCCCGTCGACCGGGGCACGGCCGACGTCGAGGCCTTCCGGCTGGCGCAGCGGATCCTGACCGAGGGCCAGGTGCTGTTCGTGTTTCCGGAGGGGACGCGCAGCCCGGACGGCGGGCTGCAGGCCGCCCAGGACGGGGTGGCGGCGCTGGCGCTGCGCACGAACGCGCCGATCGTCCCGCTCGGCATCGCCGGCTCATTCCGCGTCTGGCCCCGCGGCCAGAAGCTGCCCCGACCGGGCGGCCACATCACGGTCCGCGTCGGGCGCCCGTTCCGGGTCGGCGACGAGCTGCTGCCGGGCACGGACCGGCGAACCGCCAAGGGCCTCGCCACGACCCTGATCATGACCCGCATCGCCGAGCTCCTGCCGCCTTCGCAACGCGGCGTCTACGCGTCGTCGGTCGCGGCAACCGAGGAAGCGCGAGCTCGCGCACGTCGGTCCGACCGAAACCTGACCGATCGGGCCCACGGGAGCCCCGTGCGATAATCGCTTCCGTGGGAATCGTCCAGGAAGTCCGCATCGCGCAGCGCACCGGGTTCTGCTACGGCGTGCGCGAGGCGATCGACAAGGCCAAGGAGGCGTCGGCCGCCGGCAAGGCGACGCATACCCTCGGCCAGGTCGTCCACAACGAGGGCGTCGTGCGCGACCTCCAGGACCTCGGCATCCGGACGGTCGAATCGCTCGACGACGTCGATCATGGCGCCGCGGTCGTCATCCGCGCCCACGGCGTCCGGCCGGACGTCATGGACCGCGCCGAGCAGCGCGGCCTCGAGGTCATCGACGGGACCTGCACCTGGGTCATCCAGGAGCACCGTGAGCTGAGCAAGCTCGTCGAGGACGGCTACACGATCGTCCTCCTCGGCACGCCCAAGCACGCCGAGGTCGTGGGCATGCTCGGCTTCGCGCCGGATGCGATCGTCGTCGACGAGGAAGAGGAATGGGAGGCGGCCATCCCGCGCAAGAAGCGGATGGCGCTCATCTCGCAGTCGACCCAGCCGCCCTGGAAGTTCGAGAAGCTGGCCGCCTTCATGGTCTCCCGCGCGCACGAGCTCAAGATCGTCAACACGGTCTGCCCGGTCACCATCCGGCGCCAGCAGGACACGCTCGAGGCGGCCGGCGAGGTCGACCTGATGGTCGTCGTCGGCGGCCGATCGAGCGCGAACACCAAGGAGCTGACCCGGCTGTGCGAGATCGCCGGCACGGCCGCGGTCCAGATCGAGAGCGTCCACGACCTGACCGATCCGGCGGTCTTCGCGAGCGCCCGGATCGTCGGCGTGACGGGCGGGACGTCGACGCCGATCGAGGACCTGCGCGACGTGGCCGAGCGGATCCTGTCGATCGCCGGCACGCCCGACGTCAAGGCCCGGGCAGCCGAGCTCGCGCACGCCGCGCTCGAACGAGCGGCCACGCCGGCCGGCCGCACCACCTCGCTGCCGACCCCGCCGCGGGCCGACCAGGTCGCCGCACCCGGCGCGGCCTGACCCCGTGGCCTCCAGCCGCGGCGGCATCCCGGTCGTCGCCATCGTCGGCCGACCGAACGTCGGCAAGAGCACCCTGTTCAACCGGTTCCTCGGCCAGCGCTCGGCGATCGTCGAGGACCGCGCCCGGACGACGCGCGACCGGCTGTACGGCGACACCGAGTGGAACGGCCGCCGGTTCGTGATCGTCGACACGGGCGGGCTGGAGATCGAGCCCGACGATCCGATCGAGGCGCGCGTCCAGGAGCAGGCCCGCCTCGCGATCGCCGAGGCCGACGTCGTCCTGTTCGTGGTCGACGCGATGACCGGCGCGACGCCCGCGGACCTCGAGGCGGCGCGGATCCTGCGCCGGGCCACGGCGCCCGGTCATCGTCGCGGTCAACAAGGCCGACAACGAGAAGCGCGAGCTCGAGGCGGCCGAGTTCCATGCCCTCGGCTGGGACGAGACGTACGCCATCTCCGCATCGCACGGGCGGGGGACCGGCGACCTGCTCGACGCGATCGTCTGGGCGCTGCCCCCGGAGAGCGAGGCCGAGCTGGCGCGCAAGGCCAAGGAGGCGGAGGCCGAGGCGTGGGCCGACGAGGTCGCCGCCGGGCACCTCGAGCCGTTCGTGGTCGGCGACCCGGAAGCCGGCGACTCGGCCGACGGCGACGGCACCGAAGGCCCCGACCTCGACGGCGTCGATGCCGAGGCGGCGCGCTGGGACGCGGCGATGGCCGCCGAGAAGGACGGCGAGCCGGCGGCGATCGCGTTCGTCGGCCGGCCGAACGTCGGCAAGTCGAGCCTGCTCAACGCGTTGCTCGGCGAGGACCGCGCGATCGTGTCGGAGATCCCGGGCACGACCCGCGACGCGATCGACACGCGGCTGGCCTGGGGCCGCAGCGAGGTCGTGCTGATCGACACGGCCGGGATCCGGCGGCGCGGCAAGGTCGCGTCGGGGCCGGCGGCCGAGCGCTACTCGACGATCCGCGCGCTGCACGCCCTGTCGCGGGCGGACGTCGCCGTGCTGGTCATCGACGCCGTGGAGGGCCTGACCTCGCAGGACGCCCACGTCGCGGGCTACGTCGTCGAGGAGGGCAAGGGCCTCGTCGTGGCGGTCAACAAGTGGGACCTCGTGGCCGAGAAGACCGATCGGACCTTCGACCAGTACGTCGAGTGGATCCGCAACGAGGTGCCGTTCCTCGACTTCGCGCCGATCGTGTCGATCAGCGCCAAGACCGGCCAGCGGGTCGGCAAGGTCCTCGAGGCCGCGATCGACATCTGGGGCGAGCGGCGCAAGCGGATCTCGACCGGCGAGCTCAACCGCGTGCTGATGGCCGCGACCGAGCGAACGCCGCCGCCACCGGTCCGCGGCCACCGGCCGAAGCTGTTCTACGCGACCCAGGCGGCCGTCGCGCCGCCGACCTTCGTGTTCTTCGCCTCGGACGCGTCCGCGGTCCACTTCAGCTACCGGCGCTACCTCGAGAACCGGCTGCGCGATCAGTTCGGCTTCGACGGGACGCCGATCCGGCTCGTCTTCCGCGACCGCTCGTCGGTCAAGCTGCCGCGCCGCAAGAAGACGCGCAGCGCCCCGCAAGTCCGGCGCCGCCAAGGGCAAGGCGCCCGGTCGCAAGCCCGCATCCGCCGGGCGGGCCACCAAGGGCCGCTGATGACCGGGCCGCGGGTCGCGGTCGTCGGGGCCGGGGCGTGGGGCACGACGCTGGCTCGTCTGATCGCCCGGATCGAGCCGGTCACCCTGCTGTGCCACTCCCCGGAGACGGCGGCACGGATCGTCGCGACCGGCCGCAACGAGGCGCGCCTGCCCGGGGTCGACCTGCCGCCGACCGTCATCGCCACGGCCGATCCGGCGGCCCTGCGTGACGCCACCGACCTCGTCGTGTTCGCCACGCCGTCGGCCCACCTGCGCGCCACGGTCGAGGGCGCGGCGCCGTACCTGGCGCCCGGCGCGGACCTGCTGTCCGTGGTCAAGGGTCTCGAGCGCGACTCGCTCCTGCGGATGAGCCAGGTCATCGCCGAGGCCGCCGGCGTGCCGATCGAACGGGTCGCGGCGCTGTCCGGTCCGAACCTGGCGGCCGAGGTGGCGCGCAACCTGCCGGCATCGGCCGTCGTGGCCGCCGCGGATCAGGCGCTCGCGGAGCGGATCGCCGCGCGGATCGGCCGCCGCCGGTTCCGGCTGTACGTCAACGAGGACATCCTCGGCGTCGAGCTGTGCGGGGCGCTCAAGAACGTGGTCGCGATCGCGGCCGGCGCGACCGACGCGCTCGGCTTTGGCGACAACGGGAAGGCCGGCCTGCTGACCCGCGGCCTCGCCGAGATGACCCGGCTCGGGATCGCCGCCGGTGCGAACCCGCTGACCTTCGCCGGGCTAGCCGGGATGGGCGACCTGATCGCGACTTGCGGCTCGAACCTGTCGCGCAACCACCGCCTCGGAGTCGAGCTGGCCGGCGGCCGGACGTGGCCGGAGATCGAGGCAACCCTGCCGGGCACGGCCGAAGGCGCGTACACCGTCCGCGCCGCGCTCGCGCTGGCCGAACGCCACGGCGTCGAGCTGCCGATCGCCCGCCAGGTCGAGCTGGCGCTGTTCGAGGGCAAGAGCGTCCAGCGCTGCCTCGTCGACCTGCTCGCGCGGGAGTCGAAGGACGAGCTCGCCGACTACGACCGCTGGATGGCGCGGCTCGTCCGGAGCGGCGGTCAGGACGCGCCGGCGCCGGATTCGCGGGGCGGCGGCAACGGACCGCGGAGCGCCACGTAGGGCGGGTTGTAGACGTAGCCGAGCGATTCGTTCAGCCCGCGGATGCGCTCGTTGGTGCCGTCGTTGTAGGTCTCGATCCGGCGGATGCCGGCTGCGCGAGCGCGCCGCTCGAGCTCGACCTTGAGCTGGCGGGCGACTCCGCGGCGGCGGGCTTCGGGGTGGACGGCGGTCATCCCGATGAAGATCACGTCGTCGCCGTTGTCGAAGACCTCGACCGCCCCGAGCAGCCGGCCGTCCTCGATCGCCAGCAGGCTGAGGTCCGCGAGGTAGCCCGCGTCGGCGGTGCCCGTCTTCTGCCACGTCTCGTACGAGGGCATCGGCTCCTTCGCCAGGAACGGGATCTCCGGGAAGGTCAGCTTGTGGATCTCGTACAGGTCGGGCTCGAGGTCCCTCCGCTCGGCCATCGTCGCGATCTCGACGCCGTCGATCGGTGCGACGCCTCGCTCCGTGGCGCGGCCCCGTCAGGTCGAGCTTCCCGAGCTGCCCACCACCATCGATCGCCAGCCCGCGCCGCTCCACGAAACGCGATCGCATCCGCGTCGTCGGCGTAGACGAGCGTCGTCATCCGCTCCATGCCCCGATCGCGGGCGAACGCCACCAGCCGGTCGAGGAGGCTGCCGCCGATGCCCTGGTGGCGGTGCTCGGGGGGCACCCAGGCGAAGACGAAGACGTTGCGCGATTCGGCGCCCATCGGCCCCCAGGCGACGCTGCCCGAGCCGACGTCGACGCCGTCGGCCTCGGCCAGCAGGTCGAGCGTCGCCACGGATCCACTGCGTTCGGCGCGGAGCCCGGCCAGGCTCAGCTGCTCGAACTCGACCGTGTTGCGCACGGCCAGGACCCGCTCGAGGTCCGCATCGGTCGTCGCCTCACGGATCGATGACGCTCATGCCGGCAGGATAGCCGGGCGCCGTCGTCGGGTCGCGGTCGGCCCGGTGCTAGACTCGCCCGCACGGGGCGTGGCGCAGTCTGGTAGCGCACCAGTCTGGGGGACTGGTGGTCGTGGGTTCAAATCCCGCCGCCCCGACCAGACATCGAGCACGAAAAGGCCCCGGCGGGATCGTCCCGACCGGGGCCTGTTTCGAGGGTTGACCGCAATTGGCGGCTTCTAGGCCTCGCGGAATGCCTGGCGGCCTCGCCCATCCGCATCGCCACCTCGTAGGTTCGGAGCTGGGCACTGACCTCCTTCGTGATCTTCCGTGCCTCCGCCGGGGTGATCTGGTCGGTGCGGAGGTCCTCGATGGACCGCAAGCAGCCGAGCCTGCAGCTCGGTGAGGGTGGGGGGCAGCAAGCGGTCTCCTCGCTACTTCGCGGCGCTTGAGCAGGCCATCGATCCGTGCTGCCGCGACACGGCTGCGCTCCGTCGAGAGGTGGCTGTAGACGTCAACCGTCGTCGAGTAGTCGGCGTGGCCGAGCATCTTCGATATCACCGCGATCTCCTCGCCCGCGTCGAGCAACAACGTGGCGAACGAGTGCCGCATGTCGTGGAACCGCTGACGCCGCACGCCCGCTTGTTCCTGTGCTCGAACGAAGCACCGATCAAGGCTGCGCCAGTCCCGTGGCTTGCCCTACGCCCCGGTGAACACATAGCCCTCGTCCCGCCATGACGCACCGGCAGCAAGCCCCTGGCGCGCCTGTGCGGCCCGCTGCGCCTTGAGCGCGTAGATGGCGAGCGGCTGGTAGTCCGAAGGTCCGGCGGCCGCTCTCGGTCTTCACCTCGGCCCGTTCGCCCTGGCGGTCGAGCTGGCCGCTGACGCGGAGCGTGTGGGCGTCCATGTCGATGTCTTCCCACCGAAGTCCGAGCAGCTCGCCTTGGCGCAAGCCGGTGCCGATGGCGAATGCGTACAGCGGCCCGGTCGGGTCGGCGACGACCGTGTCCAAGAAGCGGTCTACCTCGGCGGGCGTCCACGGGTCGATGGTTCGATAGGCGACCGACGGCTTATCGAGAGGTCGGCGATGTTGGTCGCCACCTTCCGGCTGCGGACCGCCCGCGCGGGCCATGCCGATAAGTGTCAGGTAAGTCGCGACGGGCTCCGCTGCCCACGGCGTGGCCAGTCCGGGACTGGGTTCTCGTCCCAGTCCCGGACAACAAGACTCAGCCGCCGGGCGCGAGCACCGTGCTGTCCGGCACGACGGCGCGGAACTCGAGATCGTTGTCGTACACGGCACGGAACGTCCAGCCGTACCTCCAGGTCCCGCCGTCACCGTCCGTCACGGACCCGTTGCCGCGCTGTCCGAAGGCGTTGGTCCGAAACAGGCCGTTCTCGACGCTTTCGTCGTGGGCCAGGTCGTTATCGGTTCCCATGTTCATCGCCGATCCCGCCGCCCAGGGCGAGGTGCTGTCGTCGGTGTCCTCACATGGCCCCGAGAAATCGGCGTCCTCGTCCAGTGCCCACAGCTCCAGCGGTGCCGTGTCGCCCCAGCTCGTCTTGATCGCACCGCTCGGTTCGAAGACCAACATGATCGGGATGAGGTGGTCCACCGGCGGGTCGCCGTCGAAGTCCGAGGCCTCCCACTCGCAGTAGTCGGCGCGTGTCATGTTCCAGAAGGCGACCAGGTCATGCTCCTGGTCCAGGAAGATCGACCAGAGGAACTCCTCGCCGCGCTCCGGCGGCGCGGCCGATGCCGGAGCCACGAGTCCGAGCGCGAGGATGCCGGCAGCCACGAGACTCGTGAGCTTGCGCATGGGATGGGCCCCTCCTGTTCGGTCAACCTCCCACCCGGGCACGGGTGTGACGCGCCGCCATGCCTTCGTACACCGCGGGCGTCAGCATTGCGTCTCGTCGAGCGCCGCGTGGGCCGTGACGCCTAGCCTGTCGCCGCCCCGGCTCCGATCCTGGACTCACGATCCGGCACCATGCGGCCAGCCTGCCCGGGCGGACCGGGGCGGCGGTGTTGACCGCAATCTTGACCGCTGTTTGGGTAACACACAACGGACGTCACGGACACAATCCACGCTTACGGACGACGCTTCGCCCCTCGTGAGCGTGTTTGGCACCCTGCTGGGGGACTGGTGGTCGTGGGTTCAAATCCCGCCGCCCCGACCAGACATCAAGCAGGAAACCGGCCTACGGGCCGGTTTCTTCGTGTTTCGCGCCCGTAGCAACACCGGTCCTACCCGGTTCCCGACGGTGCCGGATGCGGGTTCCGCGACTGCGTCGGTGCCGGGACCGAGTTCGGATCGAACGCCACGCCTCGGTCGATGACGAAGCGATCGAGGCAGAGCTAGCGGGCCCGGAGTCGACAATCCGCCGCTCGAGGGTCGGCGAAGTGACCCACCACCACGATCGGGACCGATGGCCAGCGTTGTCCGTTTACCCGGCGCGTCCCGGACCCGCGGTCCAGCGTCATGCGACTAACCGTCGCGACCGACCTGGCTGCTGGTCGACCCGTCGCGTAACGGCCTCGTGCTTCGCACGTTCTCGATGTCGAGATGGAGAACGTCACTGGCCGAAGAGTTGCTGTTGTCGCGCTCAGGTTGCTGGCGATTGCCTTGCTCGCAGGAGCCGTGGCCTTGACCGGCGTGGCGATCTTCATTGCCTCGTGGGCGATCGGTATCGGGGCGCCATCGTGGGGAGGCCTCGTCCTGCTCTTCCTGCTTACGTCGGTCGCGCCCGTCGCCGGGGCGATCTTCGTCTGGAAGGCCGCCAGCCGAATACAACGTGGGGGCCAGAGCTCGGGCCTGTAAGCGCATCCGGTCGCCGTGCAGCCAGCCCATCCCGGTCGACCGGGCTCGAGGGGATCAGCAGATGACTTCGTCAGGAGCGGCCGCATACCACCCACCGGCTCAGCAATGGCAAAGATCGAGCGGCCTGAAGCGTTGTAGGCAGCCAGCACGATCGCGTGGTAGGCCGGCCTGTCAGGGTCGTAGGCGAGGCCGACGTTGCAACCAGTCTCCACGGTCCACGACCAGCTCACCGTGCCGTCCGAGGCGGGCGCCTTGCCCAGCAGCGTCCGGACGGACCCTGGCAGCGGGGTGCCAACGACCAGGCAAGGCCCGCCCGTGCCCGGGGCCGGGTCGTCTGGTTCAGCGATGCACTCGGTTACCCCGTAGACCCTGATCACGACGCCCTCGCTCCGCGGCGTTCGCCACGCCTGGTTTGGGTCATGTCGGCGTAGCGACCTCGACTCCTCTCGACGACTTTCGTGTCGAACCGCACACCCGTGAAGGCTTCGGCGGCACGGGAACGGGCTTCGGCGTCGGCTTCGGCGTCGGCTTCGGTGTCACCTTCGGCTCCGGGGTGGGTGGCAGGGAGCGTCGCGGTCGCGGTCGGCGTGAGGGTGAGGGCCGGTGAAGCCGTCGCGATGGCCGCGGGACTGGTCGGGCCCGCTGACGGCGAACCGCCGCCACAGCCCACGACGACGAGGCACGCGATCACGGACAGGACTCGCCGGGTGGCCACCGCGAAGCTCCGATCGAGTAACGACCCCGTCACCGTGGGCGATCGCCTCGGGCTGACGGCGTGTCGCCTGAGGGAACGCGCGGCAGGCGCTCCTGTTACGGGCTCGGGTTGCCGTCACCGCGCCGTCTGCCCCCCGCGATCCAGCCTCAGCCCGCCTGCCAGGACGCGCCGTCCTTCCGCAGGCTCCGGTCCTCGGCCTCGCCATCCCGGGCTCGAGTGCCGCAAGCGGCACCAGCGTCTCGCGCCGCCGCATGGCTCACCTGTAGGCTGTCGCTGTCGCCGTCTCGCATCCACGCGGCACCGCCAACAGGAGAAGTCATGGCTCGCCAGATCGTCTTTGCGGCAAAGGCCGCGAAGCCTCCGGCCACCTACAGTCAGGCCGTCAAGGCGGCAGGGCTCGTGTTCGTCTCCGGCACGGCACCAACGGATCCGTCTACCGGCCAGATAGCGGGCATTACCATCCAGGAACAGACACGCCAGTGCCTGGAGAACATCGCCGCCATTCTCGAAGAGGCCGGCAGCTCGCTGGACAAGATCGTCAGTGCCACGATCGTGCTCGCGGACGAGGACGACTTCGGCGGCATGAACGAGGAGTGGCTGCGCTGGTTCCCGTCGAATCCCCCGGCGCGCCAGGGCGCGAAGCTACCCGCGAGGATCCCAGGCCTCAAGGTGTCGATCGCGGCGATCGCCGAGGCTTGACTCAAGCTTGGCCGACTGGCGCCAGTGGCATGGAGTCCTACTCCGCCGTGTAGCAATGCTGGTGCGAGATACCGGCCCGTGGGCCGGCTCCTCGTGTCGCGGCGGGGCCACCAGGCGACTCGTGGCCGACGACGCGGCTTCGTGGTCTGCTGCGGAGTAGATTCTACGCGATGTCCATGCAACGTGTGCTCTTTCGTCGGCACGGAGAACTCGTCCCGATCGCAGATGGCCAAGGGATGCTTCGAGCGTGGGCCGCCGACCGCTACGAGGTTGCCAGCGCCGGACAGCGTTCACAGACGTCAGCCCCGAGGCCGTCGCGCCATGGCGGGAGATATGGGGGCATCGACATCAGCGACCTTCACAGCAAGGGCGTCGGCGAGTTCCTGGGCCAGCCCTGGAACTGGGTCATCACCGTCTGCGCAAGACCGCTCGTCATACCTGCCCGGTGTTCCCGGGTGCCGGCCAGACGGATCACTGGAAGTTCTTCCATACGCATCAAAGGCTGCCGGCTCAGACGATGAGCGGCTCGCCGTCTACAGGCGGGCTCGGGAACGAGATCGCCGCGCGCGTCCGCCAGTTCGTGCTCGTCGCCGACCGTCCGTATACCCAGGCGACGACGCCGGTCATCGATCTTCCGTCACACTAGGGGTGCGCGAGCGTGCCCCGGGTCCGATCCGACGGCCGCCGTCGTCGGGCCGGCCTTCCCAGGTCATGCGTCTCTGGGCTGGGTGACGATCGGCATCGGCGTGTCCCATCGGCCTGTCCCGATCGACACCGCCAGGAGGGCCGCAGCCAACCGCCGGCGAAGCTCGCTGGCGACGACCAGCTGCGCACCGGTCGGAACCCGCTGCTGAATCCTGATCGAGGCGCCGTCCATGCCGATCCCGGCGACCCAGATGTCGGTCGGGGCATCGGCGACGAAGCTGTCGACCCACGCGGCGTCAGCGCGCATCTCACCCGCGACCTGGGCCGCGATCGCCAAAGCCTGATCGATGTCGGCGGCATGCAGGACGTGGACGTCGACGACTGCCACCGAGAAGAGGCGAGTCTGGTTGGCGGACATCCTGATGAACGCGTTCGAGACGGCATGCGACGAGCCCAGCCCGTCACGCAGCACCGTCCGGCGCAGGCCGATCTCCTCGACAACGCCTTCGACCCCGGGGTGACTGCTGACGACCACGTAATCGCCATTGAAGTACGGACCCTCCACGAGGATCAGGAACCCCATCACGTAGTCCAGGACGACGTCCCTCGTGGCGAAGACGACGGCCACGATGATGAGGGCGATGGCGGCGAGGATGGTGTACAGCTGGAAGACGGCCAGGACCACGACAACGAACCCGGCCAGGACGCCGACCCGGAGGAGCTTGAGCAGCAGGTCCTCGATCGTCTTGATGCGCTTGCCGATCTCGTCGTCCGATCGCGTTACCGACGGAAGGTGAGCTGCCTGCGCGTCGATGATGGCAGGCACGATTCGGTGGATGGCAGTGACGCCCACGCGGTAGATCACCAGCAGCACCGCCGTGCCGATCAGGAGCTGCGCTCCGTGGCCAAGGACCCAGCGGATCGCCTCGTTCAGATTCAGATCCATGTCACTCCCCCGTCAGAGCAGCAGCCCGTGGTTCGTCGGTCGGTCCGGGCACGTCAAGGGCGTAGATCGCGCGTGTTCCGGCGAGACCCTTCAGCTCGTGGTCGCCACGGCTGATGAGGGCGAGGCCGGATCCGTCGAGCAAGTCCCGCGTTGTCGAGCTGACCAGGACTTCGCCGGGGCCCGCGAGGGCGGCGACACGCGCAGCCGCGTGGACCGCGAGCCCCCGTGCCTGACCGCCGGTCACGGCGACCTCGCCCGTGTGCAGCCCCGCCCTGATCCGGATGTCGAGCTCGCCGACCGCCGCGACCATGGCCTTCGCACACCTGACCGCACGGGCCGCCCCATCGAACAGGGCCAGGAACCCGTCGCCGGTCGTGCCGACCTCGCGACCGCGGAACCGGTCGAGCTCGGACCGCATGAGCTGGTTGTGCTGCAGCACGAGGCGTTGCCATGCCGAGTCACCGATCCGGCTCAGGATGGCCGTCGAGTCGACGATGTCGGTGAACAGCACCGTCGCGAGGGTGCTCTCGTTTTCGTCGGGCGTCAGGCCGAAGACGGCGGCGCTCGTGAACTCGACCGTATCGAAGACCTCGTCGCCGACCACCCACGCATCGTGCCCGGGCGGGATCTCGAAGGCGTCGCCGACGTGGATCTCCAGCTCGGTGCCGTCGTCCATCTGGACGTGCAGCACGCCGGAGAGGACGTAGCCGACGTGACGGTTCTGGCACGTCACGGTCTGGACGACGGGCGCCACGTCCTTCGACCACCGCCAGCCGGGCTCCCAGGTGAACCGGGCGACCGACGTTTCGTCGAGGTTGACGACATCGACGTGGCCGAACGGGAACGTCCGGACGAGATCGGGAGCGGACATGCTCTTGCGCTGGAGACGAGGCATCGCGCGCATCATCACTCAAGCGACAGGCCCGACGCGAGCCGAGGGTCGCACGGTGATGCTGCACGTCAGTTCGCCATGGCCCATGCTGTCGCTTCCGGCGCAATTCGAGCGTCGGTGCATCGCGAAGATGAGGGGACCGCGGGTGAGTCAGGCTCCAGAGACCGAGGTCGCCGAGCAGCCGACTGGCGATCGTCGGCTTCCGATCCTGCTGGCGGTGGCCATGTTCGTGCTGGTCGTCGACACGTCGATCATGAATGTCTCGATCTCGGCGGTGGTCGCGGACCTCGGCACCGACGTGAGCGCCATCCAGTCGGCCATCGCGCTCGAGGCGCTGGTGTCGGCGGCCTTCATCCTGATCGGCAGCAAGATCGGCGACCTGTTCGGGCGCAAGCGGGCATACATCATGGGCCTCCTCGCCTACACGGCCGGGGCCTTGGCGATGGCCCTCGGCCAGACCGTGCTGCCGATCTTCATCTTCTGGGCGGTGATCGGCGGCCTCGGCGCGTCGCTCCTGCTGCCGGCCATGCAGTCGCTCATCCACGGCAACTTCGAGGGGCGGCCCAGAAGGCGACCTACGCCCTGGTCGGTGCGGCGGCGGCGATCGCTGCGGCCGTCGGACCGTTGATCGGCGGCTTCATCACCACCTTCCTGTCATATCGCGTCGCGTTCCTGCTCGAAGTCGTCGTCATCGCCATCGTGCTCTGGGAAGCCGGCTCGTCCGCGACGTGCCGTACACCGGCCCGCGACGAGTCGACCTCGTCGGTGCGGCCCTGTCGGTCTTCGGGATGGGCGGACTCGTGCTGAGCATCCTCGTCTGGCAGGAGGGCGGCGAAGCCGTCGGCCTGCTCCTGGCGATCGGCGTCGTCTCGCTCGCCGCGTTCGCCTACTGGCTGCGTGCGCCGGAAGCGCGAGGGGAAGCCGGCGCTCATCGACCCGGACCTGTTCAAGTCCATGCTGTTCAGGTTCGGGATCTCCGGGCAGATGCTCCAGAACATCGCCCTCGGTGGCGCGATGATCACCATCCCGATCTACCTGCAGATGGTCCTCGAGTACAACGCGCTGCAGGCGGGCCTGTCGCTCGCGCCGCTCTCGCTCAGCATGTTCGGCGACCGCGATCCTCGCCGGCGCCGGAGCGGGCAACCGCCGGCCGAGCAGCATCATCCGGGCCGGGTTCGCGCTCCTGGTGGTCGGCATGCTCGCCTTGATCCCGATCATCCCCAGGGCCGACGCCGGGCTGGTACCTGGCGATCCCGCTGGTGATCGCCGGGATCGGATGGGGCTGCTCGTCTCCCAGCTCAACAACTACACCCTGTCGCCGATCGACGAGGAACGGGTCAGCGAGGCCGCGGGCGTGAACTCGGCGGCCGGCTCGTTCGGACTGTCGTTCGGCCTGGCGTTCGCCGGCGCGATCATGCTGGCGACCCTCGCCTTCAGCTTCACGAACCTGGCGGAGCCGAGCGCGGTGCTCACGCCGGCAGAGCAGCAGGAAGTCGCCGCGGCGCTCGAGCACGACGCCGAGGTGATGACCAACACGGCCCTCGACGCGCTGATCGTCAATCAGCCGCCGGAGGTCGAAGCCGAGATCATCCGAATCAACACCGAGGCGCGGCCGTTCGCCCTGCAGGTCGCCCTGCTCATCCCGATCTTCGCAAGCCTGCTCGGGCTGCTGGTGTCGTTCCGGATGATGCGGCAACCGGATCCCGTCTCGTCCGGCGCCGCCGAAGGGCTGGCGCTGGGCTGAGGCGTTCACGGCCCACGCGGCACGAACGAGGCACAGGCGCGATGAACGGAGGTCTGCTGGATTCGATCCCGCTGCTGGTCATCACGGCCCTGTTCGCGATCATCTCGTTCGCGTGCTACGAGGTCGGGTTCCGCATCGGGCGGTGGTGGCAGGCCCGGATGCCGGGCGAGCAGGAGGGACCGACCGACGTCCTGATCGGCTCGCTCCTCGCGCTGATGGCGTTCCTGCTCGCGGTGACGATGAGCATGGCAGCCGACCGGTACGACACGCGGCGCGGGCTCGTGGTGGCCGAGGCGAATGCGATCGGCACGGCGTATCTCCAGGCCGACTATCTGCCGCAGCCGGCCACCGACCAGATGCGAGCACTGTTGCGCGAATACCTGCCGTTGCGGATCGCCGCGGCCAACATCGAGGCGGCCAAGTCGAATATCGGACGCTCCATGGAGCTGCACGCAGCGATGTGGCAGATTGCGGCGGAGGTGGCCCGGAGCGGGCACAGCCCTGACCTCGTCGCGTCCTTCGGGGAATCCCTGACCGAGATCGTCAGCCTCAACGAGACACGGGTCGTGTCGGGGCTGTATGCGCGCGTTCCCGAGACCGTGCTCCTGCTGCTGCTCGCGGGTTCCGCGCTGGCGCTCGGGATGGTCGGGTACAGCGGCGGCCTGTCCGGGCGCCGCAGCATCCTCAGCGCCGTGGTGCTCGTGGTCGCCCTCGGCGCCGTCTTGACGCTCGTGATGGACCTGGACCGGCCGCAGGAAGGCTTCCTTCGGGTGAGCCAGCAGGCGCTGCTCGACGTCCAGAGCTGGATCGGCCTGCCACCGACGCCCTGACCAAGGTCCAGCGGTGCAGACGCGCGACCGCCACGTGACTGCAAGGGCGGGGCCACGACCGAGGCTCGCAACCGTTCTGCGCCGGGCCGGATGCTTTCGGGACCGAACCCAAGGAGGCGCGGCGATGACGTCCCAGGATCAACCGCAGGACCAGCCCACCGGCGATCTGAGCCCCCGGGCAGCCGAGAGCCCGCCGAGCGCACCGTCGGCCGAGCCGGCGGTCCGCCAGCTCGACTCGATCATCGAGAATCTCGCGAGCTACGCCCGCCCGTCCTCAGGGAGATTGCGGCGAGGGCCGCAGAGCTGGCGGCGAAGGCCGGAGCGGCGGCCGGGCCGGTGGCCCAGCGCGCTGCCGACAAGACCGAAGCCGTCGGCGACCGATTGGCGACGAAGGGTCGCGAGGTCGCCTCGGACCTGCGACGCGAGACGGCCGTCGCCAAGTCGGGGAGCGGCGAGCCCCCGTTCGAGCCCGCCGACCAGACACCGGCCGAACAGGACGCCGGTCTGCCACCCCGCTGACGGAGGCTAGGCACTGCCGCCGCGGCTCCTGATCCGCTCGGCGTTGATCCAGGCCGCGGCCGCCGTCCAGTAAGCCCCGCCCCGTTGCAAACCGCGGGACGCTGCCTCGTCCGCCCAGGCCGCGATCCATTGCTCGGCGGTCTCGGGCGACATCCCCGAGCCGGTCAACGTGTTACGAAGTGCCGCCCGGCGGGCCTCGTCGATCCGCTCTGGATCCGCTCGTCGTGCCATACCACGAGGGTCGCGGTCGTCGGTGACGGGTTGGTTGGCACGCCGGCCGTGGGCGGGCACGTGCGAATCGGCCCGCGGCCATCGTTCCCCCGGCGGCGTGCGTGCCAGCATCGAGAGCGTGGCAGCTCACCCGAGGTGTCGCCAATAAGACACTTTGCCTATCGCGCCCAAACGCGGACGTGTCGCGCTCGTTGCTGTGAGTGAGGTCCCGAGGCCGACTGTCCCCCCGGCGGTGTGGTTTCGGGGCCTCGTGCCGTCCCGCGAGCCTGCGCGGCCTATGCTGCCGGGGTGAATGCGACGCCTGCTGGCCATCCCGATGGTGCTGCTGCTGGTCGGCGGGTGCGGCGGGTCGGCCGCCACGCCGCACGCATCCGCGACCCCCAGGAGCGGGGCAAGCGCGAGTGTCGCCCCGCGCCGCGCGTCCCTGCAGCGGTCGGGTCGGCCACGCCGGCTCCCGGCAACTACTCCAACCTCACCAGCCGCGGCTGGGAGCAGCTCGTGGCCGCACCGGACAAGTACGCGGGCAACGGCTACATCGTGTGGGCGTGCATCACCGCGGTCGACGGCACGACGCTCCGCGGACAGGCGTCGAACCGGGAGGAGGCCAACTGGGCGGCCGATGGCAGCCTCGCCTTCTTCACCGTGACCGACGCGCAGCTCGCCGATGTCGCTGCCGATGACGTGCTGACGATGAGCGTGGTCTCGACCGGCGTGCACGACGCCGGGGGGCAGGCCGGCGCAGCGGCGGCGCCGGCGTTCGAGGTCAGGGAGATCGCCCGCGCGGGCTCGTGCGCCTGAGCCGGCTCGGCGTTCGACGCATCGCGACCGGACGTGGCCGCCCCGCGGCGCAGGTGGTCTACGGTGGCGCGCCGATAGTCGATCGCCCACGCGACCTCCCAGGCGCCGCCGTCGGTCGAACGTTGCCATTCCCAGCGCAATGTGTCCGTGCCGACGTCGAGCCAGACCATCCGCTGGACGGTTGGGACGCCGTTCACGACGGTCTCGCGCTGGAAGGCGATCCGCCCGTCCACCGCCACGCCAACAAGCATCAGGCAGGCGCCGGTCGAGTCGACCCACGTCTGCCGCCATCGCCCGTCGGCAGCGTCGCGCACGGACAGGCTGCGACCGGCCAGCGACCCGTCGGGATCGCCGCCGAGGAACAATTCTTCGATCACGCGATCGTCGAGGATCCGGCGGATGGTGTTCGAGCCCCGACCGCCACCGGTCCAGGACAGGAGCCACGTCCCGAGCCAGAAGTCGAGGGCGTCCGGCCCGAGTGGGTCGGCGAGGGCTGGATCCATTGCGGCGCGCTCCGTCATAGGCGGCAGCGTACCCGAGTGCCGAGGCCGATCGACCAGTACCATCGACGATATCCAGGGAGGATTGCCTTGTCGTCGCAGACGCCCGGTGGCGACCCGCCACCCACGCCACCGGCCCCACCCGCGCCGGATGCCGACGCGCCGACCACCGCCGAGCCACGACCGACCGGGATCATCTCCTCGGCGCCGGTCGGATGGACCGGCCCCGCCGGCAGCCCGGCTGTGCAGCCGGGCCAACCCGTTGTGGCCTGGGCGCCGCCGGCTGCGGCTGCCGCCGCACCGGCGACCGTGGGCGAGGGCCTGGTCATCGCAGGCGTCTTCTCCCGGGTCGTGGCCTACACGATCGACCTGGCGCTTCTGACGGCGCTCAACGTCAGCGTGGGAGCCGTGATCGGGACGTACGGGCCGGACGCCGTCATGACGACGACCCTCCTGGCTGGTCTCGTCCTCGTCGCCATCGATGCCGCGTACTTCATCGGGCTGTGGCGTAGCGGCGGGCAGGCGACGCTTGGGATGCGGCTCATCCGGTTGCGAGTCGTTCGCGCGGCCGATGCGGCGACGCTGCCACTCAATGCCGCGGCCGTCCGCTGGCTCGCGCTGAGCGGCATCGTGTCGATCGTCGCGGTGCTGCCGGCCGCAGGGTCGTGGCTCGGCCTGGTCGGTCTGGTCTGGGTCGTCATCCTGCTCTTGACGACCGCCACGGATCGCCTCCACCAGGGGATCCACGACAGGTGGGCCGGATCGGTGGTGGTCCAGCCCCGCCGGGCGGATCGGGTGCCGCCGTCGTCGGCTGCCTGGTGATGCTGTTCCTCGTGTTCGCGCTGCCGTTCGCCGCTCTCATCCTGAACGGCGACGCCATCCGCGACATCCTTTCGCAGGTGGGCAATTCGATCTAGGCCGCTCCGTCGTTCCGCCCGCTGCCAGGTCGGACGGGCGTCCTAGACTGGGCGGATGACCCGCTCCGGATCCGCGACCCGATGGTGAAGCTCGTCCCGCACGACATCCGCTTCTTCGCGTCGCCGGCCGAGCTGCGCGACTGGTTCGACGCCAACCACGAAACGGCGGCCGAGCTGTGGCTCGGCCAGTACAAGAAGGCGAGCGGCCGGCCGACCGTCGGCTGGTCGGACGCCGTCGACGAGGCGCTGTGCGTCGGCTGGATCGACGGCCAGCTCCAGCGGCTCGACGACATCAGTCACGCGCCGCGGTTCACGCCCGCCGGAAGGGCAGCAACTGGAGCGCGATCAACGTCGCCAAGGTCGCCGCGCTGACTGCCGAGGGCCGGATGCGCCCGGCGGGGCTCCGTGCGTTCGAGGCCCGTACGGACGCGAGGACCGCGGTCTATTCCTACGAGCGTCCGATCGACGACTTCAGCGCTGACGAGCTCGCCCGGCTTCAAGGGGGACACTGCGGCCTGGGCCGATGGCAGGCACGTCCGCCCTCGTATCGCAAGGGAATAACGCACTGGGTGACGAGCGCGAAGCAGGGGCCACGCGCGAACGGCGTCTCGACGCCTCATCGAGGCGTCCAGGGCGGGCCAGCTCGTCGGGCCGAGGGCCTGGACGACGAAGGCGCCATGACGACCACGGAGCGTGCCGTGTCGTCGATCGGACGACGCCCTCGAGCGGCTACGGGCGGCTGGAGCTCGGCGATGTGTTCGAACCTCGCGCTGCAAAGGCGATCGTCGAGGCGGGGCTGCATCGCCTGGTCGTGCCCGAGCCGGCCGGAGGGCTCGGTGCCCGGATGACGGAGGCGGCCGAGGTGCTGATGGCGCTCGGCGCGGTCGACGGGTCCACGGCGCTCGGCTTCGCGATGCAGGTCCACGTCGTCGGCGCGCTCGTCGAATTCGAGCGGCGTTCCGGCGGACCTGCGTGATCGGATGTTTCGGGCGATCGTGGACCAGGGGGCGCTCGTCAACAACGCGGCAACCGAGGAGGGCGGCGGGTCGCCCGCTCGGGGCGCCGTGCCCGAAACGACCGCCGAAGCCGCCGGCGACGGCACGTGGCGGTTGTCCGGCGAAAAGACCTGGACGACCTGGCTGCCGAACCTCACCCACGCCTTCGTCACCGCCCGGCTGGCCGGCACGGATCCCGCCGAGCTCGGCGTCTGGCTGGTGCGAGCTCGATGCGTGCCGGCGTGGAACGACGGCCCGGGTTCGAGGCGATGGGCATGCGTGGGTCAGCATCGGGGCGGCTGCGCCTGGACCGGTGTAGCGGGTCCGCGGGGACGGGCTCTGGTCCGCCGGCGAGCGGGCGTCCCGATCCGCGCGGTCCGGCGCCCGGAGCCTGGTTCGGGATCGCTGATCGCGGCGGCGTACCTCGGGATCGGGGAAGGGGCCCGGAAGGCGTCGCACGCTGGGCGCTCGACCGCCGGCCCGGGCGACGGCTCGACGGCGGTGGCCGACCTACCGTCGGTCCAGCTCCGGCTCGGGCGAATGGACGCAGAGTTGCGGGCGGCGCGGATCGTGGTGCTCGACGTGGTTCGGCGCTGGGACGCCGCCGTGGTCGCGGACGACGCGGCCGGCCTGGCCGCGGCGGCCGAGGACCTCGCGCTCGCCAAGCTGGTCGCCACCGAGCCGCCGTGAACGCGACCGACGAGGCGCTCCGGATCGCCGGCGGGCCGGGCTTCCTCGCCGGGCGCCTGGAACGCGCATTCCGGGATGCGCGCGCCGGGCTCATCAACCCGCCGCTCGAGGACGTGGCCACGGCGGCTTCGGCCGGTCCGTGCTCGATCTGGAGCGCCGCTGATGGCGATCGAGTCGACGGCGCGCCCGCATCCCGCGGCCTTCCACTTCGGCCCCGTCACCGGATCATGCATGCCAACGCCCCCTTCATCGAGGCATTCGGCGCCGACGTCGTGGGTCAGCCGGCACGCGAGGCGCTGCTCGGCCTCCCGCCCAAGGCGTTCGCCCTGATGGACCTGGTGCTCACGAGCGGCAAGCCCGGCGCCTGCCGGCTCGACACGGCCCGGCGGACCGCGTCGCCTGGTGGTCGCCGCGCCTCGCCGCGACCCGGAGACGGGCGAGACGGACGGCGTGACGATCCACCTCAAGCCGCTCGACCCGTGACCGCCCGGGGGCGTGGCACGCCTGACAGTGCTGCGCTACCGGCCAGGTGGCCGTGGCGGCTCCGCATCCGCACCGGCGAGCCAGGCCAGCTCCGACTCGGTGGGCTCGTCGTCACCCATGCTGCCCGTGACCGCGCGAGACCGGCGTCAGGTTGAAACGCTTTCGCGATGATCGAAGTGCAGGCGACCTGACGTGCAACGGACGATCCGCAGATGACCGATGGAGAGCGGCGAGCCAGTGCGGAACTCGTCGAAGCCATGAAATGCCTGGCACGGGACACGAGGGCGCGTCGCTGTGCAGCCCCGGTCACGGAGGCGTACGGAGATCGCGCTGGCGGCCGAGGAACGATCCGAGCGGACTCTCATCGACTTGCCCGACGGTTTCGGGAACCGCCCGTGGTCGGCCGCTGATCGCCGACGCTCAAACGGTGACCCTCAATCTGGAGCCGGATCCACAGGCGCGTCCTTCTGGAAACCTCTGTCCTGTGCTTCCTTGAACCGCTCCCGCGCTCGATCCTCTGCCTTCTCGGCGGTGCTCACGTCCTGGCTCGCGCGCTCCTCCTCGCCGGCCGCGGTGCATACCGGCAGTCAGCGCCCCTTGCGCGGCATCGCCGGCCGCCTGACGCGCGAGCGCCGCAGCGTCTTTCGCTTGTACTGCCGCCTGCATCGCCAGGTCTGCTGCCTTCTCGGCCTTGGCCGCAGCCGTCTCGGCGATCTTCCGCGGCCTCGACCGCCATCGCGGCGATGGATTCGGCCGCGCGTGCGGCGGCCGTGTCCCGTTCGGCCGATCGCCACCGGCTTCAGGAGTTCCACGAGCCTGTCCGTGCTGAGCGTCGGGTTCATCGTCCACGACGGGAGGGTATCAGCCCGCCATTGACCGGACTGCCGAAGGCGGTCGCCCTAGCCGGTGGTCGCCGCCACGTGCGAGGATGCTCGACGCGCAGCAGCTCGGCAGATCGGCGCGAGCCTCCGCCCATGACGCCGAGCCAATCTCGCAGGCGTACTGGACGTTGAGCGCGGCGTGCCACGCGATGAGCAGCTCCTCCGGGGAGGCGGACGTCACTGCGCGCTCGTAGGCGGCGCTGGCGGCACGCGCCCGCTCCTCGGTGCCGCCGGCGTTGCCGCGGTCACTCGCCTGGCGCTCGGTTGCAAGCCACCTCGCGGCGAGCTCCTCGATGGAGGTGTCCGTCTCCTCGGTCATCGGCGGGTGGCCTCACGCGCACGGGCTTTCGGTCGATGCTACTCGCTCGGCGAAGCGGGAGGTCGGCGTGGCATCATCGCGGCATGCCACCGATCGACGAGCTGACGCGCATCGAGCCCGCCCATCTCGACCGGCTCGACCACCAGGGCATCTTCACCACGGGCCTGCTGCTCGAGGTATCCGAGACGGCGACCCGCCGCCAGACGCTGGCCGACCAGGTCGCCGCCGACACGACCGACGTGCTGATGTGGCGCGACGAGGCGCTCATGCTCAACCTCGGCGAGCTTCGGGCCGGACGAGCACCAGCTCATGATCCAGGCCGGGATCGACGGGCTCCACGACATCCTCGAGCTCGACCTCGATGCCTTCGGGGCGCGCGTCGCCCGCGCCGCGGGTGAGCTCGGCGTGGAGCCGCCCTCCGACCTGACGCTCGAGGGCTGGTGGAGCAGGCCAAGACGCTCGAGGACGAATAGCCGGCGAGCGCGGCACGTACCGACGAGACATTCGCCCCACGGCCATCGGCGATGCCGAACCGCGAGTTGGAGCCCCGACGAAGCGGCGCCCGCGTGGTTCGTGCACGAATTCGGAAGCCGTGCCACGTGTTCGGGCCGCGAGCGCGCCTACCACTCGCCCGGAGACGATCTGGCCCACGGGCAGGCGGTAGGCCGTCGCCGAGCCGAGCGCGCCGCCGACCAGACGGCGCGGAGCGGCCGACCGTTTACGATGACCTGGTGAACCGCCCCGGAGCCCGAATGGCGTCGATCCTGATCGGTCTGGCCACGGCGATCGTGATCGTCGCCGTCGTGATCCTGCCGTTCCTGTCGCCCCAGTGGGTGGCGATCGAGCAGACGCGGTCGGACGCGACGGCATGGACGGGGTTCACG
The DNA here is from genome assembly GCA_963721545.1 of uncultured Chloroflexia bacterium. GTDB lineage: Bacteria > Chloroflexota > Limnocylindria > Limnocylindrales > CSP1-4 > SPCO01. The sequence continues at coordinate 328,611 of CAVRKB010000004.1, forward strand.
TCCACGG
>CAVRKB010000005.1:0-138789 GCA_963721545.1 uncultured Chloroflexia bacterium
CCCTTCGTCTTCAAAGCGTAGTCCGCGAGCGTTTTGTTGAAAGCGGCCGCCGGTGGGCCGTCACGGAAGACGTAGGCACTGCCTTCCTTGGTAATCGCGTCGCTCTGGCCCGCGGTGAAGTGGGGCACCTTGGCGTCAGCAAAGAGTGGGACTGCAGCCAGGGTCACCGCGCTCTCGGTCGTCGCAAAGGCGGCCACGATGCCGGTCTCCAGCGCCTGCCGTGTGACATTGACGCCGACGGTGGGATCGCCCTGGTCGTCGAAGACGGTGAGCTCGAGCGGTCGACCACATGCGCCTCCAGCATCGTTCTTTTCCTTGAACGCGAGGTCGAGTGCTTCCTTGTCCCAGTCCCCGAGTTGGGCCAGCTGGCCGCTATGCGCCGCGATCTGGGCCACCTTGATCGCCTCACCGGAGGGCGGCGCTGCGCTTGCGCTGCCGGCAGGCGTCGCACTTACGACCGGGGCCGAAGACACCGCGGCCGATGGACTCGCACCTGTCGACGGGCCGCAGGCCGCCAATGCGAAGGCGACGGCCACCCCTGCGATCAACGTCCTCGACGACATCCGTCGCAAGATAGTTGCACTGTGACTGCGTGTCCCAGTATCCATCAGATTGCTCCTCCACGTTTCCGAATAATGGGAACGTACGCCCAAATGGCCCTCACCTGCTCGGAAGGTAGGAGGATGCCAACGAGTTGTCAAGAAGGGTCGACATGATTGCCTGACAGTGTCGATCGTCCGTCCTGGCTCGGCAGTCGACGCTCTTGACAGCGGGTTCGTCTCGTCCATATCGTTCAGTTATTCAGATGTCCAGTCCGATATGTGGAAGCCAATGAATTACCCGGACACAGGCGCCGCCAACTCAACGCGAGGACCTTTGAGCGGCATTCGCGTCCTTGAGCTCGGGACCCTGATCGCGGGTCCGTTCGCCGGACGGCTCTTTTCGGACTATGGCGCCGACGTGATCAAGGTCGAACATCCGAAGGGGGGCGATCCGCTTAGGGACTGGGGACGTACCGTCGGCGGCCACGGGTCCCTCTGGTCTTTGGTCCAGGGTCGCGGAAAGCGGTCCATCGCGCTTGACCTCCACGATCCGGAGGCCCAGCAGATCGTTCTCCGGTTGGCCAGGACGGCCGACGTCCTGATTGAGAATTTCAGGCCCGGTCGCCTCGAGGAATGGGGGCTTGGCCCGACGATTCTCGAAGACCTGAACCCGCGCCTCGTTCTGGTCCGGATCTCCGGATTTGGTCAGACCGGTCCTCTCGCCCAGCAGGCGGGCTTCGGGACCATAGCTGAGGCCGTCGGTGGCCTCCGTTACCTGACGGGCGATCCGGGACAGCCACCGACACGCGCAGGCCTCAGCTTGGGCGACTCCGTGGCATCGCTTTACGCCATGATCGGCGCCTTGGTCGCCCTCCACGAGCGAACGACCTCGGGGCGAGGACAGACGGTCGATGTCGCGCTGACGGAGAGCGTGTTCAGTCTCCTGGAAGGCGTCCTCCCGGAGTACAGCTATTTCGGGATGGTCCGAGAACGGACCGGCAACATCGCCCACAATTCTGCCCCGACGAATGTGTACCGCTGTCAGGATTCCGATCATGTCGTGATCGGCGCGAATTCGTCGACGCTTTTCGAGACGCTGATGCGAACGATCGGGCGTCCCGAGCTTGCGATTGATCCCGATCTTCAAAGCAACCGGGGCCGCGTGAAGCGTGCGGCCGAACTCGACGAGGCGATCGAGGCGTGGACGTCGGGCAGGTCGTCCGACGAAGTGCTTTCCGTCCTGCGGGAGGCGAAGATTCCGGCCGGGCGCATCAACAGCATCGCGGACATCGTGAACGATGTTCAATTCCGCTCACGGGACATGCTGGTGGAAGTCAGTGATAGCCGCCTCGAGCGACCCGTCCTGACTCCGGGCGTCGTGCCGAAGCTTTCGCGCACCCCCGGTCGTGTGTCGTCGCTCGCTCCACCCGTCGGGGGTGACTCAGAGGCCATCCTTGGCGAAACGCAACAGCCGGCGGCTAGCGTTTCCCGAGCAGCGAGTGTGTCCCAACCAACCGGGAGGCAACGATGACCCTGACCGTGGCCGACCACATCGCCTCCTTCCTTCGGGACCGGCAGGTCGAACTCGCGTTCGGACTGTGCGGGCACACCAACATCAGCCTGCTGGCCGCACTCGAACGAGGCAGTGGACCCCGATTCGTCACCACCCGCCACGAGCAGGTGGCCGCACACGCAGCGGACGGATATTCGCGCGCTTCCGGCAAGCCAGGCGTCGTGATCCTGCACGTCGGACCTGGCCTGACAAACGCGACCACAGGCGTCGCGACGGCCGCCCTGGACTCGATCCCCCTGGTCGTGATCGCTGGGGATGTCCCGACATACTTCGAGAATCGCGGCCCACACCAGGAGCTCAACCTCTTGCGTGATGCCGATCAGACCAGCGTGTTCGCCCCATTCGTCAAACGCACCTGGCGGCTCGGGCGCGCCGACCAGGTACCTCGCGTCCTCGCCCGCGCGTGGGACGTTGCGCAGGCCGGAAGGCCGGGGCCCGTCTTGGTGTCAGTGCCAATGGACATCCTGACGAAGCCGCTCGACGCGCCGATCATCCCCGCTTCGGCGCTCCAGAGGACCGCCCTCGACCCTTCCTTGGCGGAGGAGATCGCGCGGCAACTCGAACAGGCTGACCGACCGTTCATCCTGGCCGGTGGCGGGACACGGAAGGCCACGGCGGAATTGATCCGTCTGGCCGAGGCCGCGCAGGTCCCCGTCGGTCACACCCTGATGGGGGCGGGAGCCCTGCCTCCCGACCATCCTCAATTGGTGGGCATGGTCGGCTTCTGGGGTAGTCCGGCAGCCAATCGGCTGGCGTCCACCGCAGATCTCATCCTTGCTGTAGGGACCAGGTTTCCAGAGACCGACTCGAGCAGCTGGGAGCACGGAACGACATTTGCGATCCCACCAACGCGCCTCATCCAAATCGACATCGATCCGAACGAGCCGGGGCGCAACTACCCAACCAGCTTGGCTGTCGTCGCGGATGCGGGAGCGGCGCTGTCGGCGATCGCGGACAAGGCCCGGCCGCCATCAGCCGGGAAGCCGCGATTCGACTGGCAGGAATTGCATGCGGAACGACGGCGGTTCCTTGATCTCAGCGCAGATAATGCCCGCTCCGGAGACTTCCCGATGAAGCCGGAGCGGATCCTCGCGGACCTTCGCGAAGCCGCTCCGGATGCGATCCTCGTCACGGATGTCGGCTGGAACAAGAACGGAATGGCTCAGCAATACCCCATAGACGAGCCGAGCTCATTCATCACGCCCGGAGGATTCTCGACGATGGGCTTCGGTCCGGCCGCGGTCCTGGGAGTCGCGGCCGCCCGGACCGGACGACCGGCGATCGCCCTGGTCGGTGATGGTGGCTTCGGTGCGCAACCGAACGTCGTCGCTACGGCAGTCGAGATGGGAGTCGCCCCGATATGGGTGGTCATGAACAACGCGTCGTTCGGGACGATCGCCGGTCTTGAGCGCAAGCACTACGGAACGAGCTACGGCTGCGACTTCTTGGTAGATGGACAGCCATACACGCCCGATTTCGCGCAGATGGCCCGTGCGTGTGGGGCGGAAGGCTGGAAGATCAGCACGACGGACGAATTACTGCCCACCTTGCGACGTGCAGTCGCGCTCGGCCGCCCGGTGCTCGTCGACGTCCCAATGGAAAACACGCCCGTTCCGACACCGGGATCGTGGGATATCGAGCGCATCTATCAGGCTGCCGGGGACCGTGTCCCTGCCGCAACAGGCTGACCGACGATCACAGATCCGGCGTGAGCAGCCCTGCTAGCCGCCGTCGGGCTTCAGCGTGGCGCGCGCTTCGGCAAGCCGCGTCATCGCCTCTTCGATCCGTTGAATGGTCGCCGTGTAGTCGGCCGCCGTCAGGACGCGATCACCGAACTCATCCAGTCGCGCCCGCAGGAGCGCGACGTCCGCCGTGATGTGGTTCAAGACATTGGTGACGTCCGTCTCGTGAAGATACCTGGCACCTTGCCGCTCGATGCTCGCATAGGGAGCTTCCTTGAGCCAGCGCGCAAAGTACTCGACCGCAGTCTCACCCGGACGGGCTGGAAACGGGTAGTCCTCATCACCCGGCTCCCACTCGATCCCCGGGCTCGAGCCAATCCCCAGACCATTGGATGAGTCGGTAAACGGCGCTCGATCGGACATGTGTTGAGTCTACCAATCCCGAGCGGCATCTAGGCACTGCTCGAGATAGCGGCCGGACAGGCCGGCGGCCGGGTGCCTCCCCGACGATGATTCTTGGCTTGACAACTTTTCTTGTCGGTGACACGATGCCGGCCATGCTGGACATCGCGGTCATCGAGGACCCCGCCACGGCCGAGTCGCTGCTCGACCCGGTGCGGACGCGACTCCTGGAGGCCCTGGCCGAGCCGGCGTCCGCGACGATGCTGGCGAGCCGGGTCGGCCTGCCGAGGCAGCTCGTCAACTACCACCTCCGGACGCTCGAGCGGCACGGGCTGGTCGAGCTCGAGGCGGAGCGGCGCAAGGGCAACGTCACGGAGCGGGTCATGCGCGCGAGCGCGGGCTCGTACGTGATCTCGCCGGCCGCGCTGACCGCCCTCCAGCCGGATCCGGGCCGCTCGACCGATCAGCGCTCGGCCGTCTGGCTGCTGGCGCTGGCGGCCCGGGTCGTCCGCGACGTCGGCGCCCTGCTGACGGGGGCCACCCGCGAGCGACGGACCCTGTCCACGTTCGCCCTGGACGCCGAGGTCCGGTTCGCGAGCGCCGCGGACCGGGCCGCCTTCGCGAACGAGCTCGGGGCCGCGGTGACATCGCTCATCAGCCGGTACCACGACGATGCCGCGCCCCGCGGCCGGACGCACCGGATCCTCGTGGCGATCCACCCCAGCGTGCCGACCCACGCCCCGTCCCCTGCCCCAAAGGAGGCCTGACATGACGCACCCGTTCCGGATCGAAACCTCCGTCGAGATCGAGGCCACGCCCGAGGAGGTCTGGGAGGCCATCACCATCGGCCAACAGCTCGACGGCTGGTGGATCGGCGCCCCCAACGAGATCGAGCCCAGGCTTGGCGGCAAGGTCCGCCAGAACTTCGGCGGCCAGGTCTCCGAGTCGACCATCACCGCCTGGGACCCGCCGCATCACTTCGTCGACGAGGGCACGCCCGGGCCGGACGGCGTGGTGCACGCGATGGAATTCACCCTCGAGGGCCGATCGGGGACGACGACCGTGCGCTTCGTGCACAGCGGATTCCTCGGCGACGACTGGGAATCCGAATACGACGCACTCGCCGAGGGCGACCCGATGTACATCCACCAGCTGGCGGAGTACGTCCGATTCTTCCGCGGCCGGCCGGTGTCCATCGTGGAGCACTTCCAGCCGAACATCGCGGACCGGCAGGCGGCGATGGAGATCCTCCGCGGCGCCATGGGCCTCAGCGACGCTGTCGCGGTGGGCGACGCGGTCCGGCTCGAGCCGGCCGGGCTCGAGCCCGTCGAGGGTTCCGTGGACTACGTGTCGTCGACCATCATCGGCCTGCGCACCGACGACGCGCTGTACCGGTTCGCGTTCATCCCGATGGGTGGCGGCATCTACATGGGCCACCACATCTACCGGGACGATGTCGACGTGGCGGCCGTCACCTCGGCCTGGGCGGCGTGGCTGGACCGGGCCGTCGGGGCCGGCCAGGCGGCGTCCGCCCGCTAGCGCGGCCGGCCTCGAATCAACGACGCGCCTCCGGCCAAGGGGTCGGGGGCGCGTCGAGCACGGCTTACGGCGGGTCGACCGCCGATACAGGCTTAGCCGGCAGCCACCTTCTTCGTGGAGTCGATGTACCGCCGCAGCGCCGACCACTCCTGGCCGGCGGCCAGCTTGGCCTGTCGCGGCCAGGTGGCGGCGGTGTGACCGGCGATCAACGGCTCGTTTGCCTTGGTCAACGTCTCTTCGATGGCTTCGGGCGTCATCTCACTGAGCTGGGCGAACGTGGTCACGCCGGACGCCTTGAGCGCGGTTGGCATACGTCGGGCCGACGCCGTCGAGGATCGACAGATCGTCTCCCGCCGCCAGCTCGGCCGCCTCGACGGCCGGGACGGCCGTCTCGACCTCGGCGACGGCCTCTTCGGTCACCTCGTGAACCTCGGCGGTCCCACCAAGCTCGGTGAGCTTGGCGGAAACGTCGATCGCGATGGCCGGATTCACGAGCACGCCCACCGCGGCCTGACCGCCGGAGAGCTGGGCCGCGATCCGCTCGCGGTCCGCGGCCTTGAGGCCGAGTCCCTTGTGATGGAATGCGCCCAGCAGTCCGCCGCCGATGACGCCGGCGAGCAGCGTCGGCGGGGCGATCACCGCCAGCACGAGGCCGATCCCTGCGCCCTTGCCGACGCTGCGCTTGCCAAGCTTGTGGGTCTTGATCTTGCCCTTGTCGTCGAGGGCGAGGACGCCGATCGCATCGAGCTTGACCTCGCGGTCGGCCTTGTCCCAGGACTTCAGCGACTCGACCGCATCGTCTGCGGCCGCCTCGTCCTTGAAGAACGCGAGGACGACTGTCTTGCCCATGTTCACCCTCCATTGATCCCGGCTCGTGCCCCCACGCAAGGGATCAAACGCAGATCACAACGTCCCCCGTGGAACCGAGCGATGTCCCGCCGGTCTCAACCTGCGCGTGGCCGCTCGGCCGCGGGTTGCGTCATACCGGCCGTGACTCGAGCCATTCAGGGATCGAGCTGACGGGACCGAGGAGCCATTTGGCTGCGCCAGTCGGCCCCGAGCCGGTCTGCGCCACCACGAGAAGGCATCGTACACCCGAGCAGGCAACCGGTCGGGTCCGTTCAGCGGTTGTCGTACTCGTCGTGGCGGCGGATCCACAGCTGGAACCCATCGTCCTCGTCGCGGCCATGCGGCGCCCGGTCGAGGATCGGGTAGTAGCCCATCAGGAACTCGAGGCCACGCCAGCCGGTCTGGTAGGTCTGGTAGACCACCCCGTCCTCGAGGACGAAGGCGCTGAAGCCGGGGCTCTCGGTCAGGTACCCGACGACGTCGGTGCCGCTCGCGCTGGCATTGCGCTCGACGATCGGCGGCAGGGATTCCGAGGCTCTCTGTGACCCATGCGCGGGTCGATTCCTCGCTGCTCGAGTACCCGAGGTCGAGGTTGAACTCGCTGTTGGCCGACGACGCCCACGGGAAGTCCCAGCCCATGCGCCGCTTGTACGCCTGGAGCTTCCCCAGCGGAGCCTGCGACACGAAGAGCATGGTCACGTCGTGCGAGGTGAGGTGCGGGAGCACGCCGTTGACGCTGTCCGCGATCGATGAGTTGATCGGGCAGCCGGCCTCGTAGCTCGGGCCGAACATGAAGTGGTAGATCAGCAGCTGGCTGCGGCCATCGAACAGCTCCGCAAGTGCCCGCGGGCCGTCGTCGGTGTCGAGGCGGTAGTCCTTCTCGACGCGGACCCACGGCAGCGCGCGTCGCTGGCGTGCCAGCTCGTCGCCCAGCCTCGTGTGCTCCTTCTCGCGGGCCAGCAGCTCCTCGCGGGCGGCAGCCCACTCCTCTCGTGTTCCGATCCTGTGGTCGGTCGCGGAACGTCCCGGTTCCGGTAGCCATTCCGGAGGGCGGGTCCATTCGCTCTGCACGTCGGTCGTCATGACGGTTCCTTTCCCTTGTTCATTCGCGTCTGCTCGGCCGCCGCGGCGGCGTCGAGGTGGTCGGTCAGCGCATCGAGCTGGCGGTCCCAGTCGCGGGCCAATGCGGCCAGGAATTGCTGCGCCACCTGCATCGGGGCGGAGCGAAGCCGGTACCGCACCCGGCGCCGCTCCCCCGGTTCGGCAGCGACCAGTCCGGCTTCGGCAAGCAGCGCCAGGTGCTTGGCGATGGCCTGACGGGTGATCGGCAGGCGAGCGGCCAGGTCCGTGGCCGTGGCAGGCCCGCCGGCCGCGAGTGCGGCCAGGATCGCCCGCCGGGTCGGGTCGGCCAGGGCGGTGAAGACCTCCTCGGCGACGGCCTCGATGTCAGGCCGCGTTGGCATCGAGGTACTCGACCAGCTCGCCCAGCTCGCTGGCCCAGCCCTCGGTATTGGCCTCGAAGGCCGTGCGGTAGGCGTCATCGGGCAACTGCGCGAAGCCCGATTCGATGACGGTCAACCGCGTGCCCGTGCCAGTCGGCACGAGCGTGAACTCGACGTAGGTGTGGCGCGGATCGTCGTCGGCCAGGCCGTAGATGCCCCAGGTGAACCCGAAGACCGTCGGCTCTTCGACGCGTTCGATGCGCATGGTCGCCTTGTCGCCGCTCGTCCATGTCATCTGGGCCGCACCGCCGGGCCGCAGGTCGATCGTGGCCGCGTTGCCGAACCAGGTGCCGAGGCCCTCGGCCGTGGTCAGCGCCGCCCACACCTTCGCCGGCGGATGCGCGATCTCGACGGTCCGCTCGATTCGATCGGGAAATCCCATGACAACCTCCTAAGGGTTATTAGCAACCATTCGGTTGCTACTTACCATATAGCAACCGATCGAGTTGCGTCAATCCCACTTGGGGGTCATACGATCTCGAAGCGAGGCCGCGCTGACTAGGCGCGATTGACGACCGGTCGCTCGTGGATCACGGCCTTGGGGTCCTTGCCGTGGTCGATGCCCTTGTAGGCGGCCTGGCGGACCTTGCCGTCGCCGGTCCATCCGGCGAACTCGGCGCGGATGACCAGCCGTGGCTCGACCCAGTTGACGGCAGGGACGCGAACCGGCGGGCCACTGAACGGTGACGCGTCGGCGGCCAGCGGGGCGAGCGCGGCGAGGAGCTCGCCCCGGATCGCGGTGGTGAAACCGGCACCGACCTTGCCCGCGTACCGCAGCTCGCCGCCCTCGTGGACGCCGACCAGCAGGGCCGCGAAGTCGGCCGCGTAGCCGGTCCCGCGCGTCCAGCCACCGACCACCAGCTCCTGCTCGGGCCGGATCTTGACCTTGAGCCAGCGGTCCGACCGCCGTCCGGGCAGGTACGGCGAGCGGCGGTCCTTGGCGACGATCCCCTCGACACCGCGCTCGCGGGCGGCCTCGAACGCGGCGATCCCCGACCCGACGACGTGGTCGCTGTAGCGCACCCGCGGGTGCTTGCGGATGCGCCTTCTTCAGCAGCGCCTTGCGCTCGTCGAGCGGCCGGTCCAGCAACGAGGCGCCATCGAGCTCGAGCAGGTCGAACGCCTGGTAGACGACGATGCCGCCACCGCACCTCGCCCCGAGCGGCCGATCTGCTGCTGCAGCAGCCCGAAGTCGGGCTCGCCCTGGGCATCGAAGGCGACGACCTCGCCGTCGACGACCGCGCTGTCGGCGTCGATCCAGGTCGGCGGCTCGAGGAACCGCCCGAAGTAGCGGCTGGCGTCCTGGTGGCCGCGGGTCCACAGCTCGACCGTGCCGTCGGACACGACCGCCTCCACGCGGAAGCCGTCCCACTTGGTCTCGAACAGCCAGTCGGGGTCGTCGAACGCATCGCGCGTCAGCGTCGCGCGCATGGGCTCGATGTACGCGGGCTTGCGCTTCGGCGCCGTTTCCGGTCTGCCATGGGGCGATCGTGCCGCACCCGGCCGCCGACGGCAATCCTCCCTACCCGTCAGCGGTAGGCGCAGACGGTGTCGAGCGAGAACTCCTGGCCGCCGACGAGCACGACCTCGATCGGTCCCTCCAGCGTCCCGACGGCGGTCCGGTCGCCCTCGGGGTCGGCCCACGACCAGCGGACGTCGCCGATCTGCTGCGGCGCCTCGATCAGCTCGTTGGGATAGATCTCGCTGCCGTTCACGGCGAGGTTCTCGTTGCCGCCCTGGTCCCGGAAGGCGAACTGGACCGCCGACGGCCGGAACGGCAGGCCACGCCAGTCGAAGGCGAGGTTGACGTTGTTGAAGGACAGGTAGGGTCCCTTGCCGAAGGTCGGGTTGGGCTCGGCCACCGTCGCGGTACCGAACGTCCCGTAGGCCGGATCGACGATGTACACCGGTGAGCCCTGGTCATGCGCCCGCGCGAGCGGGGCCTTGAGCACGATCCTGGTCCCGTTGTCGTCGCGAACGTAGTCGCTGACGATCGCGGTCTCGGCCCGCCGGCCGACATCGATGGTGAACGTGGTCCCGGGGGTCAGCCCGGACGCGTCGGGGACGGTGATCGATCTCCGAGCCGCGCTCCTCCGCGAACAACAGGGTGGCCAGGATCTGCGGCGACCACTGGAAGAACTCCGCGGTCACGCGCACGCCCTCCGGCGTTCGCAGGATCTCGTCGCCGGGCTGCTGCTTGCCGTCGTGGCCGTACGGCGTCCCGACCTGGAGATCGTCGAACGTGACGCACGCCTCCGAGACCGGCGGCGGGGTGGGCGTCGGACAGCCCGTCGGGACGAGGTCGATGACGAGCGGTGCCTGGATCGTCGAACCCGACGACGCGGTCCCGGTCAGCCGCAGGGGCTCGCAGACGACGCCCTCGATCCGGAACTCGGCGGGATTCTCGACGCTCTCACCCACGCCATCGATGGCGATCCGGTAGTCGCCGACGCCGCCCGACACGTTGACCACGACCGTGCTGAACCAGGCGGGGCCGTCGAACGAGAACTCGCCATGCGTCGTCGCGATCGTCAGTGCCGGAGCCACCGTCACCCCGGCCGTCGGAGCCGGGGTCTCGATCGCGGCCGAGCTCGGTGCCGCGGTCTCGGCGGGGCCGAACAGGTCGGCGACGTAGCCTGCGGCCGGGGGTCCGAGGAGCGCCAGCAGCACGAGTCCGACCACGAGGGCGCCACCCCCGAGCAGCCAGCCAGGGGCCGAGCCTCCCCCATTCGTGTGGCCACCCCCGCCGCCGTTCCCGCCGGTTCCCTCGCCGGTGCCCGTCGCCGCCAGCCCGAACCAGCCCAGGTTGTGCAGCGTGTAGGCGGCACCCTCCGTGTCGCCGAGCGAGCGCCGCAAATCGAGGGCCTCGAGCAGGAACGGCTTGCCTTCGCCCGTGTCGCCGAGCGTCAGGGCCCGGGTGCCGAGCTCGTGGGCGGCCCATGCCCGGTCGGCGGGACGCTTCGCGACGTCGGCCGCTCGGTAGACGTCACGAGCGACGGTGCGCCACGCATCCCACAGGCCGTCAGCACCAGCCGTGGCGCGATCGACCGGCCGAGGTCGACCGCGTCGTCGAACCGCCCGCGGCGCACCGCGTAATCGACGGCGCCCAGGAGCTCGCCGAGCTCGTCCTCGATGAATGCCGGATCGAGGACTCGCTCGTGCGCGGCGCTGGTCATGACGTCGAGATGCCGGTCGCCGATATCGGCCGCGAGGCCGGACGCGTCGTCCCGGACCAGCGCGCGGATGCCATCGGGCAGCCGCAACCGCGGACTGTTCAGGGTCAGCAGGTCGAACGAGGCAAGGGTCGCCGCGGCGGCGTCGAACCACGGTGGGTTGTCGAGGATCCGCCGCAGCAGCCCCGGATCGTGCGTCCGACCGGGCATCGCGGCTGCCGCCGCCAGCAGGCGACGGGCATACGGATCGAGGGCCGGGCGAGCCAGGCCCCAGGCCCGTTCGAGAGCGACCGGCGGGCTCGTCGGCAGACCCGTGGCGATCGCGCCGAGGTCGGCCGCGGCCATGGCAGGGGTGAGCGAGCGCGCGGCCATCGCTCGCCCGCGATGACAAGCGCCTCGGGCCAGTCGGCGAGCAGCGAGCAGATCGTCGTCGACGTCCGACGTCTTGGGCGCGTCGCTTCCCGTGGCCAGCCCGGCCCGCGCCGACAGCAACAGGATCGAGTCGGCCCGGTCGAGCGCTCCCAGCGGCACGTCCTGCAGGTCGCCGCCGGCCGGAGCATCCCGGGTGGCAATGACGACCGCGCCCGCGGGCAGCAGGTCGGCCAGCCGCTCGAGGTCGTCGCCCGGCAAGGGAGACGTCGTCGACGATCGCGAGCGCCGCGACCTGGCCGAGCTCGCTTCGCGCCGACTCGGGCGTGACCTTGACCAGCGGCACCGTCTCCCACGCGGCGTCGTGGAGGCGCTGGGCGAGGTCGCCGAGGGACAGGGCGACGCCCGCGTCGTCGACGCCGTCGAGGCGGAGGACGCCGCCGGCGAGACCCGCCGCGGCGTCGTTCGCCGCCGCCCGCATGAGCGCCGTCCGGCCGGCCCCGCTCCCTCCGGACAGCGTAACCGGCTGTCGCGCGGCGATCGCCGCGGTCAGCCGCGCGAGCTCGGACCGGCGACCGACGAACGGGTCAGGCGGGCGCGGCGGGCCGGCGACCGGCCGTCGGGTGCGCTTCGGTTGGACGCGCTCGACGACGATCGTCCCGTGGTTGTCGTTGACGACGACGTTGTGGTCGCCCTGGACGACCGAGCCGTCGACGTCCCCGTGCACCTGGATCTGCCGTTCGGCGGCCGTGGCCGCGATCGGCGGCGCCGCCGTCGCCATGGATCGACGGCCTCAGGTCTCGTCGTCGTCGCGGATGCGGACCGTCCCGCTCGTGTCGCCGACGACCGTGTTGCCGCTTCCCTGGACGACGGAGCCGCCGACGCTCCCACCGATGCTGATCGTGCTGACGTCGCCGGACGCCTCGCGATAGGTGCTCACCATCTGCTCCAGCTGGGCGGCGAACGCCGCGTCGGCTGCGACCAGGTCGGCGATGGCGGCTTCGAAGGCCGGCTGCTGCGTCGCCGGGTCCTGCTCGTAGCGCTCGACCGTGCGTTCCTCCTTCGGATCGGCCTTGAGCCGGTCGAGGACGGCCTGGGCGAGGGTCTGGGCGGCGTTGGATGCCGCCTCCCCGACCTGTTTGGCGACCGCGGTCGCCCCCTTCGTGAGGAAGCCGGTGACGATCGCAGCGACGGTAGCCGAGAGCGGCTCCATGTCCCACCTCCGTGGCACGCGCCCGACCATCGTAGCGCCCTGCGCAATGGCCACCGAGGCGCGCGTACCTGGCCGTCTTGCGGCCGGGTGGCCGGCCCTACACTGCGGCTCAGGAGGGGTGAGGCGATGACGACGGACACACCACGCGACGAGGCGATCAGCCGGGTCGTGGAATCGGCGACGCGGATGGGGGTCGAGCTCGACGCGCACGAGGCCGCCGAGTGGGTGGCCGCGATGGAGACCGAGGCCAGCGGCGGCGAGCTGGTCGTCGACGTCGACACCGGGGTCTACGGCCACCGGGTGACGATGCTCGACTTCCTGCCCGAGGACCTCGCCCGCTTCCGCGAGATGGCCACGATCGTCGGCTTCGAGGACCGGCCGCCGCAGGTGCTGACGGCGCTGTCGATCTCGGGCTCGGCGGCGCAGAGCAAGATCAACGCCTACCCGGCCGATTGCGACTTCTTCGAGCGCGTCCACATCCGCGCCGACACGCGCCAGGAGGCGTGCGCGATCCTCGCCGACCTGATGCGCGAGAAGGCGCTGGCGACGATGGTCGGACCGACGCATCGGCTGTGGGAGGTCAAGTTCGGGTCGCATCCGGTGGCCGCCACGAAGGGTGGCAGCCCGGTCGGGGCCGGGTCGCCGATGTCGTGGACGGCCGAGGAGGTCAAGGCCGGCCAGATGGAGGTCACCCTGCCCGACGGCGCGCTGCGGGTCTACACCTGGGAGGACGCCTCGCACGAGCCCGGCTGGTGCAAGCTCGACTGGGTGATCGCCGACCGGACGCGCGGGCAGCTGGCCAACGCCAGCAACGTCCTCGACCCGACCTGGGAGGCGCCAGACGGCACGATCGTGCCGCTCGACGGCTTCCTCGACCCGTACTACCAGGAGGTCTATCTCGAGTCGGAGTCGATCCCGCTGTTCTCGAAGCTGGTCAAGGAGCTGTCGGCCGACTCGGTCGACGATTACGTCGACACGCTCGAGCACGAGGTCTGGAAGTACACCGTCCAGGACCCCAACTACGGCAAGGCCGCGCGCCGGATGTACAACGTCTTCCGGATGAACGGGCACTACCGCGAGGCGGCCTACATCCGCGAGCTGTTCGACGAGCCGGTCACCGCGCTGTACCAGGTCTCCGCGCTGGTCCGGACGCTCGACGATGCCGCGTCGTCGGGCGACGTGTTCGAGACCGACACGATGGTCTCGCAGGTCGACGGCCTGATCATGTCGGCGATCCAGGCGCTCGACGGGCCGGAGGAGGCCGAGATGGTCGGCCACCTGCTGCGGCTGCGCAACTCGCTCCAGGCACGCGAGGCCCGGGCCGAACGGACCGACGAGATGAGCGGCATCCAGGACGCCGCGCTCAAGGCCGTGAACACCTATTTCGAGCGGGCATTGCGCTCCGTGCCGGAGATCGAGGCCTACCTCGAGGACATCGCCAGGCGCGCGCCGTAGCACCCGCGAGATCTGCGGTGCCGTATCGCACCGCACCCAACGGCAGCGAACCGCAGCGGACCGGCACGCTTCGACCGCACGCGCCCCGTGGTCGCCCCCGGAGCCCGACCAAAGTACCGCTGGTTGCGGCGGCGGCCACGCATCGACACTCGCCCGGCGGGAAAGCCCGCGACCGGCGTATGCCGGCCCAGCACTCATCTTCCCGGGGGCGAGGGAGAGGACATCGATGCTCACGCGATTGCGCTCGACCTGGCTGGCCGGCGGCGGGGCGCTGCTGCTGGCCCTGTCAGTGACCGGGTTCGTGGCCGGGGCCACGCTGGTCGCCGACACCGACCCGCTTGTCGGACCGGCTGAGCCGGTCCTGGAGACGCCCGATACCACGCTGACGTTCGAGGACGTCGATGGCGACGGTGTCGACGACGACTGCGACGACGCCGTGGTGGCCGATCAGGTCGCCGCGGATGCCGCGAACGCCGCCGTTGACGCGAACGCCGATGGCGTCGTGTCCGTGCCGGAAGCGGCGCACAGCGACCGCGTCGGCGGCCCGAACTGCAACCACGGCGGGTACGTGAGCCTCATCGCACAGACGTCCGGCGACGAATGCGACGACGGCGGACGCCGCCGAGGACGCGGACGAGACCGACCCCGAGGCCGGCGCGGATGAGCTGGACGAGGCCGAGACCCCGGCCGACGAGTCAGCCGACGCGTGCGCCGACGAGACCGAGGAAGCCGCGGACGAGACCGCGCCCGAGCCGGCCGTCTGCGAGACCCCGGTCGAAGAGCCGGCACCGGAAGAGGAAGCTCCGATCGACACCGCGCCGAACGCGCACGGCAAGGCCGTCTCCGAGGTCGCCAAGTCCGACGCCGTCGGTGGCAAGAACTGCAACCACGGCGGGGCGGTCAGCGAGGCCGCCAAGAAGGACCACGGCGCCAAGCAGGCCCACCTCCACGGCAAGTCTGCCGGGAAGGGCCACGGCAAGGGCCACAACAAGCCCTAGCGGAACGGACCGCGGCGCCGCGCTCTGCGGCGCCGCGGGATCAGAGGCGCCAGGTGATCGGTGCGCGCGGGTCCGGCGTGTAGGAACAGAACGTGCCAGTTCGTATGGTGGCATCGAGGTGCGCGCTCAACCCGTCACTGTGCTCGCCGATCCGCGTCAGCGACGAGCGGATCGCCCGGGTGACGCTGATCCGGGCACGCTCGGCCGCTGACGACGCGACGCGGTCACGACCCCCGAGTCCGAGTGCGGCGGCCAGTTCGTGGGTCAATGCGTCGGATTCCTCCTGGAGGCGCGCCGCGCGCTCGGGATCGTTCCACGCCTCGGCCTGAGCGAGCTCCTGCTGCAGTTCACGAAGCCGCTCCCGGTAGGCGGCCTTCGCCTCGGCGTCGAGGAGCGGACCGGCGTCGTCCGATCCACGCATGTCGGTCATGGATGGATCCACGACGCCGCGTTGCTCGCTGACCGGCGCCTCGAACCTCGCGAGCTCAAGGGCGTGGACGTCGCGGCCCGGGGACTCGAGCAGTCGTGACAGGTGGCGCATCCCCTTCGCGTCGCGGACGCGGAACGTGTCGGCGCCAAACTCCAGCGTCCAGTACTCGCCCTCGCGACGGAACGTCGCCGACTCGATCGAGCCGAGGGTGACCGGGCTCGGCGCCGTGGTCGGGACCATCGTCTGGTCCGCGACCGCGGTGATCCGCTCGGCGAGCGCCATCCCGAGCGCCACCGCCGTGTCCCGGGCGGCGCGATCCAGCGCCTCGGCCCGGGCAGGATCCCCCGGAGCCCCTCGCCGCCGCAGCAGCTCGGCAAGGTCGTGCTGGGCATGGGCCGTCCATGGCCGAGCGCCCAACGCCTCGTTCAGCTCGACCGCGGCGGCCAGGTGTCGCTCCGCGTCATCGAGTCGGCCGAGGGTCGCCGCCAGCAGACCGAGATAGCGATCGACGGCCCCCACGCTCCCCTCTGCATGTCCGATCGCGTGCCGCCCGGCGAACGGTTCGAGCTGGCCATACAGCGTCGCAGCCGCTTCGACGTCGCCCAGCAGCGCGCATGACTCGGCGGCGATGCTGATCCCGAACAGCCACTCGCTGTCGCGGTAGAACATCCGGAACTCGTCTCTCGACATCTCGTCGAAGACTTCGCGTGCCTCCACGTCACGCCCGATGTCGGCCAGGAGACAGGCCAATGCCGCCCGGTGGAGCGGGTACCACGGAAAGTCGTCGACCGACGCTCGCACGGTTGCCAGCTCCTCGCCGACCCGACCCTGCTCGCGACGGAGCAGGAAGCGCTGCATCCGGCCGGCCAATTCGTCGTCGCGCGCCGACGGCATCCGGCGCCTGGAGAGCATCCTCGGGATGAGCTCCTCCGCGAGCGCGAAATCGCCGTCGATCAACGCCAGCAGTGAGCGGGGCGCGACGCCGAGCCAAAGTTGCGCCGGTTGGCGCAACTCCTCGGCCATTCGAGTCACCGCGTCGACGGCGAGCCGGGCCTCGGTCATCCGGCTGGCCTCGCTGTAGTCCATGAACAGCATCAGGTGCGCGTCGACCAGCCGTTCGCCGTCGCCCAACGCCTCGACGATGGCGACCATCTCGGCCGCGATGGGATTGCGCTCGGCGGGGTTCTCCGGCCACCAGATGGCCCAGTATCGAGCGGCAAGGGCGTAGCTCAGCGTCGCCAGGTCGTCCAACTCCCG
The DNA here is from genome assembly GCA_963721545.1 of uncultured Chloroflexia bacterium. Taxonomy (GTDB): domain Bacteria; phylum Chloroflexota; class Limnocylindria; order Limnocylindrales; family CSP1-4; genus SPCO01. The sequence goes on from CAVRKB010000005.1 coordinate 16,985, forward strand.
GGCGATCTGCACCGCCTGGAGGCTGAGGGCCGCGCTGTCATCGCGTCGGTCCGGGGAGCTCCGCCACGCGCAGGCGAGTCGGGCCAGAAGGAAGACCCGCAGGCGCCGGTCGCCACCGCCCAGCATCACCAGCGCGTCCTGCAGCAGCGGGATCAGCCGCGTGTCCCGTCCAGGTCTGGCCCACGGCAGGCGGCCGCCGTACCCGAGAGCGGCTTGCGCCAGGTGCTCGCCGGCCCCGGTCCGGCGCGCGGCGTCGGCGGCCAGGAGGTAGGTGACCCGGGCACCCTCGAAATCGCCGGCGCGCGCCTGGACCTCCCCGAGCGCCAGCAGGATCTCCGTGCGCGATCGCTCATCGGTCGCGCCGGTCAGATCCATCCCGGCGAGCGCCATGCGGTAGAGACGGTCGGCCTCTTCGTAGGCGAGCGAGCGGGCCGCCTGATCGCCGGCGCGCCGCGCATAGTCGATGGCCCTCGGTCCGACAGGCTCGCCGGCATCGGTGGCGGCACCGTCACCTTCGACCGCCTTGACGTAATGGAACGCCAGCTCGGCCAGGTGCGCGTCGATGGATGTCGGGTAGAGCGCTTCGATGACCTCGGCGACGCGTTGGTGGAGACGTGCCCGGCGCTTGGGTGACAGCTCGCCGTAGAGCGTCTCACGCACGAGGTCATGCGAGAACCGGTAGCGACCGTGCGCGCCGGCGACCGGCAGGAGCAGTCCAGCCAGGACGGCTTCATCGACGAGGTCCATCGCGGGGTCGACGTCAAGGTCGCCGATCCGGCGCAGGACCTCCAGGCTGAATTCGGGACCGAGGGCGGCACCAAGTCCGAGGACCCGGCCGCAGCCCTTGCTGAGGTTCTCGATCCGCCGCGCGATGACGGCCCGGACCCCGGCCGGGACCACGAGCGTCAGGGACGGCAGGTCGGCGACGTCGTTGAGTCGCCCCTCGGCGGCCAGCAGGCGGACGGCTTCGCTGACGAACAGCGGGTTGCCGTTCGTCTCCCGCCAGACCGCGGCGACCAGGTGATCGCTCGGCACGGAATCCGTGGTCGAGCGAATGAACGCCTCGACTGCATCGGGCTGCAGCCCGGACAGCACCAACGACCGGGTGATCGGCTCGCGGGCGACTTCGGCCAGGGCGGCGGTCAGCGGATGATCGGGCGTCAGCACGACATCGCGGTAGGTCCCGACCAGGAGCAGCGGCATGTCCGCCATCTGGCTCGCCACGAAGCGGAGCAGCAGGATCGAGGGCGTGTCGGCCGCATGGAGGTCGTCGAGGATGACGAGCAGCGGGTGGGCGGCGGCCGCATTGCGCAGGAAGGTGGCGGTCGAGTCGAACAGCTGGAAGCGCGCCGACTCCGATTCCGCATCGGCCGGAGCCGGGAGGTCCGGGAAGCTATGGCGCAGCTCCGGGAGCATCTGGGCGATATCCCGCGCACCTGACCCCAGCTGTCGTCGGAGCTCGTCGCGGTCGGCGGCGCGCAGGTGGGCTCGCAGCACCTGCACCCACGGCCAGTAGGCGGGTGCCCCGGCGCCATCCCAACCGCGGCCCCACAGCACCTGGTGCCCGCTCCCTCGGGCCCGTGTCGCCAGTTCGTCCGCGAGGCGACTCTTCCCGATGCCGGGCTCCCCACCGAGCAGGATGACCCGACCTCGTCCGGATCCGGACGCATCGAGCGCTTCGAGCATCTCCGCGAGCTCGCGGTCGCGGCCGACGAACAAGGCCCCTTCGTGCATCTGCTTCCGATCCATGGTGCTGCCCGGCATCGAAGCATACCGGCGCGATTCGGCGCGCGGATCGATGTTCGGTGTCGTGACATCGGGCTGAACAGTCGTTCCGTCCGTTCTCACGCCTGAGGGGCAGAGGCACCCGCCGCAAGGTCCGACTCCCGGACCGCAACCATCGGCGGGGCGGAACGGGAGGATCGTGATGGATCTGGCACACAGCAACAGCAGCGCACTGGAGATCGGCGATGCAGGCGCGACCGGTGCCGGCCGAGCGAGGTTCGTGGCGGGCATCATGATCGTCGTCGCTGTCACGGCGCTCGTCGCGACCGCAGTGATCGCCGAGTCCCGTGGCAGCATCGGCCCGGCCACCCAGACCGATCCGCTCGTCGGACCGGCAGCCATCGAGTTCCGGGCCGGCGAGCACGGCCTGACCAGCACCCAGACCGATCCGCTCGTCGGACCGGCAGCCATCGAGTTCCGGGCCGGCGAGCACGGCCTGACCGGGACCCAGGCCGATCCGCTCGTCGGACCGGCAGCCATCGAGTTCCGGGCCGGCGAGCACGGCCTGACCGGGACCCAGGCCGATCCGCTCGTCGGACCGGCAGCCATCGAGTTCCGGGCCGGCGAGCACGAGGGCGCCGCCCGGTAGGACGAGCATCGAATCCCCACTCCCCGTCAACGCCCGAGGATGCGAATCCTCGGGCGTTGTCACGCCCTCCGCGCGACCTACCCTGGGATCAGGCCTGCGGTCGACCGCCGTGGCGGGCGAGACGCTCACCGGGCATCACGGTGCCTGCGTTCGACGGGCGTGGCTGGCCGTAGCCGCCGCCGCGACCGTCGGATCGCGTAGGCCCGTCGCCTCCGGTCCGCGGACCGGAGCGCTGACCACCCGAGGCCGGACGCGGGCCGGCGCCATTGCCGATGCCCTGGCCGGGTCGCCGCGGGCCGGCGAAGCCGGCACCACGATGGCCGGGTCGCGAGCCGCCCGGGCGTGACCCGCTGCCGGGCCGCGGTCCCGCTCCGTGCCGTGGAGCGCCGGCCCCCGCCGGAACTCCAGCTGGGCGCGGGGCTCCGACCGGACGCGGCGCGCCCACGGTCGAGGACCGCCGCCGGCACGGGGCGCTCCGCCGTGGCGGGGCGCACCCGCGTGTCGTGGGGCACCCGCTCCGGACCGGCCCTGCGGGCGCGCTCCGCCGAGACCGCCGCGCAGGATCGGCTCCGGCCGGATCCGCGGATCGGGCTCGAAGCCCGGGATCGTCTCGCGCGGGATGCCGCGACCGAGGACCTGCTCGATCTCGGACAGCAGTCGCAGCTCGTCGACGCAGACCAGCGAGACGGCGTCGCCGTCGACCCCGGCCCGGCCGGTCCGGCCGATCCGGTGGACGTAGTCCTCGGGGACCATCGGCAGCTCGAAGTTGACGACGTGCGGCAGCGCCTCGATGTCGAGGCCGCGGGCAGCGACCTCGGTCGCGACCAGGACCGTGAACCGGCCGGCCTTGAAGTCGGCCAGCGCGCGGACGCGCTGCGGCTGGCTCTTGTTGCCGTGGATCGCGGTCGCCGTGATGCCGTCGCCCTCGAGCTGCTTGGCGAGCCGGTTGGCGCCGTGCTTGGTGCGGGTGAAGACGAGCGCCTGCTCGATCCGGCCGGTGGCGATCAGGTGGCTGAGCAGCTCGCGCTTGCGCTCGCGGTCGACCATGTGGACGACCTGGGTGACCAGCTCGGTCGGCGTGTTGCGCGGCGTGACCTGGACGGCCGCCGGGTCGTCGAGCAGCCCGTCGGCGAGGCGCCGGATCTCGGCCGAGAAGGTCGCCGAGAACAGCAGGTTCTGCCGACGCGCCGGGAGGACCGCGAGGATCTTGCGGATGTCGCGGATGAAGCCCATGTCGAGCATCCGGTCGGCCTCGTCGAGGACGAGGATCTCGACCCGCGACAGGTCGATCGTGCGCTGGCCGAGGTGGTCGAGCAGGCGGCCGGGCGTCGCGACGACGATCTCCGGACCGGCGCGCAGGGCGCGGACCTGGGGATCGAAGCCGACGCCGCCGTAGATCGTCGTCGACCGGATCGGGTTGCCGACGCCGTACGTACGGACGCTTTCCTCGACCTGGAGTGCGAGCTCGCGGGTCGGGGTCAGGATCAGCGCGCGGACGGCCCGCGGGCCACCGGCGGGGCGCGACGCGTGGAGCAGCTGGAGCATCGGCAGCACGAAGGCCGCCGTCTTGCCGGTGCCGGTCTGGGCGCCGGCGAGCACGTCGCGACCGGCGAGGACGAGCGGGATCGCCTTGGTCTGGACGGGGGTTGGATCCGTGTAGCCCTGCTGGGCCACGGCACGGAGGAGCTCGGGCGACAGCCCGAGACGATCGAAGGACATTGGAGGAGACGCTCCTGACGAGGGCCCTCCCGCGTGAGCGGGGCCCGGTCAGGGCGTAGGTGTTGGATCGGGGTCGAACGGTGATGAACCGGGGCGCTGACCGGAGCGCCCATCGAGCACGAAGGCGCGAAGCATAGCCGATGTCGGCCTTCTCCGCCTCCTGGCCAGTGGCGCCCGGGCCCTAGTCCTTGCGTTCGAGGATCGGGCGGGCCGTCTCCGGGTCGTCGACGACGAACGCGAACGTCGCCCGATCGCCCCAGCGGCCGAGGAACAGGTGGCCGTAGATGTTCACGTCGGCATCGGCCAGCGCGCGCGCAAGGCGGGCCATCCCGCCCGGCCGGTCGTCGACCTCGGCGAGGATCGATTCGCCCTCGATGTAGGTGTAGCCGCGCTCGTCGAGGACGGCCTTGGTCGTGTCGTCGTCGGCGGTCGTCATGATCACGTGGCCGCTGTCGCCGATGCTCCCGCCGCCGATCGCCCGGAGGTCCACGCCGCGCGCGGCGAGCGCCTCGGCCAGCGTCGCCATCGCCCCGGGCTCGTTCTTCAGCTGGACGACGAACTGCTTGGCCATCTCGTCTCCGCGCTCGGGCGCGCCCGGTCCCACGGGCCTCGGTCCATCGTAGCGGCCGGGGTCCCGCGACGCACCCGTGGGCGACGCACTCCGGGCGCCTGCGCTACCGTCGGGCGATGACCTTCGCGCCAGAACCGCCGTCGCCGGCATCCGGAACGGCCGCGGTCGTCGCCGCGCTCGACGACCCGAAGCCCGATCCTGGGCGCCGGACGACGACCGAGGCGGCCGGCATCCCGTTCTCTGCCCTCGAGTGGGGCGATCCGGCGGATCGGCCGCTCGTCCTGATCCACGGTGTCACCGCGTCCGCCCGGATCTGGTGGCGGATCGGACCGGCCCTCGCCGCCGGCGGGCGTCGGGTCGTGGCGGTCGACCTGCCCGGCCACGGCCTGACCGGGCACTGGCAGGGCCACCACCGGTTCCGCGACAACGCGGCCGACGTCGCCGCCTGGATCCGGGCGAGCCGGGCTGGACGTCCCCACGGTCCAGGTCGTCGGGCACAGCTGGGGCGGGATGACCGCCGCCGCGCTGCCATGGGCCGGTGTCCGGCCCGCAACGCTCGTCCTGCTCGACCCACCGGCGATCCCGCTCGCGGCGATCGCGACGATGGCCAACGATCCGTCCGAGCAGGCCTACGCGGACCTCGACGCGGCCATCGCGGGCGTGGCCGCGGCCAACCCCGCCTGGCCCCCGGGTGACGTCCGGGCCAAGGCCGAGGCCCTCGTCGAGCTCGACGTCGCCGCCGCTCGGGCGGTCGTGCTCGACAACGGCGACTGGGACGGTGGCCTGGCGGACCTCGCCGACCCGGCCGCCGCCGGCATCGACACCTGGCTCGTCCGCGGGGACCCGGCGGCCGGCGGGCTCGTCCCGGACGCGGCCGTGCCGTGTGTTCGTCGCCCGGCTCGGGCGCGACCACGTCCTCACGATCGCGGGGGCGCCACACGCCCCGCAGCGGACGCACCCGGCGCAGACGACGGCGGCGCTCCTGGCCGCGCTCGGCCAGCCCTAGCCGGCGCGCAGGGCGATCGCCCGCCGGTACGCCTCGACGTAGCGCGGCGCGGAGCCCGTGACCCAGTCGAAGTCGACCGCCATCCCGCGATCGAGCAGCCCCTCCCACGGCGGGCCCGCCCGCCGCGCGCAGGCGGATCGCGCGCATCGCACGCGCCGAGCAGGCCGTCGACGCGTCGGCGCCGTGAACGCGAAGCCGGTGCCCGCGCCCGGGTGCGTCGTCTCGTCGACGACCGTGTCGGCCAGGCCGCCGACGCGGTGGACGATCGGCGGCGTTCCGTAGCGCAGCGCGATCATCTGGCCCTGACCGCACGGCTCGAAGCGCGACGGCATCGCGAAGAAGTCGGCGCCGGCGTAGATCCGGCGCGCCATGACCCGGTCGAAGCGCTCGATGAACGCGACCCGGTCCGGGCGTGCCCGCGGCGATCGCCCGGAACGGATCGGCCAGCGCATGGGTGGCCGCTGCCCTGGACGACGAGCCGGACGCCGCGCTTGAGCAGGGCCGGCGCCGCCGCCGGCGAGCAGGTCGAAGCCCTTCTGCGGGTCGAGCCGGCCGATCATCCCGATGACCGGTCCCGGGTCGGCCGGCGTCGAACCCGATGCGGCGTCAGCAGGTCGGCCCGGCAGGCCGCCTTGCCGGTCCGGTCGCTCGCGCGAGTACGGCGCGGCCGAGTCCGCGTCGGTCGCCGGGTCCCAGACCGTCGGTGTCGAGGCCGTTGAGGATCCCGAAGAACCGGTCGCCCTTGGCGCGCAAGGCGCCGTCGAGGCCCATCCCGAAGTCGGGCGTCAGCGCCTCGGCCGCGAACCCGGGCGAGACCGTGTTGACCAGCTCGGCGCGCTCGATGCCCGGCCAGCAGCAGGTCGACCCGTCGGCGTCGCGCGGGACCACGCCGTCGCCCGGCGCCAGCCCGAGCTGGCCGACGGCTCGGCGCGGGGCGTCCAGCCGTGGTAGGCGAGGTTGTGGAGGGTCAGCAGCATCGCGGCGCCCGCCGACGATCGGGTCGTCCGCGTAGCGGGCGTCGCGCTAGATGGCCGCCGGGCCGGTGTGCCAGTCGTGGAGGTGGAGGACGTCGAGCGGGCGGCCGTCCGCGCGGAGCGCCTCCAGCGCCGCCCGGCAGAACAGCCCGAAGCGCCACGCGTTGTCCGGGTAGTCGCCCGTCGCGTCGCCGTAGAAGCCCGTCGCGATCGAAGGCCGCCGGGTGGTCGACCAGGCGCAGCCGATAGCCGTCGCGCCGGCGACGTCGAGGACGGTCACCGTCGCTCGTTGCCCGACGCGCGCGCGCGGATCCGGGACACGCAGGATGGTCGTGCGCTCGACGCGTCGCCGGCTCGGGCACGCCGCGGTAGCGCGGCAGGAAGACGTCGACCGGCGCCGTCGATCGCGCCGCCCAGCTCGCCGAGCGCGCGCGCCAGCGCGTCGACGACATCGGCCAGGCCGCCGGTCTTGGCCCACGGCTCGCACTCGGAGGCGAGCATCGCGACGCGCATCGGCATGCTGCGGCATCGTACGCGCCGCCGGCGGCGCGCGTCGGCGGCACGTGGCGCACGCCACGCGTCGCTAAACCGGTTCACATGCGCGCTGTCGACCGGGTATGATGCCGCGCGCATGGACCCCGTCCGCGTCCCCTCCATCCCGGCCGCGAGCTTCCCGCTCCCACCCCGGCTCGAAGGCCTGCGGCGCCTGGCCTACAACCTCCACTGGGCGTGGCATCCCCGGACGCGCGGCCTGTTCAGCCTCATCGACCGGACGGCGTGGACGCGCTACCGGAACCCGATCCCGGTCATCAGCGGCCCGACCGACTGGTCGCGCCTGCTCGACGACGCCGAGTTCCTGGCCGAGTACCACGACGTCCTGGCCGAGTTCGACGGCTACATGGCCAACGGCGCGGGCCACTGGTTCCAGCGCCGCTACGGCGACGCAGCTCGAGCGGCCCGATCGCCTACTTCTGCGCCGAATACGGCCTCCACGAGTCGCTCGGGATCTACTCGGGCGGCCTCGGCGTCCTCGCCGGCGACCACATGAAGACGGCCAGCGACATGGCCCTGCCGGCGATCGGCGTCGGGCTGCTGTACCGCAAGGGCTACTTCCGCCAGGCGATCGATGCCGACGGCCACCAGGAGCACGACTACCCCGACTACGACCTGAGCCGCCTGCCGCTCGGCCGCGTCCAGGACGCGTCGGGGCTGCCGCTGACGGTGACCGTCGAGCTGCCCGGGCGCGACCTGTCGGTCGCCGTGTGGCTCGCCCAGGTCGGGCGCGTGCCGGTCCTGCTGCTCGACACGGACCTGCCCGAGAACGCCGACTCGGACCGGCCGATCACCAACATCCTGTACGTCCGCGGCCGCGAGATGCGCCTCCACCAGGAGCTCGTCCTCGGGCATCGGCGGCGTCCGCGCGATCCGGGCGCTCGGGCCTCGCCCCGGCGGTCTGGCACCTCAACGAGGGCCACTCGGCGTTCCTGCTCGCCGAGCGTGCCCGCGAGCACGTGGCGGCCGGGCATCGACGCTCGACGACGCCTGGGCGACGGTCCGGCGCGACAGCGTGTTCACCATCCACACGCCGGTCTCGGCCGGCAACGAGCGGTTCGATGCCGACCTCGTCCGCCGCGTCGCCGGGCCCGCTGCTCGACGCGCGGCGGCGTGCCCGGTCGACGACGTCCTCGAGCTCGGGCTCGGCGTCGACGAGCGACCCCGACCAGTTCGACATGACCGCGTTCTCGCTGCGCCTGACCCGCGGCGCGAACGCGGTCAGCCAGCTCCACGCCGAGACCGCCAACGCGACCTGGAGCGGCATCATCGACCACCCGATCCTGGGCATCACCAACGGGATCCACGGCCCGACCTGGATCGGCGAGCCGATCGCCGAGCTGCTCGAGGACCTCGGCGCCGACCTCGACGACCTCGACGCGACGCACCGAGGCCGGCCGGTTCTGGGAACGCCTCGAGCGCATCCCGGCGCGCGACCTGTGGGACGCCCACCTCCGCCAGAAGCGCGAGCTCGCCCACTTCGCCCGGCGGCCGGCTGCGCAGCCAGTTCGCCCGGCACGGCGAGGCGCCCGTCGGTCCTGGCCGAGCTCGAGACGCGCGCTCGACCCGGACGTCCTGACGATCGGCTTCGCCCGCCGCTTCGCGACCTACAAGCGGGCCGGCCTGCTGTTCAGCGACATCGATCGGCTGGCCCGCGATGCTGTGCCGACGCCGAGCGCCCGGTCCAGATCGTCTTCGCCGGCAAGGCCCACCCGGCCGACCGCCCCGGCCAGCGGGTCATCCAGGAGATCTTCCAGCGCTCGCGCTCGCCGCAGCTCCGCGGCCGCGTGTTCATCCTCGAGGACTACGACATGCGCGTCGGCGCGCTTCCTCGTGCAGGGCGTCGACGTCTGGCTCAACAACCCGCGCCGGCCGCTCGAGGCGTCGGGCACGTCGGGCATGAAGGCCGCCCAGAACGGCGTCCCCAACGTCAGCGTGCTCGACGGCTGGTGGGACGAGGGCTACGAGGGCGACAACGGCTGGGCGATCGGCGGCCGCGAGTCCGACCCCGACGAGGCCGCCCAGGACTGGCGCGACGCGCAGGACCTGTACCGGATCCTCGAGGAGGAGATCGTGCCCGCGCTACTACGAGCGCGACGCGGACGGGCCTGCCGCACGCGCTGGCTCGAGCGTCATGCGCCGGGCGATGGCGACGCGCGCTGTGGCAGTTCTCGACGACGCGGATGCTCCACGAGTACACGGAGCAGCTCTACCTGCCGGCCGCCGGCGTGCCGGTCGTCGAGCGCCGACGACCGCTCCGCTCGTGACCGAAGCCGGCTAGCGCGCCGCGATGGCGCCGCGCATCTCGCTCGCGCTCGCGATCCACAACCACCAGCCGGTCGGCAACTTCGGCTGGGTCTTCGCCGAGGTCTACGACCACGCCTACGAGCCGATGGTCGAGGCGCTCGAGCGGCATCCCGACGTCCGCCTGTCGCTCCACTACACCGGGCCGCTGCTCGAGTGGCTGCGCGCCGAGCGGCCCGAGTTCATCGCCCGCCTCGCGCGCGCTCGTCGACGCGCGACCAGGTCGAGATCCTGGGCGGCGGCTACTACGAGCCGGTCCTCGCCTCGCTGCCGGAGCGCGACCGGATCGGCCAGCTGCGCCGGATGGGCGACGAGCTCGAGGCGCTGTTCGGGCGGCGCCCGAGCGGCGCCTGGCTGGCCGAGCGCGTCTGGGAGCCGGACCTGCCGACGTCGCTGGTCGCCGCCGGCTACGACTGGACGATCCTCGACGACGCCCACTTCCGCGCCGCGGCGATCCCCGAGGAGGACCTGTGGGGCCCGTACACGACCGAGGACCAGGGCCAGCTCCTGCGCGTCTTCGGGACCGAGCAGGGCCTCCGCTACCGGATCCCGTTCCGCGACGTCGACGAGGTCATCGACTACCTGCGCGAGCACGCCACCGAGGACGGCGAGCGGGTCGGGATGATGGGCGACGACGGCGAGAAGTTCGGGGCGTGGCCGACGACCTGGGAGCACTGCTGGGGCGAGCGCCGCTGGGTCGACCGGTTCTTCGAGGCGCTCGAGGCGAACGCCGACTGGCTGACCACGACGACCCCGTCGGCCTGGCTCGCCGACCACGCGCCCGATCGGGCGCGTCTACGTCCCGACCGGCTCGTACGCCGAGATGGGCGAATGGGCGCTGCCGCCCGAGGAGAGCCTGCGCCTTCGCGACGGCCCTCCACGCGCGCCGTGGCCGAGCACGCGCCCGAGGCGCGCTGGCTGCGCGGCGCGTTCTGGCGCAACTTCCAGGTCCGCTACCGCGAGATCAACGACCTCCACAAGCAGATGCTGCGGACGTCGGCCAAGGTCGACGCGATGCCCGACGGCGACGACGCGGACGCGCGCCCTCGACCACCTCTACCGGGGCCAGTCGAACGACTGCTACTGGCACGGCCTGTTCGGCGGGATCTACATCGGCCACATGCGGCTGGCGACGCTCGAGCACCTGATCGCCGCCGAGGACCTCGCCGACGCCGGGCGCCGGCACGGCTGCACGCAGCCGAGCGGCGCGACCTCGACCTCGACGGCCACGACGAGGTCCGCCTGGCGGGCCCCGGCCAGGTCGTGACGATCGACCTGGACGAGGGCGCCGGCATCGGCGGCTGGGATATCCGGGCCGTCCGCCACGCGCTCGGCGCGGTGATGCGCCGCCGGCCCGAGGCCTACCACGAGACGCTGCGCGAGCACGACGCGGCCGGCCGCGAACCCGGCGCCGCGCCGGCGACGGCGGACGCCCCGACCTCGATCCACGAGATCGTCCTGGTCAAGGAGCCGGGCCTCGCCGAGCGGCTCCACTACGACCCGTACGAGCGCCGTTCCGGGCTGGTCCGCTTCCTGCCGCCCGGCGACGACCGCGGAGGCCTGGGCGACCGCCGCGGCCGTCGAGCTCGGCGACGCCGTCGAGGGCGCGTTCGAGATCGTGACGCTCGACGCCGGACCGGCTCGTCGTCGACGCGCGACGGCGACGGTGTCATCGAGCCGCGACGGCGCCGGCGGCGATCCGGGTGATCAAGGACGCTCACGCTCGGCGGCGACCGGCGGTCGCCGACCCTGGAGCTGGCGGTCACGGTCGACGAACCGCTCGGAGCGAGCCGCTCGACGCGCATCCTCGGCATCGAGTGGACGCTCACGATGCTCGGCGGCGGCGGCAACCCGGCGGCCTGGTGGAGGTCGATGGCGCGCGCGACCAGCCACGACGCGGCGCGGCACGGCGACGGGCATGACCGACGTTCGCCCAGGGCAACGACTAGGTCGGGATCGCGGTCGACGACCACCGTCTCCGAGCCGGCCGACGTGTGGTGGGCGCCGGTCGAGACGGTCTCGAACTCGGAGGCCGGCTTCGAGCGCGTCTACCAGGGCGCCGGGCTGCTCCTGTCCTGGCCGCTGCGACTCGCCGGCCGGCGCCTCGACGCTGACCGTCGGCACGTGACCCAGGCCGTGACGACAGACCGCGCGACCGGTGCGGCGACGGAGGCCGCGCACGGCCGGCGACGCCCGACCGGCCGCGTGCGGCCGTGCCGGAGTGCCGGCCACCGTGAGCCGCGGCCGGCTCGTCGTCCACGGCCACTTCTACCAGCCGTCGCGCATGGATCCGTTCAGCGGGTCGCGTGCCGCCCGATCCGTCGGCGGCGCCGGCCCACGACTGGACCGCCCGCGTCAGCGCCGAGTGCTACCGGCCCAACGCCGAGCTCGGCAACCTCGCCCACATGTCGTGGGACCTCGGCCCGACCCTGGCCGGCCTGGCTGGAAGGCGGCGACCCGGTCGCCTACCGCGGGTTCGTCGCCGGCGACGCGCGGCGTCAACGGCCTCGCCCAGCCGTTCCACCACACGATCCTGCCGCTCGCCTCGGCTGCCGACCGGCGGGTCGAGATCCGCTGGGGGCTGCGCGACTTCGAGCTGCGCTTCGGCCGGCCCGCCAGCCGGGATGTGGCTGCCCGAGACGGCGGTCGACCTGCCCACGCTCCGGATGCTCGCCGAGGCCGGCGTCCGAGCACACGATCCTGGCGCCGTGGCAGGCGATCGATCCGCACGTCGACACGCGCCGGCCGTACCGCGTCGACCTCGGCGCCGGGCGGAGCATCGTCGTCGCGCTGTACGACGCCGAGCTGTCGGCGGCGGTCTCGTTCGACCCGCGCGCGACGGCCGACGCCGACGCGTTCAGCCACGAGCGGCTCGAGCCCCGGCTGGCGTCCGAGCACGCTCCCCGACGACGAGCCGCCGCTGGTCGTGATCGCCACCGACGGCGAGCTGTACGGCCACCACCAGCCGTTCCGCGAGCTCTTCCTCGAGCGGCTCCTCCAGCCACGCTGCCGACGGCGTGGCGCGCGGCTTCGACATCGTCCCCCTGGCCGAGGCGCTGACCGAACCGCGCCGGCCGCCCATTCCGGACGATCGACCTCGCCGAACGCACGTCGTGGAGCTGCCACCACGGCGTGCTGCGCTGGAGCGCCGACTGTGGGTGCGCGCCCGACGGCCGCTGGAAGGCGCCGCTGCGGGCCGCCCTGGAACGGCTGGCCGCCGGCATCGACGTGCTGACCGAGCAGCTGGCCGATCGCCTGCCCGGGCTCGCCCGACCCGTGGGCGGCGCGCGACGCCTACGTCGACGTCGTGGTCGGCGTCGAGGCACCCGGCGAGTTCGCGCGGCGCTGGCTGCCGGACGAGCCGGTCGCGCCCCGGCGGCGACACGGCCGCGAGCGGGCACTAGCCACGCGGCCACGCTCCTCGCGCTCATGGAGGCGCAGCGCTGGCGGCTGGCGATGTTCGCCAGCGACGGCTGGTACTGGGACGACCCGGTTCGCCCGGAGACGGCCAGCGTGCTGCGGGCCGCGGCCCGGGCCGCCCGCCTGATCGATGGACTCAGCGCGAGCTGGCCTGGAACGCCGCGCTCGTGGCCGATCTCGCGCTGATGGCCTCGCCCGGCCACCGGGTCGACGGGGCCGAGATCTACCGCCGGGCGCTGGCCTCGGTCGGCCAGCCGGACCGGGCGGCGAGCCGCCGATCGCTCGGCGGGGTCGGATCAGCTGATGCCGACCGGGTAGGCCGAGCGACGCGGATCGTATCGAGTCGGGCCGGCTGTCGACCCCGAAACCCGCGGCGAGGCCGGCGAACGCGGCGAGGGCCGTGCTGACGATGAGCGTGACGAGGACCAAGTCCATCGGGACCACCTTGCTTTCGTTGTCGAGGCCAAGTGCTCGCTACCTTGGACGTAGGCTAGCGCGATCGACGATCGCGAGCCCGGTAGCGGGAAGGCGACGACCGGCGGCGCGCTCGATGTCGAGCGCGATTCCGACGTTCCCATCTCGACCCAGATCTACTGGCAGCTGGCCTACCAGATCGATTCCGGTCGGCTGCTGCCGGGCTCGCGTCTGCCGCCCGTGCGCGAGCTTGGTGCGGCCCTCCGAGTGAACCCGAACACCATCCGGGCGGTCTATCGTCGTTTGTCCGACGCCGGCTACGTCATCAGTCGACACGGCGCCGGCACCCACGTCGCGCAGCGACCGCCGCAGAAGCGCGGCACCGAGGCCCTCGCCGGGATCGTCGCCGAGATGCTCCGCCGGGCCGCCCACGCCGGCTTCACCGCCGACGAGCTCGCCGCCGCCACGTTCGCCGCCGCCACCGAACGCAAGCGACCCGGGCCGCTCGTCCGGGTGCTCTTCGCCGAATGCACCAACGCCGACGCCGGCTACGACGCCGAGCGGCTGGTCGACGAGTTCCCGGGCCTGATCGAGGCCGAGGGCGCGCTCCTCGACGACCTGCCCGATCGGCTCGAGCGCTTCCACTACGACCTCGTGGCGACCACGACGTTCCATGCCGACGAGGCGCAGGTCCTGGCCGCCGGCCGCGTGCCGGTCGTGGCCATGCTGGTCGGGCCGGCCTACGTCGAGCTCGTCCACGAGATCGCCGGGCTGCCGGCCGGCTCGCGCGTCGGGCTGGTCTGCGGCTCCGACCGCGGCGTCGGACAACATCCGCGAGACGCTCGCGCTGTCGGGCACGACCGGCGTCGAGATCGTCTCCGCCCTGATCGGCCGACGCCGAGGACCTCGAGCTCGTCGACCGGACCGCCGACGTCATCCTGATGTCGCGCGAGGCGCTCGCGGCGGGGCTCGACCAGACGTTCTCGAAGCCGGAGCGGATCCGGCCGTGGACCTACGACTTCGACCCGTCCGGCCTCGAGCTCCTGCGCCGGGCGATCGACCACGTCACCGCCAGCCGGCCCGTGGAGGCCGTCGCCGGCCTGACCGCCTGCCCGCGCGGGCCGTCGTCGCGGCACGGCCCGCGTGCCATGCTTCGGCGATGCGGGCCTTCCACATCCGGCGCGACGCGCGCGAACGGTACGCGCGTCGATCGCGCGCTGCTCGGGGTCCGCGGCGACCTCGTCGTCGCCGACCTGGCCGGCATCCGCCGGCTGGCCGACGCGGATGAACCGCCTGCGCGACCCGGCCGGCGCCCTCGATCCAGGCCGGCGACATCGGTGCGCTCGGGCTGCTCCACGAGATCGGCCACCTGCTCGATCGCCCGCTACGAGGCGGACCACCGGCCCGGCGCGATCGCCGAGCGCCCTCGACGAGCTCGAGGCAGCCTCGGTCCCGACGCGACGCGCCTGCTCGACCGCTTCGGGGAGGAGTTCCCGGGCCCGGCGCCGGCGCCCGAGCCGCCGGCGCATCCGGCTCGAGGAGCTGCTGCTGACCCGCATCGCCAACGAGAACCCCGCGGTCGGGCCGCTGCGCGAGCTGATCGACGATCGCGACGCTGGCGAACGGCACGCGCTACCGCGAGGCGATCGCCGGGCTCGAGACGACGTTCGCCGGCGGGCCAGCCGATCGACGGCGACGGCCTGTCGCTGTCGAGCTGATGCGGCTGCCGGCCCGCCGCGCACCGACGTCGCTGGCCGGCCAGCTCCGCTTCATCCGGTCGAACTGGGGCGACATCCTCGGCGATCGGCTCCTCGAGACTCGTCCGCCGGCTCGACCTGGCGATCGGGATCCTGGCCGAGGAGGAACGCGCGCTCCACCTGCGGTTCGGCGGCGGCGGGCCGGCGGCTGGGTCGGCCGCGGGCCGGCGGCGGCGGGGGCGTCCGGTCGAGACGCCGAGCTTCGTCGGCGCGGCCGACGAGGCCGAGGCGTTCTCGTCCGACTCGGCCTGGATGCCGCGCGTCGTGCTGATGGCCAAGAGCACCTACGTCTGGCTCGACCAGCTGTCGCGCGACACACGGCCGCGACATCCGCACGCTCGACGCGATCCCGGACGAGGAGCTCGACACGCTGGCGCGCTGGGGCGTCACCGGGCTGTGGCTGATCGGCCTGTGGGAGCGCTCGAAGGCGTCGGAGCGGATCAAGCGCATGCGCGGCAACGCCGATGCGGTCGCGTCGGCCTATTCGCTCGACGACTACCGGATCGCGGACGACCTCGGCGGCGACGAGGCGTACGCCAACCTGCGCGACCGGGCCTGGGCGCGCGGCATCCGGCTGGCGAGCGACATGGTCCCGAACCACATGGGCATCGATTCGCGCTGGGTCATCGAGCACCCGGAGTGGTTCCTGTCGCTCCCGAGCCGCCCTATCCGGTCTACTCGTTCACGGGGCCGGACCTGTCGACCGACGAGCGGGTCGGGATCGTGCTCGAGGACCACTACTGGGACGACAGCGACGCGGCGGTCGTCTTCAAGCGCATCGACCGCGAGACCGGCGACGAGCGCTACGTCTATCACGGCAACGACGGGACGAGCTTCCCGTGGAACGACACCGCCCAGCTCGACTTCCTCGACGCCGGCCGTCCGCGAGCAGGTCATCCGGACGATCCTCGACGTCGCCCGGCAGTTCCCGATCATCCGCTTCGACGCCGCGATGGTCCTCGCCAAGAAGCACATCCAGCGGCTGTGGTGGCCCGAGCCGGGCTCCCCGGGCGGCGTCCCGTCGCGCGCCGAGCACGCGATCCCGAAGGAGGAGTTCGACCGCCGGATGCCGGTCGAGTTCTGGCGCGAGGTGGTCGACCGCGTGGCCGCCGAGGTGCCCGACACGCTCCTCCTGGCCGAGGCGTTCTGGCTGCTCGAGGGCTACTTCGTCCGGACGCTCGGGATGCATCGCGTCTACAACAGCGCGTTCATGCACATGCTCCGCGACGAGGACGGGGCGGGCTATCGGAAGGTCATCAAGGACACGATCGAGTTCGATCCGGCGATCCTCCAGCGCTACGTCAACTTCATGAGCAACCCCGACGAGAAGACCGCGATCGAGCAGTTCGGCAAGGGCGACAAGTACTTCGGCGTGGCGACGGTCCTCGCGACGCTGCCCGGGCTGCCGATGCTCGGCCACGGGCAGGTCCAGGGCTTCGGCGAGAAGTACGGCATGGAGTTCCGCCGGGCGATGCTCGACGAGCGGCCCGACCCGGGCCTGGTCGAGCGCCACGAGCGCGAGATCTTCCCGCTGTTCCATCGGCGGGCGTGGTTCGCCGAATCGGACAACTTCCTGCTGTACGACCTGCGTGACCGGCGACGGCGCCGTGGACGAGAACGTCCTGGCCTATTCGAACGGGCGCGGCCGCGAGCGCTCGCTGGTGCTCTTCCACACCCGGTTCGCGTCCACGACGGGGCCGGATCCGCGAATCGTCGGCCTACGCGCGCAAGGCGCCGAACGGCTCGCGGCGGCTCATCCGCCGGACGATCGCCGACGGCCTGGAGCTGCCGCACGACGCGGGGGCGTTCGTCGCCTTCCGCGAGGCGCGTTCGGGGCTCGAGTACCTGCGCTCGTGCCGCGAGCTCTGGGAGCACGGGTTCGACGTGTCGCTCGGCGCCTACGGCTGCGCACGTGTACTGGGAGTTCCGCGAGGTCTGGGACGGAGCGGCCGGGCAATGGGCCCGGCTGGCGGCCCGGCTCGGGGGCACCGGGGTGCCGTCGCTCGACGACGCCCTGCGCGAGCTGCAGCTGGAGCCCGTCCACGGGCCATTGCGCGCCCTGTTCGCCGGGGGGCTCGTCATCCGGCGTCATCGACGGAACCGTCACCGAATCGGAGCTCGACGAGCTCGAGCGCCGGTTCGCGGCGTTCCTGACGGTCGTCGGCGAAGCGACGGGAGCCGACGGTGATCCGACGGCCCTGGCGGCCCACGTGCGGGCCTGGACCGAGCGCGGATTCGCGGCGCTTCGCGTGCCGGCCGCGACGCCGGTCGCGCCGGCCACGCGACGGATCTGGCCACGCCGCTCGATCGGCGCGATCGGGCGACGCTGCTCGTCTGGCTCGCCCTGTCGCAGGCCGGCGCGCTCGCTCCCGGATCCGACGTGGCGGCAACGAGCCTCGCCTGGTACGACGACCTGCGGATGCCCGGCGCGCTCGTGGCCGGGCTTGCACGAGACCGGGTTCGACGAGGGCACCGCGTGGGCGATCACCGACCAGGTCCGGGTGCTCCTCGCCCTGCCCCGGCCGTCGCAGCTGCGCGGCAGCGCGCGCACCGTCGGGGCGCGGCTGCTCGATGCGTGGCTGGCGAGCGACACGATCCGGGTCGCCATCGGGCTCAACACCTGGGAGGGCGTCGAGTACGTCGATCGCGACAGGCTCGCGGCCACGTTGCGCTGGGCCGTCCGGCTCGACACGATCGAGCGTGACGAGGCGGCGCCGGGGGCAGCGGCCAGCTCGCTGGTCGAGGCGGTGACCGCGGCCGCGGCGGCGGCCGGCTACGCCGTCGAGGCGCTCAGGGCGGAGCTCGCTGCCACGCCGCCGGCCCGGTCATCGGCCAGCACGGCGGCACCCGCGAGACCGGCGCGTCCGAAGCCGCGATCGACGCGACCGCCCGCAACGCCCGGGAAGCCGAAGCCGCGGCGGACCAAGCGCGACAAGACCGACTAGTCGAGCAGGATCCGCCGGAGGAGCGACGTCGGCGGCGTGCCGTGGGCCAGCACCGACTCGAGGTGCGGCCGATAGCGGAAGCCCGGCGTCTCGCCGAAGCCGCCGACGACGCGCGGCTCGGGCACGGCGTCGGCCCCGCGCGGATCGCCCGAGGCGACCGCGGCGCGGCGGCGGACCTCGCGCTCGATGTCCCACATCTCCATCGACCCCGCGAAGTAGGTCGACAGCTGGGTCGAGGTCAGCCGCGCGCGGTCGAACTTGGCGCGCGCCTCGGCCTCCTCCTGGAACCCGCCGTCGACCATCAGGCCGACGGCCTCGTCCTCGGTCATCCCGGCGGTGTGGATCCGGGCATCGATGATCGCGTTCGTGGTCGAGCGCAGGTAGAACTTCCAGTGGACGAGCAGGAGCGCCGGATCGTCCGCGCCGTAGCCCGACGTCCATCATCACCTGGGTGACGTAGACGGCCCAGCCCTCGGCAAACAGCCCGCTGCCGAAGATCGCCCGGACGAGCGAGGGGCAGCGGTTGGCGTAGACGCCCTGGAGGTAGTGGCCGGGGACCGCCTCGTGGATGGTCAGCAGCCGCAGCATCCGGTCGTTGTCCTCGCGCAGGTTCGACTCGCGCTGCTCCTCGGTCCAGTCGTCGGGCATCGGCGTGATCGCGAAGAACGCCTTCTGGCCGCGATCGAGCGGCCCCGGCGACGACAGCATCGCGCCACCGAACGCCCGGAGGAAGACCGGCGTCCACTGGATCTCGAGCGGCTCCTCGGCCAGGCCGATCAGGTCGCGTTCGCGACAGAACGCCTCGATCCGGGCGTTCTCGGCGCGGCAGAAGTCGAGCAGGTCATCCGCCTCCGGGTGCTCCGCGGCGACGGCGTCGAGCACGCCGCGGACGAGCGTGCCCTCGTCTTCGGGGAGTGGCCGGTCGGGGCACCACGCCGGCCACAGGTCGCGGGCCAGGCGGACCATCTCGGCCCGGACGGCCCCGAACTCGCGCTCCGCCTCGGCCAGGATCCGCTCCGGCGTCAGCGTCTCCGACCGCATCGTGTGGCGCATCTTGGCCGCGAACAGCTCGGGCCCGATCCGGCCCTCGCCCTCGCTCGCCGGCAGGACGACCTCGCGCAGGTGGGCCTCGAACGCGGCCAGCGCCAGCCGTGCGCCGTCGGCGGCCTCGGTCAGCCGGGGCACGACCGCGGCCACGCGGGCATCGGTCGGCGCGGCGCCATCGGCAGCGGCCAGCGCCTCGGCGATGAGCTCCTCGATGCCGGGCAGCTGGGTCAGCGCCTTCTCGGTCTGGAACCGGCCGACCGGGAAGCCCTCCACGCCGACGAGCCTCGCCCGCGCCGCGTCGAGGACCGCGGGGAGCGTCTCGAGACGGCCGGCGGTCGACGCCAGGCGATCGGCGAGTGGCGCGAACTCGCGGGCGTTGAGGTTGAACAGGCCGTCGCCGATGATGTACACCCAATCGAGCGGGTTCCAGGCGTCCTCGCGCAGCACCTCGTCGGCGAACCGGTCGGCCTCGAGCTCGCCGATCAGCAGGTCGCGGTCGATCGCCTCATCGCCGGCGAGATCGGCCATCTCGCCGAACTCCGCCAGCCAGCGTTCCGTGAAGGCCGCCCGCTCGGCCCGGCCGGCCGCCGACAGGTCGGGCCAGCGGGCGTCGTGGGCGTGTTCGCCGACCGCCGTGGCGTACGTCGGGTGGAGACGGAAGAACTCGGTCGAGGAAGGCCTCGACGCGGGCGGCAAAGTCGGACATGGCGGCAAGTCTACGGGCGGGGCACGGGGTCGCGCCGACGCCGGGCCACCGCCCGGCCCGGCCGGCGTGCGACCGCTACCATCGCGGGATGCCGTCGCAGACCTGGGTCGAACCGGTCGTCCTCGAAGGCACGCGCGTCCGCCTCGAGCCGCTTCGCGCCGACCACCTCGCCGACCTGTCGCTGGTCGCCTTCGATCCGCCGCTGTGGCGCTGGACGATCATGGGCCCGCAGGACGAGGCCGGCCTGCGGCGCTGGCTCGAGACGGCGCTGGCCAATGCCGAGGCCGGCACGGAACGGCCGTTCGCCACGATCGACATCGCCTCGGGGCGGGCCGTCGGCAGCAGCCGCTACCTGTCGATCGTGCCCGAGCACCGCCGCCTCGAGATCGGCTGGACCTGGGTCGGCACGGCGTTCCAGCGCAGCGGCGCCAACCGCGAGGCCAAGCTGCTCCAGCTGACCCACGCGTTCGAGACGCTCGGCGCCAACCGGGTCGAGTTCAAGACCCATTCGCGCAACGAGCGGTCGAGGACGGCGCTGGCCGGGATCGGCGCCACCTTCGAGGGCGTCTTCCGCAACCACATGATCATGCCCGACGGGTCGATCCGGCACTCCGCCTACTTCAGCATCACCGCCGAGGACTGGCCGGCCGTCAAGGCGGCGCTCGCGGACGCGCCTGGCCCGTGCTTGACCGCGATATCCTCGCGGGAGGACCCTCGTCGATCATCGGCACGACCGTCGCCCTGACGGTCGTTGCGGGCCGGATCGTCCACCGCTCGGAGGCACTGACTTGAGAGGCTTCGTCGTCGGGACAATCGTCACCGCGATCGCGTTCTACGTCCTGACCAAGGTGTTGCCCGATCTCACCGGGATCGACCTCGTCACGTACGACGGCGAGCTCATCGGGATCGTCGTCCTGGCGCTCATCTTCGGCGTGGTCAACGCGCTCATCGGGCGCATCGTGCGCTTGCTCACCCTGCCGATCTCGTTCATGACCATGGGGCTGGTTGGGTTCGTCATCAATGCGGGCCTGCTGCTGGTGACGGCGGCGATCGCGAGCGCGGCCAAGTTCGACCTGCAGGTCGGCGACTTCCCGCCGGACCTGCTCACCTCGGACACCATCGTCGCGGCGTTCTTCGGCGCGATCGTGCTGAGCCTGACCAGCACCGTCGTGCGGCTTGTCATCCCCGACTGAGGCTGGCCCCGGCGGCCGGGCAGGCGCGCCGGACATCGCCGACGCGCTGCGCGACGTCGCGACACGGGCCGGCACGCCCTCCTACGTCACCGACCTGGCGACGCTCGACCGGGCCGCAGGCGCGATCCGCGACGCCTTCCCCGACCCGTGGGTCCGCCAGTACTCGATCAAGGCCAACGACGTCCCCGAGATCGTCGCCGAGGTCGCCTCGCGCGGCTTCGGCGCGAACGTCGTGTCGCGCGGCGAGTGGGCGATCGCGCGGCGGGCCGGCGTCCCGAACGATCGGATCACGCTCGAGGGCGTCGGCAAGACCGATGCGGACCTGCGCGACGCCGTCCGCGCCGCCGCGACCGGCCGGCCGCTCGCCTGGGTCGCCGTCGAATCGGCCGACGAGGCCGAGGTCCTGGTCGGACTGGCCCGCCGCGCGAGCCTCGGCCGGGGGGCGCGACCCGCGCTCGACGTCCTCGTCCGGCTCAACCCGGACGTCACGCCCGAGACGCTGCCGGTGCTGGCGGTCGGGGCCGGGGTGTCCAAGTTCGGGATGACCGAGACCGAGGCGACGGGGTGGTCGAGTGGCTCAGGTCGAACGCGGGCGACGTCGGTTCGGCCGCGCGGCGTCCACCTCCACGTCGGGTCGCAGCTCGGCGCGGTCGACGCGTGGCGCGACGCCGTGCACCGCGGCCTGGCGGTCGTCGGCCTGCTCCGCGGGAACCTGCCGGCGTTCGACACGCTCGACGTCGGTGGCGGGTTTCCGGTCCTGCCGCTCGACGAGCCCGCGCCCGACGCCGAACGGTTCGCGCGCGAGTTCCCGAGCCTGCTCGCCGGCGTCCCGGAGGACCGGCGCCCGACGCGCTTGGCGATCGAGCCGGGTCGGGCGCTCGTGGCACGGGCAGGCTGGATCGTGGCCAGCGTCCTCCACGTCCGCGAGCGTGGCGGCCGGCAGGTCGTCATCGACGCCGGGCTGACCGAGCTCATCCGGCCCGCGCTGTACGGCGCCCGCCACCCGATCGTCGCGCTGACCACGCTCGGGCGGCCGATCCCGGCCGATGCGCCAGGCACCGGGCGGCGACGGCCTCGGGCTCGAGCCGACGCGGGTCGAGGGCCCGATCTGCGAATCGACCGACGCCCTCGGCGTCCACGACCTGCCACCGCTCCGCCGCGGCGACCTCGTGGCGATCGCCGACACCGGCGCCTATGCCGCGTCGCTGGCCTCGACCTACAACGGCCGTCCCCGCGCGCCGCAGGTGTTCATCGAACCCGATGGCACCGTCCGCCTGGCGCGCAGGGCACGCCGCTGACTCGGCGCCGGCCGTCTATCCTGCCCGGGATGCGTCGCCTGTCCCGCCTCCTCCCCGGCCTGCTCCTGGCGCTGTCGCTGGCGGCCGTCGCGAGCGCGGCGTCCCCGTCGCCGGCAGCGACGACGCCACCGCCCGGACCGCCCTATCCCGGAGCCGGTCGTGGGCCGGGCCGTGTACGACTTCGCCGGGGTCCTGCGTCCGGAGACGGTCGCCCAGGCCGAGGCGATCGTCGACGCCATCGAGGCGCAGACGCAGGGCCGAGGTCGTGGTCTACACCCAGGCCCTCGGGCGCGACGACATCACGACCGAGGAAGCCGAGGCCCACGCCGCCGCGCTGATGGACGAATGGGGCATCGGGCGGGCCGGGATCAACGACGGCCTGGTCATCCTGCTCGACCTCGACACGAGCCTGGAGCACGGCCAGGTCCAGCTCTACGCCGGATCCGGCTTCGCCGAGCGATACATGACCGTGGACCAGCTCCAGGACGTCTACCAGAACGGCGATGCTGCCGTACCTGGCCACGGCGACCTCGACACCGCGGTGCTCGTCGCCCTCGGCGAGGTCGTCGGGGGCACGCTCAAGGCCCCGGAGCCGCCGGGCAGCGTCGAACGTCGGCCCACCGCCCGGCCCGCCGTTCCCGGAACCCGAGGTCGACCGGGCGGTCTACGACTACGCCGGGATCCTGTCCGGCGACGCGATCGTCAAGGCCGAGGCGACGATCGACGCGATCGAGGCGCGGACCGGCGCCGAGGTCGTGGTCTACACCCAGGACAGCGGCGAGTATCCGACGACCGAGGAGACCGAGGCCAAGGCGCGCGCGCTGATGGACCAATGGGGCATCGGCCGGGCCGGGTTCAACGACGGGCTGGTGATCTTCTTCGACATGGACCCGAGCCTCGAGCACGGCCAGGTCCAGCTGTACGCGGGTCCCGGGTTCGAGGCGACGTACCTCTCGAACCAGGAGCGCCAGTCGATCTACGAGAACGACATGCTCCCCCACCTCCTCTCGGGGGACTTCGATGCGGCCCTCGCCGCCGCGCTCGACAAGGTGGATCGGGCCGCGAGCGCCGATCATGCCGCGGACCTCCAGCGCGCCCGCCAGCTCAACGCGGTGGTCGGGCTCGTCGGCGCACCGATCGTGTTCATGGGCCTCGTCGGGTGGGCCGTCTGGAACTGGCGCCGCTTCGGCAAGGACCCCGTCTACCTCGACGATCCGTCGGTCCTGATCCCGGCCCCACCACCCGACCTGACCGCGGCCTCAGGCGCGATGATCATGGACGGGGTGACGTCGCGACGGGCCCTGACGACGGCCATGCTCGACCTCGCCTCGCGCGGGTTGATCGCCTTCCGCGACGAGCCCGGCATCCTGTGGCAGGCGCACAAGGTCGGCATCGACGTCGCGCCCGCCGCCGGGCGACGCCGTGACCGAGGCGCAGCGCCAGCGCAACCAGCGACGGCCGACCGGCCCGGCCGAGGAGATCGCGCTCGATCGCCTGCGCCAGGTCGGCGATACGGGCTTCATCGAGCCGGACGAGCTGCCGAAGTTCGGTCCCCACGTCCCCGATTTCGACAAGGCGCTCGAGGGCCACGTCGTGGCCAAGGGCTGGTTCGGGGAGCGCCCGAGCAAGGTCGTCTCGCGCTGGGCCGGCCGGGGCGGGCTGGTGATCGTCGGCGGCGTCGTGGCGGTGATCGCCGGGCTCAACATCCCGTTCTCGGGCCTGACCCTGATCGGCGGGGCCGCGATCGCGGCCGGAGTCGTCATCCTGTTCCTGGCCCGGGCGATGCCGGCGGTGACGATGGCCGGGGCGATGATCCGGGCGATGCTCGCGGCGTATCGGCGGACGCTCCAGAAGACGATGGCCCAGGCCCGCTCGATGGAGCAGGTCGTGGCGGAGGCCGGTCTCGACTGGCTCGACACGCCCGACCAGGCGGTCGTGTGGGGGACGGCGCTCGGCCTCCAGGGCGACATCGAGGGCGTCCTGGGGCGCAGCCTCGAGGATGTCCAGGAAGGACGGACGGCGAGCGGCGCGTTGCCGTACTTCCCGGCCTGGTACCAGACGTCGAGCGGTACGCCGTTCGTGGGCGGCGCCGACGCAGGCGGCAGCGGCGGCAGCATCTTCTCCGACTCGGGCATCCCCGACGTGGGCGGGATGATGTCGGCGCTCGGGACGATCGGCAACTCGCCGTCGTCGTCGGGCGGCGGCGGAGGTGGCGGCGGGTTCGGCGGCGGGTCGTCGGGCGGTGGCGGCGGGGGCGCCGGCGGCGGGTTCTAGGCGGGTTCCTCGGGCCCGACCCCGAACAGGTCGAGGCACGCGTCGAGGCCCTCGATCTCGAGTGGCGGCCGTGGCCGGGCACGCCAGCCCTCGACCGTCATCCGGAAGCGCTGCGTCTCTCGTGCGACGCCCTGGGGGGCCAGGCTGCCGAACCCGTTCGGCTCGTAGCCGAGCGCGCGCGACACGCCATTCGAGGCCGCGTTGTCGAGGAACGCCGACGACTCGGCGAACAGCGCCCCGAGCCCATCGAAGGCGAGACCGAGGACTGCGGCGCGCATCTCCTTGCCGAACCCACGACCCTGGAACTGGAGCCCGAGCCACGATCCGGTCGCCACGGTGCGGTGGATCGCGAAGGCCTCCGCATCGAGCGACTGTGAGCCGATCGGCTGGCCCTCCCATTCGACCATCATGTTGAGGAACCAGTGATCGGGCGACCAGGCACCGCGGGCGCGCCAGTAGTGCTGGAGGAATCCACGCTCGAAGGCGGGGCTCGGGAGCGTCGACCAGGCGACGCCGAAGGGCATCTCGTCGGGCGGGTGGATGCCGGCCTTGCCCAGGTCCAGGAGCGGCGGCAGCTCGGCTTCGGTCGGCGTTCGCAGCTCGAGCCGCTCCGTGCGCAGGCGGAGCCCGAAGAGCGGCCAGGCGTCGGTCAGCGTCGTGTGGGCGGCCATGGGCGCCCGACGGTACACTCCGCCCATGGGTGCTGTCGAGACGATGGAAGACTTCTTCGAGAAGCTGAACACCGGTGATCGCGAGGCCGCGGTCGCGCTGATGGACGACCGGACGGAGATGCGCGTGCACGTCGGCGACAGCGTCCAGACGCTGCGCGGCGTCGAGCGCGTCGGGGGCTGGTTCCTGCGCGGCGAGAAGGGCCTGAAGATGATCCCGGGCGAGATCCGCGACACCGGCAACACCTGGGAGGCGGACCTGCTCGTCGTCCGGCCGGGCGCCCAGAGCCAGCACATCGACGCCACGTTCCGGGTCGAAGCGGGCAAGATCACCGCGATCAACATCGCGCCGCGCTAGCGCGTCGGGCGGCCGTCCCGGGCGTTGCGGGCTGCGGCCCTAGCTCGGTGACGGCTCGGTCGTGTCGGGGCTGGCTTCCTCGAGCGTCGGCGGGAGCGGGATGATGATCTCGTCACCGATCGCGATCTTGTTCGGGTCCTTGATCGTCTCCGTGTTGGCCGCCAGCAGCACGTCGAGCGTCAATCCGAAGCGCTTGGCGATCTTCGACAGCGTGTCGCCCTGCTTGATGACGTAGACCTGCGGCGTCGGTGCGGGCGGCGCCGTCGGCGAAGGGACGGCCGTCGCCACCGGTCGGCTCGGGCTGGGGCTCGCCGAGCCACCACCGCCCCCGATGCCCAGCAGCGCCGGGAGCATGAACAGCGCCAGCGCGGCGATGCCGACGGCACCGGCCAGCACGGCGACGCGCGGCAGGCCGGGCATCCCGGGCCGGGCCTTGATCGTCGGGTAGGCCTCGTAGCGGCGCATCCGCTCCCACGACGGACCGGCGATCTCGGGCCCCGACGGCCGGGTCGAGCTGACGGCCGGGCGGCCGCCCGTGGCACTCGATGGCGGGTACGCACCGGCGGACGACGGTGGCGATGCGGCGGGCGGCCGCGCCTGGACGAGATCCGCGAGGTCGCCGTCGGCGGCGGTCGAGGCCGCGCCCGCGGCCGATGCGGTCCAGGCCGCGCTCGGCGTGGCGGGTGGCGGACCGCCGGCCAGCTGGTCGGCGGCGCTCCCTGCCAGACCGCGGCCCTCGACCGACTTGCTCGCCAGCAGCTCCGACCCGTCGGGGCTCGATCCGGCCGCCCGGCTCGTGCTCGCCGCACCGGTCGCCCACGGCGGCGGCGCCGCCCAGTCGCGCGGCGGGTTGCGCCGGACCGGCGGGTCCTCGGGCGGAGCGGCCGGTGGCGGACCCGGGCGGGCGTCGTCGATCAGCTCGTCATTCCAGGCGGATCCGGCTCCGACCGCCGCGGCCCCGGCGATCGCTCCTGCCCCGGCCGCCGCGTCCTCGCCGGAGCGAGCGGCGTCGGCCTCTCGCCTGGGCCGCCTCGCGCCGCGCCCAATCCTGGAACGTCGGGCAGACGGGAAACGCGCTCGACAGGCAGTACGCCTCCTGGTGAGCGAGCGCGCGCGGTGCCGGCGGCGATTCGGCGAAGCAGCGATGGCGGTGGTCGGGACTCGGCGAGCGCGAATCGCGGTCGTCACCGAACGCGACGAACGGACAGGCCGGGGCACCGTCCATGCTGGGCAGCCCTCGCTCAGTCATCGCCCGCGATGATACCCGGCCATCCGGGCCGTGAACGACGACGCTCGAAATTCTGCGTCGTCGCGCCTCGCGGCCGCCTCGCAGCACGTTTGACACGCCCCATTGCGGCTCCGACACTTCAATGGACCCTCCGAGGCGGTAGCCTCACCTCCCCAGGCCCAGTGCGAAGGAGTCCCATGAACCGTTTGACGCGTCGGCTCGCCCCGACCACCACCGTCCGCGCGCACTGCGACCTGCCCTGTGGCGTGTACGACCCGGAGCAGGCCCGGATCGAGGCCGAATCGTTCCTCCGGATCATGGAGAAGTACCAGGCCAACAGTGACGAGACCTTCCGCGCCCGCGCGATCGGGATCAAGGAGGAGCGGGCGGAGCTGGTCAAGCACCACCTCGACGTCCTGTGGCACGACTACTTCAAGCCCGAGCACGTCGAGAAGGTGCCGAACCTCCACGACCTGTTCTGGAAGGCGACCAAGGCCGCATCCAAGGTCAAGGCGTCGGTCGACCCGGCCGACGGCCAGGCGCTGCTCGACCTGATCGACGAAGTGGACGCCGCGTGGAAGGCCACGGGCGGCGCGGAGAAGACGCGGGTCGCCGGCCGGCCGGCCTGACATCGAAGCGCGCGGCCCCGTGAAGCCCCGTCGGACGGCGGGGCTTCGACGCGTCCTGGGCCCGTGGCGCGTGGCCGTCGTCGAGGCCAGCATGGCGCCCGCGATCGAGCCCGGTGACTGGCTGCTCGTCGACCCGACCACGATCCGCTGGCCACGCCGCGGGTCGGTCGTTGTCGTCCGCGAGCCCGACGGCGGCGCCCTCGCGATCAAGCGCGTCGCGGCCGGCCCGGGTGATCGGGTCGCATTCGCCGAGGGGTACCTCGAGCTCGCCGACGACGAGGCGTGGCTGCTGGCCGACGCAACGACGAGAGACCGCCGAGGCTCGCGGGTTCGGCGAGCCGATCGACTCGCGCCGCTACGGCCCGGTGCCGGTTGAGCTCCTGATCGGGCGGGCCTGGTTCCGCTACGCGCCGCTCAACCGGCTCGGCCGGATCGCGCGGCCGAGTCGACGGGTCGCGACCCAGCTTCACTGACGGGCGCCTGGCCAAGGGTCTCGCCCAGCTCGATGCCGGCGGCGCGGCAGTCCTCCGCGAACGCCGCCTGCGCTTCGAGTGTCGGCGACCAGCGGGTCGGGAAGCAGACGATCCGGTCGAGCCCGACCTCGGCGAACCCGGCGAGGGCATCGATCCGGGCCTGCCCCGCGTCGCGCATCTCCTCGTCCCGGGCGTACAGCGAGAAGCGGAGCGTCGACGGGTCGCGTCCCTCGGCCTCGCACCGCGCGCGGACGGCGGGGATCCGGAGGGCGATCTCGGCGGGCGTCAGGAACACGTAGTTGAGCTCGTCCGCGTGGCGGATCGCGTAGCCGGCGGTCACCCGCTCGCCGTTGCCGCCGACGATGATCGGGATGTGCGGTCTGGAGGCCCTTCGGGACGTTGATCGCACCGCGGACGTGCGCGACCTTGCCCTCGAACGTCGCCCGGCCCGGGCCGAGCATCGCCCGGATGACCTCGAGATGGTCACCGAACGCCGCCATCCGCTCGCCGAGCGTCGGGAAGCCGTAGCCGTACGCCCGCCACTCCTCTTCCTTCCAGCCGGCGCCGATCCCGAGCTCGAAGCGACCGCCGCTGATGACGTCGATGGTCGAGGCCATCTTGGCCGTCAGCGCCGGGTTGCGGAACCCGGTGCACACGACCATGTGGCCGAGGCGGACCCGGTCGGTGGCCATCGCCAGCGCGGACAGCATCGAGAACGACTCGAAGGTGATCTCGTCGGATCGGCTGCGGGACGGTGTGGAAGTGGTCGAACACCCAGAGCGACTCGAAGCCGAGCCCTTCGGCCTGCGTCGCGAGCTCGATCGTCCGCGCCCAGGCCTCGCCCGGCTGCCAGCCGTCGAACTCGCCCTTCCAGCCCTGCGCCGCCATCAATCCGACCTGCATCCATGCCCTCCACGCTGTGCCGCGCCTCGTCCGGTCGCGAGGACGCCTCCAATGGTGAAGCCTCGCGCGGCAGTGGCGTCGGTGCGGCGCTGTCGCGTCGCGCGGGCCGGGCGCCCGGCGGCCGGCCGGCGGGCTATCCTCGGCGCCTGCCGCTGGAGCCGCCCCAATGTCCGCCGAGACCGCCAAGTCCGCTGAGCCTGCCTTCGACCCTGCCGCGCCACTCCCCGGCCCGCCCGATCCGTGGGCCTCGACCGGGACGCCGAGCACCCGCTCGGGGCCGCCGTATCACATGACCGACATGATCGCCGCCGAGCCGGCCCTCGCGCTGCGACTGCTCGAGCGGCTGTCGGGCCCGGGCCCGGCCGCCGACCTGGCGGAGGTCATCCGGGCGACGCTCAACGCGGGTGAGCCCGTCGTCATGACCGGCTGCGGCACGTCCGAGCACGCGGCACAGGCCGCGGCCGGGATCCTCCGCGAGGCGGCCGTCGCGGCGGGCTTCGCGACGGCGAACATCACCAGCGAGCAGGCCTTCGAGCTGTCGCTCCGGCCGATGGCCGAAGGGGTCGTGATCGGCGTCACGCACGAGGGCGGGACGGCCGCCACGAACGCGGCGCTGGCGGCGGCCCGGGGCGCCGGCCGGCATACGGCGGTGCTGACGGTCAGCCGTCGCGCGCCCGCCGGCGCGCTTGGCCGACATCGCGGTCGAGACCGACGAGCTCGACCAGGGCTGGTGCCACATCGTCGGCTACCTCAGCCCGATCCTGGCCACCGCGGCCGTCGCGGCACACCTGACCGGGCGGCCGGTCGATGCCGCCGCGGTGGCCGATCTCCTCGCCGCCGGCGCGCGGGACGAGACGGGCGCCGAGCGGATCGCGGCCGGGCTCGCCGACGCGCGCCAGCTCATCGTCGTGGCATCGGGAGCCGATCGGCCGGCCGGCCGCGAGCTCGTGCTCAAGGTCGAAGAGGCGTCCTGGCTCCCGTCCGCCTACCGCGACCTCGAGACGTTCCTGCACGGACACCTCCCGGCGACTGACGCATCCACGGGGCTCGTGCTGATCCTCGCCGACCGCGACCACCGGTCCGAACGACTGGCGCGCGCACGGCAGGTGCTGGCGGCAGCCCAGGTGCTCGGTTTGCGGAGCGCCGCGATCCTGGCCTCGGACGTGGACGGCGCGCTCGATCCGGGCCTGACCCCGCTCGGCAGGCTGGTCGTCGCCGAGGCACCGGCGTTGCCGTCGGGCCTGGCCGCGCTGGCCGGCACGGCCACGCCGCTCCAGCTGCTCACCGAGCGGCTGGCCCGTGCTCGAGGCACCAACCCCGACCCGATCCGCCGCGACGACCCCGTCTACCGGGCCGCGTCCGACGCCGCCGAGGCGGCGTAGGGACGCGGACCTCTCGCTACGCCCGGAGCTCCGCGTAGAACGCACGGATGTCACCGACGAGCAGGTCGGGCACCTTGTGCGCCGCGAAATGGCCGCCGTGGCTGAGCGTCGTCCAGCGAACGATGTTCTTGTGGTCGCGCTCGGCGAAGCGGCGGATACCGCTGAAGTCGCCACCGAACGCGGCGAGACCGAGCGGCACGGTCGTCGGCTCGGTCGGGCGGTCGGTCGCGTGGGCGTTCTCGTAGTAGAGCCGCGCCGAGGACGCCGCCGTGCCGGTCAGCCAGTACAGCATCACGTTCGACAGCGCGAAGTCCGGGTCGAGGTCCTCGCCGAGGAGCTGGGCGTTCCAGGCCAGCAGGCCGACCGGCGAGTCGTTGATCGCGTAGGCCAGCGTCTGGGGCTGCTGCGCCATGAGGGTGTTGAACGAGAACTTGTTCTCGACGAACCACTGGAGCGTCGCGAGCTCGCTCGTCTCCTGCTCGGTCATGCCCGCGAACTCGGACGGGTCGCCGGACGGGAACGAGAAGATCTGCGTGACGTGGACGCCGACGACGTGCTCGGGATCGAGCCGTCCGACCTCCGGGGAGATCATCGAGCCCGCGTCGTTGCCGGCCGCGCCGTAGCGGTCGTAGCCGAGCCGGCGCATCAGCTCCACCCAGGCCGCGGCGATCCGGTAGTTGGTCCAGCCGGGCTCGCGGGTCGGGCCCGAGAAGCCATAGCCGGGCAGCGACGGGATGACCAGGTGGAACGCGGTGGCCGGGTCGCCGCCATGGGCGCGGGGATCGGTCAGCGGGTCGATGACGTCGAGGAACTCCACGATCGAGCCCGGCCAGCCGTGGGTCAGGATCAGCGGCAGCGCGTCGGGCTCGGGCGATCGAACGTGGAGGAAGTGGACGGTCTGGCCGTCGATCTCGGTCGTGAACTGCGGGTAGTGGTTGATCCGGGCCTCGACCGCGCGCCAGTCGTAGCCGCTCCGCCAGTGATCGGCGAGCGTGCGGACGTACGACTGGCGGCACGCCGTACTCGCCACCGCCCGGGAGCTCGTCGGGCCAGCGCGTCCGGTCGAGCCGCGCCCGGAGGTCGTCGAGGTCGGCTTGCGGGATGTCGATCGTGAACGGGCGGATCGTCGCGTCGGGCGTCGTCGTCGGCCATCGGGGCACCTCCTGGCTCCAACTGGAACGGAACGAAGTGTTCCGTTCCATTATCGCTCCAAAACCTGTATCCTGTCCAGATGGAACACGCCGCTGAACGCCCGTTGAGTGGTCGCCGCAGCCAGGCGATCCGCAACGATGCGCGCATCCTCGAGGCGGCCCGCGACGATCTTCGTCGCGGACCCGGACGCGCCCGTGTCGGCCGTCGCGGCGCGGGCCGGCGTCGGGATCAGCGCGCTCTACCGGCGGTACCCGAGCAAGGAAGACCTCCTGCGCCAGCTGGCGCGCGACGGGCTGCGCAGGTACATCATCGAGGCCGAGGCCGCCGTCGCGGACGAGGGCGACCGTGGGAGGCGTTCGTCGACTTCATGCAGCCGGATCCTGGACGCCGAGGTCCATGCGATCACGATCAGCCTCGCTGGGACGTTCGCTCCCGACCGACTGACCTGATGGCCGACGCCGCCCGATCAGCGGAGCTGAACGCCCAGCTCGTCGAGCGAACGAAAGCAGCCGGCGGACTTCGCGCCGGACATCGAGGTCGACGACCTGTCGCTGATCCTCGAGCAGCTGGCCTCGATCCACCTCGGCGACGAGCGGCGGACGCGCGAGCTTCGGCACCGCTACCTGATGCTGTTCCTCGCTGGGCTCCGCGTCGACCGGCCGGATCTGCCCGGACCGCCGCCGGCGCCGCAGGAGCTCGCGCGAGCGCTGGATCCCGCGTCCTCGCTAGAACCCGTCGACCAGGACCTCGCCGATGACGTCGATCATGTCGAGGTCCCACGGCAGGAAGTCCTGGAGCATGATCCGCTCGACCCCGGCCGCCTCGAACCGGCGGACCATGGCGCGCGCCTCGTCCGGCGTGCCGGTGATCCAGCGGCCGAGTCGCTGGTCGAGCCAGGCGCCGATCGTCGTCGCCCGACCCGAACGCGCGGACCGCCGCCGACAGCCGGTCGGCCACCTCCGCCTCGGTCCGCCCGATGAGCACGCCGGCCATCGTCGAGTGGGTCAGCGTCGCGGGGGCGCGACCGATCGCGTCGCATGCCGCGTCGACCGCGGCGAAGGCTTCCCGCGCCTTGTCCGGACCCGACGAGCTGAGGTTGAACTCGTCCGCCCAGCGTGCCGCCAACCGGTAGGAGCGCGGCGTCCCCTGGCCGCCGACCAGCAGCCTCGGGCGCGCGCCACCGATCGGCGTCCGCGGCCGGCCCGGGACGTCGACCGGCTTGGGGTGGAACTGGGCGTCGCGGATCGTCACCTGGTGGCCGTCGAACGACCAGCCGTCCGGCTCGCCCCACAGGCCGTGGAGGATCGCCAGCTCGTCCTCCATCAGGTCGGCCGCGCTCCTTGATCGGCGGGAAGGCGAGCCCCAGCTGACGGTGCTCCAGGTCATTCCAGCCGGCGCCGACGCCGACCTCGATCCGGCCGCCGCTCATCTCGTCGACCGTGGTCACGACCTTGGCGAAGGTGCCCGGGTGGCGGAAGGTGACCGGCGCGACGAGGACGCCGAGCCCGATCCGGTCGGTCTCGCGGGCCAGGCCGGCCATGACCGTCCAGGCGTCGGTCGTCGGCTGGCCGGCCGGCCCCGGAAAGCTCTGGTAGTGGTCGGACCGGAAGAGGGTCTCGATGCCGTTCGCCTCGGCTCGCTTGGCGATCGCGACATGGTCGCCGTAGCTGAGGCCCTGCTGGGACTCGAGCATGAGGGCGAAGCGCATCGGGTCCTCCATCGAGCTGGCGTGGCCGCCGTTTGACGCGATCGTTCGTGGGAGTATGATAGTTCACGTGACACGTAGCATGATCCGTAGCGCTCCCCCAGCGGGAGTCGCCAGCCCCACCGTCCCGGCAGTCGACAGCGGTCCCACCACGGTCACGACCGAGGCGATCATCGCCGACCTCCGGACCGCCATGGGCGAGCTCAAGTGCCTCGGCAGCGAGCGCCTGGTTCGGGTCGGCATCAGCATGATGCAGATGCACGTGATGCACCTGCTCGATCGGCACGGCGAGCTGCCGATGAGCCGGCTGGCGGACATGCTCGACGTGTCGGTCTCGGCCGCAACCGGGCTCATCGACCGGATCGAGGAGCGCGGGTTCGTCGAACGCATCCGCGTCCCGAGCGATCGCCGGGTCGTGCTCGTCCGGATCACGCCGGTCGGCCACCAGCTGCTCGACGACGTCGAGGTCCTCCGCTCCGAGATCATCGAGCAGGTCCTCGATCGCCTCGATCCGGCCCAGCTCGCCGGTGTCGCCAGCGCGCTGGTGGACCTTCGCGGCGCGCTCGCGGCCACCCTGATCGACGACCGATCCGGGCTCACATCACAGCCACCAAGCCCAGGGGAGGGACTGACCACTCATGGAAGCATTCCCGGCAGCGTCCGAGGACTACATCCCGTCGCTCGAAGAGGACCCAGCGCTCGGGTTGAGCCACCGCGAGAAGATGGAGATCCTCTTCGCGGTCATGCTCGGCCTGTTCCTCGGCGCGCTCGACCAGACGATCGTCGGCCCGGCGCTGCCGACCATCGTCACCGACCTGTCCGGCAACGACTACTACGTCTGGGCCATCACCATCTACCTGCTGACGAGCACGATCAGCGTCCCGTTCTGGGGCAAGCTGTCCGACCTCTACGGCCGGAAGCCGATCTTCATGATCGGCATCGTCATCTTCCTGATCGGCTCAGCCCTGTCGGGCCTGAGCCAGAACATGGGCATGCTCATCCTGTTCCGAGGCATCCAGGGCATCGGCGCCGGATCCCTCTTCCCGGTCGCTCTCGCGATCATCGGCGACATGTTCACGCCGCAGGAGCGCGGCAAGTACCAGGGCCTGTTCGGCGCCGTGTTCGGCGTCGCGTTCGTCCTCGGTCCGCTCATCGGTGGGTTCCTGACCGAGCAGGTCAGCTGGCACTGGATCTTCTACGTCAACATCCCGATCGGGATCGTCTCGCTGGTCGTCATCCAGCGGCTGCTGCCGACGGTCAAGACGGCGCGGGCGACCCGGAACTTCGACGTCCTCGGCGGGGTGATCTTCACGATCTCGATCGCCTTGCTCCTCATCGGGCTCACGAACAAGGGCCTGGTCGACGAAGCCACCAAGCAGCTCCATCAGTGGGCCGATCCGTCGGTCGGCGGCCTGATCCTGGCCGGGGTCGTCGGCGTCCTGCTGTTCATCTGGGCGGAATCGCGGGCGAAGGAGCCGATCATCCCGCTCGGCCTCTTCCGCAACCGGACCTACTCCAGCTCGATGGTCTCGAGCTTCTTCGCGGCCTTCGCGTTCTTCGGCGCGATCGTCTTCCTGCCCCGCTGGTTCCAGGTCGTCCACGACTTCTCGCCGACGTACTCGGGCCTGGCGGCCCTGCCGCTGATGATCGGCCTGATCTTCAGCTCGATCGTGTCCGGGCTCATCGTGTCGCGGACCGGCCGCTACAAGTGGTTGCTCGTCGGCGCGATCGTCCTGATCGGCGTCGCGACGCTGTTCATGACCCAGCTGACCGCCGACACCCCGCTTGGCGTCGTCTGGTTGTGGATGTTCCTGGCCGGCCTCGGCGTCGGGCCGACGTTCTCGGTCTTCACGATCGTCGTCCAGAACGCCGTGCCGTTCAGCGTGCTCGGTGTGGCCACCTCGAACCTGACGTTCTTCCGCCAGATCGGCGGTACGGTCGCGCTGGCCTTCGTCGGCACGATCTTCGCGACGTCCTTCCAGGATCAGCTCGCTCCGCAGATGGCCGCCGCGGGCGTGCCGCCCAGCGTGATGGGCGACTTCTTCGCCGCGATTCAGACCGGCAAGATCGACTTCAACGTCCTGACGGGCGTCGGCGGTCTGGGCCAGGTGCTTGCGGCGGTGCTGCCATCGGCGGAACCCGTGATCGACGCCATGGTCCAGGCGCGAAACGCGGCCTTCAGCCTCGCCGTCTCCCAGACCTTCTGGCTCGGTGTCTTCGGCTCGGCGGTCGCGGCCGTCGCGGCGGCGTTGATGAAGGAGCATGCGCTTCGGACGAGCAACGCCGACCCCGCGCCGGCGTCCCTGTCGGGCCGACCCGGCTACGGATCGACCGGCGGTGCCCGAGGGCACGGCCTCAGCGGTCTCGAGGACGGA
The DNA here is from genome assembly GCA_963721545.1 of uncultured Chloroflexia bacterium. Classification (GTDB taxonomy): domain Bacteria; phylum Chloroflexota; class Limnocylindria; order Limnocylindrales; family CSP1-4; genus SPCO01. Next base: position 52,412 of record CAVRKB010000005.1, read on the forward strand.
TCGACCGATCGCCTGACCTCCGCTCCTCCTCTCGTTCGACGGCCCCGATGGATCCCATCGGGGCCGTCGTTCGTTCCGCGCTACCCTGTCGGAGCTGACATGGATGACCGACCTGCACCGTTCCCCCCAGCACTCCGGGCGCACGGCACCGCGCGACGCCGCGTTCGAGGCGGTCCTCGACGTCGCCGACCTGCCACCGGGGTCGCTGCGTCGGGTGACCCGCGGCGAGCTCGACATCCTGCTCGCGCACACGCCCGAGGGCATCGTCGCGACCGATGACCGCTGCCCGCACATGAGCGCGCCGCTGTCGATCGGCGAGCTCGACGGGTGCGTCGTCGCCTGCCCGCTCCACGAGGGTCGCTTCGACCTGTGCACCGGCGAGACCGTCCAGATGCCGACGACCGGCGGCCTCGACGCCGACGGGGCCTACTGGCCGACCTGGTCGCCGGCCGGCCGCGACCCGAAGGTCGACCCGCCGGGCAAGAAGGCCGAGGCGCGCCGGCTGACGCGCGTCCGGCGGCTCCGCTTCTACCCGGTCCGGATCAGCGACGGCCGGATCGAGGTCGCGCTGCCGCGCGATTGACCCGGCCGGGTCAGCTCTCGGCGCGCTCCGGCGCCGCCCCGGCCGGGTGCTCGACCTCGGCCTGGTCGACGACCTGCGTGTCGGTCGCGGTCGACGCACCGCGCCCATCGCGATCGCGGACGTAGGCGTCGATGATGTCGCACGCCTCGGCCGGGTCGTCGCTGACGCGCAGCAGGTCCACGTCGGACTGGTTGATCGCCGACTCGGCGACGAGCGGTCCGCGGATCCAGTCGATCAGCCCGGCCCAGTAGTCGCTGCCCATCAGGATGACCGGGAAGTCCTGGATCTTGCGCGGTCTGGATCAGGGTCAGCGCCTCGAACAGCTCGTCGAGCGTCCCGAACCCGCCGGGGTAGATCACGAACGCGTCGGCGTACTTCACGAACATGACCTTGCGGGCGAAGAAGTAGCGGAACTCGACGCCGAGGTCCACGTACGGGTTGAGCCCCTGCTCCAGGGGCAGCTCGATGTTGCAGCCGACCGACAGGCCGCCGCCCTCCTGGCAGCCACGGTTGGCGGCGGCCATGATCCCCGGCCCGCCGCCGGTGATGACCGCATAGCCACGCTCCGCAAGGAGGGCGCCGAGCCGTCGGGCGCCCGCGTAGTACGGCGAGTCTTCGGGCGTCCGGGCCGATCCGAAGACGGTCACCGCTGGACCGACCGACGCGAGCGCGTCGAACCCGTCGACGAACTCGCCGACGATCCGCAGCACGCGCCACGGGTCGGTGTCGAGAAAGGCCGGGCGGGTCGGTCGTTCGAGGAGCCGCTCGTCCTCCGTGCGCTTCCCGCGCCGGGTGGCGACGTGGTCCTTCTCGGGACGGATGACCAGGCGACCGCTGCGCCGCCGGCCGGTCTCCTCGTCGCGCGCGCCCTCGGGGTCGGCGGCGCGATCTGGGGCGGGGTCGTCGGGCGTATGGTCCATCGTGGCTAGGATGCATCACGGAGGAGGCGCCATGCGCGGACGGTTGATCCTCGCGGCCGTGCTCGGCATCGTCGGGCTCGTGTGGATCGCCCAGGGACTCGACCTGCTGCAGGGCAGCGGGTTCATGGACGGCGACGTGCGCTGGGCGGCCGCGGGTGCGGTCCTCGTGCTCATCGGTCTCGGGCTGGCGGCTTCACCGCGGCGCGGCGCCGGCGGCCGGAGGCCTGAGCCAGGCGGTCCACGCCGCCTCGGCGCGACCGGCGGTCACCTCGTCGCCAAAGCCGGACCAACGGCAGGCGGAGCAGCCGCTGGTCGGCGAGCAGTCGTTCGGCGACCTCGCGATCGTCCATCCGCAGGTGCGCGAGCCCGCCGTCGCGGTACGGCCTCGACGTCTCGTCGAGCAATGCTCGCGCCCCGAGCCGGTCGACGAAGCGGCGGAGCTCCGCCGGCGCCATCGGCCGCTTGCCGATGTCGACGAAGCTGACCACGATCCGTCGTTCGCGGAAGAAGCGAATGGCGCCGCGGGTCGGCTGCGACGTATCCGTCCCGAAGACCTGGATGCTCGGCATCTTGCGTGTCGGGGTCTTGCCCAGCGGAGCCGGCATGGTCAGGCCCGCGGGACGCTGATCGGCGCGACCACGACCCGGCCGCGACGGCGCTGGAGCTCGACCACGGGCGAAGCGTAGCGTGGCCGACCCGCGACCGACGACCGGGTACCATCGAGCGCACAGGAGGTGGCGCGTGACGGTCTGGTTCACGGTCAAGCTCGACGATCGGCCGGGATCGCTGGCGCGTGTCGCCGCGGCCCTCGGCGAGCGTGGCGTCAACATCACCGGCATCGTCGGCGTCGCCGAGGACACCGATGGCGCGCTGATGCTCACCACGTCCGACGCGGCCGCCACCCGGGAAGCCTTCGCCGCGCTCGGCCTGGCCTTCGAGGAGCACGATCCGACCGGGGGCATGGAGCCCGACGCGATGTCGGTCAGCGACCTCCGGCCGGGCGCGGCCGGCAGGGGCTCGCTCGGCTGATGCCTCGTCGCCCGACCGCCGGCCGGACGAACACCGCCGCGATCCGCCTCGACATCGTCGACGGACCGACGGCGCTGTCGACGGTCGCCGGGATCGTTGCCTCGCTCGGCGGGCGGATCCGGGCGGTGGCAACCGTCCGCCGGATCGACGGCGACCCGCCGACGGCCGAGATCGAGCTCGAGGTCGAGGACGTCACCGAGGAGGCCCTCGTCGCGGCGCTCGAGTCGGTCGACGAGATCCGGACCGTCCAGCTGACGCGGGCGCTCGATCGCGTCTTCGGCAAGCGGATCATCGTCGTCGGCGGCGGCGCGCAGGTCGCCCAGGTCGCCCTCGGTGCGGTCAGCGAGGCGGACCGCCACAACCTTCGCGGCGAGCGGATCAGCGTCGACACCATCCCGCTCGTCGGCGAGGAGAACATCGCCGCGGCCGTCCGCGCGGTCGCCGACCTGCCGCGCGCTCGCCTCCTCGTCCTGGCCGGCTCGATCATGGGCGGCGACATCAGCGTGGCCGCCGAGGAGCTTCGCGCGGTCGGGATCCCGATCATCGCGCTCAACATGGTCGGCTCGATCACCGACCACGTCGACCTCGTCGTGTCGGACCCGGTCCAGGCCGGGACGATGGCGGTCATGGCCGTGGCCGACACGGCGACGTTCGACCTCGACCGCCAGCGCGGTCGCCGGTACTAGGGCGTCCCCATGCGCGTCGCGACCTGGAACGTCAACTCGCTCAAGGCCCGTCAGGAGGCGGTCGAGGGGTGGCTCGAACGCGCGGCGCCGGACATCCTGCTGCTGCAGGAGACGAAGCTGACCGACGTCGACGCGCCGGTCATGCCGTTCCAGATGGCCGGCTACCAGCTCGTCCACCACGGTGAGGGGCGCTGGAACGGCGTCGCGATCGCCGCACGCGATGGGCTCGCCATCGACGACGTCGTGACCAACTTCGGCGACGGGCCGGTCCGGGATTCCGGTCCGGGTGGCGCCGGCGCCGAACAGGTCTCCGAGGAGGACTTCGACCCGTTCGACGAAGCACGCATGCTCGCGGCGACGGTCGACGGGATCCGACTCGTCAGCCTGTATGCGCCGAACGGCCGGACCGTCGGCTCGCCGTTCTATGCCGGGAAGCTGGCCTGGTTCGAGCGCCTCGCGCGCTGGGTCCGCGAGACGACCAAGCCGGGCGATCCCCTGCTGCTGGGCGGCGACCTCAACGTCGCCCCGACCGACGACGACGTGTGGGATCCGAAGGCCGTCCACGGCGGCACCCACGTGTCGGAGCCCGAGCGCGCCGCCTTCCGCGCGCTGCTCGATCTCGGGCTGACCGATGGCTATCGCGCCATCCACGACGAGAAGGGCCGCTTCTCGTGGTGGGACTACCGGGCGGGCATGTTCCACAAGAACTTCGGGATGCGGATCGACCACCTGCTGGCGTCGGCGCCGGTGGCCTCGCGGATCGTCGACGCGGAGATCGACCGCGACGCGCGAAAGGGCCCGCCCGTCCCGTCCGACCACGCCCCGCTCTCGATCGACCTCGACGAGCCGGGCCGCCCCATCGACCCCGACTGGGCCGGCGCCCTCGCCCGCATCGCCGCCCGCACCCGCCCACCCCGCCGCTAGTCGGCCCGCGCCGTCCCGCGCCGGCCCAGTTGACCGCTACGTACTGACGATGGTGTGGCGGAGAATCCAGCCCGTGATGTTATCCGGCGTGCGGACCTGCAGGAACCCCTCGTGCGATTCGAGGATCTCGACCTCGTCACCACGATCGAGCCGGCCGAGCTCGGTGCGACCGGATGGCATCCGGCTCGGAGCTGATGCGGACCTGGCGATAGCCGACCTTCGCCCGCTCCACGCCCTTCTTCGGTGGCCCGTCGAAGGCGCGAGCCACGGTCGCCGCGGCCGCAGCCGCTCCGGCCGACAGCTTGTTCGACGCCCGACGTGATCGCCGCAGCGGCGCATCCTCGTCGACCGGTTCGAGGTCCTCCTCGATCGCCGGGTCGCGCGAGCGGGGCCGGACGGCTTCGACCGACGCCGTGACTGCGGCAGGATCAGGCTCGACCGGGGCGCCCCTGCGCCGGCGACGGGCAACCGGCAGGCGCGGCCGCGGCTGCTGCGACCACCGTCGGGACGGCGGCGGGCGGAGTCGGCCCGAGGCGTCGTCACGACTGGCCTGGGCGGCGGCTCGTCGTTACCGCGGCGTCTCCGCCGCCCACCCACGAGCAGGAACATCCCGCCGGCTGCGGCAACCAGCGCGAGGAGCAGCGGCGCGAGGCCACCCGGGCCGTTCGACGGCCGCCACCCGGGCCGCCGTTGGTTCCGGCGAGGGCGCCGAGGGGCGGCAGGGCGGTCGGCGAGCCGCTCGCCGATGGTGTCGGCAGCACGATCGTCGGCGAGGCACTCGCGCCGCGCGCCGGCGTTCCGCCGGTCGAGCCCTTGGCCGGTTTCGGCGTCGGCTTCGGGGTCGCCTTCCGGGGCTTCGGCGTCGGCTTTGGCGTGGGCTTCGGCGTAGCGACGACCCTTGGCCTCGGCGTCGGTCTTGGCGTGGGCTTCGGGGTCGGCTTCGGCGTGGGCTTCGGGGTGGGCTTCGGGGTCGGGGTCGGCGTGGCAACGGGCGTCGGCGTCGGCGGTGGGTTCACCTGGATGGTGCCGCCGGACACTTCGCAGGTCTGCGGCGTGCCGGGTTGGGTCGACGGCTCGACGCGGAACGTGACGTTCCACGTCCCGGCCGCCACGGTGAACGAACGGGAATAGATGGCGCCCGTCGGCAGGCTTCCGGACTGGAGGTTCAGGCCCCGCGAGAACGTTCCCGGGGGTCAGGTACACCCGGATCGAGGTCGGTGTCTCGCCGAGGTTGTCCTGGTACTTGACGGAGAACGTGAAGGTCGTGCCGGTGGTGCCCGATCCGGGCGAGACCGATGGCTCGGTCAGGCTGCCGTTGTCCGGGCAGGTGACGGCGAGGGCCGACGCCGGGAACACGGCGAGCGCAACCAGCAGCGACAGTGTGACGGTCGCTGCTCCGGCCAGCCTGCGGCCCTGCCGCTTCTCGGAGCGTCGTGGAATGATCGGTCTCCCAGTGGGTGACTCGAACGTAGAGCAGCGATGCGCGCTCGTCAGTCCGCCGGTTGGCCAGCCACGATCGGTACTTTGGTCGTGCCCGCGAGCAGGACGCGAAGCCCGCCGAATCGAGAATCCGGCCGCCGGGAACCGCTACGAGCTGACGATGGTGTGGCGAAGAATCCATCCCGTGATGCCGTCCGGCGTCCGGATCTCGAGGAACCCTTCGTACGAATCGAGGATCTCGACTTCGTCGCCACGATCGAGCCGGCCGCGCTCGACCGAGCGGACCGCGTCGGGCTTCGAGCTGATGCGGACCTGGTGATAGCCGATCCTGGCCCGTTCCACGTCCCTGGCAGGTGGCTTCGGGAACGTCCGGGGCGCGATCGGTGCCGCCGAGCGAGGCCCGGCCCTCATCCACGGCCGTGGCCGGCATGGGCGACGCGAGGCCGGCGATCCCGACGTCGGCCGTCGCCACGGCCGCGCCCTCGTGGATCGCCTCGTCGTCGCGCGAGCGGCGGACGAGCGCCAGGAACAGCAGCAGGCCGCCGGACGTGGTCACGAGCCACACCGTCAGCGGGTTCGTCGCACCGGCCAGCAGCCCTCCGTCATCGAATGCGGTGGCCGAGCCACCGGCGGCGCCGCCACTCGATCGGACCGGCGACCACGCCGGGCGTCGACGGCGAGGCCGTGGGGCTCGGCGTGCTGTCGGGTGACGGGAAAGGCTGGCGGTCGCCGATCCGGGCGTCGATCCGGACGTCGCCGTCGCCGCCCGGTGCCTGGCTCTCCGAGGGTCTGGCAGTGGGTCGGGCGGTCGCCTTGCCGGGCTTCGGCGTCGACTTCGGGCCCGGCCCTGGTGTTGCGCGCGTCGGCTTCGGGGTTGCCTTCGGCGGCTTCGGCGTGGCCTTCGGCGTCGGGCTGGGCGTCGGCGGCACGGTGACGACGACCGGCGACGGCCCCACCTGGGTGTCCTCACAAACAGTGCCGCCGGTCCGTGCCTGGAAGACGTAGGTCCACGACCCGACCGGCAGGGTTCGGTTCAGGTGGTAGACGACGCCGGCCCGGAAGGTCGTCCCCGACGGGGTCATGTCGGACCACGCGCCGTTGAACCCGAGCCGAACCCAGGTCGGCGTCGCACCCGCCCGGTCGGACACCGTGACCGAGAACTGAAAGATGGTCGCCGTCGTGCCGGTCGCCGGGGTGACGGTGCCCGCCTCGATCGTGACCCGGCCACAGCTTTGCGCCTCGACCGCGCGCGGGCAACCCGAACAGCCCGATGCCGAGCCAGCTGACAGCCGCAAGGACGGCGACGACCAGCGGAGCGTGGTCGTGCTCGGGGGAGGCGTCGCGCTGTCGGATTCCGGGCCATGGCAAATGACGATAGATACCGCCCCGCGCGCGGTCCGTGGACCCAACGTCGAGCCGACCCGGTACTTTCGTCACGGTCACAGCCAGCCGTTCGTGCCGTACACCAGTCTGGTCACTTGTCCCCTACCAGGCTGGCCCTTGTCCGATCCGATTGACCGCGACGCGAGCCCACTTGCCGTTCCCGACCCGGAGTCGATCCGGCGCCGGGTCCTGGTCGTGCTGGGCGTTGCCTTCGCGCTCCTGATGGGGGTCGCGGCCGTCGAGGGCTTCTGGCCGGGTGCCGGACCGGGACAGGCCGGCGCCATCGCCTTCCTGCTGGCCGCCATGGTCATCGTCCCGCTCGTCCTCGCCTGGCTGGCTCGGCCACTCCTGCGCGAGATCGCGCAGCTGGCGGCGGAGAACGCGCGACTGCGTCAGCTGTACGGGCAGGCGCGCGAGGATTCGCTGCTCGACGGCTTGACCGGCCTCGGAAACCATCGATCGTTCCAGGAGGAGCTCGCCCGACAGCTCGACGTGGCCGTCCGGGGCGGCTCGCCGCTGTCGCTCCTGCTGATCGACGTCGACGACCTCAAGCGCGTCAACGACGAGCGAGGCCACACCAGCGGCGACGAGCTGCTGAAGTCGGTCGGCCGGACCGTGACCGCGTCGCTCCGGCGCAACGACCGCGCGTTCCGGGTCGGTGGCGACGAGTTCGCGATCATCCTGCCCGGCGCCGACGTCGACACCGGCCTGACCGTCGCCCGCCGCATCCTGGCCGGCGGCCTGAGCGGCGGCGATCCGACGCGGCCGACCGAGCCGTTCTCGCTGTCGATCGGCGTCTCCGCCTTCCCGTCGCCGAGCGTCAAGGGCAGCCTGCTGTACCGCCACGCCGACGCGGCCCTGTACTGGTGCAAGCGCCACGGCCGGACCAACGCCGCCGCCTACGACCCGGGCCGCCACGGCCTGTCGCCCGACGACCGCTCGGTCGAGGACCTGAGCACGGCGATCGGCACGATCCTCGCCGGACGGCTGCTGCGCCCGGTCTACCAGCCGATCTTCTCGCTGGCGACCGGCCGGCCGATCGGCTACGAGAGCCTGATCCGGCTGGCCGAGGGCGCGCCGTTCTCGGACGCCAGCACGCTGTTCGCCGCCGCGGAGCGCGCCGACCGAACGGTGGAGCTCGACATGGCCTGCCTGCAGGTCGTCGCCGATGGCGCCGGCGCGCTCGACGCGGACACGTACCTGAGCGTCAACCTGTCGCCGCGCACGCTCGAGTCCGAGCTGTTCCTGCCGAGCGAGCTGACGAGCATCTTCGAGCGCCGGGGCATCACCCCGGAGCAGCTCGTCGTCGAGCTGACCGAGCGCGAGGAAGTCCAGGACCTCGAGGGCCTGCGGCGCAACGCCGCCGCCTGCCGTCGGGTCGGGATCCGGCTGGCGGCCGACGACGTCGGTGCCGGCAACGCCGGCCTGCGGCTCCTCAGCGAGATCCAGTTCGACATCGTCAAGATCGACCTGTCGCTGGTCCAGGGCGGCGTGCTCCACGACCCCGAGTTCGCGATCCTGCGCGCGCTCCAGGAGCTGGCCGCACGGTGGCACGCGTCGGTCGTCGCCGAGGGCGTCGAGACGTCCGACCAGCTGGCCGCGATCCGGAGCATCGGCATCACCGCCGGGCAGGGCTACCTCCTCGGCCGCCCCACCCGCGACCGCCGCGTCGACCCGATCGACATCGCCGGCCTCCTGCCCGAGACCTGGGACCTCGACGCCGCCGACCCCGCCGCCTGACGCCCGCGCCGGGCGCCGCGCCATTCCTCGAGTTGCGTTGACCGGGACGCTCACCAGCGGGTTACGACAACCTCGGCTAGCCTTCCGCACGATGGCCTCCCAGCCGGCCCCGACGTCCCCCGAGATCCAGCTGCTCGACCTGGAGAAGCGCTTCCGTGAAGTCCGGGCGGTGGACGGCGTCTCGCTCGAGATCAAGGCCGGCGAGTTCTTCTCGCTCCTCGGGCCTTCGGGCTGCGGCAAGACCACGACGCTGCGCATGATCGGCGGCTTCGAGCTGCCGACCGGCGGGCGGGTGCTCCTGCGGGGTCGCGACGTGACCGACGACCCACCGGACAAGCGCCCGGTCAACATGGTGTTCCAGAACTACGCCCTGTTCCCCCACCTCGACGTCGGGTCGAACGTGGCGTTCGGGCTCAAACGCCGTCGCGTGGCCGCCCCAGAGATCACGCAGCGCGTCGGCGAGGCGCTCGAGCTCGTCCACCTGGCGGGCTACGAGCGGCGCAAGCCGAACCAGCTGTCGGGCGGCCAGCAGCAGCGCGTCGCGCTCGCCAGGGCGCTGGTCAACCGCCCGAACGTGCTGCTCCTCGACGAGCCCCTCGGTGCGCTCGACCTCAAGCTGCGGCGCCAGCTCCAGCTCGAGCTCAAGCGGATCCAGGCCGAGGTCGGGATCACCTTCGTGTACGTGACCCACGATCAGGAGGAGGCGCTCACGATGAGCGACCGGATCGCGGTGATGAACTCGGGCAAGGTCGAGCAGCTCGGCACGCCGGAGGAGCTCTACGATCGCCCGACCAGCCGCTTCGTGGCGGACTTCATCGGCTCGACGAACCTCCTCAACGGCCAGGTTGAGGGCGACGGCCGCGTTCGCCTGTCGACCGGCGAGCTGGTCCCGGTCGCCCACGATGGGCTGCCGAGCGGGACCGACATCGAGATCAGCCTTCGACCCGAGGCCATCGCCATCGTGCCGGCGAGCGCGGACGGTGCCCTCCCGGCGGTCGTCGAACAGACCGCCTACCTCGGATCCACCATCTCGTATCGACTTCGCACGGCTGGCGGACTCGGCCTGACCGTCCTAACACCAAAGGCCGGGCTTCGTTTCCCGGTTGGCAGCGATGTGGCCGTCGCCTGGTCGCCGTCCGAGGCACTCGTCCTCGGTCGCGGGCCAGTCGGCGAGGCCACGACATCGGAGGAGGCGACCCCATGACGGCGCGCTACGACGGATCGTCCATCGACCTCGAGAAGCAGCTCGTCCGCTACATGGTCGAGCACAACCTGACCCGACGCGACCTGCTCGAGCTCATCGCCAAGGTGGGCGCGGCGGCGGCGCTCGCCCCGGTCATCGCCGCCTGCTCGTCGGCGGCCGGATCCGCGTCACCGACGACGGCCGCGAGCCGGTCGGCGGCGCCCGTCCCGACAGCCGCCGCGTCGGCCTCCGCGGGTGCGGTGGTCGAGACCCCGGCCCCAACCCCGCCGCCCAAGCCGGAAGACACGCTCAACATCTACAACTGGACCGAGTACCTGAGCGACGACGCCATCCCGTCGTTCCAGGAGACGATCAAGGCGACGTACGGGACGGACATCAAGGTCAACATCGACTACTTCGGCAACATGGACGAGGCGTACGCCAAGCTCGGCACTGACGGCGGCGGCTTCGACCTGTCGTTCCCGATCTCGGTCGACATCCCCGCACTGCTCGCCAAGAAAGCGATCGTCGAGCTCGACAAGTCGCTGCTCCCCAACATCGGCAATCTCGGTACCGAGTGGTCCGACCCGGGGTACGACCCGGGCAACGCCCACTCCATCCCGTACATGTGGTGGACGACCGGCATCGCCTACGACAGGGAAAAGATCGACGAGAAGCTGACCAGCAGCAAGGTGCTCTGGGATCAGCGCTTCGCCAAGCACATCGGCATGCTCGACGACTGGCAGGAAGTCTTCGGGATGACCCTGATCCAGCTCGGGCTCAGCGCCAACACGACGAATCCGGCCGAGATGGACCTCGCCTACAACCGCCTGGTGGAGCAGCGGCCGCTGGTCCGGGTGTGGGACACGAACACCCGCCGGATGATGAGCAGCGGCGATGTCTGGGTCGGACAGATCTGGGGCGCCGACCTGTATCGCGTCCAGAAGGTCGTCAAGAAGGCCCGCTACTTCATCCCCGAGGAAGGCGGTGTCAAGGGTTCGGACACGATGGCCATCTTCTCCGGGGCGGAGCACCCGGTGGCCGCCCACCTGTTCATCAACCACATGCTCGACGCCAAGGTGAGCGCGGAGAACACGAACTTCATCTATTACATGGGGCCCAACGCGGCGGCCAAGGAGTTCATCCTGCCCGAGATCCTGAACGACCCGACGGTCAACCCGGACCAGGCGATCGTCGCCAAGCTGCAGGAGCTGCTCGACCTCGGACCGGCCGTCCGCGACGAGTACCTGAAGCGCTGGCACCTGCTCGGCCGCTAGGGGTCGCCAGGATCACGTCGTTCCCGCCGCGCATGCACCAGTGACAGCGGAGCCCTCGACGTCCGGTTCGACGCCGCCCCGCTCGCTCGTGCGGCGGGCGGCGGGGGGCATCGCGTTGGTGCCGGGCGTTGCCTGGCTGGCGCTGTTCTTCATCGTTCCGCTGGCGATGATGTTCGTGGTGAGCCTCGGGTCGCGCGGCGAAGCGCGACTCGCTGATCCTCGACCGGCCGTCCCTCGACAACTACGCCCGGGCGCTCGATCCGGCGTTCCTGCCGACCTTCTGGAACTCGATCCGGTATGCGGTGGCGACGACGCTGCTGTGCCTGGTGATCGGCTATCCGATCGCGTACTGGATCAGCCGCTATGGCGGGCGCTACAAGACGCTCCTGCTGATCATCGTCATGCTCCCGTTCTGGACGAGCTACCTCATCCGGACCTATGCCTGGATGACGATCCTGAGCGACAACGGGGTGGTCAACTCCATCCTCCAGGCGACGGGCGTGACGAGCGAGCCGCTCGATCCTGCTCAACACCGACTTCTCGGTGATCCTCGGCATGACCTACGGCTTCCTGCCGTTCGCCATCCTGCCGCTGTACGTGTCCATCGACCGGCTCGACCCGGCCCTCGTCCCGGCCGCGCGCGACCTGTACGCGAGCGGTCGCGCGGCATTCCGCCACGTGACCCTGCCGCTGACGATGCCCGGGATCATCGCCGCCTCGATCCTGACCTTCATCCCGGCGCTCGGCGACTTCGTCACCCCGGACCTGCTCGGCGGCTCGGAGTCGACGACGATCGCCAAGATCATCCAGGAGCTGTTCCTCCAGGGCCGCGACTGGCCGTACGGCGCCGCCCTCGGGTTCCTGGTCATGGTCGTCACCCTCGGCGGCACCCTGCTCGCGCTCGGGCCGCTTCGCCGCGAGGTGGCGGGCTCGTGAACGCCGCGCGCCGGGCAGGTTGCCGGTGACCGGGCGGAGCCGCTGGCTGTCGGCGTACGCGGTGGTCGTCTACGTCTTCCTGTTCATCCCGATCGTCGTCCTGGTGATCTTCTCGTTCAACACGTCGGAGTTCAACTTCGCGTGGGAGGGGTTCACGCTCGACTGGTATCCGGTCCTGTTCGCCAACGATCGGCTGGTCGACGCGGTCTCGGTGACGCTCCGCCTGGCCGCGGTGACCGTGATCGGATCGACGGTCATCGGGACGCTCTTTGGCCTCGCGCTCGCTCGCCTCACGTTCCGTGGTCGCGCGGCCACGGAGACGCTCCTGCTGCTGCCGATGGTCACGCCGGAGATCGTCATGGGCCTCAGCCTGCTGATCTTCTTCTTCGCCCTGTTCGATGCCCGTGGCTCGTTCTCGCAGCTGGCCCTGGCACACATCACGTTCTGCATCAGCTACGTGGCGATCATCGTCCGCGCGCGGGCGGTGAACATGGATCCGAACCTCGAGGAGGCGGCCCGCGACCTCGGGGCGTCGGCGGTCGATGCGTTCCGCTTCGTGACCCTGCCGATCATCGCCCCGGCGATCTGGTCGGGCGCGCTGCTCGCCTTCGCCCTGTCGTTCGACGACTACGTGGTGACCACCTTCAATGCCGGGGTCGGGTCATCCACCCTGCCGATGTTCATCTACGGCCGGATCCGGTTCGGGATCACGCCGGAGATCAACGCGATCTCGACGATCATCGTCGCGGTCACGGCGGTCGCCGTGCTCGTGGCATGGCGGGTGAGCTCGTCGCGCGACGACCAGCGGCCGCGACCAGAGGAGCCGGAGCCGCTCGGATCCTGACCGTCGGCGCCGGAACGAGCCGCGAGGGTCGTCAGCCCGCCGTCCGGCACCGGTCTCGCTGCCCGTACCCGTCGCCGCCCGGGCCGGCGGACCGGTCCCCGCGCGAACGTGCCCGGCTGACGAGCTGGCGCCAGCGCGACGGCGCCCGGACCGGCTCGACGGCGGGCGCCGGCCGGCCGCGAAGCCCCTGGGCGACGGCCTCGGCCTCGGCCGCGTTGACGCCGAACCGGCGGAGCGTGTAGCGCGCCATCTGGACGGCGAGCTCGCGCTGGCCGTGGACGGCCTGGACCTTGGGCGTCAGCCCGCGAAGCTGGGCGACCTCCTCGTCGCTGTGCGTGCGGACCACGAAGTCGACCGCCGGGTTGAGCACCCGCGCCCGGTCGACGATCAGGTGCGTGACGTGGGCGTCGTCCCCGGCAACGATCACGACGCGTGCCGACTCGACCTGCGCCTCGCGGAGGAGCTCGGGGTTCGACGCGTCGCCATACAGCGCCGCGATCCCGCGCGCCCGGAGCTGCTCCACCTCGCCGCGCTGCTGGGTGATCACGACGTAGCTGAAGCCGCGCCGGTCCATCGCCCGGGCGATCATCCGCCCGACCTGCCCGTAGCCGCACAGGATCGCGTGGAGCCGGAGCGCGCCGCCCTCGCCGCCCGCGGCAGGCTCGAGGTGGGCCAGCTCGCCGGCCTGGTGCGCGACGAAGCGGTGCATCGCCGGGTTGTCGCGCAGCCGTGGCTCGAGCCAGTCGGCCAGCCGGAAGAGGAGCGGGTTGAGCGCGATCGACAGCAGCGCGCCGGCCACGATGAGCTGGAAGCCCTCGACCGGGAGCAGGCCCAGCGACAGGCCGACGGTGCCCAGGATGAACGAGAACTCCCCGACCTGGGCGAGGCCGGCCGACACCGTGAGCGCGACCCGGAGCGGATGCCCGAACAGGAGCACGAACGCGAACTTGAACAGCCCCTTGCCGACCACGATCAGGATCAGCACGGCGACGATCGCCATGGGCATCGCCAGCAACGAGGCCGGGTCGAGGAGCATCCCGACCGACACGAAGAACAGCACGGCGAACGCATCGCGCAGCGGGATCGAGTCGGCCGCGGCCTGGTGGCTCATGTCCGACTCGCCGACGACGGCGCCGGCCAGGAATGCGCCCAGCGCGAAGGACACCCCGAACACCGACGCCGACACGTACGCGATCCCGAGCGCGAGCGCGAGGACCGCCAGCGTGAACAGCTCCTTCGAGCCCTCGTTGGCGACGAGCACGAGGAGCCTGGGGACCAGCCGCGCCCCGGCGACGATCATGAGCACGGCGAAGAGCACGGCCTTGCCGAGCGCGAGGGCGACCGACAGCAGCGGGTCGGTGCCGTCCTCGGCCGCGGTCCCGCCGATGAACGGCGCGATCGTCGGCAGCAGGACCAGGATGACGACCGTGACCAGGTCCTCGACGATCAGCCAGCCGATGGCGATCCGGCCCTGCGGCGTGTGCAGCTCGCCCCGGTCGGTGATCGCCCGGAGGAGCACGACCGTGCTCGCCACCGACAGCGACAACCCGAGCACCAGCCCGCCGCCCAAGCCCCAGCCGAGCGCCACGCCGAGCATGACCCCGAGCAGCGTGGCGACCACGATCTGTCCGAGCGCGCCCGGGATCGCGATCGCACGGACGGCCGCGAGGTCGCGGATCGAGAAGTGGATCCCGACCCCGAACATCAGCAGGATGATCCCGATGTCGGCGAGCTCGATCGCGATCGCCGTGTCGGCGATGAAGCCGGGGGTGAACGGCCCGAGGACGATGCCCGCGACGATGTAGCCGACGATCGTGGGCAGCCCGATGCGCTTGGCGATGTAGCCGCCCAGGAAGGCGGCGACGAGGCCGACGGCGATCGTGGAGATGAGAACGGGCTCGTGGTCCATGGCTGTTCCCGATGACGCGGGTTGGCGCAGGACTGGCGCGGGTCCGTGCCAGAACGACGGCTGGATTGGCCGCCCAACGATACCCGAACGCGATGGGACGAACGAGCGGGCCGAGCGGCGGCGGCCGCGCGGCCCCGCCCGAAGGCTCAGCGGCGGGCGCGGGCCCTCGCCTTGGTCCTGGCCTCGGAACGCGGCAGCAGCACGGCCCCCATCCCGGTGCCGTCCTCGTCCTTGGGCACGGGCAGGTCGTAGCGATCGCGGACCGTGCGCCGGCTCTCGACCCCGTCCTGGGCATAGCGGTCGACGACCATCAGGTCGAACGCGTGGACGCTCGGCTCCTGGTTGGAGTACCGCCCGGCCGTCCAGCTGCGCGACCGCGTGCCGCGATGCTGGAGCTCGCAGACGTGCCAGTCCTGGCGATTGGTCAGGTCCCAGAACGCGATCGCGTCGGACGGGTCGAAGCCGGGCGCGGCGATCGTGGCCGGCTCGAACAGCCACTCGCAGACGATCCGGGTGTGGTCCGGGCCCGCCGGCTCGAGGCGGTGGACGAGCAGGTAGTCCGGGTGGATCGACAGGAACGTCGTCGGCCACAGCAGGTAGTAGTAGATCCGCCGGTCGTCGAGCTCGGTGATGCCGGCCATCGCCGGGCGGCCGGCGCGGTGGCCGCCGTCGAGCGCCATCGTCTCGGCGTCGTCGACGAGCTCCATCCAGCCGCCCTGCCACGGGCCGTCGGGCGCGTAGTCGCCGCCGAGGTCGTACGGCGTCAGCTTGTTGAGCTGCGGGTGGATGCCCGGGCAGTGGTAGCACTCGCTGTAGTTCTCGGCGATGAACTTCCAGTTGGCGTCGACCTCGTAGGTCACGGTGTGCGCGACCCGCAACGCCCCGAAGTCGAACCGGTCGAGGTGCGCCACGAGGTCGCCCAGCCAGGCCTCGAGCGTCGGCCCGTCCGGTCGAGGCTGACGAACACGAAGCCCTGCCAGGTGGCCAGACGGACGGTGGCCAGCCCGTACTCCTCGAAGCTGAAGTCGTCGAGGTCGTCGGTGTGCTTGGCCCGGATCAGCTTGCCGTCGAGGTCGTAGATCCAGGCGTGGTACGGGCACTGGAAGCGCACGGCCTTGCCGCACGGATCCTCGACGACGGCCGTGCCGCGGTGACGGCAGACGTTGTAGAACGCGCGCAGGACGTCGTCGCGGCCGCGGACGACGATGAGCGGCTCGTCGTCCACCTCGGCCAGGAAGTACGTGCCCGGCGCGGCGGCGTCCGCCTCGCGCCCGACGATCAGCCAGTCGCGCCGGAACCACTCCTCCCGCTCGAAGGCGTGGATCGACGCGTCGTGATAGGCCCGGCCGGGCAGCAGCGAGGCGGCCCGGTACGGCCGTCGGACGGCGGCGATCTCGTCGGGGGTGAGCGGTTGGTTCGTGGTCACGGACGGTCTCCTGGCCGATCGATCAGCCGAGCGGGATGGCCTTCTTCGGGTCGAGGAACGGGATCGCCGCGGTCGTCGCCGGCCAGATGCCGCCGTCGGGCGCGACGATCTCGAGCGGGTTGCCGGGGCCGGCCAGCGCGATCGGCACCCACACGTAGCCGATGTTCTTCTCGAGCCGCGGCGACCAGATCAGGTCCGTGACGGTCCCGACCGGCTTGCCGTCCGACAGCGCGTCGCACTTGCGCGAGAGCTCGAACGGCAGCGCGTCGCCGGCGACCTCGATCCCGACCAGCTTGCGGTCGACGCCCTTGACGCGAATCTCCTCCAGCGCCGCCTTGCCGATGTAGTCGGCGTCCTGGCGTCTCGACCAGCCGCTCGAGGCCCATGACGTGGAACGGCGTGTCCGCGATGGTCATGTCCGAGCCGTAGTTGAAGATGCCGGCCTCGATCCGGCGCGCCTCGCACGGCGCGATCGGGCGGATGGCGTGCGGCTTGCCGGCCTCCATGATCCGGTCCCACAGGTCGCCGCCGCGCGACGGGTCGCGCAGGTAGATCTCGTAGCCGACCTCGCCCGTCCAGCCGGTCCGGCTGATGACGACCGGGATGCCGTCGAGCTCGGTCGTCAGCGTCCAGTAGTACTTGATGTCGTCGATGGCGGGGCCGAACAGCGTCCGCATGACGTCCTTGGACTTCGGGCCCTGGACCTGGACCGGGTAGACCTCGGGCTCGCGGACCTTGACGTCCATGCCGGCCGACACCGCGACGCCGCGTGCCCATAGAGCCGGCGTCGGAGTCGGCCAGCGCCAGCCACCAGCGGTCGGCCTCGACGCGGAGCAGCACCGGGTCGTTGACGATCCCGCCGTCCTCCGCGGTGATCAGCACGTACTTGCCCTGCCCGACCTCGCACTTCGTCAGGTCGCGGCAGGTCAGCATGTTGGTGAACGCCGACGCGTCCGGGCCCGCTGATCTCGACGATCCGCTCGACCGACACGTCCCACACGGTGACGTCGTTGAGCAGCGCCCAGTACTCCTCGATCGGGTCGCCGTAGTAGCCCGGCAGGTACATGTGGTTGTAGATGTCGTACGCCGAGCAGCCCGCGGCCAGCGTCTTCTCGAAGAACGGCGAGCGGCGGTACCACGGCCCGAAGTAGAGGGTCGAGGAATTGGTCGTGGCGGGATGGTCGCGGGCATGGTCATGTGGCGGGCCTCACTCCTGGGCTCGAGTGCGGACGTTGCTCGCGCCGTCGGTTGTGGCGGCGCTCGCCGCCGACGGCTGCCGGCGACCGGCTCCGGGGCGACCGGGATGGCCGGCAGCTCCGTCTGGTCGACGAGCCCGGCCTTGATGATGCGGCGCAGCTCGGCGTCGATCGCCGGGTCGGTCTCGAGCTGGTGATAGGCGGCCAGCCGCCGGTCCACCTCGTCGCAGGCGCGCTGGTACGTGTCGCGCGAACCGAGCCGCATCCACGCCTCGCGGTTGTCGCGATCGACGATCGAGCTCGGCAGGTACAGCTCGGTCGGCCAGTGCGTCGTCGTGTGCGGGGCCATGATCAGGTGCTGGTCGGCCATCAGCTGGTCGATCAGCTCGGTCACCGGCAGGTCGTCGCGCGGCTCGACCTCGCGGACGAAGCGCAGCGCCTGGCCGCACATCTCGTCGTCGAACACGAGCTTGGGCAGGCTGAACACCAGCAGGAAGTCCAGCATCCCGGGCCCGGACACCGAGTTGACCCCCGCGAGCGCCGCGATCAGCGCGCTGCCGAACGTCTCGGCGCCGGCCTGGGCATCGAGGATCGGCCCGTCGGACAGGGCCATGTACGACTGCGTCGGCAGGCCCAGCGACTTGGCGACCGCGACGTAGGCCGCGTCCAGCTGGAGCGCCTCGATCGCCGACATCGGCGAGCTGGCGATCTTCATGTGGAACGTCGCCGGCGCCCCGCCGAACAGCACCGGCGTCCCCGGCCGGATGACCTGGGCCATGGTGATCCCGGCCAGCACGTCCACGGTGTGGAAGACGGTCGCCCCGACGATCGTGACCGGCGCGATCAGGCCCATCAGGGTGACCGGCACGATCTCGACCGCGATCCCGGCCTCGACGCAGTCGATCAGGTTCTGGCAGGAGTCCTCGCTGTACCGGAAGTTGCCGGTCGCGGTGATCGTGAAGATCGACATCGGCCGGGCGATCAGGTCGGCCCGGTCGCGCCGGAAGAGCTGCATCATCTCGACCATGCGCGGGACGCCGTGCTCGGTGAACGCGCCCGACACGACCGGCTTGTTCGAGTTGGTCAAGGTCATGTACAGCCGCCAGGCGTCCGAGACCTGCGCTTCGATGTCGTTGTTGGTCGAGAACGCGGTGGCCAGGTACGGGATGTTGGCCAGCCCGTCGGCCAGCCGGACGTACTCGACGAAGTCGGTCGAGTCCGCGAGGCGCGTCTCACCGCTCCGGTGATCGAGCACCTTCAGGCCGGACGAGCCGGGCACGAAGTGGACGCGGTCGCCACCCAGGTCGGCGTGCGGCTCGCCGGCCCGGTCGTACAGCACGAACGACGACGGGGCGGACGCGATCGCCGCCTCGACGACCTTCCGCGGAAAGAGCACCCGCTCGCCGCCGTGGTCGAGCGGCAGGCCGTGCTCGAGCAGGCGACGGCGCATCTCCGGCCCGCGGATCTCCATCCCGACCTCGGCCAGGACGCGCATCGCCTCGTCGACGATCCGCGCGGTGAGCTGCGGGTCGAGGATGTTGAGTGACGGCCGCATGAGCGCTCCTCGGGTCGGTGCCGCGTTGGCCGCCGTCAGCGTACCGCCCGACGTCGGTTCGGCGCGGCCGTTCGGACCGGCCAGGCGGGGTTCGCTCATGGCCGCGATGGTCCGGCATGGGCATCCTATTGCCTCTCACGTCGCGCCTGATGCGCCCCCCGGTTCCATCAGGCGCGACGCGCCGAGCGTGCCGACGAGGTCAGCGAAGCGTGTTCGCCAGCCGGTCGCGGTCGTGCGGATCGGCGAACGCCAGGACCAGGTCGGCGGTCTGGGCATGGATCTCGAGCCCGCGCTGGCAGCCGCCCAGCGCGGCACAGGCGAAGCCGGTTCACCGGCACCGCCCGGCGGGCGCGGATGGTGTGCTCGTCCGTCCCGTCGCGCAGGCGTGAGGATCGAGAACTCCGGCTCGCGGACCACGGTCGAGCGTGCACGGCCTGGCGGCCCCGTGCGCGACCAGCTCGCTGCCGATCCGGCCGCTCCAGGCCGGCGTCACGCGCTCGTCGGCGGCCAGCGGCGGTGCGTGGACGATCCGCGCACGCTCATGGCGGACGACCGGGTAGCCGATCCGGCGGCCGGCCACGATCATGCCGCCCAGTGCGGCCGGCAGGAGGATCAGCGCCGAACGGCTCGTTGCGCTTGGGCACGGCCGGGATGTCCGCGACGATCGTGCCGATGTTGCCGCTCGTGGCCTGGCGGGGCGAGATGCGGCCGGTCATCACGACATGCCCGACCTCGAGCGGCGAGGCCGCGATCACGATCAGGTACGAGGCGTCGTTGGCCGTGTCGTGGAGCTCGTACCCGGAATCACCGGGTGGCTGGCGCAGCTCGCCCTCGAGCCGGACCCACGACGTCATCGCGGGCAGGCGATCGCGGCGGACGTCGTCGAAGGACACGTCGGTCGGTCGCCGGCTGGACCCGATCGAGTAGGTGATGACGCACCGACAGCGAGGACCAGGCCGAGGACGACGGCCAAGCCGTCCCGCGCCGCGACCCGGTCCGTCGCTCGACCGCGGCCGCCAGCCAGCCCGCAGCCGCCAGCCCGACGTCGATCGGCGTCATCGGCGCTCAGTCGAGCGCGACGCGCTCGTGCCAGTGCGGGACGTGCGTCGCGAGGCCGAGGCCGCGGACCTTCGGCTCCAGCGCGATCTGGCCTTCCGGGTCGCCGTGGACGAGGAACACCCGGCGCGGGTAGCCGGGGTCGCCCGGGCGCTTGCCGTCGACGAACCGGCGCAGCCAGTCGAGCAGCTCGCTCTCGTCGGCATGCGCCGAGAAGCCGCTGATCGAGCGGACCTGGCAGCGGACCCGCCGGGGCTGCCCGTCGAGCTTGACCTCCTGCGCACCGGCCTGGAGGTGGGCGCCGAGCGTGCCCTCGCCCTGGTAGCCGACGAACAGGATCGTGGCCGTCGGATCGTCGATCAGGTGGCGCAGGTGACCGACCACCCGTCCGCCGGTCAGCATCCCGTTGGAGGCCACGATCATGTACGGCCGCGGGGCCCGCTCGATCGCCTGCGACGACTTCACGTCGTTGGTCACGATCTGGTTCGGGTAGTCGAGCGGCGACGCGCCGGAGCGCAGCAGCGCGGCCGTCTCCTCGTCGTAGTAGTCCGGGTGATGGCGATAGATGTCGGACGCCTTCGACGCCATCGGCGAGTCGAGATAGAGCGGGAGGAGCGGGATCTCGCCGCGCTCGATGAGCCGGTCGAGCTGCCAGACGACCTCCTGGGTGCGGCCGATCGCGAACGACGGGACGAGCAGCACGCCCTTCGCCGTCATCGACCATCCGGATCGTCTCGGCCAGGATCCGGATCGCCTCCTCGCCGGGCTCGTGCTCGCGCCCGCCGTAGGTCGACTCGATCAGGACGTAGTCGGCGTCGTGCTGCGGCGTCGGGTCGCGCAGGATCGGCGTCCCGGGGCGGCCGAGGTCGCCGGAGCAGACGATGACCCGTTCCTCCCCGCCCTCCCGGTCGGCGACGCGCAGCCGGATGATCGCCGAGCCGAGGATGTGCCCGGCGTCGACGAACGTGGCGTGGATGCCCGGCGCGACCTCGATCTCCTCGCCGTAGCCGAGCGCCTTGAACTGGGCGAGCGCGACCTCGGCGTCCTTGGCGGTGTACAGCGGCGCGTCGAGGTCCACGTCGAGCTGGGGCGGCTGGGCGCGCAGGTCGGCCTCGGGGTCGCGCGGCCACGCCCCGGGGGCCTGGTGCACGGCTCGACCGAGGTCGGGACGTGCTCGCCGGTCGCTCCGCGGCGGCGCGGCCACGGCCTCCGGCTCGCTGCCCGCGGCCTGCTCCCCGACCCGTGCCAGCTCGACGGCCTCCGCGTACTGGTCGGCCTGCTTGCGGTCGTCGGCCTCGACCTCGTCGGGGTGGCGCTTCTCCCAGCGCGCGTTGCGCTTGGCGAACTCCTCGTGGAGCTTGCCCGAGTCGAGCAGGACCAGGGTCGCCAGCTCGACCGTTCCGGCGGTCGCGTGGATCGGGCCGCGGTACCCGGACTTCACAGCAGCGGGCAGCAGCCCGCAGTGGTCGAGGTGGGCGTGGGTCAGCAGCACCGCGTCGAGCTCGGCCGGGTCGAACGCGAACGGGATCCGGTTGCGGATCGATTCGTTCGGGCTGCCCTGGAACATGCCGCAGTCGATCAGGACCCTGGCCCGCTCGGTGACGAGCAGGAACTGCGAGCCCGTGACCGTGGTGGCGCCGCCGAGGAACTGGATGTCCATCGCCGCCATGGTGACAGCGCGACGGCCGCGCCGCGTATCCTCCGTGCCGATGGACCTCGCGGCGGTGGAGCAGTCGTTCGGCGAGCTGCTGGCCGCCCTCGGCGACATCGTCGTCGCGCGCAGCCGCGGGGCGCCTGCCGACCCGGCCGGCGGCTCGACGACCGCCCTCGCGCGCCGCTACCGAGCGCGCCGGCGCCGCTTCGAGGCGGACCTCGCGGAGCTGACCGATGCCGGCCGCTCGGCCGACGACGCGCGCGCGCTGGCGAACATGCGCGGCGCCCTGGGCTGGCTGGAATTGCTCGAGCCGACGCCGGGGCTCGAACGGTCCGGCGCCGGGCCGGCGGCCGAGGAGCCGGCGGTCGAACGGGCGCGGGCCACGCTCTACCGCCGGTTCGGGGCGGCGGCCGGTGCGATTCGGGTCGGCGCCGAGACGCTCGACCGGCTGACGGTCCTGGCCCGGCTGGCCACCGAGCCCGACCCCGCCGCCAGGCGCTCGACTCTTCGAGGCGCTGGCGCCGCTGTGGCGGGTCGTCGACGGCGACGGCGACGAGGCGAGCCCCTACCGCCGCCTGCTCCGATCGAGCGCCGCACGCTGGGCGATCGACGGCTCGCCGATCGAGGCCAACGCCCGCTCCCTCGGGTTGCCGCCGGGATCGCTCGAGCCGACGCTCCGGGCCATCCTGGCCGCCTGGCGATCCGTCCTCGGGCCCGGCCGCCTCGAGCCGTGGGACTACTGGCACGCGGTCGGCGGCGCCTCCCGGCGGCTCGAGCCGCTGCTGCCCGCCGACCGGCTGCTCGAGCGCAACCACGCCTACCTGGCCGCGCTGGGCGCCGATCCCGACCGGCTGGGGATCGCCTATGACGTCTACCCGCGACCCGGCCGGCCGCCGATCCCGGTCGCGTTCACGATCGGCATGGGCGGCTGGGCGGCCGAGCAGCCGGCGAGCGGCCCCTGGACGCCGCGGCCGCCATGGGTCTTCGCGACGTACGAGACCGGCGGTCTCGGCAACCTCGTCGAGCTGCTCCACGAGAGCGGCCATGCCCTCCACGCGGCGGCCGTTCGGACGCGGCCGGCGTTCCTCGACTGGACGCTCGAGGATTCGGCCTTCCTCGAGGGGACCGCGGATGTCCTCGGCTGGGACGCCACCGAGCCCGCCTGGCAGCGGCGCTGGCTCGGCGCGGCCGCCGAGCCGCGCGAGGCCGTCCTCGATCGCTACGGGGCGGTGATGCTCGACATCTGCTGGGCCCTGTTCGAGATCGAGCTCCACCGGGACCCGGATCGGCGTCCGAACGAGGTCTGGACCGAGATCACGACCGAGGGCTCGGCGTCGAGCCGCATCCCGAGTGGTCGTGGTGGGCGATCCGCGGCCAGCTCATCGACCTGCCGGGGTACATGGCCAACTACGCCCTGTCGGCGATCGTCGCGGCCGCGGTGCGTGCCCGGATCGGCGAGGTCCGCGGTCCGTGGTGGGAGGGCGACCCGGGCTGGTTCGACTTCATGGCCGCAGGGCTCTTCGCCGCCGGGGCATCGCGGCCGCCCTCGGAGCTGCTCGACGCGTTCCTGGGCGAGCCGCTGACCGCCGATCCGCTCCTCGCCGACCTGCGCCGGGGCACGTGACGTCGTCCCGCGTCGTCAGACCGGGATGAGCACCAGCGCGTCGAGCGCGACCGCGGCGAACAGCAGGCTCAGGTAGCTGATCGAGAACTTGTAGAGCTTGATCGCGCCGGCGGTCGAGGCCTCCTCCGACGTGCCGCGCCGCCACAGCGCGTACGCCTGCCACAGGAAGATCGCGCCGAGGATGACCGCCGCGCTGAGGTAGATCGCGCCCATCCGCGCCACGGCAAAGAGGACCAGCGAGATCGCCACCATCAGCACCGTGTACAGCGCGATCTGGCGGGTCGTCTCGGGGATGCCCTTGACGACCGGCAGCATCGGCACCCCGGCCGCGGCGTAGTCCTTGCGGATCCGCAGCGACAGCGCCCAGAAGTGCGGCGGCGTCCAGTAGAAGACGAGCGCGAACAGGAGGATCGCGGGCAGGCCGACGTTGCCGGTGACCGCCGCCCAGCCGATGACCGGCGGCAGCGCCCCGGCGGCCCCGCCGATGACGATGTTCTGCGGTGTCGAGCGCTTGAGCAGCATCGTGTAGACGAAGACGTAGAAACCGATCGCCAGGAGCGTCAGGAACGCCGCGGTCAGGTTGACGAACCAGGCCATCACGACGAACGAGATGACGCCGAGCGCGATCCCGAAGACCACCGCCCGCTCGGGCTCGACCTGGTGCGCCGGCAGCGGGCGTCGCCGGGTGCGCGTCATGAGCAGGTCGATGTCGCGATCGAGATAGCAGTTGATCGCGTTGGCGCTCCCGGCCGCCAGCGTCCCGCCGATCATCGTCCACAGGACCAGCCAGCCCCAGTCGGCCCAGTCGACGCCGCCGACGGAGGCCGGCAGCGCGCGCGTGGCGAGGACCATGGCCGGCACGGTCGTGACCAGCAGCAGCTCGATGATCCGCGGCTTGGTCAGGGCGATGTAGGCGCGGATGGTGTCGCCGCCGGTCCGCGCGGCCGGCTGGGTCGCGTCGGGGTCGGCGGATCCGGCCAGGCTGCCGGTCCCGGCCCGGACGTCGACGCGCGCCGTGTAGTAGCTGGTCACGGTCAGGCCGCTGAGCATCGCCCAGATCACGGCACCGAGCGCCAGGTGGAGCGTCTGCGTCCATTCGGCCAGCCGGGTCATCACCTGCGCGCCGCCGATCACGACCTGGATCGCGAACAGGATCGCGGACCCGACCGCCAGCCGGACGAGGGTCGGATGGTCGCGCTGGGTCCGCCAGGCCACGACCGCGAGGGTCGCCACGATCAGCCCGACGAGCGCGGCCACCCAGCGATGGAGGACATGCGCGGCGGTCACGTCGGTCACCGCCGGGACGAGCGACCCGTCCATCAGCGGCCAGTCCGGGAAGACCAGCGCCGAGGACGTGGCGGTGACCTGCGACCCGAACAGCAGGAGGGCGAGCGTGACGGCCGTGGTGAACGCGGCGAGCAGGGTGAACCGCTGGCTGGCGCCGGGACCGACGATGCGCGCCGGGTAGCCGGCACGGACGGTCAGGTAGACGAGCAGCGCGACGAGGGCGAGCGCGGCGGCCAGGTGCGCGGTGACCGACTCCCCGCTGTTGCCGAGGCGGACGGTCTCGCGCCCGAGCCAGGCCTGGAACCCGACGAGCGCGACGGCCCCGAGCGCCGGGAACAGGATCGACCGCCGGTCGCGGTAGTCGCGGATCGCCAGCACGGCGAGCCCGAGGATCTCGAAGCCGATGACCACCGCGACCGTGCGATGGACCCATTCGATCCAGGCCTTCGAGTCGTCGAGCGGCGGGAGCAGCTGGCCGTGGCAGAGCGGCCAGTCGGGGCAGCCCAGGCCGGAATTGGTGGCGCGCACGATGACCCCGATCGTGACCAGCCCGAGAGCGGTCGCGAGGGTGAGCGCGGCGAGCTGCTGGAAGCGGTTCACGAGGGCTCATTCTAGCGCCGGGGCACGTTCCGACACTGACTTGGGTACGCTGTCGCCGATGACCCCCCGTCGCGTGTCCCTGCTGCTCCTTGCGCTCGCCCTTGTCGGCGTCGGGTGCGCCTCGTCGCCGGCAGCATCCACCGTCCCGTCGGATGCGGGCTGGGGACAGCCGTCGACCAAGCCCGTGCTGCTCCCGGTCCTCATCTCGAACGCGATCGCCGTCGGGCCGTCGCGCATCCTGTTCCTCTACCTCGACAGCGCGAACAAGGTCGCCAGCGCGCCCGACCGGACGCTCAAGGCGGCCTTCTACGATCTCGACACCGACCCGACCAAGCCGGTCGTGGCGGCCGACGGGACGTTCATGTGGACGATCGAGGGTGAGCGCGGGATGTACGCGGTCAACGTCGCGCTGCCGGCCGCCGGGCGGTGGGGCGCGGAGCTGACTACCGAGGCACCCGGATCGCCGGCCGAGACGACCCGGCTGTCGTTCGACGTCCGCGAGTCGTCACCGACCATTGCCGTCGGGCAGAAGGCACCCGCCTCGAAGACGCCGACGCTGGCCGGCGTCGGCGGAGACGTGGCGAAGATCTCGACGGACCAGAAGCCCGACCCCGACTTCTACCGCACCTCGGTCGCCGATGCGATCGCCGCGCACAAGCCATTCATGCTCATCTTCGCCACGCCGAAGTTCTGCACGAGTGCCCAGTGCGGCCCGACCCTCGAGCACTTCAAGGCGATCAAGGCCGCCCATCCGGAGATCACGTTCATCAACGTCGAGCCGTACCAGCTCAAGGACGTGGACGGTCAGCTCCAGCCGGTGATGAGCGCCGACAACGCCTTCCAGCCGACCGACGTCACGAACGAGTGGGGCCTCCTCTCGGAGCCGTGGATCTTCGCCGTCGATCGGGACGGGATCGTGCGCGGCTCCTACGAGATCCTCATGTCGGACGCCGAGCTCGACGCCATCCTGCCGGTCCTGACCGCCGGCGCCTGACGCCTCGCAGGCACGCTCAAAGGAGCGCGTCCTCGATCCGGATCGCGACCCGGACGTCGCCGTCCATCCGGTACCAGACCCGTACCGGCGCGCCGGTCGCCTGGTGGAGGGCGAGGTGCCCCGGCGGGAGCTCAGCCCGGTTCTCGAGCGCGCCGATCCTGAAGTCGACGATGTCGCCACCGGTGGTCCGCACCGTGATCGCGGTCACGCTGTCCAGGCTCGTCGATTCGACGCGGGTGATGACGCCGACAACCTGCGACGCGCCGGGCGGACCGTCGGGGTCGGGGGTCGAGGTCGAGCTCAGCAGGATGGCCGCCGCTCCGGTCACCGCGACGAAGACGCCGAGGGCGAGCAGGAACAGGTTGCGACTTCGCCGGTCCATGCGTCAGACGGTCGAGGTCAGCGTCGCCGGCGCGCCGGTGCCGAGCGTCCCGGTCCCGCTGCTCCCGGGCGTATGAAGCGGCGTCCCGTCGGCGCAGCGCGGGCAGGTCGCCGCGCCCGGCTCGTAGGTCGGCAGGTCGAGCTGCCAGAGCGAGCGCAGCGGGTAGACCCGGCCGGATGCCGGCGAGGTGAGGCTCGCCCGGCCACCGCTCCGGTCGACGAGGACGACGCATTCGATGATCTCGCCACCCATCGCCTCGACCGCGGGGAGCATCGCGAGGAGCGACCCGCCGGTCGTCAGGATGTCGTCGACGAGGAGGACGCGCTCGCCGGGCTCGATCCGGAAGCCGCGCCGGAACTCGCGCCGGAGCGTCCCGTCGTCGTCGCGGACCTCCTCGGCGAACAGGCTCCGGACACCGAGCTGCCGCGCGGTCTCGAAGGCGAGGATGATGCCGCCGGTCGTCGGCCCCGCGACGAGGTCGACCAGCGTCTCGCCGTCGCCGCCACGGCCGTGGGTGGCGAAGAACCCGCACAGCTCGCTGGTGGCGGCCGGATCCTGGAGGACCTGGAACTTCTCCACGTAGGCGTCGCCGTGCCGCCCGCTCTTGAGCTGGAAATGGCCCTCCCGGAGGGCACCGGACGAGCGGAACAGGGCCTCGGTCCGCAGGGCGATCGTGTGGCGGATGGCGGGATCGAGCGCGGGTCGGACGGTCGTCACGCGGTGGAGTCTACGCGGGGTCGGCGGATCGCGGCCCTATGGCCGGTATTCGACGCCCTTGGCCGATGGCCGCTCCGCCTTCGTCGGGAGGGCGGTGCCGATCAGGTCGCGGTACGACGTCATCCCCCGCCGGCCGCACTCGTCCGCGAGCTCGTCGACGAGCCGGACCGGCAGCGTCGGGTCGGCGAAGATCGCGGTGCCGACCTGGACCGCGACGGCGCCGACGGCCAGGAAGTCGAGGACGTCGGCGAGCTCGGTCACGCCACCGATGGCGACGACCGGGATCTTGACGACCTGGACCGCCTCGTAGACGACCCGCAGCGCGACCGGCTTGACGGCCGGACCGCTCAGCCCGCCATAGATGTTGCCGAGCAAGGGCCGGGCTCGACCGGGCGCGACCGCGATCCCGGACAGCGTGTTGATCGCCGTGAGCGCGTCGGCGCCGGCGTCGGCGATCGCCCGGGCGATCGGGCGGATATCGGCGACGTTGGGCGACAGCTTGACCAGGAGCGGCAGGTCGGTGACGCGGCGGACGGCCGCGGTGACCTCGCCGGCCGCGCGGGCGTCGATCGCGAACTGGAGCCCGCCCGCGCCGACGTTGGGGCAGGAGATGTTGAGCTCGATGCCGGCCACGCCGGGCACGCCGTCCAGCCGCCGCGCGACCTCGACGTAGTCGTCGACCGATTCGCCCGCGACGTTGACCAGGACCGGCGTCTTCCACGCGGTCCACGTCGCCGCGTACTTGGCGATCACCGCGTCGACGCCCGGGTTCTGGAGCCCGATCGAGTTGAGCATCCCGCCCGGGGTCTCGGTCACGCGCGGCGTCGGGTTGCCGATGCGCGGCTTGAGCGTGGTGCCCTTGCAGCAGATCCCGCCGAGCCGGTCCACGTCCACGACGTCGCCGTATTCGACGCCGTAGCCGAACGTGCCCGACGCGACGAGGATCGGGTTGGGCAGGACCAGGCCCCGGCCGAGGTCCACCGACAGGTCGACGGCCGCCGCCGGGACGGACGGCGGCGGGTCCGGGCGGGCGCCGTTCGAGGCGGTGACGGCCGTCGCCCCGCGGCCCGACGTGGGGCGCGCGGGGCGTCGGGGAGCCGGCCGGTGGGTCGGCTCAGGCGCACGGGGGGCGGCCGTGACCGCTCGCCGTTTGGCCTTCATCGGGCGACCGTCATGCAGCGAGCCTCATGCAGCGGTATCCGCGACCCACAGGCGCGGGTCGCCGGCACCGAGGTCCGGGATCCCGGCGTCGATCAGCGCGCCGGCGACGAGCGTCCGTCGATGGGCGGCGAACGTGAGCACGTGGGCGATCATCCCGCCGTGCGTGAACACCTCGGCCGGCTCGCACAGGGCATCGATGAACGTCTCGTCGAGCCGGCCCTGCTCGGACACCTCGCGGACGTGGGCGAGGAACGTCGGCCCTTCGACGGCCAGCCGGCGGCGCATCGAATTGACCGTCTCGTGCTCCTCCACGGACCAATCGTAGTCGCGGCTGGCCAGGGCGGCGTTCCACATCGCCAGCTGGCCGACGAGGCGGGACAGCAGCGAGCGCAGGGTCGGGTCGTCGTCGACGCCCTCGACCGAGATCACGATCGGCTTGTCGAGGGCGGCATCGTCGAGGCGGCCGGCGCGGGCGACCATCTCGCCGGTCAGCCAGACATGGTGTTCGACCATCTTCGTGAGCAGGTCCATGGGATGCTCCTTCGTTCGAGCCGGCAGCCGCAGGCCGCCGGGCGGATGGAAATGGACGTCGCTCGGAGCCTCGATCTGCGTCCGCGTCGGGTGCCGCCGCCAGCGGGTCGGGCCGATGCCGTACGCGCGGGTGAATGCCCGCGAGAAGGCCTCGTGCGAGCCGTAGCCGGCCTCGACCGCGACGTCGAGGACGTCGCGTTTCGTCGTTGCCAGGCGGTAGGCCGCCCGTTCGAGGAGGATCCGCCGGCGGAACCGATGGGGCGGCTCGCCGGCGACCGACGCGATCAGCCGATCGAAGTGGTACCGCGACAGGTACAGCTGCGCCGCCAGGTCACGGCCCGTCGTCTCGTGGTCGTCCAGCGCGTCCGCCAGGAGGTCCACGAAGGCGACGAAGGTGTCGAGTGCGGCGCTCATGACCAGATGATCGGCCTCTGCCGCGCCGGCGCGCTTGATCGCCGTTGCGGAAATCCGCCGCTCGGTCACGTCCAGGCGCCGTCCCAGTCGATCTCCTCGGCGGCGAAGACGGGCCCCTCGCGGCAGACACGTTGCGGGACGCCGGACGTGCTCATCACCACGCAGCCGAGGCAGGCGCCGACCGCGCAGCCCATGTTCTGCTCCATCGACACCTGGAGGAACGCCTTCCGGCGTGCCGCCGGGGACCCGACCGCCGCGGGCCGGCCGCCGCCACGCTTGCGCCCGAGCGCGGCCACCCCAAGGCGTGCCCGGCGTCCGGCCGCGAGCCGGGCGAGCGCCGCGAGCATCGGCGCCGGGCCGCACGCGAACGCCTGGTCGGCCCACGCCTCGTAGTCGGCGACCAGATCGGTGACGTAGCCGTGGTGGCCGAGGCTCCCGTCGTCGGTGGCGACGATGTACTCGACCTCGTCGGGCAGCAGGCTCGACGGGTAGACCTCGCGGGCCGAGGCGGCGCCGAACAGCAGGGTCACCTGGCGGCCGTCGCGGATCGCCTCGTCGGCCAGCATCCGGACGCCGGCCATGCCCAGGCCGCCGGCCACGAGGAGCAGGTGCCGGCTGCGCGAATCGACCTCGAACGGTCGTCCGAGGGGGCCGAGCAGGTCGATCCGATCGCCCGGTCGCAGCCGGGTGAACCAATCGGTGCCGCGACCGATGACCCGGAAGTGGATCGTCACGATCCCGGTCGCGGCGTCGGCCGTGTTGAGCGAGAACGGGCGGCGCAGGACCATCCCCGACACGTCGCCCGGTCGGACATGGACGAACTGGCCGGCACGCGAGCCCGTGGCCAGCGCCGGCGCGTGATACGCCTGCAGCCACTGGCCGGGCAGGATCTCCCGGCTGTCGACCAGCTCCGCGGCAGCCAGCCGCATCGTCACGCGGTCGGCTCGTCCTCGGCGTCGTCGGCCGCGGCCTCACCCTCCGCGCTGGCGACCTCCCCGGCCGCAGCGGCATCCTCGGCCGGGGCCTCGCCGTTGGTGGCCGTCGCGTCGAACTCGGGCGCGACCGCCGGGAACGCCTCGGCGAGCGCATCGGCCAGGTCGCCGAACACGTCGGTCGGGTCGTAGAACTCGACCAGCTCATCCGCGCCGCTGAGCGTCCGCCACTCCTCTTCGGCTGTCTTCGGGGATCACCTCGGCCCGGAAGCCGGACGTGGTCAGCGACAGCCGCTCGTCGTCGTCGTCGACGATGATCAGGTCGCCCACGACCGCCACCAGGCTGGCCGACCCGGCCTCGAACTCGTCGAGCAGGCGGGCCTCGCTCCGCTGGCTGCGCTCCTGGTACTCGAGCGCGAGGTCGTACAGCCGGCGGGCGGCGCTCTCGTCGTCGTCCTCGGTCAATGATGGCGGCTGGCCGGCCGCCCACGAGTCGGCCGCCGCGGCATAGGGATCCTCGCCGAGCGAGACGCCCTCCTCGGGCGAGATCCCGGCGACCTCGAGCAGGTCGCCCTCGGCGGTCGGCTCGGCCGGCATCCCGGCGGCCTCGCGGGCGGCCTCGGCGAACGCGGCGTAGACGTCGGCCGGGTTGTACAGCTCGATCAGCTCGGACGCCGACTCGATGACCTCGGTCTCGCTGACCCACTCCCCGGTCAGGTCGTCGAGGTAGCGGCTCCGGCTGCGAAACGAGAGGTCGGGCGCGATCGACAGGTAGTCGGGCTCGTCGTCGATCAGGGTCAGGCCCGCCGAGCACGGCGATCCGGTCCTTGTGGTGGTCGAGGAAGCGGCGCAGCTGTTCGGTCGCCTGGACGATGAAGTCCGAGCGCTCGAGGGCGGCATCGGCGGCGAGCTCACCGAGCAAGTCGTTGTGGCCCGTGTCCATCGGTTGCCTCCCGTTCGGTTCATCGCCTGGTGGTCGCGCGTCGCGTCGAAAGCTCATGGGGTCACGGATGGTATTCGAGGTCGGGTCCCATGCGCTCACGCAGGAACATCGAGTGATGCCGCTCGAAGATCCACTCGCCGGCGCGGTGGCCGAGCGCGCGGGTGGCTTCGTCCGCCTCGAGCTTGTCGAGGGTGGCGTAGTCGGGCAGGTCGAGCAGGATGACGTTGTCGAAGTCCCAGCCGTGGGCGACGTTGTACCAGCCGATGAAGCGGATCCCGAACTTCTCCTCGTAGTCCTTCACCTGGCGCGGAAAGATCGTGCGCATGAAGAACTTGAAGAACGGGTCGCGGCCGCGGCGGACGGAGAAGTAGGTCGCCAGCACGGGCACGGGTCGCTGCATCCTCCTTGGGTCTGGTTGGGATGGCGCTATTGTCGCACGCGCCACCGGCCGGCTCAGGTCAGGGGCGGCGCCTCGTCATCCTCGTCGTGCTGATCGATCGTTCGTCGGCTCGTCCGCGGTCGGCGCGGCGTCCTCGAGCTCGCCCACGGTCGGCGAGGAGCTGGCGAGCGGCCGGCGCCGGCCGCGCCGGTCGGCCGCCACCAGGCGGAGCAGGAAGATGATCGTCTGGCCGGTGACGAGCAGCAGCAGGATCACCGCGAAGAGCAACCCGGCGCTGACCGCCGGCGGCCAGTTCCAGGCGACGCTCAGCGGGGTCAGGATGATGAACGCGACGAGGACGACGACCTGGATCCGGAAGCAGCCCAGGCCGGGTCCGCGCTCCGCCTCGAGGTCGTCGCCCTTGTACTGGACCGGTCCGGTCGAGCTCGGGCGGCGTGGCGGGGTCGGGTCGGCGTTCGGGTCGGTGGGCGCGGCCGGCTGCGGTGGCTGGGCGGGCTGGTCGGTCACGGGGCGCAACGATACGGCAGGCAGCGCGGTGCTGCCGCCGGCGCCACCGGCCGTCAGCCGAGCCGGTAGGTCGACTCCCGGACGCCGTCCACCTCGGCCCCGCCGACGCGCCTGAAGCCGTTGTGCTCGAGGACCCGCCGCGAGCCGATGTTGGTGTCGGCGACGTGGGCGATCAGCGGTCGGTCGGTCACCTCGTCGAGCAGCAGCGCCAGCGCCCGGCTGGCGTAGCCCTGACCCCAGTAGGCCCGGCCGAGCCAGTAGCCCACCTTCCGGTCGTCACCCTCGATCCAGCACATGATGGTCCCCACGACCTCGTCGTCGACGACGATCGCGCGGGCCACGGCGGTGTCATCGGCCAGGATGCGCGTCCAGTGGGCCATGAACTCCGGGTGCGGCCGGGCCTCGAAGACCGCCATCTCGTTGGCGATCGGATCGTCCTGGTGCGCGTACAGCGCCGGCAGGTCGGCTTCCTCGACCGGACGCAGGGCGACGCCCGCGCACTCGGGTCATGTCGCGGGTCGCGGGTCGGTCGCGAGCCCCTCGACGACCGTCATGCCGGGCAGCGCCTGGAGGATCGCCGGCGCGGCCACGCACCTTCCACGATCGGGAGCCGCCGCCGAGCACGATCCGTTCGCGGGTCATCACCCGGGCGTCGACCCAGACGGGCAGGTCCGGCGGCAACCCGAACACGGTCACGCCGCCCATCTGCATCCCGGTCAGCTCGGCGGTCGCCTCGGCCGGCGCGAACGAGGCCTTCCGCGTGCCCAGCCGGTCGCGCACGGCCCGGTTCACGTCGAGACGGTACGGCGCGAGCGTGACGCACGCGGCGTAGCGCGGCGGCTCGCTCTTGCCGATGACCACGATGGTGTTGGCCGAGTCCTCCGGATCGAAGCCGTACGCGGCACAGAAGGCCGCCGTGTCGGCCAGCGCCGGGTCGCACGGGAACAGCTCGTACGGGACGCCGAGCGAGGCGAGCGCCGCGTCGAGTCGGGCCCGTCCCGCGGGGTCGTGGTCGTCCATCTGGCAAGCGTACGACGCGAACCAGCCGTCGCGTTGCGGCTACCATCGCCGTCCATGGCCGACCCGCCCGACCGCTTCGCCTGGCATCCCGAACCGGAGCTGATCGGCTACGGCGACGCCGCCCGATCGCGCGCGGCGATGGAGCGGCTCGGCGCCGACACGTGGGCCGCCGCCCTCGACTTCCTGTACGACCAGGCGGCCGTGCGCGCGATGGGCGATCCGACCCCGTACGCCGCGATCCGCGCCGCGTTCTTCGGCCCGAGCGGCGGGCCGGCGCCGGCGCCCCGCTCCCCCAGCCCGATCGCCAGCGTGCTGGACGAGTTCCGCGACCGGCTGGCGGGCGGCCAGATGAACGCGCAGCACCCGCGCCAGTTCGGCTACTTCACGCCGCCGCCGCTGCCCGTCTCGATGATGGGTGAGCTGCTCGCCCAGATGACCAACCAGGGCGTCGACGTGTGGCACGCCGGGCCGCTCGCCACGTTCGTCGAGGAGGAGGTCGTGCGCTGGCTGGCCGACCTCGTCGGGTACGGTCCTGACGCATTCGGGCTGCTGACCTCGGGCGGGGTGATGGCCAACTTCATGGGCATGGCCCTGGCCCGCGACGTCCACCTCGGCCGGCTGCTCGGCGCCGGCCGGGCGCCCCGTGGGGCGTCCCTCGACGGCGTTCGGGTGTACACCTCCGACCAGACGCATTTCTCCATCGCTCGCGCCCTCGATCTGCTGGGCTTCCCGCCCGAGACGCTGGTCGTGCTCCCGTCGGACGATCGGTTCCGGCTGCGCGGCGCGCCGGTCGCCGCCGCCGTCGCCGCCGACCGGGCGGCGGGCCTCGTCCCGTTCGCGATCGCCGGCGTGGCCGGGTCGACCAACACCGGCTCGGTCGACGTCATCGGCGAGCTGGCCGACGTGGCCGCGGCCGAGGACCTGTGGCTCCACGTCGACGCCGCGTACGGAGGTGCCGCCCGACTGTCGGCCCGCGACGCCACGCGCGTGGCCGACCTCGATCGCGCCGATTCGATCACGCTCGACCCGCACAAGTGGTTCTTCCAGGCGTACGACATCGGCGGCCTGCTGGTCCGCGACGGCGCCCACCTCGGCCAGGTCTTCGGCGGCCGCGCGCCCGAGTACTACCGCGGTGGCGAGGGCACCGGGGCCGAGGCGGCGTCCGACCGACGACGACCACGACCGCGACCACGAGGCCCACGGCGACCAGCTCAACTTCTACAAGCTGAGCTTCGAGGGCACCCGCCGCTGGCGGGCGCTCAAGCTGTGGATGTCGTGGAAGCACCTCGGCACGGACGGGTTCGCGCGGCTGATCGAGGCCAACGACGACCTGGCCGCCCATCTCGCACGGCGCTGCGCCGATGCGGACGACTTCGAGGCACGCCCCGACGTCCCGGACCTGTCCGTCGTCTGCTTCCGGCACCTGCCCGGCGGTCGTGCGGCGGCGGACCGCCTGCCCCCGGCGACGCTCGATGCCCACCAGGACCGTCTCCAGCGCGCGCTCGAAGTGTCCGGCGACGGCTGGCTGACGACGACCCGCCTGCGCGGCAGCCACCTGGTTGCGAGCCGGGATCGTCAACTACCTCGCGGACGAGGACGACATCGACCGCCTGCTGGCGACGCTGCGACGGCTGGCCGCCGAGGCCGGCGAGCCCTAGCCGAACGTATCGCGCAGCGGCGCCGCGACCTCGGCCGCGAGCCGGCGAATCCCCGCGGCGCCCTCGCTCGCCGGCGTGGTCAGGAGGACCTCCGTCGCCCCGGCGCGGACGAAGCGCGAGATGTGCTCGATGGCCACGCGCCGGCCGGCGGCATCGCCGGGGATGATGACCTGGGTCGACAGCGTCAGCTCCGCCGGATCGCGCCCGATCGCCTCGCACGCCCGAAACAGCGCGTCACGGCGGTTGACGAAGCCGTCGGTCGAGCCGTCGAGGTTCGACGCGAAGTTCCACCCATCGGCGTAGCGCGCCGCGATCCGCAGCCCGCGCGGACCCTGGCCGCCGAGCCACAGCGGCGGACCGCCGGGCCGGATCGGGGCCGGCTCCATCGTCGCCCCGTCGAGCCGGAACGGTGGCGCGTCGAGCGTGACGCCGGGCGGGACGAGGGCCGCCTCGGAGAACAGCGCATCGATCACCCGGACCGCCGCCTCGAACCGGTCGAAGCGCTCCTTGACCGGCGGCAGGTCGATCCCGAGCGCCTCGTGCTCGCCGACATGCCAGCCGGCGCCCAGCCCGAGGACGAACCGCCCGCCGGTCAGGTGATCGAGCGTCAGGGCCTCCTTGGCCAGCACGGCCGGGTGACGGAACGTGGCGGCCAGCACGGTCTGCCCGACCGTCTTGCCGGGCACCAGGTGCGCCAGCGCCGCGAGCGCGGTCATCGCCTCGAAGCTCGGCCCGCCGCGCTCGTCGCGCGGGTTCGTGAGGTGGTCGTTGAGCCAGCCCGAGTCGAACTCGTCGTGGCGGCTCGCCTCGGCCCAGGCCGCCTCGAGCGAGGGCCAGTCGGTCGACTGCTGCGAGGTCCGGAAGCCGAGCCTCATCGCGGTCCCGACCGCGCGGCGAGCCGGTCCTGGAGGCGGTACCACTCACCGACGATCGGCAGGAACCATGGCCGGCCCTCGTACGGCGCCGGCACGAGCGGGAAGCGCAGCTTCGTCAGGACCGGTGCCTCGCCGCCCGCCAGCCAGGCCCCCATGGCGGTTCCCAGATGGGTCATCAGGGCGACGCCGGTGCCGCAGCAGCCCATCGCGTAGGCCACCCCGTCCGCGGTCCGCCCGGCGTGCGGCATGCGGTCGAACGTGAACCCGACATTCCCGCCCCAGGCGTAGTCGATCCGCCGCCCGGCCAGCTGCGGATGGACCTCGAGCAGTCCGCGATGGAGGATGCCCGCGGTCTTCTCGATCGACGTCGGCAGGAAGCTCGCCCGGCCGCCGAAGACCATCCGCTTGTCGGCCGAGACGTGCCAGTAGTACAGGAAGTTCTTGGTATCGAAGAACGCGCGGCCCCGGGGCGACAGCTCCGCGACGAGCTCGTCGGGCAGCGGCTCCGTGGCAATGATGAAGCTGCCGATCGGGATGATCCGGCGGCGCAGCGTGGGGACGGCGCCGTCGGTGTAGCCATTGGTGGCGACGAGCACGTCGCGGGCGAGGACCGCACCACGCTCGGTCTCGACCACGAAGCGGCCGTCGGCCTGCCGGCGGATGACCTGGACGCGAACGCCTTCGTGCAGGTCGGCGCCGGCCCGGTCGGCCGCCGCCGCCAGCCCGGCGAGGTAGCGCCCGGGATGGAGCAGGCCGCTGCCCGGCACGACCAGCCCCGCGTGGTAGGCGTCGGACCCGATCTCGTCGTGGAGCTGCGCGCGCGGGAACGAACGTCGCGTCGACCCCGACCGACGCCAGGCTCTCGCGCTCCTGCTCGAGGTCGTGCACGTGCGACGGGGCGTACGCCAGCTCGACGTGGCCGACCTCGCGAAACGCACAGTCGATCGCCTCCTCGGCGATCAGCCGCTTGACCGTCTCGAAGCCAGCCAGCGTGTCGTCGTACAGCGCCCGGCCGGTCGTCTCGCCGTACCGCTTGAGGAGCTGGCGCGGGCTCCACTTGTACCCGGGATGGACGATCCCGCCGTTGCGCGTCGAGGCCCCGAATCCGAGCGTCTTGGCCTCGAGGAGCGTCACCGCTACGCCCCCACGCGCCAGCTCGCGCGCCGCGCACAGGCCCGCGTAGCCGCCACCGACGACGACGACATCGGCCGTGTCCGGCAGGTCGCGTGCCGAGCGATCGGGAAGTGCCGGCATCGTCGCGGCCCAGAGCGAGCGGCGCTCGAAGTCGTCGTTGATCGTTGGCTTCGGCATCGGGGCATCGTAGGCGGTGGGCGAACTGCGCGGGGCTCGGGGCGACCGCGACCCGGCGGGACCGCGCTGTGGGATCGGCTAGGCTGTTGGCACTCGCGCGGAGGGCTCCCGCCATTCGGATCCGCTGGCCGTTCACGATCGTCTGGACCGCCCTCTGCGTGATCGTGGCGGTCCAGCTCGGCGGCGAGCGTCGCGACGCCGGTGAGCCCCGAATGCCGGGACATGTGCGGCCTCACGAGCATGCTGGCGAGGTTCGGCATCGGCCTCGTGTTCGTCGTCTGGCTCGTGGTGACGGTCGTGGCGGCTGTGCTCTGGACGTGGGCGACCCGCGTGCGATGCCCGCGCTGTCGAAAGGTCGTCGAGCCGCCGGTCCGGTTCTGCCCGAATTGCGGCCACGACCTGCTCCAGGACATCGCGTCGTCCCGGACCGAGCCGCCCGGCGAGCGCTGACCGCCGCGCGCGCCAGCGTCAGGCTTCCGGCGCCTCGTAGGCGAGACGACCGCCGGCGAAGGTGAAGAGCACGGTCCCCGACAGCTCCCGCCCGAGGAGCGGCGTGTTCTTGCCCCGGGACGCGAGCGATCCGGCGGTCACGGTCCAGCGCCCGCCGCGATCGAACACGACGAGGTCGGCGGGGGCGCCCTCGACCAGCCCGACCGAGCCGTTCCGGCGGGATCGCCCGTCGAGCACGCGCGCCGGGCCCGTCGTCAGCGCCTCGATCGCGCGCGCCAGCGGCAGCCGGCCGGCGTCGACCGCGGCGAGGACCACGCCGAGCGCGGTCTCGAGGCCGCCGATCCCGTTCGACGCGAGGCCGAACTCGACTGCCTTGTCGACCTCCGCGTGCGGCGCGTGGTCGGTGGCGATCGCGTCGGCCGTGCCGTCGGCGAGCGCGGCCAGGCAGGCCAGCGCGTCGGCCGGCGTCCGGAGCGGCGGGTTCACGCGCAGCGAGGTTGCGTACGGCGCCGCGACGTTGGCACCGTCCGCCCATGGGTCGTCGCCGGCCTCCCACGCCCAGCGGCGCGCGCCGGCAAGCCACTCGTCGGTCAGCGCCAGGTGGTGGGGCGTCACGTCGCAGGTCACCGGCAGCCCCGCGGCCTTGGCCTGCCGGACCAGGTCGAGCGCCGCGGCGGTCGACAGGTGGGTCAGGTGCAGCCGGGCGTCCGGGACGTCGGGCAGGACGTCGGCGAGGATCGCCAGGTCGCGCGCGACGGCCGCCGCCTCGGCCGCCACCGGCCAGCCGCGCAACCCCAGGACCGTCGCGACGTACCCGTCGTTGGCCTCGGCGCCCTCGGTCAGGGAGGCGTCCTCGGCGTGGTCGACGATCGGCAGCCCGAGCGCACCCGCATAGGCCAGGGCGGCGCGCAGGATCGGTGCGCTCCGGACCGGCGAGCCGTCGTCGGAGAAGCCGACCACGCCGGCGTCGGCCAGCTCGCCCAGGGCCGCCAGCTGAGCACCGTCCCGCCCGGCCGTGACCGCGCCGTAGGCCAGCAGCTCCACCGCGCGAGCCCGACGCGGCGGCCGCAGCGTTGACGCTTGCGAGCACGCCGGGCTCGTCGAGGGCCGGCGTCGTGTTCGGCATCGCGCAGACGGTCGTGAACCCGCCGTGCGCCGCGGCCGCCAGGCCGCTGGCGATCGTCTCGGCGTCCTCGTTGCCCGGCTCGCGCAGGTGGACGTGGAGGTCGATGAACCCGGGCGCGACGACGACGCCGTCGGGCCCGATCCCGTCGGCGTCGCTGCCGGTCAGCCACGTCACCGCGACGAGGATCCCGTCCTCGACCACGATCTCGCCCGCGCCTTCGCGGCCCGACGCCGGATCGACCAGCCAGGCCCGGCTGATCTCGAGGTCAGGCCCGGCTCCCGTCACGCCGCCTCGCCTCCGAGCGTGCCGGCCAGCAGGTAGAGCAGTGCCATCCGGACCGCCACGCCGTTGGTGACCTGGTCGGTGATGACCGACTGGACGCCGGCCGCGACATCGGGCGCGATCTCGACGCCCTCGTTCATCGGGCCCGGATGCATCACAGCGCGCCGGGCCGTGCCAGCGCGAGTCGCTCGCGGGTCAGCCCGTAGCGCGCCGCGTACTCGCGCAGCGACGGCAGCAGGCCGGCCGCCATCCGCTCGCGCTGGATGCGCAGGGTCATGACCACGTCCGCGTCGCGCAGCGCCGCCTCGACCGAGGTCGTGACCTGGAACGGCCGGCCGGCGGCACCACGGGCGGCCCACGCCTCGAACCCGCGGACGAGGGTCGCCGGCCCGCACAGCCACAGGTCGGCACCGGCCGCGGTCAGCGTCCAGATGTTCGAGCGGGCGACGCGCGAGTGGAGCAGGTCGCCGAGGATCACGACCTTGCGCCCGGCGAGCGACCCGCCGGGGAGCCCCTGGCGCATCGTGTACAGGTCGAGCAGGGCCTGGGTCGGGTGCGCGTGCCAGCCGTCGCCGCCGTTGAGCACCGACCCGCCGAACACCTCGGCGGCAAGGTACGGCGCGCCCGACACCGAGTGGCGCATCACCAGCATCTGCGCGCCGAGGGCCTCGACCGTCCGCACGGTGTCGACCAGCGACTCGCCCTTGGCGACGCTCGACGTCGCCGCCGCGATGTTGACCACGTCGGCCGACAGGTTCTTGGCCGCCACCTCGAACGACACCCGGGTCCGGGTGGAGCTCTCGTAGAACAGGATCGTGACCTGCCGCCCGCGAAGCGCCGGGACCTTGGCGATCGGCCGGCCGAGGACCTCGCGCATCGCGTCGGTGGTGCGCATGACCAGGTCGATGTCCGCCGCGGACAGGCCGTCGACGTCGAGCAGGTGGCGGTGCCGCCACGCGACCGGCTGGCTCTCGGGCGCGTCATCGACCGACGGGACAACGGGGCTCGCGGCGTCGGCGTCCGGGTCGAGGCGGACGCTCACCCGACCGGCTCGGCCGCCGCGACCTCGACCAGCCGCTCGATCTCGACCCCGTCCTCGCCGTCGATCTCGGCGAGGTGGACCCTGACCAGCTCCTCGCGCGAGGTCGGCACGTTCTTGCCGACGTGATCGGCGCGGATCGGCAGCTCGCGATGGCCGCGGTCGACGAGGACGGCCAGGCGGATGGCCTGCGGCCGGCCGAAGTCGACCAGCGCGTCCATCGCGGCGCGGATCGTCCGCCCGGTGTACAGGACGTCGTCGACGAGGACGACCGTCCGACCGTCGATCCCCGACGGGAGCGCCGTGCCCTTGACCACCGGCTGCTGGGCGACCATCGACAGGTCATCGCGGTAGAAGGTGATGTCGAGCGCACCGACGGGCACCTCTGCGCCCTCGTTCTCGGCGATCGCTTCGGCGATGCGGCGGGCGAGCGGCACGCCGCGGCGCTGGATGCCGATCAGCAGCAGACCGTCGGTCCCCGCCTGCTTCTCGACGATCTCGTGCGACAGCCGGATCGTCGCCCGGCGGATCTCGTCGGCAGTCATGATCTGACGACCGCTCATCGCTCCTTCCCGGCCTCTCTGGGCCTCGCTGGCGGCCTCACGGGACCGCGGTTGAAGGGTCGGCCCAAGGATACCGCGCGGGGTCAGGCGGGGTCAGTAGACGTGGACCGTCACCGTGGTCGTGCCGGCGAACCACTGGCAGCCGCAGATCTTGAAGAAGTCCGGCCGGTACAGGTCGACGATCCGGCTCGGTTTCTGCGGCCCGTAGTCGTTGACGACCCGCTCGATGCAGCCACCGTCGCCGCAGATGACGACGACCGTGCCACGGGGCAGGCGCATCGCGGTCGTGCCGTTGTCGTAGAACGTGGCGAAGCCGGTCAGCGTGTACTTGGACGGCTTGCGCACCGAGCCGGCGGATGCATCGCGCTGTTCGACTGCGGTCGGGCGCGTCGCATGGCAGCCTCGGCCTCGGCGGGCTCGACGATGGAGGTGGCGCCCGTCAGCGGAGCGTCGGACACGTGGGCGTCGTCGAGCCCATCGATCGAGACGGCCGATCGCACGGCGTTCGCGGGGTCCTGGAACTGCTGGAATGCGCCGGCCGGGATGGGTTCGACTGGGCTGGGTGCCCGTGAACCGGCGAGACCCGGCAGCGCGACCAGGGCGAGGGCCGCGGTGAGCACCGACCCTACGACCAACCTGGGAGGTCGCACGGGCGGACCTTAGCACGAACATTGGCGCGGCGCGGGACGGCGCGGGCGGGCGTTGCGGCCTCCGCGCGTTCGCTCACGCACCTTGAGGTGCGCTCGCTCGCATGCTCGTCCGCGCCTTCGCCGGCACCGTCCGGCGCCGCGATTCTCGGTTCGGCGAGCGTGCGGCGTCCTGACGCGGCGCCGAGTTGACCGCCCGGGCCCTTAGTGGATGACGACTACGTCCTCCACGGGGCCGCTTTCGACGGCGCCGACGGACTTGTCGGACCAGGCCACGATCTGGACGCGGCTGCCTTCGCCGCCCTGGCCGGGAGGAGTCGCCCAGGCGAGTCGGCCGTCGCCGATCGAGAAGCCGGGCAGCGCGGTCACGTCCTTGGGTGCCCCCGGCAGACGCTCGAGCGTGCCGGTTTCCCGGTCGAGGTGGTGCAGGCTGAGGCGCCCCAGCGACGGGTCGCTCGGATCGGCCAGCCAGATGGCGAGCCAGGTCCCGCTCTCGTCCCATCGAGCGTCGAACTCGGCGACTGCGCCGTCGGTCACCACGCTCCCCTGCCCGTCACCGCCGTCCACGCCGGCATTCGGCGAGAAGTGGCGCATGACGAGCGCGCCGGTGGCGGGCGTGATCGACAGGCCGTCGGTGGCGAGCTGCACGGTCCCGTCCCAGGTGATCGCCCAGCGGCTCTTCGGGTCCACGATCGGGCGCCAGGCGGTGCCGCCGAGCTCGGACTCGATCCGTGTCGACGGATCGATCAGGAAGGATTGCGCCGAGACCTCGGCGGATTCCGTGCTCGGTGACCGCGGGACGGCTGCCGATGAGCCGGTCGCCCGACCACGACGCGAAGACGCTCGCGTGGTCGTCGGTCAGCCGGGCGGCTCGCTGCGTCGCCGACACGCCAGACGTAGATGTCGGGCCCGGCCGAGTCGTCGGACGGGCGGGCGGTGAACGCGAACCAGTCACCGTCGGTTGAATAGGCCGCCGACTCACCGACGATCCGGACGCCGGACACGATGGCCAGGGAGGTCGGGTTGGAGGGTTCGACCGTGACCTCGGGCGTCGCCGATGGCTCGTCGGACGGTTCCTGGCTGGCGGTCGGGCTCGGCGTGGCGACGACCGTCGGGGACGCGTCCGGCGAGGACGGCGGGGTGGTTTCCGGCGTCGCCGTCGTCTGCGGCGTCTCGGTCGGGGTCGGCGTCCGCGACGGCTTCGCGGTCGGGTCAGCCGCCGGCAGGGCGATCACCATGACGCTGTCCTCGCCGTCGGGGTCGGTGCCGACCACGACTGCCTCGGTTTCGAACCGGCGAACGCGAGATCGACTTGGGGCGGATGGTCATGGCGACCGGCTTCGACTCGCGGTCGGCGACCGGAGCGCACCCGGGCTTGTTCTCGACCGGACAGACCTCGTCGACGTCCGTCACGTTGTAGGCCAGCGCGCCATTCGAGCTGGTCCCGATCCACTCGACGTCACCGGCGCCGACCGCGATCGGCGTCGCATCGGGCGAGGCCGGGTTCGACGCGAGCGCGACGGGCGGCGTGCTGCCGGTCGGCAGGTCGGCGGTCGTGGGCTGGCGAGGCCCGAACCCGCCGGACAGGAGGTTGGCACCGACCACGACGGCGACGACCGCGACGCCCGACAGGACGCCGAAGGCCGGC
This sequence comes from uncultured Chloroflexia bacterium, assembly GCA_963721545.1. Classification (GTDB taxonomy): domain Bacteria; phylum Chloroflexota; class Limnocylindria; order Limnocylindrales; family CSP1-4; genus SPCO01. Next base: position 95,264 of record CAVRKB010000005.1, read on the forward strand.
CAGCGACGATCGGCGCCCGAGCCCCGCGTGGCGTGGCCGCGGCCGGCCGATTCTCGTTCGAGCGCAGCCGACGTCCGGGCCCACAGGTCGCGAGGCGGCTCCGGCTGGCGGTCGCGGAGGGCGCGCAGGGCGAGGCGGTCCGTCTCGTACGCGGTGGCGATCGCGCGACACGCGGAGCAGCCGGCGAGATGCTCGTCGAGCCACGCTCCGGTCGGCAGCCGAGAGCGAGCCATCGAGCCGCTGCGCGGCCAGCGAACGGGCGCGGTCGTGCATCGCCACGGAATGCGCGGCGTGCCGGCGCAGCCGGTGGAAGCGGCTCACCGGTGACCCTCCGGCGAGCGGCTGGCGGCGGCCTTGGCCTCGGCGTCGGCCTCGGCGTCGCGCTCGGCGGCGAGCGCCTGGCGCAGGCTCTCGCGGGCACGAGTGAGGAGCGCGCGAGCGGCGACGTGGCTGACCCCGAGCGCGGCCGCGAGCTCGAGCCCGGTCAGGTCGTGGAGCTCGGCCAGCAGCAGCGCCGCGCGCTGTCGTTCGGGGATCTTCGCGAGCGCGCGCTGCATGTCACCCGACAGGTGGGCCTCCATGACCAGGTGCTCGGCCGACGGCGCGGAGCCGCGCGACTCGCCGGTCCACGGGAAGAAGCGGATGATCTTGCGCCGGCGGATCTCGTCGAGCGCCACGCGATGGGCGATCTGGTACAGCCAGGCGCGGGCGTTCTCGGGCTTCTCGAGCGTGTCGTAGTTCTTGTACGCCTTGATGAACGCGTCCTGGGTCAGGTCGGCCGCCAGCTCGGGCTCGCGCAGCATGCGCATCAGGTAGGCGTAGATCTCGCCGTGGTGCTTGGCGAACAGCGTCTCGACGAAGACGCCCGCCTCCTCGTGGTCCCACATGCCGCTCACGGCGCCGGCTCGGGCGTCGAGCGGCGCGAGGCGGCCGATGGGACCGCGAAGGTCGGCGAAGGTAGGATCTGCGACCACAGGGACTCCGAGCGGGATGGTGCACGGAACGCGGTCAAAGGGCGTCGCGCGCTCGTCGGCCCAATGACGACGGGCCTCTCCCCGGTGTGACGCCCCCGCGTCGCCCGGCCGGCGCGGCTCAACCCGTGCCGTCCACGCTGAGCTCCGCCCGGCCGAGGAGCTCCTCGACCGCGTCCTCCGGCGAGACCGGGTTGACCGGCAGGCCCGTTCCGAGCTCGAGGCCCGCGATCTCGCGCAGGCGGGGGTGGATCTCCCAGTGCCAGTGGTACGTGGCGTCGACCTGCTCGCGCAACGGCGCCGTGTGGAGCACGAGGTTGTACGGCGGTCCGTCGAGGCTCGTCGACAGCCGCCCGAGGACCTGGCGGAGCGCTTCGGCCGTGGCCTGGACGTCCGGGTGGGTGGCCCGCCCGAAGTCGGCCTCGTGGCGGCGCGGGATGATCCAGACCTCGAACGGCGAGCGCGAGGCGTACGGGGCGAAGGCCACGCTCGCGTCGTCCTCCCAGACGAGTCGCTCGGGCCGGCGCGATTCGTCGCGGACGAGGCGGCAGAACGGGCACTCCCCCTCGCGGATCACGAACCGTGCCGCGCCGCCCATCTCCTCCGCGATCCGGTGCGGGATCTGCGGCAGGTCGTACAGGTCGAGGCACAGGTGGTTGGTGCGCGCGCCCGCCTGGGCGCCCCAGTTCTGGACGACCTGGAGGTAGTCGGTCTGGCCGACGCTGCGGGCCTCGGCCAGCGCGTCGCGCGCGGCGCCGACGAGGGCCTCGATCGTGTCGTTGCCGACGGCATGCAGGCCGCGGTGCTCGCCGGGTGGCGCGACGATCGTCCGCCAGCTGCCCGTCGCGCGCGCCTCCGCGAGCGCCACCTGGGCGATCCCGCGGTCGAGCTCGCGCGCATCGTCACCGGTCCCGACGACGTGGAACGCGAAGTCCTTGAGCATCCGGACGCGGATCCCCTCGCCGTCCGGCGTCGGTGCAGTTGGCGCAGCCGAACAGGCGGTCGTCGACCGGCTCGGCCGCGCGCGCGAAGCGGTCCCGGTGGAAGGCGCGGTCGACCATCGTCGCGACCCACCAGCCGGTGATCGGATCCTTGCGCAGCTCGAACAGGCCCGCGGCCACGTCCCTCAGTGCCTCGCCAGCGAGGCGCCCAGGGCGCGGGCCGAGCTCGGTCGCGAAGACCCACCCGGCGGCCTCCACCGAGGCCGTCGTCGGGCTCGCGTCCGCCTCCCCGAGCTCGGCGGCGATCGACGTCGAGATGACGCCGGGCAGGCCGCACGCGTCGATCAGCTCGAAGTCGGCCAGGTCGGTGGTCACGTTGAGCGCCACGCCGTGGTAGCTGACCCCGCGCTCGACGCGCAACCCGAGCGCCCCGATCTTGCGCGGCGTCGCGCCGTCCGGATCGCACCAGCAACCGGGCTGTCCGTCCCGCCGGCCGGCGCTGACACCCTGCGCTGCGCACGTCGCGGACAGCGCGGCTTCGAGGGCGCGGACGAACGGGCGCACCAGGAGCCCGCGCGCGGGCAAGCGCGATGATCGGGTAGGCCACCAGCTGCCCGGGACCGTGGTAGGTCACCTCGCCGCCACGCTCGACCCGGACGACCTCGATGCCGCGCGCGGCGAGGGTCGCCGCGTCGGCGCGGATGTGGGCCGGGTCCGAGCCTCGACCGAGGGTGAGGACGGCCGGGTGCTCGAGGAGCAGCAGCTGGTCGTCGATCCGTCCCTCGGCACGCTCCGCCACGAGCCGCTTCTGGAGGGTCAGCGCCTCGCCGTAGTCGATGCGTCCGAGCCAGCGTGCGACGATCGGCCCCGGGTCGGGGGTCGACCCGCTCCGCTCGGGGGCCAGCGTCTCGATCGCCACCCTCGCACGATAGCAGGGCGAGGCGCGTCGGACCCCTCGGGCCGCCTCGGTCAGGACGTGGCGAGCTTCGGGGTCAGGGCCGGTGCGGCGCCGATGGCCGGCTGCGCGGCCGGGGCGTCGTATGGCTCGAAGGTGAGCCCGGGATCGCCGTCGAGCCGGGTCATGCGATGGAATTCGAGGTCGTACTCGGCGTAGGCCTCGTGGGTCAGCGCGACCGCCTGGGCGTGTGCCGGCCGGCTGGCGGCGGCGCGTGCCTCGGCTCGGCTGTTCCACAGGCAGAACGACATGCATCGCCCGTCCGACGTCGTCGGTCCCTTGAAGTAGTGGACGAACCCGGGGGCGTCCATCGCCTCGGCGTGGGCCCAGTCGTCGTGGGCGGTCAGCGCCGCCTCGTCGACACCCGGGTGACGGATCGAGCGGAAGACCACGAGGTAGTACTCGCCCGGTTCGATCCCTTCGACGCAGTCCGCCCAGGTGAACGCCTGGGACACGGGAAGGCTGGCGTAGCGGTCCGAGACCGGCGCGAGGTTCGCCAAGGATGGACGTGACGGATGGTCCATTGCCACGCAGCATAGCGAATACCCATCCGAATTACCACACCATGAGACGACGGTCAGCCACGATGCGAGATAGAAGTACCAGCGCTAGCGGGAATCGTCCTCGGCGAGGGCCGCATTGACCTCGCGGGCAGCCTCCTGGAGCAGCCGGCTCGCCTGGAGTCGCCACGCTTCGTCGCAGCGGAAGGCAGGACCGACGAGGCCGATCGCCCCCACGATCCCGTCCTCGCGGAAGAGCGGCGCCGCCATCGACGTCGAGCCGTCGATCAGCTCCCCGTCGCTCGTTGCCATGCCGGTCATCACGATCGTTCCGAGGCTCGCGCGGAGGGTCGCCTCGTCTGGCGTCTGCGGCGTGATCCGCAGGAGATCCTGGGCGAGGACCTCGTCGAGCACGTCGGGCGGCGCAAAGGCGAGGAGGACCCGGCCCAGCGCTCCGGCATACAGCGGCGACATCGTCCCGGGCTCCAACGTGACGCGCAAGGCCGCGTCGCCTTCGATCTGCTGGAGGCAGACGCACGACAGCCCGATCCGGCGCACGACGACGGCGGTCTCGCCGGTCTCGTTGACCAGCATCCGTAGCGCAGCGTCCGAGTGCCGGATCAGGCGCTCGCTGCTGACCGTGGCGCCGGTGCCGATGAGCAGCTTCGGGCCAAGGCGGAACTGGCCGCCGTGGCGGTCGACGAACCCGAACTCGCCCAGCGTCCGGAGGAAGCGATAGACCGTCGAGAGCGGCATGTCCAGCATCGTGCTCAGCTCGTCGGCGCGGACTTCGCCGCGATCCGCGACGGTCAGCAGCAGGCGCAGCCCGCGCGCGAATGACGTGTCTTCGGCGGCCTCCTCGGGCGGCCGATCGCGGGCGGTGGTCATGATCGGGTCACGTGGTGATTCTCACGTAGCGGGAATTCGGGCGGGCGGCGATGGTAGCACCGGTCGCCTACGTCATCCGTCGCGCGGACGGTGGACGGACGTACTCGATTCGCGGCCGGCGCCGATTTGGATGAAGAAATCGCGCGGTCGCCCGCCCATCCCTGGTGTGAGCACCGAAGCGACCAAGCCCAACGGCTCATCACCAGCCCAGAGGCCCACGACACCATGAACAGCACGCAAGCCCAGCCAGCCAAGGACTCCATCCGGCCAGCCGCGATCGTCGCCCTCGGCGTCGCCGCCGTCACCGTCTCGCTCGTCGCCATCGTCGCCCTCGGCGGGTTCGGCGGCGGCAACGGGAGCGGCAACGGCAACGTCGTCGTCCCGCCGCCGGTCAACCCGTCGGCGGTTCCGTCGGCACCGGCGGTCACGCCGCCACCCAGCGCCGAGCCGACCACCAAGCCGACTGCGAAGCCGATCCCGGCCACGCCCAAGCCCACCAAGGACGCCGAGCGCCGCCCCGACGAACATGAGCGGCGAGCCCACGCCGATCACCGTCCACCTTGCCACCGAGAACGACGCCGACGTCACCGTGACGATCCTCGACTACACCGGCCGGCTGGTCGATGCCAAGTCGGGCACGCCCGCCGAGGGCGTGTCGGTCGGAACCGGCGCGATCGACATCGAGAACCTCAACGCCAGGACGCTCAAGCTGACCTGGAGCGACTACCCGATCGACAACCACCTCGACCTCGTGATCGAGTGGTTCGATGGGAAGCTCCGGTTCATGCTCGCCCAGCCCGCCCCGACCGGCGACACCGACTCGATCGCCATGGATCGCGAGCTGATCCTCAAGTTCGCCCAGCCGGTCTCGGCCGGCCAGGTCATGTCGTCCCTCTCGGAGGGCTTCGACACCGCCAGCTGACCCGCGACCCGATCCAGGCGAGCCCGCCGGAGCAATCCGGCGGGCTCGTTCCATTTCCGCGCCCGCGACGCTAGGCTCAGCCCACGCAGCAGGAGGTCGAGCCGATGACGAGCGCGCGCAGGGGATCGCTGATCGGCGCCACCTGGCTCATCGGCCTCGGGCTCGTCTTCCTCGTCCAGCGGGCGGCGGACCTGCCGTGGAGCCAGGCCTGGCCGATGTGGGTCATCCTCATCGGCGTCGCGTCGTTCGTGTCCACGGTCGTGAACGGCCGGTACGACCTGTCGGGGATCTGGGCGTTCACCTGGCCGGTCGCCTGGATCGTCGTCGGCGTCGTGTTGCTGCTCAGCACGACCGGCACGCTCGGAAAGGGCCCGGGCGACCTGATCGCGGAGTACTGGCCGTGGGCGCTGATCCTCCTCGGCGTGTGGTTCGTCATCGGCGCGGTCGTGCCGACGGGGCGAGGGTTGACCGAGAAGCTGGCCGTCCCGCTGGCCGGCGCGGCCGAGGCCGCCGTTCGGATCCAGTTCGGGGCAGGCACGCTGACGACCGGCACGGCGAGCGCCGGCAACCTCATCGAAGGCGACTTCGCCGGCGGCGTCCTGCACCGCGTGGTGAGTCCCGGTCGGATCGAGCTCGAGCAGGACACCCGCTACGGCCTGCCGTGGCTCGAGCGGTCCTCGACGTGGGCGGTCGGGTTGACCGGCGAGGTCCCGCTCACCGTGCGCCTCGATGGCGGCGCGAGCCGCTCCGTCCTCGACCTGCGTGAGCTGCAGGTCCGCAACCTGGAGCTCCACACGGGCGCCAGCGAGACGCGCGTGCATCCTGCCGCGTGCGGCGGGGATGACCGTGGTCCGCACCGAGCACGGCGCCGCATCGTTGACGCTCGAGGTCCCGGCCGGGGTCGCCGCGCGGATCCGGACGAAGATCACGCTCGGCAGCACGCAGGTCGACGAGGCGCGGTTCCCGCGGACGGCGACGGGCTACGAATCGCCCGACTACGGCACGGCCGCGAACCGGGTGGACATCGACGCTTCGGGTGGCGTCGGCTCGCTGCGCGTGATCGGCGGGGCCTGACCGGCGCTCCCGTCAAGAAATCTCAATCGCCGGTGCAAGCCGGATGGTCCCGCGCGTCGTATGCACGGTTAGCGGGTCCAAACGAGCCCGACGATGGCGTCGGGACGAGGCTCGCCAGGCACTGGGTACGAATGATGACGCCGCCACGGGGCCGCCGGGGACGCCGGCCCACCACGACTCCGGACGCTCGCCGGGCTGCCGGCCCGGCCGTCACCTACCGACAGCTGATCACCCGCGGGTTCGCCAGCGGCGAGGCGGCCAACCTCACCGCGTACCTGCATCGCCTGCCGATCGCCGACGAGCCGTGGACGCTGCGCCAGGTCAACGCGGTCCTGTTCCTGCAGAGCCTGCGCGAGCGCGGCCGCTTCGGGGTCAGCGACGGCGACCCGGACGAAGACGCCGCGTAGGGTCGTCGGCGGTGACCCGGCTCAGTCCGGGCGAGCGCCGACGGTCGCCCGCACATAGCGGCCGGCCAGCGCCTGGATCGCGGCGGCGAGCTCGGGCTGGCCGTCCACGCTGAAGTCGACGCCCATCAAGCCCAGGTAGGCAGCCAGGCTCTCAAGGCTGTCCGCTCCCGTGTCGAGCAGGCATGACGTGTCGTCCACGGCGGTCACCGTGCCGACCCACGGTCCGATCCGTCCCGCCAGGTCGGCGGCCGAGGTGTGAACCGTGATGCGCGCCTGGAAGCGACGGGAGATCGCCCTGGCGCCGCGCGACATGAGGCCCTCGACATCGGCGTCGGACAGCGCACGGGGCACGAAGCGCGGACCGATCGAGCGCCCCGGCCGGATCCGGTCGACGCGGAACGTCCGCCAGTCGCCACGATCGGTGTCCCACGCGACGAGGTACCAGCGCTGGTCCCAGTTCACGAGGCGGTACGGCTCGACCCGTCGCTGGGTTGGCTCGCCGCGCCGGTCGGCGTAGTCGAAGCGCAGGCCGCGATGGTCCCGGCAGGCGCCGGCGAGCTCGGTCAGGACGGCCGGATCGACCGTCGGTCCCGATCGGTGGCGGATGTGGAGCGTCACCGTCTGGAGCGTGTTGACGCGGCTCCGCAGGCGCGGCGGGAGGACCTGCTCAAGCTTGGCCAGCGCGCGCAGCGATGTCTCCTCGATCCCGGTGACCGCGCCACCGGTGGCAGTTCGGAGCCCGATCGCCACGGCCACGGCTTCCTCGTCGTCGAGCAAGAGCGGCGGCAGCGTCGCGCCGGCCTCGAGCCGGTAGCCGCCGATCGAGCCGCGCGTGGCGCGGACGGGGTAGCCCAGCGCGCGCAACCGGTCGATGTCATTGCGGATGGTCCGGGGGCTGACCTCGAGGCGATCGGCCAGCTCCATGCCGGTCCAGTCGCGCGGCGTCTGGAGCAGCGACAGCAGGCGGAGGAGTCGCGCCGACGTTCCCACGATCTTGCCGACGATACTACGCCATTAGGAACGAAACTGGCCTAATTGAACCCGTACGATGGTGGCTCGTACGGAAGGGAGTCGATGGTGTCCTCATCCCCAGCACAGGCGACATACGGCGTCGCCGATCGCGCGCCGGTCGAGCTGCCGCATCCGGTCCGGATGCGCGTCCTCGGCGCGGTGATGATCGGGATCTTCCTCGCCGCGCTCGACCAGACCGTGGTCGGGACGGCCCTCCCCACGATCATCACCGACCTCGGCGGCAACGACCTCTACACGTGGGCGTTCACGGCGTACCTGCTGACATCGACGATCAGCGGCCCGCTCTACGGCAAGCTGTCCGACCTCTTCGGTCGGCGACCGGTGTTCCTGTTCGGCATCGGCGTGTTCATGGTCGGCTCGCTGCTGGCCGGGCTGTCGCAGGAGATGTGGCAGCTGGTCGTCGCGCGCGGTGTCCAGGGACTCGGCGCGGGCGCGCTCTTCCCGATCGCGCTGGCGGTCATCGCGGACCTGTTCGCGCCGTCGGAGCGCGGTCGCTACCAGGGCCTGTTCGGGGCCGTGTTCGGCATCTCCGTGCTGATCGGGCCGGCCATCGGCGGGATCATCACCGACACCGTCGGCTGGCCGTTCGTGTTCTTCTTCAACCTGCCGGTCGGCGCGTTCGTGTTCTTCATGGTCCGGCGCTACCTGCCGCTCTATCACCTCGCGGGTGAAAAGCCGAAGGTCGACTACCTCGGCGCCGCGCTCTTCACGGCCGCGCTCGTGCCGATCCTCGTCGGGCTGACGAACAAGGCGTCGGCCGAGTGGACCGACCCCTTCGTCGGTGGGCTGATCGCCCTCGGCGCCCTGATCCTGCTCCTGTTCATCTTCGTCGAGTCGCGCAGCCCAGAGCCGATCGTGCCGCTCGACCTATTCCGCAACCGGTCGTTCACGCTGTCGGTTGGGGCGATCTTCCTGGCCGCGTTCGGGTTCTTCGCGACCGTCCTCTTCCTCCCCCGCTGGTTCCAGGTCGTGGCCGGGTCGTCGGCGACCGAATCGGGCTACCAGATGCTGCCGCTGCTCGGCGGGCTGATCATCAGCGCGGTCGCGTCGGGCCAGATCGTCAGCCGTACGGGGCGCTACCGGATCCTGATCTTCACTGCATTGATCGTGATGGCGGCCGGGCTGTTCATGCTGAGCCAGCTTCGAGTCGACACCCCGATCCCGGTGCTGTGGGCATGGATGTTCGTGACCGGCCTCGGTGTCGGCCCGACGTTCGCCGTGTTCACCCTGGTCGTCCAGAACAACGTGTCGGTCGAGCGGCTCGGGACCGCGACCAGCAACCTGACGTTCTTCCAGCAGGTCGGCGGCACGGTCGGCCTGGCGATCACGGGCACGATCTTCGCGAGCAGCCTGAGCGACGAGCTGCCGGTCCAGCTCGGCGCGGCCGGCGTCCCGCCGGAGATCGGCGGCGCGCTGGCCTCCGGTGGGGGCCTCGACAGGCTGACCGGCGTCGGCGACCTCGGTGCGGCCATCCTGGCGGGGATCCCGGAGGCGGCTCGAGCCCAGGTCGCGCCATTCATCCCGGCCATCGTCGACGCGATCCACGCCGCCGTCTCGATCGCGACCGCGAACACGTTCGTGATCGGGATCGGGGCCAGCCTGATCGGGGCCGTCCTGGTCCTGTTCCTGCGCGAGGCACCCGCGACGGCGCACGAGCACGGCCTCGACCGGGGCGAGGCCGGGGTCACGGAGGAAACGCCCTCGGCGATCTGACGCAGGTCGCGGGGTGCGGCCAGGTGCTGCACCCCGCGACACCCGCGCCGATCGCCGAATCTGCGGCGATACTTGGATGCCAATGGTCGATCCATCCGAGCAATCCGAGCCTGCCGAGGAGACCGTCCGCTATGCGAACGGCAACGTGAAGATGCGCGGCGGCTACCTCGAGGGCGAGATGCATGGCGACTGGGCCTGGTACCGCACGGATGGCTCCGTGATGCGCACCGGCCAGCTCGATCGCGGCCGTCAGGTCGGCACGTGGCGCACCTACGACCGATCCGGCGGGCTGGTCAAGGAGACCACCTTCGGCGACTCGTCGAGGATGAGCGGATCGTCGATCGCCCGCTTCCGGGAGCTGCACGAGACCGGCTGTTTCGTGATCCCCAACCCGTGGGACGTCGGCAGCGCCCGGACCCTGGTGCGACTCGGGTTCCCCGCGCTCGCGACCACGAGCTCCGGCTTCGCCTGGACGCTCGGGCGATCCGACACCCAGGTGACGCTCGACGAAGCGCTCGGCGCACTTCCGGGCGATCGCAGGGGCCGTCAGCGTGCCGGTCAACGCCGACTTCGAAGGCGGATTCGCCATCGAGCCCGAAGGCGTCGCGGCCAACGTGACGCTCGCCGTGGCCACGGGGATCGCCGGCGTCTCGATCGAGGATTCGACCGGCGACGCCGCCGCCCCACTGTTCGACTTCGCGCTCGCGGTCGAGCGCGTCGCGGCCGCCCGTGCCGCGATCGATGCCGGCGCGCACCGGCGTGCTGCTCACCGGCCGGTCCGAGGGCTTCATCGCCGGCCGGCCGGACCTGGCCGAGACGATCCGTCGCCTGACCGCCTATGCCGACGCCGGCGCCGACTGCCTGTACGCCCCGGGCCTGCGGTCCGCCGCGGACATCTCGGCCGTCGTCGCGGCGGTCGCCCCGAAGCCGGTCAACGTCCTGGTCGGTGGCGCCTTCACGACCGTCGCCGAGCTGGCCGCGCTCGGCGTGCGACGGATCAGCGTCGGCGGTGCGCTCGCCCGGGCCGCGTGGGGCGGGTTCCTGCGCGCCGCGACCGAGATCGCCGAGCACGGGACGTTCGCCGGCCTCGACGACGCCGTCCCGTTCGCCGAGCTCGACGACTCCTTTCGCGAGGCCTGACGGGCACCACGACCGCGGGTTGACATCGGCTGCCGGCAGGTCGAACGTGCAGGCATCGACCAGGCGGGTCGAGCACACGACGGCGAATCACGGGGGAGCTGCCATGGCATCGGACACGTTCGCGCGGATCGGCGACATCAAGGGCGAATCGACCGACAGCAAGCACAAGGACGAGATCGAGGTGCTCGCCTGGTCGTGGGGCGTGGTCCAGAGCGGGTCGATCGGCCACGGGGGCGGAGGCGGCGCCGGCAAGGCCAGCTTTCACGATTTCAGCTTCGTCCACACGATCGACAAGGCCTCGCCGCTGCTGATGAAGGCGTGCGCGACCGGGACGCACATCAAGGACGCCACGATCACGGTGCGCAAGGCCGGCAAGGGCCAGCAGGAGTACCTGGTGATCAAGCTGACCGACGTCCTGATCACGAGCGTGACGCCGAGCTTCGACGGCCGGCGCGACGAGCGAGGGCGTGTCCCTTCAGTTCGCCAAGGTCGACCTCGAGTACAAGCCGCAGAAGGCGGACGGCTCGCTCGACGCGGGCGTCGTCTTCAAGTACGACATCCTGTCGAACAAGGTGGGCTAGGCGCGACCAGGTTCAGCCGAGGCGCGTCGACTCCATCACCCAGTTGACCTCCCAGGTCGCGCCGCCGTCGGGCGAGAACGCCTGCTCCCATCGGCAGCTCCGGTCGGTGATGTCCGACCAGGTGAACCTGACGAGGATCGGCTGCCCGTCGAGGATGTCGTCGCCGAGGAACGTGCCCACGCCGTCGACGAACCGGCCGACCACGGGCGGGTCGAGCTGGCCGGGGTTGCGACCGTCCAGCCACCAGATCGACCACGTCTCCGACCATGGGTCGAACGAGCGGATCGAGACCGCCCGGTAGGTGCCGCCCGGGAGCTCCAGGACGTTGTCGTCGACGTTGCCCGCGCCGTCGAGGAGCGGCCAGGCGAGCGACGTGCCGTCGAACTCCTCCCACTCGTCGCTGCCGACGAGCCGCTCCTTCAAGCGGCGGTGGTGGACCTGCCAGCCACCGAGGTAGAAGTCGAAATCGTGGACGGCCGGGCCGGCGTCGAACGTGCGCGGCGCGATCCCGGATGCAGTGCTGCCCATCGGATCTCCTCGAGGTTGGGTTCGATGCCCTCGGTGTAGCAGGCATTCCTGACAGGACCTGTCAGGAATCGGCGGGCGCGCATCGCGTCGCTGTCGACTGTCGCTTCGCGAATGAGCATGCCGGCCAAGGTGCAAGTCTTCTAAGGGGCGACCGCGTGGTTGGCCAGGAACATGCCGGTCGGGTCGTACCTCGCCTTGGCCCGCCGCAGGCGGTCGTAACTCTCGGCCGGGAAGATCGATCGCGGATCCATCCGCGATTCGGCAAAGTTCAGGTAGCGCCGGCCGCTATCCCACGGGCCGAGAACGCCGAGGAGGCGCTCGACGTGGCGCTCGACGGCGGCCAGCACGTCTGCATCCGTGGTCAGCCCGAAGGTGAAGCAGACGAAGGGTTGATCGATCGCGTCGAGCACGCCGTGATCAGCCGAGTGGATCCCGGCCGCTCCACCGAGGTGGCGAACCTCGACGTGCAGCAACGGTGATCCGACGAACGACTCGACCATCGCGTCGATCGACGCCGGCGTGAGATCCGCGAGGAGGATCCCCTCCCCCGAGTACGGCAGCGGATCGTCGGGGTCCATGTTCACGAGGCTGAGATCGCTGGCGGGGATCATCCCGACGGTATCGAACTCCGGGCCGAGGTCACGAAGCGGCCGGACGAGCGCGTCGCCTTCGAAGGCGCTGCCGATGAACGCGACCTCGACCAGGACGAACGAACGGCCCCGCAGATGGTCGGGCAGGAACGGGGCGTCGGGCAGCTGGAGCATGCGACCCAGCGACTCGCACTCGTCGGGGACCGTCTCGATCCACCCACGCCAGGCGTTGAGGATCTCCGCTGCGCGCTCGATGGGCCAGAAGAGAGCGCCGGCGTAGAGGTCGGTGATCGGGTATAGCTCGAGCTCGATCGCGGTCACCGCCGCGACGTTGCCGCTGCCGCCACGGAGCGCCCAGAACAGCTCCGGCTCCGTGTCGCGATCGGTCCGGACGATGCGGCCGTCGGCCGTGACGACCTCGGCGGCGACCATGCTGTTGCACGCCAGTCCGAGCTTCCGGATCATCCAGCTGAGGCCGCCACCGAGGACGTAACCGACCACCCCGACGTTGGGGGAGGTGCCTGAGAGATACGCGAGACCATGTTCGCCGGCGGCGACCGCGAGCGGCTTCGACAGGACCCCCGCCTCGACTCGTGCGCGTCGCGCTGCGACATCGATCTCGATCCCGGCCATGCGCTCTGTCTTGATGAGCAGCGCGTCACGGCTCCAGTCGATCGGGCCTGCGTTGTGACCGCCGGCGTTGAAGGCGATCCGGATACCGTGCTCCGCGGCGAAGCGGACGGTCGCGGCGACATCGTTCGCCGACTCGGGGTAGACGATGGCGACCGGCCGTTGGTCGACGGCCAGGTTCCAGGCCTGGCGCGCGTCGTCCCAGGTCGCGTCGCCGGGGAGCACGACGTCGCCCTGGAGTTGTTCGCCGAGTTCATGGAGCTCCACGTGCGACCTCACCCTTGTCGAGCGCCCGGTGCGCCGATGGCCGTCGAGCGAACGTAGCACGAGCGCGCCCGCCGCTCACTACGATGGAGTGGCCTCGAGGGCAGGAGGAATGGGTGCGGATCGTCGTCACCGGTGGCAGCGGCAAGGCCGGCAGGTGGGTCGTCCGGCAGCTGCGCGCCGACGGTCACCGGGTGCTGAATGTCGATGTGGTCCACGACGGGGCCGACCACGGCGAAACGGCGCTGGTGGATCTGACCGACCTCGGCCAGTGCCACGAAGTCATCGCGGGGGCCGACGCCGTCGTCCACCTCGCGGCGATCCCGGCGCCCGACATCAAGCCGGCCGGCGAGACGTTCCGCAACAACGCGCTGTCGACCTACAACGTGTTCGCCGCGGCCGTCGATCGGGGCGTCGGGCGGGTGGTCTGGGCCTCGAGCGAGACCGTCCTCGGGCTGCCGTTCGACGAACCGCCGGCGTTCGCCCCGATCGACGAGACCCACCCGCCGCGGCCCGAGACCTCATACGCGCTGTCGAAGCTGGTCGGCGAGACCATGGCAGACCAGTTCGCGCGGCGGTCCGGCGTGCCATTCGTCGGGCTGCGGATCTCGAACATCATGGAGCCTCCGGACTACGCCCGGTTCGAGTCGTGGCAGGACGACGCGCGGATCAGGAAGTGGAACCTGTGGGGCTACGTCGACGCGCGGGACGTGGCGCAGGCCGTCGCGCGCAGCCTCGAGGCGGACGTCCGCGGCGCCGAGGTCGCGATCATCGCCGCCGCCGACACCTGCATGCGCCGCCCGAGCGCCGATCTGATGGCCGAGGTGTACCCGGGCGTCGAGCTCCGCCGCCCGGTCGAGGGCCGGGAGACGCTGCTGGCGATCGACCATGCGCGGGCGGTCCTCGGGTACGAGCCGATCCATTCCTGGACCGACCCGGCCTAGCCGGTCGAGCCAGTCTGGCGCGGCGTCGGACCGCCACTCTCGATAGCCGGCACGACGAGTGCTGATGGGCATGGACATGAAGATAGACCGGGGCCTCCGCGTGGAGACCCCGGTCCTTGCTAGGACGTGGGAGCTAGGGCTTGACGTGGCCGCCTGGCGTGTCGATCGTGCCGTCGCGCCGTAGATGTTCACCTCGTTGCCGGCGAACTTGTTGTGCCGACGCGGCGAAGGTGCCGGGCTCGTTCTGGTAGAGCAGTACGGCCCGTGGCGGTTCTCGCCCGGCGTGTAGTCGTGAAGCCGCTGACCGTGTTGTTCTTCACGGTGGCGCTCGCGCCGTACCTGATCACGATGCCGTTCTGGGCGATGTAGGCGATGCGGACCCTCGCCGGTGACGATGTTGTTCTGGACCGTCGCGGAGGTCTGAGCGCCGGTGGCAGCGACGCCATCGGCGGCCAGGTCGTGATCTCGATCCCGTTCTTCTGGAAGTCGTAGACCTGGTTGCCGCTGATCGTGCCGCTCGCGCCGTTGATATAGAGTGATGGCACGGCCGTGCTGCGCGCCGTTGAACGGGGTCGTCGCCGATCTCGTGGACCTTGCTGCTGGTCACGTCGACGGTCAGCGCCGTCGACGACGACGCCGTAGTATCGCCGCCGTGGATGTCAGCGTCGGCTGCACGCTGGTCGGCGATGTAGACACCGATGTCGCAGCCGGTCGCGTCGAGCGTCGCCGGTAACGGTCCCGCCGATCTGCGCGGCGGTGAGGTTGATGCCGTCCCGGACGAACCCGGTCGCGGTGCATGGTCCCGCCGCCAGGGTCGCCGCGGGCATGGATGCCACGGCCACCGTGGCGACGAGGGCCGATGCCGAAGCCAGGCTGCCCAGCCGGCGCTTGGTGATGAAACTCATTGGTGTAACGATCCTTCTCGCGGTTCCAGCCGCGTGGTCTGAGATGAGTCCGCCGTGAGCCATCCATATCGGCTCATCGGGCCTCGATAGGCGCGTGATGCGCTCCGGCAATGGTCGGGCTCGATGAGCCGCCGGTCTCATCGGCTCGACCGCGCAGAACTGCAGGCTCGCGACTGCAGCAACCGCGCAACGGTCAGGAAACGGAAGGTGCTCGGCGCTCGCCAGGCTCCGGGACGGCCCGCGTCGCGGCCCACAACGCAGCGACAATCTGCATGAAGTCGGCAGGTACTCGAGCGTCAGACGAACGGGCACATCTCATCTCGTTGCAGGAACCGCGCAAGATCGCCACACTCGACGGGCGACACGCCACTCGAGGATCTCACATGGACCAGACCGACGATCTCTGGACGGCGATCCGACGCGTGCTGCCCGATGCGGAGGCGGTGGCGGCGGCCGTGGCAACTGAGCTCGGCGAGCCGCTCGACGACGTCCGCCCGAGCGTCCTCATCGGCACGATCGCACTGAACGGCCAGCTGGGACCGGAGGCCATGGCCGTCGCCGCGATCGAGGCGGAGCTGAGCCGGATCCAGCCGGTGACAGGTGGGCGGCCGCTAGGTCGTCGGTTCGACGTCGATTCGCTCGATGCGTTGTTGGCCGAGGCGCGGGCACTCGAGGCGAAAGGCGCGCTCGACCTCGACACGATCGTGGAGATCCAGCGCGCGTCGGGGGCGATCGCGGCGCGGGGAGACCGACGGCTGGTCGTCCTGCTCCATCGCTACGCCGTGAGCCGCCGTCTGATCTGGGAGCACTGCGTCGCCGCCATGGAGGCAGGGCGACTCGATCCGAGCCTCCTGTCGGCGTTCGGCCGCTTCCTCCTCCTCTGGAACGAGCTCACGTCACTCGCTGTCACCGACGGATACCGCACCGCCGAGCGCGACATCGTCGCCCGGATGGCGGAGGCCCGCCGAGGCGCGTTGCAGGAATTGCTCGGCGTGGTCGCCGTCGATGCCGCCGGCGAGGCCCGGCTGCGCCGTGTCGCGATCCGCTTTGGCCTGGATCCCGACGGGGCGTACCGCGTCGTCGCGATCGCGCCACGCCCCGAGGCCGACCCGATACCCGAGCGGCCGGGTATCGGCGAGGAGGAGCTCGAGGTGCTGGCCGGACGGATCGGCCATCTGCTCGGGTCGGCCGCCCCGGGGGCCGAGGGCATCGGACCGGGGATCCGGCTGCCGGCCGTGCTGCCACTCCTCGGGCGGATTGCGGTCCTTGCCCGCGACGACTGGGCTGGGCTGAAGCGCGTGCCGAAGGTCCTTGACAACGTCCTGGGCGGACTCGCGGCGGCGAAGCTCTCGAAGGGCCGTCGCGGCGAGTCGGCCCCCACCGAGGCCGCGCCGTCGGCGTGGGTCGCCGTGGGCTCAGCAGCCGTCGATGGCGTCAATTCGCTGGCTGCGACCTATGCCGATCTCATCGACGCCACGCGCACCGCGCAGCGGCTCGGCCTGTTCGGCTTGATCTCGGACCCCCAGGAGCTGGCACTCGAGCGGCTGTTGCTCGTGGACCGGG
Organism: uncultured Chloroflexia bacterium; assembly: GCA_963721545.1. Classification (GTDB taxonomy): domain Bacteria; phylum Chloroflexota; class Limnocylindria; order Limnocylindrales; family CSP1-4; genus SPCO01. The sequence continues at coordinate 111,812 of CAVRKB010000005.1, forward strand.
ACCTCGCGGACGCCACCGTCCGGGGTGAGCTCGGCCCGGTGCTCGCCGACGAGCGCCTCGGCGAGGAGCTGATCGAGACGCTCCAGGCCTATTTCGACGCCGGTGAGAACGTGACCGCCGCGGCACGACGCCTCCACCTTGCGACCCGGACGGTTGCTTACCGGCTGGAACGGATCGAGTCGCTCCTGGGTCATCCGCTCGACGGCGAAAACGGTCGGCGCCTGTCGATCGCGCTGACGGTGCATCGGCTCCGCTCGGTGGATTGATCGCCCGACCGTTCCGTCGGCCGCGTCCGTGCAGCACGCAACTTGACGCGACCGCCGAACCCGCCGCAGATTGCACTCAGGACCCAATCGAGCTCCGCGCCGGTCCGCCGTCGCCGAGTCGCCAGGCGCGTCCGTAATTCACCCGGGGGACAGACTCATGCAACAGCGCTCCCAGGTCGTCGTCGTCGCGGTCATCGCGGCCGTGGTCATCGGCGGGCTCGCCCTCTTCGCCATCCTTCGCGGCCCCGACACAGGCGCCCTGACCGGCCAGACGTGGCAACTGACGGCGATCGCCACCCAGACCCCGGCGTTCCAGGGGGTCTTCCCGCCCGAGGAGCAGTCGCTCTACACGATCGAGTTCGCCGATGACGGCGACTTCGCCGCCAAGGCGGACTGCAATGCCCTGGCCGGGACCTACAAGCTGAGCGGCAATGACGGCATGACCCTCACGCTCGGCGCGAGCACGCTGGTGGCCTGCCCGGACGGGTCGTACGGCACGATCTTCGCCCACGAGCTCGCGAACGTGACGACCTGGGCGATCGCCAGCGATGAGCTGACGCTCACGACGGCCGACGGTGGGACCGGCACCTTCGTGGAGGGCTCCGGCAGGGTGGTCGTCCCGAGCCCGTCGGGGTCGTCGACCGCCAGCCCGTCGGCCAGCCCGGCTGCAACGGCGTCACCCGGCCCGACGCCGAGCCCGTCGCCCAGTCCGACGCCGTCGCCCACTCCTGCCGCAAGCCCGACTCCCGCGGCGACTGCCACGGCCGCCGCCACCGCCGCGCCGACTACGGCACCCACCTCGGCACCCACGGCGGCGCCGACCTCGGCACCGACGCCAGTCCCGACCGCAGCACCGACCCCGACCCCGGCACCGACCGCGACGCCGAAGCCGCCACCGGCCGCAGGCGCCGACCTTGTTGGCACGAACTGGCAGCTCGCCGCCATCACCACGCGCGACCCCGTGCACCAGGGTGTCGTCCCGGTCGCGGAACGCCCGAAGTACACCCTCTCGTTCGCGGCGGGTGGGGCATTCAGCGCGGTCGCGGACTGCAACACGATCACCGGCACCTGGACGGCTGCATCGGGCGGCGGGCTGTCGCTCAAGCTCGGGGCGTCGTCGATCGTGATCTGCGGGGACGGGTCCTACAGCGACCTGTACATCCTGGCGCTGTCGAACACCGCGAGCTACGTGATCGCGTCGGGCGGCCTGACGATCACGCTCGCCGACGGCGGGACGCTGGGCTACGAATCGGTCCCATGACCGGCGCGGTGGTCCGGGGATCGCCTGGACGGCGTCAGCCCGTCCGGGCCATGGCGAGGAAGCGCTTGCGCTCCTCGGGCGCGAGCTTCTCGATCGCGTTCCGCAGGGTCGACCGCGGCATCGTCGCGGCGTGCTCATCCAGGAAGGCGTTGAGCCGCTCGGGATCGTGGTCGCCGGCGTTCCGGAGCGCCCAGCCGACGGCCTTGCGGACGAGCTCGTGCTCGTCGTCGAGGAGTCGCTCCGCGAGCCGGTAGGTGTCGTCCAGCTCGCCGCGGCGGATGAACGCGAAGGTCGCGGTGATCGCCGAGCGCCGGCGCCACGGGTCGCTCGATCCGGCCAGCTCGTCCAGCACGTCGCGCGGCCGATCGACCAGCGAGCGGCCCGAGCACCTCCCAGGCGCCGAGGTCGACGAGGTCCCAGTCGTCAATTCGGTCATGGCGGCGGAGGTAGAGGTCAGCGAGGGCCTGGCGCCGCGCGTCCGTCGTCACCCGCGCCTTCGCCTGCTCCGCCATGATCCGCACGCGCACCCGCGCGGATCTCGTGCGCATCCTGCTCGAGCAGCCGCTCGATCTGGTCGAGCTCCATGTCGGCGAAGTCCCGGGCGGCGGCGAAGACCGCGCCCATCCGCACCCCGATGAACTCCTCGTGGCGCTCCGGGAAGTAGCGCCGGTACTTCAGGCGCTCGGCTTCGGACGCCTCGCCCTGGAGCAGCTCGATGAAGGCATCAGCCGTGTGATCGGTCGCGTCCGCAGGCATAACCGTCCGAGGTAGGAGGTGAACAGCCTACGCGGGGATGAATGGGTGGGTCGGCCGTGATCCGACCTCGGTGTGCGAGGGAGGGTCCAGACTTGAGGAGCGACGCCGCGTGACCAGCAGATCCTGGGAGGGCTGATGAGGGAGAAGCAGGACCTTCTCGAACAGGTTCCCCTGTTCGCCGGCATCTCGGCGGCGGGTATCGAGGAGCTCGGGGCCATCGCCGACGAGATCGAGGTGCGGGCCGGGACCGTCCTCACCCACGAGGGCGCCCGCGAGGGGTTCTTCTTCATCGTCGTCGAGGGCACCGTCCGGATCGAGCGTGGCGGTCAACTTCGTCAACACGATCGGTGCCGGGGAGTTCTTCGGCGAGATCGCGCTGCTCGATGGCGGCCCTCGAACGGCGACGGCCGTCGCCGAGACGCCATGTCGCCTCCTGTCGATGACCTACCAGATGTTTCACGAGCTCCTGGACGCCTCGCCAGGGATCGGGACCGCGATCCTCGAAGGGGTCGGCCGGCGACTCCGCGAGCTCGACGCGTTCGCCCCGACCTGATCGGCCCGCTCAGGGTCGGGCGGCGCGCTCGGTCAGCGCCAGTCGACGTTCACGACGTCGATCGGCCCGGACAAGCCCTTCAGCGTCGCGCTTCGGGGATCGGACGTCCGGTGTGACGTCGCCGACCGTCGCGACGCTGGCGACGATCTCGCCGCCGCCGCCGAGTGCGGCGATCCGGGCCGCCTCGTGGACGCCCTTGCCATGGAAATCGCCGCCGACCTGCGTCGCATCGGAGGCATGCAGGCCGATCCGGACCTGTGGCGCGAAGCCCTGCGTCGAGCGGTGCTCGGCCAGGCGCCGCTGGATCGCGATCGCCGCCGCGACCGCAAGGTCCGGCGAGCCGAAGCTGACGAAGAACCCGTCACCGGTCGTGGAGATCTCCTCGCCGTCGTGGGCGGCGAACACCTCACGAAGGGCGGTGTTGTGCCAGCGCAGGATCGCCTCCCACGCCTCGTCGCCGAGCGCCTCGACGAGGTTCGTCGAGCCGACGATGTCGGTGAACATGAAGGTCTTCAGGACCCGTCGAGCCGGCCCGGCCTTGCCGCGCAGCTGCCAGGGCAGGAGCTCCGAGACGTCCTCGATGACGATGGCCGCGGTCGGGCACGAGAACGCGGCTGCGCGGAGGAGCTCCTCGTCCACGCTGTCGGTCCCGACGACATCACTCTTGCCGTAGTCTCCCGCCAGCCAGTCGAAGGCCGTCGGCGCGAGCGTGATGCAGTTGCCCGCACCGATGCACTTGTGGCGCTCGACGCGCGCCCGGATGGCCATCAGTGGGAGCCCACGGCGGCGAGCCCGCGGAACGCCAGCGAGGTCGCCTCGGCACGGCTCGAGGTGCCGAGCTGGACGAACAGGCGCGCCAGGTCGTGGCCCACCTCTTCCTCTGCGATGTCGAGCTCGGCGGCGATCTCGGCATTCGTCCGACCCTCGGTCAGCAGCTGGAGCAATCGGCGCTCCCTGTCGTCCAGGGTGGAGACCTGTGCGACCGCCGCGGATGCCGATGCGCCGTCGGCTGCCGTCCTGGGGCCACCCCCGTCGAGCGGGCCGGCCAGCGCGACCAGCTCACGCCCGAGCGGCCCGGTCAGCCACCGAACGCGGATCGATTCGTCGGCCGTGCCCTGCGCGATCCGCGACAGCGTCGTCCGAACGTAGGTTCGGACGAAATCCTGGAACTCCGAGTGGAGCACCGGCCAGGACCGCGCGCGCCGCCGGGATGAGGATCTCAAGGCTGGTGTCCTCGTGGTGCGCGGCGTCGAGGGCCTGGAGCGCCGCGCCGCCGAGCATCGCGGCGCCCTCGGTATCGCCGCGCGCTAGCGCGACCGTCGCCAGCGCGGCATCGGCCTGGGCGCCCCACGGCGCGTGCCCGGGAAGGAGCGGCATCGCATCCTTCACGTGGGCCGCCGATCGCTCGACGAGCTCGACGAGCTCCGGGTCGGGGCCACCGTCGTCGCGATCGTTGGCGACGAGCGCGCCGCCTCCACGGCCAGCCGTGCCAGCGCATCGCACCGCGCCGAGGCCTGCCCCGCTTCGGTCGCGATCGCGACCGCTCTGTCGAGGTGCTGTCGCATGCCCTCCGCGTCGCCCGCCCCCGCCCGAACTCTCCCTCGCCACGTCTCGAGCTGGATGGAGCGGCTCGCGAGAGGGAGCGGCGGAGATCGCTGCGGCGGCCTTGTCGAGCCATCGCTCGGCCGCGTCGACGTCTCCGAGCTCGAGGAAACCCATCGCCACGCCGCCCGCTGCGAGGAACTCGGTGGTGCGGTCGCCTTGGAGCCTGGCCGCCCGATGGGCATCCTCGCCACGAGCCAGCGCAAGGTCGGGGACGCACCTTGGCTCGAGCATACACGTGGACCCCGAAGAGCATCTGGAGGTCCAGGCGGTCTCGTTCGCTCTCGGTGACGAGCTCGGACAGCGCGGCTGGTGACGCGCCGGATCTCCTCGAGATGCTGCGCCGAAGTCGATGAGGTGCATGACCGGGCTGTATCGCGCATAGGCCATGGCGATGACGGTGGACATGACGCCGGTCCGGTCACCCAGCCGCTCGAAGATGCCGAGGGCCCGCTCGAGGACCTGCCGCCGACCTCGACGAAGGAACGGGCCGATGGGTGAGGCGATGATGAGGGCTCTCGATATCGGCGCCCGCCGTCGGCCGCCCGACCAAACGAAGGCTTCAGCGCGGCCGGCCATGACCTCGCCGCGAACCAGAGCGCGCCCGCGAGCGAACGGATCATGCCGATCTCACGGAGGGCGCCGCGAGGCTGCGTTCGTCGCCGGTCTCCTCCGCGAGCACGATGGCGCGGCGATAGGCCTGCTCGGCGCCGTCGAGGTCGACCTCGCTGGCGGCGCCGCCGAACGACTCGCCGAGCGGGCTCCGCAGGAGCGCCTGTCCGAGCTCGAGCGTCGCCCGGAGCTCGGTGGCGCATCGCCTCGCTCGGCGGCCGGCTGCGGACGGCCGCCGGGCCAGCTCCGCGGCAGCGTCCTCGTCATGGACCATCCGCAGTGCCGACGCGCGCCGTAGCTGCACGTCGAGCTCGAAGGCTGGGTCGCGCATCGCCTCGGCGAGCGCAGCCAGCTCGGTGAGCCCGTCGAGGCGCTCATCGGTCCGACGCAGGACGGCGAAGCGCGTCGTCGCGCGTCGCAAGCAGGACGTCGCCGATCGGCGGGCGACGAGACGACCGGGAGTGCCTGGTCGACGAGCCGGAGCGCCTCCTCCGGAGCATTGGAGTCGAGCGCGGCGACGCGCGCATCGATCGAGAAGCGCGCGGCGCGGACCGTATCACCGGCTGCCAGCGCGTGCTGGGCGAGCATCGGCAGCCCGGCAGGCGCCGGGTCGCCGCCGTCGAGGAGCAGGTCGACCACCGCGGCGTGCACCTGCCGGCGGCGCGACGGCGAGAGCTGGCTCGCGGCGAACTGGCGGACCTGCTCGTGCGTGAACGTGTAAGTCTGCGGCCTCGCCCTGCGGCTGGGCGAGCAGGAGCCCGGCCCGGACGGCCGGCTCCAGATCGTCGGCGAGCGGGTCGGTGTCGTCGTCCGGCTGCGGTCGTGCCGAGCGGCGCAGGCATGCTCGGTCCCCGCCATGCCGTTGGGGAGCAGCGTCGTTGCGCTCGTCTCGCCATCACCTACTTGCGGCGGACGATGCGGAGGTCACGCAGACTGAAGCTGCGGCCGAGGATCGCGGCCTCGCCGAGCGCGGCCCTCGTCTGCGCCGGGAGACGCGCGGCTCGGCGATCGATGAGCGTCCGGACCGCGGACGGCATGAGTCGGGCCGCGTTCCGGCCGAGTCGCCACTCGCCATCGATCTGCTGGAGCGTGCCGGCCTCGCGGTGCGTCCGGGCCAGCTCCTCGACGATGAAGGGCACGCCCTCCGACTGCGCATGCATGGCGTTCGCAGATGCGGTCTCGACCCGGCCGCCGAGGACTCGCTTCAGGAGCTCCGCCGTCTCGACGGAGGTGAATCGTCCGGGCCGCAGTCGCCGGACAAGGCCCATCCGCTCCATGTCGGCGACGAAGTTCACGGCCTCGGTGACCGCGGCGAACTCGTCCGGCCGGATCGTCAGGAACAGGAAGATGGGACGATCGGCGTCGCTCCTGACGACGTAGCGGAGGAGCCGGAGGGTGTCGTCATCGGCCCACTGGACGTCGTCGATGAGCAGCGCCAGCGGGCTGGATCCCGGCAAGCGCCGAGATCGCCACGGCACCGAGGTCGAAGGCCCGAAGGAGCTTGGCGTCCGGCGACAGGGTCTCGAACCCGGGCTCGTCGCGCCCTGAGATGGCCTCGCTGACCCGTCTGACCGCAGCCTCTGCGGGCGTCCCCGCGGCAGGTCGCGGATCGCGCCGACGCGAAGAGGCTCCGCGCGACGAGGAACGGCCCGCGGATCTCCTCGTCGGCGGTGATCGCGACACACGTGAAGCCGTCGGCCGATGCACGTTCGGCGGTGGCGAGCAACAGCCGTGTCTTGCCGATGCCCGGCTCGCCTTCCAACGTCACCGCCGCGAGGCGGGCAGTGGCCTCGTGCAGCTCCTGGGAGATCGCCTCGAGCTCGGCGTTCCGGCCGATGACCGCGCCGTTCGCGCGGCGCAGCTGGACCGCGAGCGAGCATTGCGGTCCCACGAGCGGGTCCAGCACTCCGCCGTCCACCCCCCGCGGTGGCGCGCCTCGCTCAACGGACGTCGGGTCGCCCAGCATGCCGCGGATTATGACGCCGCGGCGCTCAACCTCGGCGCTCCCGTCTTACCCCGCAACGTGGAGCCGGTCGGCGTACTTCTCGAGCGAGCCGGCCACTTTGGCCAGCGGCAGCACCAGGGCGACGCGTGCACAGGTCGCCGCACCGGACGGCGAACGAAGCCGCGTCCCGCAGCCGCTCCTCCATCAGGACCCATGCCGCCTCCCGGTGCGGCAGCAGGTAGTCGACCTGGTAGAAGAGCTCGAACCCCGGGCCGGCGGTGACGCCGGGCATGTCCGGCCCGACGGGCTGCGTCGTGACGATGGACCCGAGCGGCTTGATCACCGTGTACATCATCCCGACGGACACGTCGGCCAGGACCTCGAGCTGCTCAGGCGACTCATCGGTGTTGGCGAAGTAGCGCGACAGGAGCTGGAGGAGGACCTCGTAGGCGACGTTGAGCAGGTCCATGGCGCGGGTCGTCCCGGGATCGGTGATGAGCGGCACGGTGACACCGGTGGCCTGTGGCCGGACATTGGCCGCCACGACGGGCCGCGTGGGCTCGAAGTCCGGGTCTGCCCGCTTGATCTCGAGGTACTCGTCGAGGACGCCCAGGAGCCGCCCGAAGTGGGCGTCGCGCCACTCGCCGCGCGCTCCTTCGCCTTGCTCGACGATCGTGTCGATCGCCAGCCGCGCCGATGCCAGGTCGGTGACCGCGACGAGCTCCGGCCAGCGGAAATGCTCCTCGGTCGCCTGGGCGCTGGACGGGCCGATGAACAGGCGCTCCGTGCCGAGGCGCTCCGCCAGGTGCTCGAAGCCGGCCTGGATCGAGCGATAGAGCTGGCCGATCGTGTCGAACTCCTGCAGGTGCGGGACGATCTCGTCGTGCTCGTCGTGCGGCAACGCCACGGCCTGCTCGATCGCCTCGAACCCCTCGGCGTCTTCGATGTCCATCCCCTCGGGCCGCTCGAGGAAGGCGAAATGGCGCAGCGCGGCCTCGCTGAACGGCACCAGCTCGATCCGGACGCCCGCCGGGTAGCTGTAAGCCGGCATCGGGAAGTTCGGGCGAGCGAAGCGAGGGGCCGCGCCGACGGCCGTCAGCAGGTTCTGGACGAGCGCGAGGTGGAGCATCTCCTGCTCGCCGATCGAGAGGAGCACCTTGCGCCAACGGTCGACCGCGGCGAGCGTCTCAGGCGTCAGTCCTTCGTCGACCTTCTGCTTGAGCGAGAAGGCCGCGAACAGGTACTGGAGCATGATCAGGTGCTCGAGCTCGGCGGCCTTCCCGAGCGTGTAGATCAGGGCCTCGCGGTGCTCGAGGCCGCCGCCACGGGTGTCGCCCTTCCCTTTGCGGACGGCCAGGACACTGGCCAGCGGACCGTGCGGGTCGGTCGAGCGGTCCTCGATCAAGGGATGCAGACCTCCGATACTCCATGGCGCCGATCCGGCGATCAGTGCGCTCCGGTCAGTCCGGGTTCCCGCTGAGGCTGGCGCGGGCGGGGCCGGGATCGACGTACGCAGCGTATCTGACGATGGCCTGGAACCCAAGGGCGCTCGCAGGTCGGGAACCCCCGCGTCGGTAGGAATCGCCGACCGGCGAGAGCCATGTGGCCCTCGCCGGTCGGTGTGCGCTTGCGGATCGGGGATCCGCCACGCGGTGGTCAGGCGGGGTTGGCCACCTGCTTGAATGCCGGAGCCTTGGCCTTCTCGGTCGAGGCTCGCGCCGCCCAGACCAGCCCGAGGCCGGTCATGAGGACGGTGAGTCCGACGAGGGCGAAGAGCGCCGCGATGCCGAGGCCCATCGTGAGGGCGGAGGCGGTCACGCTGCCGACGCCCAGCTCGGCGATCAGGGCATGCGCGGTGCCGGTCCAGATCTTGTCGCGAGCCGCGGCCTGGATCGGGTCGGTCCGGTCGAAGCCGGTCCAATACTTGCCGGTGTTCTCGAAGTCGTACGTGCCGGCCTTGGTGACGACCTGGCCGTCGACCACGACGTCCTCGGGGATCGTGACGGTCGTCGCCCCATGCAGGGTGTGATAGGAGATCGTGGCCATCTGGTACATGTACTCGCTGGCCGTGTTGACGAGCGGGTCATTGGGGTTCAGCTCGCCCTGGTCGACGGCATAGCCCCAGTCGTTCACGAGGAGCGACATGATTGCCGCTGCGCCTGCGGTCTCGCCGCGGTCGACGAGCTGGCCCTGGTCGTTGTAGTTGAGCTTGACGTTCTGCGCGGCGCTGAACGTCTGCAGCGCATTGGCGCCCTGCTGGGTCTTGTAGAGCGTGTACCCGCCTGCGGCGAAGAACACGAGTGCCCATGAGAGCAAGGCCGATGCCGAGCCGCTGAATTCGCTTGTTCATGATCCAACCCTCTGTTTCTGCTGTCCTGTGGTTGATGTGATCACAGTCGTGCCGCCGGCGGGACACAGGTAGAAGGCACGTGGACCCTTTCGGGGGCCCACTGGCCCGGGTCCCTGGGGGCCGGATGGCCCGTGCCGTCCAGCGTGGGCAGGTCGTGAGGGCTGACGGGCTGTCCATCCGGGAGGAACGGTCCCTGTCGCGATCAGACGGCGACGGGCATGCGCGCGGCCACGAACGCGATGAGGTCGGCGACGCGGCAGCTGTAGCCCCACTCGTTGTCGTACCAGGCGATGACCTTGACCATGGTGCCGCCGATGACCATGGTCGAGTCGGCGTCGATGATCGAGCTGCGGCTGTCGCCCTTGAAGTCCATCGACACGAGCGGCTCGTCCGACACGCCGAGGATGCCCTTCAGCGGGCCCGCGGCGGCCGTCCGGAAGGCGTCGTTGAGTTCCGTCCACGCTGGTCGGCGCGGCTGACGATGGCGGTGAAGTCGACGACGCTGACGGTCGGCGTCGGGACGCGCAGGCTGAAGCCGTCGAACTTGCCCTTGAGATCGGGGATCACGAGGGCCAGCGCCTTGGCCGCACCGGTCGTCGTCGGGATGATGTTCTGGCCGGCGCTGCGTGCGCGGCGCGGGTCCTTGTGCGCGACGTCCAGGATGCGCTGGTCGTTGGTGTAGCTGTGGATGGTGTTCATCAGCCCGCTGCTCGATGCCGACCAGGTCGTGGACGACCTTGGCCGCCGGGGCCAGGCAGTTCGTGGTGCACGAGGCGTTGCTGATGATGTGGTGGATCGGCCGGGTCGTAGCTTGTCCTCGTTGACGCCGAGGACGATCGTGATGTCCTCGCCCTTGGCCGGGGCGCTGATGATGACCTTCTGGGCGCCCGCGGCGATGTGCGCCTTGGCCTTCTCGGCGTTCGTGAAGATGCCGGTGCTCTCGAGCACGATGTCGACGCCCAGGTCGCCCCACGGCAGGTGCCGCCGGGTCCTTCTCCTGGAAGACCCGGATCTGCCGGCCGTCAACGATCAGGAGGTCGTCGGTGTGGTCGACGACGCCCGGGTACGTGCCGTACGTCGAATCGTGCTTGAACAGGAGCGCGTCGAGGGCGACGGGCACCAGGTCGTTGATCGCGACAACCTCGACGTCGGGCGCGCGCTCGATCAGCGCCTTGAGCGACTGGCGGCCGACGCGGCCAAAACCATTGATGCCAACGCGGGTAGTCATCGGTCTTCTCCAATTGCAATCATGGTTCGGCGGATCGCTCGCGACGGAGGTCGGTCGACCCGCGTCAGGGTCAACGGGTCACCAGCTGGTCGTCGCCTGCTACGGCGCCGCGGCGACTCCGATCGTGGACTGCAGCACTTGAGCCAGCTCAGAGCCCCAGGCTCGAGCGGCTTCGATTTCGCCATCGCGTAACGGTCCGTGGCTGCCGGTCACGAAGAACTTGCGGCCCTTTGCGACGCGTCGATAGCCCGCCGTCTGGAGGCCACGCTCGATGGCGCCGGTCGCCCCACCAGGCGACCAGCGGAACCGCGTCTCGAACGCCGCCGCGAAGCCCTTCCCGGCGGGGATCCGCTCAAGCCAGTCACGCATGGACGGGTGCGTCAGGTCCGGATGGCTGGGCGCGTCTGCGCTCCTCGGCGATCCGCTCGCGCATCGAATCGGTCGCAAGCCGGAACGCGATGACGGGGGCGCCGGCCACGATGAGGTCGGCCTCGGCGAGGACCGAACCGGTTGCTTCATCCGTCGCGAGGGCCGGCGTGTCTGGACCCAGACCAGACGCAATCGCTCGCGCGACCTCCGCGGTGTTGCCCCAATGGGACTCGTAGACCACGACGGCTTTCATGGCAGAACCTCCGCTATGCGGGACTGCCTCGATTGAACGACGCCGTAAGGCTCAAGCGTCAGTGCCGATGATCCCCTTTGAACGCGGCCAGGTGGCCTGAACACAGCGGAAGGACCAGCCCGGGGCCAGCGCGGCATCCGTGCTCGGGACCTTCGGCACTACCGGGGCGCCTTGCCCGAAGGCGAAGACTCGCCGCGCCGACCAGAAGCGCGGAGGCGACCATGACGCCGACCATCGCCATCGAGCGACCGACCATGGCGGGACAGCCGCGCTGGTTGTCCGTCGACGCTCCGTCGAGCGTCATGCCGCCGCCGGTGGCGCGGTTCGTCGACCTGGCCATGCCACGGGCACGTCGGCGCGATCGACACGGTCGAGATCAAGTGCGACGCGTGGATGCGCCGTCCGTGGTGGCTGCCAATCCCGCTGCAGATCCGCATGTCGCACCGCCTGGGCTTCGCGTTCGTCCACGAGATCCGGATCGGCCGCGGCGCCCTGTCATTTCCCATCGGGTTGGATGCATTCGTCGACGGGCGCGGCGCGATGATCGTCGGTCGATCGACCCAGACCGGGCCGAAGTTCGACCAAGGCGCCCGGATCGCGATGTGGGGCGAAGCGCTCACCTTTCCGGCGTCGTGGCTCGGAAGGACGGACGTCGGCTGGGAGTCAGTCGACGCCCGAACCGCGCGGTTCATCGTCCCCAGTCCCGATGGAGACCTCCCGATCCTCGTGTCCTTCGACCCCCGGACAGGGTTGCCAACCTCCTGTGCCGCCGACCGCTACAAAGGCGCGGGACCGCTGACCCGTTGGTATGGCGCCTGGTCCGACTGGGTCGTCGGGCCGGAGGGCGTGCTCGCCCCACGGCGGATGCACGTCCGCTGGGCGGACGAGTCCCACCCGTGGCTGACCATCCGGGTGACGCACGTGGCCGTGAACATCCCTCTTGGCGAAACCTTCGACCGGGCGCGTGCCGCGATCCGCGCACCGATGACTCGCCGGCGCTGAATCCCGGCACGGGGAACGACGCTTCACCGCCATCGGATCGATCTGGCGGGCGCTCCAGCCCCCGAACAGGTGACCTTCGCCTCTGTCGAACGACCGCCGGCGTCGCCATCCTCGCGGCAGGGATCAGCCGGCGACCCGTGTCTCGCGTACGCCGAGACCGGGCCGGGCCGACTGGCGAAAGGAGAGTCGACATGATCGCGGTCGACACGATGCGGGCCAACGTCTTCCACGCGCCCCAGGAGTTCCACGTCGAGGAGGTCGACCGACCCCGACCCGGTCCGGGCGAGGCCCTCATCCGGGTGACGCTGACCACGATCTGCGGCACCGACGTGCACATCGTCAAGGGCGAGTACCCGGTCCGCCCGGGACTGGTCCTCGGCCATGAGCCGGTCGGGGTCATCGAGGAGCTCGGCGCCGGGCGTGACCGGGTACGAGATCGGGCGAGCGCGTCCTCGTCGGGGCGATCACCCCGTGCGGTCAGTGCCACGCCTGCCTGTCCGGGCACCTGTCCCAGTGTGGCCACGGGACCGGCTTCGAGGCCATCGGCGGCTGGCGGTTCGGCAACACGATCGACGGCGCCCAGGCCGAGTACCTCGCTCGTGCCCTCGGCCCAGGCCAATCTGGCCAAGATCCCCGACGACGTGACCGACGAGCAGGTCGTCCTGCTCGCCGACATCGCCTCGACCGGCTTCGCGGGCGCGGAGTCCGGCGGCGTGCGCATCGGCGACACGGTGGTCGTGTTCGCCCAGGGCCCGATCGGGCTGTGCGCGACGGCCGGCGCGAAGCTGATGGGCGCCGCGCAGGTCATCGGCGTCGACAGCGACCCGGTCCGCCTGGCCATGGCCCGACGGATGGGCGCCGACGTCGCGCTCGACTTCACCAAGGTCGATGTCGTCGAGGAGGTCGAGCGGCTGACGGGTGGCACGGCGCGGACGTCGCGATCGAGGCGCTGGGGACCCAGCAGACCTTCGAGAGCGCGCTCCGGTCGCTTCGGCCGGGCGGGACGCTGTCGAGCCTCGGCGTCTACTCCGGCAAGCTCGAGATCCCCTACGCGGCGTTCGCCGCGGGGCTCGGCGACCACCGCATCGTCACGACCCTGTGCCCGGGCGGCAAGGAGCGGATGGGCCGGCTCATCACGATGGTGCAGGTCGGGCCGGTTCGACCCGACCCCGCTGATCACCCACCGCTTCGCGCTGCGCGAGATCGAGGAGGCGTACCGGCTCTTCAGCAACCGCCTCGACGGCGTCCTGAAGGTCGCGATCACCCCGTAGCCCCCTCCCTGGGGTCCCGCGGCGCGTCCGGCCCGGAAGGCCGGACGCGCCGCTTGCATGTCAACCCGTCCGAGCGTCGCGACGACCGCGTCCGCGATGACCAGGTCCTCGCGGGCCGCGATGCGCAGCACGGCGGGGCCGGTCGCCGGCCGGTCGATCCGGTCCTCGCCGTCGACTCTGTGACGTCTCGATCGGGTCCGACCAGGTGCAGCCGCTCGCGGATCCGCTCGGTCACCGCGCCGGCGTGCTGGCCGATCCCGCCGGTGAAGACGATCGCGTCGACCGACGGCAGGGTCGTCGCGGACGCCGCGATCCCGGCGGCCGCGCGTCGGACGAACAGCTCGATCGCCAGCCGGCGCCGCCGCATCCCCGCAGCCTCGCGATCCAGCAGTGCCGCCATGTCGGCCGTCCCGCCGACCGCCGAGCAGACCGGACCGCCGGTCAAGGTCCTCCTCGATCGTCGGCGGACAGGCCGACCCTCGCGCAGCAGCTGGAAGACGATCCCGGGGTCGATCGACCCGGCGCGGGTCCCCATCATCAGGCCCTCGAGCGGCGTCATGCCCCATGCGACGTGTCGACCGATCGGCCGCCATCGACGGCCGTCACGGAGGAGCCGCCGCCGAGGTGCGCGACGACGAGCGCGCAGGCTCGCCGCCTCGACGGCCGAGCAGCTCCGCTGCCCGCCGGACGCGCCCAGTCGACGGACAGCCCGTGGAAGCCGTAGCGGCGGATGCCGTGCTCGCGGACCCAGGCGTCGGGGACGGGGTAGCGGATCGCGTCCTCGGGAAGCGTGGCATGGAACGCGGTGTCGAAGGCCGCGACGTGCGGCACGTCCGGGAAGCGCCTCGAGCGCCGCGCGGATCGCGGCCACGGCGAGCGGGTTGTGGAGCGGCGCCAGGTCAGCGAGGTCCTCGATGGCCGCGACGACGCTCGTCGTCGATCAGCGTCGGCGCGGTGAACCTGTCGCCGCCATGGACGACCCGATGGCCGACAGCGTCGATCGACGCCGTCGGCGACGCCGCGCCGATGCGCCGCGACGACGCGCACGATCGCCGCCGCGCGCTCCGCGGTCCGACGGCGCCCCGGTCCAGGTCGACCTCGTCGCGACCGACCGGGTCGAGTGCCGGCAGGTTCGAGCACGGTCGCCTTGAGCGTGGCTCGAGCCCGGCGTTGAGGACGAGGATGCGAGCCGCGCTCGGCGCCGTGCCTCGGAGCCGGCTGTCAGGCGGCCACGTCCAGTCGCGGATCTCCGGCGATCCTCGCCGTACTCGTAGGCATAGGCGCGAGCGCGAGCGCGCTCGTCGACGAGGTGCTGCCGGAGCGCCGCGGCGCGCGAGCCCAGGCCGGGAACCCGGTCGATGACGTCGATCGCGAGGTGGAAGCGGTCGAGATCGTTGCGCATGACCATGTCGAACGGCGTCGTGACCGTGCCCTCCTCCTTGTACCCGCGGACGTGGATATTGGCGTGGTTCGTCGCGGCGATAGGTCAGCCGGTGGATGAGCCACGGATAGCCGTGGTAGGCGAAGATAACGGTTGGTCGGTCGTGAACATCGCGTCGAACTCGCGGTCGCGACAACCCGTGCGGGTGCTCGCGCTCGTCCTGGAGCCGCATCAGGTCGACGACGTTCACGAACCGGACCCGCAGCTCCGGGAGGTGCTCGCGGAGCAGGGCGACCGCGGCCAGCGCCTCGAGCGTCGGCACGTCCCCGCAGCAGGCCAGGACGACGTCCGGATCGCCGCCGTCGTTACTCGCCCAGTCCCAGATCCCGATGCCGCGCGTGCAGTGCAGGATCGCGTCGTCCATGGACAGGTACGTCGAGCGCCGGCTGCTTGCCGGCGACGATGACGTTGACGTAGTCGCGGCTGCGCAGGCAGTGGTCCGCGACCGACAGGAGCGTGTTCGTGTCGGGCGGCAGATAGACCCGGATGACCTCGGCCTTCTTGTTGACGACATGGTCGATGAAGCCCGGGTCCTGGTGGCTGAAGCCGTTGTGGTCCTGCCGCCAGACGTGGCTGGTGAGGAGGTAGTTCAGCGACGCGATCGGGCCGCCGCCAGGCGATCTCGCGGGTCATCTTCAGCCACTTGGCGTGCTGGTTGAACATCGAGTCGATGACGTGGATGAACGCCTCGTAGCAGCTGAACAGGCCGTGCCGGCCGGTCAGCAGGTAGCCCTCCAGCCAGCCCTGGCAGAGGTGCTCGGACAGGACCTCCATGACCCGGCCGTCGGGCGCCAGGTGCTCGTCAGTCGGCCGCGATCTCGGCCATCCAGACCCGGTCGGTCGCCTCGAAGACGGCGTCGAGCCGGTTGGAGCGGTCTCATCGGGCCCGAACAGGCGGAACGTCGGGGATTGGTCGCGGATGACGTCGCGCAGCGAACGCCCCAAGGACCCGCGTCGCCTCGCTCGTCGTCGTGCCAGGCGCGGCGACCGTCGACCGCGTAATCGCGGAAGTCGGGCAGCTCGAGGTCCTCGCAGGAGCACGGCCGCCGTTGGCGTGCGGGTTCGCGCTCATCCGGCGCGTCGCCGGCGGGCGCGAGCGCCGCAATGTCGGGCCGGAGCGCGCCCGCTGCGTCGAACAGCTCGTCGGGTCGGTATGACCGGAGCCAGTCCTCGAGCTGGCGCAAGATGCGCGGGGTTCGTCGCGGACGTCGGCGAGCGGGACCTGGTGCGACCGGCAACGTGCCCTCGGTCGGCAGGCCGTCGACCGTCCTTCGGGCCGGTCCAGCCCTTGGGCGTGCGGAGGATGATCATCGGCCAGCGCGGCCGCTCGGGGACGCCCGCACGGGCTGCCGCGCTTGATCTCGTCGACCTCGTCGAGGACCGCGTCCATCGTCGCCGCCATCGCTGCGTGGACCGTCATCGGGTCGTCGCCGGCGACGATGTGCGGCTCGTAGCCGTAGCCCTCGAACAGGTTGATGAGCTCTCGCTCCGGGATCCGGTCGAGGACCGTCGGGTTGGCGATCTTGTAGCCGTTGAGGGCCAGGATCGGGATAACGGTGCCATCGACCGCCGGGTTGACGAACTTGTTCGAGTGCCAGCTCGCCGCCAGCGGTCCGGTCTCCGCCTCGCCGTCGCCGACGACGCAGAAGACCACCAGGTCCGGGTTGTCGAACGCCGCCCCGAACGCATGGACGAGCGCGTAGCCGAGCTCGCCGCCCTCGTGGATGGAGCCCGGCGTCTCGGGCGTCACGTGGCTGCCGATGCCGCCCGGGAACGAGAACTGCCGGAACAGGTAGCGCAGGCCCGTCCTCATCGAGCGTCAGCTCCGGATCGACCTCGGCGGCGGTGCCCTCGAGGTAGGCGTTGGCGACGGCCGCCGGGCCGCCGTGCCCAGGTCCGACGATCCAGATCGCGTCGAGGTCGCGGGCTTTGATGACGCGACTGGCGTGGGCGTAGACGAGGTTCAGGCCGGCGTCGTGCCCCAGTGGCCGAGCAGCCGCGGCTTGACGTGCTCCGGGCGCAGCGGCTCGCGCAGGAGCGGGTTGGCCAGCAGGTTTGCCGTCATCTCGACAACCCGTCTGGAGCGACACGTTGACTGTGCCCTTGGCCGCGGTCATCCCTGCCGCGCGACGAACCCTCGCCTTGCGCGCCATCAGGGCTTCCATACGGCGGCGTTCGTGGCGATTAGTGGCGCCATCCTCGCGTTCACCTGGGAAGGCATGCGGGGTAGGCGCGGACGGGTGGCGAACGAGCAGCCGAAGTCCATCGCGATCGCCGAGACCATCGTCTATGCGAGCAACAACCAGGTCTGCCCGCTGACTCCGCTCGCCGAGCAGCTCGGGGCGACCAGCGGCTCGGTCACCGACATCTATCTCCCGGCCTGGATCAGCAAGCGCATCCCGGTGTTCGGCGGATCCGTGCTGCTCATCGGTTTGGTCGCGCAGGTCGTTGCCTGGCGACGTCGACCAGGCGTCGCGACGTCAGCTCGGGACCACGATCACTTCACACGTGCGCTCGCCTGGCGACCTCTGACGAGACGCTGCCGAGGATCAGCCGGCGAACGTTCAGACGCGGACGCGACCCGAGGACGATCACGTCGGCGTCCTCTGACTGCGAGGCATCCAGGATGGCCTCGGCCGGGTCGCCTTCCCAGATCGAGGAACGTGGCCCGGACCCCGGCATCGCGTGCCTGCCGGACGATCGCCTGCGCGCCCGCGGTCAGGCGGTCCCGCTCCTGGTCGACGCGTCGCGCGCCGCCACCCGGGAGGTGGAGGTTGTGCTGCTCGACCACGCTCAGGACGATCAGGTCCGCGCCATCGTCCTTGGCGCGCTTGATCGCTTCGTGGCAGCCTCACGCGAGGCCGGCGTCAGGTCGACGGCCAACAGGATCCGCGGCCCGCGAGGCGCTCGCGAGTTCGTTCATCTCCATAGGTTGCGGGCGGCGAAGCCGCGCTGCCATGGGCCATCCGGCCCGCATCGCCGGGCCGGGCGGCCCGGAGCGGTTGGGAACGGACGCGCGCGCTGCTACCGTGACGCGCATGCGCGGCCGCGAGGACACAGAGGCGACGACCGGACGTCGTCGACGCCCTGGATGCCGCGACCCGGGCCATCGCCGGCCTGCAGTCCGTGGACGATGTCCTGCAGGTGATCGTGGACCAGGTCCGGCTGCTGGTCGGGGCCGGACTACGCGGCCCTCGGGATCGTCCACGCGGATGGCGTGATCGAGCGCTTCATCACGTCCGGGATCAGCCGCGAGACCCGAGCCGCGATCGGCCCACTCCCGCGCGGCCACGGCTTCCTCGGCCTGATCATCGAGGAGAACCGCTCGTTCCGCATCCCGGACATCGCCGTCGATCCGCGACGACATGGGTTCCCGCCGCATCACCCGCCCATGCACAGCTTCCTTGGCGTGCCGATCACGGTGAAGGGCCGCTCGGTCGGCAACCTGTACCTGACCGACAAGGTGGGCGCCGCCGAGTTCTCCGAGGCCGACCAGCGCCTCGTCGAGACGTTCGCCGTGCACGCCGGGATCGCCATCGAGAACGCCCGGCTGCACGAGCAGGTCCAGCGGCTGGCGATCGTCGACGAGCGCGAGCGCATCAGCCAGGACCTCCACGACGGCATCATCCAGAACATCTATGCGGTCGGGCTCTCGCTCGAGGACGTTCCGGACCTCATCCGCGATGACCCGGACGAGGTCGAGCGACGCGTCGAGCGAGCGATCGACAGCCTCCACCTGACGATCCGGGACATCCGCAACTTCATCTTCGGTCTCCGGCCGGAGCTCCTGAGCGGGGCGACCCTGATGACGGGGCTTGCCGCGATCGTGGAGGAGTTCCGCCACAACTCGATGATCGATGTCGAGCTGCATGCCGGAGCGATGGACGTCGAGCCGGACCCGACGACGACAGCGCATCTGCTGGGCGTCGTGAACGAGGCGCTGTCCAACATCGCGCGTCACTCCGGGGCGTCGCGGGCGATGGTCTGGATCAGCGCGGAGCCTGACGGAAGCCTGCGGCTCCGGATCGAGGACAACGGGCGAGGGTTCGACCCCGATGACGGTCGGCAGCCTCGGGTCACCAGGGACTGGCCAACATGCGCTCCCGTGTGGCAACGGTTGGTGCGACCATGGACATCGAGAGCGATGCGACCGGGCACACGGATCGAGATCCACCGACCGACCGACGGAACCGATGCCGACGAGGAGATCGCCACGCCATGACTGACGGCCCAAGCCGACCGCTGACCCTCCTGGTGGTCGACGACCACGAGGTCGTCCGCCAGGGCCTCGTCGCGATGCTCGACCGGCGCCCGGAGTTCCAGGTCGTCGCCGAGGCCGGCACGGTCGCCGAGTCGATCGAGATGGCCAAGCGATTCCAGCCGGACCTCGTCGTCATGGACGTCCGACTGCCGGACGGCTCGGGGATCGAGGCCTGCCGCGAGATCCGCGCCGAGTTCCCGGGCACTCGCGTGGTGATGCTGACGAGCTATCCCGACGAGGAGGCGGTCATCGCGGCGATCGTCGCCGGCGCCAGCGGCTATCTCCTCAAGCAGGTGCGCGCCCGCGACCTCGTGGCGGCGCTCGAGGCCGTCGGTCGCGGCGAGTCGCTGCTGGATCCGGCCGTCACCGGCAAGGTCCTCGAGCGGATGCGCCGGATCGCGACGTCGGACGAGCCCGACGAGCTCGGGGCGCTGACCCAGCAGGAGCGCAAGATCCTGGCGCTCGTCGCCGAGGGCAAGACCAACAAGGAGATCGCGGCCGAGGTCTTCCTGTCCGACAAGACCGTCAAGAACTACGTCAGCTCGATCCTCGCCAAGCTCAATCTCGAGCGGCGCGCCCAGGCCGCCGCGTACGTGGCACGGATCAAGCACCCGACCGACTGATCGCGACGCCGCGCATCGGCTCCGGGCCGAATGGGCCCAACGGTCCCGACGGATCGGGCCGAATGGCAGGCGGCCGGACCCACACGGAATCCGTACAACGGTCTCGACAGGGACACGTCGGATGGCAGGCCCTCAGGCCGCCGTCGTCTGTCCGACGACCCGCACACGAGGCACGAAACGTGACTGACGTCGAACCGCCCATCACCCAGCGAGTCGCAGGAACCGATGAGCCGGCGACGGCTTCTGGCGCTCGGCGCGATCACCGGGGGTGGCCTCGTGGCGACGGCGGTCGCCGCGTGCTCGCCGGCAGCGTCGACGGCCAGCTGGGCGTACGGTCCCGCGCTGAGTGCGCGCGCCCGGCAGCGGCAGCCTCCAGTCGCGCCCGAGCGCGTCGATCGCGCCGGCGGGCTCCCACGATCCGTCGCATGCTCCCGCGGCTTCTCCGTCAGCACCGGTCGTCGACCATGACGCCAACGCGAAGGCGGCGGTCGACCGGTTCCTGGGCGGCGAGGGCGCGACCTTGCCGGGCCAGGGCAACCAGCCCCTTGCGCCGACGATGGACGGCGACACCAAGGTCTTCGAGCTGACCGTCGATGCCATCAAGCACCAGATCGACGCGCAGTCCGACCGCGCTCGACGGGCTCGGGTTCAACGGGACCTGGCCGGGTCCGCGCATCGACGTGACCGAGGGCGACAAGGTCCGCGCGATCTTCACGAACCGCATGGCCGAGTCGACCGGGATCCACTTCCACGGGCAGCGCCTGCCGAACGCGATGGACGGCGTCCCGCACGTCACGCAGGACCCGATCCCACCGGGCGGCAGCTTCACCTACGAGTTCGTCGGCGAGGTCGAGCGGCTCGCACATGTACCACTCGCACCACAACGCCACCGACCAGGTCGGGCGCGGCCTGCTGGGCGCGTTCATCGTCCAGCCGAAGGACCCGGCGCAGCGCTACGACCGGCTCTACGGCGCGACCCAGGACATCGTCTGGATCAGCAACGACGCCCTCGGCGGCTTCACGATCAACGGCCGTGGCTTCCCGGCCACGGCGCCGATCGTCGCGACCCTCGGCGAGACGATCGTGATCCGGTTCATGAACGAGGGCAACATGATGCATCCGTGGCACCTCCACGGCATGCCGATGCGAGTCGTGGCGCGCGACGGGCATCCGCTGGGGAGCGCGCCTTCACGTGTGACACGCTCGGGGTGAACCCGGGCGAGCGCTGGGATGTCGTCATCGAGTGCGACGAACCCGGCGCGTGGGCATTCCACTGCCACATCCTCCAGCACGCCGAAGCCGCAGACGGCATGTTCGGCATGGTCACAGCCCTGGTCGTCCAGGATAAGGCCGCCGCGGCGGCCCTCCAGGTGGCCGGCGCTCCCGCCTTCGCGTGCGTGGTCCCGGGCACGGGCAGCCGTGTCCCGATCAGGCTGACCGGACACTAGGCGACCCAGGGCCCGCGCCCGACTCGCCTGATGATCTCGGCCACGACGGCCGGCGCGAGCGCGATGCCTGCGGCGAGCGCCCATTCCTCGGGGGCCAGCGGAGAGGCCCGGAAGGCGTCCGCAAGCGGTGGCACGAACGGGATGAGGACCTGGACCGCAACGGTGATCAGGCACGCGGCCAGCAGGAAACCATTCCGCCGCAGGGTCGTCACCGGAAGCACCAGGCTGCGGTTGGCGTACGCGCGGACGGCCTGGGCCA
This sequence comes from uncultured Chloroflexia bacterium, assembly GCA_963721545.1. Classification (GTDB taxonomy): domain Bacteria; phylum Chloroflexota; class Limnocylindria; order Limnocylindrales; family CSP1-4; genus SPCO01. Next base: position 133,312 of record CAVRKB010000005.1, read on the forward strand.
GGACAAGCGCCGTAAAGGCAAGCCAGCGGCCATGCGCGTCGCCCGCGCCGCTCGCCGTCATCAGCCACAACGCGGCGACCGCGCTGAAGCTGCCGGCGCCGACAATCCGCGCGAGCAGCTCGCGCGTCAGCAGCGGACGGCCAGCCGGCCGCGGCGGCCGCGTCATGATGTCCGGCTCCGCCGGCTCGCGTTCGAAGGCGATCGACGCGGACAGGTCGATGAAGAGCTCGAGCCACAGGACCTGGATCGGCAGGAGGGCCTGACTGGACCCGGCGATCGTCGCGATGAAGATGAAGCCCGAGCAAGGCGACGTGGGTCGAGAGAAGGAAGACGAGGCCCTTCTGGACGTTGTCGACGATCCGCCGGCCTTCCTCGATGCCGTACACCAGCGTCGCGAACGAGTCGTCGTTGAGGACGAGATCGGAGGCCTCCTTGGCCACCGCGGTGCCGCTGCCCATCGCCACCGCGACATCGGCTGCGTGGAGCGCCGGGGCGTCATTGACCCCGTCGCCGGTGACCGCCACGAGGTGGCCGGCCGATCGGGCCAGCCGGACGATCCGCTCCTTCGTCGACGGGATCGACCGCGCCACGATGGCGAGGCCGGGAAGGGCGTCGGCCAGCGCCACGTCGGTCATGCCGTCGACCTCCGGCCCCAGGGCCACCCGCCCATCCGGCAGGCCCACCTGCCGCCCGATCGCGGTGGCCGTCGTCGGGTGGTCACCGGTCACGACGACAACGTGGATCCCGGCCCGCCTCGCCGTCGCCATCGCCTCCGCGACACCTGGTCGCGCCGGATCCCCAAACCCGATGAGCGCCCGCAGTCGTGGGGCATCTCCATCAACCTGCCCGGTGAGGGCGACGACACGCTGCCCGTCCGACGTCAGCTCCCGGATCCGGGCGTTCCACTCGGCGAGCTCGGTGGCCGACGATCCAATCGCCAGGCCGACCACCGCCTCCGGGGCGCCGAGGGTCAGCGTCTCGACATGCCCCGACCGATGCGCCGTCGTCGTCGAATACGGCCGATCCTCGGTCGGCGGGGCCGAGGCGACCAGGTCCGCAGGATCCAGCGACGGGTCCACGCCGGCGGCGAGGACGGCCTCGCGAAGCGCTCGCGTGAACGAGCTGGTGCGGATCTCCCGACCCTGCTCCCAGGCGTCCTCCTCGGCGCGCAGCGCGTCGAGCAGCGCGGCCGCGTGCGTCGCGTGGGCGTCGGATCGCTGCTCGGACGCTTCGGTGACGGAGACGACGACGAGCCGGTTCTGGGTCAGCGTGCCGGTCTTGTCCGTGATGATCAGGTCGATCGCGCCGAGGACCTCCTCCGCGTTCAGCCGACGAACGAGGACCGAGCGGCGCAGCAGCCGGTAGGAACCCAGGCCGAGAACGACCGCGAGCAGGACGGGCGGTTCCTCCGGGATGGCGGCGATCGCGGCCGTGATCCCGGCCAGCAGGTTGTCGCCGAGCGGATTCCCGCGAGCGAACCCCAGCCCGACCGTGATGACGATGAGCCCGACCGCGACGCCGAGCATCAGGCGCACGAGCCGATCGAGCTCCTCCTGCAGCGGGGAGCGTCGGCGCTCCTCGGTTGTCAGGCCGCTGGCGATGCGGCCGACCTCCGTGCCCGCGCCGGTGGCGACGACGATCCCCTCGCCCCGTCCGCCGACCACGCTCATGCCCGAGTACGCCATCGACCGGCGATCCGCCACCCCGCTCGCCACGGCGTCCGGTTCGACGCTCATCGTCTCCGGGATGGACTCACCCGTCAGGACGCTGCGATCCAGGACGAGGGAATCCGCCCGATAGAGGCGCAGGTCGGCCGGAACGACGTCCCCGACATGGAGGAGAACGATGTCGCCGGGGACGAGGTCGGCTGCCGCGAGATCCACGGCGCGGCCGTCACGCCGGACCTGGGCCCGCGGCGCGGAGGCGTCCCGCAGCGCCTGGAGGGCGCGCTCCCCGCGGTACTCGGTGGCGACGTCCGCGCCGACGAGCGGAACAAGTCCGGCCAGGATGAGCAGGCCGTCGCGGACCTCCCCGATGAGGGCGGCCGCGATGCCCGCCACCAACAGGACGAGCACGAACGGCTGCGTCGCGGAGCGCAGCACCAGCCGCCAGACCTTCGGCGGATCCGGCGCGGACAGCGCATTCGGGCCGGCCTCCGCGGCTCGGTCCTGCGCATCGCGGCTCGACAGCCCGATCCGTGGGTCCACCCCGGCCCCCACGGCGACCGCGCCGACGGCGAGCGCGTGTGCGGCCTCGAGGGTCAGTCCGGAGGTCGTGTCACCCGGCGCCATCTGCCCGAAGCGCGTCGCCCGCCGCGACCGACTCCTCGTGCAGGTAGCGGGCGATCTCTCGCGTCCAGTCGAGGATGTCGTCCCAGGGCCGGAAGTCGCCGAATGGCGCGTGCGTCTTCGCGGCGATGAACCGCTCCCGCAGGTTCAGGTCTCGCCCGATCAACCGACCCGGGAAGACCTGGAGGTCCATGGCACCGGTCGTCATCTCGACGGCGACGGCGTCGGCCGGTGCCACGGGCCGATGCGATGGATAGCCCAATGGGCCGCTGGAGAACAGGAAGACCGGTCGCGTCGCGAGATCGTCGGCATGCCGGGCGACGAAGGCTCGCGCCGGCTCCAGCCACTGACCGGCGTAGACGGCCGAGCCGAGGATCACCGCGTCATAGTCCGCCACGCTGACGACGCCCTCCAGCGGGAGGACCTCGGCGTCGATGTCGGAGGCTTGCAGAATGCCGGCGATCATCGTCGCGATCTCGGCGGTCGAGCCGTGTCGAGATGCCGCCGTGACGAGGACCTTCATGGCGCGATCCTTCCGGTCGATGCAGGACGGATCGCCGCGGTCACGCGGCGCCCGGGAACTCCTTGAGATCGATCCGCACGTCGTAGCGCGCGATCAGGCGCGCAGCGACGACGGCGATAAGCGTCGCGACGAGCGACAGGACAAGCGGGACGATGACCTTCATGACCGGTACCTCCGTGAATGCGATGGATGACTCAGGCGCCCCACCCGCTGACCCCGGGCTGCCATCCGACCACGAGGCATGACCACAGCAGGGCGACGTCGATGACGACACCCAGCGCGAGCCACGGGTGGAAGCAGGCCGCGAGCAGGCCAAGCGAGGCGAGGGAGCCGATTGCGATGGCCGATGGCCAGATGGCCATCGGCAGGACCCCAAGGGGCGTCAGCGCCGCCAGCGCGTAGCCGGCGATCGTCACGGCGACCAGGACGGCCGCGAGCCCTCGCAGCAGCGCCGGGTCCAGGCCGAGTCGCGTCACCGGCCACGCGCGGTCCGCCGAGAACGGCCATGCCGGGCCGTCGGCGGTTGCCGGCGGAGGCGGCGCGACGAACCCGACATGGATCGCGGCATGTGCGAGCAGGAAACCCGCGACGAGCAGTCCGACTGGCATGACGCTGTGCCCTCCATTGGTCCAGAAGGAGCGTGCGCCGTGCTGCTCACGCCACCCAGCGCCGTTGGTCGCAACGGCGCGGGCCATTCGGCCCTTAGCGGATGCGCCTAGACCAGGTGGCGGCGGCTCGCTTCCCGATGGAGGTCAGCCCGGAAGTCCGGGTGAGCGACGCCGATCAGCGCCTTGGCGCGCTCGCGCAAGCTCTTCCCGAAGAGCTCGGCGACACCCCACTCCGTCACGACTGTGCGGACGTGTGCTCGGGTCGTGACGACGCCGGCCCCCTCGCGCAGGGCATCGACGATCCGAGATGCCGTTCCACCCGGCCGCGGTCGACGGCAGCGCGATGACCGAACGGCCCTCGGACGCCAGTCCCGCGCCGCGGATGAAGTCCATCTGCCCGCCGACGCCCGAATACATCGTGTGCCCGATGGAGTCCGCCACGACCTGCCCGGTGAGGTCGACCTCGATCGCCGAGTTGATCGAGACCATCCGGCTGAACGACCGGATGACGTGGGTGTCGTTGGTGAAGTCGACCGGCCGCATCTCGACCATCGGGTTGTCGTGGACGAATGCGTAGAGCCGTGGCGAGCCCATCAGGAACGAGGTGACGATCTTGCCGCGGTTGCGCTCCTTGGCCGCGCCGGTGACCACGCCGGCCTCGACGAGGTCGACGACGGCATCCGTGAACATCTCGGTGTGGATCCCGAGGTCGCGCTTGTCCATCAGGGCCATCGCCGTGGCCGCCGGGATCGCGCCGATCCCGAGCTGGAGCGTCGCGCTGTCCGGCACGAGGGCCGCGACGTGCGCGCCGATCCGCTCCTCGACGTCGCCGATGACCGGGTTGGCGTGGGCGTACGGTGGGACGTCGACCTCGACGCCGAGGTCGATGTCGTCGACGTGGATGAAGCTGTCGCCGAGCGTCCGCGGCATCGAGCGGTTGAGCTGGACGACGACCGTCGTGGCCGCACGGATGGCCGCGTGCATCGCCTCGACGCTCGTCCCGAGGGAGCAGAACCCGTGGGCGTCGGGCGGCGTCGCGTTGACGAACACGACATCCAGCGGCAGGGCGCCGCTCGTCGAAGAGACGCGGGACGTCGGACAGGAAGACCGGGACGTAGTCGGCGCGTCCCTCGTTGACCGCGGCGCGGGCGTTCGGCCCGATGAACAGGGCGCGATGCCGGAAGTGGCCCGCCATCTCGGGCGCCAGGTGCGGCCCCGGTCCCTCGGTGTGGAGGTGGACGACGCTGACGTCGCGCAACTCGGGGGCGCGATCGACCATGGCCTGGAGGACGACCGAGGGCGTCGCCGCCGCGCAGTGCAGGTAGACGCGTTGGCCGGACTGGACGACGCCGGCCGCGTCGGCCGCAGAGACGATCCGCATCGGCACAGCCTACGCGGGGACCGCATGGGCGGGATCGGTCGTCGATCCCGGCCCCTTGACCGCGCTCCTCGTCGGCCGGGTGATGAGCACCGAGGCATCGGCGTGATGCAGGACGGACCGCGCCGTGCTACCGAGCAGGAGTCGCTTCAACAGCCCGTTGCCTCGGGTGCCGACCACGACAAGATCAGCTCGCCAGGACTTGGCTTCGTCGACGATCGTCGCAGCCGCCGGGCCCTGAACGCTGACGGTGCTCGCCGCCAGGCCGTCGGCTCGAAGCCGGGCGGCCATGGCCGAGGTGACTCTGTCGCCGCGTCGGTGACCCTCGGCCATGACCGAGGTGTAGGCGTCGACCGCGAACGCCGCATCGCCCGGTGTGTACCCGAGCCACCACGTCGGGTTGACATCGATGGCATGCACGACTCGTACCTGGCTCGTCCCGAAGAGCCCGCACACGCCGACGAACTGGGCGGCCGACATGGCGACATCCGAGCCGTCCGTGCCGATGAGGACGCGCCCAGCCGACGGTCGTCTCGCCACGAGCACGGCGCACGGAGCCTGGTCGACGACTTCGGCAGAGACCGAGCCGAGGAGCGCTTCCTCGATGGCCCCATGCCCCCGGGCGCCGAGGATGATCAGATCGGCCTCGATCTCTCGTGCCGTGTCGACGATGACCGAGGC
>CAVRKB010000006.1:0-215461 GCA_963721545.1 uncultured Chloroflexia bacterium
CAAGGCGAACTGAGCGCCCGTGCGCGTCGTCGCGCGCGAGCGCGGCTGGGCGCGGGTCATGGCCGGGTGCGAGCCGCATGACCCAGGAACCCGCTCGGACGGTCAGGCCGTCGGCCTGACCTCGGTCGGTGGCCAGATGGCACTCACGTCCCCGTCGCCGAGCTCGAGCCAGCGGAGGGCGTATGCGAGCCGGACCGCACCTGGTTCGTCGCCGGTGCCCTGGTCGATCGAGACGTGGAAGGCTTCGCGGCCGTAGGACGCGGCGAGGGCCTTTCGACTCCGGAGCGGGGCGAGATGCGCACGCACCAGCTCGATCTCGCGCCGGAATGTCGGTTCCGACCAGCGGTCGGGACGGCGGGCCGGGTCGCGCAGCTGACGCCGCAGCCGGACCGAATCCAGCGCCAGCGCCCGCGCGGGCGCCGGCACCGGAGCGGGAGCCTGGAGGCCATCCACGGGGAGGAGGTCCCTGGGTGGCCGACCTTGATTGCCGATCGTGCTGTCGCCTCGGCGCCGGGTTGAGGCGAGGTGCATCGCCGCGGTACCCATGGCCTCGGGCTGACGAGTCAGGATCGGCATGGGCACAGGTTCGGGTGTGTGTGTCAACGGACGGTCAGCCCGGCGTCAACGTTCCGTGCCGCTGCGCGGTCCTAAGGGGTGTCAATGGGCCCGCCTACGTCGGTCGACGGAACACGTAGCCCACGCCGCGCACCGTGTGGATGAACGCCGGATGGCCCGGGTCCTCCTCGATCTGGCTGCGCAGCCAGTGGACGTGGACATCGACCGTCCGGGTCTCACCCGCGTAGTCGTAGCCCCAGACCTTCTCGAGCAGCTGGTCGCGGGTGAAGACCTGACCTGGATTGCGGAGCAGGAAGGCCAGCAGCTCGAACGCCTTGGGCTTGATCGGCAGGGTCGCCCCATCGCGCAGGAGGCGATGGCCACCGAGGTCGGCCTGCACGCGGCCAAGGTCGACGATCGTCGGCGGTGCCCCGACGGCGACGTTCGCCTCGGACCGTCGGAACAGCGCACGGATCCGGGCGGTCAGCTCGCGCAGCGAGAACGGCTTGGTGACGTAGTCGTCGGCTCCGAGCTCCAGGCCGACGACCTTGTCGAGCTCCGAATCCTTGGCCGTCAGCATCACGATCGGGACCCCGGACTCCGCGCGGATGATGCGCGTGACCTCGATGCCGGAAAGTTCCGGAAGCATGAGGTCGAGGAGCACGAGGTCCGGCCGCTCCCCCCGGAACTGCGTCAGGGCCTCGCGCCCATCGGCCGCGGCGACGACACGGAATCCGTCCGCCTCGAGCGCGTCGACGAGTGTCTCGCGCAGGGTCGGTTCGTCCTCGACGACGAGGATCGTTCGTGCCATCCAGCTCTGAGGATAGCCGCCCGTGTTAACGACGCGTTAGAAGCGCGTCAACGGCTGGCCTTGAGCGCGCGCCGGTCACGCCGGATCATCGCCCGATACGGCGTCATACCAAGGCGCTCGTAGAAGGGCACCACGTCGTCATCGCACACGAGATCGACCATGTAGCGGGGCTCGACCGCGGCCAGGACGCGCCGGACCAGCTCCGACCCGATGCCCTGCCCCTGCCACGCCGGCAGGACCTCGAGGCAGGGCAGGTAGGCGGCAAGGACGCCGTCACCGACGGCATTGACGAAGCCGACGACCCGTGGCGCGCCGGGCTTCGCTTCGTCGTCGATGGCCAGGACGACGGCCTCGCTGCCGCGAAGCATCGCCAGGTGCATCCCGGCCGCTGGTGGATCCGGCCAGCCGACCCAGAACCCGCCTCGCAGGTCGTCCTCGGTGATCCCGTCGAGCGTGGTCGTGTAGCGGACGGCCATCTGTGGGTCAATTGCCGGCGAGGACCGTCATCGCGCGGTCCAGGCGGGCCAGCACACGCTCGCGCCCGAGCGCGACCAGCGTGTCGAACAGCGGCGGCGTGGCAGTCCGGCCGGTGACGGCGACGCGGATGGCCATGAACAGATCGCCCGCCTTCCATCCGCGCGCTTCGGCCAGGGCACGCAGCGGCGGTTCCAGCTCGTCGGCCTCGAACGCGACCTCTCTGACATCGGCGATCGTCGCGCGCGCGGCGGCGAGGCCATCGGCCGTCGTGGCCGCGTCCCAGCGCTTCGGCACGAGGATGGCCGGGTCGAGATCGACCTCGTCGACCCACAGGAACCCGGCGAGATCGCCGATCGCGCCCAGCGTCGGCAGCCGTTCCTGGACCACGGGGAGCAGCGCGCGCACCTCGTCGTCGGGCGGCATCCAGTCGATCCGGCCGGCGTCCAGCTCCTTCTGCACGAACGGCCGCAGCCGGTCGATGAGGTCGTCGGCCGACAGGCGCCGGATCCACTGGCCGTTCAACCATTCGAGCCGTTCGCGGTCGAAGACCGCCCCGCCCTTGTGCACCTGGCCGATGTCGAACCGCTCGACCAGCTCGTCGAGCGAGAGGACTTCTTCCTCGGTTCCGGTCGACCAGCCAAGGAGCGCCAGGTAGTTGACGAGCGCCTCGCGGGATGAAGCCCTCCTTGATGTAGGCGTCGACCGCGGTCTGGCTCTTGCGCTTGCTCATCTTCGAGCGGTCCGCGTTCAGGATCAGCGGCAGATGCGCGAAGCGCGGCACGTCGTAGCGCAACGCCCGGAACAGCAGGATGTGCTTCGGCGTATTCGACAGGTGGTCCTCGCCGCGGATCACCTCGGTGATCTCCATGGCCGCGTCGTCGACGACGACCGTGAAGTGGTACAGCGGCGTGCCGTCGGCGCGCACGATCACGAAGTCGCCGCCGAGGTTGGCCACGTCGAACTCGACGTGGCCGCGCACGATGTCATCGAAGCCGACAAGCCCTTCGCCGACGCGGAACCGCAGCGCACCGCGGCGTCCCTCGGCCTCGCGGGCCAACCGCTCCTCGGGCGTCAGGTGCGCACATCGACCGACGTAGCGGGGCGGCAACTTGGCCGCCTCCTGCGCCTTGCGGTCGGCGTCGAGCTCCTCGGGCGTGCAGTAGCAGGGATAGGCGAGGTCGTCGGCGAGCAGGCGCTGGGCCGCGGCGGCATAGCTGGGCAGGCGCTCCATCTGGCGGTACGGCGCGTGCGGGCCGCGTGCCGGCTCTCCGGCCACCTCCGGCCCCTCGTCCCAGGTCAGGCCCAGCCAGTGCAACCCGTCGAGGATGTCCCGCTCGAACTCGACCGTGCTGCGCGCCACGTCCGTGTCCTCGAGTCGCAGCACGAACGTGCCACCGACGTGTCGGGCGTGCAGGTAGTTGAACAGCGCGGTGCGTGCCGTCCCGATGTGCAGCGGCCCGGTCGGGCTCGGGGCGATACGGACTCGGGTCGTGGGATCAGCCATTGCCCGATCGTAGCAGCGGCCCGGCCTCAGGGATTCGGGGTCACCCCCGCGGGCACCCGGTGGAACAGGGCAGGGTCCGCGTCGCCGGGCAGCACGCGGACGAGCGCCGCAGGCCGCAGACCCAACGTCGCCCGACCGAGCGGCCCGTCCAGCGTGAGCGAATCGAGGGACTCGGAGCGGGCCAGGATCGTGATCGGCGCGCCGGGCTTGAGTGCGCGTGCCTCCAGGTACGACAGGAGCCCCGCGTCCTCCTCGGCCTCCTCGGTGATGCGGAAGACGGTCGCCCGCGCGCCGGCTTCCATGTCCGACAGGCGAACGCCCGCGGGCCGGCGCTTGGCGATCGCGGCATCGATCGGGTTGCCGTGCGGGCACGTTTCCGGGTGGCCGAGCAGCTCATCGAGACGGGCCTCCACCCGCGGCGAGATCGCGCCCTGCAGGCGCATCGCCTCCTCGTCCGACTCCGCCCAACCAAGGCCGACCACGCTCGTCAGGAGCCACTCGAGCAGCGCATGTCGTCGGAAGATCGCATCGGCCATGGCACGGCCCGCCGACGTCAACCGGAGTTCGCGGTCATTGGCATGATCGACGAGCCCGTCCGCGACGAGGCGTCGGAACATCTCGCTCGCGGCCTGGGTCGTCACGCCGAGATGGCGCGCCACGACAGCGGCCGTAGCGCGAGTCCCGTCATCGGCGCCGGCCGCCACGCGCAGGGCCAGCAGGTACTCCTGCGCGGCGGCGGACAGGTCGCGCGGGTCGTGTCGACGGGGCATGGGTCTCAGGATACGGGACGGGCCGGGTCCGATCCGCCGGGTGGTTCCGTTTCCGCGCCGGTGGCGTTGCCGGCCGCCGTCGCACCCGTCGGTCCGGGCGTCGGTCCGCGCGCGGTCCCGCGCGCCTCGCGCACGACGCCGAACACGAGTCCGACGGCCCAGGCGATGACGAGCAGCCCGCTCAGCGCCAGACGGCCGGTCGCGGTGTCGTCCGGCCCACCCGTGGCCGAGAGCAGGAGCGCGGCCGGGATGGCCGCAGCCAGGGTCGCGAGCGTCGCGACCGACGTGATCCTGGCCAGCCGGCCGACCGCGATGAGGATGAGCAGCGTGGCGATCTGCACGATCCAGGCCGATGAGGCGACCGTGTCGTCACAGCCGGCCGCGAACCGGCCGCAACCCGAGATCTCCCCGCCGGCCCAGCCGATCCCGAGGGCGAGGGGGGCCCAGCCGACCAGCGCGCGGGCGATGCGTCCGACGGTGCCCGGGTGGGCGTCGTCCAGCCACGTCCGGAGGGCCTCGAGCAGGGTGTCGGCGCTCAGGCCGGGCGCCGTCACCGTGGGGCCGGCCGTCGTGCCTGCGGGTGGTCCCGGGCGCGGCCGTCGTTCGCCCGGTCGAGCGCTGCCGGGCGTGGCGGCCTCGGGTCGAGGCGGGGAGCCGGCCGTCGCCTCCCACCACGATGCGGTCGTGTGCGTCGCGGGCGGTGGCCGGCGTGCGGCTGGCTCGGCCGGTCGTCCTGGATCGTCGCTCGCCGCTGTGGCCGGTCCCGTGGCGGCCGGTCCACCAGCGGTCTGTCCGGCAGCGGCGGGTCCGGCAGTTGCTGGACCCGCGGTGGCCCGTCCCGCGGTCGCCTGTCCGGCGGCGGCCGGTCCGGAGCTGGCCTCGGGGCTTGACGCGTCACTTCCCGGCGCGTCGTCGGACCGCGGCGGTCGTGGCGCTGCGGCCTGACCGTCGCTGGCCGCACGGTCCTCGAGCTCGCGGCGGGCCCGTGCCTGGTACTCCGGTCCGTGCTTGCGCGGATCGGCGTACTCCTTGGGGTTCAGCGTCCAGTACGTGCCCGACGTCGTCCCGTACCACGAGGCACCGCCCCAGTCCGGCTCGAACGGCTGGTCCTCCGCGCCGTCGTACGAGGTCGAGCCGAGGGTCGCCTTGTTCGGCGGTCGCTCGGGACGAGGTGGCCGGCCCGTGCCGGGCGGGCGCTCCGATGACGGCCCGCTCGACGAGCGCTCCCCCGCTGCCCCTCGCCCCTGCCCCGACCCGGGTCCCGGCTTGCCGGTCGGCCGCGCGCGTCGCGACCGCCCTCCGTAGGCGCGGTACGTCGCGTCCGTGCGATCGCGCTCGGCGTCCCAGGCCCGTCGTGGCGCGGTCGGCCCGGTCGTGGTGCCACTTCGACGAGTCCGCCCGTCGGGACCGGCGATCCGGTCGTAGGCCGCCTGGATCGCGAGGAATCGAGGAAGAGCAGCCTCACCCGCCGCGTCCGGGTGATTGGCCTTGGCCAGGCGCCGGTACGCGCGGCGCACCTCCTCGAGCGTGGCGTCGCGTGACAGCCCGAGCGTTCGATACGGATCGGTGTCGGGGGCCATGTCGGACGTTCGCTCCTGCGATCCAGTCGGACGGCAACCGCGCCGCGGCGCGGCCCGCCTCAGCCGATCAGCTCGCCCACGGGCGCGAGCTGGAACTCGGCGATCGCCTCCGCGCCGACTCGACCGTGCGGGTCGAGGATCGTCGGCTTGTGGTAGCGGGCGAGGACGCGCAGTGCCTGGCCGTCGAGCACGCCGGCCTGGCGGAGGGCCTCGATCGAGGCCGCCCAGGTCCCGCGGTCATACCCATCACCGTCCTCGATCTTGACCGCCATCCCGGACGCGCCGGTCCCCTTCGTCCCGACTCGCGGCCCGGGGAGGATGGCGAGGCCTCGCAGCGCCTCCATCCCTGCCTTGCTGATGACGCGGCCGTCTGCGGCCTTCATCAGCGACGTGTCGAGTCGGTCGTGGCGGCCGCCGATCATCTCAGGGTTGGCCAGCATCGCGTCGCGGACTCGGGTGAGGGCCGGAACAAGGGCACGGCGGGGATCCTTGGCGGGCACCGCGCTCGGATCGGCCAGCATCGCGTAGGCCTGGGCGACCTGTCGAAGCGGGAACGCGTAGGTCTCGACCCCGCAGCCGTCGATCGCGGTCCGCAGCCGCTCGGGTGTCGTGCCGTACGCGCGCGCCACCGCGCTCCGGTAGGCGGCCTGCGCGGGATGCTGGGCCTGCCAGTACGTCTCGAGGTCCCAATCCTTGAGCCGCGAGAGCAGCAGCGTCACCGCATGCTGGCCCGAGCACATGTGGCGGATGGGGCTGGCCTTCTCGCCGTCCCGGGCGAGGCGGGCCGCGGTCAGCGCGTCGAGCGGCATACCCTCGCTGCCGCAGGCCAGGAAGGCCTGGCTCACCCCGGCGCGACGGAACACGGCTTGGATGGTGCGGACGTGGAAATCCTCGCCGCTGTGGGAGCTCGCCATGATCGCGAGCTCTGCAGGCTCCAGGTCGAAGGCCTCGACCCCGCCGGCCTCGATCAGGGCCACGACCCCGAACGGCTTGACCGTCGAACGGAGCGTGACGATGCGGTCGGGGTCGCCGAGCTGGCTGATCAGCTGGCCGTTGACGTCGGCCTCGACGATGTCGCCGCGGTGGACGCTCTCCTCGATCCCGTTGCGCATCTGGCGCACGAGGACCGGGGTCTCGGCACGGGCGCGACCCTTCGCGCGCGGCCGGCCGTTCCGGGGCGTATCGCGCTCGGCGGTGGCGGTCACAGTCGCGAGGATACCGCGGAGGGGTCGCGGGGTTCCGTCGATCAGCTCCCGGCGGGCGGCCGGGCGTCCCGCCAGCCGTGGATCGGCTCATAGCCCAGGATGCGGCGCGCCTTGTCGATCGAGAGCAGGGACTCGTGCCGGCCCAGCTCCTTGCGGATCTCGACGCCCGGGAACGTGGCCGCCGCGAGTTCCGCGGTCGGGCGCGACATCACCGAGTCGGCGTTGGCGATGACGAAGATCTCCATGCCGGTCGCGTCCAGCTCGAGCGCCCGGCGGACCGCCTGCGCGCCGTCGCGCGCGTCGATGTACGCCCACAGGTTCCAGCGGCGGAGCTCGGGATCGGCGTCGAACCCTGGGAACTCGGCGTAGTCAGCGGGCTCCATCACGTTCGAGAAGCGCAGCCCGACCATCTTCAGGCCCGGGTCCCAGCGGCAGAACTGGCGCGCCATCTCCTCCTCGAGGTCCTTCGCGAGGGAGTAGGCGCTCCCCGGCAGGGGCCCGACGCCTTCGTCGACTGGGAGGTAGGGCGGCGGCGTGTCGAACGGGATGCCCAGGACCGTCTCGCTCGACGCCCAGACCACGTTCTTGATTCCGGCGTGGCGCGCGGCCGAGAACACGTTGAAGGTGCTGACGATGTTATTTGCGAAGGTGGCGGCATTCGGGCTCTGGCCGGCCCCGGGGATCGCGGCCAGGTGCACGACCGCGTCGAGGCCGTCGTGACGGTCGTCGATCTGGGTGAGCGCCTCGAAGGTCTGGCCGAAGTCGGTGAAGTCGACCCGCGTGTAGGCGGCCGCTGCATCCCTGGGCCGCTGGATATCCAGGTTCAGGACATCGAACCCGTGCCCGAGCAACTCGGCGACGACGGCTCGACCGAGCTTTCCGCTTCCACCGGTCACCGCTACTCGCATCGCCCGGCCTCCTTGCGGGGTCGATGGTAGCGGGCCGCGGTCGTGGCCGGTCGAGCGCCCTCAGAGGGTCGGTGGCAGACCGAATGCCGGGAAGAGCGCGGCGCCGAACGTCGTGATCTCGGCGATCTTGCCGTCCTCGATGCGCAGGACATCGAACTTGAACGCGCGGAACACCGAGTCGCCCGGCTGGCGGAGGTAGCTCGCGGCGGTCGGCATCCGGTTGGCCATCGTCGGGAGGAGGCGCCACTCGCCGTCGCGCAGCGCGTTCTGGAGGAGCGGGGCGATCGAGTCGAGGCCCTCGAACAGGTACGGCGCCGGCGGCATCGTGATGCGCAGGTCCTGCGAGGCGATCGAGATCGCCAGGGCGGCGTCGCCACGTTCGTGCGCGTCGATGAAGGACGCGAGGAGTGCCCGTTCCTCCGGGCTCGATCCGCCGGCTGCCCACTCGGCGCGCCGGGCGGGCAGGTGTTCCTGCATCGTGGCGCGCGCTCGCTGGAGCGCACTGTTGGCCGCAGCGACACTGGTCTCGAGCAGCGTCGCCGTGTCGATCGCCGGCCAGCCGAGCACGTCCCGGGCGATGAGCGCGGCCCGCTGCCGCGGCGGCAGGAGCTGCATCGCCGCCAGGAAGGCGAGCTCGATGGTCTCGCGCTCGACGACGACCGCGTCCGGCTCGTCGTCGGTCGGTGCGGCCTCGTCCAGCAACGTGTCCGGGTAGGGCTGGAGCCACGGCACCTCGGCGAACGAGTGCATCGTCGACACGCGACGCGAGTTGCGCCGGATCATGTCGAGGCACACGTTCGTCGCGATGCGATAGAGCCAGGCCCGGAACAGCGAGCTGCCGTCGAACGTGTCCCGGCTGCGCCAGGCGCGCAGGAACGTCTCCTGCACGGCGTCCTCCGCCTCGTCGAACGAGGCGAGCATCCGGTAGCAATGGACGTGCAGCTCCCGCCGGTGCCGCTCGGTGAGGTCGGCGAATGCCGCCTCGTCGGCGGCAACCGGCTCCGTCGCGGCGGTCATCGCGCGTAGTGGACTTCCTGGACCAGCCAGCCGTTGCCGTCCGGGTCGCTGATGGAGAGGTACGAGCCGTAGTCCTGGCGGGTCGGATCCACGCCCGGCACCTGGCCCTCGGGGCCGAAGTGGAACGGTTCGCCGGTCTCGACGCCGCGCTCGACCAACCAGTCGCGGGCGGCTTCGATGTCGGTCACCACGAGGTGCAGGCCCTGGTAGCTGCCCGGCTCGCTCTTCGAGAGCCCGGTCCCGATCGTGATCGAGCAGGCGGAGCCTGGCGGGGTCAGCTGGACGACCCGGAAGTGTTCGTTCGGCGCATGGTCGACGTCGACGGAGAAGCCCATCTTGTCGGCGTAGAAGGCCTTGGCACGGTCGACGTCCGTGACCGGAACCACCACGAGCTCGAGCTTGAATTCCACGTTGTCGCCTCCCGGGACGTCGGTCGGGGTGACCGATCGTTGTCCCTGTAACGTCGGAGCCCGCGATAACTCATCGGTGGTTCGATGAGTGGCCCGGAAACGATACGGCCGGGCGTCCCATCGCGTGGGATGCCCGGCCGGGGTGGCGTGGGACTGGCGTGGATCAGCCTTCGGCGAGGACGGCCTCCAGGCGGTCCCAGGTCGAGATCGCGCCGGGGACCATGCCGCTCGACAGGGCGCCTTCGAGCGCCTCGACCGAGCCCATGTGGCCGACGGACCTGACCTTCGTCTTCCCGTCGATCTCTTCGAGGGTGAAGGTCTCCGGGCCGCCCATCGGCCCGACGCCTTCGACGTCGAACATGAAGGTCCACTTGTAGCCGCGGGGCGGATCGACCTCGAGGTACTCGCCGTAGAAGGTCACGTCCTCGCGGTCGGCGGCGCGGCTGATGTAGCGCCACTTGCCGCCGGGCCGGACGTCCATCTCCGCGACGGTGGCCGTCGTGCCGTGCGGTCCCCACCACTTCGGCACGATCTCGGGGTCCGTGAGGGCCTTCCAGACCTGCTCCTGCGTGGCGTCGAAGGTGCGCTCGAATACGAGGTCGGCGCCATCGGAGTAGACCGTGGTCGAGTCGGTGCTGCCTCGGTCGATTCGGGTCGCGTTCATCGCGGGTCTCCTTTCGCTTGGTCCTGCTTGTCCTGTAGATCCCTGAAGTACGTGTCGAGGCGCTCGAAGCTCTCCTCCCAATGGCGGCGGTACTGGTCGACCCAGTCCGCGATGTCCCGGAGCGGGCCGGCCCGCAGTCGTCGCGGTCGCCACTGGGCCTGGCGACCCTGTTCGATGAGGCCCGGCCCGTTCCAGCACGCGCAGGTGCTTGGAGATCGCGGGCTGGGTCATGTCGAACGGCTCGGACAGGTCCTTGACCGACGCCTCGCCTTCGGCGAGACGGGCCAGGATCGCCCGACGGGTCGGGTCGGCCAGGGCGGCGAACGTGAGGCTGAGGGGATCGGTCTGCTGCATGGCACATCACTTACTTGGTTATATAACCTATCGGTACTGTACTCCGTCGCGACGGCTTGTCAACCCCTTGTTCTGGCGCGTCGAAAGGTTCCTGCAACCCACCCCTCGGGCTCGGCCGGACCATCGCCGAGGTCTCGTCCGATAGGCTGAGATCGCAACGGAAATGGCAAGGAGGACACCATGCCAAGGATCACGCCATGCCTATGGTTCGACGGCAATGCCGAGGATGCCGCCAAGTTCTACACGTCGGTCTTCCCGAACAGCCGGATCGACAAGGTCGTCCGTTCTGCAGCGGATAACCCGAGCACCCAGGAGGGCGAAGTCCTCACGGTCGAGTACACGCTGGACGGCTCGCCGTTCATCGGCCTCAACGGTGGACCCGACTTCACGTTCTCCGAGGCGATCTCGTTCGACATCGACTGCAAGGACCAGGCCGAGGTCGACCGCTACTGGGACGCCCTGATCCAGGGTGGCGGCGAGCACAGCGTCTGTGGCTGGCTGAAGGATCGATTCGGCGTCTCCTGGCAGGTCGTGCCCCGCCAGCTCAACGAGATGCTGGAGAGCCCTGATCGCGCGGCCGCCAAGCGCGCGATGGAGGCCATGCTGAAGATGACGAAGCTCGACGTCGAGCAGCTGAAGGAGGCCTTCGAGGGCGTCCCTGCCTGACCCCTGCGACCGTGGCCGTGCGGTCCGCGCCTCGTCGCGGGCCGCCGGTGCACGAATGCCGCTGCGTAAATCAGCCGCCGCCGGCGCGGATCATGGCTGCGCGATTTGCGGCGATCCACGCGTCGTCGGCGGCGGCCCGCTCGTCGCCACCGGCCGCGGCCCAGTGGCCGGTCCACGAGGTATTCCCGTCGGCGATCTCGGCCCGGATGTTCGCGATCGAATGGTCGCGTTCCTCGGCGATCACGTCGACGAACTCGGTCGCCCGGTCGGGCTCCAGCCCGTAGGCCCTGGCAAGAACGCCGAGGCGATGGATCCCGTCAAGATCGGCCGGGTGCTGGTCGCGCCACGCCGGATCGCCGAGCGGTCCCCACAGCTCCGCGGCGATCGCGAGGTCCCAGAGCGCGCGCCCGGGAGCGGCCATCGCGAAGTCGATCAGGGCCACGACTCGGCCGTCGCGAAACACGACGTTCTCCGGAAACAGGTCGTTGTGGCAGATCGTCCGGTCGATGCTGGGCGGATCGGAAGCGGCGTCGGGTCGGCCCAGTCGGTCGCCCAGGCAGCGCCCGGCGGCGGCACGAAGGACGCGGTCGCCTCGTGAAAGCGACGGACGAGCGCCCCGAGATCGGCGAGCGCCACATCGGTCATCGCCCAGGCCGGATAGGGCGGCAGTGGCACCTCACCCTCGATGTACGAAAGCACCTCGCGTCCCTGCTCGTCGGTGCCCGAGATACCGGGGGGCGCCGTCGAAGTCGACCGATTCCAGGTGGAGGAGCAGGTCCCGGACCGACTCGCTGGATGAACCGGCTGCCCGCCGGACCGTGTCACCGACGCGGACCGGGGCCCAGCGCGGATCCATCCCGCCGACGAGCGGGATCTCGTCGGTCACGAGGGCTCTGCCGGCGACCGACGCGACCGGCGCGATGGGTCAACGGGGCAGGAGCGTTGCCGCGGCGCCGACGGCGAGCCCGACCGCGAGGCTCGCCATGCCGATCCGGCGCGACATCGCCCGGTCGCGCCCACGCGCGTCGGCATCCGTCACCTGCTCCGTGCCGCCGATCTCTCCGAAGTTGAAGACGCCCGCCGAGCCGAAACCCGCGCAGAACCGGAGTCGTGCCTGGAGGTAGCCCGAAGCGGCCGTCGCGGCGGGAAGCGCCACGACGAACCGGGCGATCGGCGGTGCGTCGATGGCGAGGAGGACGGCCAACAAGCCGACGGTCGTCGCCAGACCGGCGTGCCCCGCTCGCTGTCGCCGGGCGATCTCCGCCGGTCCGATGTTGCACACGCCCGGCTGATAGCGCGGCTGAGCATCATCCGCGGGCGCCGCCGCGGGCTGGCCGGGTGTGGCAAGTGCTGCTTGGGTCATGGTCTGTACCTCCGGGCTCCGAGCGCCCAGTGTCGCTGGTTGTGACGAACTTCGGCTTCGCTGAGCTGAGCGACCTACGGGCGGCGGGCGGCTCGGTTCCCGACGAGAACGATCGTCGTCAGGAGGAGGATCAGCATCGCTGCCGGCACGATGTCGACAGGACGGCTGGCGTCGCCGGGGACCGCGTCCGTCGGCGGCGGCGTGGCCTCGTCGGGGCCGATTCCGCCGATCGGCAAATCGGTCACGACCACGATCAGGAACCCGCCCGACTGGTCGTCGTCGGGTACGCAACGAAGGACGCCGCTGTAGAGACCGCAGTTCTCCGACGACGCGGTGTAGTGCACGAGGATCGGGTCCGCGCTGTCGAGGCCGGGTGGGGCGGTCGACTCCGTGACCCAGTAGTCCCCCGTTTCGGACGGGGTGAACACCGCGAACCCACTGAGCGCATCGATCTCGGCGAGGACGGGTGCGTCGTCGCCGGTCGGCTCATAGGCGCCGTCCCCGTCATCTTGCCGGAACTCGAACGTGGCTCCCGGCACGATGCGGTCGTCGCTGGTGTCCGGCGTTCCCTGGTCGTTGACCTTCGGGACGATGATCGGCGGATCCACCGGCGGCTCGGGCGTCGGCTCCATGGTCGGCGCGACCGATCCGATCGGCGTGGGCGAGGGCGTGGCCGATGGGGCCGGGGTCGCGGTGGGAGCGGCAGTCGCCGTGGGAGCGGGCGTCGCTGTCGGTGCCGGGGTCGCGGTCGGCGCGGGTGTCGCTGTCGGTGCCGGGGTCGCGGTCGGCGCGGGCGTCGCCGTTGGACCGGGCGTTGCAGTTGGAGCGGTCGTCGCCGTGGGTGCCGGGGTCGCCGTTGGTGCCGGGGTCGCGGTCGGTGCAGGCGTGGGCGTCGGTGTCGCTGTGGGAGCCGGAGTGGCCGTCGGCGGCGCGCTGCAGTCGATGGTCACGTCCAGGCGACGGTCCGCCACGGCGGACGTCGCTGGGCGGGCACTCGGGACAACCTGGGCGTGCACGTTGAGGCCGCCGTCGCCGAAGTGGCTGCCGGGCGCAAGATGGAACGCCGCCTCCCACCCGGTAGCCCCGACGTACGCAAAGTCGGGTGGGGCCCCGTTGTTCCCCGATGCGCCATCGACAAGCTTGTCGGTCTGGCCGAGCTTCACGTAGTTGTCGTTGTCGGACGGCAGGATGTTCCAGAGCGGGACGGTCTGGACGAACACGTAGAACGTTTCGGTGGAGCAGTCATAACGGCCGTACAGCCTCGACAAGACGTCCTTTTCCGGCTTGCCGGCCTCGAACATGTTTGACAGGAAGTCGGCCGCGGGTTCGTCCCAGTCGGTGGCCGATCCGTCGATCGTGATACCAGCGGGTGTGATCTCGCGAACATCGGGCGCCGCCGCCAGGATTGTCGTCGGGCTCAGCCGCCATGCCAGCCACATGACCCCGAGCACGATGGCCAGCGCGCGTCGTTGACGCATGATCGTTCACCCCGTGCGTCGCCCGAGTGTACCTTCAACCCGCGCGGATCCCATGGATCCGTGGTCGTGAACGCTGAACCTTTCGTCTGTCCACCTCATGCGTCAGGCGTGTTCCGCCCCAGCTTCGGGGTGGAAGGCCAGGCGCTCATCTCGTCTGCCGGTCCAGCCGCCCGGCCGTGGCTCTCGTCAGCGCGCGCGCCGGTAGTGCATGGCGACCGCGCCGTTGCGGAGCGGCTTCGCCGAGACCAGCTCGAGCCGTCGCGTGCTGGGTAGTCCGCCCTGGTACAGGGTCGGGCCGTGGCCGGCGATCCTGGGCTGGACGAGGAACTTGTACTCGTCGATCAGGTCCAGCCGGTCCAGCTCGGTCGCGAGCTTGCCGCTACCGAGGAGCACGCCGGCCGGGGTCGCGTCTTTGAGCTTCTGCACGCCCGTGCGCAGGTCGCCGGCGATGTGGTGGCTGTTGGTCCACGGGAAGTCCGTTCGCGTCGACGACACCACGTACTTCGGCTTGGCCTCCAGCTTGACCGCCCACTCGCGCATCGCCGGCGGCGCCTCCTCGTCGCCGCGGGCGACCGCCGGCCAGTAGCTCTCCAACATCTCGTAGGTGACGCGGCCCCACAGCATCGCCCCGCCCTCGTCCATGAGGCGGGTAAACAAGGCGTGTGTCTCGTCGTCGGCGATTCCCTCCTGGTGGTCGACGCAGCCGTCCAGGGTGACGTTGATGCTGAAGGTCAAGAGTCCCATGCGGCGAGTCTAAGCCAGTGCAAGAAGGCTCCCGACGACGCGCCGGCGCGCGAGCTGGGCACGACGGGCTGCTCTAGTGGTGGCTTTCACTACCAATCCGCGACTCAGCCCGAGTGGCCGGTCCCGAACTGGCGGTCGCCGGCGTCGCCGAGGCCCGGGATGATGTAGCCCTTCTCGTTGAGACCCCGGTCGAGCGCGGCGCAATGGATCTCGACGTCGGGGTGCGCGGCCTGGACCGCGGCGACGCCCTCCGGGGCGGCGATGAGGTTGATGAGCTTGATCCGGACGGGCTTGACCGCGCCCCACTTCTTGAGGACATCGATGGCGGCCGTCGCCGAGCCGCCGGTCGCGAGCATCGGATCGAGGATGAGGCACAGGTCGACCGACGCCGAGTCGGGCAGCTTGTTGTAGTACTCGACCGGCCGGAGCGTGCGCTCGTCGCGGAACAGGCCGAGGTGCCAGACCTGGGCGGTCGGCATGAGCTCGAGCATCGCGTCGACCATGCCCAGGCCAGCGCGCAGGATCGGGATGAGCCCGATGCGCTCGCCGAGCTCGCTCGCCTCCATCTCCTCCATCGGGGTCCGGATGTGGAGCGGCTTGGTCTTCGCGTCCTGGAGCGCCTCGTAGCCGAGCAGCCAGCTGAGCTCGCGCACGACCTCGCGGAACTTCTTGGGCTCGGTGTCCACGTCGCGCAGGACGGCCAGCTTGTGCAGCACGGCCGGGTGATTCGAGACGTGCAGGGTGGTCGGGTCGGTCACGAGGGCAATCGTAGCGCGGCGGCGGGTCAGGGGCCGTTCCTGCTTGCAGGGTCAGGGCGTTCGCCGATGCTCGGTCAGGCGGCCGGTCGCCGGGTCGAACCAGACCAGGCCCGGTTCGGCGGGTGGGTCGGTGCCCTCGATCAGCGCGCGACACCAGCGTCGAGATGAGCCGGGAAACGTCGAATCGATGATGTGCGGGTAGCGCGCGATCAGCGCTCGATTGCCGGCGTTGGCACGGACGACCCACACACTTGCCACACGGTAGGGGTCGGTGTCGGCAACCGTCGAGGCGATCGCCTGAGCGGCTGCTTCGGCGGCCTTCCGGTGCGTGGCCCGGATCGCCGCGCCGAGGTCACCGAACGTGTTCCAGCACTCGACCTGGATCAGCGCGCGGTTCCGATCGTCACGGATGCCGACGTCCGTGGATCGCGCGGGATCGGCGGGGCGAGTCGGCAGCTCGAATGTGCCGTGGCGACCGGTCGCGTGGGCCAACCGGAGGATGTGCTCCTGGATCTCGAGGTGCCCCGCGTCGACGGCTCCGCGTTGTTCACCGAGCGGTCGCGAGAAGCTCACGGCCAGCGGCCTGCCAAGGGCGATGCCGAGGGCGACCCACGTCTGGAGGGGCGCCGTGGCCACCCAGCCCGTTCTCTATGCGGCTCAATGCCGTCTGGCTGATTCCGACGCGTGCCGAGCGCACGTCTGGGTCATCCGGAGACGGATGCGGGCACCGCGGACGTCCGACCCGGGCGAGGCGGCGATGCGCCGTCGAGCGAGCGCTCGACTTCGCGCTCGAATCGGTCAGGCGGCGTCGCGTGGCCATGTCCTCGATGATGGTCGAGGCAAATGCACCGGCCGTTATCGGCCGCGTGATGCGCCCGATTGCTACGCACTGGGCAACGTGGACACAAGGGCTGGAGTTCGGCAGCAAACGACGGGCGCTACGCCGGATTTGTGCGTGGGTGAGCACGGATCGACGACCGCCGGCCGGCTGGGCGCCGGCGGTATGCCCTCGATGACCCACGGTTAGTCACGGGACGAATATCGAGCGGTCCAAGCGCGGCTGCGAAGGCCGCTCGCGAGTCGTGATCGGCGCACGCGGACGGCAAGAGGGCGCTCGGCGGTTGCAAGGGGGCACGGAGGGAGCACGGGATCGACCGACCTAGCCCCCGCCTAGGCGCCGCGGCCGGCCCCACGCGGCGGCCACATGCAGCGCCCGCTGCCGGAACTCGCACGTCCCGCTGCCGGAGCTCGGTCAGGCGCCGCCGGGCGTGACGTCGACCGTGCCCTTCACGAAGGTGTCGCCCGTCGTGTCGACACCGGCGAGGTCCTGCGAGCGCGGCCTCGGCGAGATCCGTCCGATACGCGTCGGGCGCCCGGCACGCCGGCGATGATGCCGGCACCCATCGAGACCTCGACCGTGTGCTGCCAGCGCTCGGGATCCATCACGCCGATCCCGGCGGGCGACGGCCAGATCAACGGGTTGACCTCGTTGAGCATCCACGCCTGGTGCCCCGCGCCAAGGGTCGACCCGGCGTTGATCGTGTATTGCACGCAGTCGGCGGGGTTGTCGCGACAGTAGATCCAGCCCTCGAACGACGCCTTCAGGAAGCGCGTCGCGACAGCCTCGTTGCCGGGCTTGGCCAGCCAGTCGGCTCGGGCGAACACCGCGTCCTGGAGCATCGCCGATCCCTCATCGTTCCAGTTGATGACGTTCAGATCGGTTGGCTGGAAGAGCTCGCCAGTCCCCGTGTTGGTCGCCTCGAGCACTTGAGCGTACTCGTTGTAGATCATGGCCTCGGCCACGTCGACCTGGCGGGACAGGAGCAGGTTCATGTCGAAGTCCTGGACGACCTTCGTGTAGTCGGTGCCCTGCACGAGGCCAGCCGCCACCAGCACTCCGGCCGTCACCTCGAACTCGTTGCCGAGATCCCACACGCCCACCTTCTTGCCCTTGAAGTCGGCCGGCGCCGTGATGTCCGAGTCCTTCCAGGACAGCGACAACGTGCCGGAACGCTGGAAGACCTGTGCGATGTTGACGAGTTGGGAGCCGGCTTCGCGGGCCTGCAGCACCTTGGGCTGCCAGGCGATCGTGAATTCGGGGCCGTCCGCAGTCGAGCCGACGGCCTGCGGGGCGATCGCGCCGCCGCCGGCCAGCCACTGCACGTCGAGACTGGCGGCCGCGTAGTAGCCCTGCTCGATGGCGGCGAAGTAGCCCGCGAACTGGGCTTGCGGATACCACTGCAGCTGGAGTCGGACCGGGGTCAGGCCCAGGCTGTCGCTGGGCGCGGCCGAGCTGGTGGCCGGTGCCTGGCTGGGCGGAGTCGACGGCGTCGCGACGACCTCCGGCTCGTCGGCAGAGCATGCCGCGACGAGGAGCACGACGACCATCGCCAGGGCGAGGCGACCACGGGCGAGGCGGCCTCGGCCGACACGGCGCCGGCCGTCGCGGCCCCGACGTGGCGGCCTGGGCGAGGCGGCCCCAGGCACCGGAGACGGCGCCTCGGGTGGGCAAGGTTCGAGGCCGGCCGCGGGGTTGCGGCCGACCTCGTGTGTTCGCGTGGATGGAGGACCGCCCTACTTCCCGCCCTCGGTCAGGGTGACGGTGGCTTTCTGCCAGGACGCGCCCTTGGTGTCGGCATCCCCGAGCGCCGCCAGGGCCTTCTCGGCCAGGTCGTTGCGCCATGCGGTGCCTTCGACCGGCTTGGTCAGGATCTTGCCGTCGAGCGCGACCTGGACGGTCCGATCGAAGGCTGCGGCATCGGTGATGCCGATCCCGTTCGGTGCTGGCCAGATGATCCCGTTGACCTCGTTGAGCTGCCAGGTCTGGTGACCCTTGGGCAACGCGGCATCGGACTTGAGGACGATGTCGACGCACTCCCCGGGGTTGTCGCGGCAGAAGATCCAGCCGCGGAAGGACGCCTTGAGGAACTTCACGGCGACATCCTCGTTGCCGGCCTTGGCCAGCCATGCCTCGGACGCGAAGATCGCGTCCTGGAGCATCGAGGTCCCGTACTCCTCCCACGAGATGACGTTGAGGTCCTCGGCCTTGTAGAGCTCGCCCGTGGCCGGGTTCTTCTTCTCGAGGACCTGGGCGTACTCGTTGTAGATCATCGCCTGGGCAGCGTCGATCTCGCCCGCCGCGAAGGCCTCCATGTCGAACTGCTGGGCGGTGATCGCGACGTCTTCGGGGTTGTCCGGATCGAGTCCCGCCTTGCGCAGGCCGGCATACAGTTCCGCTTCGTTGCCGAAGCCCCACGCGCCGACCTTCTTGCCCTTCAGGTCCTCGGGCTTGGTGATGTTCTTGTCCTTGAACGAGACCTGCAGGGTCGGCGAGCGCTGGAACACCTGGGCGATGACGACGCCGTCGGCGCCGGACTCGCGCGGGGCGAGCATGCGCGGCACCCAGCTGATGCCGAATTCCGCCTGGCCACCGGCGACGACCGTCGCGGGGACGATCTCGACGGCGCCCGGGATGATCGTGACGTCGAAGCCCTCTTCGCGGTAGTAGCCCTTGTCGAGCGCCGCGAAGTAGCCGGCGAACTGGGCCTGCGGGAACCACTGGAGCTGGAGCCGGATGGGCGTCAGCGCGACGGACGCGGGGGCGCCGCCGGAACAGGCCCCCGCGAGCGCCATCACGGCGACCGCGAGCAGCGCGACGGTACGTCGAGTTCGCATCTGGATACCTCTCATGCGTCGGACCGCGGCGGGGAGCCGGTCCGCCTCCTCCGGCTGCAGTCTAGCGAACGAGGGCGTGCCGAACGAGGGCTGGCGGGCGATGTCCTCCGGCGAGGATCAGCGCGGGGTCGTCATTCCAGCGCGGCTCGCCGGTCGTGCCACGGCATGATGATCCGCTCGGCGACGACGACCACGAGATAGAGCCCGATGCCGATCGCACACGCGAACACGATCGCGGCCCACGAACGCTCGAAGTTGAGGAACGCCGAGTACGTGGCGATGTACTGCCCCAGGCTCGCCCGCGGAGCGGCGAAGTACTCGCCGACGACCGCCCCGATCGTGGCCAGAGTGACGGCCAGGCGCAGGGCCGTGAAGATGTACGGCAGCGCGTTGGGGACCCGCAACTTCCGGAAGACCCCGGCCTCGGTCGTGGCGAACGAGCGCAGCAGCTCGAGCGACCGTGGATCCACGGTCGTGAGGCCGCGAACCGTGTTGATCATCACCGGGAAGAAGCACAGGGCCGCCGCGACCATCGCCTTGGAGAGCTGCTGGTCGAGCCCGAACCAGTTGTTGAACAGCGGCGCGAAGGCCAGGATCGGCACCGAGCTCGCCGCCACCGCGAAGGGCATCAGCGAGTCCTGCATCGAGCGATAGCGGGCAGTGAGCGCGCCGACGAGGATCCCCGTCGCTGGAGCCGATGATCAGCCCCGCGACGATCTCGACGGACGTGTAGCGGGCAGCCGCGAGCAACTCGGGCAGGTACGTCTGCCACGCGACGGCGATCGCGATCGGACTCGGCAGGATGAACTGCTTGATGCCGAGCGCCCGGACGAGGACCTCCCAGGCGACCAGGCCACCGATGAGCAGCAGGACGGGCGGCGCCCAGTCGCGCGCCCGGTCGCCGATGCGCTCGCCACGGCTGCGCGTCGTGGCGGCCGGCACCGTCGCGCCGCTCACCCGGACAGCCCCTCGGCCGCGACCCGTCGGGCCGCCGCATCCGGGCCGTCGCCGTCCGCCTCCGCTGCGCCGGCACGACGCTCGTCGCCGCGGAGCGCCTCACGGACCTCGGTCACGAGGCGGAAATAGGCGTCCATCTCGCGCGTGTCGACGGTGCGCTCGCGCGGCAGGTCGATGTCGATGATCGCGCTGATCCGTCCCGGCCGCGGCGACATCACCACGACCCGCGTCGAGAGGAACACGGCCTCGGCGATCGAGTGGGTCACGAACATGACGGTCGTGTTGGTGCGTTCCCAGATCTTGAGCAGCTCGAGGTTCATCCGCTCGCGCGTCATCTCATCGAGCGCGCCGAAGGGCTCGTCCATCAGGAGGATCGCGGGGTCGACGGCGAGGGCGCGGGCGATCGCGACCCGCTGCTGCATGCCACCAGAGAGCTGCCACGGGTAGTGGCCGGCAAAGTCGGTCAGCTCGACGAGTCGCAGGTTGTCCTCGGCCCGCCGGGCCCGCTCGGCCTTTGGCGTGCCGTTGATCTCGAGGGGCAGCTCGACGTTGGCCTGCACCGTGCGCCAGTCGAACAGGATCGGCGCCTGGAAGACCATCCCGTAGTCGCGATCGAGGCGCGCCTGCGGAGCGGGCTTGCCGTTGACCGTCACGCGTACCGGTCGTGGGTGAGGTCAGGTCGCCGACGATCCGCAGCAGCGTCGACTTCCCGCAGCCGGACGGGCCGATCAGCGAGACGAACTCGCCGGCACGTGATCGACAGGTCGATGCCGACGAGCGCTTCGACGCGGCCGGCGCCCTGCCGACCGCCTTCGAACACCTTCGACACGCCGGAGATCTCGACCACGGCCGGTGCCGTGCCGGCGGCCTGCACCGTGGGCTCGGCCGTCATGCGGCTGCTCCATCGGGACGTCGCTCGTGGCGGAGCACGAACCGCTCGACTGCGACGACCAGCAGGTACACGCCGATCCCGAGGACCGACGACATCACGATCGTCGCCCACAGGTACTCGGCATTCAGGGAGTAGTACTGCATGCCGGTGATGATCTGGCGAGCCAGGCCGTCCTGGATCAGCGAGGGCAGCTCACCGACGATCGCCCCGACCACCGCGGCCGGGCCAGCGATCCGGAACCCGGTGAACAGGTACGGACGGGAGGCCGGGAGTCGCAGCTTGCGCAGGATCGCGCCGCGCGAGGCGGCGTACGAGCGCATGAGCTCGAGCGCGCGCGGGTCGTACGCCCGCAGGCCGCGCAGGGCCGCGATCGTCACCGGGAAGAACGTCAGGTACGTCGACGACGATCGCGACGCCGAACCAGTCGGCCTTGAGCCCGATCACGATCAGCGGGGCGATCGCGATGATCGGGATCGTCTGGCTGGCGACGATGAGCGGCACCAGCGCCCGCTCGAGGATCCGCACGTGGATCAGCGCGATGGCGAGCCCGAGTCCGAACGCCGAGCCCAGGGCGAACCCGATGGCTGCGTTCCGCAACGTGAACAGCGCCGCGCCGAGGAGCCGCTCGAAGGTCGTCTTGCCGGCTGCATCCGGCGAGAAGAACTCCATCGCGATGTCCCACGTGTGCGGCAGCTTCGAGTCGGTCGCGAAGCCGAATGTCAGCGGCGGGTGGTAGTCGAGCGGCGTCCCGGTCCACAGGAACGAGTCGTACCGCCACGGGTCGCCCCCGATGAGCTTCAGCGCCTCCCAGACGACGAGGAGGAGCACGAAGACCGTCAGGAACCCCAGCACGGGCCGGTAGCGCCGGCTCGATAGCGAGACCGGCCGGGCGACCTCGAGGACCGGCGACGTGACCGCCATCAGGGCCGGGGTCGCCGTGCGGCGGCCGTCACCGGCTAGTCCGTGACCGCCTGGTCGGCGATGTCGAGGGCGCCATCGATGATCTCGAACCCTGCTGCGAGCTCGTCCTCGTTGATGCACAGCGGCGGGTTCGTGTGGATCGAGTTGTTGGCGATCATCGTGTACAGCCCGTGGTCGCGGAAGTACCCCCCGATGGCCTTCATCTCGTCGGACGTGCCGTTGAATGGGGTCATCGGCGTCCACGGGTCGCGGGTCCGGACGAGGTCCAGGATCCCGAACAGGCCCAGGTTCCGGTGCGCACCGACGGACGGATGCTTCGCGGCGAGCCGCTCGTGGTGCTCGCGCATCCGCGCGCCGAGGCGCGCGGCGTTGTCGATGAGGCCGTCCTCTTCGTACACGCCGATGGTGGCCAGCGCCGCGGCCAGCGAGACCGGATGCGACGAGTACGTCAGCCCGCCGTAGAACATCTTCTGCTCGAAGAACTCGGCGATGTGGTGACGCATCGCTACGCCGCCGAGCGGCAGGTAGGACGACGTCAGGCCCTTGGCCATCGTCATCAGGTCCGGCACCACGTCCCAGTGGTCGACCGCGAACCAGCGGCCCGTCCGCCCGAACCCCGCCATGACCTCGTCGCAGACCATCAGGATGTCGTTGCGATCGCAGATCTCGCGGACGCCCTGGAGGTAGCCGTCGGGCGGGATCAGGATGCCGTTCGTCCCGACGACCGTCTCGAGGAAGACCGCCGCGATCGTGTGCGCGCCCTCGTAGCGGATGACGTCCTCGAGGCCCTGCAGCGATTCCGCCACGGGACGGGGTTCCGCCTCTCCCCAGCGGTGCGTGTCCGGATAGCGCACAACCCCGACGAGACCCGGCTCGTTGGCGAGCCGGCGCGGGTCGCCGGTGAGCGTCATCGCGCCCATCGTCGCGCCGTGGTACGAGCGGTAGCGAGCCAGCAACTTGTGCCGCCCGGTGTAGTGGCGGGCGAGCTTGATGGCGTTCTCGATCGCCTCGGCGCCACCGAGCGTGAAGAACACCTTGTCGATGTCGCCCGGCAGGATCTCGGCGAGTTTGGCCCCGAGCCGAGCCCGGATCTCGGTCGCGAAGGCCGGCTGCACGTACTGCAGCTTCGTCGCCTGCTCGATGATCGCGTCGACGACCCGACGATCGCCATGGCCGATGTTGACGGACATCAGCTGGCTGTTGAAGTCGAGGATCTTGCGGCCGTCCGGCGTGTACAGCCAGACGCCCTCGGCCCGATCGATGGCGATGGGGTCGATGGCGCCCTGCACCGACCATGAGAAGAACGTGTGCTCGCGACTGAGGGCGACGATCTCGTCCGCCGTCAGCGCCCCGGGAGCCGTGCCGATGCCCATGGGTCCTCCTCCTCGCGCGACGCCGACGGGTCGATCCTCGGCTCGCGCGATACGCCGTCCGAGCGCTGGCGCCGATTAGAGCACATCCGGGTCGAGGTGCGAGTGCATCCGGCCTCGTCAGCCCGGTGCCAGCACCGTCAGGGCGCCCGGCAGGACGGACGCCTCCAACCATCCGGGCGGATGCGGATCGCCGTCGGTCTCGATCGGCTGGGCGGGCTCCGCCACGATCCGGACGTGGACGAACGCCGCGGCGGATCACCGTGCCGTCCTGATCGCCGACATGCCAGAGCAGCGCCGCGGCGCCCCGCAGCCCGTCGAGCACGGATCGTCCTCCGACGACCAGGAGGTCGAGCCGGCCGTCGGTCGGGTCGAGCGGTTGGCGCGCACCGACCCGGCCCGGGATGATGTGACCGCAGTTCGCGACGAGGACCACGAGGCCGGTGATGTCGATGTCCACGCCGTCCGCCTGGATCAGGAACCGGGCCGGCCGGAGTCGTGCCGCCTCGCGCACGGCCGCGCCGACATAGGCACCGAACCGGATCCGGCGCTTCCACTCGTGCTCCGCAGCGGCCATGATCCGGGCATCGAAGCCCATCCCGCAGGCGACGACGAAATGCCGCTCGTGCACCTCCGCATCAGGCGCCGGTCGCCCAGCGGGCGAGGCCGAGATCGAAGGGGATCGGCGATCCCGAGCGGATCGTCGCGAGCGCCCGGTCGACACCACCGACGCGGAGCGCCCCGGCAAGCACGTTGCCGGTCCCGGCCGGCACGACCGCCAGCGGCACGCCGGTCCCGGCCAGGTCGGCGGCGGCCTCCCGAACCGTGCCGTCGCCGCCGACGGCAACGACGAGGGAACGGCCGGTGGAGTCGCGAAGCGCGGCGAGTGCCGTGTCGTGGTCGTCGTCCACGATCTCCGGTCGAGCCCCACCGAGCCGCTCCATCACGGCGGCCTCGACGGCATGGCGGATCCGCGCCCGCCGAGCCGGATCATGCAGTCGTGCCGCCTGGGGGTTGATGACGACGAGCGGCGGGCGGGCGACGGTCATCCGGCCAGGATCCGTTCGCGCAGCGACTCCAGGCTCGCAGTCGCTTCCCGCGCCATCTCGTCGCGCACGGCGAGGTCGATGGGGGCGGGCGGGCGGACGAGCCGGTCGGGCAGGCTCGGGTCGTCGAAGGCACACACCAGATCCGGCCGCCCGAGCCGCCGCACGAGGTTGCGATTCTTGTCGGTCGTGCTCATCGAGATCGACGGGATGCCGTAGCTGATCGCCACGACGGTCCCGTGGAACTTGTGGCTGGCCAGCATCGTGCACGCACCGATCGCCCGAGTGAGCACGTCCAGGTCCTCCGAGGCGATGCGTTCCGCGTCATCCAGCCCCAGCTCGTCGAGCGCTCGCTCGTCGCGCGCCCGCACGTCGCCGGTCGAGAGCACGATCGTACGCAACCGATACCCGAGCTCGCGTCCGCGCGCCGCCAGGGCGCGGACCGCGGTGTAGTCGTCGCCCCCCTCACGCCAGCGCACGACGATGCCCAGGATCGGCGGGTCGCTCGGCCGTTCGACTGCGGGCAGCGGCAGCGCGAACACGAGGTCGGCCGACGACGCCACCTCGACCCGCGGCCGCAGGTGCTCGCGGATCCAGGCCGCGCTCTCCTCGTCACGCGCCGTGATCGAGCGGACGTTCCGATGGCGCAGGAAGTCGGACAGCGCCTCGACGACGGCCGGTTTGGCCGGACGCCACGTGGGCACCCCGACGCCGACGACATGGACCGGCCGGCGCAGGTAGTCGGGCAGCCAGTAGCGATCGCCAAGGCCCCACGGGACGAGCAGGTCGCCGCCACCGATGACGATGGCATCGTGATCCCGGACGACGTCCCGGACCGGCCGATCGAAGTAGGGCCGGCTCGGCGAGTCGAACACGACCCCGACATCCGCGACCGACCCGAGGTGCCGGTCGAAGACCTCGAGGAACAGCTCATCGCCGTAGTTGCCCGGACCGTAGAAGCCGACGAGGCCCACGCGTGGCCGTGCACGCCCGGGCGGTGGTCGCCGCGGCCGCGGCAGGCGGGGAGGCTCGGGCGGCCAGCCGACGAGCGCGCGGTCGGGCGCGACGCGCCGTGCGGCGCGGCCGGCAACGCGGCGGATTCGGACGGGGATTCGCACGGCGGCATCATGCCAGTTCGTCTCCTGGTGCTACCGTTTCCGGACCAGACCAACCGGGAGGCACTCATGGACCGCGACGGCTTCCGCGACTGGCTCCAGCGCTACATCGACGCCTGGCGACTCAACGATCCGGTCGCCATCGGCGACCTCTTCAGCGCGGATGTCCGCTACGCCTACGACCCCTTCGACGAGGCCCTCGTCGGCCGCCCCGCCGTGGTCGCCTCGTGGCGCGAGGAACCCGATGCTCCGGGGTCGTGGCAGGCCGACTACGACGTGCTGGCGGTCGATGGCGACGTGTACGTGGCCCACGGCCGCACGCGCTATCTCACCGACGATCGGCGCGAGGTCGACCGGGAGTTCGCCAACATCTTCGTCTGCCGCTTCGACGCCGAAGGCCGCTGCCGCGAATTCACCGAGTACTACATGCGCCGCCGGCCCGAAGCCGAGCCGGACGAGCCGCCCGCCGCCGGCTGACCGTCCCGCGGGACCACCACGCGCAGCGCCCTGGGCAGCGTCCGGAACGCGACAGGAGTCATGCCGAGATCGATCCCGTCGGCTCGCGCCGGCAACGGGTGGCGGCTCGAGATCCGGACTGCGGCCGATCGATAGGTCGACACGTGCGGGGCATAGCGCCGCCGCCCGAACGCGATCGAGGCCAGGTGACGCAGCAGCTCCCACTTGGAGAAGCCCCGGAACACGCGGACGTCGAACTGGCCGTCGTCGAGCCGCGCCCCGGGCGCCACGGTCATGCCGACGCCGGTATACGGCCCGATCGAGACCGTGACCATGAGCGCCCGGGTCCGCACCGTCCGCGTATCCAGGGTGAGCCGCATCCGGGCGGGTCGGTAGCGAAGGGCGACCCAGACCGTCCGCAGGATCGATGCCCAATCGCCCTCCTCGAAGTGCGCCGCCTCGCGGAACATCGCGGCGTTCATCCCGACCGAGCCGGCCTCCAGGAAGCGGACCTCGCGTCCATCGGCGGTCACGGCTTCGCCGACATCGACGGTCGCGATGCGCCCCGAAGCGATCAGCTCGGCCGCCGGCTCGAGGTCGCGTGGGATGCCGAGGGCGCGGGCGATGTTCATCACGCTGCCGCACGGCAGCGTCGCGAGGGCCGTGTCGGTGCCCAACAGCTCCTCGGCGAGGAGGCGGGCCGTCCCGTCACCGCCGGCCGCGACGACGACGTCGATGCCGTCGGCGACCGCGGCTCGGACCGCGTCGCGCGCCGCCGCCTCGCTCTCCGGCTCGACGATGTCATCGCCCAGGCCGTGCCGCTGCGCGACTGCGGCCACGACCTCGGGCCCGCAACCGTTGGTCGGGACGCCGCGCTTCCGGCCGGCCAGCGGGTTCTGGATGATCCGATACCGGCGTGCGACACCCGGTTCGTCGTCCGCGCTGACGGTCGTGGCCGGGACCGCGCCGCTCATGCCCGCATCCCGGCCCGGGCAGCCTTGACCCGCCGGTACAACCCGCTGAGGCCGATGAGATACGCCACGCCAAGCAGGTACGACGCGGTCACGTCGGTGAACCAGTGGTGGCCCTGGTGGATGCGGCTCGGCCCCACGAGCCCGACCAGGCCGACCAGGGCCGCGACGATGGCGCGCCGCCAGCCCGCCGGCCGCAGGAGCGTGTGCGCCAAGAACGCCAGAAAGCCGTACACGCCGACGTACGTGATCGTGTGGCCGCTCGGGAAGCTCGAGCCGCCGAGGGGAGCGGTCACGACGCGCAGGTCGACCCCGGCCACCGGCCGGGGCCGGCGCATGACGGCCTTGACCGCGCTGGCCACGAGCGCCGTGCCCCAGGCGCCCACCATGAACAACGCCTCGAGCGGCAGCCGCGCGACGAGCAGGGACGCGGTGATCGCGGCCGGGATGACCCGGCTCTGGGGCGGGAAGCCCGGCCACGAAACGCCGCGCATCAGCGCTTGCAGGACCGGATCGTCGACGTCGCTGGAGCTTGAGCGTCAGCGCCAGGTCGATGGCATCGGTGCGGCGCGCGCGGACCAGGCCGAAGATCGCGCCGAAGCCGGCGAGGGCGGCCCAGCCGGCCAGCCGGGCGCTTCGCCCGCGACGGACCGCGACCGGCGTCGAGACGACCTGATCCGGTGGCGGCGGAAGCGTCGACGGCAGGTCGAACTGGGGCATCGACGCCAGCATGGGCAGGACCGGCCTCGCTGCGGTGACAGCCGAAGGCGCTCGCCCTGTCAGGCGTGTTGCAACCCGCGACGACGCCGCGAAACGCGGTGTACCCTCTCCCCCTCTCACCCACCTCCACCCGCTCGAGGGGAGACCCGATGTCCCGGACCGTCCGCGGTGCGCTCGTCCAGGCCAGCTGGACCGGCGACAAGGAATCGATGATCCAGAAGCACGAGGAACGTGCGCACGAGGCGGCCAAGCAGGGCGCCCAGTTCATCCTCTTCCAGGAGCTCTTCTACGGGCCCTATTTCTGCCAGGTGCAGGACGCCCAGTACTACAGCTACACCGAGCTCATCCCGGACGGCCCGACCACGAAGCGGATGCAGGACCTGGCCAAGCAGACCGGCATGGTCGTCGTCGCGCCGATGTACGAGGAGGACGCCAAGGCCTCGGGCATCTACTACAACACCGCCGCCGTGATCGACGCGGACGGGACGTACCTGGGCAAGTACCGCAAGACCCATATCCCGCACGTGAAGGGCTTCTGGGAGAAGTTCTATTTCCGGCCCGGGAACATGGGCTATCCCGTGTTCGAGACGGCGGTCGGCAAGGTCGGCGTGTACATCTGCTACGACCGGCACTTTCCCGAGGGAGCGCGGGCGCTCGGCCTCAACGGCGCCGAGATCGTGCTCATCCCGTCGGCCACGTCGCGGGGTCTCAGCGAATACCTGTGGCGCATCGAGCAGCCGAGCCATGCGGTCGCCAACGGCTACTACGTCGGGACGATCAACCGCGTGGGGATCGAGAAGGACATCGGCGACGACGACTTCTACGGGCAGAGCTATTTCGTCGATCCGCGCGGCCAGTTCGTCGGCGACGTCGGCTCGGCGCACGACGAGGAGCTGATCGTGCGCGACCTCGATCTCGACAAGATCCAGGAGGTCCGCAACACCTGGCAGTTCTACCGCGACCGGCGGCCGGACGCGTACAGCGACCTCGTCGCTCCCTGAGGCGAGTCGCCCACAGCGAGTGAACCTCCGATCCATTCGGGCGGTATAGGAGTACACGCAGCTCGACCGTCCGGAGGAGGAACGGTGGGGCTGCGTTCGTCTGTCCGGACCGGCCGCCGGGAACGTGTCGCGGGTCGGGTGCTACCCTCCCGGTCTCACCACGACCGAGGGGAGACAGCCGGCCGATGCAGTTCGGATTCACGCTCAAGCCCGAGCACTCGATCGAGCGCACGCTCGCCCTGACGCGCCAGGCGGAAGCGGCCGGGTTCGAGTACGGCTGGCTATTCGACAGCCACGTCCTGTGGCGGGACCCCTATCCCCTCCTGACGCTCATGGCGGGCGCGACGGAGCGGATGCGCCTGGGGACCTGCGTCACGAACCCGGGCACGCGCGAGCCGACCGTCACCGCGTCGTCGCTGGCCACGCTCGACGAACTCTCGGACGGCCGGATGGACCTCGGGATCGGGCGTGGCGACTCGGCCAGGCGCGTGCTCGGCAAGCCGCCCATCACGCTCGCCCACACCGAGGAAGCGATCCGCGTCATCCGCGCGCTCGTGGCCGGCGAGACGATCGCCTACGAAGGCACCGACCTGCACTTCCCGTGGACGACCGGCTGGACGTTGCCCGTGTGGGTCGCCGGCTACGGCCCGATGGCGCTCGCGATGACGGGCCGGGTCGCGGACGGCCTCATCCTCCAGCTCGCCGACCCGGACCTGATCCGCTGGTTCGTCGGGCAGGTCCGCGAGGCCGCGACCGCCGCGGGCCGGGATCCAGCGAGCGTCAGGATCCAGGCCGCCGCACCGGCGCATGTCGGGTCGCGGGAGGAGGGGCGCGACCGCACGCGCTGGTTCCCGGCACTCGTGTCGAACCACGTGGTCGATCTCGTGAACAAGTACCCGCGCGAGCAGCTGCCAGAGACGCTGACCGGCTACATCACCGACCGGGAGGGCTACGACTACCGCCACCACGCCGAGGTCGGCTCGTCCAACGCGGCATTCGTCGGCGACGAGGTGACCGACCGCTTCGCCGTCCTGGGCTCGCCCGCCGAGCACATCGCCAAGCTCCACGAGCTCGCCGATGCCGGCGTCGACCAGTTCAACCTGTACCTCATGAGCGGCGACGAGGAAGCCCAGCTGGAGGCCTACGGCCGGGACGTCATCCCGGCCATGCGAGGGTAGCGAACCGGTCCCATCCGACCCGGCCACTGCCCCCAAGGTCAGGCTGGTCAGGCCGACCACGCCCGAGCAGGATGTCCATGAGCGCGCGCCCGCAGTCGCGCCCCGCGCTCGGCGGGCACGGATCCTGCCCAGGAGAGCACATCGATGAACGTCTTCCAGCGCCGCCGCGACCCGTGGTGGGACCTGGAGGGCCGCGGCGCAAAGCGGTCCCGGATCCGCCACAAGATCGTCGCCGACCTCGCCTTCGCGCTGGCCCTGGTGGCCTGCGGGCTGACCACGGCCGCGTGGCTCCTGACCATCGCGCCCGTTCGTGCCGGACCTCGGCCTCGGCTGACCGTCCCCGGTGTTCCCTGACACCGGAATATCGCCCGTTCACCAGGCGCTGCACCACCTCGGATGCCGTGCGGTGGCGTCTGGATGGGCGGGTGGGACCCCTGTGCTATCGACAACGGGACCGGTCCCGGCGCAACACTCCCGGTCCGTTGCCACTCGTCTACCGGGGGTCAACACCGTGCGTCGCTCATCCGTCCTCGTCGTCATCGCCGGGCTCGCGGTCGCGACCGCGCTCGTCACATCGGCGGCGCCGGTGCGCGCCGGGGCCGGCGTCAACCTCGACCAGTGGGCCAGCTCCGACCTGGCCTGGCAGAACGGCAACCTCAACGGCAACAACTCACGCTACCCCGAGGGCGGCATCGTGCCGTTCCGCCTCGCCGTCGAGGGCCTCAAGGCCGGTGCCCACTCGATCCACATCAACTACGACTTCACCGCCGGCGGTCACAAGGCCTACGACTTCCTTGCGACCTGGAACGTCACGAATGCCGGTGGCAAGATCTGCGCGGCCTCGGGCGGAGCTATCTCGTCGATGTGTCCATCGATGCCCGCTTCAGACAGCCACGCGTTCCCGTCGGACTCCTACCAGGCCAACGGCCTCTCCGTCAGCGGCGCCGAGAAGTATTCGGCCTCGCCACGGCGATTGACCATCTGGGGCGGCACGATCACGTCGATCGACGGGCCGAACCATGCCGGCTCCGTGAACGGCAACAGCACGGCCGACTTCCTGGTGCGATTCTCGTCAACCAGCGACGCGGTGCTCCTCGCCTGGGGCGGGCACCTGGCACAGTCGGCGTACTGGGACAAGGCGGGCGGCGGCCCACCCGATGGGGCCGCCCAGGTCTCCGGCGCGCCGTGGCATATGCGAACGCTCAAGCTCGACGGCGCTGGAAACAAGAACCAGGATCGCAGCATCCAGCCGAGCGCGATCGTGGGCGAACTCCCGCCGATGGCCCTCGCGCCCTCGACCCCGCGCCCGACCACCGCTCCGACACCGGTCGCTCCGCGAGCGACACCTCGCGCCACGGCGGCCCCCACTCCGCGGTCGGCTGGCTCGACGACGCCGCCTGCCAACGGGAGCGGTGGGGGCGGCGGGACCGGGACCCCCAATACCCCAAACAGTGCATCCTCGGCACTCCCGCGCCTGACACCGCCCGCGACGAGTACGGACGAGGGGCCAACGGGCCCGCCGTCGGACGGCGGCATCGGCCTCGTCGCGGCGATGGCCATGCTCCTTGGCGTGCTGTCGGTCGCCGCGTGGCGTCCTGCAGCCGTTCGTCGCCGCCGGCGGTGAGGTTCAGCTAGCGCTCCCCGGCATCCCCGGCGCCCGCATCCGGTACGTCCAGCACCTGCCTATCGCCTACCATCTCCTTCCTGACCGACCGCCGTCCGTCGCCCAGGAGGGATCGATGCGCACGCTCATCACCAACGGCACCATCGTCACCGCCGAGGGCTCACAGACCGCCGACCTGCTCATCGACGGCGAGACGATCGTGGGCATCGGTGCCGCGCTCGCGGAGACGGGCGTGACGGTCGACGAGACCATCGACGCGGCCGGCAAGTACGTCATCCCGGGCGCCATCGACGTCCACACCCACATGGAGCTGCCGTTCGGCGGCACGTTCGCCAAGGACACGTTCGAGACGGGGACGCGGGCGGCGGCGTTCGGTGGCACCACCACGGTCGTGGATTTCGCCGTGCAGTCGCGCGGCGCCTCTCTGCGAGAGGGCCTGGACGCCTGGCACGCCAAGGCCGAGGGCAACGCGGTCGCCGACTACGGCTTCCACATGATCATGAGCGACGTCAACGACGGGACGCTGGCAGAGATGGACCAGCTCGTCGCCGAGGGCGTGCCGGATTTCAAGCTCTTCACGGCCTACCCGGGCGTCTTCTACAGCGACGACGGGGCGATCTTCCGGGCGATGCAGCAGACCGCCAAGAACGGCGGGCTGATCATGATGCACGCCGAGAACGGCATGGCCATCGACGTCGTCGCGGAGCAGACCGTCGCCGCCGGCACGACCGATCCGATCGGCCACGGGCTCGCGCGCAAGGCCGTGTTCGAGGGCGAGGCGACCAACCGGGTCATCCGCCTGGCCGAGGCGGCCGAGGTGCCGGTCTACATCGTCCACCTGTCGGCCAAGGAAGCGCTCGAGGCCGTCCGCGACGCGCGCGACCGGGGCACGGCCGCGTTCGCCGAGACGTGCCCGCAGTACCTGTTCCTCTCGCTCGACGACCTCGGGCACGGGTTCGAGGGCGCCAAGTACGTCTGCTCGCCGCCGTTGCGCACGAAGGACAACTGGGACGAGCTCTGGAAGGGCCTCGTCAAGGACGACCTGCAGGTCGTCTCGACCGACCACTGCCCGTTCGACTTCGAGGGCCAGAAGGACCTTGGCAAGGGCGATTTCCGCAAGATCCCCAACGGCCTGCCGGGGGTCGAGGATCGGGTCGATCTGCTCCACGACGGCGGGGTGGTCGGCGGCCGGATCACGCGTGAGCGGTGGGTCGACGTCATCTCGACGGCGCCGGCCAAGCTCTTCGGGATGTACCCGCGCAAGGGCTCGATCAGCGTCGGCGCCGATGCCGATCTGGTCGTCTACGATCCGCAGCGCAAGCGCACGATCTCGGCCAGGACCCATCACATGGACGTCGATTACTCGTGCTACGAGGGCCGCACGGTCCAGGGTGGCAGTGACGTCGTGCTGTCGCGCGGGTCGGTCATCGTCCGCGACGGGCAGTTCACCGGCCAGAAGGGCCACGGCCGGTTCATCAAGCGCTCCCCCGCCGAGTACGCGCGGATGGCGTGACGACCGAGACGAGCCGACACCTCCGGATCCCCGCCGACCAGGCGCGCCTGGCCGAGGTCCGCACGCTCGTGCGCGATGTCGCGGCTGCGTGCGACGCTCCCGCGGTGTGCGTCGACGACCTCGTGCAGGCCGTCGACGAGGCCGCGACCAACGTCATCGTCCACGGCTACGGCGGGGGCTCAGGCTGGCTGGATGTGACCGCCGGGCTCGTCGACGACCGGATCGTCGTCACGATCGAGGACGGGGCGCCGCCGTTCGATCCCACGATCGTCGCCGAGCCGGATCTCGCGGTCCCGCCCGAGCGGCGCCGGCCGGGCGGCATGGGCGTCCACCTCATGCGCACGGGGACCGACGAACTGACCCACACGCCCCGCCCCGGCGGCGGCAATATCCTGACGATGGCCCGGCGGCTGGATCCACGTCCCAAGGAGGATCGATAGATGAGCCTGGAGACCACGGTCACCCAAGTCGACGGGCGGGTCCCCATCACGGTGGTCTCGCTCGACGGCGAGCTCGATGCATCGAACTTCGAGCAGCTGATCGAGACCGTGCGCCAGCTGTACGACGGCGGTGCCCGCCAACTGCTCATCGACCTCACGGATCTGCAATTCATGGCGAGCTCGGGACTCGTGGCGCTGCACTCGATCGTGCGGATCATGCACGGCCAGACGCCGCCCGATCCTGAGGCGGGCTGGTCGGCCCTTAATGCGGATATCCGTCCCGGCCAGACCGAGGTCCAGCTGTGCGCCCCCCAGGCTGGGGTGGAGCGCGTCCTGGCGCGGACCGGCCTCGACCGACTCTTCATCGTGCATCCGGACCGGGACACGGCCATCGCCGCGGTCTGAGCGGCAGGCCCATGCCATGACTGCGACGGACGACAGGATCGAGATACCGGCCGAGTCGTCGACGGCATCCATCGACCTGGACGCGGTCGTCGCGCCCTTCCGCGAGCTCGCTCCGACGCTTCTCGCTCGCCATCGAGGACGCCAGCGGGGTTCCCGTGGCGAGCACCTCGCTCGATCCGACCCCGAGCGACGCGATCACCCGCGAGATCACCGGCGGAGCGCTGGCCGGTGGCCGTGTGCGGACCTGGGGAACCGCCGCTGACCCGCGGATGGCCCAGGCGGTCGTCGAGTCGCTGGCGGCGGCGCTTGCGACGGTCCCCGCGGGCGATCGCGACGCCGCCGCCCGCGACGCGGCCGCGCGTCGCCGGATCGACGAGGAGCTTGCCCACGGTCGGCGGCTCCAGCGCAGCTTCGTGCCGCTCGTCGCACCGGACGTGCCCGGATTCGAGGTCGCCAGTCACTACGAGGCGGCGCGCGAGGTGGGCGGCGATTTCTTCGACCTGTTCCGCCTCCGCCGGCGTGGGCGGCCGCTGAGCGTCGTGATCGCCGACGTGACCGGCAAGGGCATCGCCGCCGCCTTGCTCATGGCCTTCTCCCGACCGCTGCTCCATGCGGCGATCGACCACACGCCGAATCCGGCGGAGGCGCTGGAGCGCACGAACCGGATCCTCGTCGAGGAGCGCCGCTCGTCGCTGTTCATCACCGCGTTGTGCGCCCGCCTCGACGTGCGGACCGGGCACCTGGCGGTAGCCAACGCCGGACACGAGCCGCCGCTGATCGTCCGGGCGGACGGCTCGCCGATCGGGCTCCTGCTCGGCTCCGGGCCGCTCATCGGCGCGTTCCCGAAGCTCGACGTGCCGGAGGTCGGCGTCGACCTGGCGCCGGGCGATCTCGTGCTGCTGTACACGGACGGCGTGACCGATGCACGCGCGGCGAACGGCGAGCGCTTCGACGAATTGCGGCTGTTCCAGGCGGTCGAGTCCGTGCGCGGCGGCACCGCCCAGGACGTGATCGACGCGGTATCGGGCGCCGTCGGGGCGTTCCAGGGGTCGGTCGAGCCCGCCGACGACATCACCATCGTGGCCATCCGACGGTCGCCCGCGACCCCTGAACCCGTGAGCACGTGACGACGGTCATCGACGGCGGCCTCGCGACCGAGCTCGAGGCGCGCGGCCACGACCTGTCCGACCGCCTGTGGTCGGCGCGCCTGCTGCTGACCGACCCGGAGGCCATCGAGGCGGTCCACCTCGCGTACTTCCGGGCCGGCGCGCGCGTCGCGACGACGGCGAGCTACCAGGCGACCATCCAAGGGTTCGCGGCGGCCGGCCTGGATCGCGCGACGGCGCTCGCGGCGATCGCCCGCAGCGTGGACCTGGCACGGCGAGCGCGCGACCGTTACGCCGCCGAGGCCGGCCTGGAGCCGGCGGACCTGCTCGTCGCCGGGTCGGTCGGGCCGTACGGGGCGATGCTGGCGGACGGATCGGAGTACCGCGGCGACTACGACCCTGGGACGGCCGAGTTGCGTGACGTCCATGCGCCGCGCATCGATGCGCTGCTCGCGGCCGGCGTGGACCTCCTCGCGATCGAGACCGTCCCGACGATGCGCGAGGCGGCCGTCCTGCTGGACCTCGTCGAAGAGACCGGGGCCACGGCCTGGCTGTCGTACCAGTGCCGGGACGGCGCGTCGACGGCGGCCGGCGAGCCGTTCGGCGAGGCCATCGCACTTGGTGAACGGGCGCGCCGGCGTGGTGGCGGTCGGCGTCAACTGCACCGCTCCGCGGTTCGTGCCGGCGCTGCTCGCGACCGCGGCCTCGACGACGGACCTGCCGCTCATCGCCTATCCGAACGGCGGCGATCGATGGGACGCGGCGACGCGCCGCTGGGTGGCCGGCGACGCAGATGGCGCGTATGAGCCGGACGTCGGTGGCCGGCTGGACCGAGCAGGGCGCGTCCTGGCTCGGCGGGTGCTGCGGCACGGGCCCGGCCGACATCCGCGCGCTCGCGGACACCCTGGCCGCGAACGCCGCCTGACGCCGGACACGAACGGACCCGCCGGAACGGGTCCGGCGGGTCCGCGAGAACGCTGGGTCGTGCTCGGGCTAGACGGCGTCCGCCCGGTCGCGGCTGAAGATGCGGAGGGCCGCCAGGATCAGCGCCTCGACCAGGGTCCAGCCGATCAGCGCGACGAGCGCCGCGACATCGAGCTTGGCGTCGCCGGCCGACACGCGGTCGATCGAGAACATGCCGCGGAACGGCTCGACGAACGGGTCGGTGACGTTGAGGATCAGCGACACGATGGCGTTGTCCGGGTTTGCGACGAGCAGCAGCAGGATGATCCGCAGGATCAGGGCCGCCTGCAGCACGCCGAAGAGGAAGGTGACGACCCGCGCGGCGGTCGTCACGCCACTCGGGCCTGCCGCGACGTGGGCAGTTTCGGTCGTTCGGACCGAGGCAGCCTGGGCCGGCGGAGCCGCGGCGGGATCGGTCGCACGCCGGTGTCGCAGCCGGGTCGACCGTGGTCGTCTCGCGGGTGGTGGTTCGCTCGTAATCGGTCATGGGCGTGCCTCCTGGGCAAGGCTTCAGGCGCCCAGCGTGCGCTCCACCTGGCCGACGACACGTCGCAGGGAGCGGTCAGCGTCTCGCAGTCGTATCGCAGCCTCGGTCGCCGAGGTCGCCGAGGTCTCGGCCGAGGTCTGCCCAAGTCAGCCGAGCGTGGGCCGCCCCATCCGCGTGCGATAGCTCTCGTTGAAGTCGAACAGGAAGCGGTCCTTGCGCGGGTACACGCCGCTCGTGTACGCACGCGATGCGACGCCCTTCTGGGCGCGCTCGCAGACCGCCCAGTCCTGCTTGCTGATCAGGTCCCACAGCTCGACGACGGGCTCCGGCCGGAAGTCGGGCGAGGCGATCGTCTCGGGCCGGAAGAGGTACTCCGAGATGACCGTCGTGTGGCCGGGTCCGCGCGGCAGGGCGAGGTAGTACATCGCCGCGTCCGGATGCAGGTTGAGCATCAGGTTCGGGAACTGGAAGGTCCCGTAGTACATGCGGTAGTCGTCCGGCCGCAGGTCCGGGAACGGCGGCAGCTCCGAACGGCCGGTCCGCGTGAACGACGTCGCGCCTTCGACCATCCAGTTGCCGTCGTCGCCGGTCTCGCCGTCGTGGACCTCGCCGAATCGGTAGAGCGGCACGACCTGGACGAGCTCCGGATGGATCGTCGGGCAGTGCAGGCACTCGTTGTAGTTCTCGACGACGATCTTCCAGTTGGCCTCGACCTCGTACTCGATCCGGACGCCGGGGCGCAGCTCGTCCATGCGGTAGCGCTCGAAGGCGGTGATGGTCTCGATCCCGTCGGTCAGCGAGTCGAACAGCGGCCGGCGCGCCTCGGGTGCGGCCAGGTTCACGAACAGGAACCCGCCCCAGGACTCCGCTCCGACGCTGAACAGCGGATGCTCCGAGCGATCGAAACCCTCGTCCTGGTCGACGTTGGGCGTCCCGACGAGCCGCCCGTCGAAGTCGTAGGACCACGAGTGGTAGGGGCACTTGAAGACCTTGTTGACGTGGCCGCAGCCCGGCTCGTCGTCGAGGAGCTTGGTGCCACGGTGGGCACACACGTTGTAGAACGCGCGGATCTCACCGGCGTGGTTGCGCGTGAGCACGATCGACTCGCCGGCGAGGTCGCGCACGAGGTAGTCCCCCGGTCCCGCGATCTCCTCCGCCCGGCCGATGCAGACCCAGTCGCCGAACCAGACGCGCTCGCGCTCGTCCGCCCATGTGGCCTCGGACGTGTAGTCCGTGCCAGCAAGGGTCGGGCGGGCACGCCAGGTCGGTGCAGCGGACGCCGGCAACGGGC
Source organism: uncultured Chloroflexia bacterium (assembly GCA_963721545.1). Classification (GTDB taxonomy): domain Bacteria; phylum Chloroflexota; class Limnocylindria; order Limnocylindrales; family CSP1-4; genus SPCO01. The sequence continues at coordinate 37,396 of CAVRKB010000006.1, forward strand.
GCGCCTCGGTGGCCATCGCGGCGTCGGCTAGCGGGTGCGCGGGAAGCCCAGGTCGACCTTCGAGGTCCCCGGGTCCGGCCAGCGCGAGGTCACGACCTTGGATCGGGTGTAGAACAGGATCCCGTCGGGGCCGTACATGTGGAGGTCGCCGAACAGCGACGCCTTCCAGCCCCCGAAGCTGTAATACGCGACCGGCACCGGGATCGGCACGTTGATGCCGACCATGCCGGTGTTCACCTCGAACTGGAATTGGCGAGCGACGCCGCCGTCCCGGGTGAAGATGGCCGTCCCATTCCCGTACGGGTTGTCGTTGACGAGGCCGACCGCCTCCGCATACGTCTTGACGCGGACGATCTCGAGCACCGGCCCGAAGATCTCGTTGCGGTAGCACTCCATCTCGGGGCTCACCCGGTCCAGCAGGGACACGCCGAGGAAGAAGCCCTTGCCTTCCTGGTACAGGACGTGCTCGCGACCATCGACCACGAGGTCGGCACCCTGGGCCGGCCCGGAATCGAGGTAGCTCGCGACCTTGTCGCGATGTTCGCGGGTCACGAGCGGGCCCATCTCGGCGTCGGGATCCGTGCCCGGCCCGACCTTGATCTTGGGCAGCCGGACCTTCAGGGCCTCGACCAGCGGATCGGCCACGTCGCCGACGGCCACGACGACGCTGATCGCCATGCAGCGCTCGCCGGCCGAGCCGTAGGCTGCGGACACGGCCGCGTCGGCGGCGCTGTCGATGTCGGCATCGGGCAGGACGATCATGTGGTTCTTGGCGCCGCCGAGCGCCTGGACCCGCTTGCCGTTGCGGGTGCCGGTCTCGTAGATGTAGCGCGCGATGGGCGTCGAGCCCACGAAGGAGACGGCGGCGATGTCGGGGTGGTCGAGGATCGCGTCGACCGCGACCTTGTCGCCGTGCACGACGTTGAACACGCCGTCCGGGACGCCCGCTTCGTGGAGCAGCTCCGCGAGGTAGTTGGCCGCCGATGGATCCTTCTCGGATGGCTTGAGGATGAACGTGTTCCCCGCGGCGATCGCCGTCGCGAACATCCACATCGGCACCATCGCCGGGAAGTTGAACGGGGTGATGCCGGCGACGACACCCAGCGGCTGGCGGATCTGGTAGACGTCGACGCCGGTGCTGACCTGCTCGCTGAAGCTGCCCTTGAGCAGGTTCGGGATACCGGTCGCGAACTCGAGGTTCTCGATGCCGCGGGCGATCTCACCGAGGGCATCGGAGGGGACCTTGCCGTGCTCCGCGGTGAGGTGCGCCGCGAGCGCGTGGCGTCGCTGGTCCACGAGGTTGCGGATCTTGAACATGATGTCGGTGCGCTTCGACAGCGACGTGGCACGCCAGGCCGGGAAGGCCGCCTTGGCGGCAGCAACAGCGGCCGCTACCTCGTCGGACGAAGCGAAGTCGACGTGGCGGGTCACGGTGCCGGTCGCCGGGTCGTAGACGGCGCCCTCCCGCCCGGATGCGCCTTGCACGACGGCTCCGTTGATCCAGTGGCTGACCCGGCTCGGAGAGGCAGTCGGGGAGATCTCGGCTTCGGCGACCTGGGTCATGAGCGGGGTCCTCGTGCGGCAATGCGGCGGCCCGACGATGCGGGCCGGGTGACGTGCTCATCACGATACTCCGTCGAGGCGATGTGGCCGCCCCTTGGCCCGGCCCTCAGAACTGCGCCCTGGTCTCCGGATCCGGCCACGACGGGCCGTCCTCGCCATCCATGCCGGACGTTCGGGCGCGGGCCTGACGGGCTCGCTGGCCGATCGCGACGAGCGTGAGGGCGGCGCCGACGACGATCGCCACGGCGATCACACCCCCTGCGGGGACGGGACCCAGCACAACTGGGTCACGCCACGTGGTGGAGACCACTGCGCGGATCGCGGCCCAGCCCGCCACGGCGACGAGGAGCAACCGTCCCTCTCGCGCGGCCGGACCCGTCGCCGATCCCGCTGACCAGGAGGAGCAGCCCCAGGATCAGCGTGGCCGAGCCCTCGTACAGCTGCGAAGGATGCGATGGCAACGCGGGCGCAAGCGAACCCCATGGCCCGGGACCCAGGTACGCCGTCGCCCAGGCTGCGTCAAGGAGCGATCCCTGTCCGCTTCCCCCGAGTGCCATCGCGATCTTGCCGGCGCCAAGGGCGACCAGCAGTGGCAGCGCGAGCGCCGTCGCCCAACGCCCGACTGGCGCCCCGAGGAGCTTGGCGACGTACGTGGCCGACAGCACCCCGCCCACCACGGCAAGGCCCAGCTCGAGGCCGCCGATCGCGGGATCGAACACGCTCAGGGGACCGACGGCGAACGCGTCGGGAGCGATCAAGAGCTGGCCGATGCGGCCGCCGATGACGGCGCCGGGGACTGCCCCGACCGCGATGTACAGCAGGTCGTCGGCGCGTAACCCGGCGCGCCGCCCGATCACGCCTGCGACGGTCAGGCTGGCGGCGATCGCGGCTGCGAGGGCGACCGTCTGCCAGCGCACGACGATGCTGTCGCCGAGGCGTAGGAGGGGGTCGAAGTCGAACGCGATGACGGCGATCGGCACGGTCCGGGCAGTGTACCCGGCACACGCGTGTCGGCTGGCCGACACATCTGGTGTCGCCATTTCCGTCGCCGTTGAGCATCGGAGGCGACACCATCCTGTGTATCCGACGGTTTGGGCGAGGGACCAAGCGGTCGCGATGGGGGGAACGAGGATCGGCCAGCCTGGGGGCGACGCCGATCGAGTCGCGGCGTCCGGCCCTCTTTGGGGGGAGAGCCGGACGCCCCGACTACCTGAGGGGACGCCGTGCGACAACGACCCGTCACGCCGGCCGGCCTGGAGATCACGCTCCTCGGCCGCTTCGCCATCAGGACGACGCGCGGCCGGGAGGTCCGCATCGTCGGCCGCCACGCCCAGGCGCTGTTCACGCTCCTGGCGCTGACCCGCCGCCCCAGGACGCGCGAGGCGATCGCCACCGACCTGTGGCCCGAGTCGATGATCACCGCGACCGGCCCGCTCCGCCAGGCGCTGTACCAGCTCCGAGGAGCGCTGGCGGCGGCCGGCCTCGACCTCGACACGATGATCGAATCCGACGCCGAGACGCTGGGCATGCGTCCTGACGCCGTCCACAGCCTCGACACCGATCGCTTCGACGAGTGCACGGCCGATCCGACCTGCGGGGCCGAGATCGCGGTCGCGATGTACGGCGGCGACCTCGCGGAGGGCCTCGGGCACGACTGCTTCGCGGCCGAACGGGAACGCCTGGCGGACCGCTACGAGGACGCCCTCGCGACCGTGGCAACGCAACGGCTGGCGGCCGGCAACATCGAGGGAGCCCGGGAAGCCGCCGAGCGGCTGATCGCCCGCGACCCGCTGCGCGAGGAGGCGCACGAGGTGCTCATCAGCGTGTACGGCCTCATCGGCACGCGCTCGCAGGTCGTGCGCCAGTACCGCCGCCTTGGCGAAGTGCTGGCCCGCGAGCTCGCGGAGCGACCGTTGCCCGAGACCGACGCCACGTACCGCATGGCCCTGGCACGGACCGTCGAGCGCTCGCTCGAGCGCGCCACTGCCAGGGAGCGGCGACCCGCGACGCTCGTCGCAGTCGGCTAGGGTCGCGGAGACACGTCCAGGCCCGGGATCTACACCCGGAATGCCGGTCCGTCGTAGCATCGTCCGATGCTGCGAACCATCCTGATCATCGGGGCCGCGACCATCGTGGTCGCCGCCTGTACCGCGAACAGTGGAGCCGATGGCTCCGAACCCCCCACGTCCCAGCCACCGGCCAGCGGATCGGACGCTGGAGAAGGCGTGTCGTTGCCCGAATCCGATCATCGAGCCGATCGTCCTCGACGCCGCGACCCGCCTCGGCGTGGACCCGTCCGAGGTCACGATCGTGGACGCCCATGCCGAAACGTGGCCGGACGGCTCCCTCGGTTGCCCGCAGCCGGGGATGATGTACACGCAGGCCCTCGTCGAGGGCTACCAGGTCATCGTCGAGGCGAACGGCACCCAGCTCGACTACCGCGGCGGCGGCCAGGGCGGGTTCAAGCTCTGCGAGAACCCCTGACCGAGGCTCCGGTTTCGCCAGCCGCGCGCGGGGCTCAGGCCGGCAGCTTGTCGACGAGCTCGCGGACGGCTGCGGCGGACGCGTCGAAGGCGGCCTGCTCGTCGGCCGTCAGCTCGATCTCGAAGATGCGCTCCATGCCGCCCGCGCCGAGGACGACGGGCACGCCGACGAACAGGCCGTCGGTCTCGAACTCGCCCTGGAGCAGGACCGCGCACGGCAGGACGCGCTTGCGATCGAGCAGGATCGACTCGACCATCTCGAACGTGCGACGCCGCCGGCGCGTAGAACGCCGACCCGGTCTTGAGCAGGGCGACGACCTCGGCCCCGCCGTTGGCGGTCCGCTCCTCGAGCGCCTTGACCCGCTCGGCCGGCAGCAGCTCGGTGATGGGCACGCCCGCGACCGTCGAGTAGCGCGACAGCGGCACCATCGTGTCGCCGTGGCCGCCGAGGACGAACGCGTGGGTGTCCTCGACGCTGACGCCGAGCTCCTCGGCGATGAACGTCCGGAAGCGGGCGCTGTCGAGCACGCCGGCCATGCCCAGCACGCGCTCGCGCGGGAAGCCCGACGCGGCCAGCGCGACGTGGCACATCGCGTCGAGCGGGTTGGTGACGACGATGAGGATCGCGTCGGGCGACTGGGCGGCGGCGGCCTCGACGACGGCCCGCACGATGCCGGCGTTCTTGGCCAGCAGGTCGTCGCGGCTCATGCCCGGCTGGCGCGCCAGGCCCGAGGTCACGACGATGATGTCGGAGCCGGCCGTGTCGGCGTAGTCGTTCGTGCCGACGACCCGGGCGTCGTGCCCGACGACCGGCGCCGCCTCGGCGAGGTCGAGGGCCTTGCCCTGGGGCAGCCCCTCGACGATGTCGACGAGGACGACGTCGGCCAGGCCGGCCTCGGCGATGCGCTGGGCGGTCGTGGCGCCGACGTTGCCGGCGCCGATGACGGTGACCTTGTTGCGGGCCATGGGGTCGGGTGTCTCCTTCCGGTCAGTCCTGTGCAGCGATCGATTCTATGCCTGGGTGGCGGCCGAGTCGTCGTTCGTGGTGCCGCGCGGATGGACGGGCGACGATGGCCGGCGCGGACGCGGGAGCCGACGATCGGGCTCGACCTCCCCGTATCGGAGACCTTGCTCGATGTCCACCTCTTCGGCCGCCGTCCTCGGCATCCTGCTGATCATCGTCGCCATCCCGTTCGGCCTGATGCTCGCGCCGCTGGCGCTCGGCATCATCGTGCTCGTCGTCGCCCTGCGGCGGTTGGACGGTGCATTCGCCATCCGCGACGGGTCGGCCGCCTGATGGGCGAGCTCCTCGTCCTGGTCCTGATCGTCGTGGTCCCGGCGGCTGCGCTGCTCGGGCCGCTGGCGATCCTGACGCTCGGCCTTGCCGCCGTGGCCGACATCGACGGCAACGGGCTCGTTCGCTCGTCCACCCCGTTCGCCGCGGCGGAGCGTCGTGCTCAGCCTGCGGCCGGGTCGCTGTCGAGCGAGATCGCCGCGGAGGGATCGGTCACGACCGGGCCCGCCGCCGCGGATGTCGTCGGTCACGCCGTCCGCGTAGGCCGCGAAGTTCGCCGCGAACATCGCCGCGAGGGCCGCCGCCTGGCGGTCGTAGGCGTCCTTGTCGGCCCACGTCGAGCGCGGGTCGAGGAACGAGGCCGGCACGTCCGGGCAGGTCAGCGGGACCTCGACGCCGAAGGTCGGGTCGATCCGGGTCTCGACGTCGTCAGGCCGCCATCGAGCGCCGCCCGGACCATCGCCCGGGTATGGGCGATGTTCATCCGCTCCCCGATGCCGACCGGTCCGCCGGTCCAGCCCGTGTTCACGAGCCAGACCGTCGCGTCGTGCTCGGCGAGGCGCTCGGTCAGCATCGCCGCGTACAGGCCCGGGTGGCGGGGCATGAACGGCGCCCCGAAGCAGGCGCTGAACGTGGCCTTCGGCTCCGTGACGCCGACCTCGGTGCCGGCGAGCTTGGCCGTGTAGCCGCTGATGAAGTGGTAGGCCGCCTGGGCGTGGGTCAGGCGCGAGATCGGCGGCAGGACGCCGAACGCGTCGGCCGTGAGCAGGACGACCGTCCGCGGCTGGCCGGTCATGCCGGTCGGGTCGGCGTTGCCGATGAAGTGGAGCGGGTAGGCGCCGCGGGTGTTCTCGGTGAACCGCTCCGAGTCGAGGTCCAGCTCGCGCGTCTCGGGGTCCAGGTCGACGTTCTCGAGGACCGTCCCGAAGCGCCGCGTCGTCTGGAAGATGTCCGGCTCGTACATCGGCGAGAGGCGGATCGTCTTGGCGTAGCAGCCGCCCTCGAAGTTGAAGAGGCCGTCCGGGCCCCAGCCGTGCTCGTCGTCGCCGATGAGGCTGCGCTCCGGGATCGGCGCGAGAGGGTCGTCTTGCCGGTCCCGCTGAGGCCGAAGAACACGACGCTGTCGCCCGCCTCGCCGACGTTGACCGAGCTGTGCATCGGCAGGACGCCCTCGTCGGGCATGAGGTAGTTCATGACCGTGAACGCCGACTTCTTGATCTCGCCGGCGTACTCGGTCCCGACGATGAGGATCTCCATGCGCTGGAGGTGGACCAGGATCGCCGTGCCGGTCCGGGTGCCCTCGGTGGCCGGGTCGGCCTGGAACGACGGCACGCAGATGATCGTGAAGTTCGGCTCGAACCCGACCAGGTCGGCGGCGTCCGGGCGGCGGAACAGGTTGCGGGCGAACATGCTGGCCCAGGCGGTCTCGGTGTAGCACGCGCAGGCGGCGCTGGTGCGCCGGGATCGGCGCCGATGTGCAGGTCCTGGGCGTACAGGTCCTTCTCCGCGCAGTAGGCCACGAGGCGGCGCGCGAAGCCGGTCGTAGTGCGCCTCGCTGATCGGCCGGTTGACCTCGCCCCACCAGATCTTGTCGTGGCTCGTCGGCTCGTCGACGATGAACTTGTCCTGCGGGCGAGCGGCCGGTGTGCTTGCCGGTGCGCACGACGAGCGGGCCGTCCGCGGCGATGAGGCCCTCGCCGGCCCGGATCGGCGTCCTCGACGAGCTCGGCGGACGAGCGGTTGATCCGCAAGCGGCGACCGAGCGGCGGGCGGACTCGGCCGGCGCTGGGCGTCGGGGGGTGGTCGGGGCGAGCGGGATGCGTGGTGGCCATCGGCGTCGGACTCCTTGAGGCGCGGGCGATCACGTCACGGATCGACCGGCCGCGCGTGATGCAGGGCCCGAGGGCCCGGCAGGAGTCGGCTTCCACAGTCGCGTTGGCCGCGATTGTACACCGGTTGCGACCTGCCGGGTTGCGCGCGGTCGCGAGAACGGTTGCGGCTGGGCACCTGCCGTGAGCCTCCGCTCCGGCCGTGGATCGGCGCCGTTGACGGACGCCCCGTCCACCCGTAGCATCGCCGCACAACTGAAGAGCACGTATCAAGAGTGGCAGAGGGACCGGCCCGTTGAAGCCACGACAACCTACCGGCGCGATGCCGGCAAGGTGCCAATTCCGGGCAGGTCCTCCTGCGAGATACGGGAACTCTTCGGAGCCCCCTCGAAGCGATCAGGCTCGTCCGTCCGTACCGGTCCCCGCGCCGCGCCACGCCGCGAACGCCCGGAGACCCGCCATGACGACCGCGACCCTGACATCGCCGACGACGCGAACGGCGCCCGTCGACGCCGACGCTCCCTCGACCGACCGCCTCGCTCGGCATGGCCTGTCGCAACTGCGGTCTCACCCAGCCGATCGCCCTGGCGTACGTCTGTCCGGCCTGTTTCGGGCCGCTCGAGGTGACCTACGACCTGGCCGTGGTCGCGGCCACGTTCTCGCGGGAGGCGATCGCGCGGCGAGCGCCGGGCATCTGGCGCTACCTGGAGCTGCTCCCCGTCGATGCGGCGCCGGCGCGGTCGCTGCCGGTCGGCTCGACGCCGCTGCTCTCTGCCGACCGCCTCGCCCCCGTCCTCGGCGTCGACCGGCTGTGGCTCAAGGACGACACCCGCAACCCGTCCCTGATCTTCAAGGACCGAGCGGTGGCGATCGCCGCGGCCCGGGCCGTGGAGTTCGGCGTGCCGGCCCTCGCCTGCGCCTCGACCGGCAACCTGGCCGGCGCGACGGCGGCCGCCGCGGCCGCGGTCGGGCTGCCGGCCTACGTCTTCATCCCGGCCGATCTCGAGCCCGCCAAGGTCGATCACGCGCTGGCCTACGGCGCGACGGTCGTGCCCGATCGACGGCACCTACGACGACGTGAACCGCCTGTGCCTGGAGGTCGCCGACGAGACCGGCTGGGGCTTCGTCAACATCAACCTGCGGCCGTTCTACGCCGAGGGCTCCAAGACCCTCGCCTACGAGATCGCAGAGTCGCTCGGCTGGCGCACGCCGGACGTCATCGTCGGCCCGGTCGCGTCGGGGGCGATGTTCACCCGCGTCGCGCGTGGCTTCGAGGAGCTCGCCGAGCTGGGGCTGGTCGAGCGCCGGCCGATCCGGTTCGTCGGCGGCCAGGCGGCCGGCTGCGCCCCGGTCGCGACGGCCTGGGAGGCCGGCACCGACGTCATCACGCCGGTCCGCGAGCCCGACACGATCGTCCGCTCGCTGGCGATCGGCAACCCCGCCGACGGCCGCTACGTCGTCGAGGTCGCGCGCGAGAGCGACGGCTCGATCGAGGCGATCCCGGACGAGGTCGACCGCGCAGGCGATCCGCGACGTCGCGCGGCTCGAGGGCCTCTACCCCGAGACAGCCGGCGGCGTGACGCTCGGCGCGGTCGCGGCCGCCCGGCGACGCGGCGTGATCCGCGACGGCGACGAGGTCGTCGCGCTGCTCACCGGCAACGGGCTCAAGACGCCGGACGCGCGAACGCTCGGCCTCCCGGATGGCGGCACCACGCCGGCCCGGCCCGGCCAACCCGGCCTCGCGCCGGTCATCCGCCCGAGCCTGTCGGCCTTCGAAGCCTGGCTGGAGGACGCCTGCATGAGCACCGTCCGCATCCCGCCGACCCTGCGGACCTCGACCGGCGGCGCCAAGCTCGTCGACGTGCCCGGCGGGACCGTCCGCGAGGTCATCGCCGGGCTCGTCGTCGCCCATCCCGCGCTCGAGTCGCAGCTGATCGCCCCGGACGGCGACCTCAACCGGTTCGTCAACGCGTTCCTCAACGACACGGACGTGCGCCACCTCCAGGCGCTTGACACGCCCGTCGGCGAGGCGGACACGCTCGTCCTCCTACCGGCGATGGCCGGGGGCTGACGACTCCCCGTCAGTGTCCATCTGCCGCCGGCCACCGGAGTAGGCTGGTGTCCTCCGGCGAGGTCTATGGGTGACGTCGAGCAAGGTCCCGAGTCGTGACAACGAGGCGTTCTGGCGCGACTACCTGACGCGTGGTGATGGCATGGAGCGGCGCGTCCGGCGGGTCTTCCGACTCATCCCGCAGAGCCCGCGATGCAAGCTGTGCGCCGCGCCGTTCGGTGGCCTGGGGGCCCCCGTCATGCGGGCGTTCGGAAAATTCCCTGCCACGAAGAACCCGGCGATGTGCAACAGCTGTTTCGCCTATATGGAGCGTCACCATGGCGGAGCGGAGATCGACGCGAGCTTCCTGTTCGCGGACATCCGTGGTTCCACGTCGCTCGCCGAGAGGATGTCGGCTGGCGAGTTCCACGGTCTGCTCGACCGCTTCTATGTGACGGCGGCCCAGGTCGTGTACGACCACGACGGCGGCGTGGACAAATACGTGGGCGACGAGATCGTCGCCTTCTTCTTCCCGGTCATGTCGGGCGAGCGGCACGCCGAACAGGCGGTCAAGGCGGCGACGGCGATCCTCCGGGCGACCGGCCACGAGGACCGAGGGGGCCCGTGGCTGCCGGTCGGCGCGGGCGTCGGGAGCGGGATGGCCTGGGTGGGTGCGATCGGGGACGCGCAGCATACCGATGTCACCGCGGTCGGCGACAACGTGAACATCACGGCCCGGCTCGCGGGGGCAGCTGGCACGGGCGAGGTCCTCGTCACGGTGGAAGCGGCGGCGGCCGCCGGCCTCGAGCCGTCCCTGCCCGTCGAGCAACTCGACCTGAAGGGCAAGCAAGCGCCAACGCGAGTCGTCCGGCTATCTGTGCGGCCGCCGGACTGAGGCGCCGCCGGGCAATGCCCAGGTTCCGGCCGACTGGTGGCGGCCGTCGAGGAGGAACGACTTCAGGCCTGATCGAGGGCCTGGCGCAGGTCGGCGATGAGGTCGTCGATCCCTTCGATGCCGACCGACAGCCGGACGAGCGCCGGATCGATCTCGAGCGGCGAGCCCGCCACCGACATGTGGGTCATCGCGGCCGGGACCTCGATCAGCGACTCGACGCCGCCGAGCGATTCGGCCAGGGTGAACAGCCGCGTCCCCTCGGCGATGGCGATCGCCCGTTCGGCGGCGGAACGCGATGGACCTGGCGCGGGCAGGAACGAGACCATGCCGCCGATCCCCGGGTAGTTGACCTCGGCCACGTCCGGGCGCTCGCGCAGGAACGCGGCCACGGCCGCGGCGTTGGTCGCGTGGCGCTCCACGCGCAGGTGCAGCGTGCGCAGCCCGCGCAGGACGAGGAAGCAGTCCTGCGGCCCAGGCACGGCACCCATCGCGTTCTGCAGGAAGCGCAACCGCTCGGCGACGGCCTCGTCCGACGTGACGGCCAGCCCGAGGATCGTGTCGGAGTGGCCGGCCAGGTACTTCGTCGCCGAGTGGAAGACGATGTCCGCGCCGAGCGTCAGCGGCCGCTGGATGGCCGGTGAGGCGAACGTGTTGTCGACGACGATCAGCGGACGCCGTCCGCCCTCCGCCGCTCGACGCGCGACGGTCGCCGCGACCGCGGCGATGTCGACGGTCTTGAGCAGCGGGTTGGTCGGCGTCTCGAACCACACGAGCCGCGTCCGTTCCGACAGCGCCTCCCAGAGCACGTCCGGGCCGGCCGCCAGGTTCACGTAGGAGGTCGTGACCCCGGCGCCCTTGCGGACCTTCTCGAGATAGCGGTACGTGCCGCCGTAGACGTCGTCCCCGACGACGACCTCGTCGCCCGGGGCCGCCAGCTCGGCGATGGCCGCGGTCGCCGCCGACCCCGACGCGAACGCGAACCCGTGCGCGCCAGCCTCGAGCGTCGCGATCGCCCGCTCGAGCCGCTCGCGCGTCGGGTTCTGGGAGCGTGCGTACTCGTAGCCGCGACGCGGCTTGCCGACGCCGTCCTGCTCGAAGGTCGAGGTCTGGTAGATCGGCGGCGCGACCGCACCGGTCAGCTCGTCGGGCTCGGCGCCGGCGTGGACGGCGAGGGTGTCGAAGCTCGGCTCTCGGTCGTGCATCAGCCCATGGTATTCGCCGGCAACTCGGCATTCCGTGTGCGCGCCGCCTTCGCGCGGTGGCCGACACCGCGCACCGATGGCGTAGGCTGGGCTCGTCCGGCCGTGGACGGGCGAGACCGGTCGAGGGGAAGGCGCGGGTTCGTGAAAGACATCGACCACGCGAACGTCAATGGTCCGGATGTCGAAGGCAGCGGTGACATGGCCATGACCTGGATGACCGAGCCTGGGCAGACGCTCGCGACCGCGACTGCCTGGTGCCAGGATCGGTATATCCCTGCGCCTCCGTTCGAGTTGACCACGGGCGACGTGATGGTTCGGGAGGGTCCTCCCTGACCGGGCGGCCGTTCGTCCGCGTCGGGGAAGCGCTGGTAGCATCGGCGCCATGGGCTGCTGCTCATCGGACGACACGGAATACGACCGGCAATTCGACGCGCGCCATGCCGCGGACCAACTGCGCGACTACCAGCGGAAGGGGCCAAGGGGCCTGACTGCAGCGCTGATCGAGGCGCTCCGCGCTGGCGGTATCGATGGGCAGACCGTCCTCGATGTGGGCGGTGGGGTTGGCGCTGTCCACCACGAGCTCTTGCGTTCGGGCGCCGCGAGCGCCGTCGACGTGGACGCATCGCGAGCCTACGTCTCGACCGCCCGCGCGGAGGCCGAACGGCAGGGCCACGGCGACCGGGTCCAGTACCTCACCGGCGACTTTGTCGCCCTGGCGGATGACGTCGGACCAGCCGACCTCGTCGCGCTCGACCGGGTCATCTGTTGCTACCCGGACATGTCGGGGCTCGTCGGTCGATCCGCCGCCCTGGCCCGTCGTAGATATGGGCTCGTGTACCCGCGCGACTCGTACATGGGACGCGTCGGGATCGCGTTCCTGAACATCGGCCTGTGGCTGTCGCGGTCGAAGTTTCGCGTCTTTGCCCACCGCAGAGCGGACGTCGACGCCGCCGTCGCCGCCCAGGGCTTGGTCAAGCGGCTCCAGCGGACGACGCTGTTCTGGCAACTCGCGCTGTTCGAGCGGCCCGCGGACGGCGGAGTCGCGGGATAGCCGCCGCCGGGACTCAGCCCGCGTCGGCACCCGGGCGCACGATGCCGACCTCGTAGGCGAGCACCACGAGCTGGGCCCGATCGCGCAGGTCGAGCTTCATGAGCAGGTGCGACACGTGCGTCTTGACGGTCGGTTCGGCCAGCGTCAGTCGCTCGGCGATCTCCCCGTTCGACAACCCCTGGGCGACCAGCTTGAGGACCTCGTGTTCGCGCGGCGTCAGCTGGCGTAGCGCCTCGGCGTAGCGCTCGTCGGCGGGGATCGACAGGCGGGCGAAGCGGTCCAACAGCCGGCGCGTGACCGACGGTGCGATCAGCGCGTCGCCCGCTGCGACGACCCGGATCGCGCGCACGAAGTCCGTGGGCGCCACGTCCTTCAGGAGGAAGCCGCTGGCCCCGGCGCGGAGGGCCTCCAGGACGTGCTCGTCGCCATCGAAGGTCGTCAGGACCAGGACACGCGGGCCGGAACCGGTGTCGCCGCCCGCGAGCTGGCGGGTCGCCTCGACCCCGTCCATGACCGGCATCCGGATGTCCATGACGATCACATCGGGCCGGAGTCGCGCGGCCGAGTCGACGGCATCCCGCCCGTTGGCCGCCTCGCCAACCACCTCGATGCCATCCTCGTCGGCGAGGATCATGCGAAACCCGGTGCGCACCAGCTCCTGATCGTCGACGAGGAGGACGCGGATGGTCATGACGTCGCGACCGCCTCGTCGACCGGCAGGTGGGCGGTCACGCGAAAGCCGGTCGGCGTCGGGTGCGCGGCGAACGTGCCTCGGAACATCGTGACGCGCTCGCGCATCCCGACCAGCCCGCGGCCTTCATGGGCGGCCTCCACGGTCGGGCGCCGCTCCTGGACCGCGCTCATCGTCGATCGAGATGTCGAGGCCGGCCGGACCGTACTGCACGGTGACCTGGGCGTGACCGCCTCGGGCGTACTTCAGCGAGTTGGTGAGGCCTTCCTGGATGATCCGATAGGCCGAGAGCTCGAGGCCGGGATCCAGTTGCCGTCGCCTCGCCGTGCACGGCCAGCTCCACGGGCAGGCCTGCGGCGCGAACCTCGTCGAGCAGGGCGTCGAGGCTATCGAGCCCGGGCATCGGGTCGTTTCCTTGCGCGCTCGCGCTCGCCCAGGATGCCGAGCATGCGGCGCATGTCACTCAGCGCCTGGCGGCCCGTCCGGGCGATCACCTCGAACGCCGTCCGTGCCTCGTCCGGGCGGCGGTCGATGGCACGGCTGCCGCCGCCGGCCTGGATCACGATCACGCTCACGTGATGGGTGACGATGTCGTGCAGCTCGCGCGCGATCCGCTCCCGTTCCTCGACGATCGCCCGACGCGTCCGTTCCTCCGCTCGCGTTCTCGGCTGCGCCCGCTCCTCGAGCGCCACCGTGTACAGCCGGCGGATCCGCGTGGCGTCGCCGAGGAGCCAGGCCACGCCGAGGATGAGCTCGGTCTGGATGAGGCTCTGGAGCGCCTCGGACAAGCCCGCGTGGCCGACGAACAGGACCGCGACGAGCACCGCGGTCAAGTGCCGTCAAGCCGAGCGACAGCCGTCGATCCAGGCGCTCGCCGATGGTGTAGATCGCGACGAGGATGCCGAGTCCCGATTGCAGGGCCGCCCCCGCTGGCAGGATCCCGATCTGGACGACGGTCGCGCTGACGACGATGAGCATCACTTCCAGCGGGTATCGCCGGCGCACGATCAGGGGCAGGCTCTCGAGCAGCAGCAGGAACACGGTCAGGGCGGCGGGCGGTCCGACGACCGGTAGCGCCGCCCAGGTACGGCAGGAGCGAGATCGCGGCGAGCCCGAGGGCGATCGCCACGTCGACCGGGTGGACGTCGAGCCGCCAGCGGAACGCCGAAGCCGAGTCACCCGAGGTCCTCGTCCATCCGCTCATCGATCCTCGCCTCGTCGCTGGTGCTGACAGCCCGAACGGTAACGCGCCCCGATGTGCCGGCGGTCATCGGTCTGTGGGATGAGCCCTGACCGCTACCGCGGTATCGCCATGCCCGCTGATCCGCACCGACTGTCCCGTTGCGATTCGGGACCGCCGATGGACGACGCCGGGCACGCGCCGCCACACGCTGTCGGCAACGGATCGACTCGATCCGATCGTGCAATCACAGAAAGGCCCAAACCACCATGCGTTCGATCGCTCAACGACATCCGATGGCCGTCTTCCTGGCCATCACGTACGCCGCCACGCGCGGCCATCTTCGCGATCCCGCTCCTCGCCTCGACCGGGCTCGGGATCATCGACGTCGAGCTGCCCGGCGTCGCCCCGTTCATCCTCCTCTCCGGGCTCTCCCTCGTCAGGAGCCGCGTTCATCACGACGGCCCTGGCCGAGGGGCGAGACGGTGTTCGAAACCTCCGCCGTCGCGTCTTCCGCTTCCGCGTCAACCCGATCTGGTATCTCATCGCGCTCGTGCTCCTCCCCGGGGCGGCGCTCGCGACAGCCGTCGTCATGGCGGGCATCGATCCGCTCGTCAAGCTCGTCACGAGTCCGGACGTCGTCATCGGCGGCGTCATCGCCGCGGTGGTCGCCTTCGCGCTCGTCAATTGGTGGGAGGAAGCGGGCTGGACCGGCTTCGCCCTCGAGCGACTCCAGCCTCGGCTTGGCCCGATCGGCGCCAGCGTGGTCACGACCTGGCTGCAGGCCCTTCTCCATCTGCCGCTCGTGTTCATCGCCGGTGGCGTGACCGAGGGTCGCGTTGCCCCGGAGGCAGGTCCCGTTCTATCTCGTCGCGCTGTTCATCCTGCCGATCTCGGTGCGGCTCGTGCTCACGTGGCTGTACAACTCGACCGGCCGCAGCGTGCCGATCGTCGGGCTGGCCCACGCGGGCCTCGGGGTCGCCGCCGGCACAGCCTTCATCCCGGTGCTGGCGCCGACGGTCGACCCGGTCTTCGTGTTCGCCGGCTTCGCGGTCCTGGCGGCCGTGGTCCTGGTCGCGACGCGCGGTCGACTGGGCCTGGCCCCGACCGAGTCGGCGACCAGGTCCCCAGGGAGGCCGTCATGGCGTCATAGCGCTTCGCACGACGCGGTGCCATCACGACCTACACGGAGCCAGGCTGCTCCGTAGAGCGGCCTGGCTTACCAGTTTGCCCGTCGGCTGGCGCTGGAGCCACTCCGGATCGAATGCGGTCTACCGGCCCGGAGTTCGAGTGGTGCGCCAGGTACTCGAGCAGGTCGAGCTTCGTGACGACGCCGGCCGGGCGCTCGCCGCGGACCGCCACGAGCGCGTTGGCGCCGCCGCTCAGCAGCGCGAACGCCTCGTCGAGCGTCGCGGACGCCTCGACGAGGGGCAGCGGCGGGTCCATGACCTCGCCGACCGTGCGCTCGACGACGCTCGGGTCGCGGTAGGCGCGATCGAGCAGGCCCTTCTCGCTGATCGAGCCGACGAGCCCGACCACGTCGTCGCCCTCGGCCTCCTCCGACACCGGTAGCTGGCTGATGCCGTAGGCCTGGAGCGTGGCGATCGCCGTCGCCGACGCGCTCGGTCGTGCGCGCCACGACGACGTCGGACGATCGGTCGCGTGGTGGCGATCGGCCAGCAGCGCGGCGATGCGCGTCGCCGCCCCGGTCGTGGCCATCAGGCCGTTGGCCCGCATCCACTCGTCGTTGTAGACCTTCGAGAGGTAGTTCCGGCCGCTGTCGGGGAGGAGCACGACGACGACCGCGTCCGTGCCGCCGTCGGTCGCGGTCAGGTCGCGCACGACCTCGCGCGCCGCGACCATCGCCGTGCCGCACGACCCGCCGGCCAGGATCCCCTCCTCGCGCGTCAGGCGGCGGGCCATCGCGAAGGCGTCGCGGTCGCTGACCCGGACCCAGCGATCGACCACGGACGGCGTCGTACGTGCCCGGCAGGAAGTCCTCGCCGACGCCCTCGGTCAGGTACGGCCGCGCCGTGTCGCCCGACAGGATGGAGCCCTCCGGATCCGCGCCGATGACCTGGATCGCCGGGTTTCGCTCCTTCAGGCACGCGCGCCGCGCCGGAGATCGTCCCGCCCGTGCCGACGCTCGCGACGAAGTGGGTGATCCGGCCATCGGTCTGGTCCCACAGCTCGGGGCCGGTCGTCCGCTCGTGGGCCGCCGGGTTCTCCACGTTCCAGTACTGGTCGGGCTTGAAGGCGCCCGGGATGTCGCGCGCCAGTCGGGCGGCGACGCTGTAGTAGCTCTCGGGCGACTCGGGGGCGACGTTGGTCGGGCACAGGACGACCTCCGCGCCGTACGCGCGGAGGAGCGACTGCTTCTCGGTCGACTGCTTGTCGGCCATCACGAAGATGCAGCGATAGCCCTTGAGTGCCGCCGCGATCGCCAGGCCGTGGCCGGTGTTGCCGCTGGTCGGCTCGATGATCGTGCCGCCCGGCTGGAGCAGCCCGTCGCGCTCCGCGGCCTCGATCATCGGCAGGCCGATCCGGTCCTTGACCGAACCGCCCGGGTTGAGCATCTCCATCTTCGCCAGCAGCAGCGGCTGGCGGTCCTGCGGCCCGAGGTCCCGCGTCACCCGGCGTGATCCGGACGAGCGGCGTGTTGCCCACGAGGTCGAGGACGGTCTCGGCGTACTGCATCGCGGGCGAGTATAGGCGGCGGCCCCGGACAGCCGAACGCCCGGGCCCCGAAGCCCGGGCGTTCGTTCCCCCTCGGGAGTGAGCTCAGCGGATGCCGCCGCCAACGCGATCGTTGGGGTCGGCCTGCGAGACCGGGGTCCCGACGACTGGAGCGACCGGGGTCGGGCCATACAGGCTGTCCGGTCCGACCGGGCCGGCGCGACGGGGCGGAGGCCCACCAACCTGCGGCGCCGCGCTGCACGTCGTGCTGCGAGATGCCCCGGGTGGACGGGAAGCCGCTCTTAGCCGACGATCGACGGTTGGCCTGGGCTTGGCACGGGCGGCCGCGGCGGCCTTCGCACGCGCGGCGTGGAGGACGTCGAACTCGGTCGTCGCCGACGACGCCGGACTGGGCGCGAAGGCTTCGACGGCGTCGTAGCTGGTGTCGGCCGCGACGCCGAGCTGGGCGCGGGTGCCTTCGACGCGTTGTAGCTGGCGTCCGGGGCAGGGGCCGCAGCGGGTGCGGACGCGAGCCGGACATCGACGACTGAGCCGAGCGCGATCCCGGCGATGAAGAGGGCGGCAGCCATGGCGGCCAGGACGGCCGGCTGGCAAGTTGACTGCCTTCGGGCTGGACGTTGCGTGCATCGATGTTGCTCCTTCGGGTACTGCTGGCGGTGGATCCGCCGAGTGACCCGATACTCGGCCTCGGCCCGGTGGGTCGGCATCGGGCAACGCCTTATCCTCAGGAGCGCAGGTGCCTCAAACCTTACGAACCGCCCGAGACGCCGTACCTGTCGACTGAGGCAGGCTCAGCCGTCGCGATCGAGCGGGCCGGGTCGCAGGAGCAGCCAGGTCAGGCGTCGGCGCAGGCGGCGTGGGTGCTGCGGCGGATCGACGGTGCCGGGGTGCAGCGCCTCGACGACGGGGCCAAGCAACGCGCCCAGGCGATCGGTCATGAGCTTGCGCGAGGTCCAGCTCCTCGCGCGTACCCGGCACCGGGAGTGGCGCGCCCGGCTCGAGGCCGGCGAGCGTCGCGCGACGTGGTCGGCGCAAGGATCCGCGACGCCATGCGCCGTCCGAGGTAGAGCTCCTCGGTGCCGGCCATCGCGAGCGGCAGGATCGTGGCATCCGTGCGCAGCGCGATCATCGCCCAGCCGCTGCGCATCGGGCCGAGCCGCCCGAGCGGGCCGCTCACCGTCCCTTCCGGCATCTGGACGAAGACGGCGCCCGCCGCCAGGACCGCCCGTGCCGATTCGACGTGCTGGTCGATGCCGACGCCGCCACGCCAGACCGGCAGCAGCCCGCCGAGGCGCTTGATCAGGGATTCGCGCCACCTCGACGTGAACGTCGATGGTCCGCTGCCGAGGATCCAGCAGCGCGGCTCGACGCGGAAGCGCGTGCATGACCACGAGCGGGTCCATCCAGCCTCGATGGGCGCCGGCGACCAGCAGGTAGCCGCCGCCGGGATGTGCTCCTGGCCCGACGTCTGGATCCGGAATCGGAACAGGCCGAAGCAGATGAACCGGACCAGCACCCGGACGGCGCGATACAGGAGCGACGCCTTGGCCTCCGGGGCACGGCCGAGCCACGCGAGACCCTCGGTCGCGCCGCCGCGGGCAGCGGCCATGGCTTCCGGCGAGATGCGGCCGGGCGGCGGTCGTCGACGACCGGGCTCAGGCTCGGCAGGCTGCGGGCGGATCGGGTGCGGCCGCCTCGGTCGGGCCGGCCGCTCGGTCGGGCGGCGTCGCGTCACGGGCTCGGGCGTCGGGCCCGGCTCGTCGGCCGTCGGGGTCGCTCGGTCGTCGTCGCTGCGCGTCGTCGGCGGTCGCTCGTCGTCGTCGGCGTGCTCGCGCTCGCCCATTTCCCCGACGTTGGCCCATGGCTCGTCGATCGGCCGTGTCATCCACGCCGCCCCGAGCGCGCCCCACGTCGCCACCTGCGGGTTGGACGGCGGCCGATCGCCCATCCGGCTGCCGCGGTGTCGGACGATCAGGCCGACCACGCCGATGGCGATGAAGGCCATCGACACGATCTGCGCGGTCGGGATCCCGAAGAACGTCCAGTTGTCGGCGCGCAGGAATTCCAGGGCGAAGCGCGTCGTCCCGTACCAGATGAAGAAGACCAGCAGCAGGTCACCCGGGCGCAGCCACGAACGCAGCCGGTACCCGAGGAACACGAGGAACGCCGCGCCGAGCAGGCCCGAGATCGACTCGTACAGGAACAGTGGCTGGAACCGGGTCGTGGCCTCCGGGTAGACGGCGCAGGCGTAGATGGGGAGCCGGTGGGCGCAGTCGATCGGGATGCCCCACGGCAGGTTCGTCGGTGGGCCGTACAGCTCCTGGTTGAAGTAGTTGCCCCAGCGACCGATGGCCTGCATCAGGAACAGCGCGGGCGCGATGATGTCGGCCCAGCGCGCGAACGACACGTGGTGCCGGCGCGTGTACCACCACGCCGCCAGCGTTCCCGTCACGATCCCGCCGTACACGCCGAGCCCGGCGAAGCCCGTGAACCGGACGCTGCCGTCGTCCGCGAACGTGATCGGCAGGATCGCGGTGATCGGGGCGTTGGCGTAGAGCGCCCACTGGTCGATCACGTGGTAGAGCCGGCCCCCGATGAGGGCGGCGATCGAGACGATGATGATGCCGTTGCCGACGAGCTCGGGGTCCTCGCCGGCCGCCCGCGCCAGGCGAACGAGGACCACGTAGGCGACGGCGAGACCGATGGCGTAACACAGGCCGTACCAGCCGATGGAGATGGGACCGAGCTGGAAGGCGATGGGATCGGGCGGGACGTCGAACATCCTGCGGAGTGTACCGGCGCGGGTGCCTCGACCGATCCCTCCCTATACTTCGCGACGGTGAACGCCGAGTTCAACTGGTGGATGCTGATGGTCGGGCTCGTCGTGGGAGCCGGGCTGGTCTGGTTCGTGGTCGCCGATCAGCGCCGCCGCGAGGTGGACATCGATGCCGATGAGCGCGCCCGCGAGGCGCTCTGGCTCTCGACGACCCTCACCGACGAGGGCGAGAACGTCAGCCCGGAGCTGGCCGAGCGGCTGCTGGCGCTCCATCGCACCTATCTCGAGGCGCCGCCACCGGACGAGGTGGACGTCACGGCCCTGGCAGGACCGCCGTCGCCCCCGGGCGGAAGACCGTCAGAGCTGCCCGCTGATGACCGGCGGGGCGTCGACCGAGGGACTGTCGAGATCGGTGAGTGACACGCCGAACGTGGTGCCCGGGGCCGATCTCGCTGACCTCCGGCGTGTCGCCGACCCAATAGCTCAGGTCGTCGGCGAAGAACATCCGCCCGACCGGCTCGCGCTTCCCGTTCACCTCGACCCAGCAGTGGTACTCCTGTCCCGCCGGGGGCTCGTCCAGACCCGTCGGCCACGACCACGAGCCTCGTGGTCGTCGGCGAGAAGAGCAGCGAACCCGACGTGTCGGCGTCGGCCGACGGAGAGCGTGACGCGCTCGGCGTCGGGGTCGGCGGTGATCTCGAGCGTGGCAGTCGTCACGGCCTCGAGGCCGCTGATGGCCCGATCCTGCGTCCGCCAGCTGCTGGGACACCTGGCGCTCGACGATGACGGTCGTCGCCACGATGCTCAGGACGACGGCCGCAGCGATGCTCGCCACCCATGGCAGGAGGCTGGCCGCGCGCGACCGGGCGGCGGGCCGTCCGGGCACGGCCGCGCTCCCGCTGTCGCGACGGCGCCGCGGCGGCCGCAAGGGGAACGGCAGCCGCGCCCCGGGGATCGCCGTACTGGCGCACGTACGCGAGCGTCCGCTCGCGCAGGTCGGCCGGCGGCGTGGTCCGGACCACGTCGCGCAGCAGCGGCGCCGCGCGACCGAGGCGCTGGAACTCGCTGGCGCACGGATCGCAGCCCGCGAGGTGACCGGCGACCGCCGCAGCCGTCGCCGTATCGCCCGCCATCAGCCGCGTCAGCCCATCGGGCTCGACGGCTGCCAGCTCGAGCTGTTCGAGTACCTCGTCGTGATCCATGCCGCTCCGCTACGTTCCTCTCAACGATCCGGCCCGGCCATCGGGACCGGTGCCAGGTATCTGGTGAATTCCGGGCCGACGCCCGACGCCAGGACCTCGCGCAGGCGCAGGAGCGCCCGCCGGGTCCGTGTCTTGACCGTGCCCAGCGGCCAGCCGAGCCGTTCGGCGATCTCGGTCTGCGACAGGTCTTCGCCATAGGCCAGCACGATGACCACGCGCTCGACCTCAGGCATCTCGGCCAGGGCCGCCTGGAGGGCCAGCCGCAGCTCGTGCAGCGCGACCTCCATCTCGGGCGAGCGGGGCGGGGCGGACCCCGCCACGATCGCGCCGCTGGCGAGCACCCGGTCGAGCGCATCGGCATCGGGGTCCTCGCCGCCCCCGAACGCCCAGCCCGTCGATGCGGCCGACGACAACGGCACGAGCGTCGGCCGACGGCCGGCCGCCCGGAGGCGATCGACCGTCCGATTGCGCGCGATGGTATGCAGCCAGGCGGCGAGTGACCCGACTGACGGATCGAATGTCTCGGCGCGGTTCCAGAGCGCCAGGAACGTCTCCTGCACTACTTCCTCGGCCAGCCCCCGATCGGAGGTGAGCCGATAGGCCGAGGCGAACACCGCATCGGCGTGACGGTCATACAGCTCGGCCAGGGCATCGTGCGACCCCGCAGCGACCTCGCGAACGAGGGCGGCGGCATCGCGCGGACCCGGGCCGTTCCCTGTCATGCGATACGTCGCCGTTCGGCGTGCCGGTTTCGTCCGGCGCGTGTCACCACGTGCCCGCCTCCCGGTGTGCGACAGCGGTCAGCGTGCCGGCCGGGAGATGCGCCTCCAGGCACACGACGCCACTCGGCCCGACGATCGCGTCGTGGGCGGACCCGGCGGGCAGTTCGAGGCGGTCACCAAGCGGCCATCTCCGTCGGGCCGGCGACCAGCCCGAAGGTGATCGAACCCGACGTGACGACGATGACCTTGTCGTAGGCGTGGTCGTGCGAGGCGTACCGATCGCCCGGGTCGTTCGACCACGCCCCGGGGTCCAGCCCCTCCCCGACCAGCCGCTCGCGCAGGATCGTCGCTTCACCCATCGGCTCAGACCACCGCGCCCGACGCCGATCCCGATCAGCGAGCCGATCAGGAACGTCACGATCGCCGCCCCGAGGCCGATGCCCGAGCTGGCGCAACCCGCTGAACAGCGAGGCTCCGACCCGTCAGCAGGCTCACCGCCGGCCCCGACCGCGAACAGCGCCGCGAGGCTCAGCCCGAGGCTGATGACCGTGATCGTCGTGCCCGCCACCGAAGAGGAACGGGATGACCGGCACGGCGGCGCCCGAACGCGAACGAGATCATCGACCCGATCGCGGCACCCCACGGCGAGCCGAGCTGATCGGGATCGAGGCCCAGCTCCTCGCGGACCAGCATGTCGAGCGCGGTCTCGGGGTCCTGGAAGATCCGGTGGGCGATCGGCGCCGCCTCGTCGCGGGCGAAGCCCTTGGCATCGATACGCGGCCGCCAGCTCGGCCTCCTCCTCCTCGGGCATCGCCTCCATCTCGGCGCGTTCGAGCTCGATCTGGCGTTCGAACAGCTCGCGCTGGCTCTGCATGCTGATGTACTCGCCGGCCGCCATGCTGAAGGCGCCCGCGAGCAGCCCGGCGATCCCGGCGAGGAGCACGAACCTGCGGGTTGGCCGACGCCGCGCCGGCCACGCCCATGACCAGCGACAGGTTGCTGACGAGTCCGTCGCTCACGCCGAAGATGACCGCGCGGAGCGTGCCCGATCGGCGAACTCGTGCGGTGCCACTGCTCGAACCGCCCGACGTCGGCGGCCGAGGTCGCGCGCCTGGCGACCGCGACGCCATCGCGCCGGACCGTCGGGGCCTGCTCGACCTCGCAGCCGGTTCCAGATCCGCGCGTGCTCGCGTTCGTCAGCGGCGATCGCGGCGACCTCGGGCGAGGCCTCCTGCGCGTCATAGGCGGCTTCCTCGTCGCCCTCGAGCGCCCGGACCAGGTCCGCGACGGAGCGCGTGCCGAACAGGCGGGCGATCAGCATGATCAGCCGGACCCGAGGCCTGGGACCGTCGGGCGCGGGGACGGTCGCCCCGAGCTCCGTCAGCTTGTCCGCCCAGATGCCCGCGTGCCGTCGTTCGTTCGCCGCGATCCGGCGGAACGCGTCGGCACGGGTCTGGTCCTTTTCGATCTCCGCCAGCGCGTCGTACAGCACGATCGCGTCGCGCTCCAGCTTGAGATTCTCGAGGCTCGTCGCGAGGTCGATGGGCGCCACGCGGCGCATCGTACCCGCGGGCGCGTTCGAGCGACGCCAGCACGACCCGCCGTCGCGACGAATCTCGCACCGCCGGCTGCCGCGGCCCTAGACTCGCGGTCTCATGGAAGCCATCGGCACCCGTTACCTTTCGGCGGCCGACGTCGACGCCGCGATGCCGCCGGTCGAGGAGCGGCTGGCGCTCGCGGAGCGCACGTTGACCGCGCTCGTCGCGGACGCGGAACTGCCGCCCAAGATCGGCGTGCACCCGCGGCCGCACGGGTCGTTCGCCCATGCGATGCCGGCGGCCATGCGTGACCCGGCCGGGGCGGACCTGCTCGGCATCAAGTGGGTCGCCGGGTTCCCGGACAACCGTGCGGCGGGTTTGCCGGCCATCCATGCCGTCGTGATCCTCAGTGACCCCACGACCGGCCAGCCGCGGGCGATCCTGGACGGCGGGGGCATCACCGCGCAGCGGACCGCGGCGGTCTCCGGTGTCGCCTTGACCCGGTTCGGGCCTGTCGGGCTCGACCGGCCGCCCCGAGTGGCGATGATCGGGGCCGGGGTGCAGGGCCACAGCCACCTGGAGGTGCTCGGCCACGTCCTGCCTGGCGTCGAGCTGCAGATCCACGACCGCCACCCCGATCGCGCGTCCGCCCTCGCCGACGCGGCCCGCGCGCACCACGGGCATCGCCACGGCCCGGACGGCGGCGTCCGCGCGAGAAGCGGCACACGACGCCGACGTCGTCATCACCGCCGTGTCGTTCACGGACCCGGCCCGACGCCAATCGATGACCACGGACTGGCTGACGCCCGACGCGCTCGTGATCCCGGTCGACTACGCGACGATGTGCTCGGCGGCAGTCGCGGAGAGCGCGGCCGCGTTCCTCGTCGACGATCGAGGCCAGTTCCTGGCCAATCGCGCTGCCGGCCAGTTCGACGGCTATCCGGACCCGACGGCCACGCTCGGCGAGGCGATCCTGACCGGCATGGAGCGACCGGCGGCTGGGCGCGTCGTCGTCACGCACCTCGGCGTGGGGCTGGCCGATGTCGTCTTCGCCGACGCCATCGTCCGGCGCGCCGAGGCGGCCGGTCTGGGCACGGTCCTCGGAGCGTGAGCGGCGGGGAGTCGTCGGATGCGTGTCGTGAAGGTCCTCGCCGTGACGCTGGTGGTCGTGGTGCTGGTCGCTGTCGTCGGTGGGTTCGGCGCGGTGGCCTGGATCACCGATCGCGCCATGCCGCAGACGACCGGCACGCTCCAGGTGGCGGGCCTCGACGCCGCCGTCACGGTCGACCGCGACGCCTATGGGATCGCCAACATCACGCGCGACCACGACCCACGACCTGTTCTTGGCGCAGGGCTTCGTCCACGCCGCGGAGCGGATGTGGCAGATGGAGGTCTGGCGCCGGATCTCGGCCGGTCGGCTGTCGGAGGTGTTCGGCGCGGGCTCGCTCGACGAGGACCGCTTCATCCGGACGCTCGGCTGGCGTGGCGCCGCGGAACGGGATCTTGCCGCGCTCTCGCCCGGCCACGCGCGCGGTCCTCGACGCTTACGCCGCCGGGGTCAACGCCTGGCTCGACGCGAATCGCGGCTAGCTCGGCCTCGCCTTCTCGTCACCGGCGACGAGCCCGAGCCGTGGACCGGCCTCGACACGCTGGCCTGGGGCAAGGTCCAGGCCTGGAACCTCGGCGGCAACATGGAGACCGAGATCTTCCGGATGCTCGCGGACGCGCGGCTCGGCGATCCGGCGCGGACCGACGAGCTCTTCCGCCGCCGCGCGGAATGGGCCGGTCATCGTCGCCGTCGGCCGGACGAGCCGGCGGGGCTGGGGCGCCACGGACGCCGCGGTCCGCGCTCGCGGCGGGCGGACGCCGCCCGGCCCGACGCTGAGCCGACGACCAGGCCGCCGCCTGGCGCGACGTCGCCGACCTGGGCGGACGGCTCGCTGCGGCTGGCCGGGCTCGATGGCCGGCCGGACGCTCTCGCCTCGGACCACGGCATCGGCTCCAACGACTGGGTCGTGGCGCCCGTCGATGTCGGCGACCGGCGGGGCGCTGCTGGCCAACGACCCGCATCTCGGGCATCTCGATGCCGTCGATCTGGTTCATCAACGGCCTGCATTGCACGACGGTCGGCGACGCCTGCCCGTACGATGTCGCCGGCGTCAGCTTCCCGGGCGTGCCCGGCGTCGTCCTCGGCCACAACGCGCGGATCGCGTGGGGCGCGACCAACGTCGACCCGGACGTCCAGGACCTCGTCATCGAGACGCGTCGACCCGGCCGACCCGACCCGCTACCTGGGTCCCGACGGCACTCGCAGCCGTTCACGATCCGGACCGAGACGATCGCGGTCAGCGGCGGCGAGCCGGTCACCCTGCGGTCCGCGAGACGGTCCACGGCCCGATCCTCAACGACGTCGACGAGCCGCCTGCCGACGCGCCCCCGATGGCCCTGCGCTGGACCGGCGATCCACCCGGCGGCCGGCCCGGACGGCACGCTCGAGGCGATCCTGGCCCTCAACGTGGCCGACGGACTACGACGACTTCCGCGCCGCGCTGTCGAGCCTACCGGCGCCGGCCCAGAACTTCGTCTACGCCGACATCGACGGCCACATCGGCTACCAGCTGCCCGGGCTACGTGCCGGTCCGCGTCCGATCCGGACCGACCGCGGCGACCGGCCGGTCGACGGCGACGACGGCGAGCGGCGAGTGGACTCGGCTTCATCCCGTTCGACGACCTGCCATGCCGCGCTCGATCCGGCCGAGGGCTGGATCGTCACGGCCAACAACGCCGCGGTCGACGACGCCTGGCCGGACTTCATCGGCCAGAGTGGGACCCCGGCTACCGCGCCGAGCGGATCATCGACCTGGTCAGCGAGTACGGCGAGGACGGCCTCGACCGCCGAGATGAGCGTCATCCAGACCGACACGGCGCCGCTCCGGCCGCGACATCGTCTTCTCGCTCGACGAGGCGATCCCCGACACGGCCGACGGCGCGACGATCGCGGACCGGATCGCGACTGGGACGGCCGTGCACGATCGACAGCCTGGGCTGTGCGGCCTACATGACCTGGGAGTATCCAGTGCTGCGCGACCTGTTCGACGACGAGCTCGGTCCGCTGGCCCGCGACTACGTCGGCAGCGTGGTCAGCTGGGTCGCGCTGGAGCGGCTGCTGGCCGAGCCCGAGTCGCCGTGGTGGGACGACACGACGACACCCGAGACCGAGACGGCCGACGTCATCGCCCTGCGCGCGATGGACGAGGCCGGGGCCGAGCTGCGGGCCGCCTTCGGCGACCCCGGCGCATGGGACTGGGGCCGCCTGCACACCGCGACGTTCAAGGAAGCGACGATCGGGACCGGCAGCGGGATCGGCCCGCTGGAGTCGTACTTCAACCGCGGCCCGGTGGCCGTGCCCGGCGCGGCCGGTGCCGTCAACAACACGTACTACCGCTTCGCCGCGCCTACCCGGACCCGTCCGACCCCGAATTCGTGCCGCTCGGCATCGGCCAGCTGTTCACGGTCACGAACCTGCCGTCGTATCGGCTGGTCATCGACATGGCCGACCTCGACGGTGCGCGCATCGTGATCACGACCGGCCAGTCCGGGAATCCCTACGCGAGCCACTACGACGACCAGATCGAGCCGTGGCGCACCGGCGAGACCCTCGCGCTGCCGTTCGGCCGGGATGCCGTCGCCGCGGCCACGGTGGCGACGCTGACCCTCAGCCCGTGAGCCCCTCCGCGGCGGACGTCGTCGTCGTCGGCGCGGGCACGATGGGCGCCTGGACCGCGCTGCGCTCGCGCCGGGCCGGCTGGACGACGACGCTCATCGACGCGTTCGGGGCCGGGCACCCGCGTGCCACGTCCGGCGACGAGACGCGCATCCTGCGCTCGTCGCACGGCGCCGACACGTTCTACACGCGCTGGTCGCGCGAGGCGCTGTCGGCATGGCAGGCGTTCGAGGCCGAGATCGGCGAGCGCTTCTTCATCGAGGCCGGGATGCTCTGGTTCGCCCGCCGCGAGGACGGCTTCGAGGCGCATTCGATGGCGGCGCTGACCTCGATGGGCATCCCCGTCCGGCGCCTGTCACCGGCGGACCTCGCCGACGGCTGGCCGCAGATCGCGGTCGACGACCTGGCGTTCGCCGCGTTCGAGCCGGAAGCGGGCCTGCTCCTGGCACGGAACGGGGTGGCCGCCGTGGCCCGGACGTTCGCCGCGGACGGGGGGCGCTTCGAGCTCGGCTGGGCGGTCCCCGGCACGACCGACGGGCGCCGGCTGGTCGACGTCGTCACGCGCGACGGGACGCGCTTTCCCGCCGCCACGTTCGTGTTCGCCGCCGGCCCGTGGCTGCCGCGCCTCTTCCCGGACGTCGCTCGGCGAGCTCATCCGGGTGACGAAGCAGGACGTCATGTTCTTCGGGCCACCGCCGGCGACGGCCGGTTCAACGCCGAGTGGCTGCCCTGCTGGGTCGACTACGACGCCGCCTTGTACGGCGTGCCCGCGATCGGCGGGCAGGGCATGAAGCTCGCGCCCGACCGCTACGGTCCGGCCTTCGACCCGACCGACGGCGAGCGGCTCGTCGACCCGGAGTCGGTGCGGCTCGCGCGCCGCTACATGGCTCGCCGCTTCCCGGCGATGGCCGGCGCGCCGGTCGTCGAGACCCGGGTCTGCCAGTACGAGACGACACCCGACACGGAGTTCGTGATCGATCGCCATCCGGCCTTCGACAACGTCTGGCTCGTCGGTGGGGGCTCGGGCCACGGCTTCAAGCACGGGCCGGTCATCGGGAGCTACGTGGTCTCGCGCATCGCCGGCGCGCCGGCGGGCCCGACGAGGAGCGGTTCGCGATCGACCGTGCACGCGAGTTCCGCCAGAACCTGCGCACCGGCGCCGAGGTCCCGCTGCCGGACGACGGCTAGAGCGTCGAGGGGCCGGTGAAGTCCTTGCGCAGGTTCATCGAGAACGGCGAGCGGATCGTCGCCTCGGGGAACAGGACGGCCTCCTCGTCGGTGGCGGTGATCCACTCGACCAGGTGGCGATTGACGATGATCGTGCGGAAGTCGCGCGCCACGACCGTGCCGGCCAGGCTGTAGGCCATCGTCACGCCGGTGAACGGCACCATCGGCTCGCGCTGCAGGACGTTGCGCATCGGGTCCTGGCCGGGCGGGACGTGCAGCCGGCCAAGGATGATGTACGGCCCGATCGACAGCTGCATCCGCGCTTCCTCGAGCGAGACTCGCTGCTTCTCGTTCCCGCGCGGGCCCGTGCCGACGACGGCGAGGAGGTCGTCGCGCTCCACGCTGACCGAATCCTGGGCGACGGTGTGGCCGTCGTCGAGGCTCTGGAACTCGACCTTGTGGAGGCGGAACCGCTCCTGGCCGTTGAGGAAATCGGTCAGGCGCTCACCGAACATCGTGACGCGCCCGGTGATCGTGCAGTCGCCGGCGAAGCCCTGAAATTCCACCCCTTGCATGCCGACGACCGTACGCCGCGAGACCCGGTCCTCGCCACGGAACGTTGGTACCGGCCGGTACCACGGGGGCGGCAGACTTACTCGCTGATCTCCAGCGGGCCGTCGGGGACCTCGATCAGGATGCGACCGCCCTCGACCACGACCGGGTAGACGGCCAGCGGCTCCTCGGCCGGCGGGTCGAGCGGTTCGCCGCTCACAGGTCGAACCGCGACAGGTGCAGCGCGCAGGTCAGCGTGCCGTTGGTCAGGAACCCCTTGTCGAGCTCGAAGTACTCGTGCGAGCAGACGCCCTGGACGGCCGTGATCTCGCCACCGACGTTGATGACGAGGACCTGGTCGGTGCCGTCGACCCAGGCCATCTTCATCTCGCCGTCGCCGACCTCGTCGACGCCCAGCAGGTCGATGCGCCTCATCGCGGCGCGACCGTGGGGCGGGGAGCCAGCGGCGTGGGCGCGCCGGGCGCCCGGTGCGAGCGACGTTGTGGAGGCATCAGGCGGCGGCCACGCCGGTCGCGCCGTCGGTGCCGGCGGCCCACTTGGCCTCGAGCAGCTCGCGCAGGCGGGCCTGGGCGGAGGCCAGCGGGACGCGCGCGACGACCGGCTCGAGGTAGCCGAGCACGATGAACTTGCGCGCCTCGTCCGGCGGGATGCCGCGCGACTCGAGGTAGAACAGCTGCATCTCGTCGATCGGCCCGACCGAGCTGAATGCATCGCCCGCCGGCAGTCCGGCTGGTCGATCTCGAGCGACGGGATCGCGACCGAGCGCGCCGACTTCGAGAGGTTCATCCCGAACTCGCCGAGGAAGCTGTCGGTGCCGATGGCGCTCTTCTCGATCGTGATGAGGCCCTTGAGATAGGTCCGCGCCTTCTCGAGCAGCGCCGCCTTCGACAGCAGGTCGCCGGTCGTGTCGCGGCCGATGTGGGTCGTGAACGAGGTCAGGTCGAACAGCTGCTCCTCGGCGCCGAACACGATCTCGACCTGCTCGACCGAGCTGCGGTCGCCGACCAGGCGGTTCTCGACGCGGCTGCGGACCAGCCGGCCGCCGAGCTGGGCGAGCGCCCACTGCAGGGTCGCGCCCTCCCCGATGTTGGCGTGACGATGCTGGAAGGCGACCGTGTCGCCGCCAAGCTCCTGGAGGCTCGCGACCTGGAGCGAGGCCTCGGCTCCGAGCGTGACCTCGGTCGTGCCGGCGAAGAACGCCTGGCCGGCCCCGGCTTCCGACGCGGGGCCGGCGGTGCTCGTCGCGCGTGTCCGACGCGACCAGCTCTTCGACGATCGAGGCCTGCGCGCCGTCCCCGAGCCGGACGAGGCTCCGGGTCACGAGGGCGCGGTCCGGTGCGCCGACGGCCCAGCGGATGACGATCGGCCGGTCGAGGCGGACGCCGGCCGGGATGTCGACCAGGACGCCTTGCGACCACAGGGCGCGGGTCAGCTGGGCGAACTTGTCGGTCTCGGGGATCGACGGAGCGCCATCGAGCAGGTCGCGGACGGCGTCCACGTCATCGAGCAGGGGGCGGACGACGACGCCGGCGGCGCTCGCCGTCTCGGACAGGGCGATGCCGACCACGCGCCCTTCGTCGAACTCGATCAGGCCGTCGGCGTCGTCGGGGGCAGTGACCACACCTCGTTCCGTGCCGTGGTCGGTCGTGAAGCGGGCCCCCTCGAGCTGCGCGCCGCGCAGGTCGATGTACGGGCGTGTAGAGCTTGTTCGACTCGGCCGGGAGCGCGGCCCACGCCTCGAACGCGGCGCGCCGATCGGCCGCGAGCCAGTCGGGCGAGGTCGCGAGAACGGCGTCGAGGGCGCCCGCGTCGACGGGCAGGGACAGTTCGTCGAGGGCCCGCCGCGCCGGCCTCGCTCGTGAGGCCGGGGCCGTCATCCGAGCGACCCCTCCATCTCGAGCTTCACGAGGCGGTTGAACTCGATGGCGTACTCCATCGGCAGTTCCTTCGTGAACACCTCGAGGAAGCCCTGGACGATGAGGTTGGTCGCCTCGTTCTCGGTCAGGCCGCGGGCCATCAGGTAGAAGACCTGGTCGGCCGAGACCTTCCCGACGGTCGCCTCGTGGCTCATCGTCGTGTCGTCTTCCTGGATGTCGATGTACGGGTACGTGTCGCTGCGGCTCTGGTCGTCGAGCATCAGGGCGTCGCAGCGGACGCTGGCGACGACGTTCGTGGCGCCCGGCGCGACCTTGAGCTGGCCGCGGTACGTGGCCCGGCCGCCGTCCTTCGAGACCGACTTGGAGACGATCCGCGAGCGGGTGTTCGGCGCGAGGTGGATGGCCTTGGCGCCGGTGTCCTGGTGCTGGCCCTTGCCGGCGACCGCGACCGAGATGATGTCGGCCGTGGCGCCCTCGCCGCGCAGGTAGATCGCCGGGAACTTGACCGTCTTGCGGGAGCCCGTGTTGGCGTCGATCCACTCGACCGTCGAGTTCTCGTACGCGTGGGCGCGCTTGGTCACGAGGTTGTAGACGTCGTTCGACCAGTTCTGGATGGTCGTGTAGCGGACCTTGGAGCCCGGCAGGGCGACGACCTCGACGACCGCGGCGTGGAGCGAGTCGGTCGCGTAGATCGGGGCCGTGCAGCCCTCGATGTAGTGGACCTTGGCGCCCTCGTCGACGACGATCAGCGTCCGCTCGAACTGGCCGGTGTTCTCGCCGTTGATGCGGAAGTAGGCCTGCAGCGGCAGCGGGACCTCGACGCCCTTGGGCACGTAGACGAACGAGCCACCCGACCAGACCGCGCTGTTGAGCGCCGCGAACTTGTTGTCCTCGGGCGGGACGATCGTGCCGAAGTACTTCTTGAAGATCTCCGGGTACTCCTTGAGCGCCTGGTCGGTGCCCATGAACACGACGCCGATCTTGGTCAGCTCCTCGCGGACCGAGTGGTAGACGACCTCGGAGTCGTACTGCGCGCCGACGCCGGCGAGGAACTTGCGCTCCGCCTCGGGGATGCCGAGCTTCTCGAACGTCGCCTTGATCTGCTCGGGGACGTCGTCCCACGACTTCTCTTCGCGCTCGGACGGCTTGCGGTAGTAGACGATCTTGTCGAAGTCGATCTTGTCGAGCCCGTCGGTCCAGGTCGGCATCGGGCGCTTCAGGAAGTGCTCGTAGGCGCGCAGGCGGAACTGGAGCATCCAGTCCGGCTCGTCCTTGAAGCCGCTGATCTCCTCGACCGTGTCGCGCGTCAGGCCACGCTTGGTCTCGCGCAGGTAGACGATGTCGTCGTGGAAGGCGAACTGGTCGCGCTGGTCGGTGACGATCTCGCGGGTTGCGGTCATTCGATCCTCGGTCCTCGTCGGGGGGCGACGCGCCGGCGTCGCGACGGCCGTTCGCAGCCGTGCATCAATTCCGACCTAGATTATCGGGATTAGCGCCCGAAGCGTCAACGAGGCATCCGTCACCCCTCAAGGAGGATGCGTCGAGCCTGCTGCGCCCGCGTACCATCGTGGCGTGACGCTGCGAACGCTCCTGCCCGACCGACGGTCGCGCGAATCGTGAGCGCGAGTCCGGCGGACGGGGTGCCCGCCCCAGCGCCCGCGCAACGATCGTTCCGATTCGGGCGTTGGCCGTTCGGGATCCTGGTCGTGGCGACGCTCCGGATCATCGACGCGATCTCGCTGGCCGCGGTGGGCCTCGAGGTCCGCGGCCTGCCCATGGGCGGCCTGCCGATCGTGGCCAGCTCACCGGTCCTGACCAGGGCGGTCGACCTCGTCCTGGCCTTCGCCATCATCCTCGGCGTCATCGGTCTGCTCTCGTTCCGTCGCTGGGGCTGGGTCCTGACGATGGTCATCGTCGGGTTCGGCCTCCTCGTGGAGTTGATCCGCGTCGCGATCGGCCAGCCAGATCACCTCGGCCTGCTGCTCCTGGTCATCAGCGCGTTCTATCTCAACCAGCGCTCGGTCCGGGCGATGGCCGGCGGCAATCTCGTCGACGACGCGGACCGCGAACCACATGGATGACCTGACGCTCCTTCGCCGGCACGAACCCGTCGTGCGCTTCACCGAGGGTGAGCACTTCTTCCCGATGGCCGCGGAGAGCTATGTGGGTGCCTGCGATCTGCTGCTGTCGGTCCAGGGCGAGCGGCCGTACGTGATCGTCCCGGCCGGCGAACTGACGCTGGAGCGGCTGGCCGCCGAACGGCCAGTGCCGGCGAGGAGCGCTACCTGCGGTTCGTGCCCAAACCGATGGATCGGTTCGCCCTGGCCCGCTGGAATCGCCGCGATGACCGGCCGACCTTCCGAGCCCCGGGCCGGCTCGTCACGCGTCGGCCTCTTCGCGCGATTGGTCGACGCGGGGTTCACCGGATCGCTCCTCGTCCGCGGCAGCGTGCCCGGGGGGACGGCGGCCGCCGCCGCGCAGCGCTACGAGATCATCCGCGACCAGGACCAGCGGGTCGTCTATCACGGGCGCGTCGTCCGCGGTGACGGATGGATCGTGCTCCACTACATGTTCGTGTACTGCATGAACGACTGGCGCTCGTCGTTCTTCGGCGCCAACGATCATGAGGCCGACCTCGAACAGGCCTTCGTCGTGCTCGAGGACAGTGGCGACGGCGACCCGATCCCGCGCTGGTTCGGCTGCGCGGCGCACGACTACGCCGGCGACGACCTGCGCCGCCGCTGGGACGACCCGACCCTCTCATTCGCCGAGGGCCACCCGGTCATCTTCGCCGGCGCCGGCTCGCACGCGTCGTATTTCGAGCAAGGGGAATACGTGACGCCGGTCCCGCTCCCGGCGCTGCGTCCGGTTCACGGATTCCTCGAGGGGCTCCGGAAGCTGTGGCGCGATGTCCTGCGCCAGGACGACCCCGGCGACCTCGCGGCTAGCGTCGAAGCGGCGCTGAGCATCCCGTTCATCGACTATGCGCGAGGCGACGGGCTGGCCGTCGGGCCGGGCGGCGACGTCGAGTGGACGCCGATCGTGGTCGACGACACGACCGGCTGGATCGATGGCTTCCGGGGGCTCTGGGGGCTCGACACCAAGGATCGCTTCGCGGGCGAGCGGGCACCCGCGGGGCCCAAGTACACGCGCAGCGCCACGGCTCGCCAGTCGTGGAACGACCCTCTGGGTTTCCTCGGCCTCGACAAATCCGCGCCGCCGCATCGCGTGCCCGCGGTCCTGCGCGACCGCATCGCGACCCTCGAGGCTGAGCGAGTCGCCACCGACGCGGAGGCGGATGCCCGAGCCGAGGCAATCCGACGCGCTGCGGCCGCCTTGCCGGTCCGCAATGCCGAGACCGAGGCCGAGACCGGTCCGACCAAGGCGGAACTGGCGCTCCGCGTGGCCGAGTCCGAGCTCGCGGCACTCCGAGCGCGGGACGCCGCACTCGGCGACGACCTGGATGCGGCCAGGCTCGCGCTCGTCCATGCCGAGGCCGGCGATGCCGGCGACCCGCGGGCGCACCTTCGCCACGACCATCGGCCACAGACCGAAGAGGCGCAGCAGTACGGCCGCTACGTGGAGCTGTGGTCGGCGATCAGCGCCGGCGTCCTCCTGATCGCGCTGGTCGTGACGCTCTACCTCGAGGTGGTGCCGATCTGGGCGGCCCTGTTGCTGACCCTCGGCGGCTACGTCGCCATCGAGGCGGCATTCCGTCGTCGCCTGATCCAGCTCGTGCTGCGGATCACGTTGCTGCTCGCCATCATCGGGGCGATCGTGCTGGCCCTGGCCTACCTACCGTTGATCGTCGTCGCGGCGATCGCCGGCGTGGCGATCCTCGCGATCCTGGACAACGTCCGCGAGCTGCGCGCCTGAGGGTCCGCGCCCTCACAGTGACCGTATGATGTGGCGCGCCTCCGCGGCGCTGGAAATCGGTGCTCGATCACAAGACGACCGCTCGGTCGGATGGGATCGCACCCGAGGGAGGACTCCGAACGATGGGCTGCCTGCTGGTTCTGCTGGCCGCGATCTCGCCACGATTCGTCGTGATCCTGTTCTGGCTGGCTCGGCCGGTCCAGTTCGATGCTGCATTCGGGGGGCCGATCATCCCGATCCTCGGCATCATCTTCCTGCCGTTCACGACGCTCATGTACGTGATCCTCCAGACGCCGGGGGTCGGCCTGAACGGCTCGGACTGGCTGTGGGTCGGCCTCGCCCTGGTCCTGGACCTCTCCCACTCAGCGGCCGTGGCGACAGACAAGCGCAACACGTACGGCGGCTACCGGTCCGTCTGACACGCGGCGGAACGAGCCGCGCCCCCGCGCGGCGCATCACCATCACCCGCTTCGTATGAGGCGCCGGGGTCGATCCCGGTGGAGCATGATGCTCGCGGCGTCACGAACATCAGACGCCCGAACGGGCCGCAGGCCCGGGCAATCCATCAGGAGGAACGGATGACCATGTTCTCCACCGCAAGGCAGCTCGTCGGACGGCCCGTGGTGCCGCTGCTCGCTGCCGTGACCGTCCTGCTTGCCGCGTGCAACCAGGTCGGCACCTCGAGCATCACGTTCTGGGACGTGATCTGGTCGATGGTCGCGTTCTTCTTCTGGTTCCTGGCGATCTGGATCTTCATCAGCCTGTTCTCCGACATCTTCCGGCGGAACGACCTGTCCGGCGCGGCGAAGGCGGGCTGGCTCCTGCTGCTGATCATCCTGCCGTTCCTCGGCGCGCTGATCTACATCGCGATGCGACCGAAGGTCACCGCGCAGGACGTCGAGATGATGACCCGCATGGAGGCTGGCGCGAAGGCCGCTGCGGCTGTATCGCCGGCCGATCAGATCGCCAAGCTCCAGGAACTGAAGGCCGCAGGCGCGATCTCGGACGCCGAGTTCGAGTCGCTCAAGCAGAAGGCGATGTCGTCCTAGGGGCGGCACACCTTCGGAACCGCATGATCGATGGCTGGCCGCGGGTCGGCCATCGACGTCACCTACATGGGGGATCGCCGCATGGCCGCTGCTCCCCGGGCTGACGCTCCCCGGCAGGTGACCGATCGACGTGCCGCCCGGAAGCGGGCACAGGTCGCGTGGTCGGACCTCGGGGCCAGGCTGGCGAGTGTCACCCCGTCCACGCTCGGGCGCGCGGTCCTGGTCACGGCAGTCGTCGCTGGATCGTGGGCCGTCGTCGCCGGCACGTGGCCGGCCCTGCTGCCGTTCGCCATCGGCGGTCTCATCGCGTATCTCGTCCTGCCGTTGGTCGACACCCTCGACCGGTTCATGCCACGGGGCCTGGCGGCCGCGGTCGCGCTCCTGGCCCTCGTCGCGATCGTCGTCGCCGTCTTCGTCGTCGTGGTGCCGCCGCTGGCGTCCGCCCTGGTCGCTCTCGGCTCTGTGGTGCCGGGCTCCGACGAGATCGATCGCACGGTCGAGGCCGCGCTTGCCCAGCTTCCGGCGTCCGCCCGCGAGGTGTCCCGTCCCATCGTCGTCGCGGTCGTCTCGACGGTGAAGGAGGGCCTCGATGGGGCGTCGGCGAGCCTCGACGACCTGGGCCCGACGATCGTCGATACCGCCCTGAACGTGGCGGGCGCCGCGCTCGGACTCATCGTCCTCCCTGCCTGGCTGCTGACGGCGCTGTCGAGCAAGCAGCGCGCCGCCGCCGCGGTCGATGCCCGCGTCGCCGGCTGGCTCCGGCCCGACTTCTGGGCCGTCGTCCGGATGCTGGACCGGGCCGCGGGGGCGTACCTGCGCGGCTTCGTCGTCCTGGGTTTCCTCGTGGGCGTCGGGACGTTCATCGGGCTGACGGTGTCCTCGCGGCTCGGCGGGCCGACGTACCCGGGCGCCCTCGCGCTATCGGTTCTCGCCGGCGCGTTCCAGCTCATCCCGGAGTTCGGATGGATCCTCGGTCTGGCACCCGCGCTGCTACTCGTGCTGGTCGACCCGGAGCGGGCGGCCGTGTACGTCGCCGTCTATCTGGCCGCCCGCTGGCTCGGCGGGACCATCGTCGGGCGCCGTGTCAGCGAGGGACGGCTCGGCGTGCACCCACTCGTCCTGATCCCGGGCATCGTGGCGCTGGGCCAGTTCGGCGTGGCGGGACTGCTCCTGTCGGCGCCGATCCTGACCTTCGCAAGCGACATGGTCCGCTATCTGCACGGTCGCCTTTCGGAACCGCCCAAGCCGGCGGGCCTGCTCCCCGGCGAGTCGCTCCCGGCTCGGCCATCCGCCGCGGTCGCCCCGGTCGTCCCGGCCGTCTATCGACAGGGGCGCCGGTTGGCGGCGACCACTAGCCGGAGCGTGACCGGGCCGGCCAACCCAACGCCATGAGGTCCTGACCGCGATGGCAGACGATCCCGACCCTGGACACCGCCTCGGCCGCGCCGGCCACGAGCGTGGCTCCCGTGCCACCCGACGCGGTTCCGCCAGCCCAGCTCCAACTGACCCAGGCGCGGGTCCCGCTCGATGAGGCCGGCGAGGCATTCACCGTGCCCGATGCCTCCGGTCGCCTCCCGATCGTCGTGTTGCCCAGCCAACCGTTCCGCATCCGCAACGGCTTCGTGCTCGGCGGTGTGATCGCGATCGTGCTCGCGCTGCTGTTCGAGGCCAACATCGCGGTCCGAGGCGGGCTGCTCGGCGTCGGCGCCGTCGCCATCTTCCTCGGCGTCTTCCAGTCCTTCATCGTGCCGGTGCCGGAAGGCGCGCGCGCGCTGCTCCTCAGGGGTGGTCGCTACAACCGGACGCTCGGTGCGGGCCGCCATATCGTCCCGCCCTGGATCGTCGTGTCGCACGTCGTGACGGTGCGGGAGATCCCGTTCGATACGCCGGTCTGGGCAGTCTCAACCCTCGACGACGTGCGCGTCGACGTCGACGTGTTGCTGACCTTCACGATCACTGCCCCGGAGCGGTTCGTGTTCGAGATCTCGGCGCCCGACTTCGACCAGGTGTGCCAGGCATCTGCGCTCGATGCGGTCCGCACCCTCGTTCGGTCGAAGCGCTCCGACGAGATCCTCGACCTCTCGACCGCCGACACCAACGCGCTTCAGACTGCCATCGGTGCGGCGCTCGAGCCGTATGGCGTCGAGGTCCGGCGGGTCGTGATCGTCCGCGTCCAACCGCCGGTCGAATTCATGGCGTCGCGCGAGTCGCGACGGCTCGCGTCCGTGCGCCTCGACGAGCAGACCGAGCAGCATGCCCTCGAGGAGCGGCTGCTCGCCGACCGGGAGTCGCTGACGCGCCAGCGTGTTGCCCACCAGCGAGAACGGATCGAGCTCGAGGCGGCCAACGAAGAGTTACGGCTCCAGCACCTGGAGTCCCGGCTCGCCGCATACCCGAATGCCGCGCGGCACGATGTCGAGGAACAGCGCATCGAGGTCGCGCGGTCGCTCGCCGGGAACACCAGGGCGATGGTCCAGGTGGGCAACAACACCGATGTGGCCGACGCGCTGATCATGCACACGCTCACCGACCCTCCGGCGGCGAGCCCGCCCTCGCCGGCTCCGGCCGCCTCGCGCAAGGCGCCCAAGTAGGTCGAAGGGCGATGCAGCGGCAGACGACGGACGAGCCCGGGCTCAGGCCGCCGGCGGAGAGTCAGGCCGGCGTGACTGCCTCCACCCCCGCTTCCGCCCCCGCCTCCGGGGCGACAAGCGTTTCGTCCACGGCTTCTCGCAACAGGACGTCGCGCTTCTTCAGGTAATCGGTGATCGCCAGGATCGCCGCGGTGGTCGGGATGGCGAAGATCGCGCCGATGACCCCGGCGATCGCGGTCCCCAGCATGACCACTGCGAGCACCGCGGCGGCACGGATCTTGACCGCCCGGCCCATGACCATGCGGGTCACGACCAGCTGCATCCCCGCGGCGATCAGCAGGCTGACGACGAGCGCGGGCACGACGACCGCCGGGGCCAGGACCAGCGCGAACGCCGGCAGGACGGCCCACCCGAGCAGCGGCCCGATGAACGGGATGAACTGGATGAGGCCGGCGATGACCGCGATGAGCGGAGCGAGCGGGACACCCAGGAGGAACGCGGCGATAGCGATCAGTCCGCCGAAGATCAGTCCGATGAGGCCCCGGCCGCGGATGAACCCTCCGAACGAGAGCGCGATGGCCCGCTCCAGGGCGGCGATGTCGGCGTAGGACCGCTCCGGCAGGAACCGCCGGAGCCAGCCAAGCAGCGTCACCTCGCCGGCGGCCATCCCGACCGAGATCACGACGGCCGTGAAGAGCCCGGCGATGACCGCGACGATGTTCTGCAGCGCCGCACCGACGGCGTCGGCGATGGCTTCCCCGTTCTCGGCCACCTGCTCCGCGATGGCGGCCGACAGGTCGACGGGGGCGGGTGGGACGAGGCCCAGGGATTCCGCGAGCGGTGTGGCAAGCTCCTTCACGCGGGCCACGATCGCCGGCAACTGCTCTACGAAGGCAACAGCGGCGCTCAGGATGGCGGCTCCGGCGCTGAGCAGGACGGCGAAGGTCACAAGGACGGTCAGCACGTAGGTCACGGCGACCCCGAGGGCGCGCGAGTGGAATGGCAGGTGGCGCGCCAGCCAGGTGACCGCCGGTTCGAGGACATACGCCATGAGCCATGCGATGAACAGGATCACGGCCGGACCGGACAGCGTGTCGGCGATGCCGGAAGTCAGGACGCCGATGACGCCGACTAGGGCGATGACGATCAGCCAGAAGAGCAGCCGCATCTCGCGCGGCGAGATCACGCGCGCCAGCGGACGCGGCTCGGGTCGGCCCGCATCCATGGCCTAGCCGCCGATCACGACGGTGGGCGCTGCGGGGGCGGTCACGTCGCCTGGGTCCGGGTCAGGCAACGGCCCGGGCTCCGGTAGGTCGCGTCCCTCGATCGTCTGCAGGACCGCCCGCCAGGTCGTCGCGATCACGCCGGCGACTGGTACGACGAGGAACATCCCGACGATGCCCGCCAGGGCGTTTCCGATCGGCACCGCGAGCAGCACGATCGCGGGATGGAGGCTGACCGCCTTGCCATAGACCAGGGGCGTGACGAAGTTGCCCTGGACGATGTTGAACACGATCGTGTAGATGAACATGATGATGATGTCGGTCGAGTCCCCCACAGCGACCGCCACGAGGAACGCCAGGCCGGTCGCGATGAACCCGCCGACGTAGGGGATGAACCCCGCAAACAGGGCGAGCACGGCAAGCGGGAAGGCGAGGGGCAGCCCCAGCAGGACCATGATCAGCCACTGGCTCGCGGCGCCGAACGCCGAGATGGCCGCCGTCCCGACCATGTAGCCGCCGAGCACATCGACCGCGCGACCGCCGGCGGCATCGAGCAGCCCACGCTTGTCGGCCGGAACACCGCGAGTGACAGCCTGCCAGACCCGCCCGCCATCGCGGATGAAGTAGAACGTCAGGAAGCCGCCAAGCAACAGCACAACGACAATTCCGACGACATTCGCGACGGCAGCCCCGATCGTCGCCAGCACGCCGTCGCCGATGGCGCTGACGAATGAGCCGATGCCGAGTGCCTGGGCGCCGGACGCCTCGGCTCCCGCGGTCGCCGTGGAGAAGACCTCGGCCGCCGGACCGGTAAGGGCCGCCAACGTGACGACCAGGACGGCGATGATCGCCGCGCTCGTCCCGATGGTGACGACGAGGGCGGCCGTTCCTCGACCGAGACCGCGCCGCTCCAGTGCGGCGGCCGCAGGCTCCAGGGTCGCCGCCAGGATGATCGCCATGACGACCGGCATGATCACTCCCGGGAACAACAACGCCACCTCGGTGACGACGAGGAACATCGCGGCGACGATGAGCGACCGCCAGCTCCACTGACCCAGGCGATCGAGCCAAACGGGGACCGGGCCTGACGTCGTGGACGTTCCCGGATCGGCGGGTGCGCTGCTGGGTTCGCGGCCGAGCGCGGTGATGGCGACACCGGCCGCTGTCTGCGCGAAGGCAAGCACGGGCAAGATGACGATGAGGCCACCGAACCCCCAGGCGGCGAAGCCGAGTGGCAACCCGACCACCGCGAGGATCGGATGCAGTTGGAGGCTCCGTCCCGACGTCTGCTTCGCGAGCGCCCGATCGAGGGCGATCGAGCCGACGACGAAGAGGGCGAAGAGCGCCACCGCTGGCACCGCTCCCCGGGTCCCGAGGGCGACGACGACGATCAGCAGCAGGCTGAGCGCCCTGCCGATATAGGGCACGAACGCGCTGATGAGGACGACGACGGCAAGGGGTCCGGCGAATGGCACGCCGAGCGCCCACGTGGCGACTCCCGCCATCAGCGCCGTGGCGGCCGCGATCAGGGCGGTTCCCCGGACGTATCCGCCGACCTGATCGACCGCGTGCCGCCCGCCGTTCATCAGGGCTTCGCGTCGCCATCCGTCGGTCATCGCGAGCAGCCAGTCCCAGGACTTGTCCCCGTCGAGCAGGAGGAAGAAGGTCAGGAATCCGCCCAGGATGGCGATCGTCACGATGTTGGCCGCCGAGCTCACGACCGCGCCGAGCGCGCTGAGGACGGATCCGCGGATCGCGCCGAGATTCGCTCGAGGATCGCCGTGAGATCCCCCGACACGCCGAGTCCGGTCAATTGATCG
The DNA here is from genome assembly GCA_963721545.1 of uncultured Chloroflexia bacterium. Lineage (GTDB taxonomy): Bacteria > Chloroflexota > Limnocylindria > Limnocylindrales > CSP1-4 > SPCO01. The sequence goes on from CAVRKB010000006.1 coordinate 78,469, forward strand.
CGAACCGTGCCGATCCCGCTGTCGAAGGCGGTCACGATGGCGGACACGGACGGGACCAGCACGATGACGATCGCGGCGATGGCGGCCCCGAACACAAGGACCGCGCCGAGAGAGACGATCCCTGCGGCCTTGGCGCGGCTCGCGCCACGCGCGCGACGTTCGCTGACGAAGGGCGCCAGGGTCGCGGCGAGGATCAGGGCGAGGATGATCGACCAAACGACCGTGGCCAGCTGGACGGCGATCCCGAACAGCACGACCCCGAGCGCGAGCGTGACCAGCACTCGCCACCCGATGGCGGCCAGGCGCACGAGCCAGCCCGGGACGAGCGGATCCTCCGTCGGATCCGGTGCCGGTCGGGAGGTCAACCACGATCCTGTACCTCCAGGAGGCGGCGCAGGCCGGCCATCTCGGCCCGGAGCTCGACCAGCTCGGCGCGAAGCGGGTCCAGCTCGGCGACCGGGGCCGGAGCGCTCTTGACCGGCGCCTCGTCGTCCTTGGCCAGGAAGATCGACGACAGGTAGCTGGTGAGGACACCGAAGATGCCGATCCCGACCGCCATCGTCACCATCCCGACGAACCGTCCGGTCGGCGTGACCGGGAATCGATCGCCGTAGCCGACGGTGGTGATGGTGACGAAGGCCCACCAGAAGGCGTCACCGCCGGTCTTGATGTTGGAGCCGTCGACCGGCGGCTCGACAAACGCGATCAGGGAGCTTCCAACCAGCAGGACCACGAACGACGCCAGGATGATCACGTAGACCGCCGATTCGGCGCGGCGCCTGAAGAATTCGACGGCCAGACCTCGAGAACCGCTCGCTCGCACGAGCCGGGTCAGCCGGGCCACGCGGAAGATCCGCAGGACTCGCAGGAGGCTGAACCCAGGGATGCTCCCGAGCAGGTCGAACAGCCCGTGCGGCAGGGTCCGTCCTGGGCGCTCGCCGAACATGTAGTCGCGCTTGCTCGGCGCCCGGCGATACGACCGCGCGAAATCCCACAGGAACAGCAGGCAGACGAGCGTGTCGCTGGAGGTCAGGATGGTGTCGACCTGGGGCGCCCGGACGACGAGCTGGAAGAACACGATGAACAGGGAGATGATGGTCATCAGCCCGATGAACAGCTCGTAGATCGGGCTCTCGTCCGCGCTGGCGGCCTCCCGATCCAGCGGCGCGAGACCCACGGCATCCGTGGTCATCCTGGTCCCTCCTGCTGCGCGTGACGGGCCGGCAGATGGTCCCATCATGCGCCCAAGGCCTTCCCGACCCCGACTCTGCCTGCAAGTCCGGGCGAGGTCGTCATTCGAAGCGGGTGATTGCCACGAGTGACGCGTGGCGGCGCATGTGGTCCATCATCCGGACCGGTCGATGCCCTCTTCGACGGGCGCTGGCCATCGTACGACCATCGAGCCACCTCGAGGAGGCCCTGACGTGCCCAGCGACGACCACGCGACCGATGGAGGACGCTCGAGGCGATGCTGACGATCGGGCTGTTCTTCGGGGGCCTGCTGGTGTACGCGCTGGTCTCCCGATCGCTCGACCGGTGGAGCGTCACGGTCCAGATCGTCATGCTCGTGCTCGGAGTCGGGCTCGGGTTCGTGGCCAGAGGGACCCCGGAGGCCCTCTTCGACACGGAGCTCCTGCGCGTTGCCGGCGAACTCGCGCTCATCCTGGCCCTGGTCGTGGATGCCGCCCGCATCGACTTCGCGGCCCTGCGCCGGACCGCGCGGCTGCCCCTGCGACTCCTCGTGATCGGACTGCCGCTGACGATCGTGGCGGGAACGCTGGCAGCGCTCCTCATCCTGCCCGGCCTCAGCCTGCTTGACGCGGTCATCCTCGCGACGCTCCTGGCGCCGACGGACGCCGCGCTTGGAGCCGTGGTGGTCAACAGCCCGGTCGTGCCGCGTCGGATCCGCCAGGCACTCAACGTCGAGTCGGGGCTGAATGACGGACTCGTGACCCCGATCGTCCTCGTCGCCGCCTCGTTATCGCTGGCGGGCGCAGATGCTGGGGGGACGGCGTGGGTCGCGGATGCGGTCGCGCAGATCAGCCTCGGCGCGATCGCCGGTATCGCGGTCGGAGGGCTGGGGGCGCTCGCCCTGCGCGTCGCGGTCACACGCGGGTGGATGCTCGAGGGCACGCACTGGATGGCGACCCTGGCGATCGGCCTCGTGGCCTGGTTCGTCGCCCACGAGCTCGGCGGCAACGTGTTCGTGGCCGCATTCGTCGCCGGCCTTGCGATGACCGCGGTGTACGGCCATGTTCCGGAATCCTTCCTGGAGTTCGCCGAGGCAAGCGGCGAACTCGTCGGTCTGGTCGTCTTCTTCCTGTTCGGGGCGCTGCTCGTCGGGATCGCCCCGGCGATCTCGCTGCCGGTGGTCGTCTACGCGGTCCTGTCGCTGACGGTGGTCCGGATGCTGCCGGTCGCGGTATCCCTGCGCGGGACCCACCTCCGGTCGCCGACCCTGGCATTCATGGGCTGGTTCGGGCCACGAGGCCTGGCATCGATCGTGCTGACGCTGGTCGCCCTTGGCGACGGTGCCGGCCCGCCGCCATTCGGTGTCACGGTCGTGTCGGCAGTGGCCGTGACGATCGCACTGAGCGTGCTCCTCCATGGCCTGTCCGCTGGGCCAGCCGTCGCCCGATACGGGGCGTTCGTCACGACTCTGCCGGAGGACGCCGCGGAACACGCGCATACGGTCGAACTGCGAACCCGGGGTGGTGTGGACCGGCGATCGGCGGTTCGAGAGCGGCCGGGCTGAGCTGACCCAGGAGACTCGGCGGCCGCCGAGCATCAAGCCCGCGGCGCGGGCCAGGACGTTTGGCCTATGGGCGCGGTGATGACGCGCACCGCGCGGGATGCGAGAATGCAGACGGGCGGCCACGTGCCATGGGTCGTCGCCAAGGGGGTTCCCAAGCATCGCGTCCGTCATCCGGTCCCGATCGAACGTCCCGCACCTGCCCGGTATCCCAGCGATCCGCGTCCAGGTCAAGTCGTCGCCGCCACCGGTGCGCGACGGCAGCGTGGTGCGCCGCGGTCTATTGGACCGCCTCGCGGCCTCGCCCGCGATGCTCGTGTCGGTCGCGGCGCCACCGGGATACGGCAAAACCACGTTCATGGCCCAGGCGGCCGCCCGTGAGCGCCGCGCGATCGCGTGGGTTTCCCTGGACGCGCACGATGACGATCCCGCGATCATCGTCCAGCTTCTGGCTGCGGCACTGCATCTGGTCCGACCCATCGAGACAACGGTCTTCGAGGCGATCGCCGCGCCCGCGATCTCGCCGTGGTCGGCCGTCACCCGCCTGAGCAGCGCGCTCGAGGATCACCCGGCCGTCACGCTGTTCGTGGACGACGTCGATGCGCTCCGGCCCGGTCCGGCGGCGGACATCCTGGACGTCATGCCGGAGCTGCTCCCTGCCGGTTCGCGGCTGGTGATGGCCAGCCGCGCGGGGCCACCCTTCGAGCTGTCACGGCGCCGTGCCGCGGCGACGCTCCTGGAGCTCGACCAGGGGGATCTTTCTCTCGACGACGCTGAAGCATTCGAGTTCGCGCGAGCCCTCGACCACGGGATCGACCGAGAGACGGCCACCGCGCTGAACCGACGGGCGGAGGGCTGGTCGGCGGGTCTGTACCTCGGGCTCCTTGCGGCCGCCGCCGAGCAACAGGACGGCTCCACCCCCAATGGGTCCGACGGGTTGGCCGGCGACGTCCGCGCCATCGCCGACTACCTGCGGTCCGAGATCCTTGCGCCGCTCGGCCCGGAACGGGTCACGTTCCTGCGTCGGACGTCGTTCCTTGAGCGGTTGACCGGGCCGCTCTGCGATGCGGTCCTTGGCCGCACGGATTCCGCGTCGATCCTCGCGTCGATGGCCGCGGCCAACCGGTTGCTCCTGCCGCTTGACGATCGTGGCATCTGGTATCGACCACATCGGCTGCTCCGCGACCTACTGCGCGCTGATCTCGCGCGCGAGAAGCCCGATGACATCGCTGGTCTGGCGGTCAACGCCTCGACCTGGTTCGAGGATCATGACTCCCCCGCCGAGGCGATCGCCTGCGCCCGTCTGGCTGACGACGAGGCGAGATTGGCTCGTCTGCTCGTGACCCACACGCACATCGGATTCAACCAGGGCAGCATCGCGACGGTCCAACGGTGGTTCGACGAGTGCGAGAACGCGCAGTGGATGCCACGGCACCCAGAGGTCGCATTCATCGGCGCGATCTACTTCGCTATGTCCGGCGATGCCCGTCGCTCGGGGCAGTGGATGCACCAGGCGGCCGCCGGCGACGTCGCCGCGGCCATGCCGGACGGGAGCCATTCGATCCAGACCTGGCTCGCCCTGGGTCGCTCGATCAGGGCGCAGCACGGAGCCGCGGCCATGCTCACGGACGCGACGACAGCGGTCGAACAGATCCCGCCGCGGAGCCAGTGGCGCACGGCGGCCCTGGTTGCCCTCGGCGTCGCGCAGTATCTCGCCGGCCAGGACGACGCCGCGGACTCGTCCCTCGCTGAGGCAGACCTGGCGACGCTCCCACCGGCGGCGGCGACCGGCCGTGCCCTGGCGCTCGCCTACCGAGCGACGATCGCCATCGAACGCGGCGAATGGGACCAGGCTGCCGGGTTCGTGGCCGCCGCTCGCGACGTCGTCCTGCGCAGTGGCTTGACCGAGCTTTCGATGCTGACCATCGTGTTCGCGCTCGCGGCACGGGTCGCGTTGCGGCGCGGCAACCGGATCCAGGCTGCAAGCGATCAGGCGCACGCAAATCGGCTGCGGCCCGGACTGTCGGACGCCGTGCCGTGGCTCTCCGTCGGGGCGAACCTTGAGCTTGCCCGCGTCGCCCTCGCGCAAGCGGACGCCGCGGGCGCCCGGACGCTCCTGCGCGAGGCGGATGACGTCCTGCGCCTGTTCCCTCCCTTCGGCCGCCTGGCCGACGACGCCGCGACCCTTCGACAGCAGGTGAGTGCATCTGCGTCCGTGATCGTCGGAGCCTCGGCCCTGACGGCTGCCGAGCTCCGATTGCTGCCATATCTCTCGACGTACCTCTCGTTCCGCGAGATCGGCGAGCGAGTCGGAGTGTCGGCGAACACCATCAAGAGTCAGACGATGTCGATCTACCGGAAGCTGGACGTCTCGTCGCGAGGCGAAGCGATCTCACGAGCTGCGGCCATCGGGCTGACCGACCCGTTGCGTGATCCCGGGTTCCGCCGTGATGGGCCAGCGGACGCTCGCGACAGCGCCATGATCCCCGGCGGCTGAGCGCCGCCACACCGCAAATCTCGCCGCGCGGCGGGTCGTTTTCATCCGTTCGTGATGATGCCCGGACGCGAGGGCCCGTGGTCTGCTGTCGTCTCGCGACGTCCGCGCCCGGCTACAACTCGCTCCGGCCCAACACCGCCGCACCGCTCGCCGAGACGCTCAAGCTCAACGGCTATCGACGGCGCAATTCGGCAAGTGCCACGAGGTGCCGGTCTGGCAGACCAGCCCGATGGGCCCGTTCGACAACTGGCCGTCAGGTGGCGGTGGATTCGAGTACTTCTACGGGTTCATCGGGGGCGAGACGAACCAGTACGCGCCGGCGATCTACCACAACACGACGCCGCTCGAGCCGCGACCGCACGCCCGAGGAGGGCTACCACTTCACCGAGGACATGACCGACCACGCGATCGACTGGATCCGCCAGCAGAAGGCGCTGATGGCGGACAAGCCGTTCTTCGTGTACTTCGCGCCCGGGGCCACGCATGCGCCCCACCACGTGCCCGATCGAGTGGTCGGACAAGTACAAGGGCCAGTTCGACGACGGCTGGGACGCCCTGCGCGAGCGAGACGTTCGCCCGGCAGAAGGAGCTCGGGGTCGATCCCGCGCGGACGCCGAGCTGACGGCACGGCCGGACGAGATCCCCGCCTGGGACGACATGCCCGACGCGACTGAAGCCGGTGCTGGCGCGCCAGATGGAGGTCTACGCCGGGTTCATGGAGCACACCGACCACCATGTCGGGCGGCTCATCGACGCGCTCGAGGACCTGGGAGATCCTCGACGACACGCTCGTCTACTACATCGTCGGCGACAACGGGGCATCCGCCGAGGGGACGCCGAATGGCACCTTCAACGAGCTGATGATGCTCAATGGCGTCGACGACGATCGAGACGCCCGAGTTCCTGGCCGCCCGGATCGACAAGTTCGGCACGCCGGAGGCGTACAACCACTACGCCGTCGGCTGGGCGCACGCGATGGATACGCCCTACCAGTGGACCAAGCAGGTCGCGTCGCACTGGGGAGGCACGCGCAACGGCACCATCGTCCACTGGCCGGCCGGCATCAAGGCCAAGGGCGAGATGCGGCACCCAGTTCAGCCACGTCATCGACATCGCGCCGACCGTGCTCGATGTCGGCCGGCCTGCCGGAGCCCTCCTTCGTGCACGGGATCCAGCAGATGCCATACGACGGGCGTCGCATGCGCCTCCTCGTTCGACGACGAGGCGGCAGCCGAACGACCGACGACCCAGTACTTCGAGATGTTCGTCAACCGCGGCATCTACCACAAGGGCTGGACCGCGGTGACGCGTCACAGCACCCCATGGGTCATTGGCGGCACTGCCGCCCATCGACGACGACCGTCTGGGAGCTGTATGCGCCCGACGACTGGACGCAGGCCCGCGACCTCGCGGCGGAGCAGCCCGATCGACTTGCGGGACCTGCAGCGACTCTTCCTCATCGAGGCGGCGAAGTACAACGTCCTGCCCGCTCGATGACCGGCGCGGTCGAACGGTTCAACCCGGACCTGGCCGGCCGTCCCAACCTGATCCGCGGGAACGACCCAGCTCCTGTTCGGCGGGATGGGTCGCCTGTCCGAGAACTCCGTCGTCAACATCAAGAACAGATCGCATTCGGTGACGGCCGACAGTCGAGATCCCCGACGGGACGACGCGAACGGCGTCATCGTCGCCCAGGGTGGCGCGTTCGGGGGTTGGGCGCTGTACGTCAAGGATGGCCGCCGGCGTACTGCTACAACCTCTTCGGGCTGCAGCGGTTCAAGACCTACGGTGACGGGGCGATCTCCCGCGGGCGAACACCAGATCCGCATGGAGTTCACCTACGACGGCGGCGGCCTCGCCAAGGGTGGCACCGCGACGCTCTACGTCGACGGGAAGAAGGTGGGCGAGGGCCGGGTCGATTCGACCGAGCCGATGGTGTTCTCGGGCGACGAGACGACCGATGTCGGATCGGACACCGCGACGCCGGTCAGCGACGACTACGGCATCAAGGACAGTGGGTTCACGGGTCGCATCGAGCTGGGTCCAGATCCGACATCGATGAGGCCGCCGAGGACGTCGACCACCTCATCACACCCGAGGAGCGTTCCGCCTCGCGATGGCCGCCAATAGATCGTTCTGGTCCGCCTGGCGTTGTCGTTTCACCCCCAAGTGATGATGCCGCCAATGGCGGCTTCATGGTCTGCTGTGGTAGTGCGACGGCATTCGTCGCTCGGACGAGAGGTCGCGGTCGTGCGCTCGCACGAGGAGAAGCTCCGGCGGCTGTCGCTCAACGACACGAATCGAGTCCTGAACCTGCCGTGCGTCGTGCTCGACGCGCGGGTCCGGGCGTTGATCGATGTCGCGGTCCTTGTCGCCATCAACGGTCCGCCAAGCGCCTTCGAGACCGCCGCGAGCGCCGCCCTTGCTGCCGGCGCGACTGAGGATGAATTGGTCGAGGTCCTGATCGCGGCCGCGCCGACCGTCGGTAGCGCTCACGTCGTTGCAGCCGCGCCAAAGCTGGCGTTGGCGATCGGATATGACGTCGACGCGGCGTTCGAGGGACTCGTTTCCGAGGATCTCCTGCACTGAACGCAGTTGCGGCCACGCCTCCAGGCGCGACCGCAACGTCAGTCAGGTCGGGGTTCGGGATCTCGCGTCAGGCGCGAGCGACCTCGTCCGTGGGTGAACCGAGCCCGTTCGGCAGGTCGCTGGGCGGCTGGGCGAATGGGCTGTTGTTCGAACCGATCGAATCCGAGTAGGCGGACGGCTCGACCGGCACGGCGACCGCGGCGTCGAACGCCCGCGGCTCATCAATGTCCAGGTCTTGGCCCATCCGGAACTCGTCGATGCGCTCACGGGCCTTCGCCGCCGCGGCGCGGAGGCGCGGGGTCGCTGGCGAGCTGAGCAGCGCCCAGGCAACCAGGCCGAGCGTCACGATGCCGGCGATGACGAACGGGATCGGCGATCGTGACTTGCGGACGCCGACCGCCTCGGCGGCGCTGTCGAACGCCTTGGACACGTCCTTCCGCGAGATGTCGACCTTCGGGAACTCGACCTTCGAGAGATCGACCTTGGAGAGATCGATCTCGCGGCTCGCGTCGGCGAAGTCGCGGCTTGCGTCCGCGATGTCGCGACGCACCTCGCCGAGTGCCTTGCTGATGTCCTGTCGAGACATCTCCGGCAATCGAAGCTCCGGCATGCGGACATCCTTAATTCGCAGTTCGGGCATAACCGCCCTCCTTATCGTGATGGACCGTGAGGATACGCCCGCCGGACTTGCGTGCCCACAGCACCAGTCAAACAGGAGGTTTCGTCCGCGTGACGGTCCCGGCACCCTGCCCGTGGCATCATCCCGGTCGGGTGATGCGCCATAGTGGTCATTCCCCAGACTCAGGGGGTGACCTGGTGGCGGTACGTCGACCGCACCACGGCCGGGGACCAATGACACGAAGGAGCAGCACAGATGGGCATCGGACCAGTCGAGTACGGGGTCGTTGCGTTCCCCGGCAACAAGTTCAAGGGTGAGATCGCACCCGCCCTCGAAGAGCTGGTGAAGTCCGGCACGATCCGGATCATCGACCTCGCCTTCGTCCTCAAGGACAAGGACGGCAAGGTCGCAGGCGTCGAGCTGGAGGACGCAGGTCACGAGGTCTTCAAGGCGTTCGAGTCCATCACCTATCAGCGTGATGGCCTGATCAACGACAACGACATGAAGGAGATCGGGGCCGCCCTCGAGCCGAACTCGTCCGCGCTCATCATGGTCTGGGAAGACGTCTGGGCAACGAAGTTCTCCGAAGCCGTCCGCGGCGCCGGCGGGATCGTGGTCGACATCCAGCGTGTGCCATACGAGGTGGTCCAGGCGGCGATCGACTTCAACGAGGCGCCGGTCGCCGCCGGATCCTGACCCAGGGTTCATCAAGAGACTGAACAGCAAGGAGCAACATCGCCATGATGCGACGCAGAGGCCCAGGACTGATGCGGATGGCCGCCGGCACCGCGGTCATCGCCGGGACCGCCGGGGCGGTCCGACACCACCAGGAGCAGAAGTACGCGAACCAGGCCGCGGAGCAGCAAGCCGAGCAGCAGGCCATCTACGACCAGGGCGTGGCCGCCGCGCAGGCGGCGCAGCAGGCCGCACCGCCGCCGGCAGCGGCGGGCGTGGACCTGACCGCCGAGCTGCAGAAGCTCGCCTCGCTCAAACAGGCCGGCATCCTCACCGATGAGGAGTTCGCGGCCGCCAAGGCAAAGCTCCTGTCCTGACGGTCCGGACGACGTCCACGGCGCAGCTGGACCGGCCGAGTCACCGGCCGGTCCCTCGCCATCGGAGACCCATGAGCACGACGGACCCCGCCCAGCCCCAGCCGCTGGGCCCGCCACCACGACGAATCCGCCGGTCCCGCGCGTGGGCGGCGAGCTTTGCCATGGTCGCAGGGATCGTGCTCGTGGCGTCTGCCTGTGACGGGGTGACGTTGCCATCGGGGCTAGGGTCGAACCTGCCGTCCGGGCTGCCCTCGGTCCCGGCGCTGCCCTCGATCCCGGAGCGGACGGACCGTCCGACGCTGGCGCCCACTGCCGAGCCGACACCGGAACCTACCCCGGAACCGACCGCCGAGCCGACGCCGGAGCCCACGCCCGAGCCGACGCCCGAGCCGACGCCCGAGCCGACGCCGGAGCCGACGCCTGAGCCAACCCCGGAGCCCACCCCCGCGCCCACGCCGGAACCCACCGCACAACCGACACCGGAGCCGACGGCCGAGCCGACCCCGGAACCGACGGCCTCCCCCACACCGGAGCCGACGGCGTCACCGAGCACCGAACCCTCGGCCGAACCGTCGGCCAGCGCGACGCCGTCGCCGACGCCGGGGCCGGCGCCCGTACCGGCCAGCGATTCCACCACGCCGATCCTGGCGATCGTCATCCTGGCGATCATCGGCATCGCGCTCCTCCTCTGGGCGCTCCGACGGCGAGCCGAAGAGACAGGCACGGACGTTCCGCCGACTGAGCCTCCGGACGCCCCCGCAGGCTCCGATGGGTCGGCCGCCGCAGGCGCCGCGGGCGCCGCAGCCGTCGCGGGCGCGGTCGGTGACGAAGACGAAGCGACGATCGCGGACGCGGGTCCCGACGACGACCTTGCCTCCCTGGTCGGCGGTCCCGATGCCGACGCGTCGGGGCCCGACGACTCCCCGACGCGGGCCGACGGGCCGCCCACATCGGGGTCCGATCCTGCGGCCGATGGCACGGTGCCCCCACCGTCGGGTCCGGTCGGCAGCGACGATCCGGGTCCGCCTCGGCCCTGACCTGGCCCCCAGACGCCGTCTCAAGGTGGCTGACTGGGGCTAGTGGCGCTACGACAGCGCGCGCAGGCGGTGGCCGGCGGGCGTCGCCGCTACCATCGTCATGTGCCCACCACCCAGTCGATCGACCGTGCGACCGCGCGCCGATTCCTCGTTCGGCGCCACCTGCTCGCGCCGCCGCGAGCCCTGCCGGCCGAGCCGGCGTCGGTCAAGACCGTCTTCGACCGCCTCGGGTCCATCCAGTTCGATCCGATCGACGTGACCGGCCGCAACCACGACCTGGTCCTCGCCGCGCGCATCGACGGATATCGCCGCGAATGGACCGACGCGCTCCTGTACGAGGATCGCTGGTTGTACGAGACCTACAACAAGGGCCTCTCCCTGGTCCCGACGGCCGAGTTGCCGTGGTACCGCGTGACCTGGGATCGAGCAGGCGCGAGGCATGCGGACCAGGCGTTCGTGGAGCACAAGGCGCTCGTCGACGAGTTGCTCGACCGGATCCGCCGCGAAGGTCCGCTGTCCTCGACCGACGTCGCGCCGCGCGCCGCCATCGACTGGTACTGGCGCCCGACGAACCAGGTCCGGGCCATCCTCGAGGCGCTCGCCGAGTCGGGCATCCTGGGCCTCGCCCGACGCGAGGGCAACCGGCGCATCTACGACCTGGCCGAGCGCCTGTTCCCGGCGGACGCTCCTGGCGCGGCGGCTCCCGGAGGATGAGCAGCGACGGCACAAACTCCTGTCACGCTATCGTGCGCACGGTCTCCTTGGTGGACGCGGCGGCCAGCAGGAGATCTGGATCGGCACCGCGACGACCGCGCCGTACCGCTACGCCCGCCATGCCGAGCTGGTCGAGTCCGGCGAACTCGTGCCCGTCGAGGTCGAGGGCGTGCGCGGGACCCGCTACGTGCTCGGTCAGGAGATCGACGAGCTGGAGTCGGCGGCGCGGTCGGTCGCTGCTGGCGAGCCGGCGAGCGCCGGCGTTGCGTTCCTTGCCGCGCTCGACCCGCTCGTCTGGGACCGCGACCTGTTACGCAGCTTGTGGGACTTCGACTACGTGTGGGAGGTCTACGTTCCGGCGGCCAAGCGACGCTGGGGCTACTACGTCCTGCCGATCCTCGCCGGCGACCGGCTCATCGGCCGCATCGAACCGCGGGTCGATCGCGCGGCGGGCGCCCTGCGCGTCGTCGACGTGTGGTGGGAGGACGGCATCGAACCCCTCGCGGAGCCGGGGCTCATGGAGGGGTTCGTCGAGGCGATCGAGGCGCATGCGCAGCTTCGCGGGGATGGACCGGATCGTCTGGCCGCGGGCGGGCCGGCACCGTGCGGTCGGTGCCGCCGTCCGCGAGCGCCTGGCGCCCGGCGGGCCGGGTCAGGTCTTGATGGTGGTCGTCGTCCAGGCGCCCCAGTTGCCGGCACGGTCGCGGGCGCGGACGCGGAACTCATAGACGCTGTGGCGGTACCACTTTCGCGCCATCCGCGTCGAGGTCATCGTCCCGTAGTCGTGCCAAGCCCCACCGTTCCGACGACGCTGGACCTGGAAGTAACGGAGGCCCGACGTCAGCACCTGGAGCCTGGTGTCATGGCCGGTCCAGCGGAGTGAGATCCGCAGGTACGTGCTATTGAGGTTCGTCTTCACGACCGACGCCATCTTCGCCCAGGCGCCGGTGCGATCCGGACCCTTCAGGTAGACGCCCGCCCAGTAGCGCTTGCCCGACGAGTCGACGGCCAGCCCGAACCCGACATAGTTGTAGTTGTTCGACATGACGATCGCGCGGTGCGATGGCGAACCCATCCAGCCCTGGACTGCGAAGGCGGCGGAGTAGTCGAGGGCGGCCGCAGTGTTCCAGGCGATGATCTCGCCGGCGCCGTACCACTTGATCCCCGAGCTCACGATCATGTCGAAGACATCGGTGCCATTGGCCTGCGTGTGGCTGAACTCTCCGGTCGCGGCCATGTAGGCGGCGCGATCGCGAGCGAGCCCGGCCAGCCGGTTGTCCCAGCGCAGCGAAACAAGGCCCGCTGCCACGCGCCGACGATTGGTCAGCGTGAGGACGGAGTGCTCGGCGGCGCTGATGGCGGCGCCATCCTCGGTTGGCGTGTCGGCGGCGAGGGCCGACGGCACGAGGCCGACGACGAGGATGAAGGCAAGCGCCAGGGGGCTGTAGCGGCGGAGAGGGGATCGCATGTCCCGACTGTGCCCGCGCCACCCTTCGACCGATACGGGCCACCCGTCCCAAGGGTGCGGGGCGGATGGTCATGGTCCTGACCGCACCCCTGACGAACAGACCCCACAGCACCGTCATCGTCCGCAACCGTCGCCCCCAGTCGTGCCCGCGTGCGCCCGAGGCCGCGATGTGGGACCATGACGAGGTCCGATCAACGCCAGACGAGGAGCCGCCATGTCCGCTATCCGTCGCGCCGAGGTCTCGTGGTCCGGGGATCTGGCCACCGGCAGCGGTACCGTCAGTGCCAGATCGAGTGGCGTATTCGAAGCCCTTCCGGTCAGCTGGGCGGCTCGCACCGAGGCGCCCGGAGGCAAGACCAGCCCCGAGGAACTGCTCGCCGCGGCCCACGCCGCGTGCTTTGCGATGGCGCTCTCCGGGAGCCCTCGGGCGGGCCGGCACGCCACCCCAGCGCCTCGACGTCTCGGCCGACGTGACCTTCGACAAGGTCGAGTCCGGCTGGAAGGTCGTGTCGAGCGTCTTGACCGTGCATGGCGTCGTGCCGGGCATGTCCGTCGAGGACTTCGTCGCGGCCGCCGAAGCGACAAAGGACGGCTGCCCGATCAGCGGCGCGCTGAAGGGCAACGTCGAGCTCAGCGTGGTGGCGACGCTCGAGGGCTAACGCCTATGGGCGCGGCGGACCCTCACCCGATTCGGTGGATGTCCCGGGACGGCCCGCGACCTAGGCTCAACATTGCTGGCGCTCCCCAGAGGGGAGGGTGCCCAGATGACTCCGGGAAGGACGAAGGCATGGCCACCAAGCAGCTCATCCTGGCGATCTTCGAATCGGAGGCGGCCGCCGACGCCGCCGCCGAACAGCTCAAGACCTGGGATACCGAGCAACCGTTGATCACGCTCAAGTCCGTCGGCGTCATCGCGCTCGACAGCGACGGCAAGCTGAAGGCCGAGAAGCTCGGCCGACGATCGACGGGCAAGGGCGCCGGGATCGGGATGATCCTCGCGATGGCGACCCCGATCGGCTTGGCCGCCGGCCTCGTCGGTGGCGCACTCCTCGGCGCACTGCACCACAAGGGTGTCGGGCTCAGCAACGAGGATCGGGAACGGCTCGGCAAGGAGCTCGCCGGCGGCAAGGCCGCCGTCGGAGTCCTCATCGACCCCCTGCAGGAGGCCGCGGTCACGTCCATGCTCGCCGGTCTTGGCGGCACTCTGGAAACGCACGATGTCGATGACGCGGCGCTGGCCGAAGTCGATGCGGCCGCCGAAGCGACTCCGACCGGCTGACGCCGATCGAGCACAGGAAAGGAATGACCATGACAGAGCGATCCCTCGACGAGCTCGGTCCCGTCGACTACCTCGTCGTCGAATTTCCGGCCGGAGCAAGCAACTTCACCGGTGACATGGCGAGAGAGCTCGTCAAGCTGTCCGATGCCGGAACGATCCGCGTCATCGACATCCTCATCCTGACCAAGGACGAGGACGGCAACGTCTCGGCTGCCGAACTCTCCGACGTCGACGAGCTCGGCGAGCTCCAGCAGATCGAGGCCCAGCTTGCCGAGATGCTGGCCGAGGACGACGTCGTGAACCTCGCTGCAGCCATGGACCCGGGCAGCACCGCGGGCGTGCTCATCTGGGAGAACCTGTGGGCTGCGCCGTTCGCAGCCGCCGCGCGCCATTCGGGCGGCCAGCTGATCGCCAATGGGCGGATCCCGATCCAGGCCATCATCGCGTCGATCGAGGCCGATGAAGCCGCAGAAGCCGTAGGAGTCTGATCATGCCACTGCGAGCAGCTCGAGTCGGACGCGTCGGGGTCATCGGGGGACCCGTCGCAAAGGCCGCGGTCGTGGGCGCGGCCGTCGGGCCCGGACCGTCACCGGTCGCGAAGGCCGCCGTCGTCGGCGCGGCCGTCGGTCCCGGACCGTCGCCGATCGCCAAGGCGGCCGTCGTAGGTGCCGCTGTCACCCCGGGCCGTGGGGTGGGTCGCCGGCGGTTCTAGCGAGCACGACCAGGACAGTGGCCGGTACGCCGGCCACTGTCGGCATGTTCCGTCACCCGAATGATGTGAGCGCACGGCCGGCGGCCTGGCCTACCCTGTCGGCAACAGGGATCGCCAGATCGACCGGGATGTCCGTCACCTGAAGACCATCCGGGCCGAGACCCCCAGCGGTCCCTGCGGAGGGTGACGATGCGACGGCTTCTCGACTTCTACGGGACACAGCTGCGCGTGCTGTGGGAGTGGCGCGGCGGCCGCTGGGCGTTGCTCCGCCGGCTGCTGATCACGCTCGTCGTCGCCACCATCTCGTTCGCCGCCACGGCATCGATCCTCCCTCGGCTGACCGTCGACCGGCCGCTCGACGCCGTGCTCGCGGTCATCTACATCGCGCTGTTCAACGCGGCCGTCCGGCCGGTGGTCCTGATGCTTGCGGCACCTGTGTCGCTGATCCTGGTCGCGATCCTGGTGCTGGTGCTCCAGGTGCTTTCGTTCATCGTCGTCGCCCAGTGGGCCCCAGGTGTCCACGTGGACAGCTTCGGGACCGCCCTGATCGGATCGTTTATCTACGCGATCATCAACACGATCCTCACCGGGGTTTTCGGCATCGACAGGGACGGCTCGTATTACGGGCTGCTGATCCAGCGCCTGATGGTCAAACGCGCCATGGGCCACTCCGAAAAGCCCGGTCTCGTGATCATCCAGATCGACGGGCTCGCTCATCCGATCCTGGCGGGCCGGATGCGTGCCGGGTCGGTGAACACCATGACGAGCTGGGTGCGCGAGGGGACCCACAAGCTGTCGCGCTGGGAGGCCATCCTGCCCTCGATGACCTCGGCCAGTCAGGCCGGCATCCTCCATGGCAACAACGACGGGATCCCCGCCTTCCGCTGGTACGAGCGCGATCGCCAGCACCTGATGGTCTCGAGCAGCCCGGTCGACGCCGGCCTGATCGTCCAGCGCGTCTCGAATGGTGAGGGCCTGCTCTCGAACAACGGCGCCAGCATCTGCAACCTGATGACGGGTGACGCGACGCGCTCCTTCCTGACGACGGCCGCGATCAAGGCAGAGGGCGGCGGGCTCGGGGAGAGCCAGGCGTTCATGTCGTTCTTCTTCAGCCCGACCGGCTACCTGCGCTCGTTCACCCTGTTCCTCGGCGAGTTCATCAAGGAGCTGTCCCAGGCGCGACGGACCCGGCGCGCGGGGATCCGCCCGCAGATGCACCGCGGGCTGAAGTACGCCGGCATGCGCGCAGCCAGCAACGTGTTGCTTCGCGACGTCAATGTCGCGCTGATCATCGAGGAGATGTACCGCGGCACGAACGTCATCTACGCCGACTTCACCGACTACGACGAGCTGGCCCACCACTGCGGGCCGGAACGCGTCGAGTCGTTCCAGGCGCTGGATGGCGTCGACGACGCGATCGCGTCCCTCGTGAAGGCGACCGAGGAGGCACCGCGCCCGTACAAGTTCGTGGTCCTGTCCGACCACGGCCAGAGCCTGGGCGAGACCTTCCTACAACGCTATGGCGTCAGCCTCGGCGAGTTCGTCCGCAGCCTCATGAGCGGGCGGGCGACCCTCGTCGAAACGAAGACGAAGGGCGAGGGGTCGGCCTTCGTCAACTCGCTGCTGTCCGAGATCACCCAGAGCAAGGGCGTCGGTCCGACCGTCGCCCGGGCAGCCCTTTCGAGCAAGACCACCGATGGCGTCGTCAACCTCGACGAGGACGCCGAGGAGGACGAGAAGGAACTGGCCCTCGCCGACGCGTCGACGATCGCGGTCGTCGGCTCCGGGAACCTCGGGCTGGTCTGGTTCACCGGCCACGATCACCGTCTCACGGTCGAAGAGCTCGAGCAGCTGCATCCGGGTCTTGTCGCGGCCGTGGCGGCCCATCCGGGTGTCGCGATGCTCCTCGTCCGCTCGCAGACGCGTGGCGCCGTCGTCTTCGGCCCCAACGGCACGCGCTTCCTCGACGAGGACCGGGTCGATGGCGAGGATCCGACGACCCTCTTCGGCCCGCATACGGTCATGAGCCTCAAGCGCGCGGACGAGATGACCCACGCACCGGACCTGCTGCTGCTCAGCCAGTACGACCCCGAGCTCGGCGAGGTGGCGGCATTCGAGGAGCTCATCGGGTCGCACGGCGGCCTCGGCGGACCGCAGACGGAGCCATTCATCCTCCACCCGGTGGAATGGGCACTCGATGAGGATGTGCCGCTCGGCGCACCGGCGATCTACCGGAACATCCGGCGCTGGCTGGAGTCGATCGACATCAATCTTGGTCCACAGGGCGCTGCCGCATCGCGCGCCGCCACCACGGCATCCGAAACCGCAACGACCGAGCCGGCGCCGGTGGCCGTCGGATAGCCACGGCAACCTGACTCGATACGGAGGCTCCGATGCTGCTCGAAGCGTTCGGACTCGGCCTGCTCGCCCAGTCGTCGTTGTTTCTGGCCGGATTGGCGGTCTGCTGGATCACGGTGCCGACCCGCATCATCGGGATCCTGGCCGGGTTCGGCGCCGGCGCGCTGATCGCCGCGATCGCGTTCGAGCTGCTGCCAGAAGCACAGACTGGCCTCTCGACCCTGGAATTCGCCCTGTGGACCCTGGCCGGGGTGGCCATCTTCCTGATCGGCGACGCAGTGGTCGAGAAGCGGTTCGGCTCCGACGGGGCAGGTGCATCGATGGGGATCGTGGTCGGCTCTGTCGTCGACGGCGTGCCCGAGTCGGTCATCTTCGGCATCCAGATCGGGGCGGGCCTGACGGTCAGCCCGAGCTTCCTCGCGGCTGTCTTCGTGTCGAACATCCCGCAGGCCATCGCCCCATCGGCCGACCTCCGCGCCGCGGGCTGGAGCGCATGCGCCTTGCCCGGCTGTGGGGAGCCGTCGTCCTCGCGTGCGGGGTCGCGGCCGCCCTCGGCTACCTCGCGACACAGGTGGCTGCCGATGCGCTGGGGAATCGCGCCGCGGCCATCGCCGCCGGTGGCCTCCTGGCGATGCTGACGAACTCCCTGATGCCGTTCGCGTACGAGCGCGGCGGCGCACTCGCCGGGGCGGCCACGGCGGTCGGGTTCCTCGTGTCGGTCGTCGGCAGCCCGCCGTCCTGACGCCGCCGCGTCGGCCTGCTGGGGTCAGGTCGTGTCGAGGGTCAGCAGCCGACGCGGGTTGGCCACGGTCATCGTCTCGATCTCGGCGTCGCTGACGCCGGCCGCCCGCAGTCGGGGCAGGAACGTCTCGGGCGAGGTAGGTGTAGCCGTTGCCGCCGTAGCGGCGTGAGCTGCGAGTCGTGACAGACGTCCTGTGACAGCAGGATCCGGTCGGCGTGGCCGCGTGACAGCAGCTCGCACAGCGAGTTCGACGATGCGGCCCTCGCCATGGCGCTCGGTCGGCAGTGAACGTCATGCCGAGGAAGTCGAACTCGACGCTCGCGCCGCGCTCGACGATCGCGAGGTAGTGGTCGAGATGCGGGTACGAATCGGCGTGGCCGATGACGACCCGCGACGGATCGGCGCCCTCCTCCTCGAAGATCCGCAGCTGATCCAGCCCGACCGGCGAGAGGACGGCGTGGGTCGTGATGGCGAGACCGGTCCGGCGAGCCGCCCGGGCGGCCGCACGATGGACACGCTCCTCCTGCGCCGACACCCACGGCTTGTCGG
The DNA here is from genome assembly GCA_963721545.1 of uncultured Chloroflexia bacterium. GTDB lineage: Bacteria > Chloroflexota > Limnocylindria > Limnocylindrales > CSP1-4 > SPCO01. The sequence goes on from CAVRKB010000006.1 coordinate 96,837, forward strand.
TGCCGATCTCGCCGATGATCCCGGGCCGGACGCCGGACTCCCCCACCCCGTCGGTCGCCTCGCGCACGAGCTCGTCGGCGAGGTCGTCGACGCTGCGCCGATCGATCAGGGCCTCGGCCGGGTAGTAGCGCCTCGCGATACCAGCCGCAGCCCATGACGACGTGCAGGCCGCTGGCCTGCGCGAGCCCGGCCAGCCAGGCCGGATCGCGCCCGACGCCCGGCAGGCGTCAGGTCGACGAGGCTGCGGCCGCCGGCCTCGCGAAGGCGGCCAGCTCCTCGAGGATGAGCGGCTCGTCGCGCGTGAGCTGCCAGTAGTCCCAGCGATCCGGGATGTGCCACAGCGCGATCTGGGTGTGCTCGTGCGGCAGGGTGACGCCGAGCGTCGGCCGGGTCGATGGGGCCGAGGACGGTCTGGACGTGGGCCATGGCCCGCGATGCTACGCCGTCGCGGTGGCCGCGCTGCTCGGACCGCGTGGCGGCCGCGAGCAGGACGTCCAGCACGGCACGGGCGCGGCGCAGCGGACTCGCTCGGCCGGTAGGCCTCGCCGGCCTCGATGCGCTGGAGGAGCAGGCCGTCGAGCAGGCCCGAGGAAGCCGCGGGCGAACCCGTCGACGTCGAGCCAGACGGGAGCTCGCCGCGGGCGACGCCCTCGTGCAGCAGCATCGGCGCCGGCGCCGACCAGCTGCTCGCGGCGGCGGGCGAGCATCTCGCGGACGCTCGGGCTCGTCGCGGCCTCGGCCCAGGCCCGGACGAGGCCGACCTGGCCCGGCGCGCCCTCGAACTCGTCGATCGTCTCGACGTAGTAGGCGAGCGCGCGGCCTCCAGCTTGTCGGCCGTCGTGGTCAGCGGCGCGAGGCGGACGGCGAGCTCATCGAGGCCTTGCCCGGAGATCAGGTCGCAGCTCTGGAGGAACAGCGCGTCCTTGCCCGTGAAGTGCGTGTAGATCGCGCCGACGGACAGGCCCGAGCGCGCGGACGACGTCCGCGATCGTCGCGCGGTGGTAGCCCTTCTCGGCGAACACCTCGACCGCGGCCGTGATGATCCGCTCGACGGACCTGCTGTTCGTGGGCGGCGGAGACGCGCGGCATGGCTGGGACTCCAAGAAGAACGGTCGCTCTCGCGACCGTATCGCAAGATCGTGCACGAATGCAACGGTCTTGGCTTGACAAGGAGAATGCGCATTCTCTATGGTGGTCCACGACAACCGACCCGACCGATCACGCCGAAGGGGCCGCCCGATGTTCAGCCGCTGGGGAGCCTTCGTCTACCGCTTCCGCCGACCCGTCGCGGTCCTCACGGTCGTCCTGGCCGTCGCGTCGACGACGCTCGCCTCGCAGACCGCGAGCGCGCTGAGCTCCGGCGGCTGGCTGGACGCCGACGTCGGAGTCGGCGGCCGTGGCGGCGCGGCTCGACACCGAGTTCGGGGCCGGCAGGAGCTCGGTCATCGCCCTGTTCCGCGCAGACGCGCCGGACGCCGACGCGACCTCGCCCGAGTTCCAGGCGCCGATCGCGACCTCGCTCGACGGAGCTCGCCGACGACCCGCGTGTCGGCGGGATCGTCGGCTACGCCGAGACCGCGACGCGCGATTCATCAGCACCGCCGGCGACGCCGCCTACGTCGTCATCGAGCTCGACATGACCGAGGAGGAATCGGTCGCCATCGTCGAGGACCTCCGCGAGGCCATCGTGCCGCCGGCCGGCTACACGTACCAGATGACCGGCTACGGCCCGATCACCCTCGACTCCGCCGAGCAGTCCGAGAAGGACCTCCTGCGCGCCGAGACCGTGTCGCTTCCCGATCCTGCGCGCTCGTCCTGATCCTGGTCTTCGCCTCGGTCGTCGCGGCCGGGATGCCGCTGCTCGTCGCCGGCCTCGCGATCCCGATCGAGCCTGGCGCTCATCTACCTCGTCGCCCAGCAGGTCGAGATGAGCATCTTCGTCCTCAACATCGCGACGATGCTCGGACTGGCCCTCGCGATCGACTACTCGCTGTTCATCGTCAGCCGCTTCCGCGAGGAGCTGCGCCGCGGGCGCACGGTGGCCGACGCCGTCGAGCGGACCGTCGCCACAGCGGGCAAGGCCGTGGCCTTCAGCGGGATCGCCGTCGCCATCGGCCTGTCCGGGCCTGCTCGTGTTCGAGGCGCCGGCGCATCCGGTCGATCGGCATCAGCGGCGTCGATCGTCGTGCTGTGCTCGGTCCTCTACGCCCTGACCTTCCTGCCGGCCGTGCTCGGGATGCTCGGTCATCGGGTGAACGCGCTGTCGCTGCGGCGGCCTGTCGCGTCGCTTCCGGCCGCGTCGCCGCCGATCCGGTGGCCGCGCCGGCGCGGACATCACGCTGGGAGCGCGTCGCCCACGCCGTCATGCGCCGTCCGATCGCGGTCCTCGTCCCGACGCTCGCGCTCCTGCTCATCGCCGGCACGCCCGTTCCTGCGCCTCGAGCAGGGCGTGCCGGGCGCCGAGATCTACCCGGCCGGCGTCGAGAGCCGCGACGCCTACGTCGCGCTCCAGACCGAATTCGCGCCGGGCGAGACGACGCCGATCGTCGATCCTCGCCGACGTCGACGGCGCGCCAACCGACGTCGGCGACGAACGTCGCGGCCGTCACGGCGCCTCGCGAGCGCCGTCGACGCGCATCGATGGCATCGATCGGGTGGAGGGACCGTTCGCCATCCGCGACCCGCCAGACCGGCGCGCAGCTGACGCCCGGACGCAGGTGGCCGCGCTGTATGCGCTGCCCGCCGAGCAGCGACCGCCGGGGCTCGACGCGCTGCTCGCGCGCTACGTCCACGGCTCCACCGTCCGCCTCGACGCGATCAGCCCGCTGTCGCCGTCGCAGCCGACCGCCACCGACATGATCCCGGTCATCCGGGCGATCGATGCCGGCGACGGGCATCACGACCCAGGTCGGCGGGAGCGCCGCGACCGGCCACGACTTCCTCGTGTCGCAGAGCCGAGCGCGCGCCCTAGGCGGTCGCCGTGACGCTCATCGCGAGCGCGGTGATCCTGTTCCTGCTGTTCGGCTCGATCGTCATCCCGATCAAGGCCGTGATCATGACCCTGCTCTCGATCACCGCGAGCTTCGGGGCCCTGGTCTGGATCTTCCAGGAGGGCAACCTGTCGGGCCCGCTCGCGTTCGAGCCGCTCGGGTACACCATCGCCGGCAACCCGATCATCATGTTCAGCGTGATCTTCGGGCTGTCGATGGACTACGAGGTCCTGCTGCTGTCGCGGATCCAGGAGGCCTACCGCCGGACGGGCGACAACACCGCGTCCGTCGCCGAGGGCCTGGCCCGACGGCCGGCGTCATCACCGGCGCGGCCCTGATCATGGTCACGGTGTTCGCGGCGTTCGCGCTGGCCGAGGTCATCACGATCAAGAGCATCGGCGTCGGGCATGGCCATCGCGGTCGCCGTCGACGCGACGATCGTCCGGGTCCTGCTGGTCCCGGCCACGATGCGGCTGATGGGTGACTGGAACTGGTGGGCGCCCGGGCCGCTCGGCCGCCTCGCCGACCGGCTCGGGTTCAGCCACGTCGGAGGACGACGAGGACGGACGTGCCGCCTGCGGTCACGCCGGGTGGCGCGACGGCGCCGACGGGGTACGCTGGCACCTGATGGACGAGCGGCCCCGACTCCAACGTCACGCGACTTGCCGCCGAACAGCGGCGGCCGCGACCCGGGCGAGGGCTCGAGCTACAGCAGGTCTACACCTGGGAGTGGGGTCCCGACCAGGCGCGCCGGCCGGGCCTGCCCGTGGATCGGCATCTTCCTGCTCGTGTTCGGCGGGTTGCTGCTCCTGCGGCAGGTGTTCCCGGAGGCGCGCTCGCTCGGCTCGCTCTTCGCCCTGGCCGTCGGGATCGCCTTCCTGATCAAGTGGGCCCTCGACCGCGGCACCGGCTCGCTCTACGCCGGGGCGCTGATCACGGCCCTCGCCGTGCCCGGGCGTGCTGAACGACGCCGGCGTCGATGTGGACGGCCTCGGCACGTTCTGCTTCGGGGTCGCGTTCCTGTTCATCGCCGCGGTCCGCGCCGCGTCGGGCGGCGGGTTCGGCTGGCAGGCCTGGTTCGGCGGCCTGCTCGCGCTGCTCGGCGGCGTGAACATGCTCTCCCCCGACATCGGCGGGCTGATCGTCCCCGTCACCCTCGTCGCGGTCGGCGCCGTGCTCGTGTTCGGCGGTGCGTTCCGGGGTGCCGAGCGGCGTCGCTGATCCGGAGGGCTCGATCACGGAGATGGAGCTGTCATGACCCTCAACGAGCTGCTTGGCTGGATCGCCCGAAACGGCATCGTCCTGGTCGTGGGCGGCCTGATCCTGTTCGCCATCTACCGGTTCGCCCTCAGGATGATCCACCGCGTGGTCCTCGGTCTGCTCCGGGTCCAGCAGGCGACGCTCGAGGTGGGGAGCTACCCCGCCGAGCTGCAGCAGAAGCGCGCGGTGACGCTCGAGGTCGTCCTCGGAAAGCTGATCCGCGCCGGCTTCCTGGTCGCGCTCCTCATCCTGGTCCTTGGCGTGTTCGACCTCTGGCCATTGCTCGCCGGTCTCGGGCTGGTCGCCGCGGCCCTGACGCTGGCCGGGCAGGCGATCGTGCTCGACTACCTGATGGGGATCCTGATCCTCGTCGAAGGCCCGTACTACAAGGGCGACTGGATCTCCGTCGCGGCCGCCCCGGGATCGACGGTCGAAGGCGAGGTCGATGAGATCGGCCTGCGCCGCACGACGATCCGCGATGGACTCGGCGCGCTCCACTCGGTGTCGAACGGGCTGATCAGGGTTTCGACGAACCTGACGCGCTTGTACTCGGTTGCGGCGGTCGACGTCCAGATCCTTCGGCCGCAGGACCTCGACCGGGCGATCGCCCTCGCCGGGCGCGTGGGCCGCGAGCTCGAGGATGACCCGGCGTTTGGCGGGCGGCTGGTCGAGTCGCCGATCGACACGTGGGTCACCGCACTCACGCTGGATGGCGCGACGATCAGGCTCCAGCGGCGGGTGCCACCGAGCGTCCGTCTCGAGGCGAACAGCGAGCTGCGTCGCCGCCTGTCGGTGGCGTTCGCCGCGGAGGCGATCAGCACTGGCCGTTGGGACTCGCCGCCGTCGTCTGCCGTGCCCGCGCCAGCGGTGCCCGCGCCGGCCGAGCCCGAGCCGGTCGAGCCCACGCCGGTCGAGTCCCCCACGTCGGACTAGCCGCGCCGGCCACTCCGCCCGCCGGCCGACACGGGCGACCCGTCGGCGGCTTCGGCGATGGCCTCGGCCATGACGTCGGCGATCCGCACGAGCTCGTCGTCGGTGACGACGAACGGCGGGCCCGAGCAGGATCGTGTCGCCGTCGACGCCGTCGGCGTTGCCCGTGCCCGAGTAGAGCGAGCACGCCGCGTTCGCGCGCGCCCGCGACGACCGCCTCCGTCAGGCGCGCGGCGCGCGGGTACGGGCGCGCCGGGTCGTCACGGTCGGCGACGAGCTCCAGCCCGACCAGCAGGCCGCGGCCGCGGATCTCGCCGACCCGCCGGTGGTCGCCGAGCCGGTCGCGCAGGAGCGCCAGCAGCCGCTCGCCCTTGCGTCGCGCTGGCCTCGCACGAGGTCCTCGTCGCTGGAGGATGCGCAGGACCTCGCGGGCGACGGCGGCACCGACCGGGAGCATGCGAGTACGTGAACCCGTGGACGAAGCCGGCGCCCGGCGCGGTCACGGTCTCGAAGACCGACCCGCTGCCGCCACGAACCCGAACGGCCAGTAGCCGGAGGTCGCGCCCTTGGCCGCGACGAGCAGGTCGGGCCGGACGCCCCAGTGATCGAGGCCGAACCAGCGTCCCGTCCGGCCGAACCCGGTCATGACCTCGTCGGCGACGAGCAGGACGCCGTGCCGGCGAGCAGACCTCGGCGATCGGCCGGCCAGTAGTCGTCCGGCGGCACGACCGCGGCGAGCGTGGCCCCGACGATCGGCTCGGCGACGAACGCGGCGACGCGGCCCGGACCGGCCTCCGCGATGGCCGCGTCGAGCTCGGCGGCGAGGGCCGCGGCGTCGCCCAGGGCGTGGGCGCCGGGCTCGCCGGCCGCGGTACGGGTAGGCCGCCGAGACGTGCCGGAACCGGCCCAGCCAGGGCTCGTACGGTCGGCGCAGCGGCGGACGGCCCGACAGGTCCAGGGCCCCGAGCGTGTTGCCGTGGTAGCTGCCGTGCCGAGCGATGACGACGTCGCGGTCGGGCTCGCCGCGGGCCAGGTGGTAGGCGCGGACGAGCTTGAGGGCCGTCTCGATGGCCTCGGAGCCGCCGGACACCGGGTAGATCGCCGGATCGTCGACCGGCAGGACGGCCCGACCTCGCGTGGCGTACGCCTCCAGCGGCTCGGTCGTGAACGTGCTGCCGTGGGCGTAGGCGAGCCGGCCGGCCTGGCCGGCCATCGCCGCGGCGATCTCCGTGCGCCCGTGCCCGACGTTGACGACGATCGCCCCGCCGGCGGCGTCGAGGTACTCCCGGCCGGCGGCGTCGCGGATGGTCGACGCCGTGAGGCCGACGACGGCGACGGGCGGATCCGGGACGGTCGATCGGCGGAAGACGCGACCTGCTGCTCGACGCGATCGTGGCGCCGGGGACTCGCCTCGCGATGCGAGGCCGGCATCCATGGACGGTCCGTCCGACGTCCCGCGAGCCGACGGACTCGCCTACGATGACGGGCCATGGCACAGGCCGCCACCGAGCGTCGCTGCGCGACGAGCCCGAGGCGTACATCGCCCGGGACCGTCGGCAGGCGCTGGCCGACCGCGACGGAGATGCCCGACCGGGTCGACGGCGCGGCGCTCTTCGCCGACATCTCGGGCTTCACGCCCCTGACCGAGGCCCTGGCCAACGAGCTCGGTCCGCAGCGCGGGGCGGAGGAGCTGACGGCCAACCTCGGTCGCGTCTTCCACGCCGTCATCGCCGAGCTCGACCGGCACGGCGGCGACGTCATCTACTTCTCGGGCGACGCGATCACCTGCTGGCTCGACGGCGACGATGGCGCGCGCGCGACGGCGGCGGCCCTCGCGATGCAGGACGCGATGGCCCGCGTGGGCGACGATCACGACCCCCGGCGGCACCTCGGTCACGCTCGCGCTCAAGGTCGCGGTCGCGGTCGGTCGGGCGCGACGGTTCGTGGTCGGCGACCCGGACATCCAGCTCATCGACGTGCTCGCCGGCGCGCCTCATCGACGACCTGGCCGAGCCGAGCACCACGCCGACAAGGGCGAGGTCGTCCTCGACGCCTCGGCCCTCGAGGCGCTGGGCGACCGGGTCGGCATCGGCGAGGTGCGCCACGATGCCGAGGGCCGCGGGCCGGTCGTTCGGCGTCGTCGAGCGGCTGACCGTGGACGTGCCGACCGTCGACGTCGTCGAGCCGCCAGCCGCTCGACGAGACGCTCGTGCGCCCGTGGCTGCTGCCGGCTGTGTACGACCGGCTGCGGGCGGGTCGCGGCGAGTTCCTGGCCGAGCTCCGGCCGGCCTATCCCGTCTTCCTGCGCTTCGCCGGCATCGACTACGACGACGACCCCGAGGCGATCGCCAAGCTCGACGATTTCGTGCGCCAGGCCCAGCGGATCATGGCCGGCTACGGCGGCAACGTCCTGCAGCTGACCCTCGGCGACAAGGGCGCCTACCTGTACGGGGTCTTCGGCTCGCCGGTCGCCCACGAGGACGATGCCGCGCGCGCGGCGGCCGCGGCCCTCGAGCTGCGTGACCTGGAGCGCACGACCGAGGCCGCGAGATCCAGATCGGCATCACGCGCGGGCGGCTGCGGAGCGGCACGTACGGCCACGCGATGCGCCGGACGTTCGTCTGCCTCGGCGACGCGGTGAACCTGTCGGCCCGCCTGATGTCGGCGGCCCCGCCCGGCCGGATCTACGTCGACGACCGGGTCCGCCAGGAGGCCGGTGACGCGTACATCTGGGAGCGGCTGCCGGACCTGTCGGTCAAGGGCAAGAAGGGCGCGATCGTCGCGCACGCGCTGACCGGCTCCCTGGAGCGGGCGTCGCGGCGCAAGACGCGCTACCAGCTCGAGCTCGTCGGCCGCCGCGCGGAGCTCGCGCGGCTCGACGACCACCTCGAGGCGCACGTCGGCCGGCGACGGCCGGATCGTCGGCATCGCGGCCGAGGCCGGCATGGGCAAGTCGCGGCTCATCGCCGAGTTCGTCCGGAACGCGCGGCGGCGCGGCCTGTTCGTGGCCTTCGGCGAGTGCCAGTCCTTCGGCACGAACACGAGCTACTTCGTCTGGCGCGAGATCGCGCGGCGGCTGTTCGGCCTCGAGGACGGCGAGCGGTGGCCACACGACCGCGAGGCGGTCGAGGCGACGCTGACCGCGCATCGACCCGGCGCTCGTCGAGCGCGCGCCGCTGCTGGCGACGATGCTCGGCATCGACATCCCCGACGACGGACCTGACCGAGCGCCGCTCGACGCCAAGGTCCGCAAGGCGTCGCTCGAGGACCTGTCGTGACCTGCCTGCGCGCCCGGACCGGCCGCGAGCCGATCGTCCTGGTCCTCGAGGACTGCCACTGGATCGATGCGCTGTCGCGCGACCTGCTCGAGGTCGTCGGCCGGGCGGCGGCCGACCTGCCGGTCCTCGTCGTGCTCGCCTATCGACCGGCCGCGGAGCCCGCCGGCGGGCTCGGGATCGAGCGCATCGCCGACTTCTCCGAGATCGCGCTCGACGAGCTCGATCGCGAGGAGGCCAGCCTGCTCATCCGCTCCAAGCTCGCCCAGGTGCTCGGCGGTGCCGGCGGACGCGCCGACCGGCGACGCGCTGGTCGCCCTCGTGACGGACGCGGGCCGAGGGCAATCCGTTCTACATCGAGGAGCTGGTCAGCTTCATCGCCGCCCAGGGCGTGGACCCGTCCGACGCCGCCGCGCTCCGCGCCGTGCAGCTGCCCGGAGAGCCTGCACAGCCTGGTCCTGTCGCGGATCGACACGATGGCCGAGGGGCCACGCCGGACGCTCAAGGTCGCCAGCGTCGTGGGTCGGGTGTTCGAGGCGCCGACCCTGCCCGGCGCGTACCCCGAGCTCGGCGACCTCGAACAGGTCGTCGAGCAGCTCGACGTGCTGCGCACGGTCGACCTCGTGACGCCTGGATCGCGAAGCAGGACCGCGCGTACCTGTTCAAGCACGTCGCGACGCAGGAGGTCGCCTACGAGAGCCTGCCGTTCGCGGTCCGGTCCGATGCTCCACGGTCGGATCGGCCGCTACATCGAGACAGCCGGGCGGCGACCCTCGAGCAGCAGTTCGACCTGCTCGCCCATCACTTCTGGCTGAGCGACGACGAGGACGCGCAAGCGGCGGTACCTCGGCTCGGCGGCCGATGCGGCGCGGGCGTCGTACGCCAACGCGGCCGCGATCGACTACCTGGAGCGGCTGATCCCCCTGCTCGATGGGGCGGAGCGGGTCGACCGGTCGATCGCGCTCGCCCAGGTCCTGCACGTCATCGGCGAGATCGCCGCGGGCCGAGGCGGTCGTGCTCGAGGCGCGGCGCTGGCCGAGGCGCTCGGCGACCTCGGGCTCATCGCGCGCTGCGACCACTCCCTGGCCGAGTCGGCCCGGCGGGTCGGGCGGTTCGACGAGGCGGCGGCACTCCTCGAGCGCGCGGCGCTCATGGGTTCGCGGCCGTGGGCGATGCCGGCCGGCGAGGCGGACGTGCTCCAGGTCACCGGGACGCGTGGCGGCCCAGCGCGGCGACGCGCGCTCGCGCGCGAGCGGTATCTGGAGAGCCTGCGGATCCGCGAAGGGCTCGGCGACGAGGCCGGGGTCGCGGGACTGACGAGCAACCTCGGGATCGTCGCGCAGCAGCAGGGCGACGCCGCCGGCGGCCCGGGCGTACGCGAACCGCGCCCTCGAGCTGTACACGAAGCTCGGTGACCGCCGCCGCATCGGGCAGTGCCAGGTGAACCTTGCCTGGATGGACGGCCTGGCCGGGATCACGAATCGGCTCGGCGGCGTTGCGAGGAGGCCATCCGGCTCGCCACCGAGGTGGGAGACCGGCTGAACGTCGCGATCGCCCAGAACAACCTTGGTGATGCGCTTCGCGATCTCGGCCGACTCGACGACGCCGGCGAGGCGTATGCGGCGGCGGTCGAGACGTATCGAGACCTCAATGACCTGGGGCCGCTGATGGCGATGCTCGAGGACGTCGCGATCCTCGCTGTCCGCCGCGGCGACCATCGGGAGGCGTTCACGCTCGTCGGGCGCGTCCGATGCGCTGCGAGCCGCGATCGGGGCACCGCGGTCGGCCGGGGCCGAGGCCGGGCTCATCGAGCAGCTGGACCCGTCACGGGCCGGCACTCGGCGGCGACGCGGCGGATGCGGCACGCCTTGCGGGCTCGCAGCTCGATGTCGGACCGGCGATCGAGCTGGCCATCGAGGCGGCGCGCGGCGGAGCGACGGTCTGATTACGTGGCCCTCGAGCCCTCGAGGGTGCGTGCTCCGGCAACGGTATCGTCCTGCGTACATCACTGAAGTCGGCCTCGCGACTGCAGTCGGGTGCGATGCATCCTTGCTGATGGCCATTGGTCCTAGTACTGTCGCTTCCTCCGTGGGGCATGCCGAGGGGACTGGCATCAACCAAGCGCGCGCATGAGGGGGTTCGATCGAATGACGGGTCGGGCGATGAGGCTCGGGTACGGCCGTGTGCGGCTTCCCGGCATGAACAAGGCGCCTGGCGCCACCGGCCGCGGCTTCGCGCTCCTGATGGCGGTGCTCCTCGTCGGGCCGGCGCTGTTGGCGACCGCGCCGGCGGCCCGCGCGATCGATGACACGGCGGAGATCGCCGGCGTCTGGTCCGGTTCCGGCCCGGGGACCGCCACCACGACCCGAAACGGGGCGGGCGGCATCGCCGAATTCAAGTACGAGCAGAACCTCGGTGTCGGCGGTGGCGTGCCGCTGACCACGTGGACCTTCACCACCACGGCCGCCCAGACGGGCACCGCCAACCTCGCGTGGACCCTCGAGGGCCTTCATGCCTGGTTCGCGGTCACAGTCGGACTCCAGACCTTTGTTGACCCTGCCGGCGCGCCGCCGCCGGTGACCGTCGAAACGCTCCTCGACGCGGCGGCCGGCCGAGTGTTGCACGGAGCCGTCCAACGGCTTCTCGTATGAAGGCACGTGCCCCGATCCCAGTCCAGGCCGGCGACACGTTCGGTTTCCGGATCACCGGCAGCAACGGCGACTTCAACTCGTTCCTGCGCGGCACGCTGCGTGTCGCCACCAACGTCGTCAAGAACGGCGGCTTCGAGGCGCCGGTCGTCGCGCCGGGCGGGTTCGACCATGGTTCCGTCCGAGTCCGACGCTGACGGACTGGACCCTCGACTCGGGCAACCTCGAGCTCATCAACAGCACGTATTGGAACGCCGGCGGACGCAGACCAGTCCCTCGACCTCGACGGCGACACGCGGCCCGGCACGCATCTCCCAGAACTTCGCGACCGTCGCCGGGTCTGGCCTACGACGTCACCTTCCACTACTCCGCGAACCCGGAGAGCGGCGACCCCGATCCTCAGATGGCCGTCCTGATCAACGGCGGTCCAGGACGGCCCGACTTCACACATGCTCGCAGCGCCGCGGCCTCCGACTTCCCGCCGCGATCACCTGGACGCCGGAAACGTTCCTTCACGCCGACGGCAGCAGACGACGACACTCGCCTTCGCCTCGATCGATCCTCCGGCTCGCTGTTCGGGCATCGCCCTCGACGAGGTCAAGGTCATCGCCGGACCTGGCGGCACCGCCGCCACCGTCGCGAACGTCAACACCCCGTACCTGTTCCGGGCCGATCCCGGCGCCGGCCACCACCCACATCGAAGGCGTCCTCGGCGCGACGCCATCGCACGCTGTTCGGGATCCAGTTCCTAGGTCCCCGAGCGTGCGACGACGACGGGCCAGCTCGTCGCGCCGTCGGCCGGTCGGCGGCACCGTCAACGTGACGACCGGCCCGACCGGCCGGGCGAACATCGACGCCACGATCCCGTTCGTCCCGGCCGGCCGTCACCTACCTCGCCGCGCAGGTCACCTCGCCGCCGGCACGAGCAACCTCGGGCCGTGCATCGTCGTCACCGACGCCAACGACGCGTGGACGAACGCCGCGACGCTGAGCGCGAACCAGACCACGAGTGGCTACCTGGACGACTACGCCCGGTCGCGCTGGTTCAAGTTCCCGGTCCAGCCGGGCGGCAAGGTCCACGTGACCCTCCGTCCGGCCAAGCCCGACGACTACGACCTCTTCCTCTTCTCGCCGATCGACCAGGCCGCCGACGGCACTGGGCGACCAGAGCCTGGCCAACATCACGGCGCAGTTCTCCGGCAACCCGTCGTACATCGGGAACCCGTCGCTACATCGGCAACCCGTCGCTACATCGGCAACCCGAGCTACATCGGCAACCCTGCTACATCGGGAACCCGTCGTACATCGGGAACCCGTGCTACATCGGGAACCCGTCGTACATCGGCAACCCGGCTACATCGGCAACCCGACCTACATCGGCAACCCCTCGTACATCGGGAACCCTCGTACATCGGCAACCCGGCTACATCGGCAACCCGAGCTACATCGGCAACCCGAGCTACATCGGCAATCCCGTCGTACATCGGCAACCCGGCTACATCGGCAACCCGCTACATCGGCGACGAGATCTACGGCGCGTACGCCGCGGCCGCCCGGAACAGCCTGATCGGCTGGAACCTGACCGAAGGCACGGCCCGGCCACGATCCCGGCCGACACGTGGAGCAACGACGGGCTTCTTCTACGTCCACGTCACCGGCAAGAACGGCGCGTACGACGTGAACAGCCCGTTCCGCCTGAGCGTCGCGACCGACCCGAACGTGTGCACCCGGCGGTCGCTCCGCCGCAGCCCGGCCCGGCCGTCGGTTCGGCCGGCTCGACGACGACGGCGGTCATCGTCTGGGACAGGACCGGATCGTCGGCACGCTCGCCGAGAAGACCGCCCTCGCGACGCGCCTCGACGACCTGGCCTCCGCCACCGGCGGGTCGTGGTCGACGTCGCCGACAACACCCGCATCGTCAGACGCTCAACGGCCAGGCGGACGCCGGACAACGCGTCCTGCGTCTACGCCAAGAACCTCGTCGCCGTCGGCCATCCGCGACGTCGTCCGCTCCTACAGCGACGACCCGAACCTCGAGTACGTCGTCCTCGTCGGCGGCGACTCGTCCGTGCCGTTCTTCCGCTACCCGGACCCGTCCGACCTCGCCCCGGAATCCTGGTTCGTGCCGCCGGTCGGCTCGGGCACCGCCGTCCGAGGCGGTCCTCCGCTCCGAGTACGTCCTCGGCCAGGACGAATACGGCGCGAGCACCGTCCTCAACCTCGGCGGCACCCGGTTCCCGGTGCCGGAGCAGGCGGTCGGGCGTCTCGTCGAGACCGCCGCCGAGGCCAAGACGATGCTCGATGCCTACCTGGTCGGCAGCGGGCGCGTCGACGACGCTCAAGACCGTCGACGCCAGACATCTCGCTGGTCACCGGCTACGAGTTCATGACCGACTCGTCCACGGCGGTCCAGGACCAGCTCGCGCTCGGGCACCGGGACGACCCCGGACACGCTGATCAACGACACGTGGACCGCGGACCAGCTGCGCGCCAAGCTGCTCGGCGGCCCGAAGGAAGACCTCGTCTACCTCGCCGGCCACTTCGACGCCAGCGCGGCCCTCGCGGCCGACAACCAGACGACCGTCAGCCTCGAGCGAGCTCGCGCCGCCGGCGGTCAACCTGACGAACAGCCTCGTGTTCAGCACGGGCTGCCACGCCGGCTACAACACTCGTCGACGGCGACGGCGTCGCCGGCGTCACCCAGGCCGACTGGGCCCAGGTCCTCGCCCGCAAGGGCGCGACGCTGGTCGCCGGCACGGGCTTCCAGTACGGCGACGACGAGCTCGTCGAGTACAGCGAGCGGATCTACGCCGAGTTCGCCCACCAGCTCCGGGTCGGCAACGGCCCGGTCTCGGTCGGCCAGGCGCTCGTCCGGTCGAAGCTCGCCTACTCGCGGGCCACCCGAGCCAAGGGCATGCACCAGAAGGCCATCCTGACCGCCAGCGTGTTCGGCCTGCCGATGTTCGCGATCAACATGCCCGGCACGCGCGACCTGACCGGTGCGGCCGGCAGATGTCGATCGACGACGACGGAGGTCGTCGGTGGCGTCACGTCCGCGTCCGTGAACCTGAACGCCGACGACTTCGACCTCGCCCCCGAGACCGGCCCGGGCGGCACGACGTACTTCAACGGGCACGATGGCGTCGCCTCGAACCCAGGGGAGCCGGCCCTGCCGCGTTTCCTGGGCGATGTCGGCGTCGCTGGCAAGGTCCTGCGCGGCGTCGGCTTCCGCGGTGGCGCCTTTGACGACACCGCTGGCGTGACCCCGTTCACCGGCGCTCCGGGCACCGAGTTCGGCGGCGCCCAGACACCCTTCTCGTCCACGAACTTCTATCCGGCCCGGATGTGGGCAGGCCAGCTACTTCGGCGAGCTGACTGGCGGATCCACGACCCTCGTCGTCACGCCGGCACAACATCGCGTCGACGCCACGGCGATCCCACGGCGATCCGGCGGCTGTATCTCGTCGCTCGACTTGCAGCTGTTCTACGTGGCCGACAACGACGCGAACGCCAAGCTGGCGACGGCCCCGGAGATCTCGGATGTCAGCGCCCAGGTCGATGGCAGCGACGTGACGTTCGGCGCCCGGATCCACGGGTCGGACCACCTCGGTGTCGACAACCTCACGAGGGCGTGGCTCACCTACACGTTCGGTGAGGACGGTGACTGCTCATGCTGGCAGTCCATCGAGCTCGCTCGCAGCGATACGGACGACTCCATCTGGACGGCCCTACTCGACATCGGTGCCGCCAACGCGAACGACCTGCGCTTCATCGTCCAGGCCACGAACAGCGCCGCCCTCGTCGGGACTAGCGACAACGGCGCTGCGTTCCACTCCCTCGCCAGCACGGCTGCCGGAACCCCGGCCCCGACCTCCCTCGACCTTGGGTCCGTGCCGTCGAGCGGCGCGTACGGCAGCACCATCAACGTCTCCGCAACCCTTACAGAAGGCGCGTCAGCACTCAGTGGCAAGACCGTGTTCTTCCGCGTCGGCAGCGCCATCGAGTCCGGGGTAACGAACGGATCGGGCGTGGCCAGCGCGTCATTGCCGCTGCTCACGACCCCGGGCGCACAACAGATCGTCGCGACCTTCACGGGGAACCGACGAAGGCCGGAAGCAGCGACCAGGCTCCGTTCACGGTGAGCAGGCTCGCAACCAACCTGACCTTGGCCGTCGGAAGCGGTGCGCTGCCGGGCGACCCGAGCGGTGTCTCGGCGACCCTGAAGGCCGGGGCCTCGCCCGTCACTGGCCGGACGGTCACCTTCGTGGCGAGTGGCTCCCTGTCGGCCGCGGGCCAAGGGTTCGTCAAGAGCGTCACGACCGACACCTCCGGGGTCGCCGCTCTTGGCAGCACCCCGATCGTCCCGCCCGGCCCGTACTCGATCACCGCGTACTTCAGCGGAACCATTCCGCTCCACCCTGGGGCCCACCTGCCACGAGCATCACGCTGTTTGACGACATCTACGATCCGAGCACGTCCGCGGCGGGGTCGATGAAAGTGCGCTTCACCTTTACCGGGTTCTTCGCCCCAGTCGATAACATGCCGACCGTCAACTCGGCGAAGGCTGGCAACACGATTCCCGTGAAATTCAGCCTCGCCGGGGATCGCGGCTTGAGTATCCTCGATGGCGCTCCCAAAGCCGTGAAGTTGACCACATGCGGTTCAGGTTTGACGGATAGATCGAGGATGTCGGCCTTGAGCGGTGGCCTCACATACGATGCGTCAACTGGCCAGTACCAATACAACTGGAAGACCGCGAAGGGCAACACCGGCTGTTATCGCCTGGACGTCGCCCTGATCGATGGGCAGACGTACAGCGTCTTATTCAACTTGAAGTAGACCTCGAGCTCGAGACCCGTCGTCCCTCCGGGGCGGCGGGTCTCTTGCGTTTCGGTCGGGAACCATCGCGCGTCCGGCGGTGTACGGGATACGGTTGTTCGTGGAGGGCCGTCCACATCGAAGACGCCGACCTGATCACGCGCGCCCGGAGCGGTGACGTCGCAGCGTACGAAGAGATCGTGCGCCGCTACCAGGACGTCGCCATCCGGACCGCGCATCTCGTATGCCCGGAGACCGATGCCGACGATGCGGTCCAGGATGCCTTTCTCAAGGCCTACGACGCGCTGCCCCGGTTTCGGGATGGCGCGCCTCTGCGGCCCTGGCTGCTGCGGATCGTCACCAACGAGGCGCGCAACCGGCGGCGGTCGGCCGGGCGGCGACAGGGCCTTGCGCTGCGCGCAGCCGCAACGGAACCGCGCGGCGACGCCGTCCCGGGCCCGGAGGCGGAGGTGATCGCCGCTGAAGCGAGCGCCGAGCTCATCGCCGCGCTGAACACTCTGCGCGATGAGGACCGGGAGGTGCTCGGGGCCCGATTCCTGCTGGACCTCTCCGAAGCCGAGACGGCTGAGACGCTCGGAGTCCCGCGCGGAACGGTGAAATCACGCACCTCGCGCGCGCTTGCGCGCCTTCGCGAAGCCCTCGCGGCTGCTGGGATGTCACGATGAGCGACCAGCCGATGCGCCTCGCTTCCCTCGACGACGCCGGCCTCGAGGCGGTCCTTCGCGCGAGCGCGGACTCGATCGCGTGGCCAAGCGCCAGCCCCGTCGGTGCGCCGGACATGGCGGTCCGCGTCCGGGCCCGTCGCGTCGCCACCCCACCACCAGCCGCTCGACGCCCGTGGGGCCGCTGGCGACCCTTGCGACGGAGCGTGGTGCTCGCCGTGGTCGCGCTCCTGGTACTGGTCGTCATCGCGGCGGCTGTCGGGCTCGGCCTGCCCGGCCTGCGGCTGACGCTCGGTGAGCCGCCGGCCAGCGCCCCACCATCGGTCTCCCCGAGCCAGACGGCGCCGCCCGGCCCACTCGGCTCGACACTCGGCCTTGGCAAACAGGTCGCCCTTGATGATGTCGAGCCCCTGACCGGTATCCCCGTCCGCCTGCCGACCGATCCCGCGATCGGTCCGCCCGATGCGGTCTACGTCGACACGTCCCGCGGGAACCAGGCCGCGTTCGTGTGGGCCGCGAGCGAGACCCTGCCGGCGACGCGTGAGCCTGGGATCGGGCTCGTCCTCATGCAGTTCGACGGCAGGCTCCATGACGGCTATCGCGAGAAGCTGCTCGGGATGGGTGCGACCGTGGAACCTGTGACCGTCGCCGGGCAGCGCGGCTACTGGGTCTCGGGGGATGCGCACTTCTTCTTCTACATCGACAAGAATGGCCGGCTGATTGACGACAGCCGCCGGTGGGTCGGCGACGCCCTGGCTTGGACCGACGGCGCCACCACGTACCGAATGGAGAGCGCCCTTGGTCGGGACGCGACGATCGCGCTCGCCGAGTCGCTGGAGTAGCCCGGCACTGACAGGCGGCTCTCAGCCGGCTCTCATACGGCCCGGTCACGGTACCCTCCGATACGCAACCTTCGGAGGCCGCCTGGCATGACCCGCAACCGTTCCATCCTCGCCCTGGTCGCCATCGTGGCGATCGTTGCCGGAGGGTATCTCGCCTACGACAACGTCCTGCGCGGTGACGACGTCGCGCCGCTCGCGCTGCCCAGCACGGCCCCGAGCGCCGCCGCGACGACCGCTCCGAGCGCGTCAACGGCCGAGGCGGCAAGCACGGCCCCCTCCGCAGCGGCCGGAGACGGCGCGGTCGCCGGCACCTGGACCGTGACCTCGGGCAGCGAGGCCGGATATCGCGTGCGCGAGCAGCTCGCGAACCTGCCGGCCGAATCGGACGCCATCGGACGGACCAGCGACGTCACGGGCAGCATCACGGTCGTCGATGCCGGCGATGGGGCACAGCTGACCGCCGGCGACATCGCGATCGACACGACGACGATCGCCTCCGACGAGAGCCGTCGCGACAACCGCATGCGCTCAGAAGGCCTCCAGACCGATCAATTCCCGACAGCTACGTTCACGCTGACGCAGCCGGTCGACGTCCAGGCCGCCGCCATCGCGGGCACCGCCACCGATGTGACGCTGGTCGGCGACCTGACCCTCCACGGTGTCACCAAGTCGGTTGAGATCCCCGCGCAGGCCGTGCTCGCCAACGACCAGATCCAGGTCGCGGGCAGCCTGTCCTTCCCGCTGTCCGACTTCCAGATCACCGCTCCCAACGTCGGCGGCTTCATCGTCTCCATCGCCGACGAGGGCGCCCTGGAGTTCGTGGTGGTGTTCGAGAAGGCCTGATCCCCGACACCACATCTCGCCGCGACCCGGCGCGGAAGGCGGGACGGCCCGTCCCACAAGTCCGAATGTCACTTGCGACGCGGGGGGCGTGGGCGGACCATCCGCGCATGGACACCTCGACCGCCCTCCGTCAGCCCACGCCCAACCCCACCGATCCTTCGACGGCATCGCCGATCGATGTCATCGCGGCGCCACCCCGCGACGTCACCCGGCGCGGGTTCCTGCGCACCGCCGCCATGGCCGGCGGCGGCCTGGTCGCGGCGAGCGTCGTGGCCTGTGCTCCGGCCGGCACCCGTCCACTGTGGTCGTACGGCCCGAGCCTGCCGCCCGGGGCGGCATCCGGGGCGCCCGAACCAAGCGCGGCAGCCGGAGCGAGCGCCGCGCCCTCGATGGACCATGGCGCCTCGGCGGCTCCGAGCGCCTCGGCACCGCCGAGTGGCGCGCCAGCCCCGAGCGCCAGCGCCGCGCCGGCCGCGATCCCCGAAGGCTGGTCCGACCACGACGTCGTGGCCAAGACCAAGGTCGATCGATTCCTCGCCGCCGAATACGACGAGCTGCCGGCGCCCAACGCCATCCTCGAGCCTACGCTCGACGGCGACACCAAGGTCTTCGAGCTGACGATCGACGAGATCGAGCACCGGATCGATGCGCAGGGTGCACCGCTCGCCGCGCTGGGCTTCAACGGCGTGTGGACCGGCCCGCAGATCCGCGTGGTCGAGGGCGACCGAGTCCGGGCGGTCTTCAAGAACAACCTCAAGGAGACGACCGGCATCCATTTCCACGGCCAGGACCTGCCCAACGAGGTGGATGGCGTGCCGATGATCACCCAGGAGCCGATCGTGCCCGGCGCGACCTACACGTACGAATTCGTCGCCGGGCCGTCCGGATCGCACATGTACCACTCGCACCACAACGCGACCGACCAGGTCGGGCGCGGCCTGCTGGGCGCGTTCATCGTGGAGCCCAAGGCGCCGGCCGACCGCGCCCCACAGCTCTACGGCACGACGCAGGACATCGTCTGGATCAGCAACGACACGCTGGGCGGCTTCACCATCAACGGCCGTGGGTTCCCGGCGACATACCCGATCGTGGCACAGAAGGGCGACAAGGTCCTCATCCGCTTCATGAACGAGGGCGTGATGACGCATCCGTGGCACCTCCACGGGCAGCCGATGCGGGTCGTCGCGCGCGACGGCTATCCGCTCGGTGGCGCGGCGTTCACCTGCGACACCCTGGGCGTCAATCCGGGTGAGCGCTGGGACGTCGTCGTCGACTGCAAGAACCCCGGCGTCTGGGCGTTCCATTGCCACATCCTCACGCACGCCGAGGGCATGGAGGGGATGTTCGGGATGGTGACCGCGTTGATCGTCCAGGACGAGGCGGCGGCGATCGAGGTCCTTCCGACGATGGCCAGCATCTCCGCCGGCCGAACCGCGAAGGTGCCGTTCGTCTGTCCGATCCCGGGCACGCGGGCCTGATCCGGACGACCGCCTACTTCGTGTAGACGCCGCCCGGGTCGAGCTCCTCGCGGACGAGGCGCAGCTCCTCGGCGCGTCGGTGGCGGCGTGTCCGCCAGGTCGTCGGCGACCTTGACGTCCCAGCCGATGCTCTCGCGGACGGCCTCGAGCGTCGCGCCCGGGTGGAGCGAATCGAGGCGCATCTCGCCGGTCTCGTCGAAGTGGTAGATGCCGAGGTCGGTGACGACGACCGAGGGCCCGCGGCCCAGCCAGCCGCCCTCGCGCCGGATGCGTTCCGCCTGCTCGGCGCCGCCGAGGTTGCCGGGGCTGGTCCGGAAGTCGATGCGCTCGACGAAGCTGCGCCGGCTCTGGCGCATGATCACGAACACCTCGCGGGCGTTGATCGCGATCTCGCACGCGCCGCCGCTGCCGGGCAGGCGGGTCGTCGGGTGGTGCGTAGTCGCCGATGACCGTCGTGTTGATGTTGCCGAACCGGTCGATCTGGGCGGCGCCCAGGAACCCGACGTCGATCAGGCCGCCCTGCAGGTAGTAGCCGAACAGCTCGAGCATGCTCACGACGGCCGTCGCGCCGGTCACGATCGTCGGGTCGCCGATGCGACAGCGGCAGCCGCGCCGGCCGCGCGCCGAAGACGCCGGCCTCGTAGACCAGCTCGAGCTCGGGCGCGACGGTCCGCTGGGCGAGGTTGACCGCGATGTTCGGCAGCCCGACGCCGACGAAGCAGACCCGCTGGCCCTCGAGCGCGCGGGCCGCGGCGACGATCATCATCTCGGACTTCGTGAAGGCCGGCCGCCTCGCTCATCGGTACGCCCCGTAGTCGACCGAGCCCGACGGCGCCGGCGCCGGGCCGCAGGCACGCGAGCCGCTCCGCGCCGAGCTTCTCGATGTACGCCGGCCCGGCCGTCGAGGTCGTAGACCCACTCGCGCAGCCAGGCCTGGACCGCGTCCTCGTCGCGGGTGATCGGGTCCCAGTCGAGGTAGAAGCGGTTGTCGCGGTCGTAGGCGCCCTGGACGTACGAGGGATGCGCGCCCCACGGCTCGACGACGACGGCGTCGACGATGAGGCCCGGGATGATGGTCCGGTTCGGGTCGGCCCGGATGACCGCCTCGTCGACGAGCTCCTCGACCACGACGATGACCCGGTCCGCCGCGAACGCCGCCTCCTTCTGGCAGCCGAGCAGGCCCCACACCTGGGTGTCGCCGCCGGCCGAGGCGCGCTGGGCGTGGACGATCGTGACGTCCGGCTTGAGCGGCGGGACGGCGTAGATCGTCTCCGTCGCCGTAGGGCGATCGATCGGCCGGATCAGCGGGTTGGCGACCGGCAGGTCGGTCTCGAAGTACGAGCGCAGCGGGAAGAACGGCAGGTTCATCGCCCCGGCCGTGTAGCGCCCGACCATCCCGAAGTGGCTGTACTCCTCGACCTCGAGCGGCTGGCTCCGGGATCTCGCCCTCGATCCGGCGGCGGATCGCGCCGAGCCCGCCGACGCCCGGGTTGCCGAGCCACGAGAAGACGAGCTTGCGACGCGACGCCGCCGGCGATCATCTGGTCGTAGATGACGTCCGGCGTCAGGCGCGCGAGGGTCAGGTCGCGCCTGCGCTGGCGGATGATCTCGTGGCCGGCGGCGAACGAGATGAGGTGGGTGAAGCCCTCGATGGCGACCGTGTCGCCGTCGCGCACGAGCGTCGGCGATCGCGTCGCGCATCGACGCGACCTTGGAGGTCGTCACGGTCATGGAGTTCGGCGCTCGAGCGCGTCGCGCGTCGCCGGTCAGCCGGCCGCCTCGACCTCGTGGAGCGCGCCCGCCTCGGCGACCTCGGCCAGGACCTCCGCGCCGTGCCCGGCGACCGCCGCGACGGCCTCGCCGAAGATCCGCAGCGCGGTCGCCATCTCGGCCTCGCTCGACGGTCAGGGCCGGCGACATGCCGGACGCTCGACTTGCCGCACTCGAGCACCAGCAGGCCGCGCTCGAAGCAGGCCCACTGGACCTCCTCGGCGTGCTCGGCGGTGTCGAACTCGACGCCGAGCATCAGGCCCTTGCCGCGGACGTCGGTGACGAGGCCGTCGAACCGGTCGACCAGCGGCCGCAGGCCGGCCAGGGCCTGCTCGCCGCGCACGGCGGCGTTGTCGATGAGCCCGCCCTCGAGCAGGTCGATCGTGGCCAGCGCCGCGGCGCAGGCGACCGGGTTGCCGCCGTACGTCGAGCCGTGGCGCGCCCGGGCCCCAGGTCTCGAGCAGGTCGGCCCGGGCGACCATCGCGCCGAGCGGCATGCCCGACGCGATGCCCTTGGCCGTGAGCAGGATGTCGGGCTCGACGCCCCAGTGCTCGATGGCCCACATCTTGCCCGGTCCGGCCGGCGCCCGACTGGATCTCGTCGGCGATGAGCAGGATGCCGTGGTCGGTCGCAGATGTCGCGCAGGCCCTGGAGGAAGCCGTCCTCGGGGACGATGTAGCCGCCCTCGCCCTGGATCGGCTCGACGATGATCGCCGCGACCTCGTTGGCCGGGGCGAGCTTGTCGAACAGGACGTCGTCGAACCACGTCAGGTCCTCGACCCGGCCGTACGGCGCGTGGAAGACGCCCGGCAGCAGCGGCCCGAAGCCGGCGTGGTACTTCGCCTTCGACGCGGTCAGCGAGACGGAGCCGTAGCGTCCGGCCGTGGAACGCGCCGAGGAACGCGACGATGTACGGGCGCTTGGTGGCGTAGCGGGCGAGCTTGATCGACGCCTCGACGACCTCCGTGCCCGGAGTTGCCGAGGTAGGCCCGGGCCGTGCCGTCGATCGGCGCGATCTCGGCGAGGCGCGGCAGACCTCGGCGTAGATCGGCAGGTAGAAGTCGGACGCGGAGAAGTGGATCAGCTCGGCGGCCTGCTCCTTGATCGCGGCCACGACCTGCGGGATGCGAGTGGCCGGTCGAGTTGACCGCGATGCCGGCGGCGAAGTCGAGGAAGAGGTTGCCGTCGATGTCCTCGACCGTCAGGCCCTCGCCGCGAACGGGCACGATCGGGTAGGCGCGCGGCAGGCTGGGCGAGGTCCAGTGCTCGTCGAACGCGACATGCGCACGGGCCTTCGGGCCGGGCAGCTCGGTGACGATGTGCGGGACGGGGCGATCGCCGGCGAGACGCGACGCGGCCGATGACAAGGGGCACCTCTAGGGTCGTGGCGACGGCCAGATGCATAGGGAGTATGCAGACTGGATACTGGCGGCGGAGTATAGCGGACGCCCTCGGGCGCGGCGGGTCTGCGCGGTCGGGCCCCTGCGGCGTCTGGCCAGTCACGTTCCGTGGCCGAGCGGCGCGCCCGAACGCCCGCTTCGACCCGATCGGCGTGACTGGCACGTCGACGTTTCGTGGCCGAGGGCGCCCCGAGCGCCCTGACTTCGACCCGTTGGCCGTGACTGCGCAGCCGCGGTCCTTGGCGGCCGAGGGCTCCCCGCCGGACCGCTCAGCCCGTCGGGCGAGCTTCGATGCGCCGGCCCCGACGCCGCAGCCGCGGATCGGCGCGCCCAACGACGAACCGCGGCACCGAGCAGTGCCGCGGAGCGCGATCTCGGCCGACCCGGCCGCGGCGGCGGCGACCAGCCTCGGGCGGTCGGCTCGGCGCGCGGCCACGTCGGCGGCCGATCCGCTGACCGCGTCCCGGGCCGGCCGCTGCCTCGGTCACGGGCGCGGCCGCCGCGGCCCGCTGTCCCCGACGATGACCGCCCCGACCATGCCCGGATGGAGCGGGCAGGCGTATACGGGTAGATCCCGGCCTCGTCGAACCGCTCGGAGAACTCGTCGCCGGGGCCGAGGATGTCGGCGCTACGCCCACGCTGGCGGCGGCCACTGACCGCGTGCTCGTTCTGGGCGGTGTTGAGGAACCGAACGGTCGTGCCGACCGGGACATGGATCACGGTCGGTTCGAAGCTGCACGCGTCCATCCGCACGACCGTCGCGGGACCCTCGGTGTACCCGGTCGCCGATCGAGCCTGTGGCAGCCGCCGCCGGCCTGCGCGTGGCCGGATCTTCGCGGCGAGCACGGCAATGGTCAGGCGAGGCCGCCGCGAACGTGACGGCCGAAGGCGTAGCGATCCGTTGACGGAGCATGTCGGAACCTCAGGAGCGTCGGTGACCGACAAGTACACCGACGACCCTCAACAGGCTCCCAGATGTCGATCGGCTCTCGCCGCGCCGCCGAGCCCGGATCGCCCAGACGTCGCGCTCAGCGTCGCCCGTCAGTCGACGACGGTGTGGGACTGCTCGCGCAGGAACTGGGCACGTAGTACATCGACAGCCCGGCCTTGCCGGTCGAGCCGCTGCCCTTCCAGCCGCCGAACGCCTGGACGCCCGGCCACGCCCCGGTCGTCGCGCCGGCGCGGCGGTTGACGTACAGCACGCCCGGCCTGGATCCGGTCGAGGAACTGTCTGGACCTCGGCCTGTCCTCGGAGTAGATGCCGGCGGTCAGCCCGTAGATCGTGTCGTTGGCGAGGGTCAGCGCCTCGTCGAGCGAGTCGACCGCATGGACCGCCGTCAGCGGCGCGAAGAACTCGTCGCGGAACACCCGATGGTTGGCGGGCAGCCCGCCGACGACCGTCGGCTCGACGTAGAACCCGCGCGCGAGGTCGCCGTCGTCGAGGTGCTCGCCGCCGGTGAAGACCTGGCCGTCGCGGCGCGCCTCGGCGACGGCCTTCTGGTGCCGATCGACCGCCTTCTGGTCGACGATCGGGCCGAGCCAGTTCTCCCGCTCGAGCGGGTCGCCGATGACGATCTGCTCGGTCTTCTCGACCAGCAGCTGGACGAGCTGCGTCGTGGACCGGCCGCTCGACATAGACCCGCGAGTTGGCCGAGCACTTCTGGCCGCCGAACCCGAAGGCCGAGCGCATGATCCCCTCGGCCGCCTCGTCGAGGTCGGCGTGGCGCGACACGATCGCCGGGTTCTTGCCGCCCATCTCGACGATGCACGGGCGCGGCCAGTCCTTCGAGAACGAGTGGAACAGCTTCATCCCGACGTCGTACGAGCCGGTGAAGACGATGCCGTCGATGCCCGGCGTGGTCCTGGAGCTGCCTGCCCGACCGAATCGCCCGGGCCCATGACCAGGTTCACGACGCCCTTGGGAACGCCGGCGTCGATGTACGCCTGGAGCATGTTCTGCGCCGACAGCGGCGAGGCGCTGGCGGGCTTGATGACGACCGTGTTGCCGGCCATCATCGCGGCGCTCGACGGCCCGGTGGCGAGCGCCATCGGGAAGTTGAACGGCGACACGACCGCGAACACGCCGTGCGGCCGCAGGATCGAGCGCGTGTGGACCGCCTTGTCGCCCAGGTTGTCCATCGGGTGGTCGTAGCCGGCGTTGTCCTCCATCGTCTGGGCGTAGTAGCGGATGAGGTCGGCCGATTCCTCGACCTCGCCGAGCGCCTCGATGCGGTTCTTGCCGACCTCGATGGCCATCGCGGCGGAGTAGTCCATCAGCCGGTCGCTGATGAGCTCGGCGGCGCGGCGCAGGATCGTCGAGGCGCTCCTGCCATGGCGTCGCGGCCCAGGCCGGTTGCGCGGCACGGGCGGCGGCGACGGCGTCGTCGATGTCGGCCTTCGTGCCCTTGGCGAACGTTCCGAGGACGAGGTCGCGGTCGATCGGCGAGCGGACGTCGAAGTTGGCGTCGGCATCGCGCCACGCCCCGTCGATGTAGTTGCGGTAATGCGTGCCAAGCCCGGCCTTGGCCTTGGTCACGGCCTCCTCGAAGCCGCTATGCATCTCCTCGTTGTCGGCGCGCAGGGTCGCGTAGGTGATCTTGATGCGCGGCTTGGCCTCGGACGTCATGGTCGATGGATCCTCGTGTCAGCTGTTCGCGCGCGGAGCGCGGTCGGTAGGTTGCGGTCAGTCTACGTCGAGCGGAAGCGCTGCGACGACGGCCGCGAGGTCGGGCGCCACGGCATCTGGCCGCCGGCCGCCGCGTTCCTTGGCGGCGATCTCGATGTCCGTCGCGCTGTGCTTGCCGGACAGGACGAAGATGCCGCGCAGGCCGGACCGCTGGGCGGCTCGGATGTCGGAGCGGACGTCGTCGCCGACCATCGCGATGTCGGCGCGGGCGAGGTCGCGACCGACCTCGCGGCGGAGATCGGCGATGGCCACCGAGAAGAACTCGGGATGGGGCTTGCCGACGATGCGGGCTCGGGTTTCCGTGGCGAATTCGAGGCCGGCGACGAAGGCGCCGGAGTCGAGCGTCGGGCCCTCCGGCGTCAGCCACCACGGGTTCTGGTGCATGCCGACGAGCTTCGCGCCGCCGCAGGACGAGACGGAACGCGCGGTTCATGTTGTCGAACGTGACCTCTTCGGGCGAATCGCCGATGACGACGGCCGCGGCCTTCGCCCCGCGCGCGCCCGCCTCCTCGTGCGTGAGCAGGCGCTGGCCGGCGAACTCGCTCTGGGCGTCCTCGAGGCGAGCACGTACAGGGGCGCGTCCGGGAAGTGGCGCGCCGTCCAGGCCGCCGACGCCGACAGCGCCGACTGGAAGCGCGACGCCGGGATCGGCGCCCCGATCTTGCGCCGACCAGCGCGCCAGCGTCGCCCGGCTGACGGCCGAGGTGTTGGTCACGATCCGGTAGGGGAAGCCGCGCGCCTCGAGCGTCGGCGACCGCCTCGGCCGAGCCCGGGACCGCCTCGCCGGCCACGACGATCACGCCGTCGAGGTCGAGCAGGAGCGCCCGCACGCCGTCGAGCGCCTTGCGCAACCCCGCCGCGGCGAGGGCCGGCTTCACGGTCGTCATCGGCGAAGCGTACCGACTATGCTCGGGCCGCGAAGCGGAGGACGAGATGGGCCTGCTCGACGGCAAGAACGCGCTGATCTTCGGGGTCGCGAACGACCACTCGATCGCCTGGGGGATCGCCCGGGCGCTCCACGACGAGGGCGCCGAGGTCGGGTTCTCGTCGATCGAGAGCCTGATCGAGAAGCGCGTCCGGCCGCTGGCGGAATCGATCGGATCGACCTTCGTCGAACCCGCCGACGTCCAGTCCGACGACGACATCGCGCGCGTGTTCGCGCGCTGGGGCGAGACGCACGACCGACTCGATGTGCTCGTCCACGCGCTCGCCTTCGCGAAGCGGGAGGACCTGGCGGGGAGCTTCGTGGACACGTCGCGCGACGGGTTCGCGCTCGCGCTCGACGTATCCGCCTACTCGCTCGTCGCGCTCGCTCGAGGGCCGCGCGGCCGTTCCTCCGCGAGGGCTCGTCGGTCATGACGCTGACCTATCACGGGTCGGAGAAGGTCGACCGCGAACTACAACGTCATGGGCGTTGCGAAGGCAGCGCTGGAGGCCTCGGTCCGCTATCTGGCCGCGGACCTGGGGCCGGACGGCATCCGCGTCAACGCGATCAGCGCCGGGCCGGTCCGGACGCTGGCGGCCAGCGGCATCGCCGGCTTCCGCAAGATGTACGGCTCGTTCGCGGAGGTTGCGCCATTGCGCACGAACATCACGCCCGAGGACGTCGGCAAGAGCGCGGTCTATCTCGCGTCGGACCTCTCGAGCGCAGTGACCGGCGAGATCCACTACGTCGACGGCGGCTTCAACATCATGGGCGTGCCGACCGGCGATTGACCGACCGCCGGCGCCTCCAACGAGGCGCCGCGGAGCGCCGCCTGCTTCGTCATGACAAGGGCGCTTGACCATTCTCGGCAAGGTCGCTTACCATCCCGCCGACGGCCACGAGAATCGCCGATGACCCGAACCAAGGAGCGAATCAACCCGTGGATTTCGGCGCGTTCTTCAGTGGTCTGCTGACCGGCCTTCGTGAAGGGGTCGAGGCGGCCCTCATCGTCGCGATCATCCTGGCCTACCTCGCCAAGACCGGAAACGCCCGGTACTCGCGCCAGATCTGGATCGGCGCCGGGGCGGCCATCGCGCTCAGCCTGGCGGTCGGGATCGGCCTCTTCGCGACGGTCGGCGGACTCGAGTCGCCGTACGAGCAGATCTTCGAAGGCATCACGATGCTGGTCGCGGCGGCCGTCGTCACGTGGATGCTGTTCTGGATGCGGCGCCAGGCGGCGAGCGTCAAGGGTGAGCTCCAGGCATCCGTGGATCGCGCCTTGACCGAGGGCAGCGTCTGGGGCCTCGCCTTCCTGGCATTCACCGCCGTGATCCGCGAGGGAATCGAGACATCGCTCTTCCTCGTCGGTCAGGTCAACTCCGCGGATGACGCGGCGTCGAGTGTGCTGATCGGCGCGCTCGTCGGGCCTCGCGATCGCGGTCGGGATCGGCTACCTCTTCTACCAGGGCAGCCGTCGGATCAACCTCGCGACGTTCTTCCGCTGGACGGGTGTCGGCCTCATCTTCATCGCGGCCGGGCTCTTGAGCCATGCCGTCCACGAGTTCATCGAGGTCGGGATCATCACGGTCGGGACGCAGACGGCCTTCGACATCAGCGCGGCGCTCCCCCACGAGGAAGGCATCGGGCAGTTCCTGCGGGCGCTGTTCGGGTACACGTCGACCCCGGAGGTCATCACCCTGGTGGTCTGGCTGACCTACGTCGTGGTGGCCCTGGCGCTCTTCCTGCGGCCGGTGCGACGCGTGCCGGCACCGGCCAAGGCGCCCTCGTCACAGCAGCCGGCGCAGCCCTAGGTCATCGGCGCGACGGGGCCTGGCCCGGCGTCCGCCCTTTTGTAGAGGCCAGTCGGGCCGGGCCCGGGGGGCCGGCTCGGCTGGCGGGGGGACCGGCTGGTCCGGGCTGGCGACGAGCTGGCCCGGGCCGCCGACCTGGCGCTCGCGGGAACAGCTGCCCCCGTCCTCAGATCTGGTCTTCGAGCTCCCCGTCCTCGCCGACGCGCTGCAGGTCGTCGAGCGAGTCCAGTCGGTCCACGTAGAGCTTGCCGTCGAGATGGTCCAGCTCGTGCTGGAGCGCACGGGCCAGGAATCCGTGCCCTGAAACCCGGACCGGGCGCCCGCGGCGATCCTTCGCGGTCACGACGGCGTGGTCGGCGCGGGTCGTCGGGCCATAGAAACCGTGGAGTGACAGGCAGCCCTCGAGGTCGGTCTGCGTCCCATCGACCCGTTTGAGGACCGGGTTGATGAGCTCGAGATGGCGGCCCTCGATCTCGATGACGCAGACACGCTCCGAGCGGCCGACCTGGTTGGCGGCCAGACCCACGCCGGGCGCGTCGCGCATCGTGTCGGTCATGTCGTCGAGGAGCCGGCCGAGCGTCCGGTCGAACCGATGCACCTCGATCGCCGGCTGGCGCAGGATCGGGTCGCCCAGTTGGAGGATGGGGAGGATCGGCACGACGCTCGTCAGTGGGTCGGATCGGGGAGCGCCACCGGGTCGGCGACGGTCGAGTCGGCGGTCGTGGCGTCCGTCGTCGCCAGGCACGACTCGCAGTGCCCGATCATCGTGAGGTGCGAGACGTTGACCGCGAAGCCGCGCTGCGTCGCGAACGCCTCGACCGAGGCGATGACGGCCGGGTCGTCCGCGGCGAGTTCCCATTGCGCGCCACAGCGCTGGCAGTACAGGTGGCCGTGCTCCGAGTCGGGGAGGACGTGGAATTCCTCCCGTCCATCCGCCCCGTGGCTGTGGCTGAGAACGCCGAGCTCCTCGAGCACGTCGAGCGTGCGGTAGACGGTCGAGGGGATCGTCCCGGGATCCAGTTCGCGGCACCGCTCGACCAGCTCCGAACCGGTCACGTGCCCATCGGTCCGTGACAGCACCTCGACCAGTACCCGGCGCTGCGGGGTCCAGCGCAGGCCGCGCGCACGTAAGCGATCGGGGATGCCGGACCACGTGGCGCCCGAGCCGGCGCCCGGTCCTGGCAATGCGATCGATCCGGGAAGAGGCATGGCGCGAAGTATAGGAGGTAGGACGCAACGTGCTGCAGATGCAACGGTTTGCGATAAGCCCAGGGCTCGGCTACGATGCCGGCTCGCGGCGCGGAGGGATCGATTGCTCCAGGTCATCGCCCAGATCGACGCCAGCCCTGCCGGGATCGGGGTGCTCGTGACCGGGTTGCTGCTTGGCATCCGCCACGGCATCGACTGGGACCACATCGCCGCGATCACCGATATCACGAGCACGACCGCAGCGGCCACGTCCGCCGAAGCCGCCCACGCCCAGGAACACACCGCGAACGAGGCGCACCGCCACGGGCACGGCGGCACGACGGAGATGCAGGCACACGGCACTGTGCTGGCGGCGGGCATCGTCGGCGGCGCGATCGCGACGACCAGCGTCAGCGCCGCCCAGGCCGGCGTGCGACGAGGCTGGATCCGCGTCGAGCAGGTGGAGGCGATCCGTCTCGGCACGCTCTATGCCGTCGGCCACGGGCTCGTGGTCATCGCCCTCGGGCTCGCCGCACTCGCATTCGGTGCCCTGCTGCCCGACTGGCTCGATCCGATCATGGGCCGGATCGTCGGCCTGACGCTGGTCGGCCTTGGGCTGTGGGTCCTGTACTCGGTCTATCGCTACGCCCGCGGCGGCGAGACGTTCCGACTGCGCAGCCGCTGGATGCTCGTGTTCGATGGCGCCCGCTACGGGTGGCGCCGCCTGCAGGCCCGGCTGCACGGCCACGAGCACGTCGAGCCGCTCGAGATGAGCTCGTACGGCACGCGCACGGCGCTCGGGGTCGGGATGATCCACGGCGTTGGCGCCGAGACCGGGACGCAGGTCCTGCTGATCGCCGCGGTCGGCGGCGCGTCCAGCGCCGGTCTGGGTGTGCCGATGTTGTTCGCCTTCGTGCTGGGGCTGTTCATCTCCAACTTCGTGCTCGTCGTCGTGAGCTCGGTCGGCTTTGTCGCGAGCCAGACGCGCGAACGGATCTACGTCGCGGTCGGTGCGGTGGCCGGCGTGTTCAGCCTGATCATCGGCGCGGTCTTCCTGCTCGGCTTCGATAGCCTGCTGCCCGACCTGGAGTCCATGCTCCCGTTCTAGGGCGGCGCCGCACGCCTCGGGTAGCATCGGCAGGTGCTCCGGGACACCGTGCGATCCAGCCTCGCGAGCGTGTTCGGCGCGTCACGGCCGGTGACGGCTCAACGCGAGCCACGACACGAGCCGCGCCGCCTGACAGTCCGCATCGCAGCGATCGCGCTGTTGCCGTTGGCGACCCTCCTCATCGCCCTCGTCGAGGGTCCTCCGCTGGAGGTGGCCGACGCCTCACCGCTGTACCTCATCGCGGTGGTCGGGATCGCGATCGTGTTCGGGACGGGCGCCGCGATCGGCGCCGCGTTCGCCTCGTTCCTGCTCTACGACGCGCTGTTCGTCGAGCCGCGCTTCACGCTCGCGGTCGACGATCCGGAGGAGTGGCTCAACCTGCTCCTGCTCTTGTTCGTGGGGATCGTCATCGGTCGCTTGGCGGCGCTGCAGGCCGAGCGCGCCAACGACGCGACGCGGCGGGCCGGGGAGTCGCAGGCGCTGTTCCGGATCAGCCGCACGCTGGCGACGGTGACGAGCGTGGCGGACGCCCTGCCGGTGATCGTCGACGACGTGCTGACCGAGAGCCGGATGGACCGTATCTGGCTGGCCCGCCTCGAGTCGGGTCGCGAGGTCGTCGTCGCCGATTCGGGCGTCGGGCCGCGACCGATCCACCGGATCCACGCCGTCCTCACGCGCACGCCCGGCGACCAGCCGGCGCGCTGGGTGCAGGAGCACCGGCCGCAGGATCGGGCCGGCGCCGACCTCCCCGATCCGGATGTCGGCCTCTATCGGACCGTCATCTCGGCCGGCGACGAGGTCCTCGGATCGTTGTGGGCGACCCGGCCGCGGGCGGAGGGCGTCCCCGATCGCGAGGAGACCAGGCTCCTGAGCCTCGCCGCCGACCAGGTCGGGCTGGCGTTCCGGCGCGAGGCCCTCGTCGAGACAGCCAACGCCGCCGAGGTCGCGCGACGTGGCGAGGCCCTGAAGGACGCCCTGCTCAATTCGGTCTCGCACGGGTTCCGCACGCCGCTGGCGACGATCCGGGCCGCCGCGGGCAGCCTGCTCGACCCCGAGGTGGCGTGGTCGGACGAGCAGCGACGCGCGGCCGCGCGCACGATCGACGACGAAGCCGAACGGCTCAATGTGCTCGTGCGCAACCTGCTCGACATGAGCCGGATCGAGGCCGGCGAGCTCCGGCCGAGCCTCGAGGCACTCGATGTCGAGGGCCTGATCAGTCCGGTCGTCGAGCGGGTGACGCGAACCCTCGGCCGGCCGCCCGTCCAGATCGTGTTCGGGCCCGATCTGCCGCCGATCCGGGCGGACGCGAACCTGTTCGACGAGATGCTCGCGAATCTGCTCGAGAATGCGGCCCGCTACGCGCCCGACGCCGTCACGCGCGTGAGTGCGACCGCCGAGGCCGATGGGCGCGTCCGGGTCCGCGTCGAGGACGCCGGTCCGGGCGTCCCCGCGGACTCGCTCCCAAGGCTGTTCGAGAAGTTCTACCGGGTCCCGCGCCAGGGCGAGGGGTCCCGTCGCGGGCTGGGGATCGGGTTGGGAGTCGTCAAGGGCCTCGCCGAGGCGATGGGCGGCGAGGTCGCCGCAAGCGCGAGCCCGCTCGGCGGCCTGGCCGTCGACGTCTTCCTGCTTCCGGCGCCAGAGCCACCGGGTGAGCCCGGCGACGTGGACGGACGTGACCACGCGGCCGGTTCATGACCGCTGAACAGCCGACCGCGCCGCGAGGTCCACACGTCCTGCTCGTCGAGGACGACGGCGCGACGCGGTCCCTGATCGCCTCGAACCTCGACGCCCACGGCTACCAGGTCCGCGAAGCCGGGTCGGCGGCCGACGCGGTCCGCGCCTGGGACGCCAAGCGGCCCGACCTGGTGGTGCTTGACCTGGGCCTGCCCGACGCCGACGGGTCGACCGTCATCCGGCGTGTCCGGCGCGATGGCACGACACCGATCCTCATCCTGTCGGCCCGCGACGACGAGCCGGACAAGGTCGCGGCCCTCGAGCTGGGCGCCGACGACTACGTGACGAAGCCCTTCGGTCTCGAGGAGCTGCGCGCGCGGGTGGCCGCGCTGTTGCGGCGCGCGGCGGGACCGGCCGCCGACACGACAGGCTCCCTCGTCCTCGGACCGCTGCGACTGGACGTGACGCGCCGGGAGGTGACGGTCGCCGGGGCGCGCGTCGACCTGACGCCGCGCGAATACGAGCTGCTCAAGGTCCTCATGGGCCAGCCGGGGCGATTGGTCACCCGCGGCACGCTCCTGCGCGCGGTCTGGGGACGCCAGTACGTCGAGGAAGACCATTACCTCCACGTGTACGTGAGCCGGCTGCGCCGCAAGCTCGCCGCGGCCGATCCGACGGGCACGATGCACGACCTGATCACCGCGGAGCCGGGGGTCGGCTACCGGATCCGCGAATCGTGACCACGCGGGTCCTCAGCGTGTCATAGAATGTCAACGTGACATTGAATACCAGCGCCCGTGCCGCCGACACGGAGGCGATCCTCGACGAACTCACCGCGTGGAACCCACGCGAACGGATGGCCATGTTCCGGCGCTGGCTGGCCGGCTCCCTGAGCATCATCCACCTCCACGTGCTGACGATCCTCGAGTCGGCCGAGGCGCTCCCCATGGGCAAGCTCGCCGAGGCCCTCGACGTCTCGGTCGCGAGCGCGACCGGGATCATCGATCGGATGGAGCAGCGCGGCCTCGTCGAGCGCGGGCCGCAGGCCGATGACCGGCGTGTCGTGCTCGTTCGAGCCACGCCCGCCGGCCTCGCCGTCTTCAGCGATCTCGACGAGCAACGGCGAGCCGGCATCACCCGCGTCCTGGAACGCCTGACCGACGCCGAGCTGGCCGCCTTCCTCAAGGGCCTCCAGGCGATGGGCGCGGCGCGCGCCGCCATCGCCAGCGAAGCCGCGGACGGCGAGCTGGCAAGGCCCGACTGATGATCGGTCTGTTCCGGACCTACCTCCGCCCCTACGCGGGGCCGATCGTCCTCGTCCTGGCGCTCCTGCTCATCCAGGCGCTCGGCAACCTCTACCTGCCGGACCTGAACGCGGACATCATCAACAACGGCATCGCCACGGGCGACACCGATTACATCCTGCGGACCGGCGCCCTGATGCTGGTGGTCACCGCTCTCCTTGGCATCACGGCGGTGATCGGCGTGTACTGGGGAGCGCGCGTGGCCATGGGCTTCGGGCGCGACGTGCGCAGCTCGATCTTCGCCAAGGTCGAGACGTTCTCCCAGGTCGAGGTCAATCGGTTCGGTCCGGCCTCGCTGATCACCCGCAACACGAACGACGTCCAGCAGGTCCAGACGGTCGTGTTCATGGGCCTGACGATCCTGATCTCGGCCCCGATCCTCATCGTGGGCGGGATCATCATGGCCCTGCGAACGGACGTCCCCCTGTCCGGCCTGCTGGTCATCATCCTGCCGCTCATGGCCGGCATCATCGCGTTCTACTACGAGCTCTACAACAGCCAGTTCGTCGAGCCGTTGGCTGAGGCAGTCTGAACGGCGGACTGCCAGGCGGTGCCTGTTGAGCACATGTTGAGCGGCGGACGGGGCCCTGGCGGCCATTCCCTCTTGGTGCCACGGCCTACGTTTGGGATATGCATGACGTCGGCGATCGGATCTCTCCCATCCGCGGCCCGGATCCGCTCACGGTCGCCCTCCGGGAGATCGACGTAGCCATCGAGCTCGTCCTGGGCGGGGCCGCCCGCGTGGTCGAGCTGGCCGGGCTCGAGGCCGCCGAGCGCGCTGCCGGGCAGGGCCTCGCCCAGGCCCAGGCAGCCGGGGTTCACTTCGAGCTCCATCGATCGAGCTCCTCGGCCGACATCGTCAGCTTGCGGATCGGACCGGTCATCGATGCCTGAGGCGTCAACGCCTGGCTGTCCCGGAGCCCGCCGATGATCGGCGGGCGGCGACAGCTCAAGG
Source organism: uncultured Chloroflexia bacterium (assembly GCA_963721545.1). Taxonomy (GTDB): domain Bacteria; phylum Chloroflexota; class Limnocylindria; order Limnocylindrales; family CSP1-4; genus SPCO01. Next base: position 131,426 of record CAVRKB010000006.1, read on the forward strand.
GCCGCAAGAGCGGCGACCGGCGCGTCCGCGTCGAACGGCCGCACTCACCGTACTTCCGCTACACGGGGCCCAATGAGCTGGTCGCGCGCGAGGCCGCCTCAGCCCCGAGGACGCCGACCGGGCGCGCCGTCGAGCGTGTCCGCCATGTCGTCTTCGGCCGGCGACTCGCGAACGAGGAGGAGATCGGCGAACGGCTGTCAAAGAAGAAGGCCCTCGCCATCTTCAGCTCCGACGCCATCAGCTCGTCGGCCTACGCGACCGAGGAGATCCTGCGTGTCCTGCTCGTCGCGGGTGCCAGCGCGCTCCTCCTGTCGATCCAGGTGGCGGTGGCGATCGCGATCCTGCTCGCGGTGGTCTCGGTGTCATATCGACAGGTTTGCCGGGCGTATCCGAACGGCGGCGGGGCGTACATCGTCGCGCGCACGAACCTGGCGCCGGTCTTCGGGCTGATCGCCGCGGCGGCGCTGCTCATCGACTACGTGATGACCGTCGCCGTCTCGACCGCGGCAGCGATCACGCAGATCCAGTCGGTGTTCCCGGCGGCCTACGACATCCGGATCCAGATCGCATTCGTGTCGATCTCGCTCATCACGATCGCGAACCTGCGTGGCCTGCGCGAGTCGGGGAACATCTTCGCGGTCCCCACGTACCTCTTCGTCGGGCTGGCGCTGGCGATCGTCGGCATCGGGGCCTTCCACATCATCACCGGCACCGTCACCCCGGTCCCGCCGGAACCCACGGCCCTGCCGTTCGGCACCGAGACGCTCGGCATCCTGCTGCTGCTCAAGGCGTTCGCCGGCGGCTCGGTCGCACTGACCGGCGTCGAGGCCATCGCCAACGGCGTGCCCGCGTTCAAGCCGCCCGAAGCGAAGAACGCTGCGAACACCATGACGATCATGGCCGTGCTGCTCGCGATCCTGTTCGTCGGCCTGACGGTCTTCGCGGTCGCATATGGGCTGCTACCGACCGGCGACGGCGGTCCGTCGATCGTCGCGCTGGCCGCCCGAACGGCGTTCGGCGAGGGCTCACCGCTCTTCTACCTGTTCGCCGCCAGCACCGCCCTCATCCTGTTCCTCGCCGCGAACACGAGCTTCAACGCCTTCCCGCGCCTCGCCGCGATCCTGTCCGAGGACGGCTACATGCCCCGCCAGTTCTCGTTCCGCGGCGACCGGCTGGCGTACTCGTGGGGGATCGTGCTGCTGGCGGCCATCGCGTTCGGGCTGCTGTGGGCATTCGGTGGCGACACGCATGCACTGATCCCGCTGTACTCGGTCGGGGTGTTCCTGTGCTTCACGCTGAGCCAGCTGGGCATGGTCAAGCACTGGCGCAGCGTCCGGGAGTCGGGCTGGCGCTGGCGACTCGCGATCAACGCCTTGGGCGGGGTGATGACCGCCGTGGTCGCTGGGCATCGTGGTGTTCGAGAAGTTCGAGGCGGGCGCGTACCTCGTCGTGATCCTCGTCCCGGTGCTCGTCGGGATGATGCTGTTCATCAGCCGGCAGTACAGCCGCTCGGCGCGCGAGCTCGCGGTCGATCCGGCGCTGGTGGTCGCGCCGCCGCACCGCGAGGAGCGGGTCGTCGTCCCGATCGCCGGCCTCGACCGGGCGTCCATCCAGGCCATCAACGTCGGCCGCTCGATCGCCGACGACATCCGCGCCGTCTACATCTCGTCGGAGCCCGAGGGCGCGGCCGCCGTGCGCGAATCATTCGAGCGCCAGGTGCCCGGTGTCCCGCTGGTCGTCGTGGAATCGCCGTATCGAGCGCTGGCCGGGCCGCTGCTCGCCTACCTCGACGTGCTCGACGCGGCGTGGCCGCCGGACAAGGCCGAGCCCATCACCTTCGTCGTGATCCCCGAGTACGTCGCGCGCAGCTGGTGGGAACGGATCCTCTACAACCAGTCGTCCAAGCGGCTGCGCAAGGGGCTGCTCGGGCGGCGCCACACCGTCGTCGTCAACGTCCCGTACCGTCGCGAGGACCGCGACGCGGAGCCGCCGGCGGTCAGTCGGCCGAGCGGATCTGGAAGCGCGCGAGCGTCCGGGTCGTGATCAGGAACCCGCCCACCACGACGACCACGATGATCAGCGCCGACACCGCGGCGCCCAGAACGTCGACACCGACGTCCTCCCCGGTCAGCGCGGCGGCGACGCCGAGCGTGGCCTGCCGGATCGACAGGAACCGGGTGCCCTCGAGCAGGCCGGCGAGGACGCCCTCCCACAGCAGCGTGTAGCCGAGTCCCACGACGAGCGCCCGGGACGTGATCGCGCCGAGGGCCGTGAACGCCACGGCATAGGCCGTCCCGCCGGCGATGGCCGCGAGGGCGAACCCGAACGCGGTCGCGAGCGAGGCACCGCCGAATCCCTCGACCAGCAGCGTCGTGATGATGATCGGCGGCACGACCAGGGCGGCGGTGAGCCCCGCGGCCACCCCGAGCTTGGCCAGGGCGGTCCGCCAGCGCGGGATCGGTTTCGCCAGCAGGTAGATGGCGGTCCCGTCCTCGATCTCGGAGCCGATCGCCGCCGTGCCGATGACGAGCGCGATGAGCGGGAGCACGGTCCGGATCACGAGCGTGTCGAGGATCTCGGGAGCGTCGTTGCGACCGCCGCCGAGGCGGATCAGGAGGCCGACCAGGATCGGGAGTCCGGCGAGAAGGATCATGAGCAGGGTCCGCCGCCGCCCGAGCAGGCCACGCAGCGTGACGGCGACGAGCGCCCCGAATGCCGTCATCGGCGGACCAGGTAGCCGAACACGCTCTCGAGCGAGTCGTCCGTCGGCTTGACCTCATGAAGGCGGATGCCGGCCGCGCGAGCCGTCGGGGCGACGATCCGGGTGAAGGCGCCGTAGTCGGAGGTGCGGACGGCCAGCAGGCCATCGACGAGCTCGGCGCCGAAGACCGCGGGCTGCTCGAGGAGCGCCGCCGCGAGGGCGCGGTCGTCCGACGAGCGGATCGTGAATCGGTGCGGCCGGTCGGTCATGAGCCGCCGGATCGAGCGGAAATCGCCCGATGCCGCGAGCCGTCCGGCGTAGACCACGAGCACCGCGTCTGCCAGCCGCTCCACTTCCTCGAGGATGTGCGACGAGAACAGGATCACCCGCCCGGCTGCAGCCATCTGGCGCAGCAACCCCATCATGTGCAGCCGCTGGCGGGGATCCATCCCGTTGAACGGCTCGTCCAGCAACAGGATCCGCGGCTCGTGGACGAGGGCGGCCGCAAGCTTGGCCCGCTGGCGCATCCCCTTCGAGTAGGTACCCATGCGGCGATGGGCCGCATCGGTCAGGTCGACCGTGGCGATCGCCCGGTCGGTGGCGGCGCCCGCGTCCGGGATCCCCTGCAGGTCGGCGTTGAGCCGCACGAAGTCGTAGCCGGAGAGGTAGCCGGGGACGGCTTCGCGCTCGGGCACGAGGCCGACCTCGCGGTACACGGACGGGTCGCCGAAGGCGGGCCGGCCGCCGATCCGTGCCGCGCCCGCCGACGGCGCCAGCAACCCCGCGAGCAGGTGGAGGAGCGTCGACTTCCCCGCGCCGTTGGGGCCGAGCAAGCCGGTCACGCCCGGGCCGAGCGCGAACGAGATGTCGTTGACGGCCACGACGTTGCCGTACCAGCGCGAGACGTGCTCGAGCTCGATCGCCGGAACGGTGGCCCGAGGCGTCGCCGGAACGCCGGGCGGAGCTGCCGCCGGACCGGTCACGCGCTGATCCCGAGGTAGCGACGCACGACCAGCACCATGCACGCGACCGTCTCGAGGACGGCCGCGACGATGTACGCCCAACCCGGCAGGTTGGCCGCGACGACGGTCGGATTCGGTGACACCGTGTCGAACAGTGCGGCGTTGACGCCGTCGAGGATGTCGCTGGGGCTGGCCAGCACGAGGAGACGCGCCGCGTCGCCGACCGCGAGCTCGGCGATGAGCGCAACGATGATCGGCGGGATGATGAAGACGGCGATGATCGCGGCCGTGGCGTAGGCGCGTCGAGGGGTCCAGGCGGCGATGACCGTGGACACCGCGCCGAGGAGCGCCGACGAGAGCACGGCCACGAGCAGGTAGGCGGGCACGTCCGGCAGGTCCTGCTGCAGGCCGGTCACGGGGTCGGGTGCCGCCAGGATCGCGCCGACCGTCAGGATGAGCTGAGGCACGATCGAGATCACGAAGATGGCCAGGAACAGGCCGCCCGCGCGCGCGAAGGCGTAGTCGATCCGGGTCAGGACACGCGAGAAATACAACGGCAGCACGCCGTAGCGCTGGTCGCGCCCGAAGAGCTCGGGCGCCTGGGCGGCACAGAACAGCATCACCAACGTCGAGGTCAGGTTCTGGTAGGTGTCGTGGCGGATCGGCGACGCGTCCTCGAGCGCGCTACCCGCGCCCGCCTGGGCGGCAAGCGCCGAGATCCCGACCGCGAGCACCGCCGGCAGCACCGACAGGCCGAGCATGAGGAACGGGACGATCTTGGCCCGGCCACCGCGGCCGATCCCGTACGCGGCCCGCAGCGTCTGCAGGAGCAATCCGACCGCCACGGCCGGTCGCCCGAGGCGTGGACCGTCGTAGCCCTGGTAGCCGAGGTCATAGATGCTGCTGGCCGCGTCCCGCGCGTCGGTCATCGGAACAGCTCCTCGAGGCCGCGCCGTCGCTGCTCGATTCGCACGAGCGGGAGGCCCTGCTCGGCGACCGCATCGCGGACCAGGTCCCATGGCCGCTCATCGACCAGCTCCACGAGCACGGTCCGGCCGTCAACGGTGGCCTCGAGACCGGCGGCCACGAGCGCGGCGGCGAGTCCCTCGGCACCTTCCTCGACCTCGACGGCCAGTGTGCCGGTCCGCTCCGTGAACTCCCCGAGCGGCGCGGCACGGACCAGCTTGCCGGCATCGATCGCGACGAGGTAGTCGCACACGCGCTCGATCTCACCGAGCAGGTGGCTGGCCACGATGACGGCGATCCCGAACTCCGTGCCGGTACGACGCACCAGGGACAGCATCTCGTCACGTCCGGCCGGGTCCAGGCCGTTCGTCGGTTCGTCGAGCAGGAGCAGCTGCGGGTCGTGGACGAGCGCCTGGGCCAGCTTGACCCGCTGTTTCATGCCGGTCGAGTACCCACCGATCGGCCGGTAGCGCTCCTCGTACAGGCCGACGTGCCGCAGCACCTCGGCCGCTCGCTCGCGCGCGCCCGCCGCGGGCAGCCCGGAGAGCCGCGCCATCTGGCCGACGAAGTCGGTCGCGGTCGTGTCGGGTGGCAGGCAATCGGACTCGGGCATGTAGCCGACGAAGCGGCGCAGGGTCGTGCCCGTCGGTCCGGACGTCGTGGCCCAGGACCGTGGCCTCGCCCGAGGTCGGCGGGAGCAGGCCAAGGAGGATCCGGAGCAGAGTGCTCTTGCCCGCGCCGTTGGCGCCGACGAGACCGATGATCCCGGGCTCCAGGACGAGATCGAGGTCGTCGAGCGCGACGACGCCGCCTGGATAGTGCTTGGTGAGGGCCGTGGTGGCGACGAGGGACATGCCCGGGAAGCCTACCGGACCCGGGTATCGCGGCGGACCCGGGTGGTCCGGCGGCTCCGGGTCAGGCGGCGACGACCTGGTTGCGTCCGCCGCGCTTGGCCATCTGGAGGCCCACGTCGGCGACTTCGAGGAGGGCTTCGAGCGAGGCCACGTTCGGGCCGAGGGAGGCGCACCCGGCGGAGACCGTTGCATGAAGCTGGTCGCCGTTCGAGCCCGGGATCGTGATCGACTCGAGCTCGCGCCGGATCTCCTCGGCGACGCGCTGCGCTTCCTCGAGGCTCGCCCCGTCGAGGACGGCGAGGAACTCCTCGCCCCCGAAGCGGGCGACCAGGTCGCTCGAACGCAGGCGCCGGGTCAGGATCGAGCCGAAGGCGCGCAGGACGGCGTCGCCGGTCTGATGCCCGTGGCGTTTGTTGAACTGCCCGAAGAGGTCGAGGTCGAACAGGATCGCCGCGACCGGACGTCGCTGCTCCGGGTCGAAGCGCGCCCGCGCGGCGAACAGCCGGGCCAGCGCCACGTCGAGGTGGCGTCGATTCCACAGACCGGTGAGCGGGTCGCGGACCGCGGCGTCGGCCATCTGCGCGTGCAGCTCGACGTTGTTGAGCGCGAGCGTGATCTGCGACGCGATGAGCGGCATCGTCTCGAGCTCCAGCGCGGTGAAGACGCGCGCCAGATCGAGCCGCGCGACATTCACGGCCCCGATCACGACGTCGTCGCGCAGGAGCGGGAACGACGCCGACACGAGGACGTCGGGGACCCGTGCGCCGCGCAACGCCTCCGGGAATTCCTCGCGCCGGACGAGCTGGGCGTCGCTCACGACGCGGCCCTCCGCCAGGGCGATCCCGGCGCTGGCCACGCCCGGCGGCATGATCACGCCGACGTACCGTTCGTCCCCGCCCCGGATCGCGACGATGCGGTCCTCGCCGCTCGCCGGGTCGCGCAGGATCAGGGTCGTGATGTCGACCTGGAGCATGTCGGCGACGGCCCCGGTGATCGCCTCGTTCGCGGTCGCCGAATCGAGGCTCGCGTTGATCGCGCTGCCGAATCGAGCCAACCGGCCGAAGAGCTCGGCGCGCTCCTGGAGCGCCTGGCGTTCGCGCCCCAGGGCGAGGGCGGCGGCCACCCGGTCGCCGACGACGATCATCGTGTCGAGGTCGCCGGCATCGAGCGGCGCTTCTTCGGGGCTCTCGATGTTGAGGACGCCGAGCATGACGCCGTCGACCGCGAGGGGCACGGAGACCTCGCTTCGGACGCTGGCGTTGGCCGTCGTGTAGTCGGGGTCGGTGGAGATATCCGAGACCAGCTCGGCCCTACCGGTGCGCATGACCCGGCCGATGACGCCGATCGAACCATCGAACGACTCGATGGCCTCGTCGTAGCCACGCTGGGCTCCCAGGCGCATGAGCGGTCCGTCGACCGTGTAGATCGAGACATAGCGGTAGCCGAAGTGGCTGACCAGCAGGTCCATGACCTCGCCGAGGGCGTCCCGCGACGGACCGCTCGTGGCGAGGGCGCGCCCGACCGCCTCGACGGCGGCCATCTGGCGGGCCCTGCGCCGCTGGTCTGCAGTCGCGGCGATGGCCTGGGCCATGGCTCGCTCCATCTTTCCGACCGTGCGCCGGGCGCCGATCGTCAGCACGAGCATCGTGACCGCCAGCGCGACGCCACGGTGGAGCCCGCCGGGAGTCACTGCCGCGACGGACACGACGGTGACGAAGAAGGCGGCCATGGCCGCCGTGCCGAGGACCGCGGCCTGGCGCGTGCCGAGGACGGCGGCCAGCGTGACGATCGGGAGATACAGGCATGCGAGCGGGGCGGCCGACAGGTCGTTCGTTCGAAGGCTCATCCACAGGACGACCCCCAGCGCGCCGAGCAGGCGGGCGGTATCGAGGGCCGGGGATCGCCCGCCGTTCCCGCGTGTGGCAATGGCGATCTGGATCGCCAGGAACACGGTCAGAGGCAGGACGAGCCCGAGCGCGTCGGCGCCCGCGATCAACTCGATGACGAGAGCGGCGAAGACCACGGCGAGCGCGAGCATCACGTGCGGGTCCGTGGCGACGCGGGACAGGCCGGGATTCGTGGTCAAGCGGCGGAGGATGGAGGCCATTGGCGCGACTGTGCGTCGCCCGAAGGTCGCCGTCGACCACACGATGGGGGTATCCCGCACCACACTTCTGGCGAGGGTCGTGCGGGGTACTCCGGTTCGGTCAGCGCCACCGGAGCGTGGCGGCAGCGTCGTCGGCGGTCGCGAGGATGTCGGCCAGCTCGAACCCGTCGCTCGGTTCGATGGCCAGCAGGATGGTCGCCTTGCGCAGGTTCATGACGACGACGCGGGTCGTGCGATCGGGCTCCAGGTAGAACGTCGTCCCGGGCGTCCGGAAGAGCTGGACCCTGCTCGAGTCGATCGTGGCCAGGTCGCTCGAGAGGCCGCGCCGACCGTCGATGCGGACGGTGGCCGGACGGGTCGCGCTCACGCCGTTCGTCGCGATGAACGCCTCGATCAGGTCGCGCGCGCGGTTGCGCGGCTCCCGCGTCTCGCCGGCGGGATAGACCTCCATGAGCCCACTGGCGAACGTCATGCGGCCCTCGTCCCGGGTCAGCGCGACGGTGTCGGCCGTGTGCACCGCGTTCGACCAGCCGTCACCGAGCTCGACGTCGAACGCGGGGGTGAATCGCGCCGGCGCGTACCGCCCGGCACCGAGACCGCACGGGATGTCGAAGAAGATCTCGCACAGGTCGGCCACGTCACCCGGCGGCAGCGAGGTCGGCTCCTCGGTCGGAGCCGGGCTCGGCGACGGCGTCGGGTCGACGGTCGGCTCGGGGGTCGGGTCGGGGGCATCGGTGGGAACAGCTTCGGCAACCTCGCTCGGAGCCGGGGCATCCGTCGGAAAGCTGGAGGCGCCATCCCCTGGCAACGCTCCGAGGAGCGACGCCCAGACCAGCACGCCAACGACGACGAGAACGGCGACGAGCGTCGTCGGGCCGCCGGCCCGTGGACGCGCCAGGGTGAACCGACTTCGCCCGGCTCGACGGCGTGGCGGCCCCGCCGATGAGTCACGGGCGGCCGGGGCCACGGCACCGGCCGGCGGCACCGCACGGGCGGGTGGTGCCGGAGTCCCATCCCGTCCCCCACCGACGGCACCCTCGTCGGCGCGTCGGACCGTCGGTACCACGCTGGCGACCGTGGCGGCGTCCCCGTCCTCGACGATCGGTGCGAGCGCGGCGGCCATCGCCATGCCGTTCGGATAGCGGTCGCCAGCGTCCGGGGCAAGTGCCCGCCGAACGACCGCCTCGAGCCCGGCAGGGACCTCCGGGCGGATGGCGCGCGGCGAGGGTGCCGCCGCTCCGACGCGGGCAAGGGCGATCTCGTCGGTCGTCGCCCCGGTCCAGGCCCGCGCCCCGGTCAGGGCCTCGTACAGCACGAGGCCCAGTCCGTACACGTCCGACGCCGGAGTCGTCGTCGTGCCGCGTGCCTGTTCCGGGCTGAAGTAGTGGACGGACCCGAGCGTCGTGCCCGGGAGGGCAGCCTCCGCGTCGGCCGCCAGTCGCGCGATCCCGAAGTCGGCGACCATCGCCCGGCCGTCGCCGGCGAGGAGGATGTTTCCGGGCTTGACGTCGCGGTGGACGATGCCGCGGACGTGCGCGACGCCGAGCGCGCGGGCGACGTCGAGCCCGATGCGGGCCGCCTGCCACGGAGCCAGGCGGCCACTGCGCCGGAGCCGTGCGGCGAGGTCCTCCCCCTCGACCAGCGCCATCACGAGGTAGGCGCGGTCGCCGTCGGTGCCCGTGTCCAGGCAGGCGACGATATTGGGATGGCGCAAGACGGTCGCGGCGAGCGCCTCGCGCCGGAAGCGGTGGGCGAGATCCGGGTCGAGCGCGACTTCGGGCCGCAGGATCTTGACCGCGACCTCGCGCTCGAAGCGCACGTCGGTGGCGCGATAGATCGTGGCCATCCCGCCGCGGCCGATGACCGGCCCGAGCCGATAGCGCCCACCGAGGAGCGGATCGGGCGGGGGCGGTCCAGGCGGCCCGGACGGCTCGGACGGCGCGGTCACGCCGCGACGATAGCCGAGACCGCGCGAACGGGCCCCGCGGCTTGCGGCTCGCCTGCGCTCGAACCGGCGCCCGGAACCCCGGCTAAGGTAGCCGGCCGTCGGGGGCGATGCCTTTGAGGCCGGCGACGCACCAAGCACGAGGCCGTCGCCCGATGGCCGCCTGACCCTCCGGACCGCACGGTGGACACATCGCCGGCATGAGACCGGTGGCCACACCGGAGGTACCGTCATGAACCATCCCGAGACCATGCTGCGGATGGCGCGCGAGCGTCAGGACGCGCTCGCCAAGGAAGCGCAGCAGGATCGCCTGGTCTCGACAGAACACCATGGCCCAGCGCCAGGAGAAGCGCGAGCGCTTCTCCGTCCGCGACCTGCGCTGGATCCTTTTCCGTCCTGCCGGCGTGTGACCGGCTCCTCGACTCGGGTGGCGACGCGGCGGCACCCGAGTCGTACCATGACCCGAGCCAGGTGGCACGCGGGCACAGGGGAGGGTCGCCATGCACGTCCAGGCCAGGGTCAGTCCGAAGACGTCGGCGTTCGCCGATGACGACGAGAACGGCGGCGCGGTCAGCGCCACGTATCGTGTCGGCGCACTCGAGGAGATCCTGCGAGTCCTCGAGGATCACGACATCAATGTCCGCAGCGCCGGCGGTGGCAGGATCGAGCTCGGTGGCGAATTCGGCTTTGCCGTCGGGCGTGACGGGGACAAGAACCACGAGACAGCGACCGAGGCCGCCGTCGCTGCGTTGAACGGCTGAGGGCTTCGACGCCCACATGGTCGATGTTCGGACCCGCGACCTCGATGACACGCCCGGCGCCCTGCGCGCGTTCGTCGCCGAGGTAAGCGCCGACGGCCTCCTGATCGAGGAGATCGCGGTGGGGACGCCGACCCGCGCCGGACGGATCCCGGTCCAGATCTACACCGCCAGCGCCCCGGACGCTCCAGGCACCGGCTAATCGCGGCCCCCTTCGCCCGTGCCGTCGGCCGGCTCGGGAGCGATCAGCCCAGCTCGCGCGGCAAGCATCGCGGCCTCGATGCGACTGCTGACCCCGAGCTTGTCGAGGATGTGGGTGACGTGGACGCTCGCCGTCTTCGGACTGATGAACAGCTCGTTGGCGATCTGCCCGTTGGTCCGCCCGAGAGCCACGAGGGCAAGGACCTCGGCTTCACGTGCTGACAGGCCGAGCTCGGCAAATGGCCGTGCCTCCTTGGCGGCCTTCGCGCTGGCGGCTTTCGCCGCTGCGCCCGCGACGCCTGCGGCTTCAGGCTCCGCGCTCGCGTCGATGGCGGCCTCGCGCACATCGAGCTGGAGACGCGCGCGCTGGGCGAGCCCGTCGATGAGCGCCAGCAATGGCCGCGCATCAAGGCGCCGCGCCACCCGCACGGCGTCGCGTAGCGCAGGCTCCGCGGCGACACGGTCGCCGGCGACGAGGTAGGCCTCCGCGGCTCGGAAGCGAGCGTATGCGGCCGGATAGGGACTCGGGATGGCGGCCCACTCGTCGGCGGCAGCGGTCCAGGCGGCCGCATCGGTCGCGCCCTTGAGGCGGCCCCACTCCGCATCGCATGTGCGCCGCGTGGCCGACCCGGATCCGGCCGCTGGCGGGGCGGCAGCCCAGATCGCCTCCGCCCGATCGCGAGCCGCCGTGCCCGCCTGCTCGGCCGCCTCGAGATCTTCCGGGCGGCGGCGTGCCCGGGCGCGCTCGGCGCGATCGGCGGCTGCCCGCAGCCCCGCCGCGCACAACGTCCCGACGAGCACGACGTCATCACTCGTCTCGAGATGCGCGAGGCCGGCCAGCACCGCCTCCCCTGCCGCCTCGCTGTGCCCGGCATCGATGGCCGCTTCGGCCGCGACGATCTGGACGAACGCCCCGACATCGGCGTCGATCTCACCGGCGGGCAGCGCCGCGGCCTCGGCGAGCCGCTCACGCCGCCGCGACCTCGTCCCCGCGCGCGCTGAGCAGTCGGGCCATCGCCGCGTCGCGGTAGAACGTGCCGATCCCGCTGCGCTGGCGTTCGGTGCCGGCTCCCACCAGTTCGTCGGCTTCCGGCCAGCGGCCTGCCCGGAACAGGGCATCGATCGCGCAGGCCTTGAAGTGCGGCCCGAATCGCCGCTCGAGCCCGTAGGACCGTGCGGCTTCGGCACCGGCGGTCGCCGCGGCCACCGCATCGTCGAGCCGATCCGCGACGATCAGGTGGTACGAGAGGTTGGCGCTGGAGACGACCTGGATGTCGACAAGACCGTGCTCCTCGCCGATCCGGCGCGCCTCTTCGAGCTCGCGGATGCCCGCATCGACGTCTCCCAGCGACACGAGGTCCTGGCCGAGGTTCGAGCGGGCGCGAGCCTCCTCCCGCACGGCGCCGACGGCGACTGCGCATTCGATGGCCTCCTCGCACACCCGGCGCGACTCGCCGTAGCGCCCGGCGCCCATCAGCCAACCGCCGAGTCCGCCGAGGACCTGGGCGCGAGCGGCACTGGGCGGCGTGGGCGGCACGAGACGCACCGCCTCGCGATGCGCACGCTGCGCCTCATCCATGCGATCGAGGATCCAGAAGCTGTAGCCCAGTCGCGAGTGGATGAGCCCGGCGGCGGATGGGTCGGCGGTCTCGTCGACGAGCTCGAGCGCCTCGTGCATCCAGGCGATCGCCCGTTCGGTCTCGCCGGCATCGTCGGCCACACTCGCCGCTCGCCGGCGCAACTCGATCGGATCCGGCAGTCCGGCTTCGGCGCGTTCGTCGCGTGAGAGGCGGCCCTCCAGGTCGAGCGCGGTCCCGTAGTGCTGCGCGGCCGCGGCCGTCGCGTAGACACGTTCCGCGGCCTCCGCCGCTGCGATCGAGGTCCGGAATGCCTCGCGCGGCCGATCCGCGCCGAGCCAGTGGTGGGCGATCTCGGCCCAGCCCACCGCCGGATCCGAGCCGTTCCCGCCGCGCGGCTCCGACAACACGATCGCGAAGCGGTCGTGCAGCGCGCGGCGCTCGGCGGGCAGGAGCTGCGCCTCGACGACCTCGCCGAGCAGGGCATGCCGGAACCGGAGCGTCGCGACGCTCGGGTCAGCGTGGAGGACGCCGGCTGCGACGGCCGCCCGCAACGGCTCGCGCAATTCGGGTTCCGAACGCTCCGCGACGGCCGCGATGAGCTCCTCCTCCACGGGGCGGCCCGCGACCGCCACGATGCCCAGCAGGCGCTGCGCCGCATCCGGCAGGCTGGCGATCTGGCCGGCCAGCGTCTCTGCCAGGGTCCGCGGAAGCCGCTCCGAGCCGCCGCGCAATTCGGCGGCGACGAGCTCCTCGACGAAGAACGGATTGCCATCGGACCGGGCATGGATGCGGGCGACCCTGGCCTCGTCAACGGGGCCGCCGAGGAGCCGGTCGACCTGGCGTGCGACATCGGCCCGACCGAGCCGTGCCAGGTCCAGTCGCGTCGTTCGGGTGTCGCGCGCGAGGCTGACCAGCCACGTCGCAACCGGGTGGCCAGGGCCGAGGTCGTCGGTCCGGACGGTGAGCACGAGCATGCAGCCGCTCACGGTCGAGGTTGCGGGCAAGGAACGTCACCAGGTCACGGGTCGAGCGATCGACCCAGTGGAGGTCCTCGAAGACCAGCACGACCGGGGATGCCGAGGCCAGGTCGCCGAGGAGTCCCAGCAGCAGGCCGAACAGGCGCGCCTGGCCGAGACCGCTGCGGATGTCCTGCGACTCGTCGGCGTCAGGTCCGGCCTCGCCAGCCCCGTTCGCACCGGCCCGGTTCGCGCTGCCGCGTGAGCGCGTCTGCCCGATGCCCGGCAATAGCCGACCGATCTCGGCGCGTTCGGGGCCCAGGATCTCGCTGACACGCTCGGGTGGGAGATCGCGCAGGTAGCCACGAAGGGCTTCCGTGAGGGGGCCATACGGGATCCCGCCGTCGGCAAGGTCGAGGCAGGCGCCCTGCAATACGAGCGCGCCGCGACCCCGGGCATGGTCGGCGAATTCGGCGATCAATCGCGACTTCCCGATGCCGGCCTCGCCGGCGACGATCACGATCTCGGGCGACTCCTCCGTGGCGCGCGACAGCGCCGCATCGAGCGCCTCGAGTTCCAGCGCTCGCCCGATCAGTTCCGCAGTCGCGACAGGGCTCGCCACGCGGCCGAGTCTACGCCGAGTGTGTTTGAGGTAGCCGCGTCGAAACGGATTAAGTCCCTGCCCGATGGCGGCCGAAGCCGCTCGCCCGAGTCTGGTCCTTGTCAGGCGGATGACACCGCCGGACGACAAGGAGGAGACCCCGATGCGAGCCCTGTACCTCTACTTCGCCGATACGGCCAACCCCGGTCGCGGACCATCCACGGCGCGCGATGGCGTGCGGCCGGTGTACGACGACGGGCCCCTTATCCCGATCCAGCCCGGCGCCTTCTCACGCTGGAAGGCGAATCGGGACCGAGTCGTCGCCGAGAACGCGGCGGCACTCCGCGGTGCAGGCAAGACCGCGCCGATGCGCCGCCTGGGCGATCCTCAGACGACCGGCTAGCGTTCCCTCGCCCGGGTCGGAGACAGCCTGGCCCAGATCAGCCGATGCGTACGCGCTGTCAGGAACCTTGTGGCTCGAACAAGTAAGCCGCGGCCGCACGGGTGAGCGCCTCAGGATCCTCGAGCGGGCCGCCACGAAGGCTGCCCTGGAGCCACAGCGTGGCGATGCCATGGACCAGCGCCCAGGCCGCCGTCCCCGCGACCCGCCGCGCAGTCTCGTCGCCACCCACGTCCGCCACCGATCCGACCGGCCCATAGAGCATGCTCGCCGACGCGGAGCTGGCCCGGACAAGCTCAGGGTCGTCGGGATCGACGAGATCCGGGCGGAACATCACCGCGAAGTGCCCAGGGTGTGTCACGGCAAACCTGACATACGCGACCCCGACCTCGAGAAACGACTGGGTCTCGGCCCAGGTCGCGGCCGTCGCCGCCGCCAGGCCGTCGTAGCCCTCGACCGCGATCGCGGTCAGAAGCCCTGTCCGATCCCCGAAGTGATGCGCCGGTGCGGCATGCGACACGCCGCAACGGCGGGCGAGGTCGCGCAGGTTGAGTGCCGCGACGCCGTCGCTGGCGATCGTGGCGAGGGCGGCGTCGAGCAGCGCCCGCCGCAAGTTGCCGTGGTGGTAAGGCATCGTCGAGCCATCATACCGTCAATCTAGTCATTGACAAGTTCGGCGGGTGGGCGCATCTTGTCGTTGACAAGTTCTACCGCGCAGAAGGTACGCCGCATGGAGCCGACCCTCATCCTGTCCGACGCCGGCCGTGCGACCGCCGGCGTGCTCCTGGTCACGATCGTCCTGATCGAGACCGGCGGGCTCTATCTGTTGTCGATCGTCGGCGGTCGCGTGGAACGGACGCCGTTCCAGGTCGCTTTCGCGAGAGCTGGGCACGCCCATGCGGGCGTGCTGGTGACGCTGGCCCTCGTGATCCAACTGTTGGCGGATGCGGTCGTCCTCGAGGGCCCTGTCGGTTGGCTGGCACGCAGCGGAGTCGCCATCGCGGCCATCCTCATGCCGACCGGCTTCTTCCTGTCGTCGATGGCACCTGGGGCCACCCGCCCGAATCGGCTTGTCGGTCTTGTCCTGCTTGGCGCCGTGTTCCTCGGCCTGGGAGCGGCGAGCCTCGGGATCGCCCTGCTGACGAGCTAGCCGCGCCGCTCAGATCGAGCGAGGCGCTCGCCCGGGAGGGCGTTCGGCCGGGCTGTCGGCTGACCGCCGGGCCGCGGACCACCGGGTCGCGGACCGGGCCCGCCGTTGCCGATGCCCTGGCCCGGACGCGGTTGCTGCGGTCGGCCGTGAACGGGTCGGCCGTGGGCCGGGCGTCCCTGGCCCGGGTGCTGGCCGGGCCGCCTGGCCCGGGTGCTGGCCGGGTCGACCCTGGGCGGGTCGTCCCTGCGCCGGATAGCCCGGCGCGGGTCGTGCCTGGGGAGAGCCGCCGGCACCCTGATGGAACGCCGGTGCGGAACGCCGCGGTCCGGCGTAGCCGCCACGATCGGCATGACCGCCGACGCGCGGGCCGCGCGGGTCGGGTCGTCCGCGTCCCAGGCCACCGCGGAGGATGGGCTCGGGGCGGATGGATCGGTCGGGCTCGAACCCGGCGATGACCTCCTGCGGGATCGGTCCACCGAGCACGCGCTGGATCTCGCCGAGCAGCTTCAGCTCGTCGACGCAGACGAGGGACACGGCGTGGCCCGGCGAGCCGGCACGGCCCGTCCGGCCGATGCGATGGACGTAGTCCTCGGGCACCATCGGCAGCTCGAAGTTGACGACGTGCGGCAGACCGTCGATGTCGAGGCCGCGCGCGGCGATCTCGGTGGCCACGAGGATCGGGGTCCGGCCGGTCTTGAAGTCGGCCAGCGCGCGGACGCGCTGTCCCTGGCTCTTGTTGCCGTGGATCGCGACCGCGGAGATGCCGTCGCGACCGAGCTGCTCGGCGAGTCGATTGGCGCCGTGCTTGGTGCGCGTGAAGACGAGCGCCTGGTCGATGGCGCCGGTGCGGATCAGGTGGCTGAGCAGCTCGCGCTTGCGCTCGCGGTCGACGAGGTGGACGACCTGGGTCACCAGCGGCGTCGCGGAGTTCCGCGGCGTGACCTGGACCGAGGCCGGATCGTGCAGGAAGCCGCGCGCGAGCGAGCGGATCTCCTCGGAGAACGTCGCGCGAGAACAAGCAGGTTCTGGCGGCGCGCCGGCAGGACGTCGAGCACCTTGCGGATGTCGCGGATGAAGCCCATGTCGAGCATGCGATCGGCCTCGTCGAGGACGAGGATCTCGACCGTCGAAAGGTCGATGGTGCGCTGACCGAGATGGTCGAGCAGGCGGCCGGGCGTGGCGACGACGAGGTCGACGCCGCGACGGAGCGCGTTGGCCTGGGCCGGGAAGCCGACACCGCCGTAGATCGCGGCCGAGCGGACGCCCCAGTGGCGACCGTAGACGCGGACGCTCTCCTCGACCTGGAGCGCGAGCTCACGGGTCGGGGCGAGGACGAGGGCGCGGATCGGGCGACGGCCCGAGCGCGGATCGATGTTGGGCGGGCCGAGGCGCTGGAGCAGCGGCAGCACGAAGGCCGCCGTCTTGCCGGTGCCGGTCTGGGCGTTGGCCATGAGGTCCCGGCCTTCGAGGACGAGCGGGATCGCCTCGGCCTGGACGGGGGTGGGCTCGGTGTAGCCCTGGTCCGCGACGGCGCGGAGGAATTCGGGCGCGAGCCCAAGTTGAGCGAAGGACATGGGGAGAGAGACTCCTGACGGGGCCCACCCGCGGTTTCCGCGGGGCCCGGTCAGGGCGCTGGGGTGATTCGGGATCGAAACGGGATGAACCGGGGCGCTGACCGGAGCGCCTCATCGAGCACGAGAAGGTCGAAGCATAGCCGACTTGGCCCGAATCCGCCCACGGCGATCCGGCGAGGGGGGAATGGAGCGGGAGACGAGGCTCGAACTCGCGACATGCAGCTTGGAACGCGTACGGGCCGGTTGCGAGTGCGGCACGGTCGAAGGGAGCCCGACAGCTCGACCAGCCACAGGAGGGAGAGATTGTGGCCCCGTGGATGGTGCCGCCCGTGGGGCGATGACATTCGAGACCGTCTCGTCGTGGATCGCATGGGTCGTGTCACGCGGGTGAAGGGCCATCTGTCCCCCGTCGATGCGGATCGACGCGCGCCCCAGGGACGAGGTCCGAGCCGGTTCGACTGGCGGCCTCCAGCCGGGCAACCACCGACGGCGGAAGCGGCTGTCGACCAGCCCGACGATGACCGCGAGACGTCCGTTCATCATCCATCCAGCGGGCCACGCGGAACCACCGTGACGCGCACCACGACGGGCTCGCCGCCGGCTGCGGTCAGCGAACCGTCGAGCCGGCTCATGACGTCCAGGAGGAGGAGATACTCACCGGCCTGGGCCGGTGCCGTGAGGCGAGCGAAACGAGCTCGGTCTTGCCGGGATCGGGATCCACCGTCGCCCAGACCGCGCCTTCTTCGCCAGACGGTGTGGACGTATCGAGTCGGACCCAATGTCCGACGAGTTGTCCCTTCGGACGCCGACGGCTGACGAGCCCTGCGCTCCGCTCCTTGCGTCATCGGATCTCCCGCCCAGGACGCGACGCCCGTGTTCATGACCGCGACAGGCAGCTCCACGGCGGATCCAGCGGCCACTTCGATATGGCTCGATTGCCGCAACGGATGCGGACAGGGGCCGGATGACCCGGACGAGGAGCGCCTGGATCGGTCGACCCGGCGCCGTATCCAGGGCGGCCCCGTCGCTATCGTGGATGGTGGTCACGAGGCGATACAGGCCCGGGGCATCTGGAGCGACGATCGTCGCCGTGAGGCGGCGACGCGTGGACTTCACGTCCGCGAGCATCACGACTTCGCCGGGCATCTCCGGGACGACCAACGGCGGCACCGCCGGCGGGTCGGGCGATGCGAGGGTCACTTTCTGCTCCGGCGACCCGGACGGCTCTGGCGCAGCGGACCGTTCCGGCGCAGCGGATCGTTCCGGCGCAGCGACCGGGCAGCTTTCGGCTCCGGCGCAGCGGACAACTCCGGGGCGGAGGACGGCTCCAGGGCCGCGGATCGTTCCGGCGACCCGGGCGGCTCCGGGGCAGCGGATCGCTTCGGAGCTGCTGACGGTTCCGGTGCCGCGGATCGGTTCCGGCGACCCGGACGGCTCCGGCGACCGGGGATCGTTTCGGAGCTGCTGACGGTTCCGGTGCCGGCGATTGGGGCCGCCGTCGCCTTCCGGCTCGGCTCGGGTGAGTCCAGGGCGAGCGGATCCCACCGCACACCGACGCCGAAGGCCTCGAGGGACCTCGAGCCGGGCGCCTCGACGTCGAGAACAAGGTCGAGTCGGGCGCCGATGATCGGCACGCCGCGAAGTTTCACGGCGGAAACGGTCGGCCCGGTCGGTGGCGAAGACCTCGATGGTGTGCTCGCGGTAGTCGTCCTGCGGGCGATTGCCGCACCCGCGGCGACCTCGTCTGCCCTCAGCTTGGCCCTGACCACGAGCGACCGGTAGAAGCCGCTCGCTCGCTTGGTCGGGTCCATCAGGCCCGTCATGCCCGGCGTACGCACGCTCGGGAAGGCAAGAACATGGTTGTGAGCCGTCGGGCCCTTCCGCCAGATCGACTCGATCGTCGCGCGTCCGGCGAGGATCCGCTTCACGTAGTACGCCGGATGGCCGTAGGCCTCGGCCAGGACGGCCTCGGCACCGGCGTCGAGCCAGCCGGCGGCCATGTTGTCGACTCGACTCTTCGCGGTCTCGAGGGTGCCCTCCACCAGCCCAGGCTCCGAGTTGCCCGAGGCGTAGCAGAGGTGGTGGAGGAGGACCACCGCATGCGGAGCGAGCCGGATGTGCCGGGTCAGGTATGCCTCGCCAAAGTACTGATGGGCGACGTCGTCGACGCCGGCGACCGGGTTGAGGCCAAGGCCGTCCTTCGTCTTCTTGTTCAGGACCGGCCCGTACCGGGAGGGGAAGCCATTGCCATGACCCATGTACACGACGATCGAGGCGCCCTGGAGGGCGGCCTTGACCCTGGGCCAGGTAGCGTCGGGCGAATAGATAGTGGTCACGGCGGCGCCAGCTGCCCGGGCTACCCTGGCCGCCTCGTTTCCGTCGGCCCGATAGCGGTCGGTGGCCCGGCCCGCGGGACCGACGATGATCACGACGCTCGGGACTGCGGCGCGGGCCTCCGGGGCGCTCAGCGGGGCCGTGGTGAAGACGAGGGCGGAGGCGATCGCTCCGATCAGCAGGACCCTGAGCGGCAACCGAACGTGGCGACTGGCAGGGTGCGCATGTCGCCGAACGGGGCCGTGGCCGCGGCCCCGGTCGAGCCGGGTGGTCGCGTGCACGGCGCGCGGTCGAGCGTGGTCCCCCCGACGCCGGCCGGTGGCCGGCGTCGGGAAGATGGTCGCGGGGATCACGGATTGGTGACGATCGGGAACGGGGTCGCGTTGGTCCAGCCGGACGAGACGATCGCTCCGTTGTTCGCACGGATGCGGAAGTAGTAGCCGGTGTTCGCGGCGAGTCCCGAGATGGTCACGGTCTGCAGGTTGGCGGCGACGCTGGTGTTGATGACACCAGTCAGGAACGTCGCGTCGGTCGTCCGCTGGACGGTGAACCCGGTCTCGTTGTTCGCGTTATCGGTCCACGTGAGGACCACGCGGCGTTGGTTGCCCTGGTTCGCGCCGTTGGCGGCAACCAGGTTGCTGGGTGCAGCGGGCTGGGCCGGGACCACCGCCTGAGCGGTGTTCGAGTACCCGGAGGTGCCAAGCGGTGTCACGCCCGCCACCCGATAGACGTTGGTCGTGTCGTACGCCACGGTCGTGTCGATATAGCTGGTCGCTCCGGTCCCGGCGAGAGCCGGGGCAGTGGCGATCCGGCTGAAGGTCACGCCGCTGTCGATCGAACGCTCGACCGCGTAGCCGGTTTCGATGGTGAGGTTGTCGGTGAATGCGAGCCTGACCTGCGGGCCGGCGGCGCCTGCCTGCAGGGTCGCCGTCAGGCTGGTCGGCGGCCGCAGCGCAGCGATGGTCGCGGACACGGCATCCGCATTGGTGATCGGATACGCCCCGCCGTAGCCGACCGTGTTCCGGGCGACGACGCGGTAGCTGTACTGGGTGCTGTTCCAGCGGAACGTGGTGTCCACGGCGGACAGCGTGTTGCCAGCGGTGTTGGTCACCGACAATGGCGGTGCGATGGTCACGATGGTGGTCCACGGGCCGGCATTCGCTTGGCGCTGGACGAGATAGGACGTCTCGGCGATCGAGTTGTCCTTCCAGGTCAACGTCAGACGCGTGTTGCCACCGTTCCCCGTGACCGAGTACGCGAGGCTATCGGCGGTCCGGGGCGGAACCGCGGTCAGGACCGGCCGCATCATGTCCATCTCCTCGTGGGAGAGGATGTGGCAGTGGTAGACGTACTCCCAACCGAAGTTGACGAGCGCGTTTGTGATGGTCGTCACGTTGCCCTGCGGGTCGACGATCAACCCGTTGGGGTCGATGTTGGCTCCGAGCGGCATCATCGGGTTCAGGGCCCGGATAGCGTTCGGGACCTCGAACGGAAGCGTCGGGATGATCGGTCGCAGCGCGACGATCGTGTCCTCGAGCGGGCTGATCCGGACCGTCTCCTTCCAGCCGAGCTCCGACGGTTCGGTGGGAATGATGATGTTGTCCCAGGTCACTCGGTTGAGGACCTGCACATTGAACAGGTGGAAGTGGATCGGGTGCGTGTCGACGCCGTTGTGGGTGACTTTCCAGATCTGGGTGCCGTCGGTCCCCGATGAGATCGGGGCGATGTTGACGTCGCCGACAGGCAGGTTCGTCGCGTTGATGACCTCGGTCGCGGGCGCGACGTACGGATACAGCATCACGTTCTGCAGGGCCGGCGTCGCCGGCACCGCCTCGAGGCCGAGGTTGGCCGTCATGCGGCCGAACTCGTCGAAGTTGGCCGAGTTCATCTCGTCATGGATGGCCTTCGGCTCGATCTTGACCTTCAGCTGCGGGTTCGAAGCCTTGAGGTTGTCGAAACGGAAGTCCTGGCCGCCCTGCTGGTTGATGCGCGCCATCCCGTCGCACTTGTTCGTGCCATTCGGGTTGGTGCAATCACCACTCGCGGCGAAGTTCTTGCCATAGGCGCTGTTGTAGGCGGCCTGACCGACGATGATCGGATCCTGGCTGGACTCGAACACGCCAGAGCCGTTCGCCTTGTGGGTGAACAGGTTCTTGAAGCTGGTGACGTTGAAGGCCGTGGCGGGCGGATTGGCCGCGATCTTGACCTGCATGACGGTCCGCGTGTTCGGGCCGTAGCCGGGCAAGGTCAGGCCATCCGAGGCGCCGGTGTAGTAGTCGTAGCCTGGCACCCGGGCCGGGAAGGCGGCGGGCGCGTCGTTGTAGAGGATGAGCGTCTTGCCCGCGAACTTCGAGAAGTCGACGATGACGTCGCCTCTCTCGGCAGGCGCGAGCAGCAGCGAGTGCTTGTCCACGTTGCCGACGTCGAAACGGGTCGGGTCGGTGATCCACGTGGTCGGCTGAGCCGGAACGACAGTCGGGGCCGGCAAGAAGCCACCCTCGCTGCCGAACTGGACCCAGTCTGGTCCGGCCGGACTCTTGGACGTGTCGGGCTGCGGGACGATGTTCGGGTCGGTCAGCGCCGCGGCGACCTCGTCGGCCTTCAGTGCGACCTCGGTCCCACCGATGACCTGGCCAAGGCCGTTGAGCTCAGTGCTGGCTGTGGTTGGATCGGCGACGTACCACGACAGGTTCCAGAAGCGGTCGTTGGCCGCGTTGAGGACGCGGAACCGATACGACTTCGGCTCGAGCGTCGTGGTCGGATACACCGTTCCGTTGACGAGCGGCGTGTCGTTGAACTGCTCCATGCCGGCACTGATGTTCGGCGTGCCCGGGATCTCCTGCGGCTCGCAGAACGGCTCGACCTGGTACTGCCACGTCGACGGGACGTCGAGGTCGCAGGGCGTGGCCAGAGGCCGTCGTGAAGTCGTCGGCCGTTGCCGCGGATGTCTCGGGACCGTCGGCGTCCTTGCCGTAGTACGGGTTGTCGATCGGTCCGTTCTGTGGCGTGGCCGGCGGCCAGAACCACGGCCCGTACATCCATCGGCCATAGGCGCTCATGCCGCCCGGGTCACCGGGGTTCTGGGCGGGCATGTAGACGTGGTGGTACCACAGGTTGCCGTAGCCGCCCCAGCGGGAAGCGTCCCACGTCGGGTCTTCACCGGCGAGCTGAGCTGCGGTCGGGACGAACGTCTTGTCCTGGATGACGAGCGGGATGCCCTCACCCATGGCCGCGTAGGTGCCCGACGGGCCGAACAGCTTCTGCTCGGCCGGGTCGGTCAGGACGTAGCCGGCTGCTTCGCCCGCGTACACGTTGAGGCGGGTGATGCCCCAGGCGTGGTCGTGGTAGAACATCAGCCGCGCTGACTGCTGGTTGGTGTAGTAGAAGGTCTGGCACCCGTCGTCGGTGGCGGAGCAATCCGGCACACCGGCCGGGATGCCAGCGCCGACCATGTCGGGCACGTTCTGGACGCTCACGCCCTGCGGCCACATGGTGTCTTCACCGGCCGGCGTGATCCACTGATGCGGGGTGCCGTCGCTGATCCACGGGGTGACTCCGCCGTGGAGATGCAGGGTGGCACGGTCGTCCTTGAAGCAGGACGGGTCCTTCGGGTACTCGGAGCACATCGGGTTGCGGACCGCGTCCGTGACCGTTCCGGCGTCGACCGGCTCCGGCATGCTGCCATCGGGTCCCATGCCGGAACCCATCATGCTCGAGTCGGTCGGGAGGAACAGGTCGCCCTCGGCGTCCTTCGGCAACAGGTTGTAGAAGACGATCCGAACCGCTCGGTCCTTCGATGCGACGATCGTCGGGCCAAGGTAGTGCGGTTCGGTGACACCCACGGCTTGTGTGATGCCGTCAGGCATGAAGACCGGGCTCGTCGTCCCGTCGAGGTTGTCCTGCACGAGCGGGACCGAGTCGCCGGGCACGACGCTGGTCGACAGCTGGACGTACGTGCGCAGCAGCGTTCCCTCGGCGGGCAAGCTCGAGCTCATCCGCTCGCGATGCTGCATCACACCGATCACGTAGTAATCGGCGCCTGGGAACGTCGTGGTATCGGGCACGGCGACCGGGATGTACTGGCCGAGGTTGTTCGCCGCGGCTGCGCCGAGACCCGGCAAGGTGTCGACGAACTTCTTGATCCCATCGGCCGTGATGTACCCGGAGCCGCCGGCGGTGAGGTTCACCGCGGTGACGGATCCGACGGCGGTCGTGGCGGTCCCGGTGGCGCCGGAGCCGGTGCCGGCGCCGGTGTCGCTGAAGGTAACGTCCGGTGCCGACGTGTAGCCGGACCCGAACGTGTCCATGACCACCGACTGGATCATGAGGGTCGCGGTGGCGGTGGCCTCGGTGAACGGGTCGGTGCCGTGGTTGATCGGGTCGAACTGCGTCCCGTCGCGAATGACGACCGCAGGAGCGGTGGCGTAGCCGGAGCCAGCGGAGTCGACGACGACGCCGGTGACCGTCAGGAAGTCCGTTTCAACAGTCAGGTTGCAGTCGGGGTACGGGTCTGCGCACACGGCATGACCCTGCGCCTGGACCCCGTTCGGGTCATCCGGCAGGTCGAAGTCCACGGTGGGGAACTTGTAGCCGCTCCCCTGCACGTCGACGGTGACGGCGTCGACGCCGCCGTACACGGTGCCCGTCGCCTGGACCGGCCCGGCGATCGTCGTGACGCTGGCGCCGAACGAGTACGTCCGGGCCTGGCCGAAGTCGGGGAATTCCGGGCTGCCGAACGTGATCGTCGTGCCCTGAGCCGGGGCGGTGGGCGCGGGATAGCTGAAGCGGTCGAGTCCCGTGAGGGTGTCGACCGGGATGCCGGCGCCGTAGAAGCCGAGGACGTCGCCGGCCTGGACCGGGATGTTGCCGGCCGGGTAGGTCGCGAGCTCGGACGCCACCCCTGACAGGGCCGGGACCGTGAGCTCGCCGCTGTCGGAGACGACGTCGTACTCGTTCGCGACTCCGGTGGGTCGCAGCACATAAGCGTGGAACTTCATGCCGGCCGACGCGACGGGTGCCGCGCCCGGTGTGGCCTGGTTCCACGACTGGAACGAGGCGAGTGTGCCCGCGGGCAGTGCCGTCGGGACGACGACGAAGACCGGGACGAGCGGGATGGCCGGCTGGGTGAGCCCGGTGGCCGTCCATCAGGACGGTCACCGGCGCAGGCGTGAAGGCGATGCTCCACGGGCCTGTGCCCGTGGCGGTCGCGCTGACGCCGACGCGGTCAGGGCGGCCTCGATGTCGAGCCGCCGACGCGTTCCAGGCGATCGGCGCGGTCGGCGTGCCGCCATCGACGGTGAGCGTGAACGTGCCACCGCTGGCGCTGCCGGCGGTGACGTCCCAGGTACCGGTCGTGGCCGACTCGGTCGAGCCGCCGTCGATGACGGGCGCGACTTGGGTGAGCAGCGAGCCGTCGAACGCGACGGTCACCGGTACAGGCGTGAAGGCGATGCTCCACGGGCCTGTGCCCGTGGCGGTCGCCTGACGCCGACCGCGAGCAGGGCGGCGTCGATGTCGGCCGCCGATCGCGTCCCAGGCGATCGGCGCGGTCGCCGTGCCGCCATCGACCGTGAGCGTGAACGTGCCACCGCTGGCGCTGCCGGCGGTGACGTCCCAGGTACCGGTCGTGGCCGACTCGGTCGAGCCGCCGTCGATGACGGGCGCGACTTGGGTGAGCAGCGAGCCGTCGAACGCGACGGTCACCGGTGCAGGCGTGAAGGCGATGCTCCACGGGCCTGTGCCCGTGGCGGTCGCGCTGACGCCGACCGCGAGCAGGGCGGCCTCGATGTCGGCCGCCATCGCGTCCCAGGCGATCGGCGCGGTCGGCGTGCCGCCATCGACCGTGAGCGTGAACGTGCCACCGCTGGCGCTGCCGGCGGTGACGTCCCAGGTACCGGTCGTGGCCGACTCGGTCGAGCCTGCAGGAGTGACCGCGGGTGGCGCGACATAGTCAGTCGCGAACGCGCGGTCGACCATCGCGTTGCCGACGGTGGTCGTCGAGGCAACGCCGCCGCCGCCAGAGAAGGTGACCGTCGGCGCCGTGTATCCGGCACCACCGGCAATGACGTTGACGGCCGCCACGGCGCTGGACGCGGTGACGAATGCGTTGGCGAGCGCGCCCGATCCGGCACCGCTGATGTTCACGGTCGCCGAGGTGTAGCCACTGCCGGGATCCGTGATCGTGATGTCCGTGATGGTTCCGTTGGCGCCGACGGTGGCCGTCGCGGTCGCGCCGGTTCCGTCGCCGACGATCTCGATGGTCGCGTCGGGCAGGGTCAACGGGCTGTTGGCCCAGTTCGGGTACGGCCCGAAATAGTGTGGAACCTTGCTTTCGTCGACCGGGCTCGTCGGCGCCGACGCGACCCGGTCGGGGATGCGGTGGAGGCGGGTTGCCTCACGCTCGCGGCGCCCGGGACGACCATCGTCGCCAGGAGCAGGATGGCGCCGAGGACGGCGGCCAGCTTCCTAGTCATGTCAGCTCTCCTCTCACGGATGCGGCCGGCGACCAGCCGGGCGACCCTTCTCCGATGGTTGGTCCCTTTCGGACTCAAGCGGGACGGCCACAGCGGGCCTGGAGCCCCATGTGTCCGAAACGTACCGGCGGCATGAGCGGCGACCATCCGTGTTGTTACGGAGGGCGCCACGGGTTTTCGTCGTCCGTAGGGCGGCTACACGGAGACGGAAAATACGTGGGAGATACGTGATGCTCCCGATTGCGCTGTTCGTCGCCAAGGGCGCACCCTTGAGAACGTGGATCAACGGTCGGAGCGGTGCCGCCCCCGTCGGTCAATCGCGCCAGGAGGCGATGACCTCGGGCCACTGGAGTCGCTGGCGGCGGAGATGGGATCGGGGGACGAAGCAACGGCCGATGAGGCCAGGCGACGGTTGCGCGAGAACGGGATCGTCTCGATCGAGCCCGACGAACGCATCCGGGTCATGCTCGCCCCAGGAGAAGTCGTGGCCGCGGTTCGGCATTCCGTGTGGCTCGAACGTCGCAAGGAGACGACCAAGCACGACCGCAGGACGGTCGGAGACCTCTACGTCACCACCCGGCGTCTGGTGTATCTCGGTCGTGAGCGGGTCGAATATCCACTCAATGAGATCCACGATGCTGTCGAGGCCGAAGGCTCGCTCCGGCTTATCGTCGGCGAGGGGCGCGGTGTCGAGATCCAGGTCCCCGATCCACGTCTGCTTCGCGTCGAGATCGCCGCGGTCCGAGAGGCCGCCCGGGCAGCGGTCGCCGAAGCGCCACCCGGCCCGGAAGACGCCGCCCTCCGCGTGTCATCGGGAGCGGGGCCCGGACCGACCGAGCTCGGTTGACGGTCACGGTCCTTCGCGGTAGCGGGTAGCCGCCTCCGTTCGGTTCTGCACGCCGAGCTTGTGGAGGATGCTGCTCACGTGCGTCTCGACTGTCCGGCGCGAGATCGTGAGTGCGACCGCGATGTCACGATCGCCGAGGCCATCCGCGAGCAGGCGGTGGACATCCCGTTCCCGCGGAGTCAGAGCCTCGACTGGCCGATCTTCCTGCGCGGGCTCGGACAGGCTGCGCCGCGACATCTTCGTCAGGAGCCGGCCCGCGAGCCGCCGAGGCATGACGAGTTCACCGGTCTGCGTGGCCTGAAGAGCGCGCGCAAGCGCCTCCGGCGTCACGTCCTTGGTCAGATAGCCGCTCGCGCCGTACCGCATCGCGTCTGCGACGTCCCGATCGGCGGACGACACCGTGAGCATCACGATCTTGGTGCCGGGTAGCCGCGGCGCCAGTTCACGGACGAGCTGCAGTCCGGACGTGCCTGGCAGCGCGATGTCCAGGAGGAGGATGTCCGGGGCGATCTGTGGCGCGAGCGAAAGCGCCTCCTCGGCGGTCGCCGCCTCTGCGACGACGGTCATTCCATGGCCTTCGATGGCGCGAGCCACCGCCGAACGGACCAGGGGATGGTCATCGACGATCATCACCCGGAGCGAGGAGCCCGGATCCGCTCACAGGACGCTCAGCCTCCACGGCCGCTCGGGGGCCGGTTGAACGGCGCTGACAGGACGACCCGGGTGCCGGCGCCCGCTCGGGACGCCACGCGAAGGCGGCCGCCGATGAGCGATGCCCGCTCGCGCATCGACATCAGGCCGAATGAGTCCCCGGTCGGAGTCGACGGGTCGAAGCCGCGGCCGTTGTCGACGACGCGAAGCGTGATCCCGTCATCCTTGATCGCGAGACGAACGCCCACGATGGTCGCGTCCGCGTGGCGGGCGACGTTGGTCATCGCCTCCTGCGCGATCCGGAGGATCTCGGCCTGGGTACGCGGTGCGATGCGCATCGTGTCGTCGCCCTCGAAAGCGAACTCGACGCGGAGTCCAAAGCGATCCCCGTAGTCGTCGACGACCCGCCGGAGCAGGTTGCAGAAGCCCGAGTCGGCGTGTTCCGAGCTGCGCAGCGCAGCCACCGCCTGGCGCGCGTCTCCGATCGCGATATCGATCGCCGCCGTGACATCCGCCACTGCTCGGTCGGCTTCCGGGCCGAGGCCCTCCATCCGCGTGATCTCACCCGCCCGCAGCTTCGCCAGCCAGAGGTCCTGGGCCAGCCCGTCGTGGAGCTCGCGCGCCAGCCGGGCTCGCTCCTCGAGCCCGGCACGTTCCACCTCCGCGTCGCGCAGGTCTGCCAGCTCGACGTTTGCCGCTCGCAGCTCACGGAGGTCGGTCCTCATCGCCTTCTCGAGCCCATACAGCAGAGTCACCGAACATGCCAGCCACAGCAGATCGCCGGTCGACACCTGGCCGGGATGGGCGCTCGGATAGAGCGTCCAGTGGATCCCGGCGAAGCCGGCGAATACGAGCCCGACCGCGATCCAGCCATCGATCACGGCGCGGCCGGCACGCCACAGGGCACGGCTCGCGAATGCCCCCGCGAAGAACAGGCTGGCGGTCACGAGGTGGAGAAGCGCCCCGAATGTCGTGATGTGGGGCAGTCCCGAACCATCGAAGGTGATGATCTGAAGATGCATCCGGTGGAGGGCCGATCACTCTGCTGGCGACCACGGCAGCCAGCACGGCGACGGTCGGTATGACGAGGATCAACGATGGACGCCATCCATAGGTCCGCCGTTCCGTGAAGACGCCGGCGAGCATGAACAACACCGCGGCGGCGAGCTGCGCGACGGCGAACACCAGCACCTGGGTGTCCTCCGGCTCGGCCAGGCCAGCGATGCTGTCGCTGCGCTGCAGGCTGACGATCACGGCGATGGCGTACGCGGTGGCAAGCGCCAGGAACGCGCTGCCGTGGTACGCGGCGGCGATCACGTGGTTCTCGCGGAAGCGTGCCCAGGCAAGCGCCGTGAGTGTGGCGCACGCCACGAGGGAGACCGTGTCGATCACGAGGTCGATCGCGGGCACGATCGCGTGGCCGTGGAAGCCGGGAAGGGTCACCAGGACCGTTGACGCGACGCCGACTGCGATGGTCAGGACCAGCAGTCGGTCGAGCCTTGCGCCATCCCTGAATGGCGCGGCGAACCGCGCCCCGCGGAAGCGCGATCCCGCTTCAGCCGTCACTGTCGTTCCCGGTCAGCCCGAACCCAAGGCACGCGATCCGCGGCGGTCGGGCACTCGCGGCCGCGGCCGACCAAGAGTCCGCGCGTTACTACGACGTGTCAAGCGCCATTCGGACTCCCCGATGCCGTGAGATTCAGCACATCCGGCAGGATGGCGGCCGCTGGGGCCCGTGCCGACCTAGACGGCCTCGATCGGCGGGACGCGCCCGAACAGCCGCCGCCGCCCGTACCGGCTGTTGACCAGCCCGATGCCCGCGATGACCAGCGCTGTCCCGACGATGATCCGCGCGTCGACCGGCTCCGCGAGGACGAGGTAGCCGAGGACGATGCCGACCGACCGGGATCAGGTAGGCGACCAGCGTCGTCCGCGTCGCGCCCCAGTTCGCGAACAGCCGGAAGACGAGCAGGTAGGCGAGGCCCGGAGCCGAGGATCCCGAGCCACAGGATCGAGAAGATCG
Organism: uncultured Chloroflexia bacterium; assembly: GCA_963721545.1. GTDB lineage: Bacteria > Chloroflexota > Limnocylindria > Limnocylindrales > CSP1-4 > SPCO01. The sequence goes on from CAVRKB010000006.1 coordinate 160,509, forward strand.
GCCTCGCGCGTCCGGGCGTGGCGGTCCACGGCTGCTCGAACAGGAGCGCGATGACGCCCGTGATGATCGCCGCGAACGTGACCTGGAAGACGGCCGGGATCATCGGCGGCAGCCCGCGGACGTTGCGCCGCGAGTAGACCGCGCCGACCGGCGTAGCTGAACGCCGCCCCGAGCAGGGCGAGCTCGCCGGTGACCGACGAGCCCTCGCCGGTCAGCCCGCGGCTGGTGATGATGACGACGCCGATGAACCCGACGACGAGGCCCGACGACGCCGTTGACCCGCATCGGTTCGTCGTGCAGGAAGAGCGACGACAGGACGATCGCGAAGAGCGGGACCGGCGAGGTCAGGATCGCCGCCAGCGACGACTCGACCGACTGCTCGGCCCAGGTGATCAGCAGGAACGGGATCGTGATGTTGATGATGGCCATGACCACGAGGTGGCCGTAGATCTGCGGCTCGCGCGGCAGCGGCTGGCTGGGCGATCCGGATGACGACCCACAGCAGGACCGCCCCGACGACCAGCCGGAGGGCGACCAGCGTGAACGTCCCGAAGTCGTCGACGGCGAGCTTGATGAACAGGTAGCTCGAGCCCCACATGAAGCCGAGCGCGAGGAAGATCAGCCAGTCGATCTGGTTCGAGCGGGCGCTCATCGCGGCATCATAGCGAGCCGTTGGCCTAGCGGTAGGCCAATGCGGAGGCATGGCGTTCGGATCATCATGTCCCCCAGAACCCGCTCGACCGGATCCGTTGCGTCACCGCCACCGGGTCAGGATCGCCTCGCGGTCGAACAGCGCGACGCCGGCCCGCAGCCCGATCAGGCTGATGACGAGGATGACGCGGCCAGGAGCAGGTAGCCCGCCGCGCCGACGAGCAGCGTGCCGGTCGCCTGGAGCAGGGTCACCGCGATGATCGGCACGATGATGATGCCGCCGATCTGCTGGGCGACGCGCGGATCGTTGACCCGCGAGCTGACGATCACGCCCGCCACCACCGACGACAGCCCGACCGCCGGTCCGAGCACGAAGACCCCGACCAGCCAGCTCGAGTCGGTGACGACGCCGAACAGGTTCGGTCCGTAGACGACCGAGGCGAGCGCGACGAACACGACATAGGTGACCCAACCGGCCAGCGAGCCCGGGCACGAGCGCGGCGATCGCCTTGCCGGTCGAGCAGCTCGATGGTGCGGATCGGCGTCGCCAGGACCGGCTCGAGGGTCCGCGCCTGCTTCTCGCCGATGATCGAGAACGTCGCGATCGAGAGCGGGATGTAGGCGGGCATCAGCAGGAAGAACGCGAGGAACTGCTGGACGGCGAACGCCCCGGCCAGCTCGGCCGGCGGTGAACGTCGCCCACTCGGGCCGCTGGGCGAGCGACCTGACGCGGCGAGCTCGGGCGGCAGCGCGCGCTCGCCGACGACCCCGGCGAGGGCGATCGGCGCGATGGTCAGGAACATCGGCGGGAGGAGGATCGTCGACATCAGCAGCCGGTTGCGGACGGTCTCGGACCACTCGCGGCGCAGGACGGTCGTGACGATCCGGGCTCGCATCAGGCCGCCTCGTCGTGGTCGGGCCGGACGCCCATGACCTCGAAGTAGACCTGTTCGAGGGTCGTCGCCCGCTCGCGGACGGCGACGATCGTCGGCGCCGGCCGCGACCAGGGCCCGGACGAGCGGCGGCGTGACCGCCAGCCGGATCCTCGGTCGCGCACGATGAGCCGCTGATCGGCGACCTCGACGGCCGTCACGCCCGGCACGGCCCGCGCCGCCGCGACCAGCGCCTCCGACGCCGGCTCCGCCAGCCCGACCTCCACGCCGCGGCCGCCCAGCGACCCGCGCAGCCCGGCCGGCGAATCGACCCGCAGCAGCCCGCCGCGCACGAACGCGACGCGGTCGCACAGCCGGTCCGCCTCGTCGAGGTTGTGCGTCGCGAGCACGATCGTCCGGCCCGACCGCCGCAGCGCCTCGATCGCTTCGCGGACGATGTACGCCGCCTCCGGGTCGAGCGCCGCGGTCGGCTCGTCGAGGAAGACGACGGCCGGCTCGTGGAGCAGCGCCCGGGCGATCGCCAGCTTCTGCTTCATGCCCTTGCTGAAGTTGCCGGCCACGTCGTCGCGCCGGTCCCACAGCGAGAAGAGCCGCAGGTAGCGCTCGATCCGCTCGGCGCGCGTCGCCGCATCGAGGCCGTACAGCCGCCCGAAGAAATCGAGGTTGGCCGTCGCCGACAGCTTCTCGTACAGCCCCGGCGTCTCGGTCAGGATCCCGACCCGGGCGCGGACCTCCTCGGGCTCGCTCGATGACATCGAGACCGTCGACCGAGGCGCGTCCCTCGGTCGGCTCGATCAGCGCGGTCAGCATCCGGACGGTCGTGGTCTTGCCCGCGCCGTTCGGTCCGAGCAGGCCGAGGACCTCGCCGCGCGACACCTCGAGATCCATCCCGCGGACCGCCCACAGCGTCCCGAACCGACGGCCCAGGCCGGTCGCGCGGAGCATCGACGGGGTCGGGCGTCGGTCACGCTGCCCAGTCTGACCGAGCGTGCCACAATCGTGCTCGTGACCGGACCGTGGAACCACCCCGAACTGACGGGGATCGGCCGACTCCCCATGCACAGCGTCGTCCACGGCGAGCGCCTCCCGCTCGACGGCCGCTGGCGCTTCCAGCTGCTGCCGATCGCCCGACGCCGACGACCGGTCCCGACTGGGGCGAGGCCGACGTCCCGGGCCTCTGGACGATGGCCGGCACCTGGGACACGCCCCACTACACGAACGTCCAGATGCCGTTCGCGGGCCTGCCGCCCGAGATCCCGGAGGCGAACCCGACCGGCGTCTACGAGCGCGAGTTCGAGGTCCCCGCGGGCTGGGCCGGACGGCGGGTCGTGCTCCACGTCGGTGCCGCCGAGAGCGTCCTGATCGTCGAGCCTCAACGGCGAGGAGATCGGCGTCGGCAAGGACTCGCACCTCGCGTCCGAGTTCGACCTGACCGGGCCGCCTCCGGCCCGGCGCCAACACGCTGACGCCTGCGCGTCGTCAAGTGGTCGGACGCGACCTACGTCGAGGACCAGGACCAGTGGTGGCACGGCGGGATCACGCCGGCCGGTCTTCCTGTACGCGACCGCGCGACGTCCACCTCGCCGACGTCCGCGTCGATGCCGGTCTGGCGCCGACGACCTGACGACCGGCACGCTCGACCTGGCCGTCACGGTCGGGTTTCCCGGGCGCGGAGCTCGCCGCCCGGCTGGAGCGTCGAGGCGCGCCTCGACGGGCGTCGACGAGTCGTTCCGCACCGCCGGCCGTGCCGGTCGACCGGACGACGCCTCATGGGCTGGACGCTCGACGACCAGCGGGTCATGTTCCGCGCCGCCGCCGGTCTGCTCGCTCCCGAGGACGAGGCGGCTCTGGGAGCGTCGTCCATCGCAGGATGGCGCCGCCGCTCGAGGGCCTCGTCACGTGGCACCTCGACGTGCCCGGACGTCGCGCGCTGGTCGGCCGAGGAGCCGAGCCTCTACCCGCTGCACGTCAGTCCTGCGCGACCCGGACGGCGACGTCGCCGAGGAGATGACCGTCCAGGTCGGGTTCCGCCGGGTCGAGATCAAGGGCCTCGACCTGCTGGTCAACGGCGCCCGCGTCTTCCTCCGCGGCGTCAACCGCCACGACTTCGACCAGCACACCGGGCGCGTCATCTCGGTCGAGGCGATGCGCGCCGACCTCGTGCTGATGAAGCAGTTCGGGTTCAACGCGGTGCGCACCTCGCACTACCCGAACGACCCGGCCTTCCTCGACCTGACCGACGAGCTCGGCCTGTACGTCATCGACGAGGCCGACATCGAATCGCACGCCTTCCAGAGCACGCTGTGCGACGACCAGCGCTACCTCGGCGCAGTGGGTCGATCGCGTCTCGCGGATGGCGCTGCGCGACAAGAACCACGCCTCGGTCATCCTCTGGTCGCTCGGCAACGAGTCCGGCCACGGCGCCGAACCACGAGGCCGCGGCCGCCTGGCTCCGCCGCTACGACCCGAGCCGGCCGCTCCACTACGAGGGCGCGATCCGCTACGACTGGACGAGCGACCAGGGCATCAGCGACGTGACCTGCCCGATGTACCCGCCGATCTCGGCGATCGTCGAGCACGCCCGGTCCGGGCTCCAGCGCCACCCGCTGATCATGTGCGAGTTCAGCCACGCGATGGGCAACAGCAACGGGACGCTGGCCGACTACTGGGACGCCATCGAATCGACCCCGGGGCTCCAGGGCGGGTTCATCTGGGAGTTCTGGGATCACGGCCTCGTCCAGACGCTGCCCGGACGGGCGGACGCGCTGGGCCTACGGCGGCGACTTCGGCGACGCAGCCGCAACGACGGCAACTTCGTGTGCGACGGGATGGTCTGGCCGGACCGCCGCCCGAAGCCCGCGATGTGGGAGCACAAGCGGCTGGCCGCGCCGGTCCGGATCGGCGGCGCGGCCGCGGACCTGGCGCGTGGCCGCGTCGAGATCGCGAACCACCAGCATTTCCGCGACCTCGGCTGGCTGCGCGCGCGGTACTGCGCTGACGGTCGACGGCGTCGAGATCGCCGGCGGCGCCTTCGACCTGCCGGCGCTCGGGCCGGGCGAGCGGGCCGTCGGTCTACCTGCCCGGCTGGGTCGCGCCCGACCGCGAGGGCCGGCGAGGCGTTCCTGACCGTCCGGGTCACGACGGCCGAGGCGTCAGGCGTGGGCGCCGGCCAGGGCTTCGAGGTCTGTGCGCGTGCAGGTCCCGGTCGGGGCGGCGGCAGGCGCGACCGGAGACCGCCGCGGCCGCCGACCGCGGACGCCACGGTCGCCGCTCGACGACGACGGCCGACTCTCAGCACCCGCGCCTTCGCCGCGCCGCCGACCCTCTCCCTGTGGCGGGCCCCGACCGACAACGACCGGATCGGCGGGATGGCGGCCCGCTGGGCCGAGGCCGGGCGTCGACCGCCTCGAGCGGCGGCTCGTCGGCATCGAGCGCGACGGCGCCGACGACCGTCGTCCGCAGCGACGTACACGACCGCGGACCGGCATCGAGTCCCGCACGAGGCCGACGTACACGCTCCTCGCCGACGGCGCGATCCGGATCGACGAGACCGTCGAGCATCCCCGACGCGCTCGCCGACCTCGCCGCGCGTCGGGACCGTCCTCGAGATCGCGCCCGGCCACGAGGCGCTGCGCTGGTTCGGCTCCGGGCCGCACGAGACCTACCCGGACCGGAAGCGCGGCGGGCCTGGTCGGGCACTGGGAGTCGACCGTCGACCGACCAGTACGTCCCGTACATCCGGCCGCAGGAGAACGGCGGCCACGCCGACGTCCGCTGGCTCGAGCTCGCGCGACGCGGCCGGCACCGGCCTCCGGATCGACCTCGACGAGCCGCGCCAGGTCTCGGTCACGCACCATCGCGCCGCCGACCTCGCCGCGGCGACCCACGACATCGACGTCGTCCGCGATCGCGGAGACGATCGTCCATCTCGACGCCGCCCACCGCGGGCTCGGCACGGCGAGCTGCGGCCCCGACACGCTCCCCGAATACCGCCTCGGGACCGGGCACGCTACCGCTGGGCGTGGACGCTGCGCGACCTCGGCCACGGCCTGACCGATGCCGATCACCTGGTCGGCCGACGACGCGCGAGCTCCACCTCCACAACGACCGCGTCAGCTACGTCATGCGGGTCCACGAGGACGGCACGCTCGGCCACCTCCACTTCGGGGCGCCGCTGCGACCCGGACCGGCCGCTCACGCCACCTCGAGCCGGCCGGCTTCGCCGGCTTCTCGAACCGCGTCGGCGACCCGGTCGCCCTCGAGTACCCGACGACGGGCGCCGGCGACTACCGCATCCCGGCCCTGACCGTCGAGCACGCCGACGGCTCGACGGTCCTCGACCTCGCCTACGCGCGAGCACCGCATCGTGGCCGGGCAAGCCGAGCCTGCGGGCGACCGCCTGCCCGGCGACCTACGTCGAGACCGACGACGAGGCCGACACGCTCGAGTCGTCACGCTCGCCGACGCCCCGAGCGGCCTCGCGCGTCGACCTCGCCTACACGATCTTCCGCGACCGCCCGGTCGTCGCCCGCAGCGCGCGGATCACGCAACGACGGCACGACCGCCGATCCGCCTGACCGGCGCCATGAGCGCCGACCCTCGACCTGCCCGACGCGCGCTGGGAGTTCGTCCAGCTGAGCGGCGCGTGGGCACGCGAGAACCACGTCGTCGACCCGCCGCTGCGCCCCGGCCGCCAGTCGGTCGGCAGCGACCGCGGCGCGTCGAGCCACCAGCACAACCCGTTCATCGCCCTGCAGCCGGCCGACGACGACCGAGGACGAACGGCGAGGCCTACGGCTTCAGCCTCGTCTACTCGGGCAACTTCCTCGCCGAGGCCGAGGTCGACCCGTACGACACGACCCGGGTCCGGATCGGGATCAGCCCGAACACGTTCACCTGGACGCTCGAACCGGGCGCGGCCTTCCGACGCCCGAGGCGGTCCTCGTCTACTCGGACGACCGGGCTCGGGGCGATGAGCGACGCGCTCCACGGCCTCTACCGCGAGCGACTGGCGCGCGGGACGTGGCGCGACAGGCCGCGGCCCGGTCCTCATCAACAACTGGGAGGCGACGTACTTCGACTTCGACGAGGCGAAGCTGCATCGAGATCGCGACCTCGGCGCGCGACCTCGGCGTCGAGCTGTTCGTCCTCGATGACGGCTGGTTCGGCGAGCGCGATGTCGACACTACGTCGCTCGGCGACTGGTTCGTCGACCGGCGCAAGCTGCCCGAACGGCATCGACGGCCTCGCCGCCAGGGTCGAGGCGCTCGGCATCAGGTTCGGCCTGTGGATCGAGCCCGAGATGATCAGCGAGCGGAGCCGGCTGTTCGAGGCGCACCCGGACTGGGCGATCGGCATCCCGGGCCGGCCGCGCACCGAGAGCCGCCAGCAGCTCGTGCTCGACATGTCGCGCCCGGAGATCGTCGACCACCTGTTCGGCGTCCTGTCCGACGTGCTCGGCGAGCGCCCCGATCTCGTACATCAAGTGGGACTATGAACCGGACCATCACCGAGCCGTTCAGCGTCGGCCTCCCGGCCGACCGCCAGGGCGAGTTCTTCCACCGCTACATCCTCGGCGTCTACGACCTGTACGCGCGGCTGACGGCGGCCTTCCCGGACATCCTGTTCGAGTCGTGCGCGGGCGGCGGCGGCCGGTTCGACCCGGGCATGCTCGCGTTCGCGCCGCAGGCCTGGACGAGCGACGACACCGACGCGGTCGAGCGGCTCGCGATCCAGTGGGGGACCTCGCTGGCCTACCCGCTGAGCTCGATGGGGGCCCACGTCGCGGCGGTCCCGAACCACCAGACCGGCCGGATCACGCCGATCGACGACGCGGGCCGCGGTGGCGTTCTTCGGCGTCTTCGGCTACGAGCTGGACCCGACGACGTTGAGCGCCGACGACCGGCGCGCCGATCGCCGACCAGATCGCCTTCTACAAGGCGCAACCGCGAGCTCTTCCAGCGCGGCCGGTTCGTCCGCCTGCGCAGCCCGTTCGAGGACGGCGGCGAACGGACCGCCTGGATGGTCGTCGCGCCCGACGGGTCGCGCGCGGTCGTCGGCTACTACCAGGTCCTCAACCGGCCGGTCCCGACCGCCGACCGGCTGCGCCTCCGCGGCCTGGACGCGACCCGCCGCTACCGTGTCAGCGGCTGGCCCGACGTGGCCGACCCGCTCTTCCGCGCCAACCTCGGGGAGCGGGGCGGCGCCGAGCTGATGCAGCGTCGGCCTGTCGCTGGCCGCCGAGCGCCACGAGGCGGCGCACTGGGGCGACTTCCGCGCCTGGCTGTTCGTCCTCGAGGCGGTCTAGCGCCCCGTGTCCGCCGCTCGCGGCGGACAGAGTCACCCCTTGGTCGAACCCAGCGCAAGCCCGCGGACGAACTGTTTCGACAGGGCCAGGTAGACGACGATCGTCGGGATGGCGACCAGCAGCGAGGCGGCGGCGAGCTGGTTCTGGTCGGTGAAGAAGGCGCCCTGGAGGTTGTTGAGGGCCGAGGTGATCGGCCGCCGGTCGCCGTCCTTCATCAGGAACAGGGCCCAGAAGAAGTCGTTGTACATGAACGTGAACTCGAGGGTCGCGAGGGCGGCGAGCGCGGGCCGGCAGAGCGGCAGGATGACCCTGCGGTAGATCATCCAGATCGACGCGCCGTCGACCAGGGCGGCCTCCGTCAGCTCCCTCGAGATCGTCTTCATGTAGTTGCTCAGGACGAACGTGCAGAAGCCCGTCTGGAAGATGACGTGGATGAGGACGATCCCGAAGTACTGGTTGTAGAGCAGCCCGTTGTCGCTCAGCGGCGGCGGGACCGGCAGCAGCAGGTAGAGCCGGTAGCAGCGGGACGATGATGATCTGCGGCGGGAGCAGGTTGCCGGCGGTGAACATGATCAGCAGCAGGATGTTCAGCTTGAAGCTGAACCGCGAGAACACGAACCCGAGCATCGACGAGACCACAGGATCGAGGAACATGGCCGGGATGACGATGATGAGCGTGTTCAGGAAGAAGCGTGGCAGGTCGGCCTCGGTCCAGGCCGACGACGAAGTTGTCGAGGGTCAGCGTCTGCGGGAACGAGACGTAGCCGTTGACGATCGTGTCGCTGATCGGCCGGAAGGCCGTGTACGGCGACCCAGGCCAACGGGAACAGCCAGACCAGCGCCATCGTGATGAGGAACGCGTGGAGAGCGACCCGCTGCCAGCGGATCCGGCGACGAGGCCGGACGGCGACGGCCGGCTGCACGGCCGTGCCGACGCCCGCGCTCGTGCTCGTGCTCGCGCTCACGTGTCGCTCCGCATCGTCCGGGTCAGGAAGATAGACGATCGGCACCAGCGAGATGACGAGCAGGACGACCGCGATCGCCGATCCGAACCCGACCAGGCTCGCCTCGCTGAGGGTGTTGTTGGTGATCAGCGTCGACAGCAGCTCGAGGCCGTTCTTGCCCCTGTTGATGATGTAGACGATGTCGAAGGCGCGCAGCGATTCGATGACGGTGACGACGATGATGACGACGTTGATCGGCTTCATCACCGGGAAGACCACGCGGAAGAACGTCTGGCGGGCGTTCGCGCCGTCGATCGCGGCCGCCTCACGGAGCGTCGGGTCGACGCTCTTCAGCCCGGCCAGGTAGAGGACCATCACGTAGCCCGACGTGCCGCCAGCTCGCGGCGACGAGGACCGCCCAGAGGTTGAGCGAGGGGTTCCCCAGGAAGTCGATGGCGGTGTTCGAGCTCGGTGTGACCGAGGACGCTGTTGATGAACCCCTGCGACGTGTACATCTGCTCCCAGATGAACCCGACGATGGCCAGCGACAGGACGACCGGGATGAAGAACGCGCTCTGGTAGATCCGCGTGCCGCGCATCTCGCGATCGAGCAGGACCGCGAGGAAGATGCCGATCGGCGTGGCGATGAACACCAGGAACGACCAGCCAGATGACGTTGTGGAAGACGGCCGGCCAGAACAGCGTGTACTGGGTGAACAGGGCTTCGTAGTTCTTGAGGCCGACGATGTTCTGGGCGGTGATCGGGCTGATGCCGCGCCAGTTCGTGAACGACAACAAGATCGAGGCGAGCGTCGGGCCCCAGATGAAGACGAGGCACAGGATCGTCGGGATCCCGACCATCAAGGCCAAGTACAGCTTGTCCCGCCGGGTCAGCAGCGAGTAGCGGCGCTTGCGACGCGGCGACAGGCGCGTCCGCCCCACCGGCTGGGGGCTCCGGCAGGGCGGACGATCCGAGATGCGTTGCCGTCCCTGACATGGCGTCAGGATACGTTCGTCAGACGAGCGGGCGGAAGCTGATCCCAGAAATCCTGGATGGTCTTCTGGTAGGCGGCCAGGTCCTGGCTCGGGTTCTGGAGGAACTTCTGGAGGAGGCTCTGCGCGCCGTTCGGACCGGCGAAGTCGGAGCGCGTGTCGCGGTCGAAGAACTGGGTGATCTTCTGGGCCTCGCTGACGATCGCGGCGGCCTTCTTCTGGAGCTCGCTGTAGCCGCTGGTGTCGGCGTCCTTGGCCGTCGGGATGAGGCCCGGCTGGTTCGCGAACATGATCAGCTGGGTCGAGCCCTTGGACCAGTACTCGAGATAGGCCTTGGCGGCATCGAGCTCCGTCGGCGAGCTTCGGCGACTTCGCGGCGATCTGGATGGTGTCGATCGGGGCGTCGAGCGCCTTCTCGGCGTCGAACTGCGTGCCCAGACTCGGGAACGGGAAGAAGTCGAGGTCCTCGAGGTCGGCGGGGTCCTTGGTGGCATCGAACTGGGCGGACACGAACAGGCCGAGCAGGTACATCCCGGACTTCTTCTGGACGAGCGTGTCCGCAGCGTTCTGCCAGGTCAGACCGGCGTAGTCCTTGGCGTGATAGGGCAGGAACTCCGCCCACTTCTGGAAGACGGCGGTGACCTTGGGGTCGGTCCACTTCTCCTTGCCGGCCATCAGGCCGACGTGGAAGTCGTAGCCGTTGAGGCGCAGGTTGAGGATGTCGAACGTGCCCTGCGCCGGCCAGCCGTCCTTGTCGCCGAAGGCGATCGGGGTGAGGCCGTCGGTCTGCATCTTGTTGCACAGGGCGATGAGCTCGTCCCAGGTCGTCGGGACCGTGTAGCCCTTCTCGGCGAAGACGCTCTTGCGATAGAAGACGGCCCACGGGTAGTAGTCGACCGGGATGCCGTAGACCTTCCCGTCGTCGCCGACGACCGAGTTGGCGAACCCCTCGGTGTAGTTGCCCTTGACCTTCTCCCACACGTCGTCGATCGCCGTGTTGAAGCCCTGGTCGGCGAAGAACTTCATGCGGAACCCGGAGAACCACGTGTAGACGGTGTCCGGCGTCGCGCCGAGGTAGTTGGATGATCTGGTCCTGGAACGTGCTGTGGTCGACCGTGTTCAGCTTGGTCGCGATGCCGGTCTCCGCCGTGAACGCGTCGCCGATATCCTCCATGCCCTTCTTGGGGCCGGGATCCGAGTTGTAGCTGCCGATGCTCAGCGCGCCGGCGGCGAGCTCGCGCGTGGCGTGGCCGCCGGCGCGCTGGCGCCCGACGTGGCGGCGGGTGGCGCGCTCGGCGCGCCCGAGGCTGCCGGTGTGCTGCACGCGGCGATGATCGCGGGGACCGACACCAGGCCGGCAGCGCCGGCCATGCCCTTGAGAACGGTCCGTCTGGAGACCGCGTCCCGGGTGGGATCTGCCATGGCGTACTCCTCCTCCGATGCTGCCCGACAAAATCCGACAGGATCAGCCGGATTGTCCCTACCCGCAACGCCCGTGTCAAGGATTTGCAACGCGTTCATGTCGGACATTTGTGGGAATACGTTGACTTTCTGTCCGTTGGGCGGCAATCTGTCGATCAGAAGGGGGAGGTCGTTGGGTATCGAACACGACGGTCGCGTCGGCATGAGGCGGGTCGCCTGATGCTCGCGCGCCAGCGCCAGGCATTCATCCTCGATCGCGTCCGCGAGGACGGCGCGGTCCGCGTCGCCGACCTCGTGCGCGAGCTCGGCGTCTCCGACATGACCGTTCGCCGCGACCTCGAGATCCTCGACGAGCGCGGCCTGCTCGAGAAGGTCCACGGCGGGGCGACCTCGATCGCGGGCACGGCGTTGTTCGAACCCGGGTTCGCGGCCAAGTCGGCGCTCCAGCAGGGCGAGAAGGACGCCATCGCCGATGCCGCGGTCGCGCTCGCCGAGCCCGGGATGGCCGTCGCGGTCTCGGCCGGGACGACGACCTACGCCCTCGCCCAGCGGCTGGCGCACGTGCCCGGGCTTGACCGTCGTGACCAACTCGGTCCGGGTCGCCGACGTCCTCCACCAGGTCGGGCGCGGCGACCAGACGATCATCCTGACCGGCGGCGTCCGGACGCCGTCGGACGCGCTGGCCGGGCCGTTCGCGGTCGCCGCGCTGCGCACCGTCCACGTCGACCTCGTCTTCGTCGGCGTCCACGGCATGGACCCGCGATCCGGGTTCACCTGCCCGAACCTGCTCGAGGCCGACACGGACCGGGCGCTCATCGAGGCCGGCCGCCGGCTCGTCGTCGTCGCCGACCACTCGAAGTGGGGGGTCATCGGCATCAGCTCGATCGCGCGTCTCGACCAGGCCGACGTGCTGATCACCGACGCGGGCATCAGCCCCGAGGCGCGGGTCATCCTGGCCGACGCCGTCCGCGAGCTGATCGTCGTCGACCCGGTCGTCTCGTCGCGGGTCCCGATCCGAGCCTGGCCCATGCCCACTGACGGTCGCGCGGGCCGAGCCGGTCGCTCTGCGCTTGCCCGCCTGGCGGGTGAACCGCATCGCCGCTACAACCCGCTGACCGACGAGTGGGTCCTGGTCTCGGCCGGGCGGACCCGGCGGCCGTGGCTGGGCGCCGAGGAGCCGGAGCCAGGAGCGGCCCGGTCTCGACGTTCGATCCCGGACTGCTACCTGTGCCCGGGCAACACCCGCGCGAACGGCAACGTCAACCCGGACTACGCGGAGACGTTCGTCTTCACCAACGACTTCTCGGCGCTCCGCCCGGATACGTCGATCGCGGCGTTCGACGACGGCCTGCTGCGCGCCGAGGGCGAGCGCGGGTCGTGCCGGGTCGTCTGCTTCTCGCCCCGCCACGACCTGACGCTCGGGACGATGGAGCCCGAGGCCGTCCGGCGGGTCGTCGACGTCTGGGCCGAGCAGACCGCCGAGCTGGGCGCCGAGTACCGCTGGGTCCAGGTCTTCGAGAACCGCGGCGAGGCGATGGGCGCATCGAACCCGCATCCCCACGGCCAGATCTGGGCCGGCACGGCGCTGCCCGGGCGACGCCGCGCGCGAGGACACGTCGCAGCGGTCGCCCACCTGGGCGCGACCGGCAAGCGGCTGCTGCTCGACTACGTCGATCGCGAGATCGGGCGGGCAGCGGGTCATCGTCGAGACCGATGAATGGCTGGCGGTCGTCCCGTTCTGGGCGGCCTGGCCGTTCGAGACGCTGCTCGTGCCCAAGCGCCCGGCCGCGCGCCTGACCGACCTCGACGACGCCGTCGCGCGACGACCTCGCGGTCGTCCTGCACGAGCTGCATCGCCCGCTACGACGGCCTGTTCCGGCGGCCGTTCCCGTACTCGATGGGCTGGCACCAGGCGCCGTTCGGCGACGGGTCGACCGACCACTGGCAGGTCCACGCCCACTTCTATCCGCCGCTCCTGCGGGCCAACGTGCGGAAGTTCATGGTCGGCTACGAGTTGCTGGCCGAGACCCAGCGCGACCTGACGGCCGAGGACGCGGCCGGGCGGCTTGCGGGCGGTCAAGCTGGGCGGTGCCGCGGCGCCGGCCGTTCCCGCGACCGACCGGAGGCCGAGCCCACCCGGTCTGAGGCTCGTTCCTGGCACGACGGCCGCCGTTGATGCTTGATTTGTGCATTGGGCGGGCACCTCCATGTCGTATGCCAATGGACGGCATAGAGCGTCGATGCGGACGTCGATGGCCGCGCCGGGTAGCATGTGGACCTCAGACGGAGGGACGATGCGGACCTGGGGCGGGCGGTTCAGCGGCGAGACGGACGCGCGCGTGGCGGACTTCACGCGCTCGATCGAGGTCGACGCCGCCCTCGCCGAGCGACGACATCGCGGGTCGATCGCCCACGTCCGCGGTCTGGGCCGGGCCGGGATCCTGACCGACGACGAGGTCCAGGCGCTGGTCGACGGCCTGCTCGCGCTCGCCGGCGGACTCGGCGAGGGCCGGCTCGCGTGGGACCCGGTCGCTCGAGGACGTCCACATGAACGTCGAGGCGGCGCTGGCCGAGAAGGTCGGGCCGCTCGCCGGGCGGCTCCACACCGGCCGCTCGCGGAACGACCAGGTCGCCACGGACCTGCGGCTCTGGACGCGCCGGGCGATCGACGAGCTCGACGCGGCCCTGCTCGAGTTCGAACGGGCGCTCGTCGGACTGGCCGAGCGCGACGGCACGGCCGTGCTGCCCGGCACGACCCACATCCAGCCGGCCCAGCCGGTCCTGTTCGCCCATCACCTGCTCGCCTACGTCGAGATGGCCGAGCGCGACCGCGGCCGGCTGGCCGACGCGCGTGCCCGGGTCAACGTCTCGCCGCTCGGGTCGGGGGCGCTGGCGGGCGCCGGCTACCCGCTCGACCGCGAGGCGACCGCGCCGGAGCTCGGGTTCGATGGCGTCAGCGCGAACTCGCTCGACGCGGTCTCGGACCGCGACTTCGTGGTCGAGACGATGGCTCGGCGGTCGCGCTCGGGATGGTCCACCTCAGCCGGCTGGCCGAGGAGATCACGTGGTGGTCGAACCCGCGCTTCGGGTTCGTCCGCGTGGCCGACGCGTTCTCGACCGGCAGCTCGATGATGCCCAACAAGAAGAACCCCGATCCGGCCGAGCTCGTCCGTGGCCGCGCCGCCCGCGTCATCGGGGAGCTGACCGGCGCCCTGACGCTGCTCAAGGGCCTGCCGCTGGCGTACCAGCGCGACCTCCAGGACGAGCGTGGCGCCGCTGTTCGATGCGGTCGAGGTGTTCGAGACCTCGCTCGGGGTGATGACCGGTCTGGTCGGGACGCTGACGCGTCGATGCCGGAGCGGATGCGCCGACGCGGCCGACCGAGGGCTACACGACCGCGACGGCCGTCGCCGACACGCTCGTCCGCCGCGGCGTCGCGTTCCGGACCGCCCACCACATCGTCGGCTCGCTCGTCGCCGAGGCCGAGGTCGACGGGCGTGCCGCTCGACGAGGTCGAGCGACGCGATGATCGGCCTGGCCCTCGGCGCCGCCGGCGACCCGACCGCGGCCACGCTGGCCGAGGAACCCGGCATCGGCGACGCGCTCCGGGCGGCCGCCTCGATCGACGGCGCCCTGGCCTCGTGCGACGTGATCGGCGGGACGGCCCCGACCCGGGTCGCCGCCGCGCTCGCGGCGGCTCGGGCCCGCCTCGACGCGAGCCGCTGACCGCCGGCCATGCCCGACGCCGTTCGGACGCTGACCCTCGACGAGCTCGCGGCGGAGGCCGGCGCGCCGCCGGCCCTGATCGAGCGGCTCGTCGAGCTCGGGCAGCTGGAGGCCGACAGCGACGGCAGATTCGATGCCCGCGACGGCGCGATCATCTCGACCGTCCAGGCGCTCGAGGGCGCGGGCGTCACCGATGACGATCTCGTCTGGCTGGTCCGGCAGGCGGGCGGCGGCTACAGGGTCATCGGTCGGATGTTCACGACCCCGGCGCCCGGGTCGGGCCGACATACCGCGAGTTCGACGACGTCGCTCGGACCGCTCGGCGCGCGCGT
This sequence comes from uncultured Chloroflexia bacterium, assembly GCA_963721545.1. Classification (GTDB taxonomy): domain Bacteria; phylum Chloroflexota; class Limnocylindria; order Limnocylindrales; family CSP1-4; genus SPCO01. Next base: position 175,777 of record CAVRKB010000006.1, read on the forward strand.
GCCCGCGGTCTACGCGGGGTTCGGCCTGCCGGAACCGCAGGCGGATCGGCCGATGCGCGAGGACGAGGTGTCCATCATCGGACGGTTCCTCGCGGCGTGGGACTCGGTCGACCGAGGCGGTGATTCCGATGTCCGGGTCGCCCGCCTGACGGGCGAGACCAGCCGGCGGCTGATGGAGGGCTGGCTCGACGCCTGGGACGCGGCGGCGCAGCCGGCCATCGACACGCAGGGCGCCCCGTCCGGGCAGGGCCGGCCGGCAGACCCGACCGACCCGGATCAGAACCCGTCGGTGAGCGGGGCGGCGCTCGTCCGCGAGCTGCTGGCGTGGATCGAGGAGCGACATCTCGAGCAGACGCTGAACCAGCGGATCATCGACGCCTCGGAGAACGCGCTGGTCGGGTCGGCCGGTTGCCCGCCCGCCCGACGCTCCCGACCGCGGTCGCGTTCGTCGACCTGACCGGGTACACGACGCTGACCGAGCACCTCGGCGACGAGGCCGCCGCGACCGCTGCGGTCCGCCTGTCCGCGCTCGCCGACGACTGCGCCCGGCAGGTTCGATCGGCCGCGTGGTCAAGCTCCTCGGCGACGGCGTGCTGCTGCGGTTCGACGATCCGCGGACCGCCGTCGACGCGGTCCTGTCACTGCTCGTGACGATCGAGGCGCGCAGGTCTGCCGACCGGGCATGCCGGGATCGCCGCCGGCCGGATCGTCCAGCGCGACGGCGACATCTATGGGCGGACGGTCAACCTCGCCGCGCGGATCTCGGCCCACGCCGCATCCGGCCAGCTGTTCGTCGACGACGAGGTCGCGGCGGTCCTCGGTGACCGTCCGGGCTCGACGGCCGCCGGATCCGTCGCCCTGAAGGGCATCGCCGAGCCGATCGTCCTCTGGTCGGTCGCGCGGAGTTCGGCCGACATCTAGGGTTTCCTGACGTCGACGGCCACGCGGACGGGTACCATCGGTCGATGCCGGACCTGGCCACCATCGTCAAGGCGCCCAAGGCGATGCTCCACGACCACCTCGATGGCGGGCTGCGCCCGGCGACGGTCGTCGACCTCGCGGCCGAGTACGGCTACGACGCGCTGCCGACCACCGACGTCGACGACCTGGCCGCCTGGTTCCGCCGGGGCGCCGACCGCAAGAGCCTCGAGCTCTATCTCGAGACCTTCGCCCACACGTTCGGGGTCATGCAGTGGCCCGACGCGATCCGACGTGTGGCCGCGGAGTGCGCGGAGGACCTCGCCGCCGACGGCGTCGTCTACGCCGAGGTCCGGATGGCGCCGGAGCTGTGCACGGAGCAGGGCCTGACTCTCGACGAGGCGACCGAAGCGATCCTCGATGGCTTCCGGCTCGGGTCGATCCGGGCAGCCGACGCCGGCCATCCGATCACGATGAAGCTGCTCGTGACGGCGATGCGGCAAGCGGCCCGCTCGGTCGAGGTCGCCGAATGCGCGATCCGCTGGCGCGACGCGGGCGTCGTCGGGTTCGATGTCGCGGGACCCGAGAAGGGCTATCCGCCGACCCGCTACCTCGACGCCTTCGAGACCATCCGTCGGGCCAACTTCCACATCACGATCCACGCCGGCGAGTCGTTCGGGCTGCCGTCGATCTGGGAGGCGCTCCAGTTCGCCGGCGCCGAGCGGCTGGGCCACGGCGTGCGGATCGTCGACGACATCACGGTCCGGGACGACGGCTCGGTCGAGCTCGGGCGGCTGGCGGCGTTCGTCCGCGACCGGCGCGTGCCACTCGAGATGTGCCCGAGCTCGAACGTCCACACGGGCGCCGCGGCGTCCATCCGCGACCATCCGATCGACCTCCTGCGCCGCCTCCGCTACCGGGTCACGGTCAACACCGACAACCGCCTGATGAGCGGCGTCTCGCTGTCGAGCGAGTTCGCGGCGCTCGACGAGGCGTTCGGGATCGGTCTCGGCGAGATGGAGTGGCTGACGATCAACGCGATGAAGAGCGCGTTCGCGCCATTCGACGAGCGGCTGCGGCTCATCAACGAGGTCGTCAAGCCGGGCTACGCGCGCCTGCGGGCGGAGGAATCGCGGGTCGTCACCGGCTGAGCCTCGCGCGAGACCCTCCTCGTCGAAAGCCGGTGCCTCTCAGCCCGCGGGCAGCGCCACCACGAACCGACTGCTGGCGAAGCCGTTCGGCTCGAGGAAGATGCGGCCGCCCATCGCGGTCATCAGCCGCCGTGCCGCGAACAGCCCGATCCCCGAGCCGCGGCTTCGGCCGCGGCCCTCGATCCGGACGAACGGCTCGAAGACGCTCTCCCAGTCCTCGATCGGGACGCCCGGACCGTCGTCGGTGACGTAGATCTGGACCTCATCGCCGACCCGCCACGCGCCGATGCTGACGCCCTCGGCCGACGGCGCGTACTTCAATTCGTTCTCGAGCAGCTGCTCGAGGACCTGGCGGAACCGGGTCTCGTCGCCGACCGCGGTCAGCGGGCCACCCGGACGCGCCCAGCGGATGGGCCGCGGTCGGAGCAGGAGGCGGAGCGTCTCGACCGTCTCGTCCACCGCCGCGACCGCGTCGAACGGCGCCCGCGACAGGCCGGTCAGACCCTCGCCGCGGACGGACGCCAGGATCGAAATCGACGAGGCGGTCGAGTCGCCCGAGCTGCTCGACCGCGGCCGCGCGCCAGGCGTCGGGATCGGCCCCGTCCGGCGGTTCGGCCCCGGCCGCCTCGGTCAGCAGGTCGACGTAGACCCGGACGATCGACAGCGGCGTCCGGAGTTCGTGGGTCACGACGCTCAGCAGCTCGGACCGGGCCGCATCGAGGGCGGTCAACTCGGCCAGCCGCGCCTCGACCTCGGCCGTCAGCCGGCCCTTCTCGACGATGCCCGCCAGCAGCGCCGCGATCGTGCCGAGGAACCGGATCTCGTCGGCGTCGAAGCGCCGATCGGCCCGGGTCTGGACGTTCAGCACCCCGACGACGTCGTCGTGCCAGACGAGCGGCACCGACAGCATCCCGCGGAGGTCCTCGATGTCGAAGCCACGGACCCACGCGAAGCGTTCGTCGCGGGTGACGTCCTCGACCGCGATCGGGGTCCGGGTGGCGGCGACGCGCCCGGTGATGCCCTGGCCCCAGGCAAGGCTGACCTTGCCGACCTGCGAGCGGTCGAGGCCGTTCGTGGCCGCGAGGGTCAGCCGCGTCCGGTCCGTGTCGGCGAGGTAGAACGAGCAGACCTCGACGCCGCATGGCGGCCGTCGTCCCGTCGACGATCGAGCGCATCAGCTCGTCCCAGTCGCGCGCCAGCGTCGCCAGCCGCGCGATCTCGTTGAGGAACGCGAGCTCGCCGAGGTCGCTCACGCCACGTCGGGGTGCGGGATCGCGACGACCGTCAAGTCATCGATCCCGGCGAAGTCATCGGGATTACATGTGTAGAGCGGAAGCTGGTTCGAGATCGCGATGGCCGCGATCATCGCGTCGTATGCGCGGGCCGAGGTCTTGCGTCCAGATCGACGAAGCGACGCGGCCACTTGACCGAACGCCCGCGCAGCATCTGCGTCGAACGGCAACGGCACGAAATCAGCCTCAGCCTGCTGGAGGTGCGCCAATCGCGAGGCGCGTTCGACATCGTCTGACGCGACCAGGGGCCCGACAGAGAGCTCAGCGAGGGTGATGGTCGAGATGTGCGGCTCAGCGGGAAGTGTCTGAGGGTCTCGGATCCGCGACAGGAGGATGACAGCACTGGTGTCGAGGAGACCCGCGACCGTCATCAGATGCTCGGATCGAGAACCGCGTCGAGATCGGCCCGAAGCTTGGCTTGATCCACGGGACGGAGCCGACGCCAACGACGAAGGATCGCGGCGGCCCCCAGAGCAGCCGGCTCCACCGGCCGAAGCTCGGCGACCGGACGGCCTGCACGCGTGACGGTCAGCCGCTCACCGGCCATGACGCGATCCACCACCTCGCCGCCGTGATTGCGCAGGTCCCTGATCGTGACCTCTTCCATCGGTGGAGTGTATCACGCGTGAGACACGCGAAGCGTCAGGTGCCGACTGCGAGCGACGGGATCTCGTCGCGGAGGGCGATGAGATCGTCGTCCTTCGGGGCGAGGTCGAGCAGCTCGGCTTGCCCGGGCAGGGCCAGGCGCAGCAGCGCCCGCGCCTCGTCGAGGTCGCCGGCAAGAGCCCGGAAGCAGGCCAGGTTGTAGCGCGCGTACGCGGCCGCCCGGTCGGGCCAGACGCCGTGGTCGAGCATCGCCTGCGTCCGATCCGCGAGGTCGCTGACGAGGCCGGACAGCCCGACGCCGGCCGCGAGCGGGCTGAGATGACCGAGGTCATGCTCCGGGCCGTCGCCCATGATCGAGCCGAGGATCTTCTGCTCGGTCAGGTCGTCGTCACTGGCAGCCTCGACCGCCCCGACCAGGGCCTCGAGCGACGCGTCTGCGTCGGCATCGACCTGGTCCCAGGTCCAGCCGGCGCGCTCGTCGTGGAAGATCGCGTTGGTGTCGTCGATGCCCTCGGCGGGCAGCGCCGGTTCGGGGAGTCCGGCCCGGAGGGCTGCCATCTTCGTCGCCTGGCGGGTGCGCCATGCCGAGAGATGGGCGAGGTGGTCCTTCGGCGACCAGTCACCGTCCGTCGAGGGTGCGTCGCGGGTCGCCGGGTCGAGGGCAGCGAAGATCGTCCGTTCCGCCTCGCGGCAAGCGCGTAGGTTCTCGATCAGTTCGGTGCGGAGTTCGGTCGTGTTGGTCATGGCCTCATGGTAGCCGCGGTCCGCTGGCCATCGCGCGAAGGTGCCCCACGGGTAGGTGACGGTCTTTGGCGGGCCACTTTGTCAAATGCCCACCGGTGGACTCTTGGGCAAGGATCAGGGTCCGGGAGCCCTCCTGGCGGCCGCAATCCAGTCATCGCCGAGCGTGGATCGCCGGCCCGGACAAGCCGATCGGACCCGAGCGCGTGACTACGAGTCCAGGGACGCATAGGTGACGATTGGCGGCTGCGTTCCGTGCCAAATGCCCGTCACATGGGCACGTGGCAAAGACCCGCCCTAGACCGCGGCTCCCTCCGGGTCCGTGATCAGCGTCGGCAGGTCTGCCAGCAGCGGATCGGTCCACGTCCAGGCCGCGCCGTGGTGCTTGCCGACGGCCCCGTGCCGGGCCGCCTCGACCCGCAGCGGCAGCCCGAAGATCTCGATGAACCCGACCGCCGAGGCGTGGTCGAACGCGTCGCCCTCGTCGTACGTGGCGAGCGCACTTGTCGTACAGCGACATCGGCGAGCGACGCCCGACGACGACCGCCGACCCGTGGTCGAGCCGAACCCGGACCTCGCCCGACACGACCCGCTGCGACGACGCGACGTACGCCCGCAGGTCGCGCGACAGGGCGCTGAACCACAGGCCGTCGTAGATCAGCCGTGCCAGCTCGTCGGCCACGAACCGGTTGAACCGGAGCGTGTCGCGCGACAGCGTCAGCCCCTCGAGCGCCCGGTGCGCGGCGTGCAGGATCGTCGCCGCCGGCGTCTCGTAGATCTCGCGGCTCTTGATCCCGACCAGCCGATCCTCGACGTGGTCGATCCGCCCGACGCCGTGCGCGCCGCCGAGCTCGTGGACGCGCTCGACCAGCTCGACCGGCGCGAGCCGCTCGCCGTCGAGCGCGACCGGGATCGCCGCCCTCGAACTCGATCACGACCTCGACCGGGGCGGGTGCATCGGCCGCGGCCACGGTCCACTCGTAGGCGTCGGCCGGTGGCGTGACCCACGGGTCCTCGAGGACGCCCGTCTCGCACGAGCGGCCCCACAGGTTGACGTCGATCGAGTACGGCGAGGCCTTGGTGATCGGGATCTCGATCCCGCGCTCGGCGGCGTAGTCGATCTCCTGGTCGCGGGTCAGGCCCATCCCGACGCGCATCGGCGCGATGACCTCGAGCCCCGGATCGAGCGCGTGGGTCGCGACGTCGAAGCGGACCTGGTCGTTGCCCTTGCCGGTGCAGCCGTGGGCGACCGCGTCGGCGCCCTCGCGCTTGGCGACCTCGACGAGGAGCTGCGCGATCAGCGGCCGGGCGAGCGCCGTCGCCAGCGGATAGGCGCCCTGGTACAGCGCGTTGGCCTGCAGATGCGGCCAGACGAAGTCGGTCACGAACCGTTCGCGCGCGTCGACGACGTAGGCGCGCGAGGCGCCGGCCGACATGGCCCGATCCTCGACGCCGGGCCGGAGCGAGCCGCCGCCGAGGTCGACCGTGAGGGTCACGACCTCGACGCCGAACTGCTCCTTGAGCCAGGCGACGGCGACCGAGGTGTCGAGACCACCCGAATACGCGAGGACGACCTTGTTCACGGGACCTTCGAACCTCCGGAGCGTGCCTGGATCGGCCCCGAACCGCTCGCGCCAGCGCTCGAGCCGGGCCTCGTCGGCGAACAGGACGAGGAGGGTATTGTCGCCCGCCAGCGTCCCTTCCTGCTCGCGCAGGCTCGACTCGTCGATCGCCTGGGCGATGGCGCTGGCCGTGCCGGGCGTCCCGGTCAGGACCAGGATCAGCCCGCTGCGCCCGATCGTGACCGGGATGTCGCCGAGGATCCGCACCAACCGCTCATCGGAGGCCGCGGCGTCGCGCCGTTGCCACCGACCGTTCGGGCGTGACGTAGACGTGGCCGTCGGCGCCCGGCGCCTTGACCAGGCCGAGCTCGGAGATGTCGCGTGAGACGGTCGCCTGGGTCACCTCGAAGCCCTGCGCGCTGAGCGCATCGACGACCTCGCGCTGGCTGCCGATCGGCCGCGACAGGACAAGCTCGCGGATGGCGCGCTGGCGCTGGGTCTTGAGGTCGTGGCTGGTCGGCCTCGCTGGCGCCGTTGCCGCTGCCCGTTGCCGTGCGACGCCCATCGTCATGCCGCCCGCCGCGTGGCGGCGCGGGTCGCGGTGATGCGCGTCCCGAACGTCGGGTCGGTCAGGGCACGTTCGAGGGCCTCGGGGGCGGACGAGTCGGCGATGATCGCCTCGGCGCCGTCCCAGCCGAGCGCCCCGAGCGCGGCCCGGACCTTGGGCACCATCCCGCCGGCGATGACGCCGGATTCGATGAGCGTCTCGGCCTCGCCCGACGGTCAGCGCGTCGAGCCGGCGGCCGTCGGCGTCGCGGACACCGTCGACGTCGGTCAGCAGCACGAGCTGGCGGGCACCGAGCCCGGCCGCGATGCCGGCCGCGGCGTCGTCGGCGTTGACGTTGCAGACGATGCCGTCGGCGTCGCGGGCCAGCGGCGCGACCACCGGCACCTGGCCACCGACGAGGATCGCGTCGAGCAGGTCGCGGCGCAGGCCGACGACCGACGCGACGAGCCCGAGGTGGGGGATCCGCTCGGCGACGAGCAGGCCGCCATCGACGCCGGACAGCCCGACGGCATCGACGCCGAGGTCGCGCAGCCCGGCGACGAGCTCGGAGTTGACGACTCCTCGCAGGACCGCGGCGGCCACTTCGAGCGACTGGGCGTCGGTGACCCGCAGGCCGCCCTCGAACTTGCGACGGGACGCCGAGGCGCTCGAGCCATTCGGTGATCCGCTTGCCGCCGCCATGGACCAGGACCACGGGACGTCGACGCGCGACCGCGGCCACTTCCGCCAGGACCTGGCTCTGGTCGGCGATGGTCGTGCCACCCAGCTTGACGACGAGGATCTCACTCATGTCGTGTATTCCGAGTTCTCGATCACGTACGCCTCGGTCAGGTCGCAGCCGAAGCGCCTCGCCACGGCCGGTGCCCAGACCGAGGTCCAGGGCGAAGACGACTTCCGGCGCGTGACATCGCTTCGCGCGCGGCGACACGATCGAACGCGACCGGGCCGCCACGCCGGCCATCGAACACGAGGTGACCGGCGATCGAGATCCGGAGCTCGGTCGGGGTCGAGCACGGCCGGGGTGCCGGCACGGGCCGCCGCCTCGTCCGCCGGCAGGCCCGCCGCCTCGAGCACGGCCGCGATCGGCCAGGCGGGCGTTCCCGGCCGCGCCGGCGATGCGACCCCAGTTCGGGTCGCGGCCGTGGGCCGCCGCCTTGACCAGGCTCGACGAGACGACCGCGCGCGCGACGGCCCGCGCCTCGGCGTCGTCCCGCGCGCCCGTGACCGACGCCGTGATGAGCGTGCTCGCCCCTTCGCCATCGGCCGCCTGCTGGCGTGCCAGGTCGCGTGCGACGGCCTCGATGGCGGCGCCGAGGACGTCGGCAGCCGCGGAACCAGCCCCCGGCCGGTGCCGCCGCCGACGCCCCGGACGCGAGGACGAATACGGTGTCATTCGTGCTCGTGTCGCCATCGACCGAGAGCTGGTTCCAGGTCCGCGCGGCGGCGGGCCGGAGGAGGGCCCACAGGACCTCGGGCGCGACAGTCGCGTCGGTCAGGACGACCGACAGCATCGTCGCCATCTGCGGGTGGATCATCCCGACGCCCTTGGCGATCCCGCTGACGCGTGACCCGGACCGGGCGCCCGGCATCGTCCGGCAGCTCGACGGTCGTCGTCGCGACCTTGGTCCACCGAATCGGTCGTGCGCAGCGCCGTCCGCCGCGGCCAGCAGCCCGGCGTCGCCGTCGGTCAGCGTCGCGCATCAGCGTCGCCGAGGCCGGCTCCGGACCTTCTCGAGCGGCAACCGCGTCCCGATGATCCCCGTCGAGAGGTGCAGCGTCCGCTCGACCGGCACGTCGGTGGCCGCGGCGAGCATCGTCCGCGATCTCGAGCCTGGTCGGCGTCGCCGGCGGCGCCGGTGGCCGCGTTCGCGCTGCCACTCGTCGAGATGATCGCGTCGGCCCAGCCGAACCCGCCGCGCGGATCGCCGGACGTCGCCGCGAGGTGGGCCTTCGACAGACGGACGGGCGCGGCCGCGAACGTGTTCGGGGTGAAGACGGCGGCCGCGGCGGCCGGACCTGCCGTCGTGACGACGACGGCGAGGTCCGGCCGGCCCGAGGCCTTGATCCCGGCGGCCAGTCCCGCCGGCCTCGGAAGCCGGGTGGGATGGCGGCGCGTCGCTCGACCGGTGGGAGGTCCGGAGAGGACGCCGGGACGGGACGTTCCGAGGTGGTTGTCATGGCGCGAGCGGCAGCTGGTCGAGGCCGGCCGTCTCGGGCAGGCCGTGGACGAGGTTGAAGGCCTGGATCGCCTGGCCCGCGGCGCCCTTGACGAGGTTGTCCTCGACGCCGATGGCCAGGATCCGATCGGTCCGCTGATCGAGCGAGACGTGGATCCGGACGTGGTTGGAGCCGGTCACGTCCTTGGTCGCGGGCGGCGTGGCGACGACCGTCACGAACGGTTCGTCGGCGTAGGTCGCCGCGTAGAGAGCGTCGAGCTCGGCCTGGCTGACGGGGCGCGTCGGCCGGACGTGGCAGGCCGACAGGATGCCGCGGGTCATCGGGATGAGGTGGGGGAGGAAGTCGACCGCCACGATCCCCGGGTTGGCGCTCGGGTCGAGACCCTCGCGCAGCCGCGATCCAGGCGAGTTCCTGCTCGATCTCGGCGACGTGCCGATGGCCACCGAGGCCGTACGCCTTCACGCTCTCGTTGACCTCCCCGAACATCAGGTCGGCCTTGGCCTCGCGACCCGCCCCCGAGACGCCGCTCTTGGCATCGACGACGAGGTCGTCGATGAGCCCGGCCCGCGCCAGCGGCGCGAGGGCGAGCAGGGTCGCGGTCGGGTAGCAGCCGGGCGCCCCGACGATCCGGACCGGGGCGTCGACCAGCGCCGTCAGCTCGTCGCGATGCAGCTCCGGCAGCCCATACACCGCGGCGTCGAGGAGGTCCGGGCGCGGGTGCTCGAAGCCGTACCAGCGCGGGTAGTCGGCCGGATCGCGCAGCCGGAAGTCGGGACCCTGGTCGATGATCGTCGTGCCGGCGGCGATGAGATCGGGGACGAGCTCCGCCGCGGCGCCGTGCGGGAGGGCGAGGAAGACCGCATCCGCGGGCGGCATGTCGGCATGGACGTCGAGGTCGAGCGTGGCCAGGTGCGCATGGACGCCGGCGATCGGATCGTGGTCGCGCCCGCGCCCGACGAGCCCGACCAGCTCGACGTTCGGATGCCGGGCGAGCAGCCGCACGAGCTCGCCACCGACATAGCCGGTCGCCCCGATGATCCCGACCCGGACCAGACGCGCATCGTCTGCCGGCTCCGCGACTCTCCCTGGACTCTCGATCGTCGTCATGGACGTATGACTATACACATCGGATGCATAGTCATGCAAGGTCGCCGTCCACGACGGATTGGGTACTCTGTGCGCGATGACCTGTCCTACCTGCGGCGAGGCAGCCCCAGCCGACGCGCGCTTCTGCCCGCAGTGCGGCGCATCGCTCGCAGCCGCCTCATGTTCCGGATGCGGTGCGCCTCTCATCCCCGGTGCCCGGTTCTGCGCCGAGTGCGGGACCTCGGTCGCGACGGCGACGGCCGGCCCGGCCAGCGGCCCGAGTGCCGTGCCCAAACCGCCCACCCTCAGATCCGGCACAAGCGTCTCCGAACGGCGCCTCGTGACCATCCTGTTCGCCGATCTCGTCGGATTCACGACGCTCGCCGAAAGCCGCGACGCCGAAGCCGTGCGCGAGCTCCTGTCGCGCTACTTCGAGCAGTGCCAGGACGTCATCGGCCGGTACGGCGGCACGGTCGAGAAGTTCATCGGCGACGCGGTGATGGCCGTCTGGGGCGCGCCGATCGCCCACGACGACGACGCGGAACGGGCGGTCCGCGCCGCGCTCGACCTGGTCGACGGCGTCCGCGCCCTTGGTCCCGGGATCCAGGCACGCGCCGGCGTCCTGACCGGGGAGGCGGCGGTGACCGTCGGCGCGACCAACCAGGGCCTCGTTGCCGGCGACATCGTCAACACCGCGTCGCGCCTGCAGAGCGTGGCCGCGCCTGGCACCGTCCTCGTCGGCGAGCAGACCGAGCAGGCGGCGAATTCGGCCATCGCCTTCGAGCCCGCCGGCGACCAGGTCCTCAAGGGCAAGGTCGCGCCGGTGCCCGCATTTCGCGCCATCCGGATCGTGGCCGAGCGTGGCGGCCGCGGCCGGACCGACCAGATCGAGGCGCCGTTCGTCGGCCGCGACGACGAGTTCCGCCTCCTCCGCGAGGTCGTCCTGGCCACGGCCCGCGACAAGCGCCCGCGCCTCGTGTCGATCACCGGCGTGCCCGGCGTCGGCAAGAGCAGGATGGCGTGGGAGCTGACCAAGTACATCGACGGCCTGGTCGACACGATCTACTGGCACGCCGGTCGCTCGCCGGCGTACGGCGAGGGCGTCACGTTCTGGGCGCTCGGCGAGATGGTCCGCGGCCGGATCGGGCTGGTCGAGGGCGACGACGAAGCCGCCACACGGGCCGCCGTCACCGCCGGCGTCGCCCGCTGGGTCCCCGACGAGAGCGAGCGTCGCTGGATCGAGCACGCCCTCCTCGTTCTTCTCGGATTCGAGGGCAGCTCGGGGGCGGCGCGCGAGGAACTGTTCAGTGCGTGGCGAACGTTCTTCGAGCGGATCGCCGCGACCGGACCCGTCGTCCTCCTGTTCGAGGATCTCCATTGGGCCGATGCCGGCCTGCTCGACTTCATCGACCACGTGCTCGACTGGAGCACGGGCGTGCCGGTGACGATCGTCACGCTGGCCCGGCCAGAGCTGATCGAGCGCCGACCGGGCTGGGGCAGCGGTCAACGGACGTTCGTCGGGCTCGCCCTCGAGCCGCTGCCCGACGACGCGATGGGCGAGATCCTCGAGGCGCTCGCGCCCGACCTGCCGCGCGGTGGCCGGGCGACGATCATCGCACGGGCCGACGGCATCCCGCTGTACGCGGTCGAGACGATCCGGATGCTCGCCGCGACGGGCGAGATCGGCAGCGGTCGACATGGCGGCGATGGCCATCCCGGCCACGCTCCAGGCACTGATCGCCGCCCGACTGGACGCGCTCGACCCAGCCGAACGCTCACTCATCTGCGATGCCGCCGTCCTCGGTCAGAGCTTCACGCCGGCCGGCCTCGGGGCAGTCAGCGGCCTCGACCCCGACCGCCTCGACGCCAGCCTCCGTGCGCTCGTCCGGCGAGAATTGCTCGTCCACGACGTCGATCCCCGGTCTCCCGAACGCGGCCAGTTCGCGTTCGTCCAGTCACTCGTCCGCGAGGTGGCGTACGGGACGCTGGCCAAGCGCGACCGGCGGACCCGCCATCTGGCGGCGGCGCGGTTCTTCGAGGGTCTCGGCGAGGACGAGCTGGCCGGCGCGCTCGCCGCGCACTACCTGGCGGCGTATCGCGCCTCGACGCGACGACCCCGAGGGCCAGGCGCTCGCGGCCCAGGCACGACTCGCCCTGCGCGGTGCGGCCGAGCGTGCCGCGGCGCTCGGCAGCCACGACCAGGCGAGCGTCTTCTTCCTCGAGGCGCTCGAAGTCTCGACGCGATCCGGCCGATCGGGCGGACCTGCTCGAGCGGGCCGGGCTGGCGAGCCGACGCAGCCGGTCACTCGGAGGTCGGCCGAGGTGCGGTTCGCGGAGGCGGCGGAGATCTGGCACGACCTGGGCGAGCGCGAGCGCGAGGCGCGAGCGGTGGGCCTGCGTGGGCGAGCCGTCGTCAATGGCTGGCGGGCGCCCGACGCGATCGCCTTTCTCGAACCCGCGCTGGCCGCGTTCGAGGACCTCGGCGATGACCCGGCCTCGTCCTGATCGAGCACCAACTGGCGCGCGCCTATTGGTTCCTGGAGGACCGCGCCCGGGCAGTGCCGCTCGCGGATCGCGCGCTCGGACGCGCGGAGCGACTCGACGACGTCGACAACGTGGCCGACATCCTGGTCACGAAGGGCGCGCTCATCTGCGTCAACGGGCGGCCGTACGAGGGATTCGGGTCGATGGAGGCCGGGCGCGCGCTGGCCGAGAAGCGGGGCTCAACTCGATCGTCGCGAGGGCGCTCCTGAACATGTCCGGCAGCCACCTGAGCGACGACCCGCGTCGCGCGTTCGAACTCGGGCTCGAGGGCATCGCCCTCGCGCGGCGGATCGGCTTCCACTCGTTCCTCGCGACGGCGGCCGGGAATTCACTGGAGGCTGCGCTCGGAGCTCGGAGAGCTCGATTGGGCCATGGCCATCGGCGAGGAACTGCTGGCGCTCGAATTCGAGCACAGTGACCGCACCTCGCTCATGCGCGGGATCAACCAGGTGCGACTCCTGCGCGGCGCACCAGTCGATGACCTGTTCGCCGAACACGCCGTGGTGCTCGTCGATTCGTCCGACATCCAGGAGGTGTCGAACTATGAAGGTGCCCTGGCCTTCCGGCTGTTCCTCGAGTGCGATTTCGCCGGGGCGGCCGCGCACTGGGAAAGGGCCGCCCGGACCGTGACGATCAACGCGGGCGCGGACCTGCCACGTGCTGCCCGTGCGGCGACCTGGGCGGGCGACCAGCCGACCGCCGAACGGTTGACTGCCGATCACGCGGCGGACTGGCTCCATGGTCGGGCGGCACACGCGCAGAACCCGGGTCTCGCCGCGAGCCTCGCCGCGATGGCCGGGCGGCGCGACGACGCCGTCGCCGGATTTCGCCTCGGCCATCGCGACCTTCCGCGAGATGGGGCTCGAGCTCGAGGTTGTGCTGGCTGCCCTGACGATGGCGCGGATCGTCGGCGCTGCGGACCCGGCCGTGGTCCCATTCCTCGACGAGGCCCGCGCCACGATCGAACGGCTGCGGATGCCGGGACTCAACGGGCTACTCGCGGCCGCGTCGACGGGGTCGGCGGGGTCAGCGGCGGGAGCGGCACGCCCGACCGTCTCCGGCGCCGAGGTCCCAGCCGAGGCGACCGGCTAGCGAACGCCGATCCCGCCTGGTTGATGCTTGATCTTGGCCCTCGGTCGTGCCTTCCCGGCTTGATGCCTGTCGGCGGCATCAACCGGGTCGTGTCCGTAACCAGGTCGCGTCCGTAACCAGGTCGCGTCCGTAACCAGGTCGTGTCCGTAACCAGGTCGCGTCCGTGGACGCCTCTGATGCCGTCTACAGGCATCACGAAAACGACAGTCCTTCGGTCGGTACGGATCAAGCATCAAGGAAGGTCGACTAGCGCGGCGGCGCGGAATACCCTACTTGTTCGCTAGGAGTTGTCTGGTATGCTGGGCGCCCTCGACTGGACACAGGAGCGACGCCCGATGCCGAACGCCGTCCCCGCCGACGCCGCAGCCCGCCTCCCGAAGGCTCGGATGATCGACCCCCGCGGCCATCGATTCGGTGCCGGCGTCTCGGCGGTCCTGCTGGTCCTCGCCTTCCTCACGGGGACGCCGCTTCTCGTCGCGCTCGTCCTCGTGTCGATCGGCGTCAGCGCGGCGTTCGGGCTCAAGTATTCGATCTATGGCGTCGCCTGGCGACGCATGGCGAAGGCCCTGGCACTCCCCAAGGTCGAGCCGGAGCACGAGTACCCGCCGCGCTTCGCGCAGGTCCTCGGCAGCGTGGCACTCATCCTCTCGCTCGTCGCATTCGCCGCCGGGGCGACGACTCTCGCCTGGGGCCTCGCGCTTGCGGTCGCGGGGCTCCAGACACTCCTGGCCACGACCGGCTACTGCCTGGGCTGCCGGATGTACTTCCTGCGCTGGTGGGTGCCGGATCTCGTCACGCGGATCTGGACGCGCGGTCGCGTCGGCGGCCCGGACCGGACGCTCGCCCCGGAACCGATCCGCTACGTCTGATCCGCGAGGATGTCGGGCCTGGCGTACGGCCCGGTCGAGATGACCTCGCCTTCGGCCTCGTAGGGCCGCTCGCCGGACGACACGATCCGGTAGCGGTGGTGGACCACCGTGGCACCGGCCGAGATCATCGCGTTGACCGGGCAATACTTCGCGGCCGACAGCTCGATGCTCCGCCGCACGGCAGCCACGGACAGCCCGCGCCCGACGACCTCGTGGGTGACCGTGATCTCGGTGAAGATCTGCGGGTACTCATCGCGCTGGCTGCCACGGACGTCGATCCGGTACTCGTCGATGACCTGACGCTTCTTCGCCGCGATCGAGATGACGTCCATCCCGCTGCACGACGCGAGCGCGGCCAGGACGGTCTCGACCGGGCTGCCGCCACGGTTCGACTTCCGTTCGTCGAAGGCATACGGATGACCCGAGCTCGGACTCGCCTCGAAGAGCATCCCGCCCTTGTGCTCGAGGACCACGGCCTTCAGGGTCGGCACGTCTAGACGCCGGCCAGCGCGATGAGGTCGGGCTCCTCGCCGTCGCGCTCGGCGGTCGCCTCGGGCAGGAACTGCTCGCGGTAGAGCCGGGCGTACAGGCCGTCGAGGGCGAGCAATTCGGCGTGCGTGCCCCGTTCCGCGACCACACCTCGGTCGTACACGATGATCTGATCGGCCCGCAGGATCGTCGACAGCCGGTGGGCGATGGCGATCGTCGTGCGTCCCTCCATCAGCCGCTCGAAGGCGCGCTGGATGTACCGCTCGGACACGGTGTCGAGGGCCGACGTGGCCTCGTCGAGGATCAGGATCCGCGGATCCTTCAGGAGGACCCGGGCGATGGCGAGCCGCTGCTTCTCGCCGCCCGACAGCTTGTAGCCGCGCTCGCCGACGATCGTCTCGTACCCGTCGGGGAGCTCCATGACCCGGTCGTGGATCGAGGCGGCCGTCGCAGCGGCGATGAGCTCGTCCTCGCTCGCCTCGGGCCGGGCGTAGCGCAGGTTGTCGCGGACCGACGCGTGGAACAGGTACGTCTCCTGGGTGACCGTCCCGATGATCTCGCCGAGCGAGGCGAGCTTGATCTGGCGGACGTCGACGTCGTCGATCTCGACCGCGCCCGCGTCGACGTCGTACAGCCGCGACACGAGATAGGTCGTGGTCGTCTTGCCCGATCCCGACGGCCCGACGAGGGCGACCAGCTGCCCGGGTTCGGCCTCGAAGTCGATGTGCTCGAGGCTGAAGCCGACGGTGGGCTCGGTGTCGGCCACGTCGGAGGCCGGCGGTATGGCATCGAGGTCCGCCGCCGCCTCGAAGTCGAGCTCGAGCTCGGGCTCCCCGTCGAGGCCGCGAGCGACCGCGTCGTGCGCCCGTTGCGAGGGGACCGCCGCCGTCGGGTACTGGAACGACACGTCGCGGAAGCGGACCTTGCCGCGGGTCGTCGCCGGGTGCATCGCGACCGCGTCGGGCGCGTCGACGATCTCGGGGTCCATCTCCATGTACTCGAAGATCCGGTCGAACAGCGCGAGCGAGCCCTGGATCTCGACCTGGATGTTGAGCAGCTGGCCGAGCGGGAAGAACAGCCGGCTCTGGAGCGTCGTGAAGGCCACGATCGTCCCGGCCGACGGGGCGTCGGGCGAACCGTTCGCCGCCAGCGTGCCGGCCAGCCAGTACACGAACGCGGGCATGATCGAGAAGATCGAGCCGATGATCATGAAGAACCAGCGGCCGACCATCGCCTGCCGGATCTGGAGGCTGGCGAGGCGCCGGTTCTGACCCCGGAACTTCTCGATCGCGTTCGCCTGCTGGCCGAACGTCTTCGACAGCAGGATGCCGGACACGCTGAGCGTCTCTTCGGTCGTGGCGGTCATCTCGGCCAGCGACTTCTGCGTCTCGGTCGAGACCTCGCGCCGGACCTTGCCGACCCGGTAGGTGAGATACAGGAAGAACGGCGTCAACGACAGCGACAGCAATGCGAGCCGCCAGTCGAGCAGGAACATCGCGATCGTCGTGCTGATGGCGATGGCCAGGTTGGAGGTCACCGAACTGGCGGTGTCGGTGACGACCGCCTGGACCCCGCCGATGTCATTCGACAGCCGGCTCTGGATCTCGCCGGTCCGCGTCTCGGTGAAGAAGCGGAGCGGCATCGACTGCAGGTGGGCGTACAGGGCGCCACGCAGGTCCTGCATGACGTTCTGGCCGATGACGTTGTTGAGGTAGCTCTGGCCGACGCCGATGAGCCCCGTGATGATCGGCAGGACGATCATCAGCCCGACATACAGGTTCAGGTTCGTCGTAGTCGCCCCCGATGATGACCTGGTCGAGCAGCAGGCCGAGGAGGAGGGGATTGATGAGCCCGATGATGCTGGTCGCCAGGATCGCCGACAGGACGATGACGACCTGGAGCTTGTACGGCTCGAAGAAGACGAGGATGCGCCGGAGAGTGCGGCCGCGGCGCTCCTTGGGGACCGGCGTGAAATCGCTGTCCCGCACCGCGCGCCGCCGCGGCCCAATCCGCCGCCGCCACCGCTGGCCGGCGCCACCGGTCGCCGTTCGTCGTCTGTCCTCGCGGGAACCCCATCACCTCGACGCTACCACGGGACGCTACCACGGAGGCGTGAGGGTCTGGCCGCCCCCGGCCGCTTGCGCCTCGCCGGCCCCCGTCGCTCCCCGTGATGCCGCTCCCGTGATGCTTGATTTCGGGCCTCCGGCGGTCCTCCATTTCCGTGATGCCTGTATGGCGGCATCGTCGCCGCGATGGACGGTGTCAAGACGGAGCGGCGGAACCGGATAAGCGGCTGGTAAGGGCGTCGCGCTAGCGTCCGGGCATGACCTGGTTCGACCGAACCGCGCGACCCCCAACAACAGCAAGGCTTCGATCTGATCGGGGCCAGACCCTCGGCGACGCCGCGTCGCGCTCGGCTGGACCCAACGCCAACTCGAGGCATATTCCGGCATCGACCAAACGGTCATCTGCCGACTCGAGAACGGCAAGCAATACGGCCTCCGCTGGTCGAGGCTCGCCGGCTCGTCGATGCCCTCGGCGGCCTCGACGTGGGACCGGGCGCCGCCGATCCGCCCGGCTACGTCCGCGGCCGTCCAGGCGCTCCACGCATCGACCTCTCGGCCGGGCTGGCCCAGGATCGCGGTCTCGATGACTGGCTCGACGATCCTTGATTGCCGGCCCGCCGCCAACGCCATCGCCGCGAAGCCTGCCGCGATTCGCACGACGTCGATCGCCGCGAACGCCCATGCCGCCATCGCCGCGAACGCCATGCCCGCCAGATCGCCGCGAACGCCGAGCCGATCGCCGATCGCCATGATGCCGCATACAAGCATCAGCGAAGTGGGAGATCCACGTAAGGGCCCGAAATCAAGCATCAACGGCAGGTCGGGCCGATCCGCATCGCGGACAAGGGCGTCGGGCGATCGCATCGCCGACGGGGCATCGCCGTCGCGGGCGATGCCTCGAGGGTGCCCCGGCGGCGGTCGGCGCCTCTACCAGGCGGTCGTGGTCGCGGCTTCGGTGATGCCCTCGGCTTCGAGCCAGCGTTCGGCGTCGATGGCGGCCTTGCAGCCGTCGCCGGCGGCGGTGACGGCCTGGCGGTAGCGGTGGTCGTGGACGTCGCCGGCGATGAAGACGCCGTCGATCTTCGATCCGGTCTCGTCGTGGACGACGAGGTAGCCCTTCTCGTCGACGTCGAGCCAGTCGCGGAAGGCCTCGGTGTTCGGGCGGTAGCCGATGGCGATGAAGACCCCGTCGACGTCGAGGCGGCGCTCGTCGCCGGTCCGCGTGTCGGACAGGAGCAGGCCGTCGACCTTCGAGTCGCCGAGGACCTCCTCGACCGCGGTGTTCGGATGGATCTCGATCTTGGGGTGGTCCTGCGCGCGCTCGACCATGATCTTCGATGCCCGGAAGGTGTCGCGCCGGTGGAGCAGGTGGACCTTCGTCGCGAACCGCGTCAGGTAGGTCGCCTCCTCGAACGCCGTGTCGCCGCCGCCGATGACGGCGATCTCGCGATCCTTGAAGAAGAAGCCGTCGCACGTCGCGCAGGCCGACACGCCGCGGCCGCGCAGCCGCGTCTCGCTGTCGAGGCCCAGCCACAGCGCCGACGCGCCGGTCGCGACGATCACGGCCTGGGCGCGGTACTCGGTGCCGCGCGCCCAGATGCGGAACGGCCTGGACGAGAAGTCCACGCGATCGATGTCGACGTCGAAGATGCGTGAGCCGAACCGCTCGGCCTGGGCGCGCATCGCGGCCATCAGGTCGGGGCCCTGGATGCCGTCCTCGAAGCCCGGGTAGTTCTCGACGTCGCTCGTCAGCATCAGCTGGCCGCCCGGCGCGGACCCGGCGAGCACGATCGGCTCGAGGTTGGCGCGGGCCGCGTAGATCGCGGCGGTCAGTCCGGCCGGGCCGGAGCCGACGATGACGACCTTGGCGTCGACCTGGTCCTCGCCGCTGCGAACGGTCGATGGACCGCCCGGCTGTTCGATGGCGGCCTCGTCGACCATCGAGATCGAGAAGCCCCCGAAGGGATTTGAGCTCAGTGGCCTCAATCGTAGCACGAGAAACATACCCCCAGGGGGTATCACGGCAGGGTCGCGCAGCTGGGGGATGACGTCGCGGCCGATGATATCGAGAGCGCCCGGATCGGGCAGGCTGCGGAGGCTGATGATCACGTGCTCGGCGCCGGCGTCGGACAGGTCGCCGAACCGCGCCACGACGTGCGACGGCGGTTCCGTCCTGTCTCCCTCGTGGGTCGAGATGTGGACGTTCTGGAGCGTCGAGTGCTCGATCTCGGACGGGTCGCGGCCGACCGCGGCGCAGTGCTCGGCGAGGATCGCGTACTTGCGGGCGATGCCCTCGGGCGTGCCGAAGACGTTGGTCGCGTCGGCGTACTGGGCCACGAGGCGCAGGGTCTTCTTCTCGCCGCCGCCACCGATCATGATCGGGACCCTGGGGCGTGACAGCGACTGCGGGGAGTTGAGCAGTCGCCGTGGCCTGGAACAGCCGGCCGCGGAACTCGCTCCTCGATCCGCGCTCGCCCTCCCACATGCCGTGCGCGATCTGGAGGGTCTCCTCGAGCATCTCGAAGCGCTCGCCGAGGGGCGGGAACGGGAAGCCGAGGGAGCGCGACTCGTCCTCGTTCCAGGCGGCCCCGATGCCGAGCCAGGCCCGGCCACCGGACAGGACGTCGAGCGGTGGTCGCGGCCTTGACCCACAGCGCCGGGTAGCGGTAATGGACGCCGCCGACCATCAGGCCGAGGCGGGCGCGCGTCGTGTGTGCGGCCATGAAGCCGAGCGTGGTCCAGCCCTCGAGCATCGGTTCCTCGGGCTTGCCGACGCCCCGGATCTGGAAGAAATGGTCCATGACCCAGATGGAGTCGAAGCCCACGTCGTCGGCGTGGCGGACGATCTCGGCGAGGGTCGGGCCGATCGCCTCGGGGCCGCCCGGCCAGGTGAACGAATTGATCTGGAGGCCGAGCTTCATTTCGTTGCGGAGCGTACCAGTATGACGTTCCGTGGCCCTTCGATGCCGCGCCGCACCCGGAACGTTGCGACGAAGTAACGGCCGCCAGCGTGGTGTGAGGTCGGTGCAATTGATATTGGAATTGAGAGGTTCGCCCTAGTACCATTCGCCGACCAGACCCGCGTACGATGCGCGGACTCGCCCAGTCGATGGGCCAGGACTTATGGGCCATTGGAGGCTCGATCTATCGCCAGCTCCATCATCGGGGAATCGGAGGGCACAGATGTCTTCTCGGGGTTCGGTTGCGCTTTTGCCGCGCACCAAGAAAGGGCTGGTCGTCTTCTTTGCGGCCCTCCTCATCCTGTCGATCGGGATGCAGTACGTCGCCCTGTCGTCGCCGCGATCGACCTTCGCGGCCGAGATCACGCCAGATCCATCGCCCAACGGTTGTGAAGGCGTCGTCACGACGCCCGGCAGCGAGAACACCAACAAGCGGCTGATCGGCGGCGACCTGACCCCGGGTGGTGAGGCGACGTACGAGATCAGCTTCCCGGTCGATGCCGAAGACGTCGGCGGCGACTTCCGGATCACCGACTGCGTGTTCATCGACGGTGAAGCCGCGCTGAAGTTCTACGTCGACTTCGTGCCGAACAACGAGAACTTCGTCCTCGTCTTCACGTTGCCGATCCCCACGACCACGGAGTTCGGCGAAGAGTTCTGCAACTACGCCAAGACGACCGAGTCCCCGTCGAATTCGCAGGCCAGCAACCGCAAGGCCGGTCCCGCCTGCTTCATCGTCGGCGGCAACATCTCGATCTTCAAGGAGAACGAGGCCGGCGACAGGCTGGCGGGCGCCACATTCCACATCGAGTGCGACCTGCCGACCACGCGACGCGTTCCTGCCCGACGTGATCATCAACGGTGAGTCGTTCGACGCCACGTCCGGTGGCCACATCGAGACCGATGTGACGACCGGCGACGACGGGCTGATCGGCATCCAGGCCCCGACCGGGACCGAGTGCACGATCACCGAGACCGATCCGCCTCCGGGCTACGACCTCTCAGACGATCCGTCGGTCACGCTCACGGCGACCCAGGGTGGCGTCAGCCACACATTCGTCAACCCTGCCGAGTTCGTCCCGGCGCCGGGCCTGGCGATCGACAAGGGCGTCAGCCTGACCGATGGCAGCGGGTACGGGCCCTCGGTCACCACCGACGATCGGCACGACCGTCTACTACCGGATCACGGTCACCAACACCGGTAACGTCGAGCTGACCGGCGTGACCCTCATCGACAGCCTGACCGACCTGGTCGCCGCGGGCTGCACCATCCCGGCCACGCTGGCCGTGGGTGACGACTTCGACTGCGATTACTCGACCACCGCGGCCGCGGGCGTGACGGTGAATACCGCCACGGCCGACAGCGAAGAGACCGACTCCGAGGACGACTCGGCGACCGTGACCGTTCCCAACGGCAGCCTGCGGGTCACGAAGGACATCCCGGGCGTCCCCGCGGACTTCACCGGCACCTTCGGTATCCGCGTCACCTGCACCGGCGACCTCCAGTTCGATGACGACGATCTCGTTCCCGGATCCGGGCTTCGTCGTCATCGACGGCATCCCGGCCGGCTCCATCTGCGCCGTCATCGAGACGAGCCGGAGCGATCCGCCCGAAGGCACCCAGTGGGCCGGGCCCCTCTTCGCCGGAACGGTCACGATCGTGGGCAACGAGACGTCCGGCGTGACCGTGACCAACCTGCTCGCCGAGGTCCAGGCCGATGAGGTCCTGACCGTCGAGAAGACCAACAACGCACCGCTCAAGAACGGTCTGCCGACCGTCAGCGAAGGTGCCAGCGTCACCTACACCCTGACCTACACCGCCTCGGGCACGGTCACCAACGGCATCCTCACCGACAAGCTGCCGGCCGGCGTGACCTACACGGCCGACTCGGCGACCGACAGCGCCGACTTCGCCTTCCAGGGCTACGACTCGACGACCCGGACGCTGACCTGGACGGCCGCCGCCGCGATCACCGACACGAGCGGTTCGGTGACCTACAAGGTCACCATCAACGCGGGCGCAGCCGCGCTCGTCCAGCCGCTGACCAACACCGCGACGATCGACTCGGACGAGACCGAGCCGGGCACCGACACGAGCCAGGTCTTCGTGGCCCCGCCGCCGCTGGGCGAGACCGCCCCGCCGACGGACATCGAAGGCACGACCGACGGCAGCGTGTCGGGTGGCAGCATGATCCTCATCATGCTGGCGCTCGCCGGGCTGATCCTGGCCATCGCCTTCGTCGCCCCGACGCCGGCCGCGGTGCGCAAGCGCCGCTAACCTCACCCGTCTCCTGACGGACCAAGCACACGGGGCGCCTCGCCAGACCGGCAGGCGCCCCGTTTCGATTCCCGGGTAGTACCAAGGTCCCAGGCCCTCTCGTTGCCATAGCGCAACGCATTCGCGGCCATCCCGAGTGACGCCTCGTGCGGTCCAGGGTGGTCGCGAAAGGATGAGATGGGTCTTGTCGAGTACCATCCGGGAGTCGGACCTGCGTACAGTGCGCAGGTCGATCGACGTCGGGGGACCCAGGACTTATCGGCTACCGGCCACGGTATCGGCCGGCATGTCACCCCATGGCCCGGAACGTCGCAGCACTCATCAGGCCCCGGTATGGGGCACAGGAGGAACAGGGAATGAAACGGAGAGCGCTAGTCGCCCTCAATGCAGCCGTGCTCGCGAGCGTGATGCTCAGCGGGACGGCTTTCGCCACGAGCGTCGACCCCGTGCTGGTCGATGGCAACCCGGTCTGCAGCGGCGCCGGCGGTCCGTCAGGTGCGAGCCTCGGATTCGACAACGGCGTCAAGGTCGATCCGCCGGTCGCCGGCACGGTCGATGTCGGACCCGGCACCGTCACCGTCTCGGACATCGATACGAGCGTCAATCCAGCGACGTTCACCTGGACGTCCTCGGGCGTCACGATCCTGGCGGTCATCGTCAAGGGTGGCTCGAACGCGAACGTCTACTACTACAACCCGCCGGCTGCCACGACCGACTCGGGCCTGCACGCGCCCAACGGTTTCAGCCATCTCGAGTTCTGCTACAACGACACGCCCCCGGGCAGCCTCGAGATCACGAAGCTCGTGACCGGCGGTCCGCAGGGCTTCACGCGGCAGCTTCGACGTCCACGTCGACTGCGGTGAGGACGGCTCGTTCGACAAGACGATCGCCTTCCCGGATCCGGGATCGGTCACCATCGATGACATCGCGGCCGGCGCCGAGTGCACCGTCACCGAGACCGATGGGTCGGCTCCGGCTGACGGCTATCACGTGGGGCACCGTCGACATCGACGGCAGCCCGGCGACGATCCCGTCCGACGGCACCGCGCACGTCACGGTCACCAACCCGCTCGTCGAGAACCCGCCGGAATTCGGCAGCCTGACGGTCACGAAGGACATCCCCGGCGTCCCTGCGGGCTTCACCGGCACCTTCGGCATCCGCGTCACCTGCACCGGTGACCGTCCAGTTCGATCGCACGATCGAATTCCCGGATCCGGGCTTCGTCACCATCGACGACATCCCGGCCGGCGCCGAGTGCCTCGTCATCGAGACCAGCCGGAGCGATCCGCCCGCGGGCATCCAGTGGGCTGGCTCGCTCGTCACCGGCCCGGTCACGATCGTGGCCGACGAGACCGCGGCCCTGACCGTGACCAATCTGCTCGCCGAAGTCCAGGCCGATGAGACCCTGACCGTCGAGAAGACCAACAACGCACCGTCGTCAACACGCTGCCGACCGCCAGCGAAGGTGCCAGCGTCACCTACACCCTGGACCTACACCGTCTCGGGCACGGTCACCAACGGCATCCTCAAGGACGTCCTGCCCGCCGGCGTGACCTACACGGCCGACTCGGCGACCGACAGCGACGCGACTTCGCCTTCGCAGAGCTACGACTCCGCGACCCGGACCCTGACCTGGAGCCGCCGCCGCCGTGACCGACCCACGGTTCGGTGACCTACCAGGTCACCATCAATGCGGGCGCAGCCGCGCTCGTCCAGCCGCTGACCAACACCGCGACGATCGACTCGGCCGAGACCGAGCCGGACTCGGACACGAGCGTCGTCTTCGTGGCCCCGCCGCCGCTGGGCGAGACCGCCCCGCCGACGGACATCGAGGGCACGACCGACGGCAGCGTGTCGGGTGGCAGCATGATGCTCATCATGCTGGCGCTCGCCGGGCTGATCCTGGCCGTCGCCTTCGTCGCCCCGACCCCCGCCGCGGTGCGCAAGCGCCGCTAACCTCAACCGTCTCCTGACGGACCAAGCACACGGGGCGCCTCGCCGGACCGGCAGGCGCCCCGTTTCGATTCGGGGCGTGCCGCACGAGTCGTGGCCGGACTACGATGCGCGGACTGACGTGGTCGCCGAGTAACGGGGGAGTCCATGACCGAGCGCGCAGCGACCGTTCCCAGCCACTGATGTCGGCATTCCGGCACGAGCAGGACGACAGCATCGGTGGTCGCGCGGAGCGCCACGTCTTCGACCGCCTCCGCGACGCGCTGTCGCCGGAGTTCACGATGCTCCTGAACCTGGCCTGGCTCGTGCGCGACCGAGGCGTCCTGCGCGAGGGCGAGGCGGACATCCTGATCGCCCACCCGGAGCGCGGCTTCCTCGTCATCGAGGTCAAGGCGGGGGCGATCCGTCGCGATAGCGGCGGGCGCTGGTGGACGGGAAACCACCAGCTCGCCCGGTCGCCGTTCGAGCAGGCGGCCGACAGTCACCACAGCCTCGTCGCCAAGCTGCGCGAGCTGCCGGCCTGGGAGGCGGGACTCGACCCGATCGCCGGCCGCGCCGTCGCGTTCCCGAACGTGGACCTGGCCAGCCTCGACGCCAAGATCCTGATGGGCACCGACGCCGACCCCGAGCTGATCCTCGACAAGGAGCGGCTGGCGCCCGATCCGCAGCGGAACAGGAAGCTGCGCGAATGGGTCGATCGCTGCTTCGAGCTCTTCGACACCGGCGCCAGGCGCGGTCCGGGCCAGAAGGGCATCGACCTGCTGACCTCGATGGTGACGTCGCCCATCGAGCTCCGTTCGCTCCTGCGGTCGGAGATCAAGCACGGCAACGAGGAGGTCGTCCGGCTGACCGACGAGCAGCTCCACGTGCTCAACGTGCTGCGCGGCGTGCGCCGCGCCTCGGTGATCGGTGGCGCCGGGACGGGCAAGACGATGCTGGCGATGGCCAAGGCGGAGCAGCTCGCGCGGGAGGGCTTCGACACCCTGCTGGTCTGCTTCAACTCGCCGCTCGCGCGGGTGCTCGCGGACGAGACGCGCGAGGTGGCCGACACGACCGGGCGGCTGCACGTCCGGACGTTCCACCAGCTGGCCGAGGACCTCGGACGACAGGCCGGGACCCTGGCCGACAAGCCCGAGCCGGTGACGGCCGAGTGGTTCGCCGAGACGCTGCCGGCCGGGCTCGATGCCGCGATCGACAAGCTCGGGCCGCGGTATCACGCGATCGTCGTCGACGAGGGCCAGGACTTCGACTCCGGCTGGCTGGCATCGCTCGAGGGGCTGCTGTACGGGGGACGCGAGGACGTCCTCTTCGTCTTCCACGATCCGGCGCAGTCGATCTTCCGTGACGACCAGACCGGGGAGCTGGGGCTGACCGACTACCCGCTCGACTTCAACTGCCGCAACGCCAAGCCGATCCACGACCTGATCGTGCCGCTCGCCCGGGGAGGGCTGGCCTCGATCCCTCGCCGGACGGACGGCCGTGCCGTCGAGCTCATCACCGGCGAGGGCGATGACAAGACCGTCGAGGCGCTGCGCAAGGTGCTCCATCGGCTGGTCGAGGTCGAGGGCGTGGCGCCGGGGTCGATCGTGGTCCTGACCGGCGTCGGTCTCGAGCACTCGGCCGTCTGGCGGCACCGCCGCTACGGCAACCAGGTCCTCTGGAACGGGGCCGCGGACGACGCCGGCCGGACGCTGGGCCTGCCGTCCGAGGAGGTCCCGGAACCGCCGAAGGATGTCGTCCTGTGCGAGTCGATCCGGCGGTTCAAGGGGTTGGAGCGCCCGGTCGTCGTGTTGCTCGAGGTGCCGCGCGACGACCCGGATCGGCTGGATCGGCTGCTGTACATCGGGGCGTCGCGGGCTCGGCAGCACCTGGTGGTGATCGTGCCGCTGGCGGTCGTGCGGCGATTGACCTCGATGACCTAGTCGCGCGACCCGAGATCGTCGGGAACCGGTCGGCTTGACCTGACTACTAACACAGTTTATAGTCGCCCGGTGAGCGTTCCCTATGCCCTCCTGGGCCTTCTCGAGCAGCAGCCGCGCCACGGCTACGACCTGAAGCGTCTGGTCGATCGGTACTTCGCGCCGGACCACCCGGTCGCCTTCGCGCAGGTGTACTCGACCCTGGGCCGGCTCGAGCAGCGCGGTCGCGTTCGGATCGACCAGGTCGAGCAGGCCGAGGGTCCGGAGCGACGCCGCTACGCGATCACCGATGAGGGGACGCGCGAGCTCGAGCGCTGGCTCGACGAGCCGCTCGATGCCGAACCGCATCTCCAGGCGTCGCTGTTCACCAAGGTCGTCCTCGCGATCCTGTCCGGCCGGCCGGTCGAACCGCTGGTCGACGCAGAACGCCACGCCCACCTCGAGCGGATGCGCGAGCTGACGGCGGTCCGGCGGACGTCGCCGATGCCCCTCGGTCTCCTCGCCGACTACGCCCTCTTCCACCTCGAAGCCGACCTGCGCTGGCTGGACCTCACGGCCGCCCGCGTCGAGGAGCTTCGCCGAACGATCCTTGCCGAGCCGGAGGTCCCATGATCGCCAACCCGCCCCCGACCGCGACCCCGAGCCGCGGTCTCGATATCGCCCCGGCAGCTCGCAGCACCACGGCCGGCGCCCTGCTCGAGGCGACCGACCTGCGCAAGCGGTTCGGCCAGACCGAGGCCCTGCGCGGCATCGACTTCACCCTCGCGCCCGGCGAGATCGTCGCGATCATGGGCCCGAGCGGTTCGGGCAAATCGACGCTGCTCCATTGCCTGGCCGGGATCACCGTGCCCGACGAAGGGCACGTGGCGTTCCAGGGCACCCGGATCGACGCGATGAGCGACGCCGAGCGCAGTCGACTGCGCCGGACGGCGTTCGGGTTCGTGTTCCAGTTCGGCCAGCTCGTCCCCGAGCTCCCGGCGATCGAGAACATCGCCCTGCCGCTCCTCCTCAACGGGATGGGTCGCGGGCCGGCCGAACAGCTGGCCGCGACGTGGTTCCCGCGGCTCGGTCTCGACGGGCTGGAGGGCCGTCGGGCCGGTGAGATGTCCGGCGGTCAGGCCCAGCGCGTGGCGATCGCGCGTGCCCTCGTCATCGAGCCCGCGATCATCTTCGCCGACGAGCCGACGGGGTCGCTCGACAGCCTGGCCGGCGAGCAGGTCATGGAATTGCTGACGCGGGCCGCGGCCGAGCAGGGTGCGGCGGTGGTGCTGGTCACGCACGAGGCCCGTGTCGCCGCGTACGCCCACCGCGAGATCATCGTTCGCGACGGCCGGTCAGCGGGGCGGACCCATCGTGATCCGACTCGGGCTCCGACTCGCCCTCAGCGGGGGCAAGGGAGCGGCGATCGGCCTCGGCCTGACGGCGTTCGCGGTCGCGGTCGGGACCGCGATCCTGCTGTTCGCCCTGTCATTCCAGCCCGCCCTCGCCGATCGCGCCGAGCGGGCAGCCTGGCGGACCAGCTTCGTCATGTCGGAAACGGGCACGTCCGAGGGTGCCGGGCTCCTCATCCGGGCGGACGTCGACAACTACCGGGGCGAGCCGCTCGTCCGCGTCCTCGTCGCGGGGCTGACCGACACACCACCGACTCCGCCAGGTGTCGATCGCGTGCCCGGACCCGGAGAGGCCGTCGTCTCGCCTGCGCTCGCCGCGCTCATGGGGACCGTGCCGGCGGACCAGCTGGGCGACCGGATCGGGACCGTCGTCGGGACCATCGGCGACGTGGGTCTCCGGTCGCCCGATGAGCTCGTCGCCGTCATCGGTCTCGACCCGGAGGCGCTCGAGGCGTTGGGAGCGGCCCCGATCACCGCATTCGATCCGACCCCGAAAGCGCCCGACCTGCCGCTGATGGCCGTGCTGATGATCATCCTCGCCGTCATCGGTGCGCTGGTCCCGGTCGCGGTCTTCGTCTCGACGGCGACGCGGCTGTCGGCCGCGCGGCGTGAACAGCGACTGGCGGCCCTGCGGCTCGTCGGCGCCACCGCCTCGCAGATCACGCGGCTGGCGGCGGTCGAGGCCTTGTTCGTCACGGTCATCGGGGTGGTCGCCGGGATCGGCCTGTTCTTCCTGACCCGGCCCCTGGTGGCCAGGATCCCGCTCGACGCTGCGACGTGGTTCCCGGGTTCGATCGTGCCGCCGCTCGTGCCGGCCGTCGGGTTGCTGCTCGTGATCCCGGTCGTCGGCGTGGCCGCTTCGGTCGTCGCCCTGCGGCGCGTCGTGGTGACGCCGCTCGGCGTCCAGCGCCGGCAGACGCCGGGGATGCCGAGTGCGCGCCGGGCCATCCCGCTGGTGGTCTCGCTCGTGGTCCTGCCGGCCTCGATCTTCCTGCTGCGCCGGTCCCAGGATCTCGCCTTGATCCTGGTCGGGACGGCGTTCGCGGGCGTGATCGTCGGGATCGTCCTCGTCGGTCCGTGGCTGACGTACTTCGTCGGTCGGGCGCTCCATGCGCTGCCGGGCGGCGCCTCGATGCTGCTCGCCTCGCGGCGGCTGACGGACGATCCGCGCGCCTCGTTCGGGGCGATCGCCGGGGTGATCATGGCCGTCTTCGTCGCGAGCATCTTCTTCTCGTTCGTCGCGTACGCGGAGGACCAGGACTTCGATCGGGCCGGCGTCATCGCCGCGGACCAGGTCTACGTCGAGATGCCGTACAACGAGGGACCGGCCTTCGCCGAGGTCCCCGCCCGGATCGCGGCCGTGCCGGGCGTCCGTTCCGTGCTGCCGATCGCGACGGCCGAGCTGATGGAAGCCGGCCCGGCACCGGTCTGGGTCGCGCGATGCGCGGACGTGGCGGCGCAGTTCGGCCTGCCGGCGAGCGACTGCGGAACGGCGAAGGTGCATTCGCTGCTCGGATCGATGGACCCGGCACCCGGCACGTACACCCTGATCCCGGATCGTGGCGACCGCGGTCCGATCACGGTCACGATCGGCGACGGTGACGTCGGCGATCTTCGACGCGCGGGAGGGCCCGATCGCAGCCGGCCTGACCCAGCTCATCATCGACCCGTCTGCGCTTCCGGCGGGGAGCGTCGTGGCACCGACCAAGTTCTACGTCACGACCGATGGATCGGCCACGACCGGGGAGCTGCTGCGGACCGCCGTCCTCGCCTCGGTCCCGACGGCCTACGTTCGACTGGCCGCGGAGAGCCGCGCGACCTCGCGGATCTTCGAGGAGTTCGGGCGCGTCGTCGGCCTCGGCCTGGTCGGCACGCTCGTGCTCGCCGGGTGCAGCCTGGCCGTCGCGGTCTCGACGAGCGTGCTCGAGCGGCGCCGCCAGTTCGCCCTGCTGCGGAGCGCCGGGATGCCCATGTCACGTCTCAGGGCGCTCGTGCTGCTGCAGGCCGGTGCGCCACTCATCGCGGTCGCGACGCTCAGCGCGGTGCTCGGCATCGTGGTCGCGCAGGTCATCCTGCGGCTGGCGACGGTCGACCGGGTCCCGCTGCCGGATGGGTCGCTCGCGCTGCTCCTTGGGGCGAGCCTCATCGGTGCGCTGATCGTCGTGGCGATGATGCTGCCGCCGCTCGAGCGCCTGACTCGGCCGGAGACGGCGAGGGCGGAGTAGGGTGGACGCGCCGGCCAGCGCCTCGATGTCGTGACACCCTAGCTGACACTCGGCTGTGGCACGATGCCCGAAGAAGTGGCGGTCGTCCGGGACTGCTGCGGGGGAGGGGTTGTGGACATCGTGCTCCTGAGCTGTGCGACGTGCGGTCGCGGGCTCGACGGCGACCCCGACGAGGATCCGACCGGCGACGCCGGCCTGCCGATCTGCGGTGAGTGCGCGCGCGAGCGCGACTTCTTCGTGATGGACATCGCCGACGGCGTGCGAAGACGGCCGACTGGACGCGGATCGGTGAGCGACACCACGGCCTGGACGCCGCCGCCCGTCGATCGCGGCCCCGGCCTGCTCATCCGCGCGATCTGGTTCATCTTCATCGGCTGGTGGCTGAGCGCGGCCGCGATCGGTCTCGCGTACTTCCTGTGCGTGACGATCATCGGGCTGCCGGTCGCCTTCATCATCTTCAACCAGCTGCCGCTGATCCTGACCCTGCGTCCCCGTTCCGTGGGCGCGGCCGCCGACGGCACCGCCGACCAACACCCGTGGTGGATCCGCGGCATCTGGTTCGTGCTGATCGGCTGGTGGGTCGGCGCGATCTACCTCGCGGTCGCCTGGTTCCTGTGCGTGATCCTGATCACGCTGCCGATCGGCCTGTGGCTGATGAACCGGGTCGGGGCCGTCATGACGCTGCTGCGCTACTGATGACGACTCAGCGGTGCGGCAGCCCGAACAACCCGGGCACCGACAACCCTTCGTCGATGGTGTTCCACCAGATGCCCTGGCCGTTCTCGATGATCTCGAAGTCCGCCAGATCAGAATCGGCTGGCGCCCGTCAGCCAGTCGAACCAGGCCACCGGCACTGCCAGCCGCCGGCCATCGCGGAGGTCGACACGCAGCCATTCGTGGTCGACTTCCACCGCGGTCGCCGATGGGAACCTATCCGCGTGGTTCTTCGAGGAACTCATTCCAGGGCCTCAGGAGCGACTCGCGATTCACGATCGACGATGCGGCGAAGTCGCTCGATCTCGCTCGGATTGTACGCCATGGTTGCTTCGGAGACTGACCGGCTCGAGCCAGAAGACCGCTCGACCGTCGTCCGGACTGCGACATGAACATGCGGCGCCTCGTACGTCTGCCAGATTCTCGTGCGAATAGAAATAGAACCTGTATGGCCCGAACCGATGGACGGTAGGCACGCGCACCTCGCCGATCAGATCGACGGGGACGCGAGTATGTCGACGACGCTTACCCGGGGCTTACTTCGTGATCGCCGTGACTCGGCCTGACCGCCGAGCAGCGGCGGATCGTCGAGTGGGGCGACGGGCCGGTCGTCGTCATCGCCGGCGCCGGGACCGGCAAGACGCGGGTCATCGTCGAGCGCGTCCGGCACCTGCTCGGCGACGCGCGACGGACCTGCTGCCCGAGCAGCTCCTCGTCCTGACCTACAACGTCAAGGCCGCGCGCGAGCTCGCGCGACCGGCTCGAGACGCGCGGTCGGCGCCGCCGTCGCGCGCGCGCCTGACGGTCATCGAACTTCCACAGCTTCTGCCACCGGATCCTGACCGAGAACGCGGCCGACGCCGGCCTGCCGCCGCGCCCGGACGTGCTCGACGGCATCGGCCAGGTCCTGCTCCTGCGCGACATCCGGCCCGACCTCCGCTCGTCTACCACGCGCGACCGAACTGGACTGGCTCGACGAGTTCGTCGAGTTCATCAACCGGGCGAAGGACGAGCTGGTCACGCCGGACGACTTCGACGCCTTCGTCGCCGAGGAGCGGCGCGTGTTCGAGGCGCGCTACGGCAGCTACGACGACGGCCGTCGAGCCGGCTCGAGGCGCAGGGCAACCTCGCGCCGCTCCGCGACGGTCCGCGGCGCCTACGCCGACGTCCGCGCGCAACGAGCGCGCCGAGGCGCGCGGCGAGGACGCCGCGACTACGACGCAGACGGCGTCGAGAAGGCCGCCGACCGCGAGGCGCGCCGGACGGTCGCGGGACGGGCCGGCCGCTGTGGCGCAACCAGTTCGACCCGGACGACCACCCGCGCATCGACGCCCTCGCCGGCGACCTACGTCGTCGACGGCGCCGCGCTCGAGGTCATGCGCCTGACCGAGCTCGCCGACGGTCTACCGCGCCTACCAGGCCGAGCTCGCGCGGCGCGGCGCCCTCGACTTCGGCGAGCAGATCGCCGCCGTCACGCAGCTGTTCAAGACGCCGCCCGAACGTCCTGCGCCGCTACCAGCGCCAGTTCCGCTACATCCTCGTCGACGAGTTCCAGGACGCGAACATCGCCCAGATCGAGCTCATCGAGCTGCTCGGCCGGACGCCGGACCGGCCCGACAACGTCATGGTCGTCGGCGACGACGACCAGTCGATCTACCGCTTCCGCGGGCGCGAGCTTCGCGGCCTTCGCCGAGTTCGACCGCCGGTTCGCGCGGCCGCCCGCTGCACGACCCGACGGCGACGCCGCCCGGTCCGCCGCGCGCGCCTGCGGATCGAGCAGAACTTCCGCTCGGTCGCGCCACGTCCTGACCGCCGCCAACCGCCTGATCGTCAGCAACGAGACGCGCTTCGAGCCCGACAAGCGCCTGATCGACCGACGCGAGCCGACGGCGCCCCGGTCGAGCTCGTCATCTGCGCCGGCGCCGAGGACGAGGCGGTCGCGATCGTCGACGCCATCAAGGCGGCGACCGGGCGAGGGGACCGGCCGGCGCCTGGACCGACATCGCCGTCCTGTACCGCAAGCACAAGCACCGCGAGGCGATCGTCGCCCGGCTGCGCGACGAGGACATCCCGTACACCGTCGTCGGCGGGCTGTCGCCTGTTCGACACGCCCGAGATCCGCGACCTCGAGCAGAGCCTGCGGGCGATCGCCGACCCGCACGACGACGTCGCGCTCGTGCGGATGATGACCGCCGGCCCGTGGCGGCTCGACGCGCTCGAGATCCTCGCGCGTGACGCCGGACGCGCGAAGTTCGATCGGGCGCACCTGCTCGAGACCGTCGAGGTCGATCGTCGACGTCGGGGCAGGTCGAGGTCGACGTCGTCGACGAGCGGCGCGAGGACGGCGCCGGACGCACGACGGATCGGTCGATGCCGCCGGCGCGCTCGACGCGCGCCAAGCTGCGCGCAGCTGCTCGAGCGACGCGCTCGACGAGCTCAACCCGCTGACCTGGCGCGAGGGCCCGCTCACGATCCTCGAGCGGTTCCTCGAGCGGACCGGGCCTGGTGCTCGACCTGATCGCCGCCGACACGCTCGAGTCGAAGCGGATGGTCGCCAACATCGCGAGCTTCCTGCGCTTCGCGGCCGACTGGCAGGCGAGCAACCCGCGCGGGACGCTGGCCGGCTTCGTCGACTACCTCGACGCCTACCAGGGCGCCGGCGGCGAGCTGCCGACGAGCGTCGAGCTGACCGAGGACGTCGACGGCGTCCGGCTGATGACGCTGTACCAGGCGAAGGGCCTCGAGTTCCCGATCGTCTTCGTCCCGCAGCTGCTCGACGGCGAGTGGCCGGCGCGCGAGTACGGCGGCGGCCTGTTCCCGAAGCGAGCTGCTGCGCGAGGCCGTGCCCGGCCGGCGACATCCACACCGAGGAGGAGCGGCGGCTGCTGTACGTGGCGATGACCCGCGCGCAGGAGCGGCTGGTCCTGACGACGCACGGCGGGCCGGCGGCGCAGAAGGAGCCGTCGCTGTTCGTCGGCGAGCTGCTCGACGGGGCGGGCGAGGAGCTGTCCGGGCGATCGACCGGACCGGGGGCGCGCCGTCGAGCCCGAGATCGCGCCGGACGTGTCGGCAGCTCGACCCGGAGCCGGCGGCCGACGCGGCCGACATCGAGCGCCACGTCGCCGCGCGTCCGCCGGGTCATGCCCCTGCCGACGCGCCCGCGAGCGCCGGCTCGCGCTGCGGCTCCGGGCGAGCGAGCTCGTCGGGCTCATGGAGGCGACCGGCCGCGACCGATCCCGAGGCGCGCGGCCGCGCGCGACGGTCTCGACGGCCGAGCTCGCGGACGCTCGGCCGGTCCGCGGCGACGACCGCCGACGAGGCGCGCGCCGCGGGCCTCGATCCGCTGACGCTTCCGGTCGGTCGCGCTCGACTACGGCGCCGGGCGCGAACCTGCTCGAGGTCGCGCCGCTGCCGGCGGCGTTCAGCTACTCGTCGCTTCGCGACGTACGAGCGCTGCCCGCTGCAGTACGCGTTCCAGCTACGTCTACCGGATCCCGCCGAGCCGACGAGCCGGTCGCCGCGTTCACGTTCGGGTCGACCGCCCACGCCGCGTTCGAGGCGTTCACCAAGGAGCGCCGCGAGCGCGCTGGCCCGCGGCGAGCCGCCGCCGACGCGCGAGGACCTCGAGCGCGCTGTTCCGGGCCGAGTGGACCGCCGGCCGAGTTCGGCGACCAGACCACCGAGGAGGGCTACCAGCGGCGGGTCGGCACCCTGCTCGACAACTTCTGGCGGGCGAGGTCAGCGGCCTCGGCCGAGGCGCTCGCACGAGGAGCTCGACTTCGAGCTGACGCTCGAGCCCGGCGACGGCGCGCCGCCGGTCGTCATCCGCGGCCAGATCGACCGGATCGACCGCCTGCCGTCGGGCGGCATCGAGGTCATCGACTACAAGACCGGCCGGCCTGGAGCCAGAAGGGCGTCGACGAGAGCCTCCAGCTCTCGATCTACGCGCTGGCCTGCCGCGACGCGCTGGGCCTCGGCACGCCGGAGCGGGTGACGCTGTACTTCACGGAGGCGGCGACGCGGCTGTCGACGACGCGGACGGACGAGCAGCTGGACGCGGCGCGGGCGGACGATCCTGGCGCGGGTGGCGCGGATGCGGGCGGGCGAGTTCGCGGCGACGCCGCGGCGAGGCCGTGCCGGTGGTGCGACTATCGGGCGATGTGCCCGGAGAGGTTGTGACGGTGACGGGGTGCGAGTGGTCGTGAATTTGCGGTAGTTTTGCGCGCCTGCTGAATCGAGGATTACGCGGAAATTCCCAACCGAACAAGGGCTGATCGCGGAATCGGCTTGCTCGATCCGCGGTTGGATGCGGGCGGCATGTCCCCCACCGCCCGGCCGCCCGCAGTAGCGACCAATCCTCTCTTCCCCGAGCAAAGCAGGTGGCTACAGTTAGGGACACTGATCGACCGTCAATGCGCTTGGGGGTTGGTCCATGCTGACCGGCCAATTGCGGTCCCAAATCGACAGGATCTGGGACGCGTTCTGGTCGGGCGGCATCTCCAACCCGCTCGAGGTGATCGAGCAGATCACCTACCTGCTCTTCATCCGCCGGCTCGACGACCTCCAGACCCTCGAGGAGAACAAGGCCAACCGCCTCGGCAAGCCGATGGAGCGGCGCATCTTCCCGGACGGGCAAGGACGCGCGCGGGCCGCCCCTACGAGGACTTCCGCTGGTCGCGGTTCAAGAACTCGCGCCCGGCGAGATGTTCACGATCGTCGGCGAGCACGTCTTCCCGTTCCTGCGGACGCCTCGGCGGCGACGACTCGACCTACGCGCACCACATGAAGGACGCGCGGTTCACCATCCCGACGCCGGCGCTGCTCGCGAAGGTCGTGGACATGCTCGACGACGTCCCGATGGCGGACCGCGACACCAAGGGCGACCTCTACGAGTACATGCTCGGCAAGATCGCCACCGCCGGCCAGAACGGCCAGTTCCGCACGCCGCGGCACATCATCCGGCTGATGGTCGAGATGATCGCGCCCGAAGCCGACCGACGTCATCTGCGACCCGGCCTGCGGCACCGTGCGGCTTCCTCGTCGCCGCCGGCGAGTACCTCCGCGAGCGAGCATCCCGAGACCTCCTGCGCGACGCGAAGCTGCGCGAGCACTTCCACGAGCGGCATGTTCCACGGCTTCGACTTCGACAACACGATGCTCCGCATCGGCAGCATGAACATGCTGCTCCACGGCGTCGAGAACCCGGACATCCGCTACCGCGACTCGCTCGCCGCAGGACCACGCCGGCGGACGAGGAGGCGTACACGCTGGTCCTCGCCAACCCGCCGTTCGCTGGGTCAGCCTCGACTACGAGACCACCGCCAAGGACCTGCTCGCGATCGTCAAGACGAAGAAGACCGAGCTGCTCTTCCTCGCGCTCTTCCTGCGGCTGCTCAAGCCGGGCGGCCGGGCGGCGGTGATCGTCCCCGACGGCGTGCTGTTCGGCTCGAGCAACGCGCACAAGGCGCTGCGGCGGATGCTGGTCGAGGAGCAGAAGCTCGATGCCGTCGCGATACCGTTCTTGTCGTTGGCCTCAACTACGTACGTATTGCTGTAGAAGGACAGGTTGTGGATGGTCATCAGCGTCGCCGCCGACATCTCCCCCGCCATGTGCAGGTGGCGGAGGTAGGCGCGGCTCGCGGTGCGGCAGGTGTAGCACGCGCAGGCGGGGTCGGGGGGTGCGGGGTCCGCCCGGTACTGCGCGTTGCGGATCTTGAGCGTGCCCCTCGAGGTGAACAGCTGGCCGTTGCGGGCGTTGCGGGTGGGCAGCACGCAATCGAACATGTCGATGCCGCGCGCCACTCCCTACGAGATCCTCCGGCGTGCCCACGCCCATCAGGTAGCGCGGCCGGTCGGCGGGCAGGATGGGATCGAGGACGTCGAGCACGCGGAGCATGTCCTCCTTGGGCTCGCCGACCGACAACCCGCCGATCGCGTAGCCCGGGAAGCCGAGGGCGGTGATCTCGGCGGCGCTCTGCGCGCGCAGGTCGTCGTGGACGCCTCCCTGCACGATGCCGAACAGCCACTGGTCGGAGCGGCGTGTGCGCATCGCGGCTGCGCCGCGCCCAGCGCGCGGTGCGCTCGGTGGCCTCGCGCACCGCCTCCCGCGGGCGCCGGATGGGGCGGGCACTCGTCGAAGGCCATCGACGATGTCCGCGCCCAGGTTCATCTGCACCTCCATCGACCGCTCGGGGGTGAGCAGGTGGGCCGACCCGTCGAGGTGGCTCTGGAAGCGGACGCCCTCCTCGGTCAGGTGACGCAGCTTGGCCAGGCTGAAGACCTGGAAGCCGCCGCTGTCGGTCAGGAAGGGGCCGGTCCAGCCCGTGAAGCCGTGCAGGCCGCCGAGGCCGGCGATCAGCGCGATCGCCGGGGCGGAGCATGAGGTGATAGGTGTTGGCGAGGATGATCTGTGCCCCCGCTTCCGTGAGGTCGCGGCTCGTCACCGCCTTCACCGCCGCCGCCGTTCCCACCGGCATGAAGGCCGGCGTCTCCACCGCCCCGTGCGGCGTGGTGAGGGTGCCCGCGCGCGCGCGGCCGGAACGAGCGTAAACCGCGAACGAGAACATGGCGTCGGTAATTCTTCACCGTCGCCCGGGGATCACAAAGCTTCCCGTACACTGATTTCATGGCATCACGGCTGAAGATCGCGTTGCTGTTCGGCGGGCGCTCGGGCGAACACGAGGTCTCCGTGCGTTCCGCGGAGTCGGTGGCGGGCGGGCTCTCGTCGCGCTTCGACGTGCTGCCGGTGCTGATCGACCACGGCGGACGGTGGTGGCTGCAGGAGCAGGGAGCGACGGTGGCGCCGACCGGCGGCGTCCCCGTGTTCGTCGTTCCCAGCCCCGAGGACGCGGGCACGCTGCGCCGGCTCGACGACGCGACGGTCGCGGCGCGGCCCGACGTCTACTTCCCCGTCCTCCACGGGACCTACGGCGAGGACGGCACGATCCAGGGGCTGCTGGAGCTGGCGGGGGTGCCGTTCGTGGGCTCCGGGACCGCGGCCTCCGCGGCCGCGATGGACAAGGTGCTGATGAAGGCGCTGTTCGCCGCCGCCTCGCTGCCCCAGGCCCCCTACCGCGTGCTGCTCGCCCGCGACCGCCCGCGCGCCGCCGCCATCGTCGAGCCCCTGGGCCTGCCCGTCTTCGTGAAGCCCGCGAACCTCGGCTCGAGCGTCGGGGTGAGCAAGGTGAAGGAGACCGGTGCCCTGGCCGCGGCGCTCGATCTCGCCTTTGCCTACGACCGGAAGGTGGTGGTGGAGGCGGCGGTGCCGGGAGCGCGCGAGATCGAGATCTCGGTGCTGGGCAACGACGACCCCGAGTCGTCGCTGCCCGGGGAGATCATCCCCGACCGCGAGTTCTACGACTACGACTCGAAGTACTCCGCGGACAGCAAGACCCAGCTCAAGATCCCGGCCCCTCTCGACGCCGCGGCCACCGCCGAGGTGCGCCGCGTCGGGTGGACGTCTTCCGCTCCGTCGACGCCTCCGGCTACGCCCGCGTCGACTTCCTCATGGAAAAGGCCACCGGCAAGCTGGTCGTGAACGAGATCAACACCATCCCCGGGTTCACGTCCATCAGCATGTTCCCCAAGCTCTGGGGCGCCACCGGCATCGCCTACGACGAGCTGCTGGGACGGCTGGTGCAGCTCGGCCTCGACCGCCACCGCGAAAGGGCGTCCCTCAAGACCGACTACAACTGAGGTGGTGATCCTCCTGGCCGCGGCCCTGGCCCTGGCCGGCCCACCCGCGTCCATGCCCGAGCTCCAGGCGTCGCTCGAGCTCGTCTACCAGGGGCACCTCGAGACCGCGCTCACGCGGCTGCGCGCGTCCGCCGACGCCCACCCCGAAGACCCGATGGCCGCCTACGTCCTCGCCCTCGCGCTGTGCTGGAAGGTGGAGCAGCGGCCGGAGATCGACGCTACAGACGGCGAGCTGCAGGCGAAGGTCGCGGAGGCGGTGGCCCGCGCGGACGCCCTGCTGGCGCGCGACCCCGACGACGTCCGCGCGCTGTTCGCCCGTGGCGCGGCGCACGGCGCCGCGAGCCGCTACCACCTCTTCCGCCTGCATCGGACCGACGCCGCGCGCTCCGCGGTGCGCATGCGGGAGGACCTCATCCGCGTCCGCGCCCTGGACCCCGAGCATCACGACGCGCTGTTCGGCCTCGGCCTCTACGACTACTACGTGGACGTGCTCCCCCGCGCGGCGCGGATCCTCCGCTTCCTGGCCCGCATCCCGGGGGGCGACCGGCGGCGGGGGCTCGTGTCGATCGAGGACGCGGCCGGGCGCGCGACGCTCCACGGCACGGAGGCGCGCGTCCAGCTGTTCGAGATCCACGCCTTCTACGAGGACCGGCCCGGGCGGGCGATGGATCAGCTCGACGCGCTGCGGCGGCAGTATCCGACTCATCCGCTGTGGGCGCTGAAGTCGGTGGAGCACTTGCGCGCGCGGCTCGGAGCCTACGACGACGCGGCGGCGGCCGGCCGCGAGATCCTGGCCCGCGGCGAGCGCGCCGAGGCCAACTACAAGGGGCCGTGGGTGCCCGCGATGGCCCGGCTCGAGATCGGGCACGCTCTGGTCTCCGACCTGCGTCCGGCGGAGGCGCGCCCCTTCCTCTTGTCGGTGGCAAAGGACGGCATCCCGGGAAACCCCGCCGCGGCGGCGCGGGCGCGCTACCTGCTCGGGCGCAGCCTGGAGATGGAAGGCGACCGCGAAGGCGCGCTCGCCCACTATCGGATCGCAGCCGGGGGCGCGGACACCGAGTGGCGCGGCCCGCGCGCGATGCGATCTCCACTCCGATGCCGGCGGCGCGGGTCGCCGCGCTCGCCGCCCTGGGCGATGCGCGGCGGCGGCGCGAAGCGAAGCGCGAGGACGCAGTGGAGGCGGCGCGTGAAGCGCTGCGCCACTGGCCGGAATCCATGGAGGCGGCGCTGGCCATCATCGACGAGCGCGTGGGCGCCGGGGACGCCGCGGCCGCGCGCGAGTCGTGGCCACGCGCCGACTCGCGGCAGCTGTTGGAGACGCCCTGGCTGCGCCCCTGGGAGTGGCTGCTGGAGGCGCAGCGGCACGACCTCGAGGGCCGCCGCGAGG